>CAWDWT010000011.1:0-845075 GCA_963806075.1 uncultured Alphaproteobacteria bacterium
CGTCAAACATATCTCGGTAGGCGACCGAGAAACGTCCAAGTTCCCAGAAGCCGTGATCGGTCGCAATTCGGGTGACGGTCGTCTTCGAGGGGTCCGCCTGTCGAAGCGCGCGATGGACAAGATGCATGCGTCGCATGGAAAGAAAGCGGATAGGAGCCATCCCCAGATGCTCCTCGCAGACGACCCGCAGGGTCCGCTCAGCTACGCCAATCGCCGCGCAGATTTCCGTCAGATACAACGGCCGGTCAGGATGGCTCTCCAGGAATTCCTCGAACCGGGCGATAATCATGTCGTGACGCCGGCCTCCTGCCGTCATCTCCGATGGATCGCCCTCGGTCAGGCAGCGGATCATGCACAAGGATCAGCTCCTGCTCCAACGCACGAGCCACCCCGGGGAGAGAAAGAATATCCGGAGTGGTTTTGGCGAGCTGACCGACCAATGCATGAAGGTTCAGCAGCCGAGACATCAGCTCAGGAGCAGGCCTTACGAGATGCTTTCGGGCCAGCCCGGCAAATTCGCGGCCGGTTACCGCCTTGTACACAGCGTCGAGATCATCCCGCGGCAAGGACATCGACCCCCAATCGCAGTTGGCCTCGGTCCGCCGATACATCAAATCGGTGTCGTTGATGACAATATCGCCGGGCAAAACCTCCATGCCGCAGTGCTGCATCGCCGGCTGGTTCATCCTGGTGAGAAAACCGATCGCGGCTCGATGCGGTTTGACCGCGCCTATGTAGACACGCGGTAAATCTTCATGAGCGACGTGAACCCATAGCTTGTTCATGCTGACTTGCGTCAACTCGGCGGAAAATTTTCCCTTCACGGTAGGAAAAAGCTCAACCTCGACGGAACGAAACGCCGACTGATACGAAAAAGGGTCGGTGAAGCTGACCACCCTGCTGCAAGGCATTTCCGTACTCCTGGATTTGCCGAAAAAAAAACGAGTAAACTGTTCGCCGTTCCTGCATGCATCCAGCGATCCAGGCGCTTCACCAAATAGAATGCCCAATCGCAATCTGCACACATGACAATCAATATAAAACCTTCCTGGATGAGGAAGGTGCTTGATCTATCTCAAGACGTCGCGCGAACCGAAAAGGTTCTACAGAGTAGAGAGACGCTCAGTATTTGCCTACCGACCTATGGTACAATGCTCAATGCGATAATTCAGCGCGTCTCGAACGGAAAGATCACTTTCCAATCCTTTTTCATGTCGATCACCGTCCATCTGTTGACGGCAGCGGCGTCCAAAGCGACGTCGAGCCGTCCGAAATGCGACCGTCGGTCGTAGGCATATTCGCGCTCGGCGTCCGTGTGATGAACGATCGCCCCAAAGCGCACGCCCGCACTGATGGTCGTCCACTGGAGCATCTCGAGATCACCGTCGGAATTTCCGAACGCTGCGATCGGACGGCGGCCGATGGCTTCGTTGATTGCAATCGGTTTGCCTGTCTTGTCGTCGACAAAATCGACTTCCGGTAGCCGGAATAGTGTGGGGATTCCGTCGCGCATCTGGAATTTGGTCTTGATCGACGATCCGACCACCTGTTCGGGTGGAACACCATATACCTTCTCGGTCCACGGGCGCATGAACTCGACACCGCCCCCCGACACGATGAAAGTCTTGAAGCCGTTTGCCCGCAGATAGGAGAGTAATTCGAGCATCGGCTGGTAGACGAGTTCAGTATAGGGCCGCCTGAAGCGCGTATCGCGCGCAGTGGCGAGCCAGTCCGTCACGATTTTCGAGAATTCGTCGGTGGTCATGCCAGCATGGGTCACCATGATCAATTGAACGAGATCATGTTCGCCAAATTCAGCCAATGCCTTGATGTTTCCCTCCAGCACGGACTGGAACGGCTCGGTATAGGCCCATTCCGGATGCTGGGGTGCCATCGCCCTCACCCGATCGAGCGCAAATGCCAATTGGACATACATTGGCTGTTCAACCCAAAGCGTGCCATCGTTGTCGAACGTCGCGATACGCTCGGCCGGCGCGACAAAATCAGAGCCGCCGGGTTTGGTTACCCGACCGACGAATTCAACGATGGCCTGCTTCGTCGGGGTGGCGTTCCACGATGGCAACGGATCGCCCTCTGCAAGTGCAGGCATCGACCAGCCCAAGCCCAGTGCTAGTCCCAGGATCCCGCCGACGATGACGTTAAAACCTTTGCGCTTCATTTGCCTCAAGCTCCAATGTGCCGAGGAGGTCTTTTCAGACCCGCGAAGGTAGAAGCTTGGAAGAGGGCAATATTCAACGTCTATGCAATTCCGGCAGATTACTCCTGGCGCTCGAACGACCATGTCGCTTCGGTAGCGGCGAACATGCCGTCGATTCTCGATTTTCCGTTGTCTTGGCCGTTTCTGCATAGTGGTGTGGTGTTCCGCCTCCTACAAGCCGCCCCAGGTCAACTTCGCTACATTGAGACAGCGCTGCTTACCTACGTCGCAGCACTGTCTCTACGGCAGAGGCCTTTTGCTTTTGAGCAAACACCAGGGAAGGGTTCGATGAAGCTGCCCGCGAGAGGTCGGCGATGGCTCATCATTTTCGGGGCCGCAGCAATCGTCTATCTGCTGCTGGCTTACGTTGTGGCGCCTGCATTATGGACCCACCATGAACACGAGCCCGGTCTTGCCAACCTGCCCATGGTGACGCGCACTGCCGATGGCATTCCTGGCGATGCGCTTAACGTAGGGCTGGTCGGCGACACGCAAGATATCACCCGCGCCATGCATGCGGCCGAATGGTTTCCCGCGGACCCCATCACGTTGCGCACGAGCATCGACATCATAGGCAGCGTCGCACTTGACCGGCCATACCATGACGCGCCCGTCAGCCCGCTCTATTATGACGGCAAAAAAGAGCAGCTTGCTTTCGAAAAGCCGGACGGAAGGAGCGCCGATCGGCGACACCACGTCCGCCTATGGCAGGTCCTCGAAAAAGGTACGAGTGGCCGTCCGGTTTGGCTGGGCTCGATAACATTCGATCGTGGGGTCGGTTTGAGCCATGACACAGGGCAAGTCACCCATCACATCGGACCGAACATCGATGCCGAGCGCGATCTGCTGATGCGCGACTTGCGCACGGCAGATATGGTCGAGGCTTTTTTCCAGATATCCGGAATAGGACCGACCTTGCTCGCCCGGAATGGCGAGGGTGATCCCTATTACACCGATGGAGAAATCGACGTCGCGCGTCTTGTCGTCGACGGCGCCACAAGAACCGAGCCGCCCGTGACGCTACCGCCGCCGGCCCTGATTGCTCTCAAGGATCGAGTCTGGCACAGCGTCAGTTCCACGATCGCTCAATAAGGCAGGCCGGCTACACCGGCGAAAGCATCCCTCCTCTGCCGTGGATGACGAGACAAGCTACGTATGGAAAATTTGACACATTAGCCCGGCCCGTTGTTCGCAGTAGCCTTTGTATCGTTGTCGCTCGCTTCAGCCGCTGGCGCCTGGTGGAGCAGACGCAGCGCGAGTATGTCTTTCAAGCGCTGTTCACGACAATCGCTTCGGGCCAAGACCCTCACACTAAAGTTGTACCGGCCCACGATTGCCCGCCATCCGCCGTCACCAGCCATCAGCAGCAAGAGCCATTTCATTCTGCGACAGAATTTATTTGATCGCTTGAACCCGAACAACTTGCGATCAGATGGCGCACCCCGCCTGCCCAACCTAGCCAGTTATGAACAAACGAACTCGGTCGAAGGGTTCCGGACGTCACAGTGAACGCCTGATTTTACGAGGGTTCTTGCTGATCGGCGAACGGGCGCGGACGAAAAAGAACAGGACCGGAAAGGCCAATGGTGCCCAGGGGCGGGATCGAACCACCGACACTGCGATTTTCAGTCGCATGCTCTACCAACTGAGCTACCTGGGCACTTCCGGAGCGCAAAAGCACCCGGAGCGGGCGGTTTATAGTCAGGCCGGGCGGCCCTGTCCACCACGCTTCATCTCCGGCTACGCGTGGCGCAGCCATGCGGAAGAAGGCAAAGCGTATCCGCATGGTCCAAAAGGACGAGCAGCGACCGATCACCGAACGGCAGCCTCGGAAGTTATCGAATATCGCCTATCCGGCGTCCTCGTCGGCGTCCGGTTTGCCCGGAATGGCGTAGGAGCCGGACAGCCAGCGGTTCAGGTCGACGTCGCGACAGCGGTCGGAACAAAACGGCTTGGCAGCCTCGGTCGGCGGCTTGCCGCAGATCGGGCATGATTTGCCCGAAGGCTTACCCGGGCGCCTCGCGGAGCCCGCGCGATCGGGCGGCCTAGCTGGCATTCAACCAGCCGAAACGGATCGGAAAGCCTTCGCCGCCGAGCAGTGCCATCAATTCGTAGAGCGGCAGGCCGACGATATTGGTGTAGGAGCCGACCATCTTGACCACGAACGATCCGGCGATGCCTTGCACGGCATAGCCGCCGGCCTTGCCGCGCCATTCGCCGGAGCCGACATAGGCCTGGATATCGTCCTCGCTCAGGCGCTTGAAGCGCACCCGCGTCTCGATCAGGCGCTGGCGGAAGGTTTCCTTCGGCGTCACCAGACAAATCGCGGTGTAGACCCGGTGGTTGCGGCCCGACAACAACCGCAGGCACTGCGAGGCTTCGTCAACCAGATTGGCTTTCGGCAGGATGCGGCGGCCGACCGCAACCACGGTATCGGCGGCAAGAATGAAGGCGCCGCGCAATTCGTCATCGAGCTGCACCGATTTGAGCGCGGCATCGGCCTTGGCGCGCGCGAGGCGGTTGGCGCAGGCGCGCGGCAGTTCGCCCCGCCGCGGGGTCTCGTCGACATCGGCCGGACGCAGCGCATCGGGCTCGATGCCGGCCTGGTTGAGCAGGCTGAGCCGTCGCGGCGAACCGGAAGCAAGAACGAATTTCGGGCGGCCCAGCATGCGGATTTTTTGTTCGGGAGATTCGGCAAAGAATTTGCGCGGAACCTATCGGAAGGACCACTCGGAGACAACCGGGAACAAGCGCTTGTTATCGCGCCTGAGGGCCGCCGAAATCATATCGGTCAGGTGACAAACAAATGTCCCGCGCACGGCTACTCGCTCGCGGCGCCGGCTTTCGAAAAACGCTTGCGGATGCGCAGCAGCAGACTGTCGCAGACGTCGCGATAGGCTTGCAGCTTCTGCTCGCGATTGCCATCGGTCCGGGTCGGATCGTGCGTCGGCCAGTATTCGACGTCGGCCGCGAGCGTGCGCGTCAGTTCCAGCGCCCGGTGATGCGCCTCCGGCGACAGCGTGATGATCAGGTCGAAATTGAGCCCTTCCCAATCCTCGAGTTCCTCGAAGGTCATCGGCTTGTGGCTGGAGATATCCTGGCCCAGTTCGGCCATCACGGCGACCGCGAACGGATCGAGTTCGCCCTTCCTGGCGCCGGCGGATTTGACATAGAGTCCTTGCGGAAACATCCGCTGCAGCAGGCTCTCCGCCATCGGCGAGCGCACGCTGTTCAAGCCGCACGCGAACAGCACGGCCTGGGGATTGCGCGGGCGCGGTGGCGCCGCCATGTGCTCACGACTCTTCTGTGCTTGGCGCGGCTGGGGGCGGAACCGTCATGCTTCGCCCTTCCAGTGCAGGACGCAGATCAGCGTGAACAGCCGGCGCGCGGTTTCGAAATCGACCCGCACCTTGCCCTTCAGGCGCTCCTGCAGCGTGCGCGAGCCTTCGTCGTGAATGCCGCGGCGGCCCATGTCGATGGCTTCGATCTTGTCCGGCGTCGCGGTGCGGATCGCCTGGTAGTAGCTGTCGCAGATCATGAAATAGTCTTTGACGATGCGCCGGAACGGCGTCAGCGACAGCAGATGCGCCACCACCGGCGTGCCGTCCTCGCGGCGGATGTCGAACATCAGCCGGTTGCCGGTGATGCCGATATGCAAGGTGAATGGGCCGCCTTCGGCGCCCTCGGGCGCGAACAGGTTTTGCTCGACCAGGTCGTAGATCGCGATCGCGCGCTCGTGCTCGATGTCGGGACCGGAGCGCCCGATCGATTCCTCGTCGAGCGTCACCGCGACGACGCGATTGTTTGAATCGTCCTTCGGATCGTCCTTCAAATCGTCACTGGGCGGCGGTTTGGTCATGACGGATTTTTTGGCAAATTAAGGCGCATGGCGACCGAGCGGGCATGGGCCTCGAGCCCTTCGGCCTGGCCGAGCGTGATCGCCGCCGGCCCCAATGCGCGCAACTGGTCCGGCCCGCATTTGAGGATCGACGTCCGCTTCATGAAATCGAGCACGCCGAGCCCGACGAGAACCGCGCCGAGCGCGCGGTCGGCAGCACGTGATTGGAGCCGCCGACATAGTCGCCGATCGCCTCGGGCGTATGGGCGCCGAGAAAGATCGCGCCGGCATTGCGGATCCTGGCCGACAGCGCTTCCGGATCCGCGGTCATGATTTCCAGATGCTCGGCGGCGATCGCGTCGGCCAACGGCACCGCGTCATCGAGGTTCCTGACCATGATGATGGCGCCGAACTCGCTCCACGAGGCACGCGCGATCTCCGCGCGCGGCAAGGTCTTCAATTGCGATTCCACCGCGCGCTCGACCTCGCCGGCCAGCGCCGCATCGTCGGTGATCAGGATCGACTGCGCGGCGGCATCATGCTCGGCCTGCGCCAGAAGGTCGGCCGCGATCCAGCCGGCGTTGCCGGTGCGGTCGGCGATCACGAGCACTTCGGAGGGGCCGGCGATCATGTCGATGCCGACCTTGCCGAACACCAGCCGCTTGGCGGCGGCGACATAGGCGTTGCCGGGGCCGACGATCTTGGCCACCGGCGCGATGGTCGCGGTGCCCCAGGCCAGCGCCGCCACCGCCTGCGCGCCGCCGACGCGATAGATCTCGGACACGCCGGCGAGATCGAGCGGCCGCCAGCACCAGCGGATTGAGCTTGCCGTCCGGCGACGGCACCACCATCACCACCCGCGCGACGCCGGCGACGGTCGCGGGCACCGCGTTCATCAGCACCGAGGACGGATAGGCCGCCGTGCCGCCCGGAACATAGAGACCGACGGCGTCGATCGCGCTCCAGCGCCAGCCGAGTTCGACGCCCTGCGCGTCGGTGAAACGCTCGTCCTTCGGCATCTGCCGCCGATGAAAGGTCTCGATGCGGTCGCGCGCGAATTTCAGCGCTTCCAGCGTCGGGCTGTCACAGGCTTTCACGGCGGCATCGATCTCGGCCGCGGTCACGCGCAGCCTCTTCGCGTCGATGTCGAGCCGGTCGAATTTTCGCGTGGCCTCGATCAGCGCGGCGTCGCCGCGCGCCGCCACGTCATCGACGATGGCGCGGGTCGCCCGCTCGACATCGGCCGACGCCTCGCGCTTGGCGGCGAGAAACGTGCCGAAGCGCTGGTCGAAATCGGCGCTGCTTCTGTCGAGGCGGACGGGCATGATGGCTTTCTGGCTTGAATCGAAGGCCTATGCTCAATGGCGCGGCGGCCAATGGCCGTCAACCCTTGAACGGGGGGAATTGCCACCCGAGCCCGCCATGCGAGGGGAGCGCTACGCCCTCGCCCCGCTCTTGCGGGGCGAGGTAAGAACAATCACGCACCCAGCCCGGATGACTCGGCGCCTTCGTCGAGATCGCTGGTCCCGACATCGTCGGCGCCAAGGTCGGCGAGTTCGCATTCGAGGCATTCCACGTCGAGCCTGAGCGCGCCGCTATGGCCGAACAACAGCACCACGTTGCCGCCGGGAGGATCGGTCGGATGAAACTCGATTCCGAGCAGCTCAAGGGCCGCTTCCGCGCGCCTCCAGATCGATGTTGCGCGACTTGCATGACAAAACGCGATCAAACCGCAGCGCCGAGATGAGCCGGCGCGGCGTGGCTCCTCCCGTCAGCGTCTGTTGCCAGTCCAGCCGGTTCATGCCAACCACCAGCCGCTTTTCGCCCTGCCGCCACACGATGTCGGCAACCCGCACGTCGGCATCCTGGACGTGCGCGGAAATGACCGCAAGATCGTCGGCATCGAGCGCTATCAATTTGAGCTGGGCCGCCACCGCTAGCTCGAACCTTCAATCGCTGATGCGCTGGATCGACGCGCCGCAGCCCGACAGCTTCTCTTCCAGCCGCTCGAAACCGCGGTCGAGATGATAGACCCGGTTGACCATGGTCTCGCCCTCGGCGGCCAGCCCCGCGATCACCAGCGACACCGAGGCGCGCAGGTCGGTCGCCATCACGGGCGCGCCGCGCAGTTTCGCGATGCCGTCGATCGTGGCGGTCTCGCCGTCCAGGCTGATCCGGGCGCCGAACCGCGCCAGCTCCTGCACATGCATGAAGCGATTCTCGAAAATCGTCTCGGTGATCTGCGAACAGCCGCTGGCGCAGGCCATCAACGCCATCAACTGCGCCTGCAGGTCGGTGGGAAATCCCGGGAACGGCGCGGTCGATACATTCACCGGCCCGACCCCGGCGCCGTTGCGGGCCACCCGAATGCCCGCGTTATTGGGGGTGATGATGGCGCCGGCCTGGCTCAGCACGTCGAGCGCCGATTGCAACAGTTCCGGCCGCGCGCCGGAAAGCTGCACGTCGCCGCCGGTCATCGTCACCGCCATCGCGTAGGTGCCGGTTTCGATTCGATCCGGCAGCACGGTATGTCGCGCGCCGTGAAGCTTGGTGACGCCCTCGATCACGATGCGCGGCGTGCCGGCGCCGGAGATGCGCGCGCCCATCTTGTTCAGGCACTCGGCGACATCAAAGATTTCCGGCTCGCAGGCGGCGTTGCTGATAATCGTCGTGCCCTTGGCCAGGGTCGCCGCCATCAACGCAACATGGGTGCCGCTGACCGTGACCTTGGGAAATTCGATATCGGCGCCCTTCAGCCCGCCCGGCGCCTTCGCGATCACGTAGCCGCCATCGATGGTGATTTCCGCGCCAAGTCTTTCCAGGGCCATGATCAGCAGATCGACCGGCCGCGTGCCGATGGCGCAGCCGCCCGGCAGCGAGACCTTGGCCTCATGCATCCGCGCCAATAGCGGCGCGATCACCCAGAAGCTCGCGCGCATCCGCGACACCAGCTCGTAAGGAGCGGTGGTGTCGATGATGTCGGCCGCGGAAATATGCAGGGTCTGGCCCTGGTATTGCTGATCGCCGGAGCGCTTGCCCGCGGACATGATGTCGACGCCATGATTGCCGAGAATGCGCTGCAATTGCGCGACGTCGGCAAGCCGCGGCACGTTGTCCAGGATCAACGTCTCGTCCGACAACAGGCCGGCGATCATCAGGGGCAGTGCGGCATTTTTCGCACCCGAGATCGGAATGGTGCCGTTCAGCCTGTTGCCGCCCACGATACGAATGCGATCCATGCCGAACCTGCCGGTTGTGACGAACAAAGTATAGAGCGAATGAACCCCCGATGGCAAAAGCGTGAAGTTTGCGGCTATTTCATGGGGCTATTAACCATTCACCACAGCCAGTTCGGGCCCGTCCCGAAACGGTCGCGCATCGCAAGATCGCGCATCTGAACGAGGGTCGCGCTAGAACCGATTGATATCCGCGCTTTCCAGCACCGGCTTCGGATAGCCGTCGCGCGCAACACTGATCATGGCGCGGCCGACCCGTTCGGTGGTCGTCATCGATTTCGGCGAGGTGCGAACCAACAGCGTCAACAGCGGTGCGGTCACGGCATAGATCGGCTTCGCCCAGGCAAGGTTCGAACTCCACGCCGTGCAGCGGCTGGATGCCGGCGGGTCGAAACATATAGGCCGCCCCGAATGGCAGCTTGAGCAGATCGTTTTCGGTCTTGCCCTTGACGCGCGCCCACATCATCGGCCCCCGCTCGGTCGAGTCGGTGCCGCGCCCGGTGACATAGGTGAACACCATGCCGGGATTGAGTTGAGCGAGAGTCGTGGCCGCCGCCATGGTCAGATCGTAGGTCAGGTGCCGGTAGCGCTCGGCGTCCATTCCGACCGAGGAAACGCCGAGGCAGAAGAAGCAGGCGTCGTAGCCGACAAGTCGGGATTCGATCGCGGAATAATCAAAGAAATCATCGTGCAGGATTTCCTGCAGCTTGGGATCCTGCTTGCCGCACGGACGCCGCGCGATCGAGAGTACGCTCTCCACGTCCGGATCGACCAGGCACTCGCGCAGCACGCCCTGCCCGACCATTCCCGTGGCGCCGAATATGATGACTTTCATGATGCGATCTCGATATCGTTCCAAGCGGCGCATGCGCCGTCAGGTTTACCTGGCAACCCTGTCACAAATCACGTCAATATATGGCTTTCAGTAGTAGCGCGGGATCGGCCCGTTGTGCGGGGTCTTGCGATCGGACAGATCGAACAAAACCTCGTCGACAAAACACCAGCCCCAGCCTTCGGGCGGGTCGTAGCCCTCGATGATCGGATGCCCGGTGGCATGAAAATGCTTCGTCGCGTGCTTGTGGGGTGAATCGTCGCAACAGCCGACATGGCCGCAGTGACGGCAGATGCGCAAATGCAGCCACTCGCTGCCGATCTTCAGGCATTCCTCGCAACCAAGCGCGCTCGGCGTGACCTCGCGGATGCCCGCAATATGGGTGCAACCCTTTGCCATCATCTCGTCTCCTCGTTAGAGCGCCGGCCTCGCTGTGTCGCCGAGAAACGCATGCAGCGCCGCCACCACCTGGGCGCCCTCGCCGATCGCGCCACCGACCCGCTTGACCGATCCGGAGCGCACATCGCCGACCGCGAACACGCCGGGCACCGAGGTTTCCAGCGCCGAAGCCAGATCGCCTCTCGTCTTCCGGCACTGCGTTCCCGTCACGACGAAACCGCCGCGATCGACCATCACGCCGCAGCCTTCGAGCCAACCGGTGGCGGGATCGGCGCCGACGAACAGGAAAAGGTTGCGGATGTCGATGCCGCTTTCCTCGCCGGACAGGCGGCTGCGCCAGCGCACGCGTTCGAGCGAGGCGTCCGCCGTGCCCTCGAGCGCGACCACCTCGGTGTTGAAGATCAGCTCGATGTTCGGCGTGGCCTCGATGCGCTCGATCAGATAGCGCGACATGCTGGCGCCGAGGCCGCCGCCGCGGATCACCATGTTCACCCGGCGCGCATGGCCGGACAGGAACACCGCGGCCTGCCCCGCCGAATTGCCGCCGCCGACCAGCACGATTTCCTGTTCGGCGCAGAGCCGCGCCTCGATCGGAGAAGCCCAGTACCAGACGCCGCGGCCTTCGAAGTCGGCGAGGTTTGCGACCTCCGGGCGCCGGTAGCGCGCGCCGCTCGCCACCACGACCGACCTTGCCCGCAGCACCTCGCCGCTTTCGAGCTCCAGCCCGAAGGCGCCGTCCTCGCGCGAGCAATCGAGCGCCTTCACTTCGACCGGGATCATCATGTCGGCGCCGAATTTCTGCGCCTGGTTGTAGGCGCGCGCGGTCAGCGCCAGTCCGGAAATGCCGGTCGGAAAACCCAGATAATTCTCGATCCGCGCGCTGGCGCCGGCCTGGCCTCCGAACGCGCGCGCATCGCAGACCGCGACGCTGAGCCCTTCGGACGCTGCATACACCGCGGTCGACAACCCAGCGGGACCGCTGCCGACGACCGCGACGTCGTAGATCCTGTCCTTGATGAGGCCGCGGATCATCCCCATCGCCCGCGCCAGTTCGGATTCGCTCGGGTTGCGAAGCACGGTGCCGTCGGGGGCGACCACCAGCGGCCAATCGGTCGGCGAGGGTGAATAGCGCGCGATCACTTCGGCGGCGTCGTGATCGGTCTTGGGATCAAGCAGATGATGCGGATTGCCGTTGCGGGTGAGGAAACCGCGCAGGCGGACAACACCGCTGGAATCCGCGGGGCCAATCAGCACCGGCCCGCCGGCGCCAGCCTGGATCAAGCTGACCCGGCGCAGGATCAGCGCGCGCATGATGCGTTCGCCGAGATCGGCTTCGGCGACCAGCAGCGCCCGCAATTGCGCCGGCGGGATCAACAGCGTTTCGACGTCGCCTTCGGCGTGGCCATCGACCAGCGCAACACGGCCCGACAACTGACCGATTTCGGCGAGAAACTGCCCCGGCCCCTGATCGATCATCGGCGTGACATGGCCAAGCCCGTCGCGCTGGGTGATGGTGACGTGGCCCGACAACACCACGAACATGCCGGGCCCGGGCTTGCCGGTCTCGAACAGCTTTTCGCCGTCCTTGTAGTTGCGGATTTCGGCAAACCGCCGTATCCGCGCGATCTCCTGCAGCGTCAATGCGGGAAAGGTTTGCTCATGGCGCGGGAAGGAGGCCGCCGACGGCGCGCCCGACGCCGTCTTGCTTGCGGTCGTAATCCGCTCGCTCATCCCCGCCTCATCTGCCACGCCGATACCGCGACGGCTAGTTGTCCGTCTTCTGCGGGCCGTCGTCATATGGTGAGACGCTCTCGATATTGGAAGTCGCGGATGTCAGATCGGCGCGTCCCCTCGCCTGCGATTTGCGGCGCTTGAGATTTTCGCGCAGCGCCAGCTTCAACCGATCCTGCCGCGGATCTTGCCTGACGCCCTTGCCGGTATTTTTCACAAATGCGTCGGCTCGGTCCCCGCATTTGCCGTTATCATCCTGCATCGTGGACCTGTTCGCTTCGCGCTTCGAAAATGTGCCGCGGGAGCATACACCGACGGCAACACGCCCACCGAAATAAATACCGCGGCCTCCGGCCGAGAAAAATTGGGAACCGGATCGGCCTCAATCGATCGGGCCGAAGAAGGCTGCGGCGCGTTGAGCAGGCCATTTTGGCGTTTACGTCACCGTCCCGCGCTTGCGCGAAAGAGGCCCTTGTGGCAAGGATCGGCCCGCCTTGTGGAGGCCCTTTGGGCCGATTCTCGTATCCGGGGCATGCTGCCGTAGCTCAGTGGTAGAGCACTCCATTGGTAATGGAGAGGTCGACAGTTCAATCCTGTCTGGCAGCACCAGTTATTTCCCTTGAAAGATCAATAGTCTATTGAAAGGCTTGAGGTTTTCGCGCCGCTCCTGATACATAGGAGTGTTGCATCAATGGTCTTGAGAATGGCTTGCCCAACCAAAAGAACAGGCTCCGATAATTGGTACTACCGCCGCACAATCCCCGCAGATGTCCAAGCGATCTTGCAGAAGCTAGCGAAGGAGCGACGTCCTCGCGGCTGGTACAAGACACACATCAACATCTCACTCGGCACTGCTGACCGCGCCGCTGCCAAAGCAAAGTGCGGTGAAGTCACGGCCAGCGTTGAGCGCCAACTCAAAGCATTCCGTGAAGGCCCCAAGCCTCTCGCAGCCAGGCAGATCGCCGCGTTGTCCGGCATCGTCTACCGAGCCTTCGCAGAAGGGCTGGAGAATAACCCCGGCCTGACGGTCGAAGGTTGGCTCGAAGTTGCCGAGGCAAACGAGTTTGCCCAGCGAGGCAACCCCCTCCTCATCGCCAAGAATGACACGGAGCGCCGCGACGATCTCCATGGAAGTATCGCTTTGGTGGGTTTGCCGATAGCTTGCTCACGCGAGAGGGTATCGTCACCGACGATGACAGCCGATGGAAGCTAATCGAAGCCTTGGCTCGCGATCTGACATCAGCAGCGAAGAAGCTCGCAAGGAACGCCGATGGCGACTACTCGCCCGACACCTACGTCGCCCGCTTCCCCTCACCAGCCGAGACAAAGCCGTCCGCTCAAACTGGCCGATCTCTGACCGGGTTAGCCGATGCTTGGCACACTGCCGCCCTCGCCAGAGATGTTCGCCCCCGTGACGCAAAGCGGTGGAAGGCTGTTGTCCTCCGGTTCAAGGAGTGGCTAACCTAGGCTGCCCAGGGCGAACCCAGGTAGACCAAGGCTCACCCCGTCCGGCCCTCGCTCACAAAGGCCAGCCCACCCCCTATGGGGGAAAGTGGGCCTCGGCCATGCCGCCTCACCGTCTCAGATTTTTGCTGAGAGATCCAAGCCCCCTCTGGAGGGCCGCTGAGAGGGGGTCCCCAGGGCACACAGAAGCCCGCCCAGGCTGACCAGTACCAGCCAGACAGGGGAAATTTCACCTCTGGAGGTCGCCCAGAAGAACATAAACAAGAACAATGCTCCGAAGGACCAGACAATCAACCTGTCAAACCACCACGGCTGGTATTTTTCATCCATAGTGCTTCTCCTTCCCAAGAGGTGAGGTAGAAACATATTGTAACATCTGGAAATGTTTTGCAACATACGACCTGCCGCGCCGCATCTGTGATGTTGCATGAGAGAGGGACGAACTAATCAAGAACAAACAAGTCCCGGAGGTGCCAAGGGACAGCAGCCCCAATCGCGTCCTCTGTCCCGGATGTCGCGCTCTCGCCTCGCACGTCGTTCTGCGTTTTCCTGATAGGACGCGGGGAAAGACCATCCGCCTCTTAGGGCGCAACTGCGGGGAATACATCTGGAACGATTAAGGCCGCCAGAAATCCCTAACTGAGCCCCCTGAGAGGGCAGTCCCAAACGCATGGCTGGGGCGGAATTGAACGAGGGCCGTCCACCCCTGCTCGCCCAGTTACCACAGTGTCACACCTGGTGAGGTTTCCACCGGTTGCTTTACCGGGACATCTTGTCTTGGTCGGATAAATCCTACACTTTGTATTTGCTCGACCACCCAAGGAACGATCCCCAGTGATGAGGACCGTCCCCCGGCGGGTCTAGCTCCAGAAGTTCGGGGGCCGGTTTTCATTTGGACACTGAGACCGGCCCTTGCGCTTCTCCTCAGTCCCAAACACGGTCCCGAAGCAAGGCTGGAAGCTGAACCCAACGCGCCTTAGAGGCAAGGGTCAGCCCCGTCCAAACCCGTCTGTATCCACGAAAAATCAAACCGATCTTGGCCAGTGTTGCCGAGCTGCAATGGCTATGGAGCCGGTGCTCGATCTATGCCGAACATCAGCCCACCGATGGACCAAGCGGCGAAAAGCCGGAGCTGCGGAGTAGAGGTTACCCCTTCACAGGTTTTCCCATTTTTCAGCCCCGCCTCCGTTAGCAGAGGTCTCAGCGTGTCAGCCGATCACCAGCTTGATTTTCTACTCATGACGAACCTGCGTGGCTTCTTCTTCAACCCGCACCGGCCTGATGGACTAACATTTCAAGCAGAGGTTCCTCCTGCCCACATAGCGATCAAGCCCGCCTTTCCTGATCAGGATGGCGGCGGTTTGCACAGGGGGCTTGAGTGTCGCGCTTACAGCAGCAGGAATGTCGATCCTGAACTGCGGGCGTTTGCGTCAGAGTTGATCGATCATCGCTTCAGGATGTACCCCGAAGCGACCATCAGGCTCCCACTTATCCGCGACAAGAAGGAACTCATTGACGAGACCGGCAACCTAACGAAAGGCTTTGAGCTTCCCTTAGAGCATTACCCCCTAGCCTTACAAAACATCTGTGATGAGGTCGCTCGCGAGCTGCATTCAGCACTGGAGAGGTTCTTCAAGCTGATCAGATGGCAGCAGGAGGTTGACGGTCCACACCACGTGTTCGAGCATGAGCCAGCTCTTTACTGGAGAGTATTGCCGGAAGCTGATTATCATGCGGTAGGCAGAAGACAGCAACAGTGGGTCGGACGAGCGCCAGCCGGGATCGAGTGGGGCGAGATAGATGAGCGTGAGTTTAACGAGCTTTGGGCGAAGGCTGGAGCCGTTGAGCCCCTCGGTCACGAACTGCTCAGGGAGGCCCAGGGGTCGGCCCGGTCGGACCCTCGCAGCGCATTGCTTCTAGCTGCTAGCGCCCTTGAAGCAGGCGTGAAAACGCATATCGCAAGGCTGGTGCCAGAAGTAGAGTGGCTCATGATGGAGGCACCTGCTCCTCCAGTAAATAAGATGCTGCGACATTACTTGCCGAAGCTCCATGCATCTAAGGGTATCGGCCTCACAGAATGGACCAACCTGCACCCGTTGTTCAAAGAGGCGGAGGAGCTTGCGAAGCTCCGAAACAAGCTGACGCATAGCGGCGAGATGCCGGAACAAGTTATCCCGAACATGCGCAGCTTTCTGACTACGGTGAGCGACCTCTTGTACATCCTCGACCTTGTCGAGGGGAATGAGTGGGCACGTGAGAACATCCAGTCTTCTACGCGAGTGATGCTTGGCTGGCCCACGACCCGCCGTAAAAGATCGATCAACTTCATGGCGACACATCCGTCGATGATGTTCGACTGATATGAGTGCCCACCCCTAGTGTCGCTTTTCAGCCCGGTTTTCTACCTTCACAACTGGTCCTCTCGCTGATACACAGAACGTCAGGGCGGCGCGAAATAACGCTGATCTATCAATGGAGTGCGGTGGGTCTAAGATAGTTCAATCCTGTCTGGCAGCACCATTTTTTACACAATGAAACCTGGTTTTGGTTCTGCGTCGCCACATTGTGATGTTCTGGAGTGAAGCGGTGAGACGCCGATTTTTCCTGATCGCAGTCTGGTGCGCGTTGCTGAGCCTCGGCGCCAATCCATCCTCTTCGCGAGAAGCCGCCGCGCCGGTGAACTGCGAGCCTTGGTCCGTGTTGAAGATTTCCGGCTTGCCGTAACGAGCCAGGGCATCCTCCAGCGTTTCGACGCAGAAGGCAGCTTCCATCGTGATCGACAACCGCCAGGACAAAACCCGGCGTGTTGCCCAATCGAGCACAACGGCGAGATAAACGAAGCCACGTGCCATCGGGATGTAGGTGATGTCCATGGCCCAGACTTGGTTCGGCCGCGTGATCTCCATGCCACGCAGCAGATACGGATAGATCTTGTGGCCGGGCGCCGGCTTGGTCGTGCGCGGATGGCGATAGAGCGCCTCTATCCCCATCCGTTTCATCAGCGTCTTCACATGCCGGCGACCGACCTTGTACCCCTGCAAAGCCAGCAGGCCTCGCAACATACGCGAACCGGCAAAAGGGAACTCCAGATGCAGCCGGTCGAGATGCCGCATGATCGCGAGATCGGCATCCGGCGCCGGCGCGGCAGGTAATAGACGCTGCCGCGGCTGATCCGCAGAACTTCCGCCTACCTGGTGATTGACAGATCGTGCTTACGGTCGATCATCGGTTTGCGCTCAGCAATCCCGCCTTGGTGAGCGCTCCTTCTAAAAAACTATGCGCGGCGCTGCGCTCCCCCTGTGGGATAGAAACGGGCCGGCGCTAGACTGCGCCCGGAAGGGAGCGGCCGATACGATTTTGGTGGCACGTGACCCCCGTTAAAAAACCTGGTCCATGGGTTGTTTCGCACTTGAGAGTGGTGACGCCGTCCGGCGATCCCGTTTAGGAATTTGACCAATAGCGCAGCCCAGCCCTTCCGCCGCCGTCAGCAGGAGGATTGAAGATGAACCCCAAAAGATCGAAGTCGAGGAACGCTGGTAAGATGCCGATGGTGCACCCGAACGCGGCTGCCATCGACGTCGGAGCGACTATGCACATGGCTGCCGTGAGGGCAGATCGCGCACCGGAGCCAGTCCGCAGCTTCGGTACCTTCACGGCCGATCTGCATCGGCTGGTCGACTGGTTTACTGAATGCGGCATCGAGACCGTCGTCATGGAATCGACCAGCGTCTACTGGATTCCGATTTTCGAGCTTCTCGATGCCCGGGGATTTAACGTGTTTCTTGTCAACGCGCGCGATGCCAAGCACGTGCCGGGGCGCAAGACCGATGTCAGCGATGCACAATGGCTGCAGCGGCTCCATTCATTCGGGTTGCTGCGGGCCAGCTTTCGGCCCAAAGGGCGGATTGCCGAGCTGCGAGCCTACGTGCGTCAGCGCGAGCGTCTGCTGGATTACGCGGCCTCACACATCCAGCATATGCAGAAGGCCTTGACGGAGATGAAATCTTCAGCTGCACCACGTCGTCGCCGACATCACCGGCGCGACCGGCCTGCGTATCATACGAGCGATCCTTGCCGGCGAGCGCGATCCTGAGGCGCTGGCGTACTTGCGCCATTACAGTTGCCACTCCAGCGCCGAGACGATCGCGAAGGCGCTCACCGGAAGCTACCGCGCCGAGCATCTGTTTGCGCTCGAGCAGGCACTTGCGCTTTACGACGCCTACCACGAGAAGGCATCTGCCTGCGACGTCCGGATCGAAGCCGTGTTGAAGGAGCTGAGCATCCATCGCGGTCATGGCCATGGATCAGCGCCGCGGGCCTCGCGGCGTCGGAATCGAACCGATCAGGCGAACGCTCTAGCTTTCGACGTCCGCGAGGCACTGTTCGCATTGCTCGGAAAGGACATCACCACGATCGACGGCCTCGGTCCTTACCTCTCGCTGAAGCTGATCGCTGAATGCGGTGACGACCTCTCCTCGTGGGCAAGTGCAAAGCATTTTACCTCCTGGCTGGGACTGGCGCCGAGCAACAAGGTATCCGGCGGCAAAATGCTCTCGTCCCGAACGCGCCGATCCGGCGGCCGGGCGGCAGCACTTCTGCGTCTTGCTGCCGTGACCGTGGGTCGTACAGACACGGCGCTCGGCGCCTTCTATAGACGGCTCTCAGCGCGCATCGGCAAGGCCAAGGCCGTGACCGCCACGGCCCGCAAGATCGCAGTTCTGTTCTACAATGCTTGTGCGATACGGAATGGACTATGTCGATCCCGGGGCCGCGTCGTACGAGACGCGTTACCGGACGCGAGTGGTCAACAATTTGCATCGGCGTGCCAAGGCATTCGGCTTTGTTCTCCAGCCCTTGGAGCCGAAAGTCGGTGCTGCCGTTTCTTAGGAATCGTTCTCAAGCGTCAGTTCGCCGATCTTGGCGTGTAGCGACTTCACGTCGACGCCTGCTTGCTCCGCTCCGGACCCGCCGCCGGGACCGAACGCACCGGCGGCCTTGCTTTCAAGCTGTGCTTTCCACGTCGTGATCTGATTGGGGTGAACGTCGAACTGCTCCGCCAGTTGAGTTATCGTCCGATCACCCTTGACGGCGGCAAGCGCCACCTTCGCCTTGAAGGCCGGTGTGTGGTTCCTGCGGGCTCGTCTGCTCATGGTCGCTCCTGATTCGCAGGCAATAGCGTGCCCGCTGTCAGGCAGAAATTCCACTTATCGCCGTGTGCAGAACTCCGCGACCGGCTCTGTTAAGTGGTGAGAACCTGCGTTACTTTTTACGTCCTCGGCCGGGGTTGGCCTGCCCCGTCCGGCCAGCCCGCCTCGCCCGTGCGCCGGCTCAGACCCGAAGCAACCCACTTGGTCCGCACCGGGATAGCGACTCAGTAGCCATCTCTGTGGCCCCGTTGCCATTCCGGGAGTCCGCTTCCAGCAGGTCACGGCGGCCTTCTTTTGCTTGTCAATCATCTGGTCGAGCCACTACGTTGCCCCTACTCAGTTTGGGGCTCGGAGTAGGATGCCTTTCTGGCTGGCGACCGTATCAGGGCGTTCTTTTTGCGCGCGGACCCTCACCGCTGTGCTGGCAGCATCGTTGTTGCTGGCGACGCTGTGTCAAGCTCAGGCGGCCGATCCAGCGGCCAAACGCGTTCTGATGCTGCATTCGTTCGGGCCACAATCCAAGCCTTGGAGCGATTATGCTCGCACGATTCGAGCCGAAACTATTCGTCAGGCAAAGTGGTCAATCGATTTCTCGGACTTCTCGCTCTCCAGCGCAAGATCGGCCGACGTAGAGTCCGAAGCCCCACTGGTTCAGTATCTCCGGACGCTTTATCTCAAAGAGCCACTCGACCTGATAATCGCGCTCGGAGCGCCCGCCGCAAGCTTTATCCAGCGGCATCGCAGCGAGTTGTTTCCAACGACCCCAATGATCTTCACGGCTGTTGACAGACGCCGCGTCGATTATCGTCAGCTTTCAGAGTACGACACGGTCGTAGCCGTCAATCACGATTTTGGTGCCATTTTCAAAACGATCCTCCAAGTGCTACCGGATATCAAAACGGTAGCAATTGTGAACGGGGTATCTCCCAACGAAATATTCTGGCACGCGGAGATACAGCGGCAACTGATTCCTTTTGCGAACAGGGTCGTGTTGAAATGGTACGATGAGCTACCTTTTGCCAACATTCTCAAGGACGCAGCCAAACTGCCGCCGCATAGCGCAATCCTTTGGCATTTGATGAATGTGGACGCAGCAGGTGTCTCCTACGAAGAGAACGAGGCGTTGAACGCATTGGCTTCCGTGGCCGCTGCTCCCATCTTTTCTTACGACGGTTCCTTTTTCGAAGGCGCCCTCGTTGGGGGGCCGATGTTTTCCGTGTTGGAGAGCAGTGCAGTCACGGCCAATATCGCGGACCGAATCCTTTCGGGGGAGAAGGCGGGGGACATCAAGACCCAGCCAATAGAGTTCGCGGCGCCAAGGTTCGACTGGCGACAAATGCAGCGTTGGGGAATTGCCGAGAGCAATCTGCCACCCGGCAGCACTATCTCCTTCCGCGAGCCAACGGCATGGCAGCGTTATTCCTGGCAAATCGCGCTCACATTTGCCGTCATCCTCGCACAGGCTGGGCTCATCTCGGCGCTGCTGAATGCGCATCGTCAGCGTCAACGTGCCGAAGTGCAGTCGCGGCAGCGCATGGCGGAACTTGCCCACGTCAACCGCTTCTCGATGGCAGGCGAACTGACCGCTTCCATTGCCCATGAAATTAACCAGCCGCTCGGCGCTATTCTCACTAACGCCGAAACGGCACAGGCAATTTTGAAATCCCCGAGCCCGGACATCGCAGAACTTGACGAGATCGTTGGCGACATTCTACGGGATGATCGACGTGCCACCGAGGTTATCCGCAGGATGAGGAGCCTGCTGACCAAGGCACCGTTCGAGCTAAAAACTCTGGACCTCAACCACCTCGTTCGGGACACCGTCGAACTTCTTACGGCGGTGGCTGTCGCGCGAAAGGTCGAACTGGTTAGCGTGACCAAATCAGATGTGCTTCCGATCCTCGGCGACCCCATCCAGCTTCAACAAGTCATTCTCAACCTTGTCGTGAACGGGATCGACGCGATGAAGGACACGTCTACGGAAAATCGCATCATCCGCATCCGGACTTCGCGCGTTGATGAGTTTGCCGAGCTATCCGTGTCGGATCGCGGGCCGGGCATTCCCAAAGACAAGCTAAAAGAGGTCTTCAAACCATTCTTCACCAGCAAGGCGGAAGGCATGGGCATGGGATTGTCCATCGCGCGGACCATTATCGAGGCGCACCACGGGCTGATATGGGCAAAAAATCGGGATCACGGCGGCGCGTCGTTTCGGATCAAGATGCCTCTGGTCCAATAGCTACCCGAGCAGGTATCGCACCGACGCAACGCGGTGCAAGCATAGGACGCCCATGGGCTGGCCAAACTCAAACGCCACCCATATAGCCCGCGTTCGGACGGCTACCGAGCCCGCTGTGTGGGGTCACCCAAAGAACAACCCAAGACTACCGCAGCGAAACGGTGGGTGCCTTGGCTCTGTGCCTATTCAGGAGCGCGGGTCTCGGAGATGATCCAGCTTCGGAAGAAAGATGTTCGCAAAGATGCTCAGCACGGCTGGGTGATACGGCTCACCCCCGAGGCTGGGAACATCAAGACGCACAAGTTCTGTGACGTGCCTGTCCATCAGCATTTGATCGCGACGGGCTTCATCGAGTTCGTCGAAAAAGCAAAGGACGGCCACCTATTCTGCAACATGGGAAAGGGCGGCACCATCACCGGCCCGGCAGAAGGGGTCTACAAGCGCATTTACAAGATGGTGCGCGAGGTCATCAAAGACCCGGAGGTCCAGCCCAATCACGCTTGGCGCTATACCTTCAATATCGCGGACCACGTCTTGGATGCGATCTCCAACCACGCCCCAAAACATCAGGGCGGGAAGTACACCAAGGTGACCCTGAAGGCGCGGGCTGAGGCTATAACGAAGTTTCCACGCTACGGGCTCGAATGACGACCCAAACGGATTTCGATTTGCGATAGGTTTCGATTTCGCGTGGCGTAGGCATCACAATCAGTCGCCATCTTCATTCTCCTGCGCCAGTTGCGACTTGAGATGATAGGCATCGATGTCGAAGTCGGTGCTGTCCGAGACCGCGGCCAGCACTAGGGGCGAAACGCGCTCCCTCTCCTCCTCAGCCTCTAAGCTTGTGAAGCCGGCCTCGGTCGCCTCGGCCAACAGCTTCTCCGACAGTCGCTTTGCCCTCGCTTCGTGGCTCTCAATGTCGGGATTGGCGCCGGGAGGGATGTTTTCCTCGATCCATGTCTCGGCCCACCTCAGGAAGCGCTTGCTCATGACCGCCCACCCCTCTCTTGTGTCAAGCTCGACGCCTCCGGTTCCGAGTGGATAGAAGCTTACTGCATAGCATGGAGAACAGCGTGTTACACAATGAAACCTGGTTTTGGTTCTGCGTCGCCACATTGTGACGTCCTGGAGTGAAGCGGTGAGACGCCGGTTTTTCCTGATCGCAGTCTGGTGCGCGTTGCTGAGCCTCGGCGCCAATCCATCCTCTTCACGAGAGGCCGCCGAAGGACTTGATGGCGTCGCCTGGACAGCGATCATCCCGGAGGCCTTTCCGCGCTACGTTTATACGTGGCATCTGCTCGCCGATGGCACCTATCGCGAGGACGGACGGAATGCCGCGACCGGAGCGGCCATTCAGGCCACGCTTTCCGGACGATGGAATGTCGACGGGCCACGCATGATTTTGCGGCAGCGGGATCTGTCTTACGTGTTCGATGGCGTGGTTTTGGGCGGCCTTTATACCGGCACGCTCTACCTGAGCGGTCGGGCAATTTCCCGGTTCTGTGCTGCCAAGGGCGAAAGCGCGCCGGAGAGTTGTGGCGAGAAACCCGGAGTGGCGCTGCTTGGCTCCGCTCGAAAACTGTAGCCGGTCGCTGTTGCGCGGCTTCATCGATGGTCAAGCGAGAGTCAGCAGAGGGTGACGGAGCACATCTCGATCGCGCGTTCGTCATCAAATAATGAACGAAGATGCGCTGCGAGGCCGGTGAATTAAGGCATCTTTGAGCTTTCATTAGGACCCGATTAAGCAAGGGAATCCGTTGTTCTACCAACGGGTTGGGTTCTGCCTCGGTGTGACCGATCGGTGACAGCAATTTATTCAAAAGCGGTCTAACTGCGCGCCATGGGAGACGGGCCGGTACGCGGTCGATCTCAAACATCTGCTGGAGAACCAACAATGAAGAAGAGTCTATTCGCCACTGTGGCCGTCGTCGCTCTCGGCGCGACCGTGCCTGCACTTGCAGCCGACCTCGGCGCCGCGCCGCGTTACACCAAGGCTCCGGCCTATGTCGCGCCGATCTACAACTGGACCGGCTTCTACATCGGCGGTCATCTCGGCGGCGGGTTCGCCGGCGACAACAGCATCCTGGACTCCAGCCGTTTCCTCGGCGGCATCCAGGGTGGCGCCGACTACCAGTTCGCGCCGAACTGGGTCGCGGGCATCGAAGCCCAGTACAGCTGGGCCAGCAACAACAATGGCAGCCTGCTGTTCCCGGGCGGCACGGTCGTGAGCTCCAACAGCGACCAGCTCGGATCGGTCACCGGCCGTCTCGGCTACGCCTTCGGCCCAGCGTTGCTGTACGCCAAGGGCGGCTATGCCTGGAAGGATGGCGATCATCTCGCCGTGACAACCGCCGGCGGCGTTCCGATCGCTTTCACCACCAGCGGCAACCATCGCGATGGTTACACCGTCGGTACCGGCCTCGAATACATGTTCGCACCGAACTGGTCGGCCAAGCTCGAATACATGTATTATAACTTCGGCAGCACCACCTTCGTGACCCCGGTCCGCCTCGCCGGCGCCGGGTTCAACGACGACGAGCATGTCGTGAAGGCCGGTGTGAACTATCGTTTCAACTGGGGTGGCCCGGTTGCCGGCCGCTACTGATTTCACCTGATTGAGAGACGAAAAGGCCGGCCTCGCGCCGGCCTTTTTTGTCGAAGCGTAAAAAATTATATCCGTACGCCCGCAGCGAGGAATTGTCGTCCACGCTGGGCCTTTCGGTTGCGAAAGGCTGGCGGCCCCTGCCCTGTCAGAAACGCACCGGTTTTGGCTGGCGCCCCGCCGCAGGTGCGGCTAAGCCGGGGACTACAGGGTCGTTATTTCGCAACAGAAATCCATGGATTCGAAAACAGAGCCGGTTCAGTCCTCCGTCGAGGCACTGCGCTACCCCTGGGAAAATCATCCCGGTCCCGACAAGGTGGTCGAGGTGACGACCGGCGTGTTGTGGGTGCGGCTCGCGCTGCCCTTCCGGCTCAACCATGTGAACATCTATCTGTTCGCCGACGGCGACGGCTGGGCCATGGTGGATTCCGGATTCGGCAACGAGGAGTCGATCGCAGCCTGGACCGCGCTGTTCGAGGGTCCGCTCAAACAGGTGCAGATCACGCGTTTGATCGTCACCCATTCGCATCCAGACCATGTCGGCCTTGCGGGATGGATCGTCGAGCGATTCAACTGTCCGCTGTTCATGTCGCAGGTCGAATATCTGCAGTCGGTCTATCACCAGAACCGCGGCACCGAGGAGCGCCGCAATGCGCAGCGGCTGTTCTTGCGCCGTCATGGCATGGATGAGGACCTGACCGACAAATTGCTCGGCCGCGGCCAGGATTATTTGAAGCGGGTTTCGACCCTGCCGCCGTCCTATCACCGCATCTCGCACGGCGATGAGATTTCGATCGGCACGCGGCGCTTCAAGGTCATCACCGGCGGTGGCCATGCGCTGGATCAGGTGATGCTGTATTGCGCCGCGGACAAGCTGTTCCTGTCGGCTGACCAGGTGCTGAGCAAGATTTCGCCCAATGTCAGCGTCTGGGCGGTCGAACCGGAGCAGAATTCGCTCGGCGAATATCTGGCGTCGCTGGCCAGCCTGACGACCACCTTGCCCTATGATGTGCTGGTGCTGCCGGGCCATGGCGTGCCGTTCTATGGGTTGAAGACCCGCATCAAGCAATTGGCCGATCATCACGAGGAACGCTGCCGGCTGATCGCGGATGCCTGCCGCGAGAGCGCGAAAACCTCCAAGGAACTGGTGCCGGTCGTGTTCCACAAGCACGTTCTGGACGCGCACCAGATGGGCTTTGCCGCCGGTGAATTGATCGCCCATGTCAATTACATGCTGGTCGAGGGCCGCCTCAAGGCCGAGTTGGCCGAGGGGGTGCTTCAGTTCCGGATCACCTGAGGGCGAAATCCCTCGTTTCCGGCCATCCGGCCTCACTTGCCAATTCGGCCCAATCGGCGAGGCGCGCTTTCGGTCTAGTCAAATAGGCGCAATCGGCACGGGAGTTCTGGTTTGGTATTCCGGCGCACTGCCGGCACGGTCTTAGCGTATTGATCGTGATCGCCTTTTGATCGGCTGGCTTGGGCCCGGCATCGGGTTAAGGCTCGGCCGAAGGACAATTACGGCTCGACATTAGAGCTGGAAAAGCTCTAGAAAGGAGCCGGCCATCCCGCCGAGTTCCCGTTCCCAGAGTACGCCATGGACTACAACCAGTTCTTCCGCACTGCTGTTAACCGCCTGCACGATGAACGCCGCTACCGGGTCTTCGCTGATATCGAACGGATGGCGGGTCGGTTCCCCCATGCGGTGTGGCATTGCCCCCAGGGACCACGAAATGTCGTGATCTGGTGCTCGAACGACTATCTCGGCATGGGCCAGCACCCGAAGGTGATCGGCGCCATGGTCGAGACCGCGAGCCGCGTCGGCACCGGCGCCGGCGGTACCCGCAACATCGCCGGTACCCATCACCCGCTGGTGCAGCTCGAACACGAACTGGCCGATCTCCACGGCAAGGAAGCGGCTCTGCTGTTCACCTCGGGCTATGTCTCGAACCAGACCGGCATTGCGACCATCGCAAAACTCATTCCGAATTGCCTGATCCTGTCGGACGCGCTGAACCACAATTCGATGATCGAAGGCGTCCGCCAGGCCGGCTGCGAGCGCCAGATCTTCCGGCACAGCGACATGGCGCATCTCGAGGAATTGCTGCGCGCCGCAGGCCCCGACCGGCCGAAACTAATCGCCTGTGAAAGCCTGTATTCGATGGACGGCGACATCGCGCCGCTGGCCAAGGTCTGTGATCTCGCCGAGCGCTACGGCGCCCTGACCTATGTCGACGAGGTTCACGCGGTCGGCATGTACGGTCCGCGCGGCGGCGGCATCGCCGAGCGCGACGGCGTGATGCACCGGATCGACATCCTGGAAGGCACGCTGGCCAAGGCGTTCGGTTGCCTCGGCGGCTATATCGCCGGCAACGCCGACATCATCGACGCCGTGCGCTCCTATGCACCCGGCTTCATCTTCACCACGGCGCTGCCGCCCGCGATCTGTTCGGCGGCGACGGCTGCGATCCGACACCTGAAAACCTCATCCTGGGAGCGCGAGCGCCACCAGGAACGCGCTGCCCGCACCAAGGCAATTTTGACCGCCGCGGGCTTGCCTGTCATGTCGAGCGACACCCATATCGTGCCGCTGTTCGTCGGCAATCCGGAGCGCTGCAAGAAGGCCAGCGATATGCTGCTGGAAGAGCACGGCATCTATATCCAGCCGATTAACTATCCGACGGTCCCCAAGGGCTCCGAGCGGCTGCGGATCACGCCGTCGCCCTATCACGACGACGGGTTGATCGACCAACTCGCCGACGCGCTGCTGCAGGTCTGGGAACGTCTCGGCCTGCCGCTCGGCGAAAAGTCGCTGGCCGCCGAATAGCGCCACGCTGCAGCGCAGCAAGCGTTAGGATTCAAGGTCCGTTAAGATTTAAGGCCGATCTGCATCCATTGTGCCTTGCAGGCCCGGCGCGGCTATACTCAGCCCGATGTGACGGCATCCGGTAAGTAGCGCCCTTGGGCACGTCCCTGGGCCATTCTCCGTCATCGCAAGGGAGCAAGCAGCAATGCTGCACGACTGGGGCGTGATTGCAGCCGCATTCGGCTACATCGGGTTCCTGTTTTTCGTGGCCAGCTATGGCGACCGTCTGTCGCCGGCGCAGCGTGGCCGCGCCAGTTCGCTGATCTACCCGCTATCGCTGGCGATCTACTGCACTTCCTGGACCTATTACGGCTCGGTCGGATTCGCCGCCCGCACCAACATCGATTTCCTCGCGATCTATATCGGACCGGTGCTGATGATCGCTGGCGCCACGCCGATCCTGCGCCGCGTGATCCAGCTCGCCAAATCGCAGAACATCACCTCGATCGCCGATTTCATCGGCGCCCGTTACGGCAAGAGCCAGGCCGTCGCCGCCACCGTGGCTTTGATCGCGATCATCGGCTCGGTGCCTTATATCGCGCTGCAGCTCAAGGCGATGGCGTCGTCGCTCGAGACCATCCTCAGCGAAGACCAGGCCTTCTCCCGCATTCCGATCTTCGGCGATATCGCGCTGATGGTAACGCTGGCGATGGCGGCTTTCGCGGTCTTGTTCGGAACCCGCCAGACCGATGCGACCGAACACCAGCACGGCCTGATGCTGGCGGTCGCCTCCGACTCCATCGTCAAGCTGGTGGCGTTTCTTGCCGCCGGCGCTTTCGTCACCTTCTGGATGTTCAATCCGGTGGAGCTGGTCGAGCGCGCGATGAAAACGCCGGAAGCGGTGCGCGCCATCGACTATGTGCCGTCGATCGA
The DNA here is from genome assembly GCA_963806075.1 of uncultured Alphaproteobacteria bacterium. Classification (GTDB taxonomy): domain Bacteria; phylum Pseudomonadota; class Alphaproteobacteria; order Rhizobiales; family Xanthobacteraceae; genus Bradyrhizobium. Next base: position 27,443 of record CAWDWT010000011.1, read on the forward strand.
CCATTTCCTCACCATGGTGCTGTTGTCATTCTGCGCCATCATGCTGTTGCCCCGGCAATTCCATGTCGCCGTGGTGGAGAATTCCAGCGATAGCGAGGTCAAGCGGGTGCGCTGGCTGTTCCCGCTCTACCTGGTCGCCATCAACCTGTTCGTGATTCCGATCGCGCTTGCAGGCCTGGTGATCTTTCCGTTCGGCGCGGTCGACAGCGACATGTTCGTGCTGGCGCTGCCGATCGTGGGCAACGCGCCGCTGCTGAGCGTCGGCGTTTTCATCGGAGGCCTGTCGGCGGCGACCGGCATGGTGATGGTGGAATGCGTTGCGCTGGCGATCATGGTTTCCAACGACCTCATCCTGCCGCTGGTGCTGCAGCGCCGGGGCTCGGAACGCGGCACGCAGAAGGACTTTGGCGACTTCCTGCTCAAGGCGCGCCGCTTTGCGATCTTCGCCATCATGGTGATGGCGTATTTCTACTATCGCGTGCTGGGCAATACCCAGCTGGCGGCGATCGGGCTGTTGTCGTTTGCGGCCGTCGCGCAGTTGGCGCCGGCGTTTTTCGGCGGCCTGTTCTGGCGGCGCGCGACCGCGCGGGGCGCCATGGGCGGCATGCTGGTCGGCATCGCGGTGTGGATCTACACGCTGTTCCTGCCGAGCTTCCTGGAAGGCAACACCGCCGGCCTGATGCTGCTGCAGCACGGCCCGTTCGGCATCGAGGCGTTGCGTCCGCAAGCGCTGTTTGGCGTCGCCTTGACTCCGCTGGTGCATGGCGTGCTCTGGTCCCTCTCGCTCAACATCCTGACCTATATCGTGCTGTCGCTGGCGCGGATGCCGTCGTCGATTGAACGTCTGCAGGCCGATCTTTTCGTACCCACCGCCTTCGCGCCGATCGCGCCGACATTCCGGCGCTGGCGCACCACGGTGACGGTGCAGGACATTCAGAACACGGTGGCTCAGTATATCGGTCCCGAGCGCGCCCGCCATTCATTCGGGAGCTTCGCCACGACGCACCCGCTCGATGCATCCGCGCCAGCCGATTTCGGCTTGCTGCAGCACGCCGAACATTTGATCGCCTCCTCGATCGGGGCTGCCTCCTCACGGCTGGTGATGTCGCTGTTGCTGCGCAAGCGAACCGTTTCGGCCAAGGCGGCGCTGAAATTGCTCGACGATTCCCACGCGGCGCTGCATTTCAACCGGGAGATCCTGCAGACCGCGCTGAATCACGTGCGACAGGGCATTGCCGTGTTCGACGCCGATCTGCAGCTGATCTGCTCCAATCATCAGTTCAGCTATATTCTTGGCCTGCCGCTGCATCTCGTGCAGCTCGGGACTCCCTTGGAGGAAATCCTCGAATTCATGGGCGCAATCAGTCCGCCGGGCGAGGAAGACGGCAAAGCCCTGCTGGAAAAGCGGCTTGCCGCCTATACGACCGAAGGCGAGCCGTATCTGGAACGGCTTCACGACCGCCAGATGGTGATCGAGGTGCGCAGCAACCGGATGCCCGGTGGCGGGCTGGTTATCACCTTTTCCGACGTCACGCCGAGCTTCGAAGCCGCCGAAGCGCTGGAGCGCTCCAACGCCACGCTGGAAAAGCGCGTTCGCGACCGCACCGAGGAGCTGACGCGGCTGAATTCCGAGCTGGCGCTGGCCAAGAGTATCGCCGAGGATGCCAATGTCTCCAAGACCCGTTTCCTGGCGGCGGCAAGCCACGACATCCTGCAGCCGTTGAATGCGGCACGGCTCTATGTGGCAAGCCTGGTCGAGCGGCAGAGCGGCGGCGAGGACGGGCGGCTGGTCGAAAACATCGACGATTCACTGGAGGCGATCGAGGAGATCCTCGGCGCGCTGCTGGATATTTCCCGGCTCGACGCCGGGGTCATGACGACGTCGATCGCCAGTTTCAAGATGGCCGACCTGATGCGTTCGCTCGAGATCGAATTCGCGCCGATCGCGCGCGCCAAGGGGCTGAAGCTGACCTTTGTAGCGAGCGCGCTGCCGGTGCAGTCCGACCGGCTGCTGCTGCGGCGGCTTCTGCAAAACCTGATCTCCAACGCGATCAAATATACCCCGCGCGGGCGCGTGCTGGTCGGTTGCCGGCGGCGCGGCCAATCGCTGCAGATCTGCGTCTATGATACCGGCGTCGGGATTCCAGTTCTCAAGCGCGGCGAGATCTTCAAGGAGTTTCACCGGCTGGAACAGGGCGCGCGGATCGCGCGCGGCCTCGGGCTCGGGCTGTCGATCGTCGAGCGCCTGGCACGCGTGCTCGACCACCGCATTGCACTGGATTCCAATATCAGCGGCGGCTCGTTCTTTTCGGTGACGGTGCCGACCGCGAAGGCCGTCAACTTCACCTCGGCCGTCACCACCGCCACGCCGATTTCGAAGATGCCGATGAGCGGCGCATTGATTGTCTGCATCGAGAACGATGTGGCGATTCTCGATGGCATGAAAACCTTGCTGAAGGCCTGGGATGCCGAGGTTATCGCAGTGGCGGATCCCGATGCCGCGATCGAAGCAATCGAGGCGATCGAGGTTGGCGGCAGACAGATAACCGGCCTTCTGGTTGACTACCATCTCGATCGCGGCAACGGGGTCGCCGCGATCAGGGACATTCGCCGTCGCTTCGGCGATACGATTCCAGCAATCCTGATCACCGCCGACCGCAGTCCGCATGTCAGGGCTACCGCGCAGGAGGAGAAAATCGCGGTGCTGAACAAACCGGTCAAACCGGCATCACTGCGGGCCCTGATCGGCCAGTGGCGCACCAGGCAGATGATGGCGGCGGAATAAGCGCTTCACGCCCGTGCGGTGCTATTGCGGCGCCGGCGTATCCTGCCGCCACTGGTCGCCGGCAATTTTGGCCGCCGCGATCACCGCCTGGGTACGGCTTTCGACGCCAAGTTTTTGCAGGATGGCGGAGACATGCGCCTTGATGGTCGCTTCCGAAACGCCGAGCTCATAAGCGATCTGCTTGTTGAGCAGCCCTTCGGACAACATCATGAGCACCCGGACCTGTTGGGGCGTCAGTGTCACCAGACGGTCGCGCAGTCGCGTCATATCCGGATCGGCTGCGGATGACAGATCGGTATCTGGCGGCACCCAGACGTCGCCATCCATCACCTTGACGATCGCATCGCGCAACGTATCGACGCCAAATCGCTTGGGAATGAATCCGGAGGCGCCGAAGTCGAGCGACCGTCGGATCGTGTTGCCGTCGTCGCTCGCCGACACGATCACCACGGGGATCGCCGGATATTGCGCGCGCAGGTAAATCAAGCCGGAAAAGCCGCTGATGCCAGGCATCGACAGATCGAGCAGCACCATATCGACATCGGAGTTCTGCTCGAGCAGCGCGGTGAGTTCATTGAACGATCCCGCTTCGTCGATCTTGGCCGAGGCTACGACGCTTGCTACCGCCTGGCGCAATGCATCGCGAAAAAGCGGATGGTCGTCGGCAATGACAAGATGAGTGCTGGTAACCATTTGCAAGACATTGTGCGGCAACGCGTGGCCGCTCACGAGTTTGTCAGGCGAGTTCGACGCGGACGATTGTCCCCCGCCGGGCTGCCGCATGCAAGCGAGGAGTATCGCTTTGCGGCAACGCAGTTAATCCGACCCCTTGTGCAGCGCAATAGATCAAGCCGCCGTGCCAACGCCTGCACGAAGGTCGCGGCGCCCTGAGTTCTGTTCGAGGCTAAGCGTCCGGTTTAACAATGTTTCACGGTAATATTATCGTGACATGAGGTGCCCATGGGCTGCTGAGATCCCGCCAAGAACCGACCGATTGGCAGGACTGCCACCAATGGCGTCCGCCGCGATCTGAGCCAATTCTGTCTCAGGCTGTCGTCCCGCAAAATTGCAGCACGACCTCGCGCCGATGCGGACGGGCGCGATGCTCGATCAGGTAGATCGCCTGCCAGGTTCCCAAGGCAAGCTCGCCGCCAAGCACCGGAACATGCAACGAGGTTGCCGTCAGCATGGTTTTGACGTGCGCCGGCATATCGTCGGGCCCTTCCGCGTTATGCCTCCATCCGGCGTCCTCGGGCGCCAGCCGCTCGAGTGTCGTGGTCAAGTCGGCGAGCACCGAGGGATCGGCATTCTCCTGGATCGTCAGCGACGCCGACGTGTGACGGATGAAGAGCATTACCGTGCCGTCGCGGGCGCGGCCTCGCGCACGAATTTCACAATCTCGGCGGTGAGATCGACGAAGCCCGCTTTCGATGTCTGGACGGTCAATAGCGACGACACAATCGAAGCGGCGGTCACCGTCGACGGCGCGCTGCGGGTCGATTTGGCTGAGGTCATGGAATGTCTCGCACGTTCGGACGCTTATCGGACCGCTGCATTAAATCCTGCCGCCGACGTCCTTCTGCATCCGGTTGGCCATGTCGACCAGACGCCGCCACGCGTGCTCAAGCGCCGACATCATCCGATCCATGTCGCGATCGCTCGGCAACGGGATTTCGATCTTGCGCTCGCCCTCGGCGGCCTTCGGCTCGGGTGGATTCTTCAACGAGTTCCCCTTCGGCATCGGCTCGTCGGTCTTGCCCGCAGCGGCCGATTCGCGCTCCGCCAGTTGCGCTTTGAGCTTTTCATTGTCGGCCTGCAGCCGGCCGATTTCCGTATCAAGCGCCGCTCGTTCGTCCGGCGCGGTGTAGCAGGCCCAGCCATTGCCGTTGTTGCTGCAGGTCGATACCGCACCGGTCCGGCTATCAAGCCGGAGCACGCCATCGGGAATCGGCGACAACACATAGCGGCCGTTTTCAGCATCCGGCATCGACTGCGCCAAAGCTGCGGCCGTGCCAAAGGCGACAGCCGTGGCCGCGAGTAAACCGAACAATCGTGGCAGCGCAACAATCGTCATGGAGGCGCTCCGCCTGAAAGATGCCCGATGCCAGGACCAGTGTTAGACTTGCGAGCGATAGGGCTTACGGCCCGATTTCAACGCGTCCGCAAGCAATTCGATCCGATCCTGCCCCCAGAATACCTCGCCGTCGAGTGCATAGACCGGTGAACCGAATACGTCGGCCGCGAGCGCATCCTGACGGTTTTGCTCATAGGTTGCACTGATCTCGTCCGACCCCGAACGCTCGACCAGTTGTTTGCCCGGAAGTCCGCAATCGTCGGCCATTTTGGTCAGCACCGCGGGATCTGCCAGATTGAGCTGGTCCTCCCACACGCCGGCAAACGCCCTGCACAGCAATGGATCGGGATCGTGGCCCGCCTCAAGCACCGCGATCACGAGGCCATCAGCCAGCCGCGCGTTGAACGGCCAGTTCGCCGGCTGCAGATGAAATTGCAGGCCGCGCTTGTCGCGCCAGCGCTGCAGTTCGACCATCCGATAACGCTGCCGCACCGGATGGCGTTTCATCAACGGCAGCCCGCCGGTTTCGGAAAACAGGTCCACCAGCACCACCGGCTTGTGATTCACCTTGAGATCGTAGGTTTGCACGATCTCCCGGAACAATTTGTGCCCGATATAGGCCCAGGGAGATTGCAGCGAGAAATAATAATCGACCTGAGCGCGACATGCCGGCTCCCGATTGGAGATTCGGCACCATCCCAACAGACGCACCAGATCGATGCAAGATCGATTGCGGCCCGCAGCCACTTGATTGGCTGGTTAGTCCGCCCGTCCCGCGGCTTCCGCGAAGCGCCGCCCGTACCACATCCGCCGCAGCAGCGGATCTTTGGCAATGAACTGGTGATAGAGCACGGCGGCCACGTGCAGCGCGATGGGTCCAGCAAGCAACAGCGCAAGATAGCCGTGCGCGACGAAGCTTGGATAGGACGAAAAGTCAGCCGGCAGCGGCTCGCCCGAGCCCTGGAACACGATCCGGTTGAGCCCGGCGAAATTGCGGTGGCATAGCCGGTCACGATCATCAGGAACATCAGTGCAGCGTCACCAGGAGTGGATGAAATCGGGTGACGAGCGTCATGTCGACGGAAGTCCGGCAACCACCCGCTCCAGATTGCCGACGAATTTCTGCCAGCCGTAAGTCGCACCCCGATAATTGGCGTCTTGATCGGAACGGAAGCCGGATTGCTCCATGCGCAGCAGCGTTCCTCCGCCCGTCGATGTCAGCGTCCAGACGACGATCGTCTCCAGCCCCAAAGCGCCCCAGCTATAGGAAAGCTTCCTGTTCGGCTCGACAACCCGCACTTCGCAATCGATGATGCCGTTCCACTGAGGCATCGGTGTGGAGCGGAAATTGAATTTGTGTCCAACGACAGGCTCGAAGTCGTTGTCCATCAGCCACTCCTTGATCAGCGGACCTTGCGTGAGGGCTCGCCAGATTTTTTCCGGCGAATGCGGCAATTCTCTTTCGATGACGACGGAATGCGCAGCAGCAGCAGTCATTGGTCCATCCTTTTGAGCAAGTCTTCCAGCCGATCGAACCGGTCGCGCCAGAACGCGCCGTAGAGCGCGATCCAATCGACGAGGGGCGCGAGTCCTTTTGGCTCGACGCTGTAGTGGGTTTCCCGGCCGCGCCGGCAGTCGCGCACCAAGCCGGCCAGCTTCAGAGCGCCCAGATGTTTCGACACTGCCGGCTGCGAGACGCCGGCAAAATCGGTCAATGCATGAACGGTCTGCTCGCCTTCGCGGCTCAGTCGCTGGAAGATCGCGCGACGTGTCGGATCGCCGAGGGCCTTGAAGACGACGTCGGTATTGGCTTCCATCTTTAATTCATAACCCATTGGTTATTGATCGGTCAAGCCTCTGGCGGAATCGCAAAGTGCGGTTTTGCCGATCCGGAGCAAGGCTGCTGCGGTGCGGCGACCGGCTCACGGCCCGCTTGGGTACGAGGAAATAAATCAGAATATTCAATGCACTAACTGGTTACGACGCAATCTTGACTTGGTTTGGCTCGGTAAGTATGGTCCGCGCGGCTTTTGAGGGTGACGGGGCGTCATTTCCATCCACGCGGCATCGTTTCGGGTCCAACCAGCATGGCTGAAGACACGAACGGCAGCGGAAGCGGAAATAGCGATCAAATCGTCCTCCGACGAAGCTGCGCTTTCCGCAAGGCTCGGAAGTCTGGATCAGCGGTTGTCCGAAATTCGGGGCAGCCGCAAAGTCGAGACTGACCAACTCGATGCTGGAAGCGGAAACGGCGCAGCCAGAGCATCGGCGATGGCGCTCGGTTTCCGGCTTTCTTCGGAGTTGATCGCCGGCGTTGTCGTCGGAGCGTTGATCGGCTGGGGTATCGACCATTTGCTGTCGACATCGCCCTGGGGACTGATCGTGATGGTCCTGCTCGGTTTTACCGCCGGGGTCGTCAACGTGATCCGGTCGGCGAACGCGGCCTCGGACAGAAGCGGCCGTTGAAAGACGGAAAGCCGGACGAAGTGATTGCAGGGCGCCGGCGTGGCCGGTGGAACGAGAGATACGGCGCGGATGATCGATCCGATCGAACAATTCCACATCCAGAAGCTCTTCACGATTGGCCATATCGGCAATCAGGAGATCGCCTTCACCAATTCCTCGGCCTACATGTTCGGCTCGGTGGCGCTGATCTCGCTGTTGATGATCGGCGTCTCGGACCCGGCTGGTTCCCGGCCGCCTGCAGTCGATCGCTGAGATCTCCTACGAATTCGTCGCCAACACCATCCGCTCCAACGCCGGCAAGGAAGGAATGAAATTCTTTCCGCTGGTGTTCTCGCTGTTCATGTTCGTCACGGTGTCGAACATCGTCGGCGTCATCCCCTACAATTTCACGGTCGCCAGCCATCTGATCGTCACCGCGGCGCTCGCGGTCCTGGTGTTTCTGACGGTGCTGATCTACGGCTTCTACAAGAACGGGCTGAAATTCTTCAAACTGTTCGTTCCCTCGGGCATTCCGATCTACATCCTGCCGCTGGTGGTGTTCATCGAGGTGTTCTCGTTCTTCCTGCGGCCGATCTCGCATTCGGTGCGTCTGTTCGCCAACATGCTGGCCGGCCATATCGCGCTGGCGGTGTTCGCAAGCTTCATTCCGCTGCTGGCGGGCCTCGGCTTCCTCGGTTACTTCGGCGCGGTGCTGCCGCTCGGCATGGTGATCGCGCTGTCCGCGCTCGAATTGCTGGTCGCGTTCCTGCAGGCCTACGTCTTCACCATCCTCACCGTCATCTATCTCAACGACGCTATCCATCCGGGCCACTGAGCGGCCCGCAACACCAAACCTCGAGAAGGAGTTCGTTTCATGGATCCGATTGCCGCGAAGTACATTGGCGCTGGTATTGCCTGCATTGGCATGGGTGGCGCCGGCGCCGGCGTGGGCATCATCTTCGGCAACTATCTTGCCGCCGCGGTGCGCAATCCTTCGGCAGCCCAGGGCCAGTTCGGCAACCTGATTTTCGGCTTCGCCGTGACCGAAGCGCTCGGCATCTTCTCGCTGCTGATCGCGCTCCTGCTGCTGTTCGCACTCTGATTTCGACGCTGATATCGTCCTGCGCGCATCCCGGGTGCGGGACGCGCTGTTCAAGCCGAACAGGAGAAGCCGGTGGCTGAAAGTCATGGCACGACGGCGCATACCGAGGCTCCTGCCGAAAAGCATGAGTTTCCGCCGTTCCAGAAGGACACCTTTGCCTCGCAACTGGTGTCGCTGCTGATCGCGTTTGTCGCGTTGTATCTGATCGTTTCGCGTATCGCGCTGCCGCGAGTCGGCGACGTGATCGACGCACGGCAGAAGGCGATCGATGGCGATCTGGCCGACGCGCAAAAGCTGAAGGATCAGTCCGACGCCGCGCTGAAATCCTACGAGAACGAATTGGCCTCCGCCCGTTCCCGCGCGCAGGCAATCGGCACCGACACCCGCGAAAAACTCAACGCAGCTTCCGACGCCGAGCGCAAGACGCTGGAAGAAAGGCTGTCGGTCAAACTGGCCGACGCTGAAAAGACTATCGCCTCGACGCGCGCGACGGCGATGGGCAATGTGCGCGGCATCGCGACCGATGCGGCCGCCGCGATCGTGCAGCGACTCGCTGGTGTGCAGCCCGATGCCCAGTCGGTCAACAGCGCCGTCGACGCTTCGTTGAAGGGATAATCGACCATGTTCGCCGAACCGGAATTCTGGGTCGCCATTGGCTTCGCCATCCTGATGGGCGTGTTCATCTATGTCGGCGTCCACCGCACGGTGCTGACCGCGCTCGATCATCGCCGCGACCGTATCAAGAACGAACTGGACGACGCGCGCCGGCTGAAGGACGAGGCCGCCAAACTGCTCGCAGAGTACAAAGCCCGCCACGCCAGCGCCGAGCGCGAGGCGCAGGACATCATTACTTCGGCAAAGGCCGAGGCCGAACGCATCGCTGCCGAAGCCAAGACCAAGATGGAAGATTTCGTGGCGCGGCGGACCAAGACCGCCGAGGGCAAGATCGCACTGGCAGAAGCTCAGGCGATCGCTGACGTCCGCTCGGCGGCGGCCACCGCCGCGGTCGCCGCGGCCTCCACGATCCTGTCCCGATCGGTCAAGGGCCAGATCGCCGACGACCTTTTGGCCAAGGGCATCGACGAAGTTCGCGCCAAGCTGAACTGAACGACCATACCGGAAACCAGAAACCAAACCGGCTTTCGCGCCGGTTTTTTTCGATGCATCTACTTCTTCTTCCGCGCCGCTTTGGCCTTCGGCTCGGGCGTCAGCGCCTGCGGATCGAAACCGATATAGAAGATGTAGGAATCGCTGACCGCCGCCGCGGGCGCGGGATACAGGATATCATCGGCGATCAGCGTGAACGGCACCGATCCCTCTTCCGTCATTGCCACCGCGGTCCGGTAGGCTTTGGTAGCGATTGTCTTCTCGCTGACACCGCCCTGCACCACGGCAACCCGCAACGGCACCTCGACGGTGTCCGGCGCGCCGGCCGGACCGGCAATCACCCGACCCTGAATACCGATCCGCGCGGTGATGTCGCTGCCATTGCGGATACATTCCCGCGCCGTCTTTGTAATCGTCGCCTCAAAGCGCACGTCATTGCCGATCGCCGGCTTGCCTGGCACCGCCACCAGGTAGGTGGAGGCTCCGGCGCGAATGCTGACGGGCGGACAGTTCAACTCGGGCTGGGGCCCCTGCTGGATCTACCAGAGGTACGTCGTCGTGCTTGCTTTCCCCGCCAAACAGGCTCTTGAAGCGGTCCGTGAGCGATTGCGCCGATGAGGCGGCGGTAAAGATGCTGTAACCAATCGCCATCAGAACGGCCGCTGACGTCGCCAGCTTCCGATATTGGCGCAACTGAAATGTCGTCATGATCCGACGCCTGTCCCCCATATGACGTCCCTTGCCTCGCGTATTCTATCATTCCGGCCAGGTTATAGCAGCGCAATGGCGGCGAACCAAAGGCATCCGACAACGCATCCGACGGGACATCCCGGGAGGCCTTTCCGATCGCTGGTTCAGCCGCGAAAATCCTCATGCAACAGGCCGAACAGCAGGTGATCCTGCCAGACGCCATTGATGCAGAGATAGCGCCGCGCCAGGCCCTCTCGCGAGAAGCCGCATTTCTCCAGCACCCGGATCGACTGCGCATTGGAGGGGATGCAGGCGGCCTCGATGCGATGCAGATTGAGTTCGCCAAACAATGACGGCAGCAACACGCGCAACGCGGCCGTCATGTAGCCGCGATCGGCGTAGGGCTGCCCGATCCAGTAGCCGATGGTGCCGGCCTGCACGATGCCGCGGCGGACATTGGCCAGCGTCACGCCACCGATCATCGCCCCGTCGGACTCGCGAAACACCATGAATGGGTAGGACCGGTCGGCGGCAATGTCCTCGGTGTAGCGACGCAAACGGCGGCGGAAACCCAAGCGGGTCAGATCGTCAGACGGCCAGATCGGCTCCCACGGCGTCAGATAGTTGCGGCTGGTTTCGCGCAAATGCGCCCATTGCAGGAAATCGGACATCTGCGGCGCGCGCATCATCAGTCCGTTGCCGCGCGGCACGAGTGCGGGCGATCCATTAGTTGGCAATCGAAACAACGCCATGGGCGATACTTCCCAAAAGTCACCGAAGAGCGGCTGAAATTTCGTTGGCCAGGCCGAGGTGCGGCCAGACACGAACCGAAACGTTCTAGTGAAGACGAGCTTTTGCCTTTGTCCTTGTTAATTCTTCCGCAAAAGCCACCGCCGTGTCCAGACCCCTGCCGCTGCCAAGAGCGACCACAGCGGGCCGGCTACGCGACAACAGGCCCCGCGCAGCGTCGCGGCTCGAATCCACGCTGACCGCGTCGATCCGCGCCACCAGTTCTTCCACCGTCAACGGACGGCCATAGGCCAGAATGTGCCGCGCCAGTTGCTCAGCGCGGGCGCTACAGCTTTCCAACGCCATCAACAGGCCTGCTTTCATCTGCGCCTTGGCGCGCGCGACTTCGGCCTCGGTCAGGGTCTCGACCGCCTCGTTGATGACGTCGACGATCACTTCCATCATCTCGGGCGCGTCGGCGGGATCAGTGCCGGTGTAGAGCCCGAAGAATCCGGTGTCGGTATAGGGCGCATGGAAGGTGTAGATCGAATAGCACAACCCGCGCTTCTCGCGCACTTCCTGGAACAGCCGCGACGACATCCCGCCGCCGAGCACATTGGTAAAGACCTGGAGCGAAAACAGCGAAAAATCCGATTGCGGCACGCCTTCCAGCGCGAGCGTCAGATGCGCCTGCTCGAGTTCACGATGCACGACGCGCGAACCGCCCTTGCCGAAGGTCGCAGGTTGCGGCTTCGGCGCTGGCGCCGATTCGAGGCCCGAAAATCGCTGGCTGGCTTCCTCGACCACCCGCTTATGATCGACCGCGCCGGCCGCGGCCACCACCATGTCGGGACCGCGGTAATGCGTCGAAAGATAACCGCGCAGCGTATCGCGATTGAAGGCCTTCAGGGTCTTGGCGGTCCCGAGCAGCGAACGCCCCATCGGCTGGTCCGGATAACAGAGTTCGTTGAGATGCTCGAAGACGACGTCGTCCGGAGTGTCCTGGGCAGCACCGATCTCCTGCACGATGACGTTCTTTTCGCGCTCCAGTTCATCCGGCACGAAGGAGGGATTGGCCAGAATATCGGACAGCACATCAAGTGCCAGCGGTACGTCCGCCTTCATTACCCGCGCGTAATAGGCGGTCGTCTCGGTCGACGTCCCGGCGTTAAGGTCGCCGCCGACTGCTTCGATTTCTTCGACGATCTCGCGCGAGGAACGGCGTGCGGTACCTTTGAAAGCCATATGTTCAAGCAGGTGCGAGATGCCGTGCTCGTTGGGCTTTTCGTCGCGGCCGCCGACGCCGGCCCAGACGCCGAGCGCCGCGGTTTCCAGATGCGGCATGGTATCGGTAATCACCGTGAGGCCGGATGGAAGCTTGGTGACGTCGACGCTCATCCGGCAACTCCCTGCTTTGCGGCACGACTAACCGACCGCGCGAACCTCTCGACCTCAACCTGGTCGTTCTTCATGACCTTGACGTGTTCCTGTTTGGTCATCAGGCCTTCGAGCCAGGCCGGCAATTCCGGCCGAACCCCGCAGGCGGCTTGCACCGCATCGGGAAATTTTGCGGGATGCGCTGTCGACAACACGATATTTGGAATGATCGAATCTGGCGTGTCGCGATCGGCGACCGCGAGCGCCACTGCCGTGTGCGGATCGACGAGATCGCCGGCCTCGCGCCAGGCAGCGCGGATCGCGGCAGAGGTTTCGGTTTCGTCGGCGCGGCCGGCGTCGAACTCCCTGCGGATCTGCGCCAGCATCGCGTCCGGCAACACGAAGCGCCCGGACTGCTTCAACGATGCCATCAGCCGGCAAACGCTTGCCGCATCGCGGCCACTTGCCTCGAACAGCAGCCGCTCGAAATTCGACGACACCTGGATGTCCATCGAGGGCGACGCCGAGGCATGCACCTCACGCACCTCGTAAATGCCGGTCTTGAGTGTGCGCGGCAGGATGTCGTTGATATTGGCTGCAATCCGCAGCCAGCGCACCGGCAGACCCATCCGCTTGGCGACGTAGCCCGCGAAAATGTCGCCGAAATTCCCGGTGGGTACGGTGAAGTCGACGGTACGCGCCGGTGCGCCGAGCACGACAGCGGAGGTGAAGTAATACACCACCTGGGCGACGATCCGCGCCCAGTTGATCGAATTGACCCCGGAGAGCGCGACGGCGTCGCGAAAGGCGTGGTGGTTAAACAGTCCCTTCACGATCGCCTGGCAATCGTCGAATGTGCCTTCGATCGCGAGCGTGTGGACGTTCGACGCAGTTGTTGTCGTCATCATCCGCCGCTGCACGTCCGAGATCCGGCCATGCGGGAACAACACGATGAGATCGACATTGTCGAGGCCGGCAAATGCCTCGACCGCGGCGCCGCCGGTGTCACCGGAGGTTGCGACCACGATGGTGATGCGCTGAGCGCGTTTGGCCAGCACATGGTCCATCAGCCGCGAGATCAATTGCATCGCGACGTCCTTGAACGCCAGCGTCGGGCCGTGAAACAGTTCCAGCAGGAATTGGTTGGGCCCTGTCTGATCGAGCGGCACGACCGCAGGATGGCGGAAGGTCGCGTAGGCTTCATTGGCCATGCGGCCAAGATCAGCGTCGGAAATTTCCTCACCGACGAACGGCCTGATCACCTCGACCGCGACTTCCCAATAGGGCCGGCCAAAAAAGCCCGCGATGGACTCAGGTGAAAGCTGTGGCCAGGTCTCCGGCACGTAGAGGCCGCCGTCGCGGGCAAGCCCGGTCAGCATCACGTCGCAGAAGCCCAAAGCCGGGGCTTCCCCCCGGGTCGAAACATAGCGCGTCAAGCCGCCCTCCAAAGGCGCGAGGTTTCAAATAGGCCTTTGATAATTATAGATAATTTATAGAGAGTCCGGGGTATTCGTCCGGCACCATAAAGCGTTTTCGAGCGCAGGGGAAATGCCGGAATGATGTCTTTCCGTCCGCCCTCGCCGGGACAGGAAATGTCGGCTCATACGAGCCACCGGATCGGCGCGACGCGCTGGCCTATGACAGGCTACGCGAGGCCACCAGGATCAATGTTTCTATGACCGCCGTCATTCCGGCGCGGCATGCTCCGCCTTCAGCAACTTGGTGATGCAGGTTACGGCGTCGCGTAGCGTGACCGGCAGGCGGCCGATCGGCAGTTCGATCGTGGCGTCGAATTTGGTGGACCCGCTAACGACGCCAACCGTTCTTATTCCAGTTCACCGGTATCGCGCTCACGCATCAGTTGCCCGACAGATCCAGACATGAGGAACCGCACTTCTTTGCCCAGTCGATCGCGACTGGTGTTTCATCGAACTCGGCAGCCCCGCTGTGAAGATGTGGTCGCGATCCGCCGGCGTAATAGCGATTGAAGCCATAGTAATAGCGGTTGAAGCCGTAATATGTCGGCGCATAATTGTAATACGAATAATTGGAATGGAGACCCGGGAAGAACTGGTGGCTGACGGAGAAGCCGGAGTTGTTCCAGTAGCTGAAGCTGCTCCCCGCGTGAACCGCCGCGCCATGGAGAAACGTGGCGAGCGCCGCCCAGATGCATAATAGCTTCCTCATTTGATCACCTTCTTACCACCAAAGTATCAATCGATAGAATGTCGGTGGTTAAGGATCGCAAACCGGCTCGCAAGCCATCACTCGGCATAGTTTAAATTATCTTTTTACTCAACCGAATTGACGATCTCGGCAGCTCGGCGGGGCGGCGACCTCGAGGATCCGAAAGCGGTCGATCTTTCCTGAACTTTCATGGGTCGACTGCGGAGGCTGGGCAGCAACTAATCCGGGTCCATTCCGGGAGCGGCCGGCCGCGCAGCCACTGCAACAGGTTGGCAAGCGCGCTTCCGGACATTGCCGTCAAGCGCTACGATCGTCTTCTCTGCGCCCGCAGCCACAGCCCGAATGCGATCACGACCGCGCCGGCCATCGAAAACCAGGTGATGGCATATTGCATGTGATCGTCCTTGAGATGGACTTCCAGCGGGCCGGGTTTCGGAATGCCGCTTGGAGGCACGGGTTGCTCAAGGTCGATGTAGAACGGCGCGACCACTCCCCAGCCGAGCTGGCTCGCCATCGCAAGATGATCCCGAGTGAACCACAGGCGCTTGTCGAGGTTTTCCTGCAGCGTCAGCATGCCGGCCTTTTCGGGAAAGCGGAGATAGCCGGTCAACATGACGGGCGTATCGGCGTGCAACGGCTTGACCGCCTGGTCGTGTTGCGCGCGATCCTGCATCGGGTTCGGCACGAAGCCGGCGTTGATCACGACGGTCTCGCCGCTTGAAAGGTGTGCGGGCAGGAACGCCCAGGTGCCGGGACCGGAAATGTCCTCGCGCACCGCGGAGCCGGAACTGTAGACCATCGCGTCCGGCTTGAACTCATAGGTGGCCTGGAACTGGACGCGGCGGAATTCATCCCTTGCCGGCGTCAGCGCGCCCCATTGCGACGGCAGCGGCAACGCGCCCGGCGCTTCTGCAAGCCGCTCGGTCAGCGCCGCGATCAGCGCATGCTTTTCGGCCCGGCGCTGCAATTGCCATATGCCCAGCGAGACGAACCCGATCACCATCACGAGGGTGAAGATGCCGAAGCCTGCGCGCGGCTTTACGGTTGTGCCGGTCATCGGCCTCCGGCTTTGTGGTGAAATTGCAGCGCGATCAATAGCGCCTTCATCGCCCGCAGCGGCAACAGCGTGGTGACGAGAATCAGCGGCAGCCATAGCGCCGCATGCACCCACAATGGCGGGCGGTATTTGACCTCGACGATCAGGGCGGCGGCGACAACGATGGCGCCGGCAATCATGATGATAAAGATCGCGGGACCATCGCCGGAGTCGATGAAGGAATAGTCGAGTTCGCAGGCTTCGCAGCTCGGCCGCAAATTGAGGAAGCCGGCATAGAGCTTGCCCTTGCCGCAACGCGGGCATTTACCGGCGAGCCCACGCAGCGCGCTTTCAGTCACGGTGGTTGACGAATAGCCAGCCATATATTCCTTCACTTCCCGCCGTGCGGAAGAGGGAAAACAGAAAGGACGGCCCTCCTTCGGCCGTCCCGCTGTAGCGCATGTGACGGTCGGTTACTCGGCGCCGACCAGTCTGCCGCCGCCGGTGCCCCAGACGTAGATGCAGATGAACAGGAACAGCCAGACCACGTCGACGAAGTGCCAGTACCAGGCGGCAAATTCGAAGCCGAGGTGCTGGGTCGGGGTGAATTGACCGGCATTGGCGCGGATCAGGCACACGATCAGGAAGATGGTGCCGACCAGCACGTGGAAGCCGTGGAAGCCGGTCGCCATGAAGAAGGTGGCGCCGTAGACGTTGCCGGAGAAGTTGAAGCCGGCGTGGCTGTACTCCCAGGCCTGCACGCAGGTGAAGGTGGCGCCGAGCAGGATGGTGAGCAGCAGGCCGTATTTCAGGCCCCTGCGGTCGTTGTTGAGCAGCGCGTTGTGCGCCCAGGTCACCGTGGTGCCCGAGGTCAGCAGGATCAGCGTGTTGAGCAGCGGCAGGTGCCAGGGATCGAAGGCATTGATGCCCTTTGGCGGCCAGGTGCCCGGCACGTCGCACGCGCCCGCCTGGGCGGCGGCTCCGCAGCCGAACACCGCATCGCGCGTGGCATGAACCGCGTCCGCCGGCCACAGCGAGGCATTGAAGAACGCCCAGAACCAGGCGACAAAGAACATCACCTCGGAGGCGATGAACAGGATCATGCCGTAGCGATGGCTGATCTGCACCACGCGGGTGTGGTCGCCCTCAAATTGCGCCTCCTGGATCACGTCCATCCACCACCTTGCCATGGTGTAGAGCACGCCGATCACGCCGATGCCGAACACGATCGGCGCGGCGGCATAGGAATGGTGCATCCAGCTGATGGCGCCGACCGCCATGAAGAAAACCGCGATCGAGCCGACGATCGGCCACTACGCTGGGATTGACGAGGTGATAGTCGTGGTGGTTGGCGTGGGCCGCAGCCATTGCATCTCTCCGTTGGCGATGCCGGCATCAAACCGGCAGGTGTCGTCTCAAAATTCAGGCCCCTCTGCTCATGAAACCGAAGGTTTCGTGATCAGAGGTTATTCTTGCGCTTGTCCGGTTCGCCCTCGGCCACCGGCTTGGATACCGGATTGCGCACGGGATAAAACGTATAGGACAAAGTGATGGTGTTCAGCGTGTCATTGTCGCTGTCCTTCGTCACCGAAGGATCGACATAGAAGACCACGGTCATCTGCCGGGTTTCGCCAGGCGCCAAGGTCTGCTCGGTGAAGCAGAAGCAGTTGATCTTCTCGAAATACTTGCCGACCGTCAGGGGCGTCACATTGTAGCCAGCCTGTCCGCTCGTGGTGCGCGCCGATAGATTGGTCACGGTATAGTAAACCGTGACCACTTCTCCGATCCTGATCTCGATTTGGGTCTTTTCAGGCTCGAACTTCCAGGGCAGCCCGGGCGCGACATTGGAATCGAATCGGACAACGACCGTGCGCGACAGCGGCGCTGCGGTCGGTTTCGCCTCGGCGACCTGGGTGGTGCCGTTGAAGCCGGTGGCGCGACAGAACCAGTTGTAGAACGGCACCGCCGCGTACGCCGCGCCGACCATCGCCACCACGACCAAACCGCAAATCGCCGCCACCAACGCATCGCGCGTCAGCCTGCGGTGCGTGCTCACCTTTTGGCCGGCCGTCGGCGGAAGCGTTGTCGTGGGCTGGTTCTCCATCTCGTTCACTCTATTGCTCGCATCTCATCGTTCAAACAGGCCGCACGAGAACGGAAGGGCCCCTGACGATGGTGACCGCGAAAAACAAAATGACCAGCACTCCGAGCGCGAGCGCGATCGCGATCGCTCTCTGACGGCGACTTTTTTTCTGCGCCTCGGTGAGAACGATACCGTCTGGTTTGCGCTCGTCGTCCATTGGCTCGCCATGCGCCCCCTACCAGATCAACGGGATAATGGCGCGCACCACGACCTCGAGCAGCAAGATCGCAAACAGCCCGAACAGGTACAGGATCGAGAATGCGAACAGCTTTCGGGTCGCGCGCAGCGCCTGGCTGCCGGTACGGTGGCGGTAGACATTGACCGCGAGCACCAGCATTCCGGCGCCGAGCAGCAGCGAGCTGACGCCATAGATCGCGTCGAAATAGCCGAGCGGCCAGGGGGCGGCGGCAATCGCCACCAGCACCACGGTGTACAGCAGGATCTGCAGCCGCGTCGCGTCGGGACCGGCGACCACCGGCAGCATCGGCACGCCGGCGCGCATGTAGTCGTCGTTGCGGAACAGCGCCAGCGCCCAGAAATGCGGCGGCGTCCAGAAGAAGATGATGAGGAACAGAAGCAGCGGCTCGGCCGACAGCGAACCGGTCGCCGCCGCCCACGCCACCACCGGCGGCAACGCGCCGGCAGCCCCGCCGATCACGATGTTCTGCGCGGTACGGCGTTTCAGCCCTATGGTGTAGATCACCACATAAAAGAAGATCGTAAAGGCCAGCAGCGCCCCGGCAAGCCAGTTGACCAGGGTGCCGAGCGTCATCACCGAGAAGAACGCCAGCGTCATGCCGAACGCCATCGCCTCGGCGCGCACGATGCGACCGCGCGGGATCGGCCGGTTGGCGGTACGCGACATCAGCGAGTCGATGTCGCCTTCATAGGCCATGTTCATCGCGCCGGAAGCGCCGGCGCCGACTGCGATGCACAGGATCGAGGTAAAGGCCAGCACCGGATGGACATGGCCCGGCGCGATCATCAGCCCCACCAGCGCGGTGAAAACCACCAGCGACATCACCCGGGGCTTCAGCAAGGCAAAGTAATCAGAGACGCTCGCCTCCGAGATCCGGGGCGGCAGTTCGATGGCACTGTGATCGACAACTGACACGACAGGTCTCACTCTGTTGGCTGCGCGGCGCGCCGGGCGCGCCGCGCAGTACTGTTGCTGTTAGTGGATATGCGGCAGCGATTCGAACTGGTGGAACGGCGGCGGCGAGGACAGCGTCCATTCCAGCGTGGTGGCGCCAGCGCCCCACGGATTGTCGGCCGCCGCTTCCTTGCGCACGAACAACGCATCGAACATGCAGTACAGGAAGATCAGGACGCCAAACCCCGTGATGAAAGCGCCGATCGACGAGATCTCGTTCCAGCCCGCGAACGCATCCGGATAGTCAACCGAGCGCCGCATCATGCCCTGCAGTCCCAGGAAGTGCTGCGGGAAGAACAGGACGTTGGCGCCGACGAACATGAACCAGAACTGCAGCTTGCCGATGGTCTCGCTGTACATGTAGCCGGTAATCTTCGGGAACCAGTAGTACCAGCCGGCGAAGATCGTAAACACCGCGGCAATGCCCATCACGTAATGGAAGTGCGCGATGACGTAGTAGGTTTCCTGCATCACCCGGTCGACGCCGGCGTTGGCCAACACCACGCCGGTGACGCCACCGACCGTGAACAGGAAGATGAAGCCGATCGCAAACAGCATCGGCGTCTTGAACTCGATCGAGCCGCCCCACATCGTGGCGATCCAGGAGAAGATCTTCACCCCGGTCGGAACCGCGATCACCATGGTCGCGGCCACGAAATAGGCCTGCATCGCCGACGTCATCCCGACCGTGTACATGTGGTGCGCCCACACCACAAAGCCGATGCCGCCGATCGCCACCATCGCATAGGCCATGCCGAGATAACCGAACACCGGCTTCTTCGAGAAGGTCGAGATCACCTGGCTGACCATGCCAAAGCCCGGCAGGATCAGGATGTAGACTTCAGGATGACCGAAGAACCAGAACAAATGCTGGAACAGCACCGGATCGCCGCCGTTCTCCCCGGAGAAGAACGTGGTGCCGAAATTGCGGTCGGTCAGCAGCATGGTCAGCGCACCGGCAAGCACCGGCAGCGCCAGCAGCAGCAGGAACACCGTCACCAGGATCGACCAGACAAACAGCGGCATCTTGTGCAGGGTCATGCCCGGCGCCCGCATGTTGAAGATCGTGGTGATGAAGTTAATGGCGCCCAAAATCGAGGAGGCGCCCGCAAGATGCAGCGCAAGGATCACGAAATCCACCGCCGGACCGGGATGCCCGCTGGTCGACAGCGGCGCATAAAGCGTCCAGCCCGTGCCTGCACCGCTGGCGCCCGGCTCGCCCTCAACAAAGGTCGAGATCGTCAGCAGTGTGAACGCCACCGGCAGCAGCCAGAACGAGATGTTGTTCATCCGCGGGAACGCCATGTCCGGCGCGCCGATCATCAGCGGCACCATCCAGTTGCCGAACCCGCCGATCATCGCCGGCATCACCATGAAGAAGATCATGATCAGGCCGTGCGCCGTCACGAACACGTTGTACTCGTGCGTCTGGTGGAAAACCTGAACCCCGGGGAACATCAGTTCCGCCCGGATCCCCATCGACATCAAGCCGCCGATGAGGCCCGCGATGATCGCGAACACCAGGTACATCGTACCGATGTCCTTGTGGTTGGTCGAATAGACGAAGCGACGCCACCCGGTCGGGTGGTCGTGCGCATGATCGTCGTGAGCGTGATCGCTATGAGCCGATGCCGTCGTTGCCATTTTCAAGTCCTGCCTTGTCGTCTATGGGACCTCGAAGGCCTCGTCGCCCTTGTCCCGTCGATGCGTGTGAACCCTGTGAACCTTGCGCCCTGAACCTTGCGGCCTATTGCGTGCCGGGGTCGGCTTGCGCGTAGGTGCTGCCAGGCAGCGTCGCAAACTTCTTCTTCGCCGACTCAACCCAGGTCGCAAAATCCTGATCGCTCACCACCCGCACCGCGATCGGCATGAAGGCGTGATCCCGGCCGCACAGTTCCGAGCACTGGCCGTAGAATATGCCGGTCTTGGTGGCCTTGAACCAGGTTTCGTTGAGACGGCCGGGGATCGCGTCGATCTTGATGCCAAACGCCGGCACCCCGAAGGAATGGATCACGTCAGAGCCCGTGACCTCAACCCGCACCACCTTGTTCACCGGCACCACCAGCTCGTTGTCAACCCCGAGCATCCGCGGCTGCTTGTCCTGCGCCAGCAGCGAGTCAAACTCGAACTTGCCGTTGTCCGGATAGGCGTAGCTCCAGTACCACTGCTTGCCCGTCACCTTGACCGTCATGTCGGGCTTGGGAATGTCGAGCTCTTGGAACAGCAACCGGAACGACGGCACCGCGATGCTCACCAGGATCAGCACCGGGATCAGCGTCCACGCCACCTCAATCATGGTGTTGTGCGTCGTCCGCGAAGGAACCGGATTGGAGCTCGCATTGAACCGCACCATAACAATGACCAGCAGCGCCAGAACGAACAGCGTGATCACCGAGATGAGTACCAGCACTCCATTGTGAAAATGCTGGATCGACTCCATCACGGGCGTCGCCGCCCCCTGCAGATCCAGTCCCCACGCCGTCGGCTGGCCCAGCTCTTCCGCCGATGCCGCTCCACCGCTCATCAGCGCAATACCGCTAAACGCTAACCCTAAAAACCAACGGCCCACATGGCCAATCGACATCCTCATGCCGCTCGCGCTCCCCTGACTAGTACTCCAAAGCACTCCGCCGGATGGCCGAAGATGCTGCACCACGTCTCTCTGCCAAGCCGCTCGGATGCGAGTTCTGAAGTCGACTTCACAATATCCGGGCTCGATCGTCAGAGCGGCCCTCTAAAACCATAATTCTGAGACACCCGCAATGCAGTAGTTTAGAGGAATCGCATTTTCTGCCCCCTTGGTGCGACATTTTTTCTCACATCCGAGCGCCGACCGTACTTTTCTTACGCCGGCTGTGAGCTTGACAGGCCGGATGCCCGTTGTAGGGAGGGCCGGGGCCTTTCCGCCAGAACCTGATTTGCAACATGCGGAAGCGACTGAGTCCAAGCCTGAAATCGATCTTTGGACGGTTCTGAACCGCCTTCAAGGTGCCGTCATTGCCGTATCAATCCGAAGTTCGCACCAAACTTGAGAGATCCACCCCGATGGGGCCTTCGCCAGACCTGAACCAGCACAGCATCAGCCATCGCACTCCGGGATCTGCCCGCTTGAGCCCGATTTTGCGCCTGATGGCATGCGCCGCGCTCGCCCTCATGGCCCTGCCCGCCGCCGCCAGCGCTCAAGGAGCGGTGCGTTCGGTCCATGGCGACTGGCAGATCCGCTGCGACAATCCGCCGGGCGCCCAGACCGAGCAATGCGCGCTGATCCAGAGCGTGGTGGCGGAGGATCGGTCCAACGCGGGACTGACAGTCATCGTGCTGAAAACCGCCGATCAGAAAAGCAAGCTGATGCGGGTGGTCGCGCCGCTGGGCGTCCTGCTGCCCTCCGGTCTCGGGCTGAAGCTCGACAATGTCGATGTCGGCCGCGCCGGTTTTGTCCGATGCCTGCCCAATGGCTGCGTTGCCGAGGTTGTAATGGACGACAAGCTGTTGAACCAGCTCCGCACCGCTAAAACGGCGACCTTCATCATTTTCGAGACGCCCGAAGAGGGCATCGGCTTTCCGCTCAGCCTCAACGGACTCGGCGAGGGGTTCGACAAGCTGCCGTGAGGCAGTTCGTTACCCGTCAGCCCCTCCCCTTTTCCCTCGATCACCACTATCTTCGATTCGGGGCCTGGACCCGTCAAGCGTGACCGCAGACCGCAAAGAGTTTCTGGAGCCGATATGACCAATCCCGCCACGACCTCGCTTCTCGACCGCGCCAATCTTGACCGCGATGCCGTGCGCGACGAGGTGGCGCGCGGGCTGTCGGGCGCCGACGACGGCGAATTGTTCCTCGAATACAGCCAGACCGAAGCACTGATGTTCGACAATGGCCGGCTGAAGCAGGCGACCTATGACACTTCGCAGGGGTTTGGCCTGCGTGCCGTCAAGGACGACGCGGTCGGCTATGCGCATTCCTCCGACGTGTCGTTGCCGGCGCTGATCCGTGCGGCGGACGCGGTGCTGCCGTGCGCGGCGGCTATTCCGGCACGTTTCGCAAGCCGCGCCCGCCCACACCAATGTGCGGCTCTATGGCGACGACAATCCGCTGGATGCGCCGGGCTTCGAGAGCAAGGTCAAGCTGCTCGCCGAGATCGACGCCTATGTTCGCGACAAGGATCCGCGGGTGCGGCAGGTGACGGTCAGCTTAGGGGCGACCTGGCAGGTGGTGGAGATCCTGCGCCCCGACGGCGAGAGCTATCGCGACATCCGCCCGCTGGTGCGGGTCAATATTTCCGTCGTGGCCGGCCAGGGTGACCGTCAGGAAAGTGGCAGCAAGGGCTATGGCGGCCGCGAAGGCTATGCGCGTTTCATCGAAACAAAGGCCTGGCGCGAGGCCGCCGACGGCGCGATCCGCGAGGCGATGGTTAATCTGGAATCAATCCCGGCGCCGGCTGGCGAGATGGACGTCGTTCTCGGCGCCGGCTGGCCCGGCGTGATGTTGCACGAGGCGGTAGGCCACGGGCTGGAGGGCGATTTCAACCGCAAGAAGACGTCGGCCTTCGCAGGCCTGATGGGCCAGCAGGTCGCCGCCAAGGGCGTCACCGTGGTCGATGACGGCACCATGGCCTCACGGCGTGGCTCGCTGTCTATCGATGACGAGGGCACGCCGACCAACCGCACCATGCTGATCGAGGACGGCATCCTGGTCGGTTACATGCAGGATCGCCAGAACGCTCGCCTGATGAACATGAAGCCGACTGGCAACGGCCGCCGCCAGGGCTATGCCCATGTGCCGATGCCGCGCATGACCAACACCTACATGCTGGCCGGCCAACACGATCCTGCGGAGATCCTTGCTTCGGTGAAGAACGGCATCTATGCCGCCAATTTCGGCGGCGGCCAGGTCGACATCACTTCGGGCAAATACGTGTTCCAATGCACCGAGGCCTACAGGATCGAGAACGGCAAGATCGGCGCGTCCTTGAAGGGCGCGATGCTGATCGGCAACGGGCCGACCGACCTGCATCGCATCACCATGATCGGCAATGATCTCGCACTCGATACCGGCGTCGGCACCTGCGGCAAGAACGGCCAGGGCGTGCCGGTCGGCGTCGGTCAGCCGACCTTGCGGATGGAACGTATTACTGTTGGAGGCACTGGCTCGTGAGCGTCGATAAATCCTCGACTGAATCCAAATCGGATGAGACCAAGCCCACGACCTGGCGCGGCCAGGCAGTGCAGCTGCTCGCGATCGTACTGGCGGTGTTCGTCGCCAAAGGCGCGATCGCCGAACCGTTTTATGTACCGTCCGGTTCGATGGAGCCGACGCTCATGATTGGAGATGCGCTGCTGGCATCGAAATTCCCCTATGGCTACAGCGCGGCCTCGCTGCCGATCCAGATCACCCTGCCCGAGACCGGGCGCGTGCTCGGCGGCACGCCCAAGCGTGGCGACGTGGTGGTGTTCCGCTGGCCGGGCAACCGCGCGCAGGCCTGGGTCAAGCGCGTGATCGGCTTGCCTGGCGATCGCATCCAGATGCGGCAGGGCCAGCTCTTTATCAACGACCGCGCCGCCGAGTTGAAACCCGACGGCACTGGCCAGGCTGAGGACGACAGTGGCGGCTTCGAGTCCGCGCTTCGCTACGTCGAGACGCTGCCGGGCGGCGTCAGCCACGAGATCTACAAGCTGTATGACAATGGCCGGCTCGACAACACGCCGGAGGTGACGGTGCCGCCGGGACACCTGTTCGTGATGGGCGACAACCGCGACAACTCCGCCGACAGCCGCGTTCCCGTGCGCGAGGGCGGCGTCGGCCTGTTGCCGATGGACGACCTGGTCGGCCGCGCCGACGCGGTGGTCGGATCGTGGGATCTCGGCATGCGCAGCCGGCCGGTATGGACCTGGTTCTCCGGCTTGCGGCTGGCGCGGTTCTTCACCGCGGTGCATTGATCAACAGACGCTCGCATGACCTTCGACGATGTCAGGACGTTCGACGCGAGATAGTGACGGTCGCATTTTAATAACTGCGACTACCGCACCACTCCGGAAATAAAGCCGGCCTTGCGCCGCGGCGGCTTGATCTCCTTTTTCAGGAAGCAATGCGCCTCCCGTCCGACATAGCCGCGACGGGCATAGGTCCAGGCCCGGCATTTGTTGTCGGCGGTGCAGGCGGCCTGACACGGCTCGTCGCCTTCGCTGCCCTTGAGGTCGAAACTGCGGTAGTCGCCGCCGGGCCGGTCGATCGCACTCTCGACCGCGTTGTTGCGCGGCTCCACCACGCCCGCGCCGCGCACACCTGACACGCAGCAACGATCCTGTACGCGCGCCGGCACCGAGTTCTTCAGCCAGCACATTGCGCTGCTCGCGATGTCGGTCGGATAGCTGAAGGTCCAGGCCCGACAACGCCGGTCATGCTCGCAAGTCAACGCGCAATCGGCGGGATCGCCGGACGTTACCGGCGAATTTTGATAGTCGCCGCCCGGGCGATCGAAATTGGTCTGGGCTTGCGCCGGTCCCGCTGCATGGATGGCAAGCAGGAAAGCCGATGTCACCCAGCACGCCCTGAACAGGCGGCGTCCCATCATTTCAATGGCTTTCGACTCACTGGATCAGGCCGCAATGCGCGGTTTGCCATTTGATCGCCATGAACCTGTACGGCAGATGAACGGTGTCGGATTCGGGGTGACAACGAAAGTGCGCTTCGCACGGCGATTTGCTGCAAAATCGACCTTGCCCTTCGATGGACTAGAACGCGTATTCCTCATAGGCCGGTTCCACCGAGCCCTTCCAGGGGCCGTGAAATTTCTCCAGCATCTCCTCGGCCGGCGTGCGTCCCGCATCGATGGTCCGTTGCAGCGGTTCAAGGTGACGGGTTTCGTCGCGGCCGAAATGGTCGAGGCGGCCGCGCCGGCGCAGACCTGAATATGACAATGTCAGGCACTCCTTGGCGATC
This sequence comes from uncultured Alphaproteobacteria bacterium, assembly GCA_963806075.1. Taxonomy (GTDB): domain Bacteria; phylum Pseudomonadota; class Alphaproteobacteria; order Rhizobiales; family Xanthobacteraceae; genus Bradyrhizobium. Next base: position 53,208 of record CAWDWT010000011.1, read on the forward strand.
TCGAACAGATAGCGGTCTCTGATCCTCGCCTTGAAACCGAAGCGCGGCACATCGTCACACAATGCCTGACGTTCCTGCGCATTCCAGTGCTTGACGATGTCCCAGGCTGAATCGAGGCTGGCGTCGTCATAGAGCATGCCGACCCAGAACGCCGACAATGACGGCAGCCGGTCCCACGGCACGCCATCGGCGCCACGCATTTCCAGATAGCGCTTCAGCCGCACCTCGGGAAAAATCGTCGACAGGTGATTGGCCCAATCCGACAACGTCGGACGCTGGTTGGGGAGGGCAGCGTTCTTGCCGGCGAAGAAATCGCGAAACGACGATCCTGCCACATCGATATAAGCATCGCCCCGCTTGACGAAATACATCGGCACGTCGAGCGCGTAATCGACCCAGCGCTCGAACCCCATGCCGTTCTCGAACGCCCATGGAATCATGCCGGCGCGCGTATTGTCGGTGTCGCGCCAGATCTCGGCACGGAATGACTGGAAACCGTTCACCTTGCCTTCGGTGAACGGAGAATTGGCGAACAAGGCGGTCGCGACCGGCTGCAGCGCGACCGATACCCTGAGCTTCTTGACCATGTCGGCTTCCGAAGAGAAGTCGAGGTTGGTCTGCACCGTGCAGGTCCGGTACATCATGTCGAGGCCGTATCGGCCGACCTTCGGCATGTAGTTGGTCATGATCTTGTAGCGGCCCTTGGGCATCACGGGAATCTGCTCTCGCGACCAGGACGGCGTCATGCCTAGTCCGAGAAAGCCGATGCCAAGCGGAGTGGCGATCTCTCGCACCTGGGCCAAATGCGCCATCAGCTCGGAGTGGGTCTGGTGCACGGTTTCCACCGGCGCGCCCGACAATTCGAACTGGCCGCCAGGCTCCAGCGAAATCGCCCCGCCGCCGGTGACGTCATAGAGGCCGATGATGTTGCCGCGCTCCATGATCGGTTCCCAGCCGAGCAGCAGCTTCATGCCGTCGAGCAACGCGCCGATGCCGCGGGCGCCTTCGTACGGAACGGGGCGATGGTCCTGCAGCGTGAACGGCGTCTTCTCGTGTTCGGTGCCGATCTTGAATTCGGAAACCGGCTTCACGCCGGCTGCCAGCCACGCCACCAATTCGTCGAGCGATTGTAGCGGCGTCATATCGATCTGGTCACGCGCCATACAAATTCCGGATGTGGGGCGATTCGACCGAACGCGCCGTGTGGCAAGGGATATCCCGGACCGGGCGGTCCGCGGATGCGAGAGAGGAATATATTATCATCGGGCGGCCGCGCCATCCCTGGCAACCAGCGCCTGACTCTCGTCACACGAGCAGCCCAGCCGGTCAAGCAGACCGCACAGCTTGACGGCATCGGCGTCCGACAATTTGGAGCCGACGTGCTTTTCGATCGCAACCGAATAGGCACCCCACATCTTCTTCTGTAGTTCGCGCCCGGCCTCGGTGATCTCGACGAATTGACCGCGCTTGTCGATCTTGCATTCGCGGCGCGCCGCCAGCCCCTCGTCCACCAGCCGGTCGATCAGCCGCGAGGTCGAGTATTGCGGAATCAGCATCTGCTTTTCCAATTCCACCGGACGCATCTCGCCAGACGGCGCACGCGACAATTCGAGCAGCGCATCGTACCAGGCGAGCGGCGGGAAGCCGGCCTTTTTCAGCTCCTGCTCGACCGTATCGAGTACCCGGCGCTGGATTCGCAGCAGTCGAATCCAGGCAGCGGTCGCCTCGGTGGACGGTTTGCGTTTCATTGGCGTTCGCCAGACCGATCCCTAGATGTTCGAGGGATCAGTGTACCGCACTAAATGCAGCTGCATCAATCTTGACTATTCCATGCAAATGCATTTAATCCCGGGCGGCACCCAATGTTGCGCTCATAACCAACGGGCTCGATTGATCCAGCCCGTTTGTTACCTCCGGGCTCGTTCTGTGAATGGAGGGATGACTGGCGTGGGAGGAAATTCACGGCTTCACGACCCCGGGCGAATACAAGCGCTTCGTTCAATATCTCAAAGAGCAGGTAGTCGCCGGAGTGGCCAAGGAACTACCCCAGCCCCACTGTACAGGAAGGGCATGATCTACGGAGGGCGCTGGTTTCAGGACATTGAAACGGGAGCAATTTGGAGACTAGTGCAACCTGATCCGCCGTTCCGCGGGCTCTGGGAGCCGGTGGTGTAAAATATCGAAAGATGACTTGCCGCAGAAGACAGGGGATTTTACTTGCGAGTATTCTCACGCCGCTGCCTGCTTCTTCGGCGGAAAACGCCCGTAGAACGTCTCGCCCTTGGCCGCCATGTCCACCAGCAGTTTCGGCGGCGTAAAGCGCGCACCGTATTTGGCCTCTAACTTGTGGCACAGCTCGACGAATTTTTTCGTGCCCATGAAATCGATATAGGACAGCGTGCCGCCGGTGAACGGCGCGAAACCGAATCCGAGGATCGAGCCGACATCGGCCTCGCGCATGTCGGTGATGACATGATCCTCCACCGTGCGCGCGGCTTCGACGGCCTGCACCACCAGGAAGCGCTGCTTCAACTCCTCGATGTCGAGCGTATCGGGATCGAGCTTCTTGGGCTGCAGGCTCCCGAGTTGCGGCCACAGGCTCTTCTGGCCCTTCCCCTTTTCGGGATAGTCGTAAAAACCGTTGCCGTTCTTGCGGCCGAAGCGGCCCTGCTTCTCGACCATTTCGACCAATAGCTTCTTCTGGCCCTGGTCGATGGCGTTGGCGCCGAGATCGGCTTCCGTCGCCCTCATGATCTTGAGCACGAGATCGAGCGCCACCTCATCAGCCAGCGACAACGGCCCGACCGGCATGCCCGCCATCTTCGCGGTGTTCTCGATCATCGCCGGCGGCACGCCTTCCAACAGCATGTCGAGGCCTTCGGCGGTGAAGCGCAGCACGCAGCGGTTGGCGAAGAAACCACGGAAGTCGTTGACCACGATCGGCGTCTTGCCGATGACGCGGACATAGTCCAGCGCGGTCGCGAGCGCGACGTCGCCGGTGTTCTTGCCGACGATGATCTCCACGAGCATCATCTTCTCGACCGGAGAGAAGAAGTGAATACCGATGAACTTGCCCTGGTCCTTGAATTCCTCGGCCAGCGAATTGATCGGCAGCGTCGAGGTGTTGGAGGCGAAGATCGCATCGCCCTTCAACAGCGGCTGCGCTTTCGCGTAGGTCTCGGCCTTCACCTTGCGGTCCTCGAACACCGCTTCGATGATGAGATCGCAATCTTTCAGTACGCCGTAATCGGCGGTCGCCGAAATCCGCGACAAAATCTTCTCGCGATCGCTCTCCTTGGCGCGACCCTTTTTGATCAGATCGTCGATCACGGACTGCGCATGCGCCTTGCCCTTGTCGGCGCTTTCCTGGTCGCGGTCGATCAGCACCACCTCGATGCCGGCGCGCGCCGAGACATAGCCGACGCTGGCGCCCATGAAGCCGGCGCCGATCACGGCGAGCTTCCTGACTTTCGTCGGCGGCACGTTTGGCGGGCGGCGGGCACCCTTGTTCAATTCCTGCATCGACAGGAACAGACTGCGGATCATAGCCGCCGCTTCCTTGCTGCGCAGGATCTGCGCAAAGTAGCGCGACTCGACCCGTAAGCCTGCATCGATCGGCAACTGCAATCCTTCATAAACGCACTGCATGATGGCGCGCGCCGCCGGATAATTGTCGTAGGTCTCACGGCGGAAGATCGCGTTGCCGGCCGGAAACATCATCATGCCGGCCTTGGAATAGACCGGTCCGCCCGGGAGCTTGAAACCTTTCTCGTCCCAGGGCGCGACCGCCTTGCCGCCGCCCTTGATCCAATCCTTCGCGGTCTTGATCATGTCCGCGGCGGGCACCACGGCATCGACCAGCTTCAGCGCCTTGGCCTTGTCGAGATTGATCGCCTCGCCCTTGAGCAGCAACTGCATCGCATCCTGCGGCGGCACGATGCGCGGCACCCGCTGGGTGCCGCCGGCGCCGGGGAAAAGCCCAACCTTGACTTCCGGCAGGCCGACCCGGGTCTTGGGGTTCTCTGCGGCGACTCGATAGTGGCATGACAGCGTCAGTTCAAATCCGCCGCCGAGCGCAAGACCATTGATCGCAGCGACCCACGGCTTGCCCGACGTCTCGATGCCGCGGAATACCTGCGAGAAGCGACGGCTCTGGTCGAACAGCATCTGGTTGGCCGCAACGTCACCCTTGTCCTTGAGCGCCTCGGCATAGCTGCGGCTCATGCCCTCCAGCATCGACAGATCTGCGCCCGCGCAGAGCGCTTCCTTGCCGGAGGTAATGATGACGCCCTTCACCGCGGCATCCGCCGAGGTCTGCTTGACGATGGCCTCGAGCTCGTTGATCGAGGTCTCGTCGAGCACGTTCATCGAACGGCCGGGGGTATCCCAGGTGACCAGCGCAATGCCGTCGGCGTCGGTTTCGATCTTGAAATTCTTGTAGGCCATGTGGTCGCTCCCAAAATCGTTTCGTTGCAGCTCCCCTCCCCGCAAAGGGGGAGGGAGCAGAGTATTAGACTCTCTCGATGATCGTCGCGGTGCCCATGCCGCCGCCGATGCACAACGTGACAAGGGCGGTCGACTTGTCGGTGCGCTCGAGTTCGTCAAGAACGGTGCCCAAAATCATCGCGCCAGTGGCGCCAAGCGGATGACCGAGCGCGATCGCGCCGCCATTGACGTTGATCTTGGCGTTGTCGATGTCGAAGGCCTGGATGTAGCGCAGCACCACCGAGGCGAATGCCTCGTTCAATTCGAACAGGTCGATGTCCGATTTCTTCATGCCCGAACGCTCGAACAGTTTCCGGGTTACGTCGACCGGTCCGGTCAGCATCATGGCCGGCTCCGAGCCGATATTGGCGAAAGCGCGGATTTTTGCCCGCGGCTTCAGGCCGTGCTTGGCGCCGGCTTCCTTGCTGCCGAGCAGCACCGCACCGGCGCCATCGACGATGCCCGACGAATTGCCCGCGTGATGCACATAGTTGACACGCTCGATTTCCGGATGCGACTGAATCGCCACCGCATCGAAGCCGCCCATCTGACCGACGCTCGCAAATGACGGCTGCAACTGACCGAGCGACTGCATCGTCGTTGACGGCCGCATGTGCTCGTCCTTGGCCAGGATCGTTAGTCCGTTGACGTCCTTGACCGGCACCACCGAATTCTTGAAGCGGCCTTCATCCCAGGCCTTCGCGGCGCGCTGCTGACTCTGCACCGCATAGCCATCGACGTCGTCGCGCGAGAAGCCGTATTTGGTCGCGATTAGATCGGCGGAGACGCCCTGCGGCATGAAATAGGCCGGCACCGCGATCGAAGGGTCCATCGGCCAGGCGCCGCCGGAGGCGCCGATGCCGACGCGGCTCATCGATTCGGCGCCGCCGCCGATGGTGAGTTCGTGCTGGCCGCTCATGATCTGGGCCGCTGCGAAATTCACCGCATCGAGGCCGGAAGCGCAGAAGCGGCTGATCTGGACGCCGGGCACGGATTCGCCGAGGCCGGCCTGGATCGCCGCGAAGCGGGCGATGTCGGAGCCGGCCTCGCCGACCGGATCGACCACGCCGAGCACGACATCGTCGATGACATCGGCTGCGATGTTGTTGCGCTCCTTCAGCGCCTTCAGCGGCACCGTCGCCAGCGCCAGCGCGGTCACCTCATGCAGCGCGCCATCCACCTTGCCGCGGCCGCGCGGCGTGCGAACGTGATCGTAGATATAGGCCTCGGGCATGACACCCTCCTGGTATGAGGATCATAATATATAGACTGAATATACAGGCTGACGCGACGACGTGGCGGATCATTTTGCGGCGACGGAAGCAAACCGTTCAGAACGCTTCCGCCGCCAATTCCATTGTAGTCGCGCTTCCGGTCTGGATGCGCGCGAGATGCAGCGCCGTTTCCGGCAGCATCCGTTCCATGAAGAAGCGGCCGGTCACGAGCTTGGCGCTCAAATAGGAGGTAGCGCCCGATGCCGCAATCTTGTCCTGCGCGACTTTCGCCATCTTCGCCCACATGTAGCCGAAGGTGACGAGGCCGAACAATTGCATGTAGTCGGTAGCGGCAGCCCCGGCATTGTCGGGCTTGGCCATCGCATTCTGCATCAGCCAGGTGGTGGCCTGCTGCAGATGGCCCAACGCGGTGCTGAGCGGCGCGATAAAGGGCTTCATCGCTTCATCCGCGCCATGCTCCTTGGCAAAGGCGGCGACCTCGCCGAAGAACGCCATCACCGCACGGCCGCCGCCGCGCGGCAGCTTGCGGCCGACCAGGTCGAGCGCCTGGATGCCGTTGGCGCCCTCGTAGATCATGGCGATGCGCGCATCGCGCACGAACTGCTCCATGCCGTTTTCGGCGATGTAGCCGTGGCCGCCATACATCTGCTGCGCCAGCACCGCGTTGGAGAAACCGACATCGGTCATCACGCCCTTCATGACCGGCGTCATCAATCCCATGTGATCGTCGGCGGCTTCCCTGTCTTTCGCATCGCTCGAGCGATGCGCGACATCGCTTTTCAGCGCCGTCCACACCACCATGGCGCGCGCCGCCTCGTTGAAGGCGCGGATCGTCAGCAGCGTACGGCGAACGTCCGGATGCACGATGATCGGATCAGCCGCCTTGTCCGGGGACTGCGGCCCCGACAGCGCGCGGCCCTGCAGGCGATCGCGGGCATAGGCGACCGCGTTCTGATAGGCCACCTCGGACTGCGCCAGGCCCTGCACCGCGACGCCCAGCCGTGCCTCGTTCATCATCACGAACATGCCCTGCATGCCCTTGTTTTCCTCGCCGATCAGCCAGCCGATGGCGCCGTCATAGTTCATCACGCAGGTGGAATTGCCGTGGATGCCCATCTTGTGCTCGATCGAGCCGCACGACACGCCGTTGCGCGCACCCAGCGAGCCATCGGCATTGACCAGGATTTTCGGCACCACGAACAGCGACACGCCCTTGATGCCGGCCGGCGCGCCCTCGATCCGGGCCAGCACGAGATGGATGATGTTGGAGGCCAGATCGTGCTCGCCGGCCGAGATGAAGATCTTGGTGCCTGATATCTTGTAGCTGCCGTCGGCCTGCTTGACCGCCTTGGTGCGCAGCAGGCCCAAATCCGTGCCGCATTGCGGCTCGGTCAGGTTCATGGTGCCGGTCCATTCGCCGGCCACCATCTTCGGCACGAACATCTGCTTCTGTTCGGGCTTGCCGTGCACGATCAGCGCCGCCGTCGCGCCAACGGTCAGACCGCCATACATCGAGAACGCCATATTGGCGGCCGACTGGAATTCGGTGACGACCTGGCTGAGCGTGACGGGCAGCCCTTGCCCGCCGAATTCCGTGGGCGCCGAAAGGCCGAGCCAGCCGCCTTCGGCGACCTGTTTGAACGCTTGCTTGAAGCCTTTCGGGGTGGTGACGCTGCCGTCTTCATGACGGACGCAGCCTTCGAGATCGCCAACCCGGTTGAGCGGCTGCAGAACTTCTTCGCTGAGCTTGGCCGCCTCACCCAGGATGGCTTCCCGCACGTCGGCGGAAGCGTCGGTGAAGCCGGGCAAATTGTCGTAGCGGTCGATCTGGAACACGTCGTTGAGCAGGAAACTGACATCTTCGAGTGGGGCCTTGTAGCTCGGCATCCTTTTTCTCCCGGCTGACTGGCAACTTCTCCCTTACGCGAAATTTTTGCAGCGCAACAATTCCTGAGCTCCCGAATCAAAGGTTATCCGGTCCTGGGCCGTTACGGCAGTCATTGCGCACCCTGAGCTTTGTGCAATCTGCAACTAGCGGTGGATGACGCGAGCGGTTCCACCAGATGCGAGCACCTCCGCCGCCCGAGGGTAACTTTAAGGCGCGGCGGCCCAATTCCTTAACCGGTTATTTACCGTAACGCGAAAAAGTCGGTGGCTAAGGCAGACGACCGGCGCGGAATTCGATTGTCTCTTCAATTGGGACGCGCGGGGAGACTGCAAGGCGCAAGGACAGCGCCAAGTCTGAACCGGATCAGAGCATGAATTCGCGCGTTTCGTGGAGTGTTGACGGCATTGATCCATCCGTGCGCGACAGGGCCGAGGCCGCCGCGCATCGCGCCGGTATGTCCCTGAATGACTGGCTCAATTCCACTCTCGGCGAATCCGCCCCGCCCGATTTTCGCAGTGCCCCGCAACGCGCAGCGATGCAGGTCCCGCGGCCGCAAACCCCCGACGTCGCCGACATCCACCAGCGGCTGGATTCCATCACCCGCCAGATCGAGCAGATTTCGCGCGTGGCCCCGCGCAATGATTCGCCGCGGCATGGTGCAGCCAACGAGCCCGCCGTTGCCCGCCAGTTGAACGACGCGATCTCCCGTCTCGATGCGCGGCTGGCGCAAATCTCGAATCCGGCGGCGCGAAGCGCCGAGCTGCAGGACAAGCAGCGGCAGTCCGAGATGGTCGAGCGCGCGGCAGCCCAAGTCTACACCTCCCAGGTTTATCGCCCTTCGCCGCCGATCAGCCCGGCCTCGTTCGATTCCGCGATCGCGGAAATCGCCGCACGTCAGAACGAACTCGACGACACGGCGCCACGGCCGACGACGCCGCGCCGCGCCGCGCCGGCCGTCCCAGCGACGCCGGTTGCGCCGACGCCTATGCCCGCAGGCCCCGATTTTTCATCGCTCGAGCGCCACCTCTCAAAGATCACCAGCCAGATCGAGGCGCTGCAGCGCCCCGACGGAATCGAGCAATCGATCGCCCTGTTCCGCAGTGAACTGGCAGAGATTCGCGCCGCCATCACCGAGGCGATGCCGCGCCGAGCTATCGAATCGATCGAGGGTGAAATCCGCTCGCTGTCGCGCCGCATCGACGACACGCGCCAGAGCGGCACCGACGGCCTGGCGCTGGCCGGCATCGAGCGCGCGCTCAGCGAAATCCGCGAAGTGCTGCGTTCGCTGAAGCCGGCCGAACAGTTCGCCGGCTATGACGAGGCGATCCGCAATCTCGGCGCCAAGCTCGACCTGATCCTGCGCGCCAATGACGATCCCTCGACGGTGCATCAGCTTGAAGGCGCGATCGCAGCACTTCGCTCCATCGTCTCCAACGTCGCTTCCAACGACGCGCTGGCGCGGCTTTCCGACGACGTCCGCTTGCTGTCGTCCAAGGTCGATCAGCTCTCCCGCGCCGGCGACGGCGGCAATTCGTTCGCGATCCTCGAACAGCGCATCGCCGCATTGACCTCAACGCTGGAAAGCCGCGAACGTCCGGTCGCCGCCGAAAGCACCGAACATTTCGAAGGCGCGCTGCGGGCATTGTCCGACCGCCTCGACCGCATGCCTGTCGGCAATGACGGCGCATCGGCTTTCGCCCATCTCGAACAACGCGTGTCTTATCTGCTCGAACGCCTCGAAGCCTCCAGCGATCACCGCTCCGGCAATCTCGGGCGAGTCGAGGACGGCTTGCAGGACATTCTGCGCCATCTCGAAAACCAGCATGCGAGCTTTGCCGCGCTGGCCGAGAGCGCCCGCAACGCCGCGCCCCGCGATTTGGTGGGACAGGATTCGGAGCTTGCCGAAATCGTCAAGCGCGAATTGACCGATATCCGTTTCAGCCAGACCGAGCGCGACCGTCACGCCCAGGAGTTCGCTCGAAGCCGTTCACAACACGCTCGGCCATGTGGTCGATCGACTGGCGATGATCGAAGGCGACCTGCGCACGGTGCGCTCCGCGCCAGTGGTGCCGCTGCCGGAGATGCGGTCTGAACCCCGACCCGCCACGCCACACGCCGTACCGCCGACGTCGCCGGAACCCCCTGCGATACCCCCGCAGATCAAGCCGGAACTGCCCAATCCTGCCGCTGACGATGCGCATTTCGACTCCGCGCCGCGCGAATTCCATGCTGCGTCCGCAATGCCGCCCGCGGCCATCGCCAGTATCGCGCCGCGCGCCATTAGCGAGATCCTGGAGCCCTATGCTGCGCCCGCGCGCGCTACGACCGAACCCGGTTTGCCGCCTGATCACCCGCTCGAGCCGGGAACGCGACCGAACGGACGGCCGGCGTCGCCCTCGGAGCGCATCGCGGCTTCCGAAAGCGCCATCAGCGAAATTCCCGCGGCCAAGCCCGAGCCCGCCACCGCGTCAAGCTTCATAGCCGCCGCCCGCCGCGCTGCCCAGGCGGCCGCAGCTGCGCAACAACCAACCGGCAAACCGGCCAAGCCCGCGAAAGCCGCGAAGGCCGCACGCTTTCAAGCGAAGACGTCTGCCGCGGCTCCCGGCGACAAGGAATCGTCGACGATTACTTCCAAGATTCGCTCGCTGCTGGTTGGTGCGAGCGTGGTCGTGATCGTGCTCGGCACCTTCAAGACGGCGATGACGCTGCTCGACGGCGGCAGTTTGCTGCAATTGCCGGCCGGCCAGAGTTCCAGCAAGCCTGCTCCAGCCCAGATACCCGGCGATACCGATGCCAAACCGGAAGGCTCTGCACCAGCGACGCCCTCGTTGACGGCGCCGACGCCGATCGGACGGCAATCCTACAACGATTCGTCCACCGACAATTCCGGCGCATCGATGGCGATCCCGCCGGCGGGTTCGCCGACACCGGCCAACGATATCACCGGCGCGATCCCGGCTGCGCCGCTGGCGCCAATGGACGGCAAGCTTCATCAGGTGCAGATACCGCCGACCGAACGACTGCCCGATGCGATCGGCGGACCGGCGCTACGCGCGGCCGCGCTGAAAGGCGATCCGACCGCGGCTTATGAAATCGGCCTGCGTTATGCCGAGGGCAAAGGCATCGCCACGAATCTGGAGGAAGCCGCGAAATGGTACGACCGCGCGGCGCAAGCCGGCGTGGTGCCCGCCATCTTCCGACTCGGGACCTTCTACGAAAAGGGCCTGGGCGTGAAAAAGGACACCGATATCGCGCGCCGCTACTACACGCAGGCGGCCGAACGGGGCAACGCCAAGGCGATGCATAATCTGGCCGTGCTCGATGCCGACGGCGGCGGCAAGGGCGCCAACTACAAGAGCGCGGCGCAATGGTTTCGCAAGGCCGCTGATCATGGCGTCTCGGACAGCCAGTTCAACCTCGGCATCCTCTATGCGCGCGGCATCGGCGTCGAACAGAACCTCGCCGAAATCCTTCAAATGGTTCAGCCTGGCGGCAGCGCAGGGCGATGCGGACGCTGGCCGCAAGCGCGACGACATCGCCAGCCGGCTCGACGTCCAGTCGCTGGCTGCGGCCAGGCTCGCGATCCAGACCTTCAGCGCAGAGCCACAACCCGATGACGCCATCAACGTGGCGACGCCGACCGGTGGGTGGGACAGCGCACCCGCCCAGGCCAATACGGCGAAGCCGGCCACAAAAGCCGCGGCAGCCAGGCGCACCGCAGCAGCACGCTAGCAAAGCCCCGCGGTAGGGCCCGCTCATCCGCGCGACAGCGATGATTTCCGCAATGGGGCCTGCCATGACGTGGCGCAAACGATAGGCTGTCCTAAATCAGCCAAGTTCGATCGCCCCGGGGATAGCCTTGTCCAATACCGATCAGCCAAACGACCCGCCGCCGGCAGGACCTTGGGGCGCGCGATCGCGTGTGCCGGTTCACCCACCGCCGGAACGACCGGCGCCAGTTTCCCGAAATTCGCCGCGCCCTCCCGTCGGCGGCAGGCGGCATTTGCTATCGGTCGCGATGTTCACCCTGATCGTGCTTGGCGTCGGCATCCGCGCCTACAGGGATCTCTCGCGTCCGGAGGCCTGGTCCTACTGGAAGGAGCTCTACTTCTCGCCGAGCCTGACTTCATCGCTGATCGCGAAAGTCGATGTGGACGGCCCGGGCAATGGCCGCCCGGCCCTCGCGATCAGCGGAAAGATCGGCTCTGCCAGCGCAAGCTGGTTCCGGGATCGGCTCGGCGAAGCACATCTCGCCGCCGGCGATCTGGTGCTTCTGTCGTCACCGGGCGGCGACGTCAATCAAGCCCTGATTATGGGTGAAATAATCCGATCGCGCGGGCTGATGACCGCTGTCGGCGTTGCCGACAGTGCCGGTCGCGTCAAGCCCTCTTATTGCGCCAGCGCCTGCGTGCTGGTCTATGCCGGTGGCAGCCCGCGTATCGGCATCACGGGTTCGGTGCTCGGTGTGCATCGATTTGTGACATCGGGCAGCGGAAACATCGACCTCGTGGCGGAGACACAGCGCCTTCAAGGCGAGGTGCTGAACTACATGACGAGGATGGGCGTCTCGCCCGCGCTGGTGGAAGCCATGTCGGCGACCAGCGAGGTGCGGTGGCTTGGCGCACGGGAAGCGCTTGCGATGAATCTTGTTACGAGCCCGGCCCATTAAGCGCTGTCATTCACCACGTCGCCGGGCACACAGCGTCTGCGGCAAAAAATGCCAGCCGCGGCGTATTCTTTAGTCCCTCAAAATGGCAATTTCGGTTATGCAGGGGGCGCGGCGTTGGATCCGCTCTCCCTCAGAAACCTTGCCGTGAGCGGTTTCGGCCAGCCTCAGGGCTCATTCCGAAATTGACGCGCGTGCAGCTCTTTCTCCCAATCGCCGATATTCCGGTCAATGTCTTTCTCCTGCTGGCGATGGGCGCAGCGGTTGGCTTTGTATCGGGCATGTTCGGGATCGGCGGCGGCTTCCTGATGACGCCACTTCTGATCTTTATCGGCATCACGCCCGCGGTCGCGGTCGCATCGGTGGCCAGTCACATCGCCGCCTCGTCGTTTTCCGGCGCGATCTTCTACTGGCGACGCCGCGCCATCGATCCGCTGCTGGTGGTCGTGCTGTTGAGCGGCGGCGTGGTCGGCACCGCGCTCGGGGTGTGGACCTTCACGCAGATGCGCGCGCTCGGCCAGCTCGATCTGATGATCGCGCTGTCCTATGTCGTCCTGCTGACCGCGGTCGGCGCAATGATGTTCTGGGAAGGCTTGCGCGCAATCCTGCGGGCGCGGCGCGGTATTGCGTCGTCGACGCGCCGGCCCGGAAGCCATGGCTGGATTCACGGCCTGCCGCTGAAATTGCGGTTCAAGCGCTCCAAGATCTACCTGTCGGTCATTCCCGTAGTCGCGGTCGGAATCATCATCGGCTTCATCGGCGCGGTGATGGGCATCGGCGGCGGCTTCATCCTGGTCCCGATCATGATCTATCTGCTGCGGGTGCCGACCTCGACCGTGATCGGCACCTCGATGGTGCTCACCCTGGTCACCATGGTGTTCGCAACCATCCTGCACGCGGCCACCAACCATCTGGTCGATGCCGTGCTGGCGCTGATCCTGATGATCGGCGGCGTCACCGGCGCGCAATTCGGCGCCCGCGCCGGCCAGAAAATCCGCGGCGAACATCTGCGGCTGTTGCTCGGCCTGTTGATCCTCTCGGTCGGCATCCGCTTTGCGATCGAATTGGGAATCAGGCCCGACGATCTCTTCACCATCCGCGAAACCGGAGACGGCGGATGATCGCACGCACGGCGCTCGCCATCCTCGCGGCCGTGCTGGCCTCAAGCGCCGGCCTTGCCGTGCGTGCTGCGCATGCCGAACGGTTGATCGTATCGGTCTCGAACCAGCGCGTCACGGTGACGCCGAATTATTCCGGCGAGGAACTGGTGCTGTTCGGTTCGGTCGAGAAGGACGCCTCCACGCCCGCGACGCGCACCGAGTACGATCTGGTGGTCACCGTCAGCGGGCCGCCGGCCGACATGGTGACGCGCCGCAAGGAACGCCGGTTCGGCATCTGGCTCAATACCGATTACCGGGAGTTCCTCAAGGTGCCGACCTATCTTGCGCTGTTTTCCAATCGGCCATTCGACGCGATCGCCTCGCCGGACGTGCAACGCCGGCAGCAGCTCGGCCTCAAAAATGTGTTGCTGACCCAGCGCGTCGGGCCCGACTATGCCGATGTGGTGCCCAACGACGCGTTCCGCAGCGCCTTTGTCCGCCTGCGCTCGGAACGCGGCCTCTACCGCGAGCAGACTTCGGCCGTGACGTTCCTGACGCCGACCTTGTTCCGCACCGGCATTCCGCTGCCCGCCAATGTGCCGATCGGCACCTACGACGTCGGGATCAAATTGTTCTCGGCAGGCGCCCTGGTGACGCAAACCGAAACCACCTTCGAAATCGTCAAGGTCGGCTTCGAGCAGTTCGTCGCCACCACCGCGCGCCAGGACGGCCTGCTCTACGGCCTCGTCACCGCGTTCATGGCGCTGATGACGGGCTGGATGGCGTCGATCGTGTTCAGGAAGGACTGAGCGAGCCTAGTAACAGCGCGAGGCGGCGATGCTATGCAGGCGGTTGTCGCCGAGCACATGCGCCATGAAGCCTGGCGTTCCAAATATCTTGGCGAAGGCAGCATCGCGGATACTCAGGCCGCCGGTATAGGCGCCGAAAGCCGGCATCACGGCGCGTTCGCCATCGCAGGCGAAACAGCGCCGCTCCATCGAGCGCCCGCGCGTGCTGACCCGCGCTTTGGGATGCAGATGGCCGGCGATTTCGCCCGCCGCGCCGGTCGGCTCATGGCGAAACGAGATCGGTCCAATCGCGACTTCGGTCGCGATCACGCCGCCAAGATCGGACGGCAGCGCGGGATCGTGGTTGCCGGAGATCCATATCCAATCACGCCGCGCCTGCAACGCCATGATCGCCGCGCGATCGGGCGACGAAAGCCGTTCATGGGCGGTGCGATCGTGAAAGCTGTCGCCGAGCGCGATCACCATGCGCGGATCGTGCCGCGCGATCACCGCCGCAAGCCGACTCAGCGTCGCTATCGTATCGTAAGGCGGCAACAGCACGCCGCGGGCGGCAAAACTGGAGCCCTTCTCCAGATGCAGATCGGAGACCACGAGCAGACTCTGCTCTTCCCAGAACAACGCACCATCGAGATCGGCGACGAGGCTGACGCCGGCGATATCCAGAACGCTGTGAGTGATAACCGAAAGAACTATGTTTTCCGTCATGGCCGGGCTCGTCCCGGCCATCCACGTCTTGGCCTCAGAAAGAAAGACGTGGATGCCCGGGTCAAGCCCGGGCATGACGATATTGATGTATCGGGATCCAACAAGCTAACCCCACCTAAGACGTCGCTTCCTTCACGAGCTCGTCGGCGGCTTCCGCCAGCAGCTCGTCCGATGCTTCGCCATAAACTGAACTCGCGACCGATTTCCAGCATCACCGGCACCGCCAGTGGGGAAACATGTTCCAGTTCCCGGTGCACGATCCGGCCCTGGATTCGCGACAGCATGTCGCCGAGCCGCTTGAGATCGAGCAAACCGGTTGCCGCGTCGGCCCGCGCGGCGCGCAGCAGCACGTGATCGCCCTGGTGCTTGCGCAGGACGTCGTAGACCAGGTCGGTCGAGAACAGCACCTGACGGCGACTTTTTTCTTCGCCGGTGAAGCGCCGCGCGATCAGGCCGGAAATCACCGCGCAGGTTCGAAAGGTACGCTTCATCAACGCGGATTCCGCCAGCCACGCCTCGAGGTCGTCGCCCAGCATGTCCGGATCGAACAATGCGTTGAGATCGAGCTTGCCGTGCCGGATCATGAACGACATGTCGCCCAATCCCCACACCGCGAGCGCATATTCATTGGCGACAAAGCCGAGCGGGCGCACCTTGGCGCGTTCCATCCGCCGGGTCAGCAGCATGCCGAGCGTCTGGTGCGCCAGCCGTCCCTCGAACGGATAGCAGACCAGGTAATGCTTGTTGGCGCGCGGGAAAGTTTCGACCAGCAACTCGCGCACGCCGGGCACGCGCGAAAAATCCTTTTGCAATGACAGCCAGTCGCGCACTTGGTCCGGCAGCGCGGCCCAGGCGCGCTTGTCGTCGAGCAACTTGCGGACCCGTTCGGCGAGGTAGGTCGAGAGCGGAAACTTGCCGCCCATGTAGGACGGCACCTTGGCGTCCTTGTCATTGGCACGCGAGACGTAGACCTGATCTTCGGCCAACGCTTCGTAACGCACCACTTCGCCGCCAAAGACAAATGTATCGCCGATCACCAGGCCTTCGATGAAGGCCTCCTCGATCTCGCCGAGCATCCGTCCCCCACGCCCCAGCGCGCCGGTTGATCCCGATCCGCTGCCGCGCGAGCGCACCAGACGCACCTTCATCATGACATCCTCGACGATGGTGCCGACATTCAAACGATAACTCTGCCGCACCTTGGGATTGGCGACACGCCAACGCCCGGCCTTGTCCTGCTTGATGCGGGCGAAGCGTTCATAGCTTTTCAGCGCATAGCCACCGGTGGCGACGAAATCGACCACGTCGTCGAAATCGGTCCGGGTGAGATCCGCATAAAGCGCGGCCGTTCGTACTTCCGCGAACAATTCGTCCGACAAGAACGGCTCGCCGCAGGCGCAACCCAAGACGTGCTGCGCCAGCACGTCCAGCGCGCCGGTGCGCAGCGGCGGCGTATCCTGCGCGTTGTCGGCGACCGCATCGATCGCAACGCGGCATTCCAGCACCTCGAAGCGGTTGGCCGGCACCAGCACCGCGCGCGAGGCTTCATCGATGCGGTGATTGGCGCGGCCGATCCGCTGCATCAGCCGCGAGGCGCCCTTGGGCGCGCCGATATTGATGACGAGATCGACATCGCCCCAGTCCACGCCGAGGTCGAGCGAGGAGGTACAGACCACGCCGCGCAATTTGCCCGCCGCCATCGCCTCCTCGACCTTGCGGCGCTGCGCGACGTCGAGCGAGCCGTGATGCAACGCGATCGCAAGGCTGTCGTCGTTCATGCGCCAGAGATCCTGGAACAGCATCTCGGCCTGGCTGCGGGTGTTGACGAACACGAGCGAGGTCTTGTTGCGCTTGATCAGATCATAGATTTCGCCGAGCGCGTGGCGCGCGGTATGGCCGGCCCAGGGCAGGCGCTCTCTAGTATCGAGCATCTCGACCACGGGCGGCGCGGCGCCGCCGGCCACGACGATGTTGGCGGCTTCAATCTGACCGTCGCGCTGCGGCACCAGAAAGCGCGCCAGCGAATCCGGCTCGGCAACGGTGGCGGACAGGCCGATCGCGCGCACCTGCGGTGCGAGCTTCCACAACCGCGCCAGACCAAGCGACAACAGATCGCCGCGCTTGGAAGTCACCAGCGCGTGCAGTTCATCGAGCACGATGCGTTTCAGCGATGAAAACAGGAACGGCGCGTCATCGGAGGACAGCAGCAGCGCCAGTTGTTCCGGGGTAGTGAGCAGGATGTCCGGCGGATAACGCCGCTGCCGCTGCCGCCGCGACACCGGCGTATCGCCGGTGCGGGTCTCGACCTTGATCGGCAGGCCCATCTGGGCGATCGGCGTTTCGAGGTTGCGGGCGATATCGACCGCGAGCGCCTTCAACGGGGAGATATAGAGGGTGTGCAGGCCGCGCGATCGCTGCACGCCGCGTCCGGTGGAGATGACATTGGCGGCGCGTTGCTGTGGCCCGCCACCCCGACCCTCCCCCGCAAGGGGCGCGGAAGAAGAGAGCTCTACCAAGGTCGGCAAAAAGCCCGCGAGCGTCTTGCCGGCACCGGTCGGTGCAATCAAAAGCGCAGAGCGATCCTCGCGGGCCTTCGCAAGCAATGCGAGCTGATGCTCGCGCGGTGTCCAGCCGCGTGCCGCGAACCATCTTAGAAAACGGTCCGGCAGCAGCGCATCCATCTCAGTCGGTGATGCGGGCAATCTGTGAGGCGGCGGCACAGGGCTAGAGGTAAGAACTCCGGTCCGGTTCGTCGAGGGCGACACGGGTCGAACCAGCCCCGGCCCGACTGTCTTCTCAGGATTTGCTGGCGACCACCACCAGACCCGGCGCCGGCACGTTGTCTTCATTGCGCGCCGACAAATCCTCACACTGCGCCAGTTTGAAACCGGCGGCAGCGACCTGCGAGCGCACGTAGGGCGCGCTATGGGCGTAGCGCAGCCCCTCGCCGATCGTGACGCCTTCGCCATCATGGGTCTCGACCGTGAAGGCGAACAGCCCGCCTGATATCAGCACCCGCATCGCCTCGCGCAGCACCGGTGCGAGATCGGGAACATAGACCATGGCGTCCGCGGCGAGGACCAGATCGGCGCTGGCATCCGGCTTGCCGCGCAAACCCTCCGCCATGTCGGCGACTTCCAATTCCGCATAGAGGCCGGTCAAGCGCGCCCGCTCGATCATGCGCGGCGACAGGTCGATGCCGATGAAGCGATCGACGTTCCTTGGCGAAGGCGGTCGCCGCCAGCCCGGTGCCGCAGCCGAGATCGATGGCGCGCTTGAAGAACGCGGGCTTCCGTGCCGCCGCGCGCGCCGACAGCACCGCCTTGAACAACAGCGACGGGCCGCGATAGCCGAGATCGTCGACCAGCGCCGCCTCGAACCGTGGCGCGTATTGATCGAACAGCGCCTGCACATAGGCCTGCGGCATATCGGCCAGAGGCTCAACGCCGAGCCGCATCAGATGCAGGCTGGCGCCATGGCGATCGTCGGGATCAGCGCGCCGCGCCTGGTGAAAGGCCGCGATCGCCGCAGCATCCTCGCCGAGCCGCGCACGGATTTCGCCGAGCGTAAACCAGGCCGCGGCGAAGTTCGGCGCGAGTTCGGTGGCCTGCAACAACAGCTCGGCGGCGGCGGCGAGATCTCCCTTTAGTTGCAGGTCGCGGGCGAATTCGAACCGGCGGTCGGCAATCATATCGCCGGAGGAAAGGAACAGGCGCGCGGGCATCGGTGTACGTGTTGTCTCTAAAAAATGATCTGCGGTCTGCCTATATACCCGACATGCGCGCGCAAGACATCCTGATGCCGGTGGCCGCCGGCCTGTGCTGCAAGCCCGGCGGATTTCACATCGATCCGGTGCGGCCGGTCGAGCGCGCGGTCATTACCCACGGCCATTCCGACCATGCTCGCCCCGGCCACAGCGCGGTGCTGGCCACCCAAGAGACGCTTGACATGATGCGGCTGCGCTACGGCGACAACTTCGCTCGGACCACGCAGGCGATCTCCTATGGCGAGCAAATCAGGCTCGGCGACGTCACCGTCAAATTCCACCCCGCCGGCCACGTGCTGGGCTCGGCCCAGATCGCGGTCTCCTGCAAGGATATCTGCATCGTCGCTTCCGGCGACTACAAGGACGCGTCGGATCCGACCTGCGCACCATTCGAAGTGGTGCCATGCGACGTATTCATCACCGAGGCGACGTTTGGTCTGCCGGTGTTCCGCCATGGCGATGCCGCGGAAGAGGTGAAGAAACTGCTGGAGTCGGTCGCGCTGTTTCCGGAGCGCGCCCATCTGGTCGGCGCCTACTCGCTCGGCAAGGCGCAGCGCGTGATTGCGCTGTTGCGCGCGGCCGGCTACGACGCGCCAATCTATCTGCACGGCGCGATGGAAAAGATCACGCGTTATTATCAGAGCCGTGGCATCGATCTCGGCGAACTGCGCCCGGTCAAGGGCGTGAAGAAGGCGGAGCTTGCCGGCACCATCACGCTGGCGCCGCCGTCGGCGACCTCGGATATCTGGACCCGGCGTTTTCCCGATCCGGTCACGGCTTTTGCGTCGGGCTGGATGCGGGTGCGTGCCCGCGCGCGGCAGCGCGGCGTCGAATTGCCGCTGGTGATTTCCGATCACGCCGATTGGGACGGCCTGACTGCTACCATCGACGCCACCGGTGCCGGTGAGATCTGGGTCACCCACGGTCAGGAAGACGCGCTGGTGCACTGGTGCACGGCCAAGGGCCTCGCCGCACGGCCGCTCGACCTGGTCGGCTACGGTGACGAGGACGAAGGCGACGCGCCGGCCGGCGAGGACGCCGAGGCATGAACCGCTTCGCCGAACTGCTCGATCGCCTTGCCTATGAGCCCGGTCGCAATAACAAGCTGCGGTTGATCACGAACTATTTTCGCGCGACCGAGGATCCCGACCGCGGCTACGCGCTGGCGGCGCTGACCGGTGCGCTTTCGTTCAAGCACGCCAAGCCGGGCCTGATCCGCGACCTGATCGCCGACCGCACCGATCCCGTGTTGTTCGCGCTGTCGTATGATTACGTCGGCGATCTCTCGGAGACGGTCGCGCTGATGTGGCCGAAGGCGTCGCTGCCGCTGCACAACAACCCTCCCCCGCCGACGCTGACCGACGTCGTCACCACGCTGCGCACGCTCGGCAAGACCGAACTGCCGAAACAGCTCGCGCGCTGGCTGGACGAACTGGACGAGACCGGCCGCTGGGCGCTGTTGAAACTCGTCACCGGCGCGATGCGGATCGGCATCTCGGCCCGGCTCGCAAAGACCGCAGCCGCTGCGCTCGGCGACAAGGACGCGCATGACCTCGAACTGATCTGGCCGGGGCTGACGCCGCCTTATCTCGATCTGTTCGCCTGGCTGGAAGGCCGCGCCGACAAGCCGGTCAATCTCGACCCCGCGCCGTTCCGCCCGGTGATGCTGGCGCATGCGATCGAGGATGCGGATTTCGCCAATCTCGTTGCCGCGGACTATGTCGCGGAATGGAAATGGGACGGCATCCGGGCGCAGGCGGTCAGCGGCCGCGACGAACATGGCAACATGCAGGCGCGGCTTTATTCGCGTAGCGGCGAGGACATCACCAGAAGCTTTCCGGACCTGCTGCCTTCGCTGCATCTGCCCGGCGCGATCGATGGCGAGCTATTGGTGCTTCGCGATGGCCGGGTGCAGACCTTCAACGTGCTGCAGCAACGTCTGAACCGCAAGGTCGTCTCACCGAAGCTGTTGAAGGATTATCCGATCCATTTGCGCGCCTATGACCTGCTCGGCGAAGGCGATACCGACCTGCGCGAATTGCCGTTCGCCGAGCGCCGCGAACGGCTCGAGGCGTTCGTCAGGAAATTGAACGATCCGCGCATCGATCTGTCGCCGACCATCGCCTTCGACAGTTGGGAAGCGCTGCGAGCCGCGCGCGCCGATCCTTCCCAGGCCGGGGCCGGCGAGGATGCCGAAGCCGTCGAAGGGGTGATGCTCAAGCGGCGCAATGCGCCCTATCTGCCGGGTCGTCCGAAAGGCCAATGGTGGAAATGGAAGCGCGACCCGCACATCATCGACGCCGTCTTGATGTACGCCCAGCGCGGTCACGGCAAGCGCTCGTCCTATTATTCCGACTACACGTTCGGGGTCTGGGCAGGAAGCGACGACGGCGAGCAACTGGTGCCGGTCG
Organism: uncultured Alphaproteobacteria bacterium; assembly: GCA_963806075.1. Lineage (GTDB taxonomy): Bacteria > Pseudomonadota > Alphaproteobacteria > Rhizobiales > Xanthobacteraceae > Bradyrhizobium. Next base: position 74,273 of record CAWDWT010000011.1, read on the forward strand.
GCAAGGCTTATTTCGGCTTCACCGATGAGGAGCTGCTGCAGATCGACCGCTTCGTGCGCCGAAACACCACCGAGAAATTCGGACCGGTCCGTCATGTCGTTCATGAACCTGAACAGGGGTTGGTGCTGGAAGTCGCCTTCGAAGGACTGGCGCGCTCGCCGCGACACAAATCCGGCGTGGCGATGCGGTTTCCGCGCATCAACCGGCTGCGCTGGGACAAGCCGCCGCGTGAGGCCGACCGGTTGGAAACGTTGGAGCGGATGCTGAAGGCGGATTCAGCAAAACAAGCCGTCGCAGTGGAAAGCCATTGACGGCGCCATCCGGGTTCCCCATCTGCCTTGTGCTGGAATAGAATGCGGCGCAACCCGCGCGGGAGACGATCGATGGTCAACGACACCAGGGAATTGCCGGCGAGCCAGGACGGGATGCGCCGCTTCCTCGGCGGCTCGCCAGTGGCGGTGGCGTTTCGGCTGATCCTGCTGTCGATCCTGGTCGGCGTGGTGCTGGCTGCGATCGGCTTCGATCCCTGGAATATTGTCAACAGCATCCGCCTGCTGTTCCAGCGCATCTGGGATCTCGGCTTCGATGCGATCAACGGGCTATGGCGCTACTTCCTGCTCGGCGCCGTGATCGTGGTCCCGGTCTGGCTGCTGTCGCGGCTGCTCGGCGCGCCGCGCGGTCGATGATCCCGGCAGGTCCTGACCGATGCGCTTGCAATTTGTCGGCTGCGGCGACGCGCTGGGGTCAGGCGGGCGCTATAACACCTGCTTTCACCTCACGGGCGATCGCGTCAATTGCCTGATTGATTGCGGCGCCTCGTCGCTGCCGGCGTTGAAGAAGCTCGGGATCGCGCGCGATGATATCGACCTGATCCTGATCACGCATTTCCATGGCGATCATTTTGCCGGCCTGCCTTTCCTGCTGCTCGACGCCCAGTTCAGCCGCCGCAGCCGCCCGCTGGTCATCGCAGGCCCCGAAGGCATCGAGATGCGGCTGACGCAGATAATGGAAGCGCTGTTCGAGCATTCCTCGAAGACAAAGCCGAAATTCGATCTCGTCCGTCGTCGCGCTGAAGCCGAATGAGCAACGCACGTTCGGCGCTGTCACCGTCACGCCCTACCCGGTCGTGCACGGCGAATCCGGCGGCCCGTTCCTGGGATACCGGATCGAGGCCGAAAGCCGCGTCATCGCCTACAGCGCCGATACCGAATGGACGGAGACGCTGATCCCGCTGGCGCGCGGGGCCGATCTGTTCGTTGCCGAAGCCTATTACTACGACAAGATCGTCAGGAACCATCTCAGCCTCACCACGCTTCAGGCGCGGTTGTCCGAGATCGAACCGAAGCGGCTGATCCTGACCCATATGAGCGACGACATGCTGGGCCGGCTGGATACGCTCGCGCACACGCCGGCGCATGACGGCATGATCGTCGAGTTCTAGGGGTGAATTTCATCTCCAGTTCGCCATCGCCATCGAAAGTAACGACCGCGCAGGTGTTCGCGATCGCAGGGCCGGCGATGGTCGCCAATCTGACGACGCCGTTGATCGGCATCGTCTCGACCACCGCGATCGGGCGGCTCGGTGACGCCACGCTGCTTGGTGGCGTGGCGATGGCCTCGGTGCTGTTCGATTGCATGTTCTGGCTGTTCGCCTTCCTGCGCATGAGCACCGTCGCCTTTACCGCGCAGGCGATCGGCGCGGCCGAAACCCGGGAAGTGCAGGCGATCCTGGTGCGCGGCTTTATCGTTGCGGCCGTGATCGGCACAGGCCTGATCGCGCTGCAAATGCCGCTGGCCGCGGTGTTGCTCGGCGCCATGGGCGGCAGCGAAGGGGTTTCACGCGCGGCGCGGACCTATTTCGTGATCCGGATCTGGTCGGCGCCGCTGGCACTCGCCAACTACGTCGTGCTCGGCTGGCTGATCGGGCAGGCGCGCGCCAAACTGGCGCTCGGCGTCCAGATCGCGATCAATCTGATCAACATGGCAGCGACGGTGCTTCTGGTGCTGGTGCTCGATACCGGCATCGCGGGCGCGGCAATCGCTGCCGTCATCGCGGAAGCAACCGGCCTCGTACTGGGCGTGCTGATCGCGCGGCATCTGGCGCAGGGCGGCTTTTCCGTGCCGCGCGCCACGCTGTTCGATCGCACCAAGCTGACGCGCATGCTCGCGGTCAACCGCGACATCATGATCCGCACCGCATCACTGATCACGGCATTCCTGTTTTTCACCGCACAAAGCGCCCGCTCCGGCGACGTGACGCTCGCCGCCAATGCCGTGCTGAACAATTTCCTTTTGATCAGCGCCTTTTTCCTCGACGGTCTTGCCAATGCCGCCGAGCAGCTTTGCGGCCGCGCCTATGGCGCGCGCGACAAGAGCGCGTTCGCCGGCGCGGTGAGACTGGTGGTGATCTGGGGCTTTGGCTTTGCGCTGGCGGTGGCCGTGGCGTTTGCGCTGTTTGGCCCAGCGCTGATCGACATGATGACCGCGAGTCCGGACGTGCAGCGCGGCGCGCGTCTCTATTTGTGGTTCGTGGTTCTCGCGCCGCTGCTCGGCGTCTTCGCCTTCAGCTATGATGGCGTCTATATCGGCGCGACGTGGGCGCGCGACATGCGCAACCTGATGGTGCTGTCGCTGGTGATCTTCCTGTCGGCCTGGTTTGCGCTCCGCGGCTTCGGCAACGGCGGACTATGGGGTGCGCTGCTGATCTTCTATGCCGCGCGCGGCGGCCTGCAGGCACTGCGTTATCCCTCGCTGTTGAAGGCGTCGTTTGCGCAGAGCTAAAAAGCTTCGGCGGTCGCGTGGATGGGACCCTGCGGCGCGCTGTATCCGGCGCACGACGAGTTCCTATCTCACCGGCCAATCCTCGGCGGTGATCGTGGCGGCATCGGCGCCGACGATTTCCGACAGCGAGTCGCGTCCGGTGCGCAGCAAGGTCGAGGCGAGATCGCTCTTGATGCTGTCGACCAGACCAAGGCCCTTGTAGACCAGCGAGGAGTAAAGCTGGATCAGGCTGGCGCCGGCGCGGATTTTCGTCAGGGCGGCGCCCCCGGTGTCGATACCGCCGACGCCGATCAGCGGGAATGCGCCTTCCACGCGCACATAGGTTTCCGCCACCATCCGGGTCGACAGGCGAAACAGTGGCCGTCCGGACAAGCCGCCGTGCTCGTTTGCCCGGTCCTGCTCGCGCAAGCTCGAGGGCCGCGCCAGCGTGGTATTGGCCACGATCATCCCGTCGATCTTGCGCGAGCGCGCGATATGCACGACGTCGTCGAGTTCGGAAAGTCTGAGGTCCGGCGCGATCTTGAGCAGCACCGGGGAATCGCCGGCGGTCTGCCGCACCCGTTCGCGCGCCTCGATGACTTTTGCCAGGAGATCGTCGAGCGCCGCCGCCTGCTGCAGGTTGCGCAGGCCCGGCGTGTTCGGCGACGATACGTTGACGGTGAAATAGCTCGCGACCGGCGCGAAGGTCTCGATCAGCTTGACGTAATCGGCCGTGCGGTCGGCGCTATCCTTGTTGGCGCCGATATTGACGCCCACGATGCCGCCGTGATGCGCGCGTGCTGCGAGCCGTCGCAGCACCGCTTCAGCGCCGTCATTGTTGAAGCCCATGCGATTGATCACCGCCTCGTCACGCTCCAGCCGGAACAGCCGCGGCCGCGGGTTTCCGGTCTGCGGACGGGGCGTTACCGAGCCGATTTCGACAAAGCCGAAGCCGAGCCGCAGCAACGCATCAGGTGCTTCCGCGCTCTTGTCGAAACCGGCCGCCATGCCGACCGGATTGGGGAAGTTCAGGCCGAACGCCCGCACCGCCAGTTTCGGATCGTCCGGTCGCGACCGGATCGGCGGCAGCAGTTTCAGCCCCTGGATCGCCATCCGATGGGCATCTTCCGGGTCGAACCAGCGCAGCAGCGGCAGCGAAAAGGCGTCGAAGGCGCGGATCACGGGGCAAGCTCCGGAATGTCGTGAGTGCCGTCGGATCGTGCGCGCATATCGAGCACGTCGATCACCGCGCCGAGATCGAGTTCACCGTAGAGATGCGGAAACAGCTCGTCGTTGCGTGAGCGCTCCCAGCGCAGCGCGTCGCCGAGCGCATCGGCATCGACGCGGATCAGGAACAGCCCGGTCTGGCCGGAGAAATGCTTTTTTGCGGTCTCCGCGACCTGAGACGCGGTCGAGAAATGGATAAAGCCGTCGCGCGCATCGTCGGCGCTACCCCGGTACAGCCCCTGCCGCTCGGCCTCGCGCCAGGCCGAAGCGGGACAAATCTTGTAGATGCTGCGCACGTCTCTTTCGCGTCCTGCTTACCGCTTGAGTTTCTTGGGATTTCCCTGAAAGTTCGGGAGCCTGCCGCGACCGTATCGGCGGCAACCGTCCACTTCAAGGGTAGCCTTCCAGCACTGCAGGCTGATCGTGAAAACGCTGCGCTCGGGGTTAATTCAAGCCCGCATGGCGACTTGAATGCGTCAGGCCGACCGCGCCAGCGCCCCGTCGATCATGGTAACCGCATTCGCCAACCCGTAGACCGCGACGAACGAGCCGAAGCGCGGACCTTTTTCCTGGCCGAGCAGCACCTGGTAGAGCATGTTGAACCAGTCGAGCGAAACGCCGGGGCGGCCGTCCTTGCCCTTCTTGACGGGATCGAGGAACGGCTCGCGGCGGCCGATCTCGTAGACCACGTTCTGGATGTCTTCGGCCGACGAACTTGCCGGCAATTGCGACAGCGCATCGCGCAGATCCTGCAGCGCGGCGCGTTCACTCTCGGTCGGTTCGCGGAACTTCTTGGTCGGCGCGACGAAGTCGCGATAATAGTTGATAGCGTAGCCAACCATTGCATCCAGCTTCGGATGAGTTTGCGGCGTGACGCCAGGACGGTAGCGCCCGATGAAACCCCACAGCGTCGCAGCATTCTCCGCGTTCGACGACGACACCAGCGTCAGCAGCAGTTGGAACGTGACGGGCATATCGGCTGCGGGCGGATGGCCGGCGTGGATATGCCAGACCGGGTTGGCCAGTTGCTGCCTGGCATCCTGCCGCGGAAAGCCATCGAGGAATTGCTGGTAGTCGTCAACATTGCGCGGGATCACGTCGAAGTACAGGCGCTTGGCCGACTTCGGCTCGCGATACATGAACAGCGACAGCGATTCCGGCGAGGCATAGCGCAGCCATTCGTCGATCGTCAGGCCGTTGCCCTTCGACTTGGAAATCTTCTGGCCCTTGTCGTCGAGGAATAGTTCGTAGTTGAAGCCCTCCGGCGGCGTGCCGCCGAGCGCCGTGCAGATCTTGCCCGAGAGCTTCACCGAATCGATCAGATCCTTGCCGGCCATTTCATAGTCGATGCCGAGCGCGGTCCAGCGCATCGCCCAGTCCGGCTTCCATTGCAGCTTGCAGTGGCCGCCAGTGACCGGCAGCGTGACCCGCTCCCCGGTCTCGGGGTCGTCATAGGAAATGGTGCCGGCCTTCGCATCGTGCTCGGTGACCGGCACATAGAGCACCACGCCCGTGCGCGGACAGATCGGCAGGAACGGCGAATAGGTGGTGGCGCGCTCCTCGCGCAGCGACGGCAACATAATCGCCATCACGGCATCCAGTCGTTCCAGCACCTTGAGCAGCGTGGCGTCGAACCGTCCCGACTTGTAGTAGTCGGTCGAGCTTGCGAACTCGTATTCGAACTCGAAGGTGTCGAGGAACGCGCGTAGCCGCGCGTTGTTGTGCGCGCCGAAACTGTCGTGGGTGCCGAACGGATCCGGCACCGTGGTCAGGGGCTTGCCGAGATGCTTTTCCAGCATCTCCTTGTTTGGCACGTTGTCCGGCACCTTGCGCAGTCCGTCCATGTCATCGGAAAACGCAATCAGGCGAGTCTTGATCTTGTCTTCGGTCAACACGCGAAAGGCATGGCGCACCATGGTGGTGCGCGCGACCTCGCCGAAAGTGCCGATATGCGGCAGGCCGGAGGGACCATAACCGGTTTCGAACAGCACTTCGTCCTTTGGCCTCTTCTTCAGCCGCGCAACGATCTGCTTTGCCTGTTCAAACGGCCAGGCATTGGATTGCTCGGCGAGCGCGCGCGGATCGTTGGGATTAGACATCTAGAAAAAGTCTCCAGGGCCGCGAAACCTAACGCTTCCGCGGCAAATTCAAAATGACGTACTCTAAGGCCGTCATTGCGAGGAGCGAGGCGACGAAGCAATCCAGTCTTTCTTGTAGCCCTGGATTGCTTCGCTGCGCTCGCAATGACGAAATTTAGAAGGGACTGACCGAGAAATAATGCAGCCACAGGTCGGTGTAGCGGCCTTTTTCCCAGACCCGGAACAGCGCCCAGTTCAAGGCCTGACGCAGCAGATCGTTGCCCTTGCGCACCGCGATGCCGACACCTTCGCCAAAATAGCGGCTCTCGACGAACGGGCCGCCCGAAAACGCGCAGCAGTCGCCGGAGTCGGTGCCGTTGATCCAGAACGCCAGCGAGATCGCGTCGCCGAAAATGAAATCGACCTCACTGCGGCGCAGCGCCGTCCGTAACGCGTCGTCGTTCGGATAGGGATGCAGCTCGGCGTCGGTGAACATCGTTTTCAGATAGGCTTCATGCGCGGAGCCGGCGATGACGCCGACTTTCTTGCTCTCGAGATATTCCGGGCGCACCTCCGCCATCACGGCATCCTTGCGCGACACAAAACGCGCCGGCGCCCGGTAATAGGGATCGGTGAAATCGACTTTCGTGCGTAGCTGCTGCGTTACCGCGAGCGAGGCGATGATGGCATCACCGCGGTTACTGGTCAGCGCATCGATCAGGGTCTCGAACCGCCGCATCTGGACGGTGCAGCTGACCTTGATCTCGTCGCATAGCGCCCGCGCCAGATCGACATTGAAACCGGCGGGGTTGCCGTCGGCTCCCGTGAAGTTGAACGGCGGATAGTCCGTTTCGGTCAGGAACCGGATCACGGTCAGGCGCGACAGGTCGGGCCGTTCCGGGCGCCGTCTCGGGTCCCAGAAACCGGGCACCGCCTGGGGCGCTGCTCCCGTCCCGGGTTTGGGCGCGGTTTGCGCCTGGGCCTGCGCCCCGCCGCCGCACAGACTCGCCGCCACTAGAATCCAGGCCGCGGCCAGCATGGTCCGGGCAAGGCCTGACGCAAAGACATCACGCGGCAAGATGTTGGTTTGTTTATGCATTAGCGACGGTTTGTTGAAGGTCGGATGGCCTTATAGACTATCCGGCCGATAACGCGAAAGCGTTCGACCACGTCGGCCCAAGAGAGTTGGAAAGGTTGAGGGGCAAGCCCGGAGCGAGCTCACGTTTCAGAGGTAATGTTTAAGGTCGGCCGCCGCTTCCTCGGGCTTGCGGTTAAGATTGAACGGCGACACGAACTTGCCGTCGCGATCCATGAGATAAGTCAGCGCGGTATGGTCCATGGTGTAGTCGCCATCCTTCAGCGGCACCTTGCGGGCATAGACCCGGTAGTCGGTAACCACCTTGGCGATTTCGTCCGGCGTGCCGGTCAGACCTTTCAGGTGCGGGTCGAAACTCGACAGGTATTCCTTCATCGCCGCGCGGGTGTCGCGTTCGGGATCGACCGAGACGAAATAGGCGTTGACACGATCGGCGTCCTTGCCCATCGCCCGCAGCACCTCGGATATCTCGAACAGCGAGGTCGGACAGACGTCAGGGCAATGGGTAAATCCGAAGAAGATCAGCGTCGGGCGGCCGATCAGGTTCTTTTCAGTCACCGTCTGGCCGCCCGTGTCGGTGAGCTGGAACGGTCCGCCGACGGCGGCCGGCGCCGCCGCATTCCGCAATCCGCCAAACGCCCATAGCATGAGTACTAGGCCAACGACCACGCTCGCGGTGAAGGCGCCGACAATGACCAGTGGGCGTGTCGTCCGATTCATCCTGAATTCCCTCAAACTATCGTCGGAAGCAGGCCGAGAAGCCTGCCGCCGAGCACGCAACCACACCAAAGCCCGCGCCGGTTACAATGACCTGCATGAGCCGACCCTGCCAGGCGTTAGCGGATACTTGCGGCAGCATAGTGTAGGACAGCGCCATGCGCGACGGCCTCGATGAACAGGCATCGGCTAGCCGGGCTGCCGGCTAACGAGATTATCCGTTCAGATAGAGCCAGTTAAGCCTGCCGGCAAGCGTTCCGCGCCGGCGTCCGATCACGTCATGCTGAGGACAGGTGCGGACGGGCGGCTTGCCTGGCGCCCGGAGGCTCAATGCGGGGAGGTTTAACGCGAGGAGGCGCTTAGTGCGCGGAGGCTTGGGCGTCGAGATAACAGGGTTTGTACATGCTCATCAACTGCTTGCCGTGCAGGAAGATCATGTGAGGGGTCAGCCCGCCGCGCGCGGTAATCCAGCGCTTCACCGCCGCCGGATACATCGAATACAGCATCTGGGTTGCTTCGGGGTTGGTAATGGCGCGGCCATTGGCGCCGAAATCCCACGCCGCATGGAACCCGAGATTGGCGTGCGATGTCACGCAGATCTTGTCATGCGGCACCGCCCCAAGCACGATGGTGCAGGCGGAGGCGCACAGGCCGTCGATGATCACGGTCTGGCCCGAACTGCGCAGGTCCTGATATTTATCGACATAGGTCCCGATCCGGCCACCACGATCCTCACCGATGCGAACCACCGCGTGGCTCGCGCTAATCCCCGCCAGCAGGAGAACTGCCGCGAGCAACCCCGTCACCAGCTTCATCTTCCAGCCCCAGCCCCAAAAAACCTGCCGACCCCAAATCCGATCATCTTCGGTGATGCATTTTCAGCGTGTTGCGAGATTGGTTTTTTGTCCAGATGCCGACGCTTGCTCAAAACAAATTCAAATGAAGTGTTGCAAGCCCGCTGCACTTTCTGAAGTCGAGAGGTCCCAAACTGGAACAGCCGGCGTTTCAACGCTCGCGACACGATCACCTCGCTCGGCCACATCAGGAACCTTTATCGCTGACCATCGGCGACGCCGCGGACTTCACTCCCGGAAGGCCAGGCCGCCGAGACGGCAATCGCGGACGCCGGCAAATCGGTTGCAGTGATCGAGCAAGAGAGAGACCAAGGCCTTGGCGGCTCGGCCTTTTTATGTCGCCGGCGAAGCCGCCGGCTTCGGGCGGCCTCTTGAAGCAAACGCCGGCAGTGGCGGGCATCGCATCGACGCGCTAAGTAACCGGCGATACAGCCTTGGAGAAAAACATGACCATTCAGCGTTTCGAAACCGGCCCGCGCATGAGCCAGGTCGTCGTCCATGGCGACACCATTTATCTTGCTGGCATCGTCGCCAACACGACGGCCGGTGAAAGCGTCACCAAACAGACGCAGGAGGTGCTTTCGATCATCGACAGCCATCTGACGAAGGCTGGAAGCGACAAATCGAAGCTGCTGACGGCGACGATCTATCTCACCGACATGAAGAACTTCGCGGAAATGAACGCGGCGTGGGACGGCTGGGTATCCCCGGGAAATACCCCGGCGCGCGCCACCGTCGAGATCAAGCTCGCGGCGCCGAAATACGGCGTCGAGATCATGGTGACCGCGGCGCGGTAGCCCGCCAAGCCTGCTTTCTTGCCGATCGCCTGGGTCATCGACGGCGCGGAAACCATGCCGGCGATTTTCAATCGATTCCCGCGATTTTCGGGCTAAGTTAACCTCGAATCGCCCCCGCAATCGCCGGCGGGAACCTATTTGCCGCTGCGCCATCTAACCGGACATCAGTTCAGCGCGACCGGATGGAGCCCCAAGATGCGCCCCGCACCGACGTCTCAAATCGCCCCGACCCCCGCCGTGACGGCCGACGCGGACCTGGTCCGTCGCGCCATCGCGCGCGATGAGGCCGCGGTCCGCGCGATCATGCAGGCCAACAACCGCAGGCTCTACCGGCTCGCCCGCGGCATCCTGCGCAATGACAGCGAGGCCGAGGACGTCGTGCAGGATACTTACGTGCGCGCGTTCACCCATCTGGAGAGTTTTCGCGGCGACTCCAGCCTCGCGACCTGGCTGTCGCGCATCGCGATGAACGAGGCGCTGGGCCGGTTGCGCCGGCAGCGGCCGAACGTCGACATCGACAATCTGGCGCCCGGCGTGCTCGAAGCACAAATCATTCAATTTCCTCTTTCGTCGGCGGCCGAAGATCCGGAAAAGTCCATGGCACAACGTGAAATCCAGCGTGTCGTCGAGCACGCGATCGACGAACTCCCCGAAGCTTTCCGCATCGTCTTCATCACCCGCGTGATCGAGGGGATGAATGTCGAGGAAACCGCCGAGATCCTCGATCTCAAGCCGGAGACCGTGAAAACCAGGCTGCACCGCGCCCGCACCATGCTGCGGGAGAATGTCGAGAAGAAAATCGGCCCCCTGGCGATCGAGGCTTTTCCGTTTGCCGGTAAGCGCTGCGAACGGCTGACCGAGGCGGTGCTGAAAAAGCTCGGCTTCACCGCATAATCCTCGGAACCTTTCGGCGCACGCGCCATCTATTCCCTGTTGCAACCACAACGCCCCGGCGACGACTTTTCGTCCCGGCGCCACAGGAGTACTCAAAACATGTTCGTTCGATTGAGCGCGGCAATTGCCGCCGTCAGCCTCATGAGCGGTGCAGCCTTCGCGGCCGGCCCGACCGATCCGCAGATCGCCCATATCGCCTACACCGCGGGTACGATCGATGTCGCTGCCGCCAAGCAGGCGCTGTCCAAGACCAGCAACAAGGACGTCAAGGCATTCGCCCAGGACATGGTGCGCGACCATGAAGCCGTGAACAAGAAGGCGCTGGACCTCGTCAAGAAGCTCAACGTGACGCCGGAAGACAACGACACCAGCAAGACCCTGCAGAAAAACGCCAGCGCCAAGCTCGAGGAACTCTCGAAGCTGAAAGGCGCGGAGTTCGACAAGGCCTACGTCGCCAATGAGGTCGCCTACCACAAGGCGGTCGACAACGCGCTGGAGACCACGCTGATTCCGTCCGCCAGCAACGCCGAGCTGAAAAGCCTGCTGGAGACCGGCCTGAAGATTTTCCAGGGCCATGAGCAGCACGCCGAACACGTCGCCTCCGAACTGAAGTAGGGAATGCCGATGACGCCGAGATGGATTGTCCCGATCGTTGCAGCGCTGGCGCTGGGGATCTCCGTCTCGGCGCAGGCTGCCACCATCGAGATATCGATGGAAAACCTGGAGATCTCGCCGGCCGAAGCCTCGGCCAAGGTCGGCGACACCATCAGGCTGGTCAACAAGGACGACTTCGCCCACACCGCGACCGCGCAAAACGGCGATTTCGACACGATGATGCCGCCGAAGAAGACCGTCACCATGGTTTTGAAGAAAGCCGGCAAGGTCGAATATTATTGCCGCTTCCATCCCAACATGAAGGCGGCGCTGAACATCTCGCCGTGAATGCGCCGTCCTGCGCGGGCCGGCCTCGCCCGCAGCGAAATTAGCCGTTTAAAACACAATTCCGCATCCTCGCCACGCACTGCGCCCGAGCTTTGCAAATCGTTCCGCCCCAATGAGGGGCGCCGGGCGACCCTCTAAGAAGAAGGCGCGGCGCGACCTCTAAAAAGAGGCGCATGCGATCCTCAAGGGAGGACGCAGGGAATGCCGGGTGTCCGATGCACCCGTGGTTGGTGCAAAAAATGCACCGGGTAGTTGCCACAGGTTCACCGGTTTCACACCGGCATTCCCTGCACAATGGTTTTACGGTTTCCTTCGCGCTCTCCCGGGCGACCGGGCTTTCTTGCCACCCTCGCCCCTGAGAAGCATCAGCTTCTCAAAAACTTGACGCCAGCGTCGGGGCGTCAGGACCACACGACTTCGCCGTGCGCTGGCAACATCATTCGTCTTGTGACGTCACCTGCGCCCATCGCATCCCACCCAACGTTTCGTGACGATCGCGATACGTCCCTCGTCTCGGGCACGGGATGACCCGATAAGCCGGTGATTTGGGCCGGAAGAAAACAGGAATATTTTTTCGCGGACGACTGGACGGCCCAAATCGGCTTGAACCGTCAAGCGAATTTCGATTTTACGCGCACACGGTTTTTGCCTTGGCCTCGCCCGCGCTTGCGGCCTCGAGCGCAGCTTGCTGCGCGTCTCGAAGGATGGCTTCATGCACGGGCGAGCTCGACCCCAACGCTCTCAGCCTACCGTCTCGCGGCGCTTGAGCTTGGCAAAGACGTCGTCAGCCCGCTTCCGAGATCATGATTCCGGGCGCGCGCTGCCTGGCTGTGCGATGCAGCGTAACATTCGACGAAAGCTTGATGGAACCAGTAGCGCGTACTACCGTTGGCTAGGTCGTGATGCCTTGTGGATTCTCGACCGATTCAAATCTCGGAAAGATCGGACATGCGCGCCTTGATCGTCGTCTTGTCACTGATGGCAATCGTTTTCGGCTCGAGCGCTTGCGAGGCCGGCATGAGCACCGGGCCGCACGATACCACCGTCAGGACGACAACCGCGCACCATGCGACGGCGAGCCATCGTCGGGAAAGAGGACATGTCCATCACGCCCGGCGGCGCATTGGCGGTCCAATCGCCGCGGTTGGCAATGCGATCGGTAGCACGATCGGCGGAATATTCCGGTAAGTGGTCCAGGCCTCAACGCCAGCCGCGTTAGAAACCCAATTTATCGACGCGCGTGTAACGGCGACTGCCTTCTAATTCCGTGCTCAACAACACTTCGAACGCATTCTTTCGCCTCGCCAATCAACCGCCTGCGTATCATCAAGACATTCGCGTCATTATTGTTGGCGGCACGGCCGCGCGCCACGACATCTTGCGCCAGCGCGCAACGGATGTGCGCCTGGCGATTGGCGCCCATCGCATCCCCCGCTCAACGTTCGTGACAAGTCGCCTTGTGGCTGCGATGTCCGTCAATCCGCTATTCAGCGAAGAACAACCCACGCACGCCACAAGGTCGCCAAGTCGCGGCAGTCTCTCTATTTCGATTTTGAGTGCGGGCTATTTTTGACCTCGTGCACGGTGGAGTTGGCTTTGGCATCTGGCGCTGTGACAGAAGCAACCTGCTGCGAAAGCTGATCGAAACGCGTGTGCAGGTTTCCTATGTCGGTCTGAAGAGAGTCGATCGACTTCTTGACGGACTCGGAATTTGCCGTCGCGGTCTTGTCTCCCTTGGTGTCGACCTTCGTCTTGAGCACGTCGAAATCCGACACTTTGAAAGAGCCCAACTGCGTTTGTATGGCCGTAAGCTGGGATCCCAGATCCTTGATCTGTGCTTCGAGCTGCGAGCTATCGGATGCCGGCGGAGTCTTTGCCTTCGCTTCGAGGCTGGTTACTCGCTTTTCAAGCCCGGCGGTAGCATCCGCTGGGGACGCCGCCTTGGGCGGAGGCGGGACTTCCGCTCTCGCTTCGCTTCCAAGCCGGCCGTTACTGCTCCACACCATGGCCATGCTGGCGAAGACCAGCACAAGGACAACGGCTATGCCCCCGATGAAAGTATTCGAACGTTCTTGTTCGTCCATCACGTTTCCCTCCTTCAAGTCAGGCGTCAAGTATGACTGCCCTGCGACTATTTGTACAGGGGGGCGCCTGGCCTGCGACATTTTCGGCGCGGTGCTTGAGCTAAGATTTCGGGTCGGTTGCACCAAAGGGGGCTTCATTGCCAACTTTTTTGGGCTGGCTCGCGTCTTAGCCAGTCCCTCGTCGTTCTCGCGCTTATCGCGCGCGGACGCTGCATCGCTCAAGATAGATGCTTCCGTACCGGCCCCATCGCTGCGCACCGCTACGCTCTTGATTTCCTCAAGAGCGCACCGCGCAGTTGACGACCTGCTGTGATACGGACGGCTCGGTTCGTGAGGGTCGGAAATAGACTGGACCAAGAACATGCCCCACAACGATTGCCATCCGGCTATTCCCACGCCGGTGAGCCTATCCAGCAATCGAAATACATGTGCGATGATCGCTTCCATTCGCCGCGCGCGCCACGCGTCATATCGATTGCGTGGCAACGGCCCGCTGGACGCAAATTCAATGCCCCGCCCCTGAAGTCTCAGGCTTGGTTACCGATGCTTGGCAATGCTACTGTTGATTGCGAACAAGGGAGCGCAGCCATGCGTAAGTACGATCTGCTCGCTATCAGTCTGCTGGTGTTTTCGGCAATCATTGTGGCTGCGATGTCCGTCGATCCAAATCATTTCTCGATCAAGGATTGGCAGCCACTGATGGCGGCTTTTGTTGCGCTGGGCGCGGCAGGCGTTGCCTATCAGGGCGTGACCCTCACCTACAAGGCGGCCATTCGCAAGGTCGATCTGGACCGATCGATTCATGAACAAGAGGTGCGGCGCCGGCAGCGCGGAATTTATCTCAGGACCGCGTTGGCAGCGCATATCATGCACCATGAAGCGGATCATTGCTGCCAGTCGCTGCTGGTGCCGCAAAAGCAAGAAATGGCGCCAGCCGTATTCGATCCGAAGGTGACGAGCGTGACAACGGATCCCGCGATCGACGAAGCCTGGCAAAATCTCGACGCCTTTTCGAGATTGGCGGCCGATGATTTGTCGCGGCTCAAGGTGCAACTCTACAACTACCAGACCGCAAGCAAGCGCCTGGAAGGACAGAAATTCGAAATTCCACACGGTCACAAATTTACCGAAGCTCAACAGGAGCTTTGCAACGCGGTTGCGGAGATACGAAAGCTTTGTCTGAGGATTCGCGACAACTTGCGAAATGAAGTTATCGTAGTGCCGCACGCGTAAGCTAGCGGGCGTTGAGCGAGGATTTGGTATGCCGGGCGGTCGCGCGCCTGGATGCCGGCTAGTGGCTCGACTGCGTGAAGTTATTTGACTGTTATCCCCTGCCCGTCCGACCATTTCTGAAGCACAGCCGGTTCAGCCGATCCCTCGATGGTCGTAATGTCCCCGTTTCTGGTGATCAGAATCGTCCGCGGTATATCGCCTTGCCAAGCGGGATCGACTTCATGTCGAAGCCGTTCGGCAAAGCCATCACTGAACATCCAGTTCTCCGCAGATGACAGTCCAGCACCTTTCAGCATCGACAAAGCGGCAGAATCCGAGTTCGGAACGAGATCCGCATCGATCGTGACCACATCGACGGAAGGATTCCGTTTCATGAACTCGCCGAAATGAGGCAGTTCAACTTTGCACGGCCCGCAGGTTACGCCCCAAAAATGCACCAACGTCGGATGGCCCGCGTGCGAATGCAAAATCTCCTCCCAACTTCCGCGCTCGAACGGCCTTAGCTTTGACGGCTCGGAAGCGGTCGATGCAGACAGGCCTACCAACAGGAGCATCGCCGCAAATGTCATGCGCTTCATGGCTCGCCCTCGATCGGTTGCAGACGATAGCCGTCGGCTTTCGTCATCCAGGACAAATAGGTTTGCCTTCCGTTCGAAACCAGCCAGGGATGATCGGACGCGTCGGAAGTGGTGGCGATCACGCGGGGCTGCGACCAGGTTTTGCCGTCATCCGCCGATGTGATGAGATTGACCGACGTCTTCTCGCCGTCGAATTCTTTCCATACAATCGCCGTCGCATGTGGTCCCGAGATGACATACGGGCGCGATGGCGACTTGCTGAGTTGGCCGATCGGCATCGGTTCGGTGAAGGTCTTTCCGCCGTCGCGGGACTGCGCATAGAATAGTCCCTTGCGAACTTTGCCGTTCGTGTACCAGACGACATGATACGTTCCATCGGGTCCGATCGAAAGAATCGGGCCCTGATGGGGGCATGCCGATACCTGCCAGTCGTCCTCACTGACGCGATACACTTCGCCTGGTGCGCCTTGATCGTTGAACGTTACGATCGCATGATCTCTGATGCCGCCATCGAAAATGTTTCTGAATACCACCACAGGATGGCCGGACGGATCAAATGCGAGACCGAGGCGGCAGCATTCGCATGTGTTGTCCACGGCCATTTTAGCCGGCGAATAGCTGGCTCCGTCATCTCGTGAAGTCGCGAAGAACAAAGCCGCGCCTTCGTATTTCTTGCCGGCTTGTTGAATCGGGACGCGATTTCGCTTGTCGAGCCATGCCGCAAACAAAGTGCCATCAGGATCGAAGCCCAGCGTCTCGAAGCGCTGGCTTTCGGTGTTGTCCGTGATCGGTAGCGGAGCCGTGAAAGTCTTGCCCCCATCGCTCGATCGGCTGTAGAACACTTCGCCGTTGAATGCTTTATCCCGAAAGGTCGAAAAGGCCACGGCTATGTCGCCCTTTCGATCCAGCACGATCTTCGGACGAGCGTCGGGGCCCCAATCCAGATTGAGTGTACCTTGCGTGACTTGAACGGGAGCGGAGAACGTCCGCCCGCCGTCCTTCGAGTTCGCAACCGATACCTGGCCGCCCGCCATCCATGCCAGCCATAGCGTGCCATCCTGGCCAAAGGCCGGCGTGACTTTTGCGGCGCAGCGCAGTTCGACCGTTTCGCAAGCCGCTTCCGAAACGTGGTTGTGATTCATCTCGCCCCGGACACTCCCCTGAGTGAGTGTCCACGCGAGAGCGAGAATGACGGTTCGATGCTTCATGGTCATTCCTCAGATCACCGGAAGGCAAGTTTCATTCCCGCGACGAATGCACGTGGCGATCCAGCGTAGATTGATCCGGTCTGGGTCGCCGCGAGCACGCTGCCAGGATTTTGAACGCCAGCGCCTGTCACGGTGTTGGCGATGTTATTGGCCGAGGCGATATAGGTCGTATCGAAAACGTTGCGCACTTCGAAAAATGCCGTGAGCTGCCGGAAATAATCCGACGTCAAGTCGGTCTTGTAATGCAGATTGATATTGACCAACTCATATCCCGGCGCCTTCAGAAGGTTCGCATTGTCCATGTAGAACGAGTCCTTCCATACTAACTCGACAAAGCCTCCCAAGCCCGTCAAGGCTCCGTGAAGCTCGTCGTAACCCAAGCGGGCCGTCAGTTCATTCGGCGAAATTCCGGGAATTCTTGTTGCCGTCCCGGTTGAAGGTGAACCCACTGATGCTTTCGATATAATCGGTGTAGACCTCATCCAGACGGGTATAGGCGGCTGTTAGCTGCCATCCTTCATAGAAGCCCCATTGAGCAGCGAGTTCGACGCCGTGGTGCTCCGAGTGCGGTGCGTTGAATGTGTAGGTGACCCCGGCGGTCGGCGTCGCCTGGGTCACCAGTTCGTTGTTGAAGAATTCATAGAAGCCAGTCGCACTCACCTTCACGGCCTTGTTCGGCGTCCAGTCCACTCCAAGATCGTAGCCCAGGTTGGTCTGGGTTTGCAGCGAGGTATTGTTTCCAGGCAGGCCGCTGGGAAGCACGAACAGGTTGCCAACCTGCGGTGTACCGTAGCCGGTCGCAACCCGCGCGCGGTATTGCCACTCCATATCCGGCTTGTAGACCAGCGCGAATTCCGGTGCCGTGTTCTGATACTGCGGCACCGCTGTCGTAAGTGTCGTGACGGCAGCCGGATTGTTCACGACCGGATACTTGAAGGCAGTATTGACGCCGTTCAAGTCCGTCGTCTCCCAGCCGATCCCTGCAACCGCGGTCAGCGACGGAATGAGCTTGAGTTCCTCGCGGGCACGCAGGCCATAATTTGTTGTCGACTGAAATTGGGTGCTCTGCAACAAGCCAAGTGGGGCGTTGCCCCCGGCGGCCACGTTGAACGTATAGCCGGTCGTCGTGAGGGTGTTGTACCAGCCGCCGATCAAGGTCGTGGAATCCAGCCCGAACAACTCGCCGCGCTTGGTCACGTCACTCATAAGGTTATAGGAAGGATAGTCGCCGATTGCGCTGGTCGAGCCCGTGGGTTGATTGATGTTTCGATCGTCGAAAACGAACTGGTTCCGCCAGGTCGTCGTGTTGTCGAAATCGTGCTCCCAGCGGGCGCCGACGATCGTGCGGCGGTCTTCGCGGCCGAGACCCGCCTGAAGAGCCGTCTCCACCGTCTTGTTGCCGTTGAAGCCGTTGTTGAACAGCGACACGGTTCCGCATCCGGGCGTCGCGGGCGTCTGACACCCGATCTGGAACGGGTTCAGGTAGAACTGGTTGAGCGACAACCTGATTGGCAGGCTTGTATCCAGATCATTGTTGATCAGCTTGAATGTGATGCGATCGTCTGGCGTTGCCTGCACGGTGGCAAGGAAATTCACTGTCTGGGTGTTGAACCAGCTATTCTGGATAAAGCCGTCGCCCCTTGCGTCGCTAACGAACAACGATCCCTCGAAGTTGCCGACCTTCTGGCCAGCAGTCAGGTAGTTGTTGAGATAGCCGAAGCTGCCGCCTTCGACCCCATACTCAAATCCGTTGATGGTGCCGCCCGGTCGTGTCAGGAAGTTCAGCGCGCCTCCTGTGGCGTAATTTCCGTACAACGCCGACGAGGGGCCCCGTATGACATCGATTGCGCCATAGGCATGCGGATCAATCAAGTCGCTCCGCGAAAGGCCGTCCGGCTGGGTTACCGGAAAGCCGTCATCGAAGATCACGATGTTGCGAATGCCGAAACCGTTGCGTGCGTTCGAGCCGCGGATCGAAATTCCGATGTCGCGCGGCCCGTTGCCCTGCTTCATGTCGATGCCGGGACTGTCGCCCAACAGATCGGCGACAGAAAAGGCTCGCTTGTTTTCAAACTGGCTGCGGTCGATGGTTGTCGCTGTCTGGCCAACAGGGGCCTGATTGAAACCCGCACGCGCCGCACTGGGTGTGACGTTTGAGGCCGTCGTCGCCACGCTTGGCGATTGAGCGGCCGGCGCCGTTCGTGGTTTGGCCTGTCGCGAAGCCGCACTATGCTCGGGCGGCTTCCTGGCAGTACGCTTGGGGACCGCCTGAGCCGGCGCCTGCACCGTCACCGGCGGTAGTGAGCTTGCGTTGGTTTGGGCGTAAGTCGCGTGAAATGGCGTCGGCAGCGCGATTTCCAAAGCAATCGCGCTCGCGCCGCAGAGGGCACATAGCTTCAACTTCGACATTTTCTATTCCTGACGCCAGCGCCTGCCGGCTCGAACGACACATGTGCGGCGCAAAGAGATGCACCGCTTGGGAACGGATCGCAGTCAGGAAATAGAGGGAGGCGCGCGCGCTTTGGTGTTGGAGCCCGTCCGAGAGTTCGTCAGTTGCGGAGCATCATCACGCCAGACAACGCTACCCGCGAAACGAGCCGGCGCGACAAAGCCGACTGGTTCGGGCGAAGCGCCGGACGCGGCATTGGCACTGAAGCCGCAACAAAGCACGCAACTCGCTTCGTGGTCATGACGCTGGCCACCGCCTTCGTCGCTCCCAGCGGAGGACGGGCCGCTATGGCAGATTTCAGCAACACCGAACGGATTGGAGGCAGCCGCGGCGGCAGCCCAAGACGACCCTATTGGAGCAATTATCTGCACCAACAAAGCGAATAAAAAGACCGGCAGATACTTCCGTAGCCGCGCCCGCATTTCGGTAATCCCTAAGCGCGGGGGAACTATCATGCCGAAAAGGGAGTGTCCAGCGACATCGGTCGCGGCTGCGGGGTTCGAACAACGCAATACCCTCGCCGAGGATCATTTTCGGCGGGCTCGGCGGGGGACCGTCGGCTGGCTAAACGTACCCGCCTGACGACAGCTCAACTGCGGCAGCATCGATGGCCTCTTCCGGAATGATGCTGCCGTCTGCTTTCTCATCGATTTCGCTTGCCGGTGTCGCTGGGCCGGCCCCTCGATCAGTGGCGAACGAAACGACCGCTCCAGGCGGCTCTTTGCACCCGAAAGAACGTCAGATAGGCTTCGCGGTAACCGCGAAGCGGAGGACCGACACATGAAGGATGGCAAGAGGTCGTCTGGTCGGATAGCGCGCGTGCTGCTGGCAGGCGCGCTGGCAACAGTCACCGTTCCATCGGCAAACGCCCAGATGGGGCCTCCCGGTCCCCCGGCCGTCGGCATCATGGAAGCAACCAAACGGCCGATCACGGAGTTGAACGAATTCCTGGGACGCGTCGAGGCCACCAATCGTGTCAATATCGTTGCGCGCGTCACCGCCTTTCTGGAGAAACGGGACTTCGCCGACGGCGCCGAGGTCAGGAAGGGCGACCTTCTATATGAGCTGGAACGCGGGCCGTTCGAAGCCGATCTCAAGTCGAAGCAGGCCCAGGTCGCGCAGTTGCAGGCGACCCTCGTCAACGCCAAGCTGACAACAGACCGGGCCAAGACCTTGCTCAGCGGACCGGCCGGCCAGCAGTCGACCTACGACGCCGCGCTCGCCAACCAGCAAAGCCTGGAGGCGCAGATCCAGGCCGCCGAGGCGCAGGTCGACCTGTCGCAGATCAATCTCAACTATACCCAGATCCACTCTCCGATCGATGGCAAGATCGGTCGCACGGCCGTGACCGAAGGCAACGTGGTCACGCCAAGCTCCGGTACGCTGGCCAGCATTGTCAGCCAGGATCCGATGTATGTCACCTTTCCGGTCTCCGTGCGCGAGGGACGCCAGTTGCGCGACCATTATGCAACCCGTGGCGGCTTCAAGGCGGTCGTCATCAGGTTGCGACTGTCGGACGGTCGGCTCTACGACCAGGTCGGCCAGTTGAATTTCGTCAACAACACTATCGCGCAGAACACCGACACCATCACGCTGCGAGGAACGATTCCCAATCCGGTCCTGAAAGAATTGTCGGCAAACGGAACGATACGCCAGCTCACCGATAATGAATTCGTGACCGTGCTGCTGGAAGGCGTGGAGCCGGTCGAGGTCGTGGCGATCCCACGCTCGTCGGTGTTGTCGGATCAGCAGGGCGAATATGTCTATGTCCTCGGCGCCGATAACAAGGCCGAGCAACGGCGCATCCGGCTCGGACAATCGACATCCACGGTCGCCGCGGTGACGAGCGGGCTTTCGGCCGGCGAGAAGGTCATCGTCGAAGGCCTGCAGAAAGTACGGCCCGGACAGGCCGTTGCGCCGGGGCCTGCGAGCGCCCTGATTCAATCCAGCATGAATGCCAATCCGGAAGGCGCTGGCCGGAAACAGGACGGGATCGGGGCCAGGCCGGCGGGGTCGACCCCATGATTTCATCCGTCTTTGTCGACCGCCCGCGGCTGGCCATCGTTATCGCGTTCGTCATCACGATCGCCGGCGCGCTGGCGCTCCTGCAAATCCCGGTCGCGCAATTTCCCGACATCGTGCCGCCGCAGGTGACGGTCACCGCGAATTTTCCGGGCGCTTCCGCCGACGTGGTCGAATCCAGCGTCGCCCAGCCGCTCGAAGCCCAGGTCGTCGGCGTCGACAAGATGCTCTACATGAAGTCGACCAGCGGCAATGACGGCAGCTACACGCTGACCGTTTCGTTCGCGCTCGGCACCAACCCCGATATCAACACCGTCAACGTCAACAACCGCGTGCAGAGCGCGCTCGCCCAATTGCCGACGGAGGTGCAGTCGCAGGGCCTCGTCGTGCAGAAGAAATCCTCCGCCGTGCTGCAGTTCATCGTGCTCTACAGCAACAACGGCGCGCAGGATCCGCTTTTCATCACCAACTACGCCATCATCAACGTGCTGGATGCGATTTCCCGCACGCCGGGCGTCGGCCAGGCCACGCTGTTTGCCAAGCTCAACTATTCGATGCGGATCTGGTTCGACACGCAGCGCCTGACCAGCCTCAATCTGGCGCCGTCGGATGTCGTCACAGCGATCCGCGCCCAGAGCGTGCAGGCGCCGGTCGGCCGCATCGGCGCCCGGCCGATCGGCGATGATCAGCAGTTCCAGTTCAACGTGCAGACGCAGGGCCGGCTTACGACCGCGACGCAATTCGGCAACATCGTGTTGCGCGCCAATCCGGACGGTTCGGTGCTGCGCATCAAGGATGTCGCCCGCGTCGAAATCGGCGCCCAGAACATGGACAGCGAGTCCCGGATCGACGGCAATCCCGGCGTGCCGATCGGCATCTATCTCGCGCCCGGCGCCAATGCGGTGACGACGGCGAAAGCGGTGCAGAATACGCTCGCCAGACTGTCCGAGCGCTTTCCGCCCGGGCTGGCCTACACCGTGCACTACGATTCCACGACCTTCGTCACCGACACCATCAAGGAGGTGCTGAAGACGCTGGGCGAAGCCTTCGTGCTGGTGGTGATCGTGGTGTTCCTTTTCCTCGGCAATCTGCGCGCCACCATCATTCCGGCAGTGGCCGTGCCTGTCAGCCTGATCGGCGCTTTCGCGGTGCTGCTTGCGCTCGGCTATTCGGCCAACACGGTATCGCTGCTCGCCATGGTGCTCGCCATCGGCATCGTGGTCGATGACGCCATCGTGGTGGTCGAGAATGTCGAGCGCGTGATGGAGGAGGAGCCGGAGCTTTCGCCGGCCGACGCCACCAAGAAGGCGATGTCGCAGATCACGGCGCCCATTATCGCGATCTCGCTGGTGCTGTTGTCGGTGTTCGTTCCGATCGCCTTCATTCCCGGCATCTCGGGAACGCTGTTCCGGCAGTTCGCCGTGACGATCAGCGCGGCGATGGTCATCTCCGCGCTGAATGCGCTGACGCTGTCGCCGGCGCTGTGCGCGGTGTTCCTGCGCCATGGCGGACCGCGCCGCGGCATCATGGGGCGCGTGCTCGGCGGCATCGATTGGGTGCGCGACCGTTACGCCAGCGGCGTGCGGCGGCTGCTGCGCGTGGCGGCCCTGGCGCTGGTTGCGGCTTTGGTCTTCGGCGGTGGTATCGCCGGCATCGCGCGTCTGACGCCGACCGGGTTCCTGCCGGAGGAAGACCAGGGCGCGTTCTTCATCGCCGTGCAATTGCCCGACGGCGCATCGGTGGCGCGCACCAGCGAAGTGACCAAGCAGGTCGAGGAAGTCCTGAAGAAGGTGCCGTCAGTCGACCACGTGCTCTCGATCATCGGGTTCTCGCTGCTCGACGGCGGCAACGAGCCGAACTCCGCATTCATGGTGGCGCGCATGAAGCCGTTTGCGGATCGAAAAGCCGCGACCGACTCGGTGCAGGCGGCCATCCGGCAGACCTTCGGCGCCGGCGCGCAGATCCGCCAGGCCAATGTGCTGCCGTTCAACCTGCCGCCGATCATCGGCCTCTCGACGTCCGGCGGCTTCGAATATCAGCTCGACGCGCTGGAAGGCCAGGATCCGGCGGCGCTCGGCAGCGTGATGGGCGGCCTGATCAACGCGGCCAACCGCGATCCGCGGCTCACGCGCGTGTTCTCGACCTTCACCGCGACCAACCCGTCCATCTATCTCGACATCGACCGCGCCAAGGCCCAGGCGCTTGGCCTCAACATGAGCGACGTGTTCACCGCCCTGCAGGCGACGCTGGGCGGCATCTATGTCAACAACTTCAATCTGTTTGGTCGAACCTGGCAGGTCAATGTCGAGGGCGAGGCCGCCAACCGCGGCGATATTCCAGACATCTGGCAGATCTATGTGCGCAACGCGACCGGCGAGATGGTGCCGGTCCGTTCGATTGCGAGCCTGCGGATCGTCACCGGACCGCAGGTCATCACCCGCTTTAATAACTACCGCTCGGTGACCATCAATGGCAGCCCCGCGGCCGGTGTCTCATCGGGGACGGCGATCGCGGCGATGGGAGATCTGTCGAGATCGACGCTGCCAAGCGGCTATTCCTATGAATGGACCGGCACGGCCTATCAGGAGCAGGCGGCCTCCGGCCAGACCGGCATCATCCTCGGACTTGCCGTGCTGTTCGCCTATTTGTTCCTGGTGGCGCTTTATGAAAGCTGGACCATCCCCATCCCGGTGCTGCTCGCGGTCACGGTCGGCGTGCTCGGCTCGTATCTCGCCATCAAGATCGCCGGGTTGAACCTCGATCTCTATGGTCAGATCGGGCTCGTGGTGCTGATTGCGCTCGCCGCCAAGAACGGCATCCTCATCGTCGAATTTGCCAAGGAGCAGCGCGAGGCCGGCATGCCGATCACGGAGGCCGCGGTGCTGGGATCGCAGATGCGCTTTCGCGCCGTGATGATGACCTCGTTCGCCTTCATTCTCGGCCTGATCCCGCTCGTGGTCGCGACGGGCGCCGCCCAAATCAGCCGAAGAGCGGTGGGCACCGCGGTGTTCGGCGGCATGCTTGCCGCGAGCTCGATCGGCATTTTCCTGGTGCCGATGCTGTACGTCACCTTCCAGCGATGGCGCGAAGCAGCGAAACGGCGCTTCGGCCACGATGGGAGCGTTACGCCCTCGTCGACCTCGGCGCGGCTGGAGTAGGTGACGCGCGGGTGAGCCGCTGGACGGGAATGCTGGGCGCCGAGTTCAAGGTTCGAACGCACGTCAGGCCGATCTTCCAGGCAGCCTTTTTTGCAATGAATACGGCGAAGCCGCGAGCGCCGGACCGAGCCCCATCCCGCGACCTGGACTGGAACGGACGCTGCATCCGTGCGTTGGTTTTCCGGCGGCGGAATCACGCGAGGAGCGGGACAGTGCCAACAGAGGCCATGCGGCGTAACGCCCGCATGGCCTCTGTTCTTGTTGTGCCGTCTGCGTTCTAAGGAGATCCGAGATACCTGGATCGAACCATCAGGCTTGGAAAAGGGACTGCACGAAGACGGGGTGCGACAACAGCCTGCGCGCTCCGGGGGCGGACTCAAGCTGCCATGCGGTGCAAAGTGGCTATCAGGTCAGCCCGTCGAAAGGGCTTGCTAAAGAATGAATCCCCTTCCGGGATCAAGACCTCGGATACGACTTTGCCTGATACGAGAATGATGGCGATAGGCGGCCAGCGGTGATGGACCATCCTTGCAAGCGCTATTCCGTCCATGCCTGGCGGCATGTCGATGTCACTGACGATTATGCGGATATCGGAACGACTTTCGAGGTACTGGATCGCTTGTTGGGCGTTCGCCGCCTCAAGGGTCAAAAACCCCGCTTCCTCAACCATATCGATGGCATCGAGTTCTCAGAAGAGGGTCATCTTCAACCACCAATGCAACCGGTTTACGCACCTTCTCACCGTTCCTTGCCTGACCGTCAGCAAGGTGTGTCGCCTCGAAGCCCGGTCTGGAGTAACCAAGCAGAACGGCGTCCTGTTCCTCGCGAACGCGCATGATGAGTTCGAATGCCATCCACGGCCAGCCCCTCCCTTGTAAAACTACAAATAATGTGTATATTGGACCCATTCGATTAGCCGCTGTGCCTTGTTGAAACGTGCCTGCGGGCTTCTTTTCCAAAGACATCGACGAAGTTGAAATTGCCGAGTGATTGTCACGCGGCCTGCGCTTATGCGCTTTGGAGAAGAAAATGACGACAGGTACCGTTAAGTGGTTCAATAGCCAAAAAGGCTTCGGATTCATTCAGCCGAACGACGGCGGAAGCGATGTGTTCGTTCACATCAGTGCAGTCGAACGGGCTGGCCTTTCAAATCTCGCCGAGGGCCAAAAGGTCAATTTTGAGGTCAAGACCGACAAGATGCGAGGCAAGCTCAGCGCCGAGAACCTCTCGCTGGCCTGATCGTAGCGCCGTTTCACGGATGTACTGAAACGGCCATGCCGCCCGCTCGATCCCCGGATTGAGCGGGTTTTGCCTATTGAGGAACGGGGAAAGATGAGCGCCAAGAAACCGGCAGAACCATCACCCGAACACATCGCACGCTCCAACCGCAAGCGATTAGCCGCTGAAGAAGGAGCGCTGGCGATCGCGGATGTCCAAAAGCAGGCGGTGGAGATTCGCAAGAACATGGCTCGACTTCGAGAGCTCCGCAAGACCAAGGAAGTCACCGACGCACTTCATCAAGCATCGTTGCCGCCCGCGCCAAAGAAGCGTGCCAGGAAGCTGCCGCGATAATCAGCTTCAGCAACTGTCGATGGATGTGCCGGGGGCCGAGGTACAAGCCGGAGAGTGCGGAATTCCGTCACTCGCCCCGTCAGCCTACCACAGGCCACCGTCATGGCGGCGCTCGCCGTCCTCGCGATCCTTGCCACGCCCGATACCAAAAGGCGCCGATCTGGAAGCGCCGCGAGGCGCGCGATCGCATTCCTGAACGGTCACCGGCGATCTGATAAATGTCCTTCGCTGCGTGGTAAGGGTGTCCGCAGCCAAGGTCGGCATCCGTAAGCGTGTCAGGACAATACGGACTGCGGTTGCGCCGGTGTGCGTCATTGCGTTCTGAAAATCTTGGAATGGAAGCTGGCGGCTACCTCCAAAATGGGTCCGCTGCCATCACGTACCTCAACTGCAAAGCGCTGGTTCATAGCACCTTCGAGGACCGCCTCGCGGGCCGCCGTCAGAAGCCCGTTAAGCGCCTCCTCATGCGCCGCTTCGGTGTCCGGCAATTGAATGCCTTCTTCATCGTGCGAGAAAGCGTCGGAAGACCTCAAGTCGAAAAAGTAGAGAACCATTCAGCGCTCCCCTGTGGTGCAGGCGGGAGCGCAAAAATCTCTCAGCCACCGACGCCTACGGGCCAAGCCTTGGCCGGTGATGTTGCTCAATGAGCGATGAGCTGCGATCGTTCCTATTTGGGCGGCTGTAGACCCCGTGAGTTGGCCCAATCTTCCATATGCATTGCCGTTTCGGCCTGGCGCAGTTTTTTTAGCAATTCGTCGCGCTCCGGGCCGGGCCGCATCACATCGGCTTGCTTGCGGAGAGCTACCGCCCATTCGACAATGCGATCTTGAAGGGAGGTCTCCTGCTTGAAACGGCGCCGCTTGATGATCATGGCGTGCTCCTTTCCATTCGAAGGCGGGAACGCAAGCGTCGTCCCCGTCACAGATAAAAGCCTCGAGCGGGGCTGTGATGGGCTGGAGCGTGCGCCTGAAAATCCCAAGGCGCGAGTCAAATATCGGAGATTGTCTGGAATCAGATCGGCCGCGATGATCGAACGCCGGGGTTGGCGAGATTTTGTCGATGCCGGCTCCGGCGAGGGCGGGAACCGTTTATTGGGTTTTTAGAAAACCCAGTGAGGAAGAGACTGATCAGCTCTCAACGTCGATATCGTCCGGGCCGCATTCGGCGCCATGTTTGACCTTGAACTCTCCGATCAATCGATGCGCGTAATCCATGGATCCGGCTAGCTGCGATTTCATGATCTGAAGTCGTTCGCCTCCGGCCTCTTTCCAAAGCCAAGTATCGACAAGCTGCCTCTCGCCGTCGCTGAATATCCGGACCTGCAACCTCGGGAATTTGATCCCGGCGTCGGAATAGTCGGTCTTTGACATGTTGCAAGCTCCCCAATCGGCAAGGGCGTGAGCCTAGCGCATCTCAACAGAGATCACCAGCGATGAAACCGTGCCGATTGCGGAAGCGGACCAGCTATAGCGTGTGGCAAGAAGTCAGACAAAAACTGTCTCCGATACCTGCCAAGCGTTGGAGCGGGCGAAGGGAATCGAACCCTCGTATGCAGCTTGGGAAGCTGCCGTTCTACCATTGAACTACGCCCGCGATCGCCTCACCTGATTTAGCCGAGACTGCGCCGTCCGCCAAGCGGATTGAGCACCTCGCCGCCTGCGCCATTCAGCCGACGATAGCAATGCCGCTCGGGCCACCTCGCCACTTTCCCCCGTCTTTCATCTCATCATATTTTCCGCGATACGCCGCGCCATGACGGCGCTATGGTCGCCGCCGGGGTTGAGGTGGCGTAATGGGGTATGGGTATAGCGTGTTCGACACCGGCATTGGCCGGTGCGGCATCATATGGAGCGATGCCGGCGTGGTGGGCGTTCAGCTTCCCGAAGCGCGCGAGATCGAAACCAGGCGGCGGCTGTTCCAGCGATATCCGGAGGCGCGCGAGATGCGCGCCCCGCTCACCATCGAGATCGCGATCGAAGGCCTGGTGGCGCTGCTGCGCGGCCACCCGGTCGATCTTTCCGACATCGCGCTCGACATGGACGGCATCCCGGCCTTCAACCAGCGGGTCTACGAATTCACTCGCGCCATTCCCAGGGGCGAAACCCGCAGCTATGGCGAGGTGGCGGCCGCGCTGAAAACCACGGGCGCGTCGCATTCGGTAGCGCAGGCGATCGGCAAAAATCCGTTCCTGCTGATCGTGCCGTGCCATCGCGTGCTGAACGCCGACAGCTCTGCCGACAAGATTTCCCCCAATGGCGGCAGCATCTCGAAGCGGCGCCTGTTGTCGATTGAGGGCGCGCTGTCGGCTGGCAGCAAGACCCTGTTCGATGTGCTGCTGCCCGTTGCATCGCCGCGACCGCAGAACTAAACCCGGAAATGCTTGCTCAGCTTCAGGCCCTGGGCCTGGTAGTTCGAGCCGATCCGCTGGCCGTAGACGGCCGTGGGCCGCGCCAGCATCTTCTCATACACCAGCCGGCCGACGATCTGGCCATGTTCGAGGATGAACGGCACCTCGCGCGAGCGCACTTCGAGCACCGCGCGCGAACCCTGCCCGCCGGCTCCGGCATAGCCGAAGCCGGGATCGAAGAAACCGGCATAGTGCACGCGGAATTCCCCGACCAAGGGATCGAACGGCACCATCTCGGCGGCGTAATCCGGCGGCACCTGCACGGCTTCCTTGGAAGCCAGGATATAAAACTCGCCGGGATCGAGGATCAGGCTGCCGTCGGGCCGCGCCGCGATCGGCTCCCAGAATTCACCGACCGAATAGCCGCCGCGGCGGTCGATATCGACCACGCCGGTGTGACGCTTGGCGCGATAGCCGACAAAACCATTGGCGTTCGCGCCGGAGAGGTCGACGCTCAGCGCCACGCCGTTGGCGAGGTCGGCGTCGTCGATATCGACCAGCCGCTCCAGTTTGTGCAAGGCCGCGAGTTGACCGGCATTGAGGATGGCCTCGCCCGTGCGAAAGCGCACCTGTGACAGCCGCGAGCTCTCGCGCAGCAACACCGGAAATGTCTTCGGGCTGATCTCGGCATAGAGCGGGCCGTGATAGCCGGCGCCGATCATGTCGAACCGCCGCGTGCCGTCGGCAATCACGCGGGTGAACACATCGAGCCGGCCGGTCGAGCTCTTCGGGTTTGCCGCGGCGACGATTTCGGGCGGCAGCGCCAGGCTTTCCAGCAGCGGCACGATGTAGACGCAATTGGTCTCCAGCACCGCCCCATCGCTAAGGTCGATTTCGTGCAGCTTCAGTTGGTCGATGCGCTCGGCCACCGTCGCATCCGGTCCGGGCAGGAAGCTGGCGCGGACCCGATAGGCGATATCGCCAAGCCGCAGATCGAGGCTCGCGGGCTGGATCTGGCTTTCGACGAAGGGATAGGCCGGCAGGATCAGCCCGGCATCCGCCATCGCCGCGATCATGCGGTCGGGAAGAATGCCCTTGGCATCAGGTTGAAGCGTGAAAGACAATTCCTGCCCCCACTACGCTGGCGCCGCCGCTTTGAAGCTCCTGTACCACTCGCGGCAAGCTTAACCAGGAACCTCAAGCGGAAAGCGGCACCAGAACAATAAAATCTCTAGTGCCCTTTTGCCTTCCGAAGTTCGTGCAAGAGCGTGCTGCAAGGTATCGCGAACTTCGGAAGGCAGGCACTAGCCGCTGGAAATAGCACCTTTTATCGGGTTATCCGATGGTCGCCTTGACGGAAAGGGCGCGCCGGAATATGAGCATGACTTATCCCGTGGTGATTTGAGCCGGCCGGCTTGCAGCCACGTAAAACAAGTCGCTAAACAGGCCGGGGACAGTGTGATCCCGGCCTGTGGAATTTTTCCAGGCCGGTTTTTTGTGACCATTTTCGAGGGTGGTCACGCTGGAGGTCACATGCCCGAAACGACAAAGCCCGCTAAAGCCCCCGCGTCCCCGACAGCCCGTTACCGGCCGGAAACCCGGCTGGTGCATTCCGGCACCCTGCGGTCCGAATTCGGAGAAACCTCCGAAGGGGTTTTCCTCACCCAGGGCTATGTCTACGACAGCGCCGAACAGTGCGAGGCACGGTTCAAGGGCGAAGACCCCGGCTACATCTATTCGCGTTATTCCAATCCGACGATCGGAATGTTCGAGCGCCGCATGATCGAATTCGAAGGCGCCGAGGCCGGCCGCTCGACCGCGACCGGCATGGCTGCTGTGACCACCGCGATGCTGGCGCCGCTGAAAGCCGGCGATCATGTGGTGGCAGCGAAAGCAATGTTCGGATCGTGCCGCTACGTGATCGAAGATCTGCTGCCGCGCTACGGCATTCAATCGACCCTGGTCGACGGCCTCGATCTCGATCAATGGCAAAAGGCGATGCGACCCAATACCAAAAGTTGCTTCCTGGAAAGCCCGACCAATCCGACGCTCGACGTGCTCGACATCGGCGCCATCGCCGAGATCACCCATCAGGCCGGCGCGCGGCTGATCGTCGACAACGTGTTCGCGACGCCGATCTGGCAAAGCCCGCTCGCGCTCGGCGCCGACGTCGTGGTGTATTCCGCGACCAAGCATATCGACGGCCAGGGCCGCTGCCTGGGGGGAATGATCCTCGGCACTGAGGCCTTCATCACCGAGCACCTGCATACGTTCCTGCGCCAGACCGGGCCGTCGCTGTCGCCGTTCAATGCCTGGGTGCTGCTGAAGGGGCTTGAGACGCTGGCGGTGCGCGTCCGTGCGCAAACCGAATCGGCGGCGGCCATCGCCGACGTGCTGGCAGAGCATCCGAAAATCTCGCGGCTGATCTATCCGGGCCGCGCCGATCACCCGCAGGCCGCGACCGTGAAGAAGCAGATGCGCGCCGGCTCGACGCTGATCGGCTTCGAGATCAAGGGCGGCAAGGCAGCGGCGTTCCGCATGCTCAACGCGATGAAGATTGCGCGGATCTCCAACAATCTCGGCGACGCCAAGAGCATCGTCACCCATCCAGCGACCACCACGCATCAGCGGCTGACGCCGCAGGCGCGCGCCGAACTCGGCATCGGCGAGGGCTTTGTGCGGCTGTCGGTCGGGCTTGAGCACCGCGACGACCTGATCGAGGATCTGCACGCCGCGCTGGAGAAGGCGTGAAGAAGGGGGCGAATGGCGAATAGGGAGTAGCGAATAGGGAAGGACTTTTTTCTATTCGCTATTCGCTACTCGCTATTCGCATCTTCTTCCTCACATCGGCCGATAGGTCTGCACCTGCGCCGGCACGTTGACGCCGAGCTTGATCTGACCGACCGACTTGATGATGTCGTCGCCGAGCAACTGGGCGAAGCAGGCATAGCCCCAATCGTTCATGTGCAGGCCATCGGCAACGACAAAGCTGTCGATCGGCAGGTCCTGCCGGTCATGCCATTCGCGCATCACCTCGAAGCGCGGGAAAATGCCGACATGGCGCAGTTCGGCGACCCTGCCGAGCAGCTTCACCATCCGGTTCGCGCTCTCGCCGTGCTCGGTCACCCGCGGGGAATATTGCGGATCGACCAGCACGAGATCGGCGCCTGCCGCCTGAATGCGCGCGACGCCCTCCTCTACCATCTTGGCTGTTTCCGCGGGATCGAGATTGCGCAGTACGGCGTTGGTGCCGACCTGCCAGATCACCAGGTCCGGCTTGGCATCGAATACCGAGGTTTGCAGCCGCTTCATCATTTCGGGCGCGTCCTCGCCGCCGACGCCGTGATTGAGGACGGTGATGTCGGCGCCGGGATAGTGCCGGCGCAATTGCGCTGCCAGACGGTTCGGATAGGTGAATTCGGGCGACGACGCACCCCAACCTTGCGTCGACGACGATCCGAACGCCACGATGACCACGGGCCGGCCGGCCGCGAGCTTGCCCGCCACATGCGGCAGCGAGCCCATCGATTTGGCGCCGCCTTTGGGCGGCAGGCAGGGCACCCGGCTGAAAATATCGCTGGCCGATTTCGCCACTTGCTTGACCTTTTCGATCGCGCGCGTGGTGAGACTCTTCGGCTGCGCCGGATTGGCCTGATCAGGTGAAAGCGCAGAGCCCGCGGTGCCGGTTTGCGCTGCCGGCGGATTCGCCACGTTCGGTGCAGGCCCGCCGGACACCGCC
Organism: uncultured Alphaproteobacteria bacterium; assembly: GCA_963806075.1. GTDB lineage: Bacteria > Pseudomonadota > Alphaproteobacteria > Rhizobiales > Xanthobacteraceae > Bradyrhizobium. Next base: position 106,028 of record CAWDWT010000011.1, read on the forward strand.
GGCTGCTGCGCGGCTTGAGCACGCGCAGGCAGCACCATCACCGACCCCAGCAGCGTCAACGCCGCGACGGCAGCCGCGGCAAGCCATGCTGGTTCGGAAAAAGGGCGGGGGAAACTCATCAACGACGGGTTCCTGTTGGATCTCCGGTCCTAGTTCTGCTGGGCCGCTTCGAGGTGCGCGGTGTCGATCACGAATTTCGCCAGCGCGCGGCCGAGGCAATCGTGAACGCGCTTGACAAGGTCGAGACCAGGCGAGGCGCTGAAAAAATCAAAATCTCCCGAGTCGCTCCATTGCTGCATGATCGCGAACCGGTCGAACAACGGAACGTCGTACTGCTGGGCCACCACCTTCAGATTATCCAGGTAGGGTGGCGCCGAAATAATCGAACTCCGTGCGCGGGCTATATTGTAAATTCATCAAGATCACGTCGGTTCCTGCCTTCTGCAGCGCGGCGACACCCTCGTCGACCGCGGCGCGAAAATCATCGGGATCGACGGAGCGCATAGCATCGACAGTGCCGGTCTGCCAGATAACCAAAGTAGGCCTTTTATCCTGCAAAAGCTTAACGAAGCCGGGGACCACTTCGGCGGCGGTCTTCTTGATCTGTAGTTCTACGGATACGTTAACCGCGACCGAGGGCAGCCTTTCTTTCAGGTAAGCCTGCAAGCGCGCCGGATAGGCGTTGGCTTCGGCCGTCGGGATGGTCGAGGAGCGGCTGCCCGTGACCAGAATATTCAACGAATGGGCATCCTTGGCGGCCTGGGTGACCTTGGTAAGCGGGCTGTCGCTGGCCCGCAGAGAGTCTGGAACCTCGCAAGCCTGGGGAGTTTCCTCGGCATACGCTGCGGCCGCGGTGCAAAGACCCGCCAGCAGCGCTAATCCCAGGATGGCTCCCGAGCTGGATCTCATAAGCTCCCCCCCGCCAGATCCGCGTTGCCGATGGCGCCCTTTGTTCGCGCATTTTTATCGGCGGAATGCTTGTACCACGAAATCAGCCACGCGGCTCCGGACATGATGAGAATTCCGGCCGCGCTGACGAAGGCATGCAGCACGGTATGGAACACGGCGCCGCCACTGACCTCGGCCAGCACGAAGTGCCCGGCGAATGCCAGGAACACGCCGATGCAGAAGATTTCCAGCGAATGCTGCCCGCACAGGATCAGCGGCCTCAGCCACGGCGATTTCAGCCCAAGCCAGTCCTTGCGAAGGAAGCGCACGGTCACAGCCGCCAGCGCCAGGAAATGCATGAACCTCAACACGTCCAGGTCGGTCTTGCTGATCGGATACATCCACTGCTCAAGCCAACGCGGCAGCCAGTTGTTCATCGCCGTGATGTTCCAGGTGAGGGTGACGTAGAATGCCGCAAGCAGGTAGGCTAGCGAGATCCACAAGGTGATCCGCGACGACAGGATCCGCGCCATCCGCCTGGCGCCGCCTTGCGCGCACCACGCGCCGAACACGAACAGCAATTGCCAGGCGAACGGATTGAAAGCCCAGACTCCGTTCGGATACGCCATCAGATGCAGATCGTATTGCCAGGTGACGGCATAGAGCAGGACGGACAGCGCCAGCGTGATGTCGGCCTTCCACTGCAGCAGCAGCAGGATCAGCGGCAGGAACAGCATCAGCACGATGTAGAGCGGCAGCACGTCCATGTTGACCGGGCGAAATCGCAGCAAGAGCGCCTGAACGATGGTGATGTCCGGCTGTTTGAGAAAATCCAGGATGCCCATTTCCTCGGTGTAGAGCGGATTTTCGAAACTGGTGGCGACGTAGGAGATTTCGGCGAGGAAAATCGTGAACAGGAACACGTGCGCGACATAGATCTGCCAGACCCGCCGCAGGATCCGCGCAGTCGCGACCACGAAGCCGGCATCCCGCATCGCGCGGCCATAGACGAATGCCGCGGTGTAGCCGGAAATGAAGATGAAGATTTCGGTGGCGTCGGAAAAACCATAGTTGCGGATCGTGAGCCACGTCAAAAGACTGGCCGGCAGGTGGTCGATATAGATGAGCCACAGCGCCAGCCCGCGGAACAGATCGAGCCGCAATTCGCGCCCGCTGACCGGCGCGGATGCCACTGTCGGCACAAGGCCGATCGGCAGCGATGCAGCCTCGTCCACAAGTGCTGGTCCGGAAATTCGATCGGCAACGGACGTCATCTGGGACCCGTCGGGAATGGGGTGGCTTCGCGCTTGCCGGGCGCAAAAATGACCGGCTGACAGTACCTCTGCCGGGATCGCAAGCCAAGTTGCAAGGCCTCGGGCACTCGCCATGCCGCCTAGGCCAGAACTATGGTCAAACCACGATTGTTGATCGCGGCAAGTTGCCGTCCTGGCATGAAGGCGGTTGGTTCCGTCCGATGTTTTCGCTATGATGACGCCCAATTCCGCGAAAGTTTGCCCCACATGTACCGAGCCGTGACCCGCCAGATTGAAGTGACCGTCGAGCCGAATTTCATGCCGGAACGTTCCTCAATCGAACGATCCCAGTATTTCTGGTCCTACACCATCGTGATTACCAATTCCGGCCCGGAGACCGTCCAGTTACGGACCCGGCACTGGATCATTACCGACGCTTCCGGCCGCAAGCAGGAAATCCGCGGCGAAGGCGTGGTCGGCGAGCGGCCGGTGCTCGAGCCGGGCGAACGCTTCGAATACACCAGTGGCGTACCGTTGCCGACCGCCTCGGGTTTCATGACCGGCCGCTACCAGATGGTCACCTCGCGCGGCGAGCAGTTCGAAATCGACGTGCCGACCTTTTCGCTCGACAGTCCCGATTGCAAGCGGGTGTTGAATTGATTGGCGCACAGAGCAGCACCACCCTCAGCCGTCGTCCCGGCGAACGCCGGGAATAATAAGCCCTGGCTTTGCTGAAAACAAAAACACCCGCTCCGATCCTCGCCATTGTGAGGGGACGAGCAACCCAGCGCCTCACGCGCAACAATCCTCCCGTCGTCATGCCCCGCGAAGGCGGGGCATCCAGTATGCCGCGACTTTCATTTTGAACACGAGCACCTCGGAATACTGAATCACCCGCTGGAGCCTGTCATCGGGCTCGCCGAAGGCGAGACCCGGTGACGGGTGATGAAGGTCATCTTCACAGGAATCTCATGAAGATTGACGGGTGGCCAGATCAAGTCCGGCCATGACGCGCAGACGTACTCCGCGTCACTCCACGCCAGCCTCAGCCGGCGTGAATTCGTAGACCGACGAGCAGAACTCGCAGGTGACAACCACCTTGCCGTCCTTCACCATGTCGGCGCGGTCACCTGGCGCGAAGCTTTTCAGCATCGAGGACACCGCCTCGCGCGAGCAGGAGCATTGCGCGCGCAGCGGCAATGGCGCGAACACCCGCACACCGCGTTCGTGAAACAGACGATAGAGCAGCCGCTCGCCCGACAGATCGGGATCGATCAGTTCGACATCCTCGACGGTCGCGATCAGCGACTGGCCCTCGACCCAGGCGTCGTCTTCGACAACAGCATGCGCGGCGACGCCTTCGGGTGCATCGCCGGGATGCAGATCGGCCTGCCGCGCGCGCTCCGGCGCCTTCGGCAGGAATTGCAGCAGCATGCCGCCGGCGCGCCAGCGATGCTTGGGGCCCTGTTCAGGTCCTTGGCCGCCGCGCCATTCCTCGCCGACCGCGATCCGCACTTTGGTGGGGATCTGCTCGGAGCGCAGGAAATATTCGTGGGCGGCGTCTTCGAGATTGCCGCCGTCGAGCGCCACCAGTCCCTGATAACGGCTCATGTCGGGGCCTTGATCGATGGTCATCGCCAGGTGCCCGTTGCCGAGCAGCGCGCCGGAATCCTGGCCGGGTTTCAAGCGCGCTGCGTCGTAGCGCGCATAGGCGCGCAAGCGATCCGGCGCCTGGAAATCCACGATCAGAAACGACACCGGGCCGTCCGTCTTGGTCTGCAGAATGAAGCGACCATCGAATTTCAGCGACGAGCCGAGCAGCGTGGTGAGCACGATGGCCTCGCCGAGCAGCTTGCCCACGGCTGCGGGATAATCGTGCTTGTTGAGGATATCGTCGAGCGCGGGGCCAAGCCGGGTCAGCCGGCCGCGCAGATCGAGCGCGCCGACCTCGAACGGCAGCGCCGCATCGTCGACCGGAACGGAAGACGGCGCGCGGATCGGCGGTTCGGCGGAAATCCTGATGTCGGGAAATTGCGAAGTCATGGCGATCTATGTGGGAGCGAAGCGGGTGAAACGAAAGGGGGTTCAAAGATGCGGAACATATGATCGTCGTCCCGGCGAAAGCGCGGGACCCATAACCGCTGGCCTTGCATCGGCGCAGAAGACATCGACCACACTCGCATAAAGCGATGACAGCGGCGTATGGGTCCCGGCTCGGAGGCCGGGACGACGATGGGGTGAGCGTTCGCCGGGACGACGATAGATTTTTTGTGCGGCAGCTACGCCACGCTCTCCAGGCACCACGCCAGAATGCCTTTTTGCGCATGCAGGCGATTTTCGGCTTCGTCGAACACCACCGATTGCGGGCCGTCGATTACATCGTCGGTGACTTCCTCGCCGCGATGGGCGGGCAGGCAATGCATGAAGATCGCGTCGGGCCTGGCGAGCGACATCAGCTTGGCATTGACCTGATAGGGCATCAGAAGGTTGTGGCGATGCTCGCCGTCCTTGTCGCCCATCGAAACCCAGGTATCCGTCACCACGCAGTCGGCGCCGCGCACGGCCGCTTCCGGATCGTTGCCGAGCACGACCGGGGCGCCGGTCGCCTTGATCCAGTCCTTCATCGCCTTGCCCGGCGCAAGCTGCGACGGGGTGGCGACACGCAGGTTGAACTTGAACCGATCGGCCGCCTGCGCCCACGACGCCAGCACGTTGTTGTCGGCGCCGCTCCAGGCGATGGTGCGGCCTTCGATCGGACCGCGATGCTCCTCGAACGTCATCAGGTCCGCCATCACCTGGCAGGGATGCGAGCGCCGCGTCAGCCCGTTGATGACGGGCACGGTGGCATGTGCCGCCAATTCAAGCAGCGCCTCGTGGCTGAGGATGCGGATCATGATCGCATCGACATAACGCGACAGCACCCGCGCGGTGTCGGCGATGGTCTCGCCGCGGCCGAGCTGCATCTCCGCGCCGGTCAGCATGATGGATTCGCCGCCGAGCTGGCGCATGCCGACGTCGAACGACACGCGCGTGCGGGTCGACGGCTTCTCGAAGATCATCGCCAGCGTCTTGCCCTCGAGCGGCTTGACGGGCTTGCTGCCTGACTTTTTTTGCGCCTTCAGCTTCGCCTTCATGGCGACGCTGGCCGCGAGCATGTTGCGCAGCTCCTTGGTCGGCAGTTCGTTGATGTCGAGGAAGTGACGCAGCGCCTTGCTCATTGGCTTGTTCTCAACTTGCCGCCCGCTTCAACTCGCCGCCGGACAACGCCACGCAGGCACGATCCAGCCGCTGCACGGACTCTTCGATCTCCGCCTCGGTCACGATCAAGGGCGGCAGCAACCGCACCACATTGTCGCCGGCGCCGACCGTGAGCAGCCTCTCATCGCGCAGCGCGTTGACGAGGTCGCCGGACGGCACCACGGCCTTCAGGCCGATCAACAGTCCTTCGCCGCGCACTTCGGCCAGCACCTTGGGATGGCGGTCGACCACGGATGCAAGCTTCTGCTTGAGCAACAGCGACATCTTCTGCGCGTGCTCGAAGAAGCCGGGCTTGAGCATGACGTCGAGCACCGCGTTGGCGGCCGCGATCGCCAGCGGATTGCCGCCGAAGGTCGAACCGTGCGAACCCGGCGTCATGCCCGAGGCGGCTTCCGCGGTCGCAAGGCAGGCGCCGATCGGAAAGCCGCCGCCGAGCGCTTTGGCGAGCGGCATGATGTCCGGCGTCACGCCGAGGCGCTTGTAGGCAAAGAGATCGCCGGTGCGGCCCATGCCGGTCTGCACCTCGTCGAAAATCAGACAGAATATCGATTGTCGTCGCACAGCTGGCGCAACGACCTGAAGAACGCCGGCGGCGCCGAACGCACGCCGCCCTCGCCCTGCACCGGCTCGATCACGATGCCGGCGGTGTGCGGTCCGATCGCCTTCTTGACGGCTTCCAGATCGCCATGCGGCACCTGGTCGAAGCCGTCGAGCGGCGGCCCGAACCCTTCGAGATATTTGGCCGATCCGGTCGCTGCCAGCGTGCCCAAGCGTGCGCCCGTGAAACGCGCCTTCGAAGGTGACGAGGCGATAGCGTTCGGGATGGCCTTTCGAGGCGTGGTAGCGGCGCGCGATCTTGATCGCGCATTCCATCGCTTCGGCGCCGGAATTGGCGAAGAACACAAAGTCGGCAAAGCTTTGCTCGCACAGCCGCGCCGCGAGCCGCTCGCCGTCCGGGCTCTTGAACAGGTTGGACATGTGCCACAGCTTGGTGGCCTGCTCCTGCAATGCGGCGACCAGATGCGGATGCGCGTGGCCCAGCGCATTGACCGCGACGCCGGACGTGAAATCGAGATAGCGCTCGCCATTGGTCGCGATCAGCCATGCGCCTTCGCCGCGCTCGAAACCGAGGTCGACCCTGGCGAAAACGGGAAGCAAATGCGACGTGGCGCTGTGGGTCATGGCGATCACTGAAGGTTGGACCTTGAGACGTTTGCGGATTGGCGCAATGCAGCAACAGCCAGCCCGAAAACGAAACGTGCCGCCTTTTAGGGGCGGCACGTGACGGTCATTCTATGCGTACCATAACAGGTGTCAACATGCCCAGAGGCGGTCAAAACCCGGTCTTAACCACCCTTAACGACCCCTGAGACGTGGCGCAATGCAACTGGCGAATCCTCCGTAGAACTCCGGTGCGGTGGAAAACTAGAAAAGCAAGACTAAATCACGGAACATGTGGACGCGACGCCGCGGACTCTTGCGCGGGAGTCACGCCATATTGTAGCGTTTGGGCTGTCGGGTACGACATCTCGTGCGGCGGTTTTGATCCTCTGAAGTTCTGGTTGTCTTGCGTACACGTTCGGGCGCGCTTTCCGCGTCCGGCGAGGGCTAAGGGATTCTGACCGTTAAGGATTTGCCGCAGGGATTTTCGCGATTTGATCGCAGCGCTGCCCCGTTCGGCCCCGCGCAAGGCGAAAGGAAGAATGCGATGACGGTATTGACCTGGTCCGACGATCGCGTCGAGCAGCTGAAGAAACTCTGGGAAGCCGGACTGTCGGCGAGCCAGATCGCCGCGGAGCTCGGAAATGTGACTCGAAATGCCGTGATCGGCAAAGTCCACCGGCTGGGCCTTTCCGGCCGCGCCAAGAGCCCCTCCTCGGCCGCGCCGCGCCCGCGCAAGGCGCGCCCCGCCCAGCACATGATGCGGGTGTCGCGGCCGATGTCGCGCGGCAACATCGCGCTGGCGCATGCGTTCGAAGTCGAGATGGAGCCGGACCCGGTCGCCTTTGACAATGTGGTGCCGATGAGCCAGCGGCTGTCGCTGCTCGAACTCAACGACGCGACCTGCCACTGGCCGATCGGCGATCCCGCCAGCGCGGAATTCTTCTTTTGCGGCGGCAACGCGCTGACCAGCCTGCCCTATTGCGCCTATCACTCGCGCATTGCCTACCAGCCGGCCAGCGACCGCCGCCGCCAGCCGCCGAAGACGACGCGGTAAGACGAGCGGCCGCCAAAAATATCGACGTCGTCCCCGCGAACGCGGGGACCCATAACCACCAGCATTCGTGGTTACGTCGAGCGCCGCTCCAACTCTTTGCAAAAATCGATAGGCCAGGGAGTATGGGTCCCCGCGTTCGCGGGGACGACGGTGGAGATTTAATCCACCGTCAACCTCACTCCACCTTCATGAAGCGATCGTCGAGCGCGTAGCCGGCGCCGCGCACGGTGCGGATCGGATCCTGCTCGCGGCCCGGGTTGAGCAATTTGCGCAACCGGCCGATATGCACGTCCACCGTGCGCTCGTCGATATAGATGTCGCGGCCCCAGACGCTGTCGAGCAATTGCTCGCGGCTGAATACCCGGCCCGGATGCTCGAGGAAAAACTCCAAGAGCCGGTATTCGGTCGGGCCGAGATCGACCGGACGGCCCGAGCGCGCGACGCGGCGCTTTTCGCGGTCGAGCTCGATATCGCCATAGGTCAGCACATTGGCAAGCCGCTCGGGACTGGCGCGGCGCAGCAGGCCCTTCACTCTCGCCAGCAATTCCGGCACCGAGAACGGCTTGACGATGTAATCGTCGGCGCCGGTGGCAAGACCCCGGACCCGCTCGCTTTCCTCGCCGCGCGCGGTCAGCATGATGATCGGCAACTGCTTGGTCTCCGGCCGCGCCCGCAATCTGCGGCACAATTCGATCCCCGACAATCCCGGAAGCATCCAGTCGAGCACGATCAGGTCGGGAATATGTTCCTTCAGCCGCGTGTCGGCGTCATCGCCGCGCCCGACGGTCTCGACCTCATAACCCTCGGCATCAAGGTTGTAACGCAGGAGCGTGGTCAACGCCTCCTCGTCTTCAACCACCAGAATGCGCGCGCTCATCTCTCACCTTCCCCATGTTCTTCGTTGAGCATGACTCAGTCGGGTTACGGGTTTCCAGGTACGGTTGCGGCAAACGTCGTCATGTCGCCCTTCGGACGCTTGTCGAGAATCTGCTGGCCTTCGATCATGTAGAATACGGTTTCCGCGATATTGGTGGCGTGATCGCCGATCCGCTCGATGTTCTTGGCGCAGAACATCAGGTGGATGCAGAAGCTGATGTTGCGCGGATCCTCCATCATGTAGGTTAAAAGTTCGCGGAACAGCGAGGTGCAGATCGCATCGACCTCCTCGTCGCCCTTCCATACCGCCATTGCCGCCGGCAGATCGTGGGCCGCATAGGCATCTAGCACCGACTTGACCTGCGACTGCACCAGGTCGGTCATGTGTTCCAGCCCGCGGATCAACTTCAGGGGTTGGAAGTCGCTCTCGAGCGCGGCGACCCGCTTGCCCATGTTCTTGGCGAGATCGCCGATCCGCTCCAGGTCGGTCGCCACCCGCATCGCGCCGATGATCTCGCGCAGATCGACCGCCATCGGCTGGCGGCGGGCGATGGTCAGCACCGCGCGCTCCTCGATCAAATGTTGCAGATGGTCGATTTCGGCATCGGACGCCACCACGCGCTTGCCCAGCGCGACATCGCGGCGGATCAGCGCGTCGACGGATTCGACGATCATGCGCTCGGCGAGACCGCCCATCTCGGCGACCAGCCGGGTCAGTTCCTGCAGATCGCTGTCGAATGCCTTGGCGGTATGTTCACTGGCCATGTGTGTTTCTCCGTCTCGATCCGCTAGCCGAACCGGCCTGTGATGTAATCCTGGGTGCGCCGATCGCTCGGCGAAGTGAATATCTTGCTGGTGTCGTCGAATTCGATCAATTCGCCGAGATACATGAAGGCGGTCTTGTCGGAGACGCGCGCGGCCTGCTGCATGTTGTGGGTGACGATGGCGATGGTGTAGTCCTCCGCCAGTTCCTGGATCAATTCCTCGACCTTGGCGGTCGAAATCGGATCGAGCGCCGAGCATGGCTCGTCGAACAGGATCACCTCGGGCCGCACCGCCACGGTGCGCGCAATGCAAAGCCGCTGCTGCTGGCCGCCGGACAGGCTTAGGCCCGAGGCGTTGAGCTTGTCCTTGACCTCGTTCCACAGCGCGCCGCCGCGCAGGGCCTTTTCGACCCGGCCATCCATCTCGGATTTGGAGATCTTCTCGTAGAGCCGGATGCCGAAGGCGATGTTTTCGTAGATCGTCATCGGAAACGGCGTCGGCTTCTGGAACACCATGCCGACCCGCGCGCGCAGCAGATTGAGGTCGAGCTTGGGATCGAGGATGTTGGTCTGGTCCAGCATCAATTGACCGGTGGCGCGCTGGCCCGGATAGAGGTCGTACATCCGGTTGAAGATCCGCAGCAGGGTCGACTTGCCGCAGCCGGACGGCCCGATGAAGGCGGTGACGCGGTTGGTGCCGAGCGTGATGTTGATGTTCTTCAGCGCATGGTGCTCGCCGTAATAGAAGTTCAGGTTGCGCACGCTGACCTTGGCCGGCGCCTCGGGCAGGATGGCCGCGGGGGCCGGGCTGCTGGCATTACTCATGGAAACAGACAGATCGTTCATTTTGCGGTCCTCTCGGCGCCGATGATGCGCGCGCCAATATTCAAGGCAAGCACGGTGAGCGTGATGATCAGGGCGCCGCTCCAGGCGAGTTCCTTCCAGTAGGCGTAGGGGCTCTGCACGAAGTTGTTGATGGTCACCGGCAGGTTGGCCATCGTCTTGGTCAGATCGAGGCTGAAGAACTGGTTGGACAAGCGCGGTGAACAATAGCGGCGCGGTTTCGCCGGCCACGCGCGCGGTCGCGAGCAGCACGCCGGTGATCAGGCCGGAGCGCGCGGCGCGATAGGCGATCCGCTTGATCACGAGCGAGCGCGGCAGGCCGAGCGCGGACGCCGCCTCGCGCAGCGGATTGGGCACCAGCCCCAGCATGTCCTCGGTGGTGCGCAGCACCACGGGAATAACGATCACGGCGAGCGCCAGCGAGCCTGCGATGGCCGAAAAGCCGCCCATCGGCACCACCACGGCGCCGTAGATGAACAGGCCGATGATGATCGAGGGCGCGCTCAGCAGGATGTCGTTGATGAAGCGGATCACCGAGGTGAGGCGGTCGTGCTTGCCGTATTCGGCAAGATAGGTGCCGGCGAACAGGCCGAGCGGCGCGCCGATGCCGACGCCGATCACGGTCATGATGACCGAGCCGACGATGGCGTTGAGCAGGCCGCCTTCGGTCGAACCCGGCGGCGGGGTGTTTTGGGTGAACAACTGCACGCTCAGTCCCGCGAGCCCGTTGTAGAGCAGCGTGAACAGGATCAGCGCCAGCCAGGTCACGCCGAACAGCGCGGCGCCAAGGCAGAGCGCGCGGATGACGATGTCCTTGCGGCGGCGGGATGAGTAAATCGGATTCATGATGCTACTTCCCGGCTTTCCTTTCCAGCCGCAACAGCATCAGCCGCGCGGCGGCAAGCACGAAGAACGTCAATACGAACAGCAGCAGGCCGAGCAGGATCAGGCCGGATTGATGCAGGCCGTCGCTCTCGGCGAATTCGGAGGCGATCGCCGCCGAGATCGTGGTGCCCGGCGCCGAAGATCGAGGACGTTATGCGGAACGAGTTGCCGATGATGAAGGTGACGGCCATGGTTTCGCCGAGCGCACGGCCGAGCGCCAGCATGATGCCGCCGATCACGCCGACGCGGGTGTAGGGAATGACCACGTTGCGGACCACTTCCCAGGTGGTGCAGCCGACGCCGTAGGCGGCTTCCTTCAACACCGGCGGCACCGTCTTGAACACGTCGACCGAGATCGCGGTGATGAACGGCAGCACCATGATGGCGAGGATCAGGGCCGCGTTGAACAGGCTGAGATAGGACGGCGGGCCGCCGAAAATCGAACCCAGAACGGGAACGCCGTCGAAGATCGAGATCATGAACGGCTGGAACGTGTAGGCCAGGAACGGCCCGAGCACGAAGAAGCCCCACATGCCGTAGATGATCGAGGGAATGCCGGCGAGCAGTTCGATCGCTATTCCGATCGGACGGCGCAGCCATTGCGGGCAAAGCTCGGTCAGGAAGATCGCGATGCCGAGACCGACCGGAATCGCGATCAGCATCGCGATGAACGAGGTCACCAGCGTGCCGTAGACCGGGCCGAGCGCGCCCAGCACCGGCGGATCTGCCGACGGCGCCCAGCGCTGCGTCCACAGGAACGCAAAGCCGTATTGCTTCATCGCGGGCCAGGCGCCCACGATCAGGGACAGGATGATGCCGCCGAGGATCAGCAGCACCGAGATCGCGCAGATCCGCGTGATCCAGTAGAAGGTAACGTCGCCGAGCTTGAACGCGTTGAGCGCCCTGGCGCGATCGTAAGGTCCGGCGGCTTCCATTACATCGCTCTGAACGGCCATGTCTGCCACGCCAATCCCCTGTACTGTATCACCCAATGGCCGGAAAATCCGCTTCCCGGATACCGGCGCCGATGCGGCCTGCCCATTGTGCTGATCGAAACGGACATGTCCGGCCTCGACGATCCGGAAAGACCAGCCCGGGTCTTGGCCCGGGCTGGATGATGGAGAGCAGCGAAGTCTGACGTCTAGCTCTTGATCTCGGCCGACCAGGTCTTCTCGATCTGCTTGATCACCGATTCCGGCATCGGGATGTAGTCGAGTTCTTCGGCCATCTTGCCGCCCTTCTCGAAGGCGAATTTGAAGAACTTGATCGCTTCCTGCGAGGCCGCCTTGTCGGTCGCATCCTTGTGCATCAGGATGAAGGTCGAGGCGACGATCGGCCAGGACTTGTCGCCGGGCTGGTCGGTCAGGATCAGGTAGTAGCCGGGAGCGTTGGCCCAGTCGGCATTGGATGCGGCCGCCTGGAAGGCTTCGTTGGTCGGCTCGATGGTCTTGCCGGCCTTGTTGACCAGCGCGGTGTAGGTCAGCTTGTTCTGCTTGGCATAGGCGTATTCGACGTAGCCGATGGTGTTCTTGGCCTGGCCGATATTGCCGGACACGCCTTCATTGCCCTTGGCGCCGACGCCAACCGGCCATTCCACCGCGGTGCCGGAGCCGACCTTGGACTTCCAGTCGGCGCTGACCTTGGAGAGGTAGTCGGTGAAGTTGAAGGTGGTGCCCGAGCCGTCCGCGCGGTGCACGACCGAGATCGCGGCCGACGGCAGGGTCAGCTTCGGATTGAGCTTCTTGATCGCCGGGTCATCCCACTTGGTGATGGTGCCGAGGTAGATCTTGGCCAGCGTATCGCCGTCCAGCACCATGTCGCCGGCCTTGACGCCGTCGATGTTCACGACCGGAACGATCGCGCCCATGATCATCGGCCACTGGGCAAAACCGTCCTTCTCGAGCTGGTCGGCCTTGAGCGGCGCGTCGGTGGCGCCGAAGGTCACGGTCTTGGCCTGGATCTGCTTGATGCCGGCGCCCGAACCGATCGACTGGTAGTTCACGCCAGCGCCGGTTTCCTTCTTGTAGGCATCAGCCCATTTCGACAGCACGGGGAAGATAAAGGTCGAACCCGCGCCGGTAATGTCGGCGGCGAATGCCGACGTCGAGACGGCCACGAGGCCGGCAGCGACGATCGCTTTCATGAATTTCATTGCTGGTCTCCATCTGTGAGCGAAGCGCCTGATACGCCCGATAGCGCTCACGCCGGTCCGTTTAGGAGCGGTCAATGCTGCTTTTACGAAGGTTTGATGACGACTGGATGACAGTCCCAAGCAATTGCAATTGCTTGGGTTTACAAGCCAGGCGGGGCTTTGGCCTGGGGAAAACAGGCGGTGAAAGTGGCGCCCTTTTTCAGCACGCTTTCGATCAAGAGCCGGCCGCGATGACGGTTAACAATATGTTTCACCAGCGATAATCCGAGCCCGGTCCCGCCCTGCGCGCGGCTGTCGCCGACATCCACCCGATAGAACCGTTCAGTCAGCCGCGGCAGATGTTCCGGCGCAATGCCGGGGCCGAAATCGCGCACGATGACGCGCGCTTCGGGCGTATCGTCGCCCGACACGGCCGAGGTCAGCGACACCTCGACCTTGCCGCCGGAGGCGCCGTATTTCAGCGCGTTCTCGACCAAATTCTCGAATAGCCGCAACAACTCCTCGCGATCGCCGGCGATCACCACGGGCGTCTCAGGCAAATCGGTGTCGATGATGACCTGGCGTTCGCGGGCCAGCGGCTCCAATCCGTCGATGACCTGTCGGATAATGGGGACGATATCCACCATCGTATCGGGGCGGACATGGGCCGACAGCTCGACGCGCGACAGCGACAACAGATCGTCGATCAGCCGCGCCATGCGGGTGGCCTGCGTATGCATAATGCCGAGGAAGCGCTCGCGCGCCTTGGCATCGTCCTTGGCCGGCCCCTGCAGCGTATCGATAAAGCCCGATAACGCGGCCAGCGGCGTGCGCAATTCATGGCTGGCATTGGCGACGAAGTCGGCGCGCATTTCCTCGACCCGCCGCAGCGGCGTCTGGTCATGGAACGTCATCAGCATGCATTTGTCGGTGCCGCCAAACAGGGTCGGCACCGGCACCGGCGTGATCATCAACTCCATCCAGCGATCGACCGGCACGTGGTCGAGATAGGTCGCGCGGCGCGGCTCGGAAGTAGCGATCGCCTCGCGCAGCGCCGTGATGATTTCCGGCGAGCGCAGCGCGAACTGTGCAAGCTCGTTCTTGCGCAGCGCCGGCGCAAGTTGCGCGGCGGCGGCATTGAGATGGAGGACGCGGCCGGCGCGGTCCAGCAGCACGGCAGGATCCGGCATGCCGGCGACCAGGGCACCGACGGCGGCGGTTTCGACCGGATTGACGTTGCGGACGTCTTCGCGCGAGACGACCGCGTTGTGCAATCGCCAGGGTACCAGAGCGGCGGCAGCTATGCAGATAAAGACCGCCGACGCCCGCAGCGGCGACAATTCGCCCAGCACGACCAGGACGGCGAGCGCGAAGGCGGCGACCAGCAGGATAATGGCCGAGTGCCGCAGCCGGTCCGGCCACGGCGAGTAGAATGATGAGGTTGTGGGAGCGTCCAGTGCCATCAGGCCGGCTCTCGTTTCAGGTCTGCACGGTCAGGCGCAAGTCCTCAAGCGCTGGTATCGCCACGCTTTCGTACGTATGCGGCCTCGCGGGGCGGCTCGACCTCGAGCCCCCGCGCCACCTGACGCAGCCGCTTGTTTCGTGCTCCCAGGATAACTTCCCGAAACGTCAGCAAGATTACAGATATGACGAATGGCGTAATATAATAGAGCAGGCGGAACAGCAGCATCCCCGCCAGCAGGTCTTCCCGGTCCATCTGCCACAGCCCGACCAGCATGGCCGCGTCGAACACGCCGAGCCCGCCCGGCGAATGGCTGGCAAACCCCAACAGCGTCGCCGAGACGAAAATTACCGCCACCACGACGAAACCAAGATTGGGCTCGTCCGGAACCAGCACGTACATCGCCAATGCGCAAAAGCCGAGATCGACGATGCCGATCACGATCTGCAGCAATGTCAGCGAGCCTCCCGGCAGGATCACCGTCCAGGGCCCGCGTCCCACTCCGCGCGGCTTCACGGAAACCCAGAACACATAGCCCAGCAGGGCAAGGATGATCGCAAACGCCGCCAGCCGGTTCAGCCAGGGCGGCAATTGGTCGATCGCGGTCGCAGCCTCCGGGTGAAAGGCGATGCCCAATCCGAGCACCGCGGCATTGCCGAGCCAGAAGGTCAGTCCGGCCAGGAAGCAGATCTTGGCGACGTCGATCGCATTCAACCCCCAGGCCGAATAGATCCGATACCGCACCGCGCCGCCGGTAAAGACGCTGGCGCCGACATTGTGCCCGATCGAATAGCTGGTGAAGGCCGCGAGCGCATTGATACGGTAGGGGATATCGGAACGCCCGATCGCCCGCACCGCGAACAGATCGTAGAAGGTCAGCGTGAAATAGCCCGCGGCGACGAACAGGCTGGCCAGCACGATCTGATGAAGCTCGGTCTCCTTGATCGCCTCGATCACCTCGCCGGTGTCGATGCCGCGCAGCATGTGGAAGAGCACATAGCACGCGATCCCGATGACCGTCATGCTGATCGCAACGCCCAATTTATGCAGGATTTGCTTTTGGCGCAGAAACGACATCGCCCTGCGTATTGCTTCCGGCATCTAGACCTCGAATTGCAATCCCAAGTTCGATCTCGGGTGCGATTTCACAAGCGATCTCGCAGCGGAGCGAACTTCGCCCCAAGCGTCGCGCTTTCCCCAGCCTCAGATTGGTAGCGCGTTTTCGGCCGCAGTGGAATTCGGTTTGGCAGCAAACGGAATAATATGCGATCCATCAATATATTAGCGGAAATATACTGACGGAATGGATAACGCCGGAAGCGCGGTTTTGTTGCGTTCGGCCGCCTTGCGTCCTCGGTTTGTCGCAACGATGCCTGGGGGACAGGGGTTCTCCTCACGTCAAACTGCGGGCGTATGGCGCGAAATCGCCCAGCCGCGCAGCCAGGAACCGATTGCACAGCCCACGAGATAAAGCGCGAACATCATCAGACCAAGATCGAGCCAATAGCCGGGCCGGCCGGGGATCACGCGCGCGAGCGCGATCGCGAGCAGCGCCACCACCAGCACCGCGAGCCAGCGCGCCGTCACTTTCGATACACCCCGGCCACGGTGAACCACGGCAATCCAGCCCACCATAAAGCCCAGCAACATCGAGCCCAGCAACCAGTCCCAGTGAAACATCGCCAGATAGGTCATGTCCGTCATTTTACCACGAATTCAATACGGCGGTTCTGTGCCTTGCCTTCATCGGTATCGTTGGAAGCGACCGGCTCGGTGCTGCCGTGGCCTGTCGCCGTGAAGCGATCGGCCGGCAACCCCGCCTTGACCAGATAATCCACCACCGCCTGCGCGCGCTTTTCGGACAGCACCTGGTTAAAGCTGTCCTCACCGTCGGCGTCGGTATGTCCGGCGACTTCGATATTGGCGGTCGGGCAACGCAGTGCTGTTTCAGTCAGCCGGTCGAGCAACCCTGCGGAATCCGGATCGATGGTGGCCTGACCGGACTGGAAGCCGATGTTTCCCTTGCCAAGCAGGTCGGCAAACAATTGCTGGCAAACGGTGGCATCGACCGGGGCCGCCGCCGGCTTGACTGAAATATCCGCCTTGAACTGCCAACCCTGCGGGAAGCCCTTGCCCAGGCCGGCGCGGATCTGAACCGCCGCCGCATCATAGAAGGCGTCGCCCGAGAGCTTCACCTCGCGGTCCGACACCACCAGCGTCCCGGTCGACAGCCGCGATAGTGCCCCTAATGCCGGCCCGACGGCCGCCGCAAATCCAGAGGGCGCTCCAACGCTTGCCTTGAGATTGTCGACGACCTTTTCGCTGAAGAATTTGTGCCCCGCGGCTGCGACCAATGCCGCATGGACCTTGTCATCGGGCACATGGCCGGTGAGCGTCAGCGTTACCGCGACCGGGTCCTTGTAGGCCTGAACGATATAGGGCGGGGCCTTGATTTCGTTGCTGGCGACCGAAAACCCCTCGGGCAGGTTTTTCAGGTTCTCGGCGATCGCTTCCCGGCCGCCGAGGTCGCGCGCCATGCCGGAAAGGCTGACGGTGGCGTCGGAAATTGTGATCTTGCCGTCCTTCAGCTTTCCGATCTGATCGATCAGCAGCAGCGCCGCATCGTCGAAACGCGGCGGCGCCCCGCGCGACAGGTTCATCTGATCGGCCACCTCGACATTGCCGAGCGCGGCGTGAGCGGCTTCCGTGAGCTTGCTCTTGCTGGCCGGCAACGGCGCGCTGCCGCCCAGGGTGACCCGGACCACGTCCCGCTCGGCCGACCAGACGAACGGCTTGGCCTCGGGAACAAGATGGGTTTCGTCGTTGACCAGCCTTACGCCGGGCACCGCTTCCACCGAAGCCACCGCGCTGCGCCGGCCATCTTCCGAGAAGGCCTCCGCGGCAAAGGTGACATCGCGGCCATCGACCGTGATTTGCGTCTTGTCCAGCATGGCATCCTTGAGTGCGGCGGTGCTACGCGCGACAAGATCGGTTTCCAGAGCGGTGGTGTTCGACCAGGCGGCGATCACCCAAAGGATGGCTAAAGGAATCGTCCCCGGCCACCATTTGCTGCTCCACCTGAAAAGTTCGTGCATTCGACGTCCCGCAGTCTGGGAACCGAGAGAAAACAAACCCTTGCGAGGCTGTCAAACTGGAAATAACAGGGAATGGTCCAGCCGCGGACCGCCGTCCGGCTAACCCATTCTTCAGCGATCGTCCGCTAGCTTCGCGACCTCATGCCAAGGCCAAACCAGCCCCGATGAAGCAATTTCGCCACAACATCATCCGTGCCGGTCTGGAAACGCTCTACTTCACCGGCGCTCATCATTTGTTGCGGCCGATATTCGCAGGGGTCGGCGCCATTTTCATGCTTCATCAGGTTCGCCAGCGCCGCGACGTCGAGTTCCAGCCGAACCAGCATCTCGAAATCACGCCCGAATTCCTGCGCGCCGTGCTGTTTCACCTTCGCGGCCAGAACGTCGACATCATCACTCTGGACGAGATGCATCAACGGATGATCGAGCGCAATTTCGCGCGGCGTTTTGTCTGCCTCACGCTCGACGACGGCTATCGCGACAACAGGGATGTCGCGCTGCCAGTGCTGCGCGAATTCGCCGCACCTTCCACCGTGTTCGTCGCCAGCGATTTCGCCGACGGCTTCGGCCGGATGTGGTGGGTGGCGCTGGAGCGCGTGGTTGCGAAGGCGTCACACATCGAAACCGAGATCGACGGCAGCGCCGTTCGCCTCAAAAGCGGCACGACCGCGGAGAAACAGGCGGCCTTCGACCGGCTGCACGACTGGTTGCGCGGGTTACCCAAGGAGGCCGACCTGCAGCGCGAGATCAGTGCGCTATGCCATCGCTACGGGGTCGACGAGACCGCCATCAGCCGCGAGCTCTGCCTGTCATGGGACGAATTGAAGCCGTTCGCGGCCGATCCGCTGATCTCGATCGGCGCGCATACGATCACCCATTGCAACCTTGCCCACCAACCCGAACCGGACGCGCACCACGAGATGGCCACCAGCCGCGCGCGGATCGAGGAGGTGTTGCAGCGTCCCGTCGTGCATTTTGCCTATCCCTATGGCGACAGGATCGCTGCGGGCCCCCGCGAATTCGCGCTGGCGCGCGCGGTCGGTTTCAAGACCGCCGTAACGACGCGGCCGGGTATGATGTTTGCCAAGAATGCACAGCACCTGACCGCGCTGCCGCGGGTGTCGCTCAACGGCAATTACCAGGACGTCCGCTTTCTGCCGGTGCTGACCTCGGGCGCTGCGACCGCAATGTGGAACGGTTTTCGCCGCATCAACGCGGCGTAAGGCCACGTCGCCAGCTTCGGCCTCATTCTTGACGAGTGCGCTCCCGCGTACGTCTCGAAGAATGCACCCTCGCCCTTCGAGACGGCGCTTCGCTGCTGTTCAGGGTAAGGCGCTGCACGTGTCCTTTCCTTGACTCGTCAATCCCGCCGCCGCAAAACCACTGGAAAACGAAGGGAGGACCGCATGTTCAAGGATCTATTCTCGCTCGACGGCCGCATTGCATTGGTGACGGGCGGATCACGCGGCATCGGCAAGATGATCGCGCGCGGATTCCTCAATCAGGGCGCGGCAAAGGTCTACATCACCGCCCGCAAAGCCAATTCCTGCGAGGCGACTGCCAAGGAGCTTTCGGCCGAATATGACGGCGAATGCATTGCACTGCCGATCGACATTTCGACCGTCGAAGGCTGTGACAAGCTCGCCGCCGAGATTGTCGAGCGCGAGCCAAAACTCGACATCCTCGTCAACAATGCCGGCGCGGCATGGGGCGCGGAGTTCGACGAATTTCCGGAAAGCGGCTGGGACAAGGTGATGAACCTCAACGTCAAGTCGCTGTTCTTCCTGACCAAGGCGCTGGCCAAGCCGTTGCGCGCCGCAGCCTCGCACCAACGGCCCGCCAAGGTCATCAATGTCGCCTCCGTCGACGGCATTTTCGTCAATCCCAGCGAGACCTATTCCTACGCCGCAAGCAAGGCCGCGGTGATCCATTTGACCCGGCGCCTCGCCACTAAACTGATCGAGGACCACATCAATGTCACCGCGATCGCACCCGGCGCATTCAAATCGGACATGAACCGCGCGGCACGCGACCATGGCGATGAAATCGCCAAACGGATACCGTCGCGCCGCATCGGCACCGATGAGGACATGGCGGGCATTGCGATCTATCTGGCCTCGCGCGCCGGCGACTACGTGGTCGGCAACACCATCGCGGTCGATGGCGGCGTGGTCTATGCCAATGCAGGGCTGGAGATCGCGGGGTAAGGCTTACTCCCCGTGCTTGTGGGCTTGTTGCGTATCCGTGATTGTGGTTCTCAAGGCAAAACGTTGGAGGAAAGATAGCGGGCGCCGTCGAGCCCTGCTATCCTCCCTTGCAGCAAACCTTTGCGCGATCAACGCCGCGTTCCCTCCGCGCGATAGACTTTCGCCATTGGCCGATCGACAACTTGCGCTTGGCGCGGAACCGCCGATGCATCCCTACTCCGTGCGCGAAAACACCTCAAACCAAAGGCCCCCATGACGACAACAGCGTCCCATCGCGTGGTAATCGTTGGCGCCGGTTTCGGCGGCCTGGAAGCAACGTTCGGACTGAAGGGGGCGCCGGTCAGCGTCACGCTGATCGACCGACGCAATCATCATCTGTTTCAGCCGCTATTGTATCAGGTCGCGACCGCCTCGCTCGCGACCTCGGAGATCGCCTGGCCGATCCGCTATCTGCTGCGCGACCGGCCCGATGTGACGACCCTGTTCGCGACCGTCAGCGGCGTGGACGCGGAGGCCAAGCGTGTGCTGCTCGAGGATGGCGACGCCTTGCCTTACGACACGCTGATCCTTGCCACCGGCGCACGCCACGCCTATTTCGGCCATGACGAATGGGAGCCGTTCGCGCCCGGGCTGAAGACGCTCGAGGACGCCACCACCTTGCGGCGCCGTATCCTGGTCGCGTTCGAACGCGCCGAGCGCGAGAGCGATCCGGAGCGGCGCGCCGCGCTGCTCACCTTCGTGATTGTCGGCGCCGGCCCTACCGGCGTCGAACTCGCCGGCACTATTGCCGAACTGGCGCAGGATACGCTGCCGCCGGACTTCCGCAACATCGACACCCACAAGACGCGCGTCGTGCTGATCGAGGCGGGTCCGCGCGTGCTCGCAGGTTTCGCCGACGAACTGTCGGCCTATGCACAAGCCGCGCTGCAAAAAATCGGCGTCGAGGTGGTGCTGGGAAAGGCCGTCACCGAATGCTCGGCGGAAGGCGTCGTCTATGGCGGCGAGCGTCTGCAGGCGCGAACCCTCATTTGGGCCGCCGGCGTGCGCGCCTCGCCCGCCGCCGAATGGCTTGGCGTCGCAGCCGATCGCGCCGGCCGCGTGCAAGTACTGCCCGACCTCACGGTATCCGGTCATCCCGATATCTTCGCCATCGGCGACACCATCGTCGTCGCAGGCCCGGATGGAAATCCGGTTCCGGGCATCGCGCCGGCGGCCAAGCAGCAGGGGCGCCACGTTGCCGCATCCATCACGGCGCGCCTGCAGGGCGGCTCGGCAACGCCGTTCCGTTACAGGCATGCCGGAAGCCTGGCGCAGATCGGCAAACGGCAAGCGGTGATCGATTTCGGCCGCATCAAGCTGCGCGGCACGCTCGCCTGGTGGATCTGGGGCGTCGCGCACATCTACTTCCTGATCGGCCTGCGCAACCGGTTGAGCGTCGCGCTGAGTTGGCTCTGGAACCACGCTCGCGATCAACGCGGCGCACGGTTGATTACCCAGGGCAGCAGCAAGGTCGGGCGCTGACCGGCCTGATCAATAGCCGTCACGGATTGGTGCGTTCGAACTGGCGCAGTAACCGGTTGCCGCGCTCAACGGCGGAGTCGAGTGCCTCCTGCGCGGATTTCTTGCCGCTGAAAGCCTTCTCCAGTTCGTCGTCGATCACGCCGCGGATCAGCACGAACGAACCAAGCCGGACGCCTCGTGAGTTTTCCGTAGGCACGTGCAGGGTGATCTGCTCGATCGAGATAGCAGTGCCGGGATTGCGATCGTAAAAACCCTGGCTGCGAGTTCAACTCGAAGGCCGCGCGCGTCACCGGCAGATAGCCGGTGTTCTGGTGCCATCTGGCCTGCACTTCCGGCTTCGACAGGAAGGCGAAGAATTTGGCGACGCCGCTGTATTCGGCGGCAGGCCGGCCTCGCAGCACCCACAATGTGGCGCCGCCGATGGTGGAGTTTTGCGGCGCGCCCGCTACATCGGGCCAATACGGAAGCATGCCGTAACCGACCTCGAATTTCGAATTGGCCTTGATATCGGCACGCGTTGCCGACGAGCCCATGAAGATTCCGCAGTCACCATTCTGGAATCGCGGCTCCGCCGTGGTCGCCCGTCCGCCATAGTCGAACCGCTTATCGGTCTGCCATTCAGCGAGCTGCGCGATATGGCGCACCATCACGGGGTTGTTGAAATTGAGCTCGGCGTCGAGTCCGTCAAAACCGTTGGCCTTGGTCGAGATCGGCAGATTGTGGAACGCGGAAAAATTCTCGACATTGATCCAGGACGGCCAGGAGGTGGTGAAGCCGCAAGCCGCTCCGGCCGCGCGCAATCGCTGCGCCGCGGCGCCCACCTCCGGCCATGTCTTCGGTGCGACCTCGGGATCGAGGCCGGCCGCCCGGAACAGATCCTTGTTGTAATAGAGAATCGGCGTCGAGCTGTTGAACGGAAACGACAGCATGTTGCCGTCGACATCGCTGTAGTAGCCGCTCACGGCGGGAAGATAGGCCGCCGCTGAAAACGCCTCGGACTGGTCGCGCATCAATTCGAATACCGGATAGATCGCGCCCTTCGCCGCCATCATAGTCGCGGTCGCGATCTCGTTGACCTGGACGATGGCGGGCTGGCCGTGCGAACGAAACGCGAAGATCGCCGCGGTCACGGTCTCGGTGTAGTTGCCCTTGTAGCTCGGTACGATCCGGTAGTCCGACTGCGAAGCGTTGAAATCGGCGGCGAGTATGCCCAATTGACGGCCGAGTTCGCCCGACATGGCATGCCACCAGGCAATGTCGGTGACCGCCTGGGCGGGAGACGCGAAGGCGACCGCCGCCGTCGCGGCCGCCAGCTGCAAAAACCTCAAAACCGACTTCACGTCAGAACCGATCCATCCGCCGCGATCCGAAAGGAATCCTGAGGATAAGTAATTTGTGCGGCGCGCGCCGTGATAAAACCTCGCGGCGGCGGTTTCAATCGGCAAAAATGTCGCTCGCAGCGCACAATTACGGAGTTTCGACGGCTCCGACAGGATAGCCCTATGCCTGGCCTCGCCAAATCGGTTGAACCTTTTTTTCCGTCCGTCGACATCATTTCAAGAGGTTAAAGTTGCCTGTTTACAGCCGCGCCGGCCTTTGGCGGATTGCAGAGCCCGTAGCCGTGCCGTCCCCGACGACGGCTCCGACGGCTGCTTTCGCGCGCGAGCTGCCGCATGGCCCGCCTCATGCCGGCGACCACAGGCTCAGCGCATGCGCCGCAACGATCGCGACCGCTTCCGATCGCAAGCCAGTCCGCCAAGTGGAGTGAGTTGGTGTTCGGAATGGCCCGGCGCGACGAAACTGCGGAACGACCAGCGAGCCTCGCCGCGCAGGCACGCGCTCGCATCGTCGGCCTGCTCCGCGCGGTACCGATCCGCTGGCGCATCCTCTCGATTGCCGCATTGAACTCCGCCGTCGTCGTCGCGTTGGTGGCGATGATCTGGAACGGCTCCCAGGTGCTCGGCTCGGCCTGGGACGACGTGCGGCAGGTGCGCGAGTCCGACAAAATCCTGGCGCTGCTCGAGGGCGAGACCAGCCGCCTGCAGAACCTGATCCATCGCTACATCAACCAGCCCAGCCCGGAATTCTTCGCCGAGATCCTGCTGTTGCGCGAAACGATATTGGGGACGCTGAACACGCGCGCCTCGACCGACCCGATGCTGTCGGGATCGGTCGAGGAGCTCGAGCGCGTCACCGAACGTTTCCTCGACGGCTTCGGCGAACTGCGCACCCTGCAGGGCACCATTTCGAAAACCTACGAGGAGCAGGTCCAGACCCCGGCGCGGGACATGGCGGCGCTTTATTCGATCATCGAGGGCGCGACGGGGCATCGCGATGCGCTGATCTGGCCATCGCTCGGAAAATCCCGCGAGGCTTTCACCGCGATGCTGGTCGCCGCGAATGCCTATTATTTTTCGCTGGCAAGCGCCTCGGCCGAGGACGCCCGCAGCAACACCGAGACCATCCAAAAGACCATTCCCGTGATGTCCGACCTGGCCGACAACGACCTGCAGCGCATGGCCCTGCAGCACCTCGGCGAACGAACGGCGGCGCTACGGGAAGGTTTGGCGAAATTATCGGAGCAACTCGCCAGCCGGACCGAGCTCTTGCGTAACTCGATCGACGCCAGCCAGGCCGAAACCATCGGCGCGATCGACAATTTGTCGACCAAGATGCGCCAGCGCGAGCAGAAGGCACAGGAGACGTTCGATCGGACGCTGGCGGATATCTCGCGCAAGGTGCTCTCGGTCGCGGTGATTTTCCTCGGCATCATCCTTACCACGGGCGTCCTGATCGCGCTGAGCATCCGCCTGCCGCTGCAGCAGATCATGGCGGCCATGCAGGCGATCACGTCGGGCGATTACGACCGGCAGGTGCAGGGCACCACGGCCCGCGACGAAGTCGGCGCGATGGCGCGCGCGGTCGAAGTGTTCCGCGAGAACGCCATCGCCAAGCGCGAGACCGAAGGTGCGTTGCGCTCTTCGAAGGAAGAGGCCGAGGGCGCACTGCTCGAACTGCGCGCCGCGCAGCAGAACCTGATCGATGCCGAGAGGCTCGCCGCGCTCGGCGGCCTGGTCGCCGGCGTCGCCCATGAGGTCAACAATCCGATCGGCATCAGCCTGACGGTGGCGTCCAGCCTCGCCCGTCGCACCGAGACGTTCGAGGCCGACCTGAAATCCAACCGACAGTTGCGCCGTTCGCAGCTCGACGACTTCGTCCGCTCGTCGCGCGACGCCTCGCAGCAGCTGGTGGCGAACCTGCATCGCGCCGGCGAACTGATCCAGTCGTTCAAGCAGGTCGCGGTCGACCGCTCGCATGCCGAGCGCCGAGAATTCAGCCTGAGCGAATCGACCGACCAGATCATCGCCAGCCTGCGTCCGGTGCTGAAGAAGGCAACGATCGCGGTGACGGTCGACGTGCCGGAGGGCCTTGTGATCGACGGCTATCCGGGATCGTATGGCCAGATATTGACCAACCTATTCCTCAACGCCGCAACCCACGCATTCGCCGACGGACGCTCCGGCACCATCTCGATTTCGGCAAGACCCCGTGGTCCCGAAGACATCGAGATCATTTTTGCCGATAACGGCGCAGGAATGACGCCCGAGGTGCAACGGCAGGCGTTTGACCCGTTCTTCACTACCCGCCGCAACGATGGCGGCACGGGGCTCGGCCTGCATATCGTTTATAATCTGGTTACCCAGCAGCTCGGGGGCCGCATGATGCTGGAACTCAAGGCTGGGACAAGGCACCACCTTTCGCATTATGATGCCGAAAACCGCCAAGGGCAGCACGGTAATCCCGGACCAGCAGCCGGATACCAGCCAGGAAGCCTGCCAGGAAACCTGCCAAGACAAAACCGCCGACCGGCACCGATAGCGACGGAATCCCTCAATGGCCGAACAGGACGATGTCCTCCACCTGATCGACGACTCCGGAACCGTTCCGGAAATCTCGACCGCGCGGAAATGGAAGGTCGCGGTCATTGACGACGATCAGGCCGTCCATGAGGGCACGCGATTTGCGCTCAGCGACTACAGCCTTCACGGACAGACGCTGGAAATCCTGTCAGCCTATTCGGCGGCCGAGGGTCGCACCTTGATGCGCGCGCATCCCGACATCGCGGCCGTGCTGCTCGATGTCATCATGGAAACCGACGCCGCGGGCCTCGATCTCGTCGAGTACATCCGCAACGAACTGAAGAACGAAACTGTCCGCATCATCCTGCGCACCGGACAGCCCGGACAGGCGCCGGAACGCCGCGTCATTGTCCAGTACGACATCAACGACTACAAGGCGAAGACTGAACTGACGGCGGACAAGCTGTTCACCTCGCTGACCGCTGCGCTGCGCAGCTACCAGCAGCTCGAACGCATGGTGCAGACCCGGCGCGGACTGGAAATCATCATCGACGCCGCTTCCACCCTGTACGATTTCAAATCGATGCAGCGTCTCGCCGAGGGCGTGCTGACGCAGATCGCTTCGCTGCTCAATGTCGACTGCGCCGGCATCCTGGTGCTGCGCGACGGCGGCATGGTGGACGACGATTTTTCCGTGCTGGCCGGCTCCGGCTGCTACAGCCGCTTCATTGGCAGCACCGGATCCAAATCGCTGGATCCCGATCTGCGTGAGATGGTAGAGGCCGCCTTCAGGCGGCGCGAGCATGAATTCGTCGACCACCGCTCGGTGCTCTATATACGCACCGGCAGCGGCCGCGAGGTCGTGGTGCTGTTGCAGGCGGAGCGCGATCTTTCCGAAACCGACCGATCGCTGGTGGAGATTTTCGGCAGCCGGCTATCGATCGCCTTCGACAATGTCATCCTCTATCAGCAACTGCACGAGGCCAACACCCAGCTCGAGGACCGGGTCGCCCAGCGCACCCGGGCGCTGATGCAGGCCAATCGCCGGCTCTCGGCGCAGTGGCTGCGGTTGCAACGCGCCAACGGCTTCAAGAACGAGATTCTGGGCACCGTCGCCCACGACCTGAAGAATCCACTCGGTGTCATCCTCGGCCGTACTGAAATGCTGACCGAGTTGATCAGCACCAATTCTTCCAAGGAGAGTGTCACCGCCCAGGTCGACCACATCCGCGACGCCACCAAGCGGCTGACCCTGATGGTCGATCATCTGATCTCGGACGCGATGGCCGATGCCTTCGACATCACGATCCGCCGCGAGCCGGTCGACGTCGCAGCGCTGGTCAGTGAAGTCGCCGACACCAATCAGCCGTCGGCCGCCAACAAGCAGCAGATGATCACGGTGTCCGCGCCGCCGAATTTCGTCACCATGTGCGACACCGACCGGATGCGCGAGGCCATCGACAATCTCGTCAGCAACGCCATCAAATACTCACCGATCGGCGGCAAGATTGCGCTTGTCGTGAGCCACGAGAAGAACAACACTATTATCCGCATCGCCGATGAAGGCGCCGGCCTCTCGCCGGAAGATCTCGGACGGCTGTTCGGTCGCTTCCAGCGGCTCTCGGCAAAGCCGACCGCCGGCGAAAGTTCGACCGGGCTCGGCCTGTCGATCGTCAAGCGCATCATCGACATGCATGGCGGCCAGGTAACCGCCGAAAGCGCCGGTCCCGGACAGGGATCGACTTTCACCGTGGTGCTGCCCGCGACCGAGGCGCCGTGACATGAGCCAGAACCAGCATATCTTCATTGTCGACGACGAAGCGCCTGCCCGAGAGATGGTCGGCGATTACCTCAAGATGCACGGCTTTGCCGTGACGCTGTGCGACGGCGGCAAGAGCCTGCGCGCCGCGATCGAAACCAACGTGCCCGATCTCGTGGTGCTTGACCTGAACATGCCGGAGGAAGACGGACTTTCGATCATCCGCGACCTCAAGAGCCGCGCTAACGTCCCCGTCATCATGCTGACGGCGACCGCAAGCCCGATCGACCGGGTGGTCGGCCTCGAACTAGGCGCCGACGACTACATCGCAAAGCCCTGCGAATTGCGCGAATTGATGGCTCGGATCCGCTCGGTGCTGCGGCGGAGTACGCCGGTCAAGACCGCGGCCGGAACAGAAGCCCCCGGCGCCAAGACGGCCAAGGATCAGTTGGTTCGGTTCGGCACCAAATGGCTTGATCTCGAGGCCCAGGCGCTACGCGACGACGAGGGCAATGAGCATCCGCTGACGGCGTCCGAATTCGGCCTGCTCAAGGTGTTCGCGGCCAATCCCAAGCGTGTGCTGTCGCGCGAGCGGCTGCTGGAGCTCGCAAATGCCCGCGACAGCGAGGCTTTCGATCGCGCCGTGGACCTGCGGATCATGCGAATCCGGCGCAAAATCGAGCCGGACCCGGCCAAGCCGGCCGTCATCCGCACCATCAGGGGCGGCGGATATCTGTTTTCGCCCGCCGGCGACAAGGCATAGTCACTGGCCGCACAACGCGGATGAGACGATGCGCCAGGACGGGAATCGTTCCCGACCGCCAAAAGCCACCCCCGTAATTACACGATCATTGAATTTACTTGCTTTTTTGGTCGGATTGTTTCGTCGCTCGCGCTGTGACGAAACAATTCTCCTGCGCACGAAACCATTTTCCGCTTTTGGCGCAGACATCCCGAAACCTTCGGTAACTATCAATTTGCCCAACGAGGCGCCGCAAAGGGGCGATCAACGGGGAGCGTATCATGTCGAACGTCATTGCCATCAACGCCGCAGCCCAAAAGGGCATCGTCGCCGCGCAGGCGACATCCGACGAAATGCTGATCAAGGGCATTGCTCATGGCGGCCGTACCGCGATGCACATCCTGTATTGCCGGCACAATGTGCGGGTCTACCGCTTCATCCTGCGCATCGTGCGCGATACCACGATGGCGGAAGATCTTGTCAGCCAGGTTTTCCTCGACGTGTGGCGCACCGCGCACCAGTTCGAGGGCCGCTCCCAGGCGTCCACCTGGCTGTTGTCGATTGCCCGCTTCAAGGCGCTGACCGCGCTGCGCCAGCGCCGGCACGAGGACATCGACCAGGAAGACGTGCTGGAGATCGCCGACCAGGCCGATACGCCGGAAGTATCATTGGATCGCAGCAATACCAGCGCCATCCTGCGCGCCTGCATCGGCAAGCTTTCGCCGGCGCATCGGGAGATCATCAACCTGGTCTATTATCATGAGAAGTCGGTGGAAGAGGCCGGTGAAATCATCGGCATCCCCCAGAGCACGGTCAAAACCCGGATGTTCTATGCCCGCAAGCAGCTCGCCGAACTGCTCAAGAGCGCGGGAATCGATAGCCTGGCCGCGTGACATCAATCAGGCTGGACCACGAAACAAATGAAACAGTAGACAACATCAGCCGGAAATATACCGCCTCTATACCTGCATCCATCGAATTTGCTTCATCTTCAAACCTCCAACGACCCGGACGGGATGCCCCCCTCCGGGTTGTTCTGTATTTGGGGCTTGGTATTTGCGGCTGACGCCACTTGTTGTCGCCATTTCGTGCCCGTGGACCCCCACCCCCGCCCCGGTCTGAACACCCGCAAGGGGAGGGGAGAAGAAAGCGCCCCCATTGCGCATATGGCTGCGATGAAGTTGAAGACGGGCTTGAGCTCGAAGCACTGCGCGCGCCCCTCCCCCTTGCGGGGTACCACAAGCGATCCATCAACCAATAAAAGGGAATTCCAGCGGCGTATCTTGCAGACAGGGCCGTTTCAAATAACGCCCGGATTGCTTGCCAAGCAATAGGATTTGATGGTTTTAGTAATTTGGAAAAACGATGCTACATACCCCCCTCGCGCCCACAGGAGAGCCTTCGCATGACCAAGTTTCGGCACCTGATCTTGATGGTGGTGGCAGTCACGGGTCTGATGCTTTCGGTCTCGCACAGCTATGCCCAGCAATCGGACCGCGGCGACCAGCCGGGATTGATTCCGGACGATTCCGTGCAGCTCGATCCGGAATTCCGCAAGCAGATGGTGTTGTACCGCACCAACGAACCGCCCGGCACCATCATCATCTCGACTGCGGAGCGGCACCTTTATCTGATCCAGGGCAACGGCCGCGCGCTACGCTACGGCATCGGCGTCGGCCGCGATGGATTTCAGTGGCAAGGATTGGTGAACATCACCCGCAAGGCGGAATGGCCGGACTGGACGCCGCCGCCGGAAATGATCGCGCGCCAGCCCTATCTGCCGCGCTTCATGGCCGGCGGCCCCGGCAATCCGCTCGGCGCCCGCGCGATGTATCTCGGCACCACGGTCTATCGCATTCACGGCACCAACCAGCCCGACACGATCGGCACCGCGATCTCCTCCGGCTGCTTCCGTCTGGTCAATGCCGACGTCGCTGACCTCTATGACCGCGTCCCGGTCGGCACCAAGGTGATTATCCGGCAGAAGCCGGAGCTTTGATCGAGAACGTCGTTTTCCAGATCCGACCTCATTTTCCAGTATTCATTGGCGAGAGATAAATCATGCGGACATTTCGAGGCGGCCTCCTGATCGGATTGGTGGTCGCAGCCGCGGTTGCGGCAATCGCCGTCGCCTATGAGCGCTACGATACCAAGACGCTGAAGCGCACGGTCCGGCGCGGCGAGGTGCTGTGCGGCGTCAATACCGGCCTGCCGGGCTTCTCGATTCCCGACGACAAAGGGCAACTGGACCGGCTTCGACGTCGATTTCTGCCGCGCGGTGGCTGCCGCGATCTTCGACGACCCGAGCAAGGCGAAGTTCGTCCCGCTCGACGCCAGCGAGCGCTTCAAGGAGCTGCAGAACCGCAAGGTCGACATCCTCTCCCGCAATTCGACCTGGAGCATGTCGCGCGAGACCAATTACGATCTCTACTTCCCGGCCGTCGCCTATTACGACGGCGAAGGTTTCATGCTGCCGCGCGCCAAAAATATCGATTCCGCGCTGGCGCTCGACGGCAGCAAGATCTGCGTGCAGGACAACACGACGACCAAGCTCAACCTGGCCGACTATTTCCGCGCCAACAACATGAAATACGAGGAGATGAAGTTCGAGAAGCTGGACGACGTCGTCAAGGCCTACGACACCGGCAAATGCGACGTTCTCACCGCCGACGCGTCGCAGCTTTATGCCTTGCGTCTCAACCTGTCGAAGCCGGACGATCACGTCATCCTGCCGGACATCATTTCCAAGGAGCCGCTGGCGCCGGTGGTGCGCGAGCGGGATGACGACTGGATGCTGATCGTGAAGTGGACGCTGTATGCGATGATCAACGCCGAGGAGCTCGGCGTCACCTCCAAGAACATCGACGAAGCGCTGAAGTCGAAGAAGCCCGACGTGATGCGGCTGGTCGGCACCGAAGGCTCCTACGGCGAGGACCTCGGCCTCACCAAGGACTGGGCCGCCCGCATCATCCGCCATGTCGGCAATTACGGCGAGGTCTACGACCGCAATGTCGGCAGCGGCTCGAAGCTGAAGATTCCGCGCGGGCTCAATCAGCTCTGGAACGCCGGCGGCATCCAGTACGCCCCGCCGATCAGGTAGCCGGCGCGCGCGAGCCGTGAGCGGCGCGTCCATCAGGAGCGTCATCGCGCCTCGATCCAGGTGAAGCGTCTGGATTGAGCGATCGTCTCAATTCGCTTCATCCGCGCCAACGGTCGGCGCGCAAATTGACGATTCCCCGCACATTGCCGGCAAAGCGCGCACGATAACTGGCGCCTTGCGGAATTCAACATATGCAGGTCCGGGCCATGCAGCGCTCGGATGTGGTGATGTCTGCCCATCCGGTATAGTCGCGTAGGCCACAGCGCTTAGAACGAGAAAGGAAGACATGCGCCTGAAGCTGCTTTCGCCCGACGAAATGAACCAGGACCAGAAACAGACCTACGATGAATCGATTGCGGGCAAGCGCGGCAAACCGCCGCCGCCGATGATGGCCTGGCTCAATAGCCCGGAGATGGCGCGCCACGCTACCCGGCTCGGCGGCTTCTTGCGTTTCGACACGGTGTTTCCCGCGAAAATTTCCGAGATCGCGATCCTGGTCACGGCGCGGCACTGGACCTCGCATTACGAATGGTACGCCCACAAGCAGTTGGCGTTGGAGGGCGGCATCGATCCGAAGATCATCGACGACATCCGCGACCGTCGCACGCCGCAATTCGACGACCCGAAAGCCAGGATCGTCTATGACGTCAGCAAATCCCTGCATGAAGGTCTTGGCGTCGCCAAGTCGTTGTACGACGAGGCCGTCAACGTGGTCGGCCAGCGTGGCATTGTCGAGATCATCGGGCTATGCGGCTATTACACGCTGGTGTCGATGACACTGAACACGTTTGAATTCGGCCTGCCCGACGGACAGGTGTCGGAACTGGCGTAAGCTACCGGGTTTTCGACAACAGGCCCGCGTTATGCGGCGCGATCAGCGGTTTCTGGCCGGCCAAACACCAGGATGAAATTGTTGGCCGGCATCTCGGCGGTTTCGACCAACGCCAGACCCGCGCCAGCCGCGAGCTGTTCAAGCGCCTCGACGTCGCGAACGCCCCATTCGGCATTGCTTTCGCGAAGGCTGGTGTCGAACACCGCATTGCTCAGCGCGGTGTGCTTGCCGCCACGCTTGAACGGCCCGTACAGGAATAGCCGCCCGTCTGCGCGCAAATAGCGCCCCGCCCCTTCCATCAGGCCCTCAGCGACGCGCCACGGCGCGATGTGGATCACGTTGGCGCAAAACACCGCCAGCAATTTGCCGGGGCCGCGGCCATCGATGCATCGCGGGACACCATGCCGCATCCGACAAATCGATCCGTAGTGGGGGGCGGATATTCGACAGTCCGGCATGCGCCCGCCAAGCATCGATGCTGCGAAGGTGCTGCGCGTTGAGATCGCTCGGCCACCAGGTGATGCCAGGACTATGGCTGGCGAAATGAACCACGTGCTGGCCGGTGCCGCTGCCGGCCTCGACCACGTCGCCTGATTTATCGGCAAGAAATTGCCGCAATACAGCCCAGATCGCCTGATGATTACGGTGAAACGCCGCGGCATCGAGACGGCCATCGTCTTGGACCGGCCGGCCGTCCTTGCCGAACTCAACGATAAACTCCGCCACGCCGTCCTCCCGATCATGGGCAATTGAGGTTAACCGCTTTAGCTGACCGCTGCATCACTTTGTCTGAATTGCCAGGCGTTGGCATTTCTGCTTTTGACATCCTATAGTCCGGAAAAGAGATACCAAGATAAACCTGCGGGGACACGCCTTGAACGACACTTCCACGACAAAGCCCGGCCGTACGACGAGCGTGGCTCCTGCGCTGCTGTTGGCATTGCTGATCGGCATCATGACATCGGCAGGTCCTGCCCGCGCGCAATCCGCCGCGGCCGACGGCCAGAAACTGGCGTTCGATCGCGGCAAGGGCAATTGCCTGACCTGCCATGTGATCAAGGGCGGCGATCTCCCCGGCACCATCGGGCCGGAGCTCAAGGACATCAAAAGCAAATTTCCGGATCGCAACGAGCTGGTCGCGATCCTCAACGACGAAACCAAACGCAATCCGCAGACTGTGATGCCTCCGTTCGGACGGAACCGGATTTTGACCGAGCAGGAGATCAACGCAATCGTGGATTTCCTGCAGACCTTGTGACGGCGCATCCGCGCTTTGGGAGATTCTGGATGACCTCGACCGACGACCAATTCTCGGAATCCGCGGCGACGCGGCGGCTGATCCTGAAAGGCGCCGTCGTGGTCGCGCTGATCGGCCTCGGCAACTTCTCGTTCGGCCCGGTGCCGGCGTTCGCCGCGGCCAACGACAAATGGCCGGAGGACGCGTTCAAGCAGAAGGGCAGGCCGACGCCATCAAGGCGCTGTACGGCAAGACCGCCGAGGTGTCCGACAAGGTCAAGCTCGACGCGCCGGAGATCGCCGAGAACGGCGCGGTGGTTCCGGTTTCGGTGACGACGACGCTGACGGATGTGACCTCGATCTCGTTCCTGGTCGCCGATAATCCAAACGCGCTGGCGGCATCCTACGACATTCCGCCGGGCACGATGCCGAGCGTGGCCAATCGCCTCAAAATGGCCAAGACCAGCAGCGTCACTGCGATCGTGGAAGCCGCCGGCAAGCTCTACAGCGCCACCAAGGAAGTCAAGGTTACCGTCGGCGGCTGCGGCGGCTGACGCAATGAAATTGGATGGACCATAACAACGACGGAAGCGCGCTCCCTCTCCCCTTGGGAGAGATAAGATGAACTCGTGCGCAAATTGAATTCGGAGGGAAATAGGAAATGGCATCAACCATTCGCGTGCGCGCCACCGCAACCGGCGACACGACCGAGGTCCAGGCGCTGATCCAGCACCCGATGGATTCCGGCTTCGTCAAGGACGCCAAGGGAGTTCTGATTCCGCCGCATTTCATCCAGCAACTGGCGTTCGAATGCAACGGCAAGACCGTGTTCCTTGCTGATTGGGGCACGGCGGTGTCCAAGGACCCCTATGTCAAGTTCAGTTTCAAGGGCGGCAATAAGGGCGACGATCTCAAGATCAACTGGACCGACAACAAGGGCGCATCCGATATCGCTGACCGCGAAGATTGCATGAGGAGTTACAGCGTGCGTACTGCGATCCGACTGGCTTCAGCAACGTTAGCGCTCGTCACACTGACGCTGGCAGGTGCATCAGTGAAAGCTGCCGACAGCGTCGACCCGGCGGCGGACGCCAAGGCATTCCAGAACTACTTCACGACCAAATTCCCCAAACTGAAGCCCGCGGACTTCGTCAACGGCCCGTATTCGCTGAACGAGGACATGCACCGGCAGTGGGTCGAGAAAGAGGAATTCCCGCCTTACGAATTCTCGCTCGACATGGGCAAGGAGATGTTCGCCAAGCCGTTCAAGAACGGCAAGAGTTACGCGGATTGTTTTGACAATGGCGGCATCGGTGTCCGCCAGAACTATCCCTATTTCGACGAAAAGGAAGGCAAGGTCGTCACGCTTGAACTGGCGCTGAACCGCTGCCGCGAGGCCAATGGCGAGGCGCCGCTGTCCTATATGAAGGATGAGATGGCCGCGCTGACCGCCTACATGGCGTTCACCTCGCGCGGCAAGCCGTTCGACATCAAGATCCCGAACGATCCGCGTGCGCTCGCAGCCTTCGAAAACGGCAAGGAATATTTCTATACACGACGCGGCCAGCTCAATTTCTCCTGCGCGAGCTGCCATGTCCAGAATCCGGGCGAGCGGATTCGCGCCGAAATCCTCGCGCCAGCGCTCGGGATTCTCAACGCGATGCCGATCTACCGCTCCGAATGGGGTGGCATGGGCACCATCAGCCGGCGCTTCACAAGCTGCAACTCGCAGACTCGTGGCGTGCCGATCGAGCCGCAATCCGATGAATACCGCAACCTCGAATATTATCTTTCCTACGTCAGCAACGGACTGCCGATCTCCGGCCCGGGAGCGCGGCCATGAAAATGATTTCACACAGGATGCCGATAGTCGCACTCGCAGCGGCCTTGGTGTTGCTGGCCGTAACCCCAAGCTCGGTGCTGGCTGGCGCGTCGGAGGCCGATTTCAATGCGGCCTATGCCGAGGCCGAGGCCGCCAACAAGCAGGCCGGCGTCCTGCGCGACCAGTGGACCACGACCGCGACCGCGCTCGCCAGCGCAAAGAAGGCTGCCGAGGCCGGAAATTTCGATGCCGCATTGGCTGAGGCAAAGGAAGCCGAAGCGTTAGCCAAGGCATCGGTGCTTCAGGCAACCCAAGAGAAAGAAGCCTGGAAAGCCGAGGTCATTCGCTGAGTCCTTATCCGAACAGGCGCGGAGAATCGCATGACCATCCGTCGCCGGGATTTCCTCAAATTCGCAGGCGCCGTTGCGCTGTCGGGCGGATTGTCGCGCGCGGCGCGGGCCGCCGACACTGCCGGCGTTTACGACCTCGAACGCTTCGGCAATGCGCGCATCCTGCACATGACCGACACGCATGCGCAGTTGCAGCCGGTCTATTTTCGCGAGCCCAGCGTCAATCTCGGAATCGGCGCGATGCAGGGCAAGCCGCCGCATCTGGTCGGACGCGCCTTTCTCGATCGGTTCGGCATCAGGGCTGACAGCGCCGACGCCTATGCGTTCACCTGCCTCGACTTCGAAAAAGGCGCCGCCCGCTTTGGCAAGCTCGGCGGCTTCGCGCATCTGAAAACGCTGATCGACCGGCTACGCGGCGACGCCGGATCGGGGCGCGCGCTGCTGCTTGACGGCGGCGATTTGTGGCAAGGCACCGGACAGGCGAACGCCACGCAAGGCGCCGACATGGTCGACGCCGCCAATCTGCTCGGCATCGAGGCGATGACCGGGCACTGGGAATTCACCTATGGCGAGACCGCGCTGCGCAAGAATCTGGAACGCTTCAAGGGCGAATTCCTGGCGCAGAACGTGTTCCTGACCGAAGAGGCCGCCTTCAACGACGCCAAGGCGTTCGATTCCGCCTCGGGCCGGGTATTCAAGCCGTCGGTTGTCAAGGAGATCGGCGGCCATCGCGTCGCGGTGATCGGACAGGCCTTCCCCTATGTACCGATCGCGCATCCCAAGCGATTCACGCCGGACTGGACTTTCGGAATCCGCGACGACGAATTGCAGAAACTGGTCGACGGCCTGCGCAACAACGACAAGGTCGATGCGGTGATCCTGCTCTCGCACAACGGCATGGACGTCGATCTGAAGCTCGCCAGCCGCGTCAGCGGCATCGACGTCATCCTCGGCGGCCACACCCACGACGCGATTCCGCAACCGATCACGGTCAACAATTCGGGTGGCGTCACGCTGGTGACCAATGCCGGCTCGAACGGAAAATTCCTGGGCGTGCTCGACCTCAACCTCGGCAAGGGGAAAGTCAGCGAGGTCCGCTACCGGCTGCTGCCGGTGTTTTCCGAATTGCTGAAGCCGGATCCGGCGATGCAGACGCTGATCGACAAGTCGCGCGAGCCGTTTGCGACTCCCGACGCCGAGAAGATCGCCACCGCCGACCGCCTGCTCTACCGCCGCGGCAATTTCAATGGCACCATGGATCAATTGATCTGCAATGCCTTGCGTAGCGAACTCAACGCCGAGATCGCGCTGTCGCCGGGTTTCCGCTGGGGCACCAGCGTGATGCCCGGTCAGCCGGTGACGATGCAGGACGTGCTGGCCGAGACCGCGATCACCTATCCGCAGACCTACGTGCAGAGCATGACCGGCAGCCAGATCAAGGACATCCTCGAAGACGTCTGTGACAACCTGTTCAACACCGATCCCTATTACCAGCAGGGCGGCGACATGGTCCGCGTCGGCGGCATGTCCTATACCTGCGCCCCCAATGACGGTACAGGAAAGCGCATTTCCGCGCTCAAGCTCGACAATGGCCGCGCCATCGAGGCCGGCAAGAGCTACAAGGTGGCGGGATGGGCCTCCGTCAACGAGCAAAAAGGCATGCCGGCGTGGGACGTCGTTGCCAGGCATTTGCGTTCCGGCAAGCGGGCTGACGGGCACGATACCGACGTCACACTGAAGGGTGTCGACGATAATCCGGGCCTGAGCAACCAGGGATAAGAGTTTTGTCAGGGATGAAACATTTGCGGGCCAACCGGCGATCAATCGTTCGTACTGCCATGGCGATGATGTTGACGCTCGCCGCGCCGGTTGCGCGCGCCGCCGAGCCTGCGCCGTTGCCGGACAAGCCGTTCGCCGAACATCGCCTGGTGCTGCAGCTTTCAGACAACGATTCAAAAAAGCAGGGCCTTATCATCAGCGTCGCCTATAATCTGCTGAAACTTTACGATCCCGACAAGGTCGCGATCGAGGTGGTGGCGTTCGGGCCGGGCATCGAGCTTTTGTTTCCGGACAATCCCAACCGCAAGCTGATCGAAAGCCTGGCCGCGCAGGGCGTCAAGTTCGACATCTGCCTCAACACCGTCGACACGATCGAGCGCGACACCGGCAAGCGACCGCAATATATTGCTGCCGCGACGCCGGTTCAGGTCGGGGTCGGACAGATCCTGTCGCTCACCGAAAACGGATATACTCTGGTCAGGCCATAAGGAACGTCACAACCGTCATTGCGAGCCAACGGGTCGGGCGAATGCCCGCCCGATGACAAGCTCCGCGAAGTAATCCAGAGCCAGGAAGAAGGACTGGATTGCTTCGTCGCTTCGCTCCTCGCAGAGACAAAAGAAGGAATTTTTCATGTTTCATCGCCTCGCCGCAGCCGCCCTTCTCTTGATCGCCGTCGCCTCACCTAGCCTCGCCGCGGATGCCAAACCACATCACATCGCCATACAGGTCGACCAGAACGATCCGCAGGTGATGAATCTGGCGCTCGGCAACGCCACCAACGTGATCGAATACTACAAAGCCAAAAATGAAGACGTGGACATCGACATCACCGCCTATGGTCCCGGCTTGCACATGCTGCGCGCCGATACGTCGCCGGTGAAAGAACGCGTCAAGCGGCTCAAGGACATGATATTCCCGGGCAAGATCCAGTTCTCCGCCTGCCACAACACCATGCAGAACATGGAAAAGGCCGAAGGTCATCCGATCGAGATCGTGTCCGATGCCACCGTCGTTCCTTCCGGCGTGGTGCATCTGAACGAATTGCAGGAACAGGGCTGGAGCTATGTGAAGCCGTGACGATACGCTGCGCTTCCATCATCGCGGCAGCGCTGGCGCTTGGCGCGCCCGCGGCGACCGCCGACGAGAGCGCGACCGTGACCTACAAGTCGCTGTCGCCGGAAGTGGCGCTCGAGGCCGCGCAGGCCGCTCTGAAACAATGCCGCACCGACGGATTCCAGATCGCCGTTGCAGTGGTGGACCGTTTCGGTCAACCGCAGGTCATGCTGCGCGACCGTTATGCCGGATTGCCCGCCGCCGACACCGCGACCCGCAAGGCCTACACCGCGCTGGGCTTCCACGCCGCGACCAGCGATCTAGCAAAATCGATCAAGTCGGGCGCGATGGATGCGGGCCTGGCGCATCTGCCGCAGGTCGCCATGCTGGGGGGCGGGCTGGTGATCGAGGCCGGCGGTACGGTTCTGGGTGGCATTGGGGTTGCCGGCGCGCCCGGCGGCGACAAGGACGAAGCCTGCGCCAAGGCCGGGCTGGACGCGATCCGCGATAGGATTGATTTCTAGGAACTTGCTTTCCTGAAGAAAATCTGTGCTGCCAACCCCGCGAAAATCAGTTATTGTCGACCGGGAAGCGGTAACCGGCGACCATGATTTTTCGTCAGCTCTTTGACAGTGTGTCCGGGACCTACAGCTATGTGCTCGCCAGCCGGCACGGCGGCGAGGCGCTGATCCTCGATCCCGTGCTGGAGAAGGTCGAGCGCTACTGCCAATTGCTGCGCGAACTCGATCTCAGGCTGGTCAAGGCCATCGATACGCATCTGCACGCCGACCATGTCACAGGCCTGGGCAAACTGCGCGATCGCACCCATTGCGTCACCATCATGGGCGAGCAGAGCAAGGCCGACGTGGTTGCGATGCGCGTCGCCGACGGCGACAAGGTGACGATCGAGGGTCTTTCCCTCGAGGCCATGTACACGCCCGGCCACACCGACGATTCCTACAGTTTCCTGATGGACGACCGCGTCTTCACCGGCGATACGCTGTTGATCCGCGGCACGGGCCGCACCGATTTCCAGAACGGTAGCGCGCGGGCGCAATATGATTCAATCTTCAACCGGCTGCTGAAGCTGCCCGACGAGACCATGGTGTTCCCCGCCCATGACTACAAGGGCGACACCGTCTCCACGATCGGCGAGGAGAAGCACTACAATCCGCGGCTGCAGGTGCGGTCGGTCGATGAATATGTCGAGTTGATGAACAATCTCAACCTGCCGAATCCGAAATTGATGGATGTGGTGGTGCCCGCCAACATGCATGTCGGCCTGCATCAGGAAGAACTGGAAAAGCAGGGGCTGGCGCTGTCGGCGCGCGCCGCGATCGAAAGTCTCGGCAGGCCCGAGGTGCTGCTGGTCGATCTTCGCGAGAACGGCGAACGCGAGCGGCATGGCACGCTGTCGGGGGCGCTCCATGCGCCCTATCCGGACATCGGTGAGAGCCTGCGTCCGGGCGGCATGTTGCGCGAGGTGGCTGCCGCGACCGGCCGCCGCATCGTGTTCTTTTGTGCATTCGGCGAGCGCTCGGCGATGGCAGTTGCCGCCGCCAGGGAAGCGGGCCTCGCCAACACCGCCCATATCGCCGGCGGCATCGACGCCTGGAAGAAAGCCGGCGGCCCGGTGCTGCCGGGTTGAGTTGCGGGTGAGACCGCCGGGCGCTAAAGGCGGCGGGGAAGGCCAGAGTCAAAAAGAAGAGGCAGAGCAAATGACAAAATCGGATCGCGACCGCGCCGAAGCGCGTCTCAACAAGGCCACGACGACGATGCTCGATCGCGATGTCTCCACCAAGGCCGTGCTCGATAACATGGCGCGGCTGAAAGCCTTGCGACTCGCGCGCGAGGCCGCCGCGCCGCCGCAGCCGGTCGCCGCGCGCAGGAAAGCGCCCGGCAAGACAAAGAAAGTAGACGAGACGGCTCCGGCGCTATCGGAATGGCTCGCCGGGCAGCAACGCGGCGGGCATCGAACCTGACCTGCCGGCACGCAGCGGCACCGACGACGAGTCGTTAGGCCTGACGTTTGCCTGTTTTCAACTCCATGGTTCGAGACGCGCGGCGTTGCCGCGCCTGACGCGAGCTTGAGAAAAGCAGGGCTCATTCTGAGCCGCGCGCCCTCGCGAGCCTCGAAGGATGGCTCCGAGAGGCTTAATGAAAATCCTCGCGCTCGATGGTTCGAATGCTCTTGAGATCGAGCAGATGCGCACCCCAGCCTGTTTTCGGCAGCGTGGCCGCGAGCTTCGGCCTGGTCAATAAGGCGATCGCGGTCATCGCCAGCGGCACGATGCTGACCCAGTCCTGTCCGACCGGCGTCAACTCCTCGGTGCTTGCGGCATAGGGTCCGCCTCCGGTCGCGAGTTGCCAGCCCTCCCGCATGATGTCGCGTCGGTTGCCGCCGCGTGATGCGCATCCAAGCAATGCCTGCATCGCAAGATGCGTCCGCACGCCGTCCGGGCCCGGCGGCAAAGGCTCTGGTGTCTCGCCCCGCGAGATCGCGAGCAACAATCCAACGAGATCGGTACCGGCAAGCCAGGCGCTCATCGGCTCGACCAGCCGCGGATTGCAGTCGATCAATAGCGGCGTCTTGTCATCGGCCAGCACATAGTCGACCGACAACGCGCCGTGCCAATCCAGATATTGGCCGATCGCGGAGACATGCGTGCGGACATCGGCGCGAACATCGCTTTGCTTGATCGCCTCGCCACCACCGGCGCCGGCGGCGACCTGCCGGTAACCGTGAAAGCCGAGCAGCTTGCCGCGGCAGAATACCGCCTGCGCTTTCGCGGTCGGGCCAGCAATAAAATTCTGCACCAGTATTTCGTCGGGGAACTCACCGTTCACACCCAGACCCGGCGCGCGCAGATCGTGCAGCGCATGTTCGAAATCGCTTGCTCCACGCACAAGCCAGATACCGCGGCTCGCGGTGCCCACCGATGTCTTGAGGACGCACGGAAACCGCAACGCTTCGCGAAGCC
The DNA here is from genome assembly GCA_963806075.1 of uncultured Alphaproteobacteria bacterium. Classification (GTDB taxonomy): domain Bacteria; phylum Pseudomonadota; class Alphaproteobacteria; order Rhizobiales; family Xanthobacteraceae; genus Bradyrhizobium. The sequence continues at coordinate 146,946 of CAWDWT010000011.1, forward strand.
CGGTCTCGGATTGCACGATGCGCGTCGGCGGTTGCGGCAAGCCCAGACGATCGAGCAGCCGGCTAAAGCCGGCCTTGTTGTGCACCATGCGGTAGTTTTCGAAACTGGGCAGCGCCAGACCGACGCAGCCGGTCAGGCGCTCGCCCGCGCGCGCGAACACAAACCCCTGCTCATGGGTCGGAAGCAGCACGTCGAAGGACTCCTGTGGCGAGCAATCGCTCGACGAATTGGAGGTAACCGGCCGGATCGTCGCGCAGCGGCGGGCAGCGATGAAATTTCCGGACGAAGCGCGAGAAGCGCGCAAGGCAATATGGACTGGGATCGCAAACCTCGACCCGGTGGCCCGACAGCCCCAGAATCGTAATTGCCTCGCGCGCCGAGGTGCTGTTGCCCTCGGATACCAGCACCCGCAGCGGTCTTGAGGCATGGGCGGTCTCGGCCATAGCAAACATCATCGCTGCGTCGGGTAGCCCTGAGCTGCTCGCGGAGCGAAACTTCTCGAACAACGCTTGGATGCGGTCGAACGCGAATTAAGCGCGTCTTGTCATTATTTTTTCGTGGCGCATCAAGAAAGCATGGATGGCAAGCAAGACTCTGTCGCCTTTAGGATGCGGCGCCGATGCATATGCAGGCCCGGAGGATCGCCAACCGAACAATACGACGCTTTATATCGCAACAGCCAAACGACGTCAAGTCCGAGCTCGATCAGTGCAACGCCGAGTAGTGTCGCTGGAGGCGATGCTACGGCTAAAAAACAGGAACAGAGTCGACGAAGCGGTGCGGCTCTTGAGTATGCACACCGCGAAGGTCTCGAGTTTCCGTGCGTCGCGATTGCAGGGTTGGGGTTGCTCGGCCGCCACGGCGAGGCGATCGAGGAGTTCTGTTCGACTGACGTATGTCGGGGTTACTCGGGCAACCCACGAGGCGCTTCTGACCTACTCAAGTGAGTTGGCGCTGGTGCAGCGATTGATCGCGTAGGCTAGATTACTAACATGCCGTCCGCCTGCAGCTGAGCCTTTTGATGTGTAGGCTGGGGGCAGGATGCACCTGGAAGCTGGGTTTGATTGTTCGCTGATGTGTCGGTTTTTTGGCCCAAGGCAGACCTCGCGCCGCTTCACGGAAAATTCAGCCCTTTGGTGCCCCGAGGGTTGACTTTAAGACTTAATGCAACCTATCCGAATGTCATCAAACAAGGATCTTCGACGTCATACCCGGTGATTTTTCATGTGGTCATTCGTCAAGCAATTGCTCGCGAGATCGAAACTCTTGAATCAAACCCTTGGTGATGTCGTGTTCGAAACGCCCGAAATCAAAGGTGCATCTTCACATTCGTTTTTTCAATGGCGCATCAAGAAAAGCGTGGATGGCAAGCAATACTCTGTCGCCCTTAGGATGCGGCCCGATGCATACGCAGGCGCGGAGGGATCGCCGACCAACTATATGAGCTTTGATATCGCAACAGCCAAACGTCTCAAGTCCGATCTCGATCAATGCATCGCCGAATATTATCGTCTGATAGACGATGCCTCCGCGCAAAATACTCAAGAGAGACGAAGCCGATCGGGTCACTGATGCGGTCATAAAGCATGATCTTCACATGGGTCGGACATCGCCTTGATGCAGGGACCCCATGCATCAGCATTCATGGACAAATAACCGCGCCCGGCGATAGTTTCCGCGCCACCCTGACAGGCGGATTCAACGGAGATACCAAGTCGAGATGGTAGATGTTCTGGCCGAGCCGCAACAAGCCAAAGCCGACAGTTCGCAGCGTACGCTCGCCGCGATCTCGACCGCGCATTGGGTCAGCCATTTCCACATGTTCGTACTGCCGATGCTGTTCCCTTTTCTGAAGCAGGAGCTCGGCGTCAGCTATATCGATCTCGGCTTCGCGCTGACCACCTTCGCGGTGGTGTCCGGCCTGACCCAGGCGCCGATCGGCTATCTGGCTGACCATATCGGCCCCCGCAAGGTTCTGCTGATGGGACTCACGCTCGGCGGCTTCGCGCTGATCATGCTCGGCCTCCATCTGAGCTATCCCTGGCTGATCGCGAGCGCCGTGCTGCTCGGACTTGCCAACAGCGTCTATCATCCGGCCGATTACGCGATCCTGTCAGCCCATATGGATGAAACGCGGATGGGCCGCGCCTTTTCGATCCACACCTTTGCCGGTTTCGTCGGCGCCGCGGTGGCGCCGGCCACCGTCGCGGCACTCGTTGCAGTCATCGGCGGCCATGGCGCACTGATCGTAACCGGCGCGGTCGGTCCTGCCGTCGCGCTGCTTCTTGTCTTGGTCGGCATTCCCGATGCGAGCACGGCAGACCGCGGCACCAATAGCGTGCCGGCGCCGAAGCAGAACATCATCACGCCGGCGCTTGTCGTGCTGACGATCTTTTTCACGCTGCTCAGCCTGTCCAATGCCGGTATCGTCAATTTCGGCGTGGTTGCGCTGATGAGCGGCTACGGTACGTCGTTCTCCACCGCCAACATCGCGCTCACGGCCTGTCTCGGCGCCAGCGCCGCCGGCGTGCTGGCAGGCGGATTCCTCGCGGACCTCACCCACCGTCACGGTCAGGTCGCAGCCGCCTGTTTCGCGATCAACGCCGCGCTCGTGCTCGTGATCGCCGTGATCGCATTGCCGCCGCTGCCGTTGACCGGCGCCATGGCGCTCGCAGGCTTCCTCGGCGGCGTGATTGCGCCTTCACGGGATATGCTGGTGCGCAACGCGGCTCCTCCGGGCGCTGCCGGCCGGGCGTTCGGCATCGTTTCCACCGGATTCAATATTGGCGGGATTATCAGTCCGCTGTTGTTCGGCTGGATCATGGACCAGAACATGCCGCATTGGGTGTTCGGTGCCTCCGCCATTTTCATGGTGCTGACGGTCCTGCTCGCGCTTGTCACTGACCGTCCGCGGGAGAGCTGCCAGCCCAGCGTTCCGTCAAAGCCGACCGCCCCCACAGCGGGCGCGCTACATCCATGAGCCTTGTTCCGGCGATTGACAGCGTTTGATTTGTCAAACCTGCCGGCATCTTGAATGTTCGCTTTCGCCGACCCGGACATTCTTACTTAACGGGCTTACTTAACGGACTGCACGGAACCCGTGGAGACCGTGCCGACAAACCCAGGCGCTCCGAACCGGCAAACTTTTTCGCGACAAGCCTGGAACAATTCTTCGGCCTGCAAATTAGGCCATTTCGGCTGAATTTTCGGTGGAACCTTTTTGGACTCGCTGAATCTTCCCGCTTGCTTTGCTATCTGGCAGTCCCCCTTATGGCGTCAAATGATTGTGTGCATTGAGATTCGGCCGCGCATCCCCGGAGGAATTCATGAGCGACTTGGTTTCCGGTGCATCGTCACCTGGCCGCCGGACCGGCAAACCCAAACCCGCCTTGAACGGAAAATCCGATCCCCAGCAAGATCTGCTGCACGCGTTGCAGGCGATGCGAAGCGGCGATTTTTCGGTCCGAATGACCGGCGACCATCTCGGTATCGAAGGCAAGATCGCCGACACTTTTAACGAAATCGTCGCCGCCAACCAGCGGATGGCGCAACAGCTGGAGCGGGTCGGCCAGGTCGTCGGCCGTGAGGGCAAGACCCGGCAGCGCGTCAAGTTCGATCTCGCCAGCGGCTCCTGGGCGGACATGGAAGCCTCCGTCAACACGCTGATCGACGATCTGTTGTGGCCGACCCGCGAAGTGACCCGTGCGGTCGCCGCCGTGGCGCAGGGTGACCTGCTGCAGACCGTGCAACTGGATATCGACGGCCGCCCGCTGGGCGGCGAATTTTTGCAGTCCGCCAATATCGTCAACACGATGATCAAGCAGCTCAGCGTGTTCACCTCGGAAGTGACGCGCGTTGCCCGCGAGGTCGGCACCGAAGGCAAGCTCGGCGGACAGGCCCAGGTGCCGGAAGTCACCGGCGTCTGGAAGGATTTGACCGAGAGCGTCAACTCGATGGCCAACAACCTGACCGGCCAGGTTCGCAACATCGCCGAGGTCACCATCGCGGTCGCCAACGGCGACCTGTCGAAGAAGATCACGGTCGACGTGCGCGGCGAGATCCTTCAGCTCAAGGAAGCCATCAACACCATGGTGGACCAGCTGCGCTCGTTCGCCTCCGAAGTGACGCGCGTGGCGCGCGAAGTCGGCACCGACGGCAAGCTCGGCGGTCAGGCGATCGTGCCCGGTGTCGCCGGCACCTGGAAGGATCTCACCGACTCCGTGAACGCGATGTGCGGCAACCTGACCGCGCAGGTCCGCAACATCGCCAACGTCACCACAGCGGTCGCGCGCGGTGACCTGTCGCGCAAGATCACGGTCGACGTTCGGGGCGAAATTCTCGAACTGAAAGACACCTTCAATACCATGGTGGACCAGCTCAACGCGTTCGCGGGCGAAGTGACGCGCGTGGCGCGCGAGGTTGGAACCGAAGGCAAGCTTGGCGGCCAGGCCCAGGTGCCAGGTGTGGCCGGTACCTGGAAAGACCTCACCGACAACGTCAACTTCATGGCCTCCAACCTGACCGCGCAGGTCCGCAACATCGCCGACGTCGCCACCGCGATCGCGGGCGGCGACCTCTCCAAGAAGATCACCGTGAACGTATCGGGCGAAATCCTGCAGTTAAAGGAAACGCTCAACACCATGGTCGACCAGCTCAACGCCTTCGCCGGCGAAGTCACCCGCGTCGCGCGCGAAGTCGGCACCGACGGCCGGCTCGGCGGCCAGGCCAACGTGCTCGGCGTCGCCGGCACCTGGAAGGATTTGACCGAAAGCGTCAACTCGATGGCGTCCAACCTGACGGCGCAGGTCCGCAACATCGCCGAAGTGACCACCGCGGTCGCCAATGGCGACCTGTCCAAGAAGATCACGGTGGACGTGCGCGGCGAAATCCTCGAGCTAAAGGACACCATCAACACCATGGTGGACCAGCTCAACGCCTTCGCCGGCGAAGTGACGCGCGTGGCGCGCGAGGTCGGCACCGAAGGCAAGCTCGGCGGCCAGGCCAACGTGCGCGGCGTCGCCGGCACCTGGAAGGACCTCACCGACAACGTCAACTCGATGGCCGGCAATTTGACCGGCCAGGTTCGCAACATCGCCGAAGTCGCGACCGCGGTCGCCAAGGGCGACCTGTCGAAAAAGATCACGGTGAACGTGTCGGGCGAAATCCTGCAATTGAAGGAAACGCTCAACACCATGGTCGACCAGCTCAACGCCTTCGCCGGCGAAGTCACGCGCGTGGCGCGCGAAGTCGGCACGGACGGCAAGCTCGGCGGCCAGGCCCAGGTGACCGGCGTCGCCGGCACCTGGAAGGACTTGACGGACTCGGTCAATTCGATGGCCGGCAACCTCACCGCCCAGGTCCGCAACATCGCCGAGGTCGCGACCGCGATCGCCGGCGGCGACCTGTCGCGCAAGATCACGGTCGACGTGCGCGGCGAAATCCTTCAGCTCAAGGAAACGCTGAACACCATGGTCGACCAGCTCAACCGCTTCGCCGGCGAGGTGACGCGCGTGGCGCGCGAGGTCGGCACCGAAGGCCGGCTCGGCGGCCAGGCCAACGTGCCCGGCGTCGCCGGCACCTGGAAGGACCTCACCGACAACGTCAACTCGATGGCCGGCAACCTGACCGGCCAGGTCCGCAATATCGCCGAAGTGACCACCGCGGTGGCCAAGGGCGACCTGTCGAAAAAGATCACGGTCGACGTCAAGGGCGAAATCCTCGAACTGAAGAACACCGTCAATACGATGGTGGACCAGCTCAATGCCTTCGCCTCGGAAGTGACGCGCGTGGCGCGCGAGGTCGGCACCGAAGGCAAGCTCGGCGGCCAGGCCGAGGTGCCCGAGGTCGCCGGCACCTGGAAGGACCTCACCGACAACGTCAACTTCATGGCCTCGAACCTAACCGCGCAGGTCCGCAACATCGCCGAAGTCGCAACCGCGATCGCCGGCGGCGATCTCTCGAAGAAAATCACGGTCGACGTCCGCGGCGAGATCCTGCTGCTCAAGGATACCCTGAATACGATGGTCGAGCAGTTGCGCTCGTTCGCGGCGGAAGTGACGCGCGTGGCGCGCGAGGTCGGCACCGAGGGTCGGCTCGGCGGCCAGGCCGTGGTGCCCGGCGTCGGAGGCACCTGGAAGGACCTCACCGACAACGTCAACCTGCTGGCGGCGAACCTGACCACGCAGGTCCGCAATATTGCCGAAGTGACCACGGCGGTGGCGCGCGGCGACCTGTCGCGCAAGATCACCGTCGACGTCAAGGGCGAAATCCTCGAGCTGAAGAACACCATCAACACGATGGTCGATCAGCTCAATGCGTTCGCGGGCGAGGTCACTCGCGTGGCGCGTGAAGTCGGCACCGACGGACGGCTCGGCGGCCAGGCGCAGGTTCCGGGCGTGGCCGGCACCTGGAAGGACCTCACCGACACCGTGAACTTCATGGCCGCTAATCTGACCGAGCAGGTCCGAGGCATCGTCAAGGTGGTGACCGCGGTCGCCAACGGCGACCTGAAGCAGAACCTGACGGTGAAATCGAAGGGCGAAGTCGCCGCTCTTGCCGACACCATCAACGACATGACGGAAACGCTCGCGACCTTCGCCGATCAGGTCTCCAGCGTGGCGCGCGAAGTCGGCGTCGAGGGGCGGCTTGGCGGCCAGGCCAACGTGCCCGGCGCCGCCGGCACCTGGAAGGATCTGACCGGCAACGTCAATCTGCTCGCCGCCAACCTGACGTCGCAGGTACGCGCGATCGCGGAAGTGGCGACCGCCGTGACCAAAGGCGACCTGACGCGCTCGATCCAGGTCGATGCCCGCGGCGAGGTCGCCGAACTGAAAGACAACATCAATACCATGATCGGCAATCTCCGGCTGACCACGGATGTGAACACCGAACAGGACTGGTTGAAGACCAATCTCGCCAAGTTCACCAACATGCTGCAGGGCCAGCGCGACCTGACAACGGTCGGCCGGCTGCTGCTCACCGAGCTGACGCCGCTGGTGAACGCTCATATGGGCGTGATCTACCGCGTCGAGAATGATAGCAGCCCGCAACTGCGCCTGCTGTCGGCCTATGCCGGCGATGGCAACAATCCTCATCCGCAATTCGTGCAATTCGGCGACGGGCTGATCGGGCAGAGCGCGATGGATAAACGGCAGCGACTGGTATCGGACATCCCGCCCGATGCGGTCCCGATCAACTCGGCGCTGCTGCGGGTAACCCCGAAAAATCTGGTCGTGCTGCCGGTGCTGTTCGAAAACCAGGTCAAGGCGGTGATCGAACTGTCTTCGGTCGGCTCCTTCACCACCTCGCAGATGACCTTTCTCGAACAGCTCACCGACAGCATCGGCATCGTGCTCAACTCTATCGAGGCGACGATGCAGACCGAGGGCCTGCTCACGCAGTCACAACAGCTCGCGGGCGAATTGCAGACCCAGCAGAAGGAGCTGCAACAGACCAACGAACAGCTCGAGCAGAAGGCGCAGCAGCTCGCCGAACGCAACGTCGAAGTGGAGAGAAAGAACCAGGAAATCGAGCAGGCACGGCGTGCGCTGGAAGAAAAGGCGACCGAGCTTTCGCTGACCTCGAAATACAAATCCGAATTCCTCGCCAACATGTCGCACGAGCTGCGCACGCCGCTGAACAGCATCCTGATCCTCGGCCAGCAGCTCACCGAGAACCCCGACGGCAATCTGTCGGCCAAGCAGGTCGAATTCGCCCGTACCATCCACGGCGCCGGCACCGACCTGCTCAATCTGATCAGCGACATCCTCGATTTGTCGAAGATCGAATCCGGCACCGTGACGGTCGATGCCGAGGAAATCCTGACCTCGAACCTGCTCGAGACGGTGGGACGACCGTTCCGGCATGAGGCCGAAAATCGCCAGCTATCGTTCGAAATCGAGGTCGACGGCAATCTCGGCCGCAGCATGGTGACGGATTCCAAGCGGCTGCAGCAGGTGTTGAAGAACCTGCTGTCGAACGCCTTCAAGTTCACCGCCGAGGGCGGCGTGCGCATGACCGTGTCGGCAGCGCTGGGCGGCTGGAGCACGGAACATCCGATCCTGAATCACGCCGCGGCCGTGGTCGCGTTCGAGGTGACCGATACCGGCATTGGAATCCCGCAGGAAAAACAGAAGCTGATCTTCGAGGCTTTCCAGCAGGCCGACGCCGGCACCAGCCGAAAATATGGCGGCACCGGGCTCGGCCTTGCCATTAGCCGCGAGCTGGCAAGCCTGCTCGGCGGCGAAATCCACCTACGCAGCACGCCCGGCAAGGGCAGCACGTTCACGCTGTATCTGCCGCTGAAATATTCGGGGCCAACCGTGGCGCCGCGGATAGCTCCGTCAACGCCCTACGCAGCTCCGGCGCTGCAGGTCGCGGCGCAGGAACGGATCGTCGAACAGCTATCGGACGATCGCCTCAATCTCGACCCGGGAGACACTATTCTTCTGATTGTCGAGGACGACCCGCATTATGCGCGGGTGCTGGTCGACCTCGCCCGTGACAAGGGCTTCAAGGTCCTGGTGGCCGGCCGAGGCGCGGAGGCGCTCGACCTTGCCAAGCAGTTCCAGCCAACGGCCGTCTCGCTCGACGTATTCCTGCCCGACATGCTTGGCTGGACGGTGCTGAGCCAGCTCAAGCACAATCCGCTGACCCGGCACATTCCGGTGCAGATCATCACGCTCGACGAGGACCGCCAGCACGCGCTGGCGCGTGGCGCGTTTTCCTTTGTCAACAAACCGACCACGACGGAAGGCGTCAGCGCGGCGCTGGCCCAGATCAAGGAATACACCAAGCCGCGCCGCAAGCGCCTCCTGATCGTCGAGGACAATGCGGCGGAACAGATGAGTATCCGCGCGCTGCTCGATCACAAGGACATCGAGATCGTAACCACCGATACCGGCGCCGAGGCGCTCTCGACGATGCGGAACAGTCCTTGCGACTGCGTCGTGCTCGATCTGCGGCTGCCCGATATGAGCGGCTTTGAGGTTCTCGACCGCATCCGCGACGACGCCCAATTATCCAGCGTGCCGGTCGTGGTGTTCACGGGACGGGAACTATCGGCCGAAGAAGACGCGGAACTTCACACGATCGCCAGAAGCATCGTTGTGAAAGGCGTGGAATTGCCGGAACGCCTGCTCGACGAGACGTCTCTGTTTTTGCATCGTGTGACCACAGAATTGCCAATCGAGAAGCAGCGAATGCTGGAGAAGCTGAACAGTTCCGACGAGGACCTGATCGGCAAGACCGCGCTGCTGGTCGATGACGACGCCCGCAACATCTTCGCGCTGAGCAGCGTTCTGGAGCGGCGCGGCATGAAGGTGCTTACCGCCACCACCGGCAGCGAGGCCGTGGCGCTGGTGGAATCGAGTCCTGAAATTGCGATCGTCCTGATGGATATCATGATGCCGCAAATGGATGGCTACCAGACCATCGGCGTGATCCGGCAAAACCCGTCCTTTGGGCGACTGCCGATCATTGCGCTGACCGCCAAGGCGATGAAAGGCGATCGAGAGAAATGTCTCGAGGCAGGCGCCTCCGACTATCTGGCGAAACCCGTCAACACCGAACAACTGTTGCTCGCCATTCGCATGTGGCTTCACCGCTGACCGGTAGATCCGATGGTAGATCACGAAGCAAAGATAAATATCCTTTTGGTCGACGATCAGCCGGCAAAGCTGCTCGCCTACGAGGTGATCCTGAAAGACCTTGGAGAAAATCTCGTCAAGGCCGCCTCGGGACGAGAGGCGCTCGAATACCTGCTCAAGAATGACGTCGCCGTCATCCTGGTTGACGTGTGCATGCCGGAGCTCGATGGTTTCGAGCTGGCCGCCATGATCCGCGAGCATCCGCGCTTCAAGAAGACGGCGATGATCTTCATTTCGGCGATCCAGGTCAGCGACATCGATCGACTTCGCGGTTATGAAATGGGTGCGGTCGACTATGTGCCGGTACCGGTCGTCCCAGAAGTGTTGCGCGCCAAGATCCGGGTCTTTGCCGAGCTCTATCGCAAGACAAGGCAACTCGAACGCCTCAACGCCGAACTCGAAGATCGCGTCAAGGCGCGCACTACGGAGCTCGAGGAATCGACCTCGCGGCTGGTCGAAAGCGAGCAGCGCCGCAGCATGGCAATCGCCGCAGGCAAGATGGGATCCTGGGATTGGGACTGGATCAATGACGACTGGATGTGGGACGAGGGCCAGTACCAGATCTGCGGTGTCGATCCCGAGCAGCTTTGAGGTGACGCCGGCCAATGTCCACAAACTTCTCCATCCCGACGACAGTCACAAGCTGCGCGAGGCGCTCACCCGCTTTGCCAAGGGGGCGCGATCCCACGAGATGGAATTCCGCATCCACCGGCCGGACGGCGAGGTGCGCTGGTGCGTCGGCACCGCAGCGGCGACCATCGACAAGGGCGGTCGCGTGGTTCGCGTCAGCGGCGTGACGGTCGACATCACCGAACGCAAGCGCGCAGAAGAACGCCAGAACCTGTTGACTCGCGAGGTCGATCATCGCGCCAAGAATGCACTGGCGCTGGCGCAATCGATCGTGCGGCTGACACGGGCGCGGGATATCGACGCTTATGTGCGGGCGGTAGAGGGCCGCATCAGCGCGCTGGCCCGGATTCACACCATCCTGTCCTTGTCGAGCTGGCAGGGCGCGGAAATAAAGCGGCTGGTCGAGGAAGAGCTCGCGCCCTATTCGATGGCGGGCCAGATCAAGGTCACCGGCTCGGAGCTGCAACTGGAGCCGGCGACGGCGCAAACGCTGGCCTTGGCGATTCATGAGCTCGTGACCAACTCGGTGAAATATGGCGCGCTTTCGGCGGTGTCTGGCCGGGTGTCGGTCCGGTGGGACCTGCAGGACGACGACATTCTGATTTTGGCGTGGGAGGAGGTCGGCGGTCCGCCGGTTCAAAAGCCGGCGTCGAGGGGATTCGGCACAAGAAGCGTGATCGCCAGCATCGAATCGCAGCTTGGCGGCCAGGCATTGTTCGACTGGCGCCCGGAGGGGCTGCTCTGCCGGTTGCTGGTCCCCCTTTCATCGCAAGCGGCCGAAGCGAGCGATCGGAAAACCCAGCTTTCCTCGAACACCAGCTTTCAGATGTCGGCCGGCTCGGCGGCGCGTTAGTTCGATAGCGCGAGTTCGGGCTGCACCGCCTGGCCGATCAGGCGCGCTCTCTCTATTGGGTCACAGCAGCAGCAGGCCGAGCAGCCCTGAAACGATCAGTACGGCGGCATTGATGCTGAAGCCGGCCATGTAACCTTGCAGCACGCCGGCTGAATGCTGGATCACAGCCGAACACCCAGGGCAGGATGGATAGCCACCGGCGGCGCTGCACTTCGTACTCACGTTCGAAATGCCGCCAGATACTGCATCGAAACCGCATCGCAACCCATCACGATCGCGTCGTTATTATGATTGAAACCGTGATATCCGGCTGCCGTCTTGGTATGCTCCGCCAATAGCCAAAAAGAGGATTTGCGAATGACCATTTCGATCTGTCGCCGCGCTGGTGCCGCTGGTCTGATTGCCGCGCTTGCTGTGTTCGCCATGCAAAGCATGGCACCGGTGAAGGCGGAGGAAGCACCTGATTACGCCGCCATTGTCGGAGCACCCGACCGCAGCGATGCCGACCGGCAGACCGATCAGCGCCGTCAGCCCGCCAAGCTACTCGCGTTCACCGGCGTCAGGCCGGGGATGAAAGTGCTCGATATGGAAGCCGGCTCCGGCTACAGCACCGAGCTTCTGGCGCGCGCCGTCGCACCCGGCGGCATCGTCTACGCGCAGGATTCGGCTGCCGTCATGGAACGCATCAAGGACAAATTCGACATCCGCGCAGCAGAAGCCCGAGATGAAGAATGTCGTGCATGTCGTCAGGAATTTCGACGATCCAATTCCGCCCGATGTCAGCAACCTCGATCTGATTACGTTTTTCTTTTCCTATCACGACATCACCTACATGCCGGTCGACCGCGCCGAGATGAACAAGAAGATGTTCGCAGCGTTGAAGCCCGGCGGATTTCTGGTGATCGCCGACCATTCCGCGAAGGCTGGCGACGGTGTAACCGTCGGCAAGACGCTGCATCGTATTGAGGAGAGCGCGCTGCGCCAGGAAATCGAAGCCGCCGGCTTCAAGTTCGTGGCCGATGCCGATTTCCTGCGCAATCCGGACGATCCGCGCGACGCCCCGGTGTTTCATCCGAAAGTGCCGAACGACGAGTTCGTGCTGAAATACCAGAAGCCGATGTGAGACACGGCCTTCGCCCGACATGACCAGCGGCGGCCCTATCCTGCTGAATATCCGCAATCTGACCAAGACCTATCGCTCCGCCGGCGAACAGGTCGCGGTGCTGCGCGGGGTCAATCTCGATATCGCCGCAGGCGAACGCGTCGCTCTGACCGGAGAATCCGGCAGCGGCAAGAGCACGCTGCTGCACCTGATCGCCGGCCTCGACCGCGCCGATGGCGGCGAGATCAGGCTTGCCGGCGCCTCGATCGGCGACCTCGACGATTCCGGTCGGGCGGCGCTGCGGCGCGACCGGCTCGGCCTGGTGTTTCAACAATTCAACCTGATCCCGAGCCTGAATGTGGGAGATAACCTCGCCTTCCAGGCCCGCATCGCCGGCCGTCATGACGCGGCCTGGCACGGCGAGCTGGTGGAGCGCCTCGGGTTGGGCGCGTTACTGAAACGCTATCCTGAACAATTGTCCGGCGGTCAGCAGCAGCGGGTCGCGATCGGCCGGGCGCTGGCGGCAAGACCGCTATTGGTTCTCGCCGACGAGCCCACCGGCAATCTCGACGAGGCGACCGCGGACGAGGTGCTCGCGCTGGCGCGCGATCTGGTGGCGCGGACCGGTTGCGGCTTCCTGATGGTGTCGCACAGCGCGCGGCTCGCCGCCACGCTCGACCGCCGTGTCAATCTCAGCGCCGGCTTGGTCGCATGACTGGCGTCGGCTGGATCCTCACCGTCCTGCTGAGCCATTGGCGGCGGCATCCGATGCAACTGGCGACCTTGCTGATCGGGTTGATCTCGGCGACCGCGCTGTGGAGCGGCGTGCAGGCGCTGAACCAGCAGGCGCGGACGAGCTACGACCGCGCTGCCACCACCTTTGGCGGCGCCCGAATGCCGATGCTGGTCCCGCGCCAGGGCGCGAGCCTGCCGCAACAAATCTTCGTCGATCTGCGCCGCGCCGGCTGGCCGGTATCGCCGGTGCTCGAAGGCCGGCTTCAGATCGGCGGCAGGTCGTACCGGTTGCTGGGCATCGAGCCGATCACGCTGCCGGTCGAGGTCGGCGCCGCGCCCACGATCGGCAAGGGCGATCTACAATCCTTCATCAGCCCACCGGGACAAACGCTGGTGGCGCCAGAGACGCTGTCCGAACTCGATCTGATCGAAGGCGCCATGCCCGAGGCAAGCGACGGCACGCGATTGCCGCCGCTTCGCAAGCTCCCACAGATGGTGCCGGGCGTGCTGGTGGTCGATATCGGCGTCGCGCAAAATCTCCTGCACCGGCCGGACGAGATTTCCCGCCTGCTGGTCGGCACGGCGAAGGGCCCGCATGCGCCGCTCGAAAGCATCGCCGACGACCGGTTGCGCCTGGTGCCTGCCAATTCCGAAAGCGACCTCGAACGCCTCACCGACAGCTTTCATCTCAATCTGACGGCCTTTGGCCTGCTATCGTTCTTCGTCGGCCTGTTCATCGTCAACTCAGCGGTCGGGCTCGCATTCGAGCAGCGTCTGCCGATGCTGCGGACGCTGCGCGCCTGCGGCGTCTCGGCGCGCAAACTGAACGCGGTGCTGGTGCTTGAACTGGTAACGCTGGCGCTGCTTGCGGGCCTGATCGGGCTTGTCTGCGGCTATCTGATCGCGGCGGCGCTATTGCCCGATGTCGCCGCGAGCCTGCGCGGTCTCTATGGCGCGGAAATTCCGGGAGAGCTGACGCTGAAGCCGCAATGGTGGTTCGCCGGCCTCGCCATCAGCATCATCGGCGCGTTGCTCGCCGCGACCGCAAGCCTGTTGAAGGCCATACGCCTTCCGGTACTGGCGATCGCGCAGCCGCAGGCCTGGCAGCAGGCCCAGCGTCGCTGGTTGACCCTGCAAGCCGCGAGCGCCGTCGCCGTCTTCGCCGCCGCGGCTCTTCTCCTGTGGTTCGGCGATTCGCTATTGTCCGGGTTTGCCGTGCTCGGGGCATTGCTGCTCGGTGCGGCACTGATCCTGCCAGCGATGCTGGAAATGGTGCTGTGGCTCGGTCAGCGCAGCACGCGTCAGGCGCTTGCAATCTGGTTCTGGGCCGACAGCCGCCAGCAGCTTTCGGGATTGTCGCTGGCGCTGATGGCGCTGTTGCTCGCGCTCGCGGTCAATATCGGCGTCGGCACCATGGTGGAGACGTTCAGCCGCACCTTCGCCACCTGGCTGGATGGCCGGCTCGCCGCCGACATCTACATCAACGCCGCCGACAACGCGCAGGCGGACGACATCAAGGCATGGCTGCGGCAGCGGCCAGAAGTGGAAGCGATCCTGCCGGGCGGCCGCGCCGAAACGCAACTCGGTGGCGCGCCGATCGAGATCGTCGGCCTGTCCGATAATTCCATCTATCGGGATCACTGGGCGCTGCTGCAATCGGTTGCCAATGCATGGGTTCGTCTTCGTCCGGGCGAAGCCGGTTTCGTCAGTGAGCAGCTGGCGCGGCGGCTCAACCTCAAACTCGGCGACCGCATCGAACTGCCGGCGCCGGGCGGCATCTGGACGCTCGAGATCGTCGGCATCTATGCCGACTACGGCAACCCCAAAGGCGAGATCACCGTCAACATTGCAGCCTTGCTCCGGCATTTTCCCGCCATTCCGCAGACACGAATGGGCCTGCGCGTCGCGCCGGCGCAAATTCCCGCGTTGATGACGGCGTTGCAAACCAGATACCGCCTCGATGGCCGCAACCTGCTCGACCAGGCCACGCTGAAGGCCGACTTAATGCGCATCTTCAACCGAACGTTTGCGGTCACCGCGGCGCTGAATGCCTTCACACTCGGCGTCGCCGGCATCGCGCTGTTGACGAGCCTTTTGACCCTGGGCAATTCCCGCCTGCCGCAACTCGCGCCGTTGTGGGCGGTCGGCATCACCCGAAGGCATCTCGCGTCGATCGAGTTATTGAAGACCATGTCGGTGGCGCTGATCACAACCTTGCTGGCGCTGCCACTGGGATTATGCGTGGCGTGGTGCCTGATCGCGGTCGTCAATGTGAAGGCGTTCGGCTGGCGGCTGCCGTTCGCCGTGTTCCCGCTGCAACTGATCGAACTGGTTGCCGTGGCAATGCTTGCCGCATTGGCCGCGGCGCTGATTCCGGCGATAAAATTGGCGCGCATGCAACCGGCCAGCCTGATCAAGATTTTCGCCGATGAGCGATAGGATGACGATTTCCCGCCGCACCTTTACCGCTGCCGCCCTCGCTCTCGGTTTGGGCCAGAGGCGTGCACTCGCGCAAAGCTATGCCGGCTTGGACAATTCGGTGGAAGGATTCGCAACCGTCGTTCCAGGGAGAGTGTTTTCCTTCCCGGCCGATCTCGGCCCGCACCCGGATTACCGGATCGAGTGGTGGTACGTCACCGCGAACCTCACGGACTCCACCGGCAATGCCTATGGCACGCAATGGACCCTGTTTCGTCTGGCCTTAAAGCCCGGCGGCCCGCAACAAGGATGGGCCAACCAGCAGATCTGGATGGGCCAGGCGGCGGTGACGCGCGCGGACCTGCATCGCTTCAGCGAAACCTTTGCACGCGGCGGCGTCGGCCAGGCTGGCGTCGAAGCCAATCCATTCCATGCCTGGATCAACTCTTGGGACATGCGGGGGCTCGACGGCATGGATGCGACGAGGATCGCGCCGCTCGCCCTGAGCGCATCGGGGAAGGATTTCAGCTATGCGCTGCGGCTCGATGCCGACCAAGGCTTGGTGTTGCAGGGCGACGCCGGTTACAGCCGCAAATCGGAGCACGAACAGGCCTCGTATTATTACAGCCAACCGTTCTTCAAGGCGGCTGGCCGCCTTACCATCGATGACAAGCCAGTCGAGGTCACCGGAATGGCGTGGATGGACCGGGAATGGAGCAGCCAGCCGCTGGCACCCGATCAGAGCGGATGGGACTGGCTCGCGCTGCATCTGAAGACAGGCGAAAAACTGATGCTGTACCGTATCCGCCAGACCGACGGCAGCAATTACAGCACCGGCAACTGGATTTCATCCGACGGCAAGCCGCAGCAGATTCCCCCGTCCGGCATCCGGATGACGCCGACCGCGACCACGGAAATCGGGACGCGCAAGCTGCCGACAACTTGGCGCATCGAAATTCCGGCACACGGCATGGCGATCGAATGTACCGCGCTCAATACGAAAAGCTGGATGGGGATCAGTTCTTCTCCTTATTGGGAAGGGCCGATCGATTTCACCGGCAGCCATGCCGGCGTCGGCTACCTCGAGCTGACCGGCTATTGAGGGCCGCAATAGCCCGGAGGGCAGCGACGAGGCAACCAGTTTTGCTTGCCAGTCTTGCCGCGCAAGCCTGGCAAGGCGCTCTCACTTCGTCAGCGGGCAACCGCTGTCCTTTGCGGACGGAAACGCCTTGTCGCCGGGCACGACCGCGAGTTGCTTGTAGTAGTCCCAGGGCTTCTTGGACTCCGACGGCTTCTTCACCTCGAACAGATAGAGGTCGTGCACCATGCGGCCGTTTTCCAGCACCTTGCCCTGCGCGAAGGCATCGTCGACCGGCATTTCCTTCAGCTTCTTGACCACCGCATCGGAATCCTTGGTGCCCGCGGCCTTGACCGCCTTGAGATATTGCAGCGTCGCCGAATAGGTGCCGGCATGGATCATGCTCGGCATCCGGCCCGTGCGCTTGAAGAAGCGTTCGCCGAAAGCGCGCGATTTGTCATCGCGATCCCAATAGAAGCCTTCGGTGAGGACGATGCCTTGCGCCGTCTGCAAGCCGAGGCCGTTCACCTCGGCGAGCGTGACCAAAAGGCCGGCGAGCTTCTGACCGCCGCTGACGATGCCGAATTCGGCAGCCTGCTTGATCGAGTTGGTGGTATCGAGCCCGGCATTGGCAAGGCCAATGATCTTCGCTTTCGAGCTCTGCGCCTGCAACAGGAACGAGGAAAAGTCCGACGAGTTCAGGGGGACGCGGACCGAACCGAGGACCTTGCCGCCATTTGCCGTGACGATCTCGCTGGTGTCCTTTTCCAGCGAATAGCCGAACGCGTAGTCGGCGGTTAGGAAAAACCAGCTATCGCCGCCCGCCTTGACCAGCGCCCCGCCGGTGCCGACCGCGAGAGCGTGGGTGTCGAAGGCCCAGTGGAAGCCATAGGGCGTGCAGGCATCGCCGGTGATGCGCGAGGTCGCAGCGCCGACCACGATGTCGATCTTCTTCTTTTCCTTTGACAGCTGCTGCACCGCCAACGCCACCGACGAGGTGGTCAGTTCGGTGATCATGTCGACGTTTTCGGTATCATACCAGCGCCGGGCGATGCTGGTGGCGAGATCAGGCTTGTTCTGGTGGTCGGCGGTGACCATCTCAATTTTTTGGCCGAGCACTTCGCCGCCAAAATCCTCGATCGCCATGCGCGCCGCCTCGACGGAATATTTGCCGCCGTAATCCGCATAAACTCCCGACTGATCGTTGAGGATGCCGATCTTGACGCCCTGCGCCGAAGCCGGGCCCGCGATCAAAAGGCCGCCGATCGCAGCAGCCGCCAGCCACATCAATTTCATCTCTCGCTTCCCCAGTTTCGTGGCTCGCACAATATTTTATAGCCCTGCGGTCGCCTATCTATTTCAATGAGGCCAGTCGTATCAGGAGCGTGGCCGCGGGTCGGCGAGGCCGCGGACCACCATGTAGAAGATCGGCGTAAAGATCAGCCCGAACAGGGTCACCCCCAGCATCCCGAAGAACACGGAGACGCCGACCGCCTGGCGCATTTCGGAGCCCGAGCCGCTGGACACCACCAGCGGCAACACGCCCAGGATAAACGCAAACGACGTCATCAGGATCGGGCGCAGCCGCAAACGACAGGCCTCGATGACGGCTTCCAGCCGGTCGCGGCCCTCGTTCTCGATGTCGCGGGCGAATTCGACGATCAGGATCGCGTTCTTGGCGGCCAGCCCGACCAGCACCACGAAGCCGATCTGGGTCAGGATATTGACGTCCTGTCCCATAATCCGCACGCCGATGGTTGCGGCCAAAAGGCACATAGGCACGATCAGGAGGACGGCAAAGGGCAGAGTCCAGCTACCATATTGCGCCGCCAGCACCAGATAGACGAACAGCACGCAAATCGGGAAAACCGCCAGGCCCGCATTGCCGCTGGTTGTCTGCTGATAGGACAGGTCGGTCCATTCGAAGGAGAACCCGCTCGGCAGCGTGTCCTCTGCAAGCTTCTTCATAGCCGCGATCGCGGTCGCCGAGCTTGTGCCCGGCCGGCCCTCGCCCTGCAGCTCGGCCGCGGGATAGAGATTGTAGCGCGCGACCCGGTCCGGCCCCGAGACGTCCTTGAAGTCCACGACGCTTCCGAGCATCACCATGTCGCCATTGGCGTTGCGGGTGCGCAAACGCGATAGATCGGTGCGCTCTTTCCGGAACGGCAGGTCGGCCTGCGCCGTGACGTGATAGGTGCGGCCGAACAGATTGACGTCGTTGATATAGGTCGAGCCGAAATAGGTCTCGATCGTGTCGGTGATATTCTGGATGGGAACACCGAGCTTCTGCGCCTTGACGCGATCGATATCGACGAACACCTGGGGGGTGTTGGCCGAGAACGGCGAAAAAACGGTGGGCGCGAGCAGCAGCGGCGACTTGCGCGCCGCGGCGACAAGCTCGTCGGTAGCGGCCGCGAGCAGCTCAGGCCCGCGGCCCTGGCGATCCTGGATGCGCATGGTGAAGCCGCCGCCGGTGCCGATGCCGGGGATCGGCGGCGGCGGAATCACGATGATGAAGGCGCCCTCGATCGCCGCAAGCCGCTTGCGCAGTTCGCCGGTGATCGAACTTGCGGTCAAACCCTTCTTCAGTCGCGCTTCCGGTTCTTCAAACACCGGAAACAGCGCGGCGGAGTTGCTCGCCTGCGTGCGGGTTGCGCCCGACAGGCCCGCGAAGACCGCGATGTGAGAGATTCCAGGCGTATCCAGCGCAATACTCTCGATCTTGCGAACGATCTCGGTGGTCCGCGCCAGCGAGGCCGCGCCCGGCAATTGCGCAGAGATGATGACGTAGCCGCGATCCTGCGCCGGAATATAGCCTTGGGGCGTGGTGGCGATCAGCCAGCCGGCGCTCCCGATCAGCACGGCATAAACCAGAAGCATCACCACGCGGTGGCGGATCACGAAGCCCGCGAGGTTGCCGTAGAAATTCGACAGCCAGTCGAAGCCGCGGTTGAATAGCCCGGTGAACCATATCCAGCCCCGGGCGATCAGATTCCAGGAAGCCGGCGGCCGCTTGTCCGCATGCATCTCCAGGATCTGCGAGGCGAGCGCCGGCGACAGCGTCAGCGAACAGAAGCAGGAGATCGCAGTCGCCACCGCGATGGTGACGGCGAATTGCTGGAAGAATTGACCGGTGATTCCGCCGAGGAACGCGGTCGGCACGAACACCGCGCACAATACCAGCGCGATCGACACCAGCGCGCCACCGACCTCTTCCATGGTTTTCAATGCGGCATCGCGACGGCTCATGCCGTGTTCGAGATGCCGCTCGACATTCTCGACCACGACGATGGCATCGTCGACCACGATGCCGACCGCGAGCACAAGGCCGAACAGCGTCAGATTGTTGATGGCGTAGCCAAGTGCCGCCATTGCCGCGAAGGTACCGACCAGCGAGACCGGGATCGCAATGATCGGGATGATGGCCGGGCGCCAACCCTGCAGGAACACCAGCACCACGATGACGACGAGGATCATCGCCTCATAGATGGTCTTGATCAGTTCGTGGATCGATTGGGCGATAAACTCGGTCGGGTTGTAGCCGATATCGTAGTCCAGCCCCTTCGGAAAGCTGGCCTTCAACCTCACCATCGTGTCGGAGATGCCCTTGGCGGTCGCAAGTGCATTCGATCCGGGACGCTGGGTCACCAGCATCGCGACCGCGGTCTTCCGCAGCTCGAAGCTGTTGGTGGAATAATCAAGCGCGCCGAGCTCGATCCGGGCGATGTCGCGCAGCCGCACGATGCGGCCGTCGCTCCCTGCCTTGACCACGATGTCCTCGAACTGGGCACGGTCCTTCAAACGACCGGTGAAGGTCAGGTTCGGCTGGAATGCGCGGTCGGCAATCGGCGGGGCGGCGAGCTGACCGCCGGTGATCTGCAAATTCTGGGCACGGATCGCAGCGACCGCGTCACCGGCGGTCATGCCGAGGTTGGCGATCTTGTCGGGATCGAGCCACAACCGCATCGAATAATCGCGGGCGCCGAAAATCTGGATGTCGCCGATGCCATCGAGCCGCAGCAGCTGGTCGCGAACCTGAAGCAGCGCGTAGTTCGAGATGTAGAGCTGGTCGAGGCTGTCGTCCGGTGACAGCATGAACACGACCATCAGGATATCGGGCGAGTTCTTCTTGGTGACGACGCCGTTGCGCTGCACCTCTTCCGGCAATTGCGGTTGCGCGATCGCGACGCGGTTCTGCACCAGCACCTGCGCCTTGTCCAAGTCGGTGCCGAGCTTGAAGGTGACGGTGATGGTGAGCTGTCCGTTCGAGGTGGCTTGGCTGTACATGTACAGCATGTCCTCGACGCCATTGATCTGCTGCTCGATCGGGGCTGCGACCGTGTCCGAGATGGTCTGCGCCGATGCACCCGGATATTGCGCTGAGACGACCACCGTCGGCGGCACCACTTCGGGATATTCGGCGACCGGCAGCGTCCGGTAGGCGAGCGTGCCCACGATCAGCAGCACGATCGACAGCACCATCGCCAGAATCGGCCGGTTGATGGAAAGCGTGCCGAGATTCATGGCTTGTTACCGGCCGGCGCGGCGGCGGGCGCGGCTTTGGCCTCATGCGGACTGACCTTGGCGCCGACGCGCGCGCGTTGCAGCCCATCGACGATCACGCGATCGTCGGGCTTGAGGCCTTCGCGGATGACGCGGAGCCCATCGTCGAGCGGGCCCAGAGTAACCGGCCGCGCTTCGACGGTATCGTCGGACTTCACCACGAACACGATCTTGCGCGATTGATCGCTCGCGATCGCGGTGTCGGGCAGCAGCAGCGCTTCATAGGGCGAAGATCCGATCAACCGTACCCGGCCGAACTGCCCGGGCAGGATGGAAAGATCATGGTTCGGGATCACCGCGCGGCTGCGCAGCGTGGCTGTTGAAACATCCAGCCGGTTGTCGAGGAAATCCATGTGGCCCTCGTGCGACGGCTTGGTCTCGCCAGCCAAGGTCACCTGCACCGGATTGGCGGTGTCGCGCGAACTCGGCCGTTTGCCCTCGAACCAGAGCTTGTTGTTCCTGAGGTAGGTTGCCTCGTCGAGGTCGAAATAGATATAGATCGGATCTAGCGAGACGATGCTGGTGAGCAGGGTCGAAGTGCCGCCATCGCTGCCCTGCACCAGATTGCCGACACTGACGAGATGGCGGCTGACGCGGCCGGCGATCGGCGCCAGCACGTGAGAGAACTCGACGTTGAGCTGGGCGGCCTTCAGCGCGCCTTCGGCGACCAACTCCGCGGCGTGCGCCGCCTGCAAAGCCTGGCGCCGCTGGTCGACGACCTGTTCGGAGACAGCGCTGGTCTGGACCAGGTTCAAGCCGCGATCGAGCTCGCGCTTGGCAAGCTCCACCTTGGCGCGCGCATCCGCAAGCTGGCCGTCCGCCTGTTCAGCGACGGCCTCGAAGGGGCGAGAATCGATCAGATAAAGCAAGTCGCCGGCATGAACCGTGTCACCGTCCTTAAACTCGACATTGGTGACAAAACCGCCAACCCGCGCGCGCACTTGGACCTCTTCGACGGCCTCGAAACGCCCGGTGAATTCATCCCAGTCGGTGACAGCACGCTTGACCGGCTGCGCGACCGTCACCGGCGGCGGGGCCGCCGCAGCCTGCGGCGCCGGCTTTTCGCTGCAACCGGACAAAACAACCGCCAGCAACACGGCCAGTGATCCAAGCCCGTGGCGTAAGGGGAGCTTAAAATCTATCGTTTGAGCCAACTTCTCCGATTTTGGCGCCGCGCTCACTTGCATCTCCCCTGCACTCTTGCCGCGATGGCGGCGGCCACCGGAGCGGCTGGATCAAGATGATGATTGGCCCTAAGTCTGTTCAAGAACCAACGGGTAGCAAGCGAAATATTGGCTGCGTTTCACGTCATTTTTGCAAAGGTTGCTTACCGGCATTGAATCCGGCTGAATTCGTACACGCACCTAGGTGGAATAAATTGATCTGCGGTGAACCGAGATCGAGACGCGCGCCGGTAGAACCTGGAGCGACACCACCAACGTCAATTCCGTTCCAGGCTATGTGATCGGCAATCTGATGTTCGGCTGGGATAACCCGAATTGGGGTGTTCAGCTCAACGTCAAGAACTTCACCAACAGACTGTATTTCGTCGCCGCCAACGGCGCAGGCGGCTTTGTCGGCGAAGGCCTCGGCGCGTTCCTGACCGTTCGCTATCACGAGTGAGGCAGGCACGCGCAACAAACTCAGGAGCAGCCTGCATTCACAGCGGCCGGTCTCGATCGCCGAGGCCACGGGACTTCCTGAACACTGAGCGGCAGGCCGTGGAAAAGGCCGAACGGGTTTTTGGCAGCGCAGACGAATGGCGCCCGCGCTGCACGCCCGGCGCCATATCGATCATGCCCAGATCCACGAGCGTACGGTGGAAACGGCGCTTTCGCTCGGAGGCGGATGCAAAGTAGGTTTCCCGGCATTGCTCCAGCAAGCTGGCGCGGGTAGCAAATATCGGATCAAGCGGCAGGCCCGCCTGCTGCAAGGCAACCGTGCCCAGAAACGCGATATCCAGGTCCGCGCCCGCCCCGCAGGCACGACGATCGGGAATATTCAGGGTTTCGATCGCATAAAATGTGCGGAACGCGCGCCGTTCATCGTTGCGGAGTTTGAGTTTCCGACCGATCTGCCTTGCCAGGACGGGCTGATGATCGCCGTAGTGCACGATGAGCATCGGCCGTTCGGGAAACTTGGCCGCGAGGTCCGCTCTGACCCTTTTCCAGGTCGAGGCTGTTTCCGCAAGTCTTGCATAATATTCGACGTACCGGGCGTCGGGCAGGCTTGACGCGGCAAACGCGCGTTCGTTCTCAAACTGCCCGGGAGCTGCCAGTCGTCTGGTATGGGGCCCGTGATTGAAGTTGGTCAACGCATAGAGAAAACGAGGGGCGGGATCGTCTGCCAAATTCCGGGTATGAGCCGCGAGCGCCGCCTTCAAGAAGAAGGCGTCGGAGTTGGTCGTTTCGAACAGGCCGACATCGAATGGCGGAGGAAAATCGTCCGTAAAAACGCGTTCGCTGACGCCGATCGACCGGTAAAATTCATCATAGTTGAGGAAACTGCGACGGCAGCTCGATGTGAGCATGGTCTTGTATCCGAGCGCCGACAGCGAAAGGGGCAGGCTGCTGTGGAATCGGCCCGCCCCCCGCTTGAAGAGATAATAGGCTCTCGAACCGAAGCTTGCGCTTGAAAGACCGGTGAGCAGGCTGAATTCGGACTGCCACGACCCTCCGCCAAAAATATCGACGTTGAGGATTCCATGGAGGCCATTCTTTGGGGACAGGAATTCTTCGACTGTCGGCTCGACGGGAAGGCCGAGAACGCGGGGATCGAAGATCAATTCGTGCTGGATGATGATAATGTCGGGATAGTTGGCAGTGCGGGCAGGTATGGCCGCCATGAGCGGCAACGGGTCATTGGCAATATCGCTTAGCGCCAACCCGCTGGATTGCCACCAGGAGTGCGGGTCGATCAGCGAGGCCATGAAGGTTGAGTAAAAGCATCGCCGCTGGGCCGTGATGCGCTGGAAGGAAACGGCGCCGCCGCTGGCCATGTAGGCTATTGCAATGCAAACAAGCGCGAGGCTGAACAGCAAAACCCGGACTTCCGGAGCAACCGGCGGTCCGGTCCCGTAGATCAGAATCGCGACCGCAGCCGAAACCAGCGCAACGGTTCCGGTCACGGCCGCCAATACGGCACGCGGGTACTGCACGATGAAAAATGGAACCGTGCCGGCAAACAGCAACGGCAAGTCAGTCACGACCAGCTTAAGCGCGCTGTGATTATACTTGATGGTCGATGCCGCGGTGATGGCTGTCACCAGCACGCAAGCCAGCAACATCGCCCTGTCGAGATCCGCGACCATCAACAGGAATACCGCCGCGCTGAAGCAGAACGCCGCGATCGCCAACAGAAGATGCTCGGCGCTCCGCTCGGCCAGAACAAGGACACCAATCGCCGTCAAAATTATCAGGATCAGAATCATAAAATTAAAGCTGATAAGTATTGGGATCAAATTCAATACCTGCAATGGCATCGATGCAAGCAAAGATATCCGGCGGCCAGCGGAATATTCGAAGCATCACCTGTTACGCGGACAAGGCGGGCGCCAAAATGCGCCGGACGCTGCTAAAAGACTGCGCCAGGTTGCCACAGTCTGGCGCCGGCGGACTTCATCCGAAGTGCCAATATCGGGATCCGGCGTTGCCGGTTGCCTGCCTGTCTCGCCATGGTATCTTTGACATCAACGGCCCACGATGAGGCTGGGCTTCCGAGGGAGGTGTTGATGCGGAGCGTGCAAGCGCTGGCCGTTGCGGTGTTGTCGCTGCTGTCGGCCTGTCAGGTTGCGTCCGCGGCCGAGCCCAAGCAGGGCGGCATTCTCAGGATGTATCACCGCGACAGCCCGGGCAGCGCCTCGATCCATGAGGGAGCAACCTACTCGGTCAACGTTCCCTTCATGCCGGTGTTCAACAACCTCGTCATCTATAACCAGAGCATCGCCCAGAACAGCATGGACGACATCGTCCCGGACCTCGCGGATAGCTGGGCCTGGAGCGCCGACAACAAGACCCTCACCTTCAAGCTTCACCACGACGTGCAATGGCACGACGGCAAGCCGTTCACCTCGGCCGACGTCAAATGCACCTTCGACATGCTGATGGGAAAGTCGCAGCAGAAATTCCGCCAGAATCCGCGCAAGTCCTGGTACGAGCAGGTCAACGACGTCACGATCAATGGCGATTACGAGGTGTCGTTCAACCTGAAGCGGCCGCAGCCGGCGCTGCTGGCGCTGCTCGCCTCCGGCTATACGCCGATCTATCCGTGCCACGTGTCGCCGGCGGAAATGCGCACCCACCCGATCGGCACCGGCCCGTTCAAATTCGTCGAGTTCAAGGCCAACGAATCCATCAAGCTGGTCCGCAACGAGAACTACTTCAAGAAGGGCCTGCCGCATCTCGACGGTATCGAGTTCACCATCATTCCCAACCGTTCGACCGCGATCCTCGGATTCATCGCCGGCAAGTTCGACATGACCTTCCCGACCGAGGTGTCGATCCCGCTGCTCAAGGACGTCAAGTCGCAGGATCCGACCGCGATATGCGTGGTGGAGCCGAACAACGTCGCCACCAACATCATCATCAATTCATCCGCGCCGCCGTTCGACAATCTCGATATCCGCCGCGCGCTGGCGCTGACGCTGGATCGCAAGGCCTTCATCTCGATCATGTTCGAAGGGCAGGCCGATATCGGCGGCACCATGCTTCCCGCCCCGGCCGGCCTGTGGGCGATGCCGAAGGAAATGCTGGAAAGCATTCCGGGCTACGGACCCGACATCGAAGCCAACCGCGCCGAAGCGCGCAAGCTGATGGAAAAGGCAGGCTATGGCCCCGACAAGCACCTCGCCGTCAAGGTCTCGACCCGCAACATTCCGGTTTACCGCGATCCGGCGGTGATCCTGATCGATCAGCTAAAGAGCATCTATATCGACGCCGAGCTCGATGTCGTCGATACCGCGCAATGGTTCCCGAAGATCGCGCGCAAGGACTACGCGCTCGGCCTCAACCTCACCGGCAACGCGGTCGACGACCCCGACCAGTCGTTCTACGAAAATTATTCCTGCGGGTCGGAGCGCAACTACACTAACTACTGCAACAAGGACATCGAGAAGCTGTTTGACCAGCAATCGGTCGAGGACGACGTCAATAAGCGCAAGAAGCTGGTTTGGGAGATCGACAAGAAGTTGCAGGAAGATGTCGCCCGTCCCATCATCTTCCACAGCCGGACCGGAACCTGCTGGAAGCCTTATGTGAAGGGCGTAACCATCATGGTGAACAGTTCCTACAACGGCTATCGTTTCGAAGACGTCTGGCTGGACAAATAGCGTCAGGCCACAGGCGGCCGGCCGATCCAGAGCGTTTTCGAACGAAGTGGATGCCGGTTCGCTTAAGAAAATGCGTCAAAGAAGACTCTGAAATAGCCGAGACTTCTGGAATAGCCAAGGGAATCGCCTGGTGTTTGCTTATATCGTGCGACGCCTCGCCTTGATGCTCGTGACCCTGATCGGGATCTCGATCATCATCTTCGTTCTGCTGCGCATCGTTCCCGGCAATATCGTCGATATCCTGTTCGATGCCGCCGGCTATGTCGATCCGTCCGACAAGGCCAACCTGCAGCGCGACCTCGGGCTCGACCAGCCGATCGCCATGCAATATCTGCACTGGATCTGGGGCCTGCTGCACGGCGACCTCGGCTATTCCTACGTTTCGGAGAAGCCGGCGCTCGACGAGATCCTGCCGCGGATTCCGATCACGGCGCGGCTCGCGGGCCTGGCACTGACGTTTTCCGTCTCGATCGGCATTCCGCTCGGCGTCCTCTCGGCCGTCCATCAGGGCACGCGACTCGATTATATCCTGCGCGTCGTCAGCCTCAGCGGGTTGTCGCTGCCCTCGTTCTGGCTCGGATTACTGATCCTGATGGCGTCGGTGTCGATGTTCGACACCATGCCGATCTTCAACCCGAATCCGAAGACCTGGTCGGAGGCGATCGCGATTTACTGCGTGCCGGCAATGGCGGTCGGCTTTCGCAGCGCGGCGCTGACCATGCGCATCACGCGCTCCTCGATGCTCGAGATCCTGCGTCAGGATTACATCCGCACCGCCCGCGCCAAGGGCGCTTCCGAATCCGCGATCCACTATCGCCACGCGCTGAAGAACGCGATCCTGCCTGTGATCACCGTGATCGGAATCGAGGCAGCCTTCCTGATCGGCGGCCTGATCGTCACCGAGACCGTCTTCAACATTCCCGGCGTCGCCCGTTTCCTGGTCGAGGCGCTGCGCTGGCGCGACTATCCGATCGTGCAGAACCTGGTGATGCTGATCGCGGTGGTCGTGGTGCTCACCAACTTCACGGTCGACATGCTCTACGCCGTGATCGATCCGCGCATCCGTTACACGGAGTAGGGAGAGCCGCGACTTGGCCGTGGTCAACTACGATAACGAATTAAAGCGCGCCGGCGCTCATGCGACGCATGGCTGGCGCCGGCTGACCTTCCTCGCGCGGCGCTACGTGCTCGGTACCGCGGGCCTCACCATCATGCTGCTGTTCGTGTGGATGGCGATATTCGCCGATTTCGTCTGCCGGTTCGATCCGCTCAGCGTCGATTCCGCGCACCGCCTGGCGCCACCCAGCCTGCTGCACTGGATGGGAACGGATTCGTTTGGCCGCGACGTCTGGAGCCGGATCGTGCATGGTGCGCGCATTTCGCTTGCGGTCGGCATCGGCTCGACCGCATTGGGCTCCTCGATCGGCGTACTGATCGGCCTTGCCTCGGGTTATCTCTCGGGCTGGGTCGACCTGGTGTTCCAGCGCGTCACCGACATCCTGCAAGCACTGCCGCTATTGGTGCTGGCGCTGGTGATGACCGCAGCGCTGGGGCCATCGCTGCCAAACGTGATCCTGGCAATCGCGATCCCGCTGATCCCGACGGTCGCCCGCGTCATCCGCGCCAATACGCTGGCGCTGCGCGAACTGCCCTTCGTCGAGGCCGCCAAGTCGATCGGCATGAGCGAGACCCGCATCGCGTTTCGCCATGTGTTGCCGAACACCCTCGCGCCCTTGATCGTACTGGCGACCGCGCAGCTCGGCTCCGCCATCCTCACCGAAGCCTCGCTGTCGTTTCTCGGCCTCGGCATTCCCGAGCCTTACCCGTCATGGGGCCGCATGCTGTCAGAGTCGGCGGCCGAATATGTCCGCATCGCGCCATGGCTGGTCATCTTTCCGGGCGTCGCGATCAGCCTTGCGGTGTTCGGTACCAACCTATTCGGCGATGCGCTGCGCGACATCCTTGATCCCAGGCAGCGCGGCTGATGAGCGAAGCGCGCACGACACAGACAGTTCTCGACGTGAAGAACCTTCACACGGTGTTTTTCACCAATTCTGGGCTGTTCAAGGCAGTCGACGACGTTTCGTTCATGGTTCGCCGCGGCGAGACGCTCGCGATCGTCGGCGAATCCGGCTGCGGCAAAAGCGTCACAGCGCTATCGGTCATGCGGCTGGTGCCAGATCCGCCGGGCCGGATCGTCGGCGGCTCCGTGATGCTCGAAGGCAACGATCTGCTCGAACTCGATGAGCCCGAGATGCGAAAGGTGCGCGGCAATCGCATCTCGATGATCTTCCAGGAGCCGATGACCTCGCTCAACCCGGTGATGCGGATCGGCGACCAGATCACCGAAGTGGTCCGGCTGCACCGGAAGATCCCCGCCAGGGAAGCCTGGAGGCAGGCGGTCGACATGCTGCGCCTGGTACGGATCTCCGAACCGGAGCGTCGGGCGCTGGAATATCCGCATCAGCTTTCCGGCGGGATGCGGCAACGCGCGATGATCGCGATGGCGCTGGCCTGCCGCCCGGCACTGTTGATCGCGGACGAGCCGACCACCGCGCTCGACGTCACCATCCAGGCGCAGATCCTGGCCCTGATCCTTGACCTGCAAAAGACCCTCGGCACCGGCCTGATCCTGATCACCCACGATCTCGGCGTGGTCGCACAAACCGCGCAGCGGGTGGTGGTGATGTATGCCGGCAAGAAGGTCGAGGAAGCGACCGTCGAGGCGCTGTTCGAAAAGCCAAGGCATCCCTACACACGCGGCCTGATGGCCTCGATGCCAGAGGTGATCACGCTGGATGCCAAGGCCGACGCGCGGCTGAGCGAAATTCCCGGCATGGTGCCGTCGCTGACCAACCTGCCGCCAGGCTGCGCCTTCGCGCCGCGCTGCAAGCTCGCAATCGACCGCTGCCGCGTGGAATATCCGCCGCTACAAGATTTTGGTGGCCATCTCGCGGCCTGCTGGCGCGCCGACGAACTGGCGGCCGCGCCATGAACGCGACAATGACTGGGTCACGCCCGCTGCTGGAGGTCACCGACCTCGTCAAGCACTACGCCGTGCGCGGCGGGGTGTTGCAACGCCGGATCGGCACGGTGCATGCGGTCGACGGCCTCAGCTTCTCGCTGACGACAGGCGAAACGCTCGGACTGGTCGGCGAATCCGGTTGCGGGAAGTCGACGGTGGCGCGCAGCGTGCTGCGCCTGGTCGAGCCTTCCAGCGGCAGCATCATCTTGAACGGCACCGATATCACCCGACTCGACAAGTCGGAATTGCGTCCGCACCGGCGTTCGATGCAGATCGTATTCCAGGATCCGTTCGCTTCGCTCAACCCGCGCATGACGGCAGGCGATATTGTCGGCGAGCCGCTTTCCGTGCACGGGCTGGCGTCCGGCCGCGAAAAGCAGGAGCGCGTCGCCGGGCTGTTCGCGCAAGTAGGCTTGCGGCAGGACCAGATGCGAAACTATCCGCATCAGTTCTCCGGCGGACAACGCCAGCGCATCTGCATCGCGCGGGCGCTGGCGCTGCAGCCAAAGCTGATCGTGTGCGACGAGCCGGTCTCGGCGCTCGACGTCTCGATCCAGGCCCAGGTGATCAACCTGTTGATCGACCTGCAGCGCACGCATGGTTTCTCCTATCTGTTCATCGCCCACGACCTCGCGGTGGTGGCCCATATCAGCCATCGCGTCGCGGTGATGTATCTCGGGCGCATTGTCGAGATCGCGGAAAAGCGCGAGATATTCGCCCATCCGCGCCATCCCTATACGCAAGCGTTGCTGGCCTCGGTGCCAGTCGCCGACCCCAAAGCCAGCCGCCTTGCCCCGCTGATCGACGGCGACGTGCCGAGTCCGATCAATCCGCCGCCCGGCTGCGCCTTCCATACCCGCTGCCGCTACGCGATGGATCGCTGCAAGGTGGAGCGGCCGGTGCTGACCGACAGCGGCCCGCGGCATCAGGTCGCGTGCTGGCTCAATGAAGGGACCGGACGAGAGGGGTAAACAAAGTCGCGCCGGGCGATCCGCGTGAGGGGGCGTTCAGTCTCCTTTCATCTTTTGAATTCGCGGCCCGCGCCCCTCACCGCAACCTTCTCAGAGCGGGCTTCGCTCGTCTCTCTCGCACGCGGGAAGAGCGAGTAGTGCATGGATGCGTCGTGAGTTCAGCGCCCCGCAGATCTACCCCGGCAGGAACATCGCGAACGGCTCCTCGACGGTCCGCTTGAGATGCGCGCGATAAACCGCGTAATTGGCATCGCTGGCTGAAATCCGACCGAGCGTCGGGAGCCGCAATCATCCTGGTCGGCAAATAGGCGATCGGCGCCGCGATCGGGGTCAGCAACGAGCCACGCCCGGCCAGCAGCGTGGTCAGGATGCCGTACATCTCGCCCAGGATGGTCGGGCGCGATACCGTAATCAGGCGATGCTGGCCGTGCCGGTTGGTGACGAGATAGATGAAGCCCGACTGGTTCGGCACCGCGACCTCACCGAACTGGGTGTAGTTCGCGTCGGTTCTTTCGCCTTCACGGAACACCAGCGATGAGGCGGCCGGGTCCCATGCGATCTCGGTGCGATAGGCATAGATCGCATCACTGTCGCCGAACGACGGACGCAGCGTGATATAGGCGCCCTCCAGCCACGTCACCGCGCGGCGGGAATAGGCGCCGAGATGATCGGGCGCGATGTCGCCGTTGACGGGGCTCGCGGCGGCCGGCGCTGCTTCAGCTTTACGCAAGGAGACGCCGAGTGCCTGCTCCAGCCGCACCGTGGTCGCCAGCGTGAACGGACGGCGTCCGCCCAACACCTTTTCCAGGGTCGAAAGGCTGAGCTTGGCCTGCTCGGCCAGCGATTGCCTGGAGATCCGGCGGCGCGCGATCTCCTCGCGAATGGTTTCCGCCACATGCCGGCTTTGCTCGGCGGAAAGCTGCTTGTCCGGCGTCGGCATCGTCACCCCTGTTCGGCTGCCGCGATTGCTTCGGTTCATCCTAACAGACGTACATCCCGGCACAAAACCGCACAAAGCCGCTTTCCAAAGGGCACGGCCTGCTGGTTAACGGCTGAACAATGCCGATCATTCTGCTCGCGCCGCGGCTCGCCGTTTCGCACAACTCGGGGGAGACGACACATCCCTCGGGAGCGACAAAATGACTATCTGCGACGAGACTGAACCGGCGAGCCGATTGGCTCTGCTGCGAATCATGAAGCTGATCCTGCTTTTGCTGATGCAAGGCGCTGCCGTGCTCCTGGTGGGATTTGCAGCCTTGTTTGTAAGCTTCGAGCCGGTGTGGTCGGCCGAGAATGCGCAACCCGATTTCGTAAGGCCCGCCGATGCACGGTCCGGGTCGCTACTGTTGAAGACCGATGACGGCTACGCCGATGCAACCCGGCTCGGCGTCGATGTCGACCTTACGGTATCCGGCCCGACCATCCGCGCCCGCGTCACGCAAATCTTCCGTAACCCGACGCGGGACTGGGTCGAGGCGACCTATGTCTATCCGCTGCCGGCGGGTGGCGCGGTCGATACACTCAAGATGGTGGTGGGTGATCGGATCATTGTCGGCGACATCAAGGAACGGCAGCAGGCGCGCGTGATCTATGAGCAGGCCCGCGCGACCGGGCGCAAGGCCGCGCTGACCGAGCAGGAGCGGCCCAATATCTTCACCAATTCGGTTGCCAATATCGGCCCCGGCGAAACCGTGCTGGTGCAGATCGAATATCAGGAGCCGGTGCATCAGTCCGGCGATGAATTTTCGCTTCGGGTGCCGTTGGTGGTTGCTCCGCGCTACAATCCCGCGCCAATCGTGCAGAGCGTCGACATGCGCGCGGACAGCGGCGGCTGGGGCTCAACCTCCTCGGATCCGGTGCCGGACCGCGACCGCATTACACCCGAGGTGCTGGACCCCGCGCTACATGGGCCGGTCAATCCGACCAGCATCACCGTGCATCTCAACGCAGGCTTTCCGCTCGCCGAAGTGAAGAGCCCGCATCACGCCGTCAAGATCGAGAGCCCCGACAGCGCCACGCGCGTCATCCGGCTCGCCGACGGCCAGGTGCCGGCGGATCGCGATTTCGAACTGACCTGGAAGCCGGCGGCCGAGAAGGCGCCGTCGGTCGGGCTGTTCCGCGAGCATGTCGGCGATGCCGACTATCTGCTCGCCTACGTCACGCCGCCGACCGTCGAACAGGCCGTGCGCAAGCCGCTGCCACGCGAAGTGGTCTTTGTGATCGACAATTCCGGTTCGATGGGTGGCACCTCGATCACGCAAGCCAAGGCCAGTCTCATTTTCGGCCTCAGCCGCCTGCAGCCCGGCGATCGCTTCAACGTGATCCGCTTCGATCACACCATGGATGTGCTGTTTGCGGATTCGGTGCCGGCCGATGCCGGGCATATCGGTCAGGCGACTTCTTTCGTCAATGCGCTGCAGGCTTCTGGCGGCACGGAAATGGTGCCGGCGATGCGCGCCGCGCTGACCGACAGCGCCCATGGTGACAGCGATACGCTGCGCCAGGTGGTATTCCTGACCGACGGCGAGATCGGCAACGAGCAGCAATTGTTTGAAACCATCACGGCGATGCGCGGCCGCTCGCGGGTGTTCATGGTCGGCATCGGGTCCGCGCCCAACACCTATCTGATGACGCGTGCTGCCGAACTCGGGCGCGGCGCCTACACCCATATCGGCTCGGTCGACCAGGTCGAGGAGCGCATGCGCGGACTGTTCGCCAAGCTGGAAAACCCCGCGGTGACCGGCCTTGCGGTGAAATTCTCCGGCGCCAGCGCCGACATCGCGCCGGCCGTCCTTCCCGACCTCTATCGCGACGAACCGCTGGTGCTGGCGGCCAAACTCGACAAGCTCCAGGGCTCGGTCGAGATCAAGGGACATATCGGCGACCGGCCGTGGACCGTGACCTTGCCGCTGGCGAATACTGCCGAAGGCAAGGGCCTTTCAAAGCTATGGGCGCGCCGCAAGATCAGCGATGCCGAAGTGACGCGCACCACGCGGCAAGTCAGTCCCGAAGAAGCCGACAAGGCCATTCTGGCGCTGGCGCTGCAACACCAGTTGGTGACCCGGCTGACCAGCCTGGTTGCGGTCGACAAGACGCCGAGCCGTCCTGACGGCACGCCGTTGAAGCTCACGGATCTGCCGCTTAACCTGCCGGCCGGCTGGGATTTCGCCAAAGTGTTCGGCGAGCGCCCGCAACTGCCAAAGCCGCCGGCCGAACGCCGCGCCGATGCAAGCGACGTGCAGACCGCCATGACGAAACGCCCGCAGCCTGCGATCATGCCCGACACGGTCAGGCTGCCGAAGACGGCGACCGATGCGGAGATCAGGATGATCACTGGTCTGGTCCTGCTGATGCTGAGCGTGTTGCTGTCTCTCTATAACCGGCGTCGGCGCCTTGCGCGCTGATGTCACGGCAAAGGAGGAGATCCCCAACTCCTCCTTCAAAGCGCGCGCGGCCTCCCCGCCCCCGGCCGCGCGCGCACCTTTTCTCTGCGAGACGTGAGCCAAAATCGTCATTGCGAGGAGCCAACGGGTCGGGCGAATGCCCGCCCGATGACAGGCTCCGCGACGAAGCAATCCAGTGCTCCATATGCGGCCCCTGGATTGCTTCGCTTCGCTCGCAATGACGGGGTGAAGGCGTGATGATGAATAAAATGCGCGGCACCATTGTCATCCTTCTCGCCGTCGCCGGCCTCATTCTATTCGGTCAGGGCGCCTACATCCACGCCAAGGCGTTGCTGGCGCAGCTGTTGCTGGAGCGCGCGTTCGACGCGGCCATCGCCACCGGACATGCGACAAAGCCATGGTCATGGGCTGACACCTGGCCGGTCGCGCGCATCGAGGTCAAGCGCATCGGCGCCAGCTCCGTCGTGCTCGCCGGCAGCAGCGGACAGGCGTTGGCGTTCGGCCCGGGCCATGTCGAATTGACGCCCAATGCCGGCGAGCGTGGCGTCGCGGTCTATTCCGCACACCGCGACACCCATTTTGCCTTTTTACGTAATGTCAGGATCGGCGACGAGATCGATGTCACCCGCGATGACGGCAAAACGTTCCGCTACCGCGCCGATGGCTCTTCGGTGGTGCGTTTCGATGCCTCCGGCATCGATCCGCTGACGGATCGTTATGAACTGGTGCTGTCGACTTGCTGGCCGTTCGATGCGCTAACGTCGGGGCCGTAACGCTATCTGCTCCACGCGACGCTGCATAGGATCATGAGCGGAACTGCGCCCATGACGCCAAAGTTATTTAGACAACCTGTTTAAAATACGCCGCTCCCGTGCGATGTTTCCACGACAGCAACGACCGAACCGCGCGCATGAATTCCCAGGTTCACTATTTGCCGATGACGCCGGGATTATTTTCGATCCTGGCGATCCTGCTGGCTGGACTGATCCTGCTGATTCAGCTTCGCATCCTCCGCTATGCCTATATGCGGCTTGGCGTCGGGCCCGGCATCGCGTTGCTGTTGCTGTGCGGCTCCCTGATCGGCAGCTATTTCAATATCCCGGTTGCGGTGCTGCCGGGGACGCCGGAACGGTCCGGCGAGATCGTCGATTTCTTTGGCATGCGCTATGTCGTGCCGATGGTCGGGCAATGGCCCGGTACGGTGATCGCGGTCAATGTCGGCGGCGCCGTAATCCCGACGCTGATGTCGATCTACCTGGTCGCTCGCTATCAGCTCTGGTTCAAAGCAGCTCTCGCCATCATCGTAATCGCGTTCTTCATCCATGCCTCGGCAACGCCGGTGCGCGGCATCGGCATCGCCGTACCGGTCTTTGTGCCAGTCGTGGTCACCGCGATCCTTGCTTTCATGTTGTCCCGCGAATATGCGCCGCCTCTGGCCTATATCGGGGGATCGATGGGCACGTTGATCGGCGCCGATCTTCTTAACCTGGATAAAATCGGCGGTCTTGGCGCGCCGGTCGCCTCGATCGGCGGCGCCGGAACCTTTGACGGGATTTTCCTGACCGGCATTCTGGCGGTGCTGCTCGCCGGCATTGCCGCACCGTCGCAGCCGACGCGATAGACCGACAATCGAAAACCGCAGCGTTGCGATCGCCATCAATGCAATCCGCCGAAATTCGCGGCCGCGGCGCGCCGTCATCGGAGCACGCACAGCATGATTTCCGGGGGCTATGGCGCTACCAGCGTCGAGCCCCAGCGCTTCGCGATCTGCACGATCCAGTCGCGATAGAGCGTCAACGGCGTCACGCCGGTAAGGCCACCGCAACCGTCGGTGCCGTTCGGCCCGGTCGACCAATCGACGATGCCAACGACAACCTGCTTGCCCTGCTGCTCCTCGAACACCGGTCCGCCGGAATCGCCA
Source organism: uncultured Alphaproteobacteria bacterium (assembly GCA_963806075.1). Taxonomy (GTDB): domain Bacteria; phylum Pseudomonadota; class Alphaproteobacteria; order Rhizobiales; family Xanthobacteraceae; genus Bradyrhizobium. The sequence continues at coordinate 182,619 of CAWDWT010000011.1, forward strand.
GTGCAGGCCCCAAGCCCCTCGCGCGTGCCACCCGCGGCAGAATCGACCAGACGGATCTGCAAGGTGCCGGGATGACCGGTCGCGACCAGATCGGCGGACCGCACCACGCCGGCGCTCTTGCCGTTGCCACGAACGGTAACGCCGATGCCGGCGATGGTAAAATGGTTGCCCGCGGCGAGCGGCGTCGTGGGCACTCCGATCGCGGACGGATTGGCCTTCGGCGTCTCGAGCTGCAGCAGACTGACATCAGCGGTGGCGCGATGCGCCAGCATCGTCTTGATGTCAAAGCCCGGATGGGCGGCAACTCTCCTGACCTCCTTGAGTTGGGGTTGGCGATCCCTGCCGTATTCGACGATCTTGTAGATCGCCCCAGGCCCGACGCAATGCGCCACCGACAACACCAGATCCGGTGCGATCAAGGTGCCGCTGCAGGAGTTGCCACGCGAGCCGACGATGGTGACAACCGAGCGGCCGATAGCTTCGACTGCCGGCGCAGCGCCGCCGACGATCGCCTGAACAGGCGCCGCAAAAAACAACGCCATGACCGCAACAGTCCCAAGAATTGTTTTCATGCTGAATCATTAACCTCAGCGCGCTCGTTCGCCAAGCCGAGAACGAGAAGCCCCTGATGCAATCCATGGTCTCATGCCGCGCAAGACGCGGATTCGATTCTCTTGCTGGGAACGCGAGGAGGAAAGGATCAGATTGATGAAGGCCGCCGCAGCCCTACCGAAGTTGAAGCCTCGGGCCGGATCAGGCTGCCGCTTGCAACTGACCGACGATCATCAATTCGAGGCTACTGACCGATTGAAAATTCTCCGGCGTGATCTGCGATTGAGGGATCGTGAAATCAAACTCGGCTTCGACGCCCAGCATCAGATTGACCATGTCCATCGAGGTCAATCCGGCATCGACCAGCCGCGTGTCCGGCTCGACTTGCACGCTCATGGCGTTCTGTTCGAGGATCGCCTTGACCAGCGTCACGATCCGGTTGCGAACATCGGTGGTAAGAACCTGCATCTCGATTTTCCATCTGTCGACATATCTATCGGCGAACGCCGAACCATAAGCATCATTTAATGGCGTCACCATTTGAAAAATAGTGAATCATGTTTGATCCAAACCCGCATTCCATCCTTAACGCTAATGCCAGTTACGCGAGCGTTTACGGCATCATAGAAATAGTTAGGCATCAAAGCACAATCGATTAACCGACACTTTTGAAATGAAATCCGTTTACCCTGAATTTCATCGACGCATTTGAATTAAATCCTTAGCCTTGTCTCGATCGGACGCGCCATTGGCGATGATGTGACATCGGTTTGCAATCCCGGCGCAAGCGTTCCGCACCGATAAACCCTGGAGGCATACCGGCATGAACGTTCAAGAAGCCAGGCTCCGCGATTCCGCCTCGGATGACATCGACAACCAATCGCTCCTCGGTTCCTCGTTCGCGCAGCGGACAGCTACCGTCGCCTCGATCGCCGCAAAGGATGCCGTCGATGTCGATCGTGATGCGCGATTCCCGAAAGCCGCCATCGACGCGGCTCGTCAGCAAGAGCTTCTCGGCGCCCAGATCCCGGTCGCGTTTGGCGGCCTAGGCGCTTCGATCTTCGATATCACCGATATGTGTTATACGCTGGGTCGCGCCTGCTCTTCCACCGCGATGATCTTTGCGATGCATCAGACCAAGGTCGCTTGCCTGGTTCGGCACGGAACCGGCAGCGCGTGGCACGAAGCGCTGATGCGCCGCGTAGCCGCCGAACAATTGCTGCTGGCGTCGTCCACCACCGAAGGACAGAATGGCGGCAACATCCGTTCCAGCGCCGCCGCGGTCGAATGCACCGACGCCGGCATTTCGCTGCTGCGCAATGCCACCGTGATCTCCTACGGCGCGCAGGCCGACGGCATCGTCACCATCGCCCGCCGCGCCAACGATGCAGTTTCCTCCGATCAGGTGCTGGTGGCTTTTACCAAAGACAATTACACGCTGACCCGCAGCATGGAATGGGAAACGCTCGGCATGCGCGGCACCTGCAGCGCCGGCTTCGAGTTGAAGGCGAGCGGTTCGCCCCAACAGGTTTTTCCCGAAGCCTATGACAGGATTCACGCGCAGACCATGACGCCCGTTGCTCATCTCTGCTGGTCTTCGGTCTGGGCGGGCATTGCCGCCGCAGCGGTCGAACGGGCGCAGGCGTTCATCCGCAAGGCGGCCCGCGGCTCCGGCGGCCAAATGCCGCCGGGCGCTGCTCATTTCACCGCGGCCAGGATGTCGCTGAGCAAGCTGCGCGCCATCATAACGGTGACGCTCGACAGCTATGCCGCCATCGAACATGACGAGCGGGCATTATCATCGCTCGATTTTCAATCATCGATCAACCTGCTGAAGGTGGAAGCCTCCGAGCTTGCGGTAGCCGCCGTCATGAGCGCGATGCGGGCCTGCGGCCTCTCGGGATATCGCAATGACGGCGACTTCACGGTCGGCCGGCAGCTCCGCGACGTGCTTTCGTCGCCGCTGATGATCAACAACGATCGCATCCTGTCCAACATTGCCACCGCAAGCCTGATGAGCGGCGTACCGGCAAGCTTACGCGATTGAACCGGCAGGACCGCAACCATGGAAGCTCGCTCATGAATGATCTTGCCCAAACCGATTCACCCGAGATCGCGCCACAATCGGCCGACCCGCTGGATCATCTCGTCGACAAGCTGTTCCACAAGATGGGCACCGATGGCGTCTACGCACGGACCGCGCTTTACGAGGATGTGGTCGAACGGCTCGCCACCCTGATCAGCCGGCATCGCGAACCCGGAACTGAAATCATGCGCTTCCCGCCGGTCATGAACCGCGGCCAGCTCGAGAAATCCGGCTATCTGAAGAGCTTTCCCAATCTGCTCGGCTGCGTCTGCGGCCTGCATGGCACCGAACGCGAAATTCATTCAGCCGTCAGTCGTTTCGATGCCGGCGGCGACTGGACCACGTCCCTCTCGCCAGCCGATCTCGTGCTCTCGCCGGCAGCCTGCTATCCGGTTTACCCGATCGCGGCGAAGCGCGGCCCGCTGCCCAAGGGCGGCCTGCGCTTCGACGTCGCCGCAGATTGCTTCCGCGCCGAACCGTCCCGCCATCTCGACCGGCTGCAATCATTCCGGATGCGCGAATATGTCTGCATCGGCAGCCCTGAGGACGTGTCCGGCTTTCGTGAGCGCTGGATGGTACGCGCCCAGGCGATCGCGCGCGATCTCGGCCTGAGCTTCAAGGTGGACTATGCGAGCGATCCATTCTTCGGCCGGGTCGGTCAGATGAAAGCGGTCAGCCAGAAACAGCAATCGCTGAAATTCGAATTGCTGGTGCCGCTACGCTCGGAAGAACAGCCGACCGCCTGCATGAGTTTCAACTATCACCGCGACCATTTCGGTACCACCTGGGACATCGCCGACGCCAATGGCGAGCCGGCCCATACCGGCTGCGTGGCGTTCGGGATGGATCGCCTCGCGGTCGCCATGTTTCATACCCACGGAACCGAAGCCGCCAAATGGCCGGTGAAGGTCCGGGAATTGCTGAGCCTGACGCGCACCATGACCGCGGAGCTTGCTGGTTGACCATCGCGCAGCAAATCCGTTGCCGGGAAATCTCCGACGCCGACATCGACGCGGTCGCGGATCTCTTGACGCATGGATTTACGGGCCGGTCACGTGACTACTGGATGCAAGGGTTGCGCCGCCAGGCGGCCCGCGAGATTCCTGACGGCTATCCCCGCTTTGGCTATATGCTCGACAATAACGGCAGGCCGATCGGCGTTTTACTGCTGCTGTACACATCGCGAAACGACGGCACGAAGACCACGATCTACTGCAATCTGTCGAGCTGGTACGTCGAACCTGCGTTCCGCAACTACGCGCCGATGCTAACCAAGATCGCGCAGAGGAACAAGGAAGTCACCTACGTCAATATCAGCGCGGCGCCATGGACCTGGCCGATCATCGAGACGCAGGGCTTCAGCTCCTATTGCAGCGGGTTGTTCTTTTCGATGCCAATGCTGTCGCCCGTCCCCGCCCGCATGACCGTCGAAACCGTCGCCCCGGACGCGAAAGCGATCGAAGGCCTGTCCGTCGGCAATGTCGAGATACTGACCCGGCATGCCCGCTATGGCTGCCTCAGCCTGGTATGCCGCACCGCCGATGGCGAAGCACTGCCTTTCATCCTGTTGCCGGTGCGGATACGCCGCGGCTGGATCGCACCACCCGCGATGCAGCTGATCTATTGCCGCGATATCGCCGATTATGTGCAATGCGCCGGCGCCATCGGCCGGCTGCTGCTTCGCCGCGGCAAGATTTCGGTGCTTCTGGATTCCAATGGACCGGTCGCGGGCCTCGTCGGCATCTTCTCCAAGGCGCGCGGCCGCAAATATTTCAAGGGCCCCCATCGACCCCGGCTTGCCGACCTTTCCGACACCGAGCTGGTGCTTTACGGCCCGTAGAGCAAGCTAACTTTCCGCTACACGATGGGCTCGCTTTCGAGTCACCTCTCCCATCGGGAGAGGTCGGCGCGTAGCGCCGGGTGAGGGGTTACGGCTTATCGACAGGGCATACGCCCTCACCCCAACCCTCTCCCCACGGGAGAGGGAGCGCGCTGCCGTTGCCTATACCCTACAGCTCGATAGCACTGTCAGCTGTGAGCAAACTCCCAATATAGTTTCCGCGCGCGGCTGTAGAACGGCCCGGGCTGCAGTGACCGATCGTCGATCCGGATCACCGGAGCCACCTTTGCGAAGTTGCCGCTGGAGAAAATCTCGTCGGCGCGCAGGAAATCGCCATAGTTCAAGGTCTTCTCTACCACCGTGACGCCATCGCTTCGTAACAGTTCGATCACCCTCTGCCGGGTGATACCATTGAGGAAGGTGCCGTTCGGCGCGGGCGTATATACCACGCCGTCCTTTGCCATGAAGACGTTCGAGTTGCCGAACTCCGCGACATTGCCGAGCATGTCGAGCATCAGGCAATTACCAAAGCCTCTGGCCTGCGCCTCGATCAGCGCGCGCGAATTGTTCGGGTAAAGGCACGCCGCCTTGGCATGAACCGGCGCGCTCTCCGCCGTAGGCCGGCGGAATGGCGATAGCGTAATCGCGTTACCGGTCGGCTGTGGCATCGGCGCGATATAGACGCAGAGACACCAGTTCGTCGTTTCCGGGTCGAACAGCACGCCGCCGCCGCTTCCGCTTTGCGCCCAATACATCGGCCGAATGTAAAGCTCGGCATTCGGCGCGAAACGAGTAATGCCCTCACGCGCCAGCCCGAGCCAGGTTTCGGTATCGACCACCGGCTTTAGCTTGAAATTGATGGCGGACTGATTGACGCGCGCGCAATGCCGATCGAGATCGGGTGCGACGCCTTCAAACGCGCGAGCGCCGTCGAACACAGTCGAGGCGAGCCAGGCAGCATGCGTGCGCGGGCCCATGATCGGTACGTTGCCCTGATGCCATGCGCCTTCGAAAAAGGTCCATGTTTCCGAAAAGCTGACCGGTGCTGTCGTCTGCGCCATCATTGCCATCCACGCGCGGTTTCAAAACGGACCGCGAAAATCCGGCAGTTACTATCGCCGGAATTGATAAGAATTTCGTTGCGGATTCGCACTGTGCAAAGTGTTACTGCTTTCGACTTTATTCCATTCAAATTTTAATCAACTGGCTGACCTCCATTAGGGTTATTTCGTCAATCTATTGGCGAATTGTTGCTGCGTTACCCCCTCCCCACTACAAAACAGAAGGGGGCGAGAACAACGCATGATGAAATGCGTGCCGCCAACGCAGAGGTGGACAATGCGCAACGAAACCATCGCCATTCACGCCGGCTACGACCCCGATCCTGTAACCAAATCGGTTGCGGTTCCGATCTACCAGACGGTTTCCTATGCCTTCGATAGCGCCGATCACGGCGCAGCTCTGTTCAATCTCGAAACCGAAGGCTATCGCTACAGCCGGATCGCCAATCCAACCACGGCAGTACTCGAAAAGCGCGTGGCCGATCTCGAGGGCGGCGTCGGCGCGCTCGCGGTTGCGACCGGACAGGCGGCGCTGCATTATGCCTTTATCAACCTTGCCGACACCGGCGGCAACATTGTCTCCGTTCCGCAGCTCTACGGCACGACCTACACGTTGCTCTCGCACATCCTGCCGCGCCAGGGCATCAACACCCGCTTCGCGGACAGCGACAAGGCGGACGCGATCGAGCGGCTGATCGACGAGAACACCAAGGCTGTATTCTCGGAAACCATCGGCAACCCGGCCGGCAACGTGTGCGATATCGAGGCGCTGGCAAAGGTCGCGCATCGTCACGGCGTGCCGTTGATCGTCGACAACACCGTTGCAACCCCGATCCTGCTAAAGCCCTTCGAATACGGCGCGGATATTTCCGTTCATTCGCTGACAAAATTCCTCGGCGGTCACGGCACCACGCTCGGCGGCGCGATCGTCGATAGCGGTCGTTTTCCCTGGACCGATCACGCCAGACGCTTTCCCGCCTTCAACGAGCCCGACGAATCCTATCACGGCCTGATCTACACCAAGCAGTTCGGCGCCGAGGCCTTCATTCAGCGCGCGCGCAGCGTCTATCAGCGCACCATGGGCTCGGTGCTTTCGCCGTTCAACGCCTTCCTGCTGTTGCAGGGAATCGAGACGGTTGCGCTGCGCGTCGAGCGCCATGTCGAAAACGCCCGCAAGGTCGCGGAATTCCTGCGCGACGATCCGCGCGTCGCATGGGTGAATTATGCGGGCTTCCCCGACAGCCCCTATTACCAACTGGTGCAGAAATATCTGAACGGCCAGGCCTCGTCGCTATTCACGTTCGGCATCAAGGGCGGCCACGAAGCCGGCAAGGCCTTCTATGATGCGCTGAAACTGATCACCCGGCTGGTCAATATCGGCGATGCGAAATCGCTCGCCTGCCATCCGGCATCGACCACGCATCGCCAGATGTCTCCTGAACAGCAGCGCCGGGCGGGTATCCTGCCGGAGACCATCCGACTTTCCATCGGCATCGAGCACTTCGAAGACATCATCGAGGACATCGATCAGGCGCTTGCTCGGGCGAACCTGGATTTTCCGCAGCAAGAAGCGGCGGAGTAGATCAGCCGAACATTCCATGACCGTGTCGTTCAACAAACCTCGACGTATCAGCAGCCCCGCGCTGGCACCTGCGCAGCCGCGTGCAGCCGACCAGTTCGAACACGATAAAAAAACGGCCGACGCGATCCTCACCATCGGCCTGATCAACAACATGCCGGATCCCGCGCTTCAGGCCACCGAACGTCAGTTCGCGCACCTGTTGCAAGCCGCGGCGGGGAACCGCCGTATTCACCTGCACTGTTTCTCGCTGCCATCGGTGAAGCGTTCGCCGCAAGCCAAGGCGCTGATGGAAGGTCGTTACTCCGACATCGCCGATCTCACTCGCCTGCGGCTGGATGGTTTGATCGTCACCGGCGCCGAGCCGATTGCCGCGACGCTGCCCGAGGAGCCGTTCTGGAAAGACCTCACCGATGTGATCGACTGGGCCGAAACCAATACGCGTTCGGCGATCTGGTCGTGCCTAGCCGCCCACGCGGCGGTGCTGCATCTCGACGGCATCGAACGGCAACGGCTCGACGTAAAGTGCTCCGGTGTCTACGACTGCACCAAGGTCGGCCGATAACTGGCTGATGAAGGACATCAATTCGCCGCTCAAGATCGCGCATTCGCGCATCAATGCGTTACGCAAGGCGGACCTGGCCGCACACGGATATCAGCTACTGACGGAATCACCCGACGCCGGTGTCGACATCTTCGCCAAGCGATTGCGCAGCCATTTTGTCTTCTTCCAGGGGCATCCGGAATATGATGCACTGTCGCTGCAGCGGGAATATCTGCGCGATATCACCCGCTATCTGGCGCGCCAGCGCAATGTTTTCCCGGCGTTTCCGACAGGCTATTTCAACGCCGAGACCGAACGCAAGCTCGCCAACTATCAGAAGCGGGCGATCGCGGAGCGCCAGATTCCACTCAGCGTCGAACTCCCGCATCTCGCACTTCGTCCTGATCTCGCGACCGGCGTCGCCGCGGCAGCGATCTTCAGAAACTGGCTCGAATACCTGTCCGATGACGTCCGAATCTCGGCGGGATTGCTTGATCTTCGATTAAAGACGCATTGGTCTGATTCTGTGAAAGCACTGATATCATGCACGCGGCGTGGTCATATCTGAAAGCGCGCGTCGGCAACAGGCTGGCGCGACATTTGCGCGTCGCACCGGCCAGGCTGAACAACAGCGGTCCGATGGTCAGCTTCACTTTCGATGATGCGCCGATCAGCGCCGCGAAAGTTGGTGCCGACATGCTCGAACAATATGATGCGCGCGGAACGTTCTATATCGCCGGCGGGCTGGTGGACGCATGGTCCGGCAACTGGACCGGCGTCAGCGCCGAAGACATTGTCGGCCTTCACCGCCGCGGCCATGAAATCGCCTGCCACACCTTCTCGCACGCGCGCGTGACCGACCTGTCCGCAACCGCGATGGCTGCGGAGCTGCGAGAAGAATCGCAGCTATCTGCTGGGGCTCGACTCATCGATCAAGATCGAGAACTTCGCCTATCCCTACGGCACCGGGTCGGTGTTGCGGAAGGGCCAGCTCGGCGCCGCATTCCATTCCTCTCGCGGCATTCTTCCCGGTATCAACAGTGGTACGGCGGATCTGCAATATCTGCGCGCCATGCCGCTGATCGACCGTCAGATCGACCGCGAGGGGATCGACCGCGCCTTTGACGAGGCTCTCGATAAAAATGGCTGGCTGATCTTTTATAGCCATGACGTCGAGACGACGCCAAGCCCTTATGGCTGTTCGCCGGAACTTCTGCGCCACGCGCTGGATGCGGCGGTACGCCGGAACGTTCCCGCCATGAGCGTCGCCGCCGCGCTGCGGTTCGCCGGCATATATTTGCCCAAGCAATAGGCGAACCCGCGAATCTCGGATAAAGCTGGCGCAGTATCGACCTGATCCAGATTGATCCCACATGCCCGCTTCCAATATCGCCTCGGCACGCGACCGTGGGGTCAACGCCGCTTCCGACGCGCTCGCGGTGCTCCGTGCCGTGTTCGGACTATCAGGCTTTCGCGGCGCGCAGGAACAGATCGTTCGTCATGTCACCGGTGGCGGCAATTGTCTGGTGCTGATGCCGACCGGCGGGGGCAAGTCGCTGTGCTATCAATTGCCGTCCTTGTTGCGCGAAGGCTGCGGCATCGTGGTTTCGCCGTTGATTGCGCTGATGCGCGACCAGGTCGCGGGCCTGACCGAAGCCGGCGTCAAGGCCGCAGTGCTGAATTCCACGCTGAGCTTCGACGAAGCCAACAGCGTCGAACAGCGGCTCATTGCCGGCGATCTCGACCTGCTCTATGTCGCGCCCGAACGGCTGTTGACGGCGCGCTGCCTTTCGCTGCTCTCTCGCGCCAAGATCGCATTGTTCGCGATCGACGAAGCGCATTGCGTGTCGCAATGGGGTCATGATTTCCGTCCCGAATATATCGGCCTTAGCGTGATCGCCGAGCGCTTTCCCGAGGTGCCGCGCATCGCGCTCACTGCGACCGCCGATGAATTGACGCGAAAGGAAATCGTTGCTCGCCTCGGGCTTGCCGACGCGCCGCAATTCGTCGCAAGCTTCGATCGACCGAACATCAAATATGAGATCGTCGATAAGCAGAACGCGCAGACCCAGCTCAAGGCCTTCATCAGGGAACGTCACGCCGGCGACGCCGGCATCGTCTATTGCCTGTCGCGCGCCAAGGTCGAGAGCACCGCCGAGGCGTTGACCAAGGCCGGCATTCCGGCATTGCCCTATCATGCCGGGCTCGATGCCGCCGTGCGCGCGCGCCACCAGGATCGCTTTCTCAACGAGGACGGCCTCGTGATCGTCGCCACCATCGCGTTCGGCATGGGCATCGACAAGCCCGATGTGCGCTTTGTCGCGCATCTCGACCTGCCCAAAAGCATCGAGGCCTATTACCAGGAAACCGGGCGCGCGGGACGCGACGGCAAGCCGTCCAGCGCCTGGATGACCTATGGCCTGTCGGATATCGTGCAGCAGCGGCGCATGATCGAGGAATCCACCGGCGCCGACGTCTTCAAACGGGTTTCGATCGGCAAGCTCGATGCGCTGGTCGGCCTTGCCGAGACCACGGGCTGCCGGCGCGGCGGCCTGCTCGGCTATTTCGGCGAGACGTTCGCGGCCGGCAAATGCGGCAACTGCGACAATTGCCTGTCGCCGCCGCTGGTGCGCGACGGCAAGGTGATCGCGCAAAAGCTATTGTCCTGCGTCTACCGGACCGGGCAACGCTTCGGCGCGATGCACCTGATCGATGTCCTGATCGGCCGGCTGACCGAGCGGGTCACGCAATTCGGTCATGACCGGTTGTCGGTGTTCGGCATCGGCCGCGAGCTCAACGAAAAGCAGTGGCGCGCCGTGCTGCGCCAGTTGGTGGCGATGGGCCATTTGCAGGCCGACAGCGAGGCATTCGGCGCATTGAAGCTGACCGAAAGCGCGCGCGCCGTGCTGAAGGGCGAAACCGGGGTGATGCTGCGCGAGCAGATCCCCGGCCGCGAGCGTCCGAGCCGGGCCAAATCGCGGCGCGGCGATCTGGCGCCGCAGCCCGCCTCGCGCGCCACGGCCGTCGATGCGAACCTGCTCGGTGTCCTTAGGGCGTGGCGATCCGAGGTCGCGCGCAAGCGCGGCGTGCCGGCCTATGTCGTGCTGCACGATTCCACCATCGAGGGCATCGCGGCATCACGTCCGAGCACGCCGGAACAACTGCGCGAAATTCCCGGCATCGGCGACAAGAAACTCGAGCGCTATGGACGCGAACTGATCGCACTGGTGACCGCCGCAGCTGATTGACCGGCGATAAAATCCGCTGCGCCAGATCAAATCGAGTTGACGAGCAGTTGTTGTGCCTTGGCAAGGCGCTCGGCAAGTTCTGCTGGAACCTTGTAACGCGCCAGTGTCTGCTGAATCGGATGAAAGGCGATCAGTGTATCGCCATTGCTATCTTCCCGGATCAAAACGCGTAGCGGCAGGTCCAGGGCCGCAGCCGGATCCGTTTGCATCACGGGCGTCCCGCCGCGAGCCTGGCCATAGATCAGCACAACGGAAGGCAGCATCGACATTCCGACGGTCTTCGCGCCACCGGCATGGTCGATCGATGCAAATACGCTCATTCCGGCTTTTTCAATCGCGGCTACCAGGCGGTCGACGGTTGATTGAAAGTTTGCGCTGCTTTTGTGCTCGACATAGCCGGCAGCGCTGATCCCGGACGTCGTCATGTCACTCCTCCCAATGCGTTGCGCCGACATAAAAACGACATGTCTCGTACGGCTTCAAAACTCATTATATTACCTATCCTAGACAGCGTTTAAACGTGCGCCGTGACCGCAATCAACGCGCTTCGAACGATCGTCGACACTCTACTGGGACGGAGCGCTAGCAGAAAGGAAAAGAATTTTCCGACTTTGCCAAAGGCGCGCGAAATTTTCCTGGATGAGGAACTTTCATCGAGCGGCAGAACCACGGGTTCCGCCGTAGAGTTGGGGTGTAACATGCGGCCATGCGCCGATTGCGGAACCGACTCTCATGGAACCCTAGCTTGCGAGGAACGTATTCGAAGCCAGACGGTTGACATAAGGCACGCTCGTCGTGCGGGACAAAAAGTGGAGATTTAAATGTCTAATCCTAACCAGAATCCAGACCAGAAGCCCGGCCAGCAGCAGCAGCAAGGCGGTCAGAAGCCCGGACAGCAGGGCGGTGGTCAGAAGGCCGGACAGCAACAGCAAAATGCAAAGCACAGCACCGAGGATCTTGAGCCCGAACAAGCAAGGGAATGAGAACACCGAGGATAGTGTTGGCACTTAATATCTCTTCGGATGCATAAGCGCGCGAGCCCTGCGAAGCTTCTGAGCAACCGCTTCGTGAGTAGGCCGCGCTGGCAGTAATCGAATTTCTGACGAGCCGTCTACCTCGGTTTACCGCGGTAGGTGGTTTGTCGATCTACGCCAATATAGCCGTCGCGGAAGAGGTCAGTGGCGAGCCGAAGAGTTCGGTCGCGCTGCTCACTAAGCCGAACGAGCCCGCTGAGCGGCTCAAAAGAGTTTCGATCAACGATGTTACGATGTTATGTCGCCGTCGGCGTGCGGCGACGCTTGTTGTTTCACGACTCTCTATGAGCAACGCGATTCCCAACCGCTTCGGTCATGCAACATGAAGATGGGGATGTCTCGGCTCTGTGAACCGGTCGCGCGGCATCGGACGGCCCGTTGCACAAGCCGTTGTACGGTACGATTCAGCGATCTCCTCGTAGCGAACCAAGAGCGGGAATGGCCAGCCGCGCTGGTTCTGATGGATCATTGCAGCCATCTCGGTCACGACCATACGCGGAACTCCATGTTGATTTGGCGCTCGGTCGCAATTGTGCAATTGGCGGGAAAATCCCGCATTCACAAAGGTTAACGAACTTCGCTTGGGGCGAAGCGTGGCGGCGTTCACGTCGCCGGTCGTCTTCCGTGGCCGTTCTGGCATCGCTCTTGCCATGAAGTAAGACCTACACCGATCGCATAGGGCGGTTGTGCCAACTTCGTTCGTCCGGAGTCCCAATATGAAGCAAGAGCGTCATTTTGAAAATATTCGCGGGAGATCAGCAGGCGAGGCCGAGCGCATCGGAACCGTGATCGAGGACTTGCGCCGTATTGTTCAGGCCCTGGATTTCGATGTCGCTGCCGAGACCGAGCGATCGAGAGTCGGAGGGCATTCCGATATCCAGTCTACCATGCTCGCGAGCACGCTGGCCGCAAGACGTGACAATCTCAAATCGACGATTGCGACGCTCGAAACGAGGCTGCCGAAATCTTCGACACGCGTCATGGTCGACCCCGTTTGACGCGGTCGTCGTCGGAGGCCTCAATTGGAACCCGCGGGGGATCGTTGCTTCGGTCGCAGCGCCTCATCCCAGGCTTCACTTTATCCCTGCGTATCGGTGAAGGCGATTTTTGTGCTGTCGCTTTCTGAGCCAACGTGGAATTCCTGATCGTCGTCAGCACCACTTGAGCTAGCGCCTGCGGTTCGCCGCGCTCATCGCTTTGTTCATATCGGTCGTGACTCTACCGCTTGCACTTGCCGCCCTGCCAAAGCGCTTATCAGGTGCCGCGCTCCCTTGCGCGAACAAGGGAACCTCCGTGCGCTGACGACGATTAGCTGTGGGTGGAGGAGTTCATGGGCGAGCGGGAAAGCCTACCCGTGCGGCGGGCCGGCGGCGACGGATGGAGCATTGCAGCGGCGCTAGGTCTACTGGCGACCGCCTTTTTGGTGGAGCGTCTCGTCGCTTCCAAAACCGAGGACACGCAGCCGAAATCCGAAGCAAAACGGGATGCATCCACCATTGGCCCGGCAACCAAAGGTGAGAACTCTCCATCGGAAATTCCGGCAAAGGGATGGAAGGGCGTGCTGCTCCGGGTCTACGCCGATATCGGCGATCACCGCATCCTGGCGCTCGCCGCGGGCATGACATACTACAGCATCCTGGCGATCTTTCCGGCGCTCGCGGCCCTCGTTTCCATTTACGGCCTTTTTTCGGATCCTGGCACGATCGCCAAGCATCTGGACCAGCTATCCGGCTTCGTGCCGGGCGGGGCCCTCGATGTAGCGCGCGAGCAACTCACGCGCGTGACATCCAAGGAGCGATCAGGCCTTGAGCCTGACGTTCGTCATCGGACTTGCCATCTCGCTCTGGAGTTCCAACGCCGCGATGAGGTCGCTGTTCGATACTTTGAACATCGTCTACGGAGAAAAGGAAAAGCGTGGCTTCGTGAGGCTGAATGCAGTGTCGCTGGCATTCACAATTGCCGCCATCGCCTTTGTAATTCTTGCCCTGGGCGCGGTCGTCGTCGTGCCGGTCGTTCTGAACTATCTCTCTGTGTCGGACTTCACGGATCTATTCGTTCGCATAGCGCGATGGCCCGCCATGTTCATTTGCCTCGCGCTGGCTCTCGCATGCATCTACCGCTTCGGGCCGAGCCGCGACGCGCCGCGCTGGCGCTGGATCACATGGGGCAGCGCTGCCGCCACACTATTCTGGCTCATTGTCTCGGCGCTGTTCTCCTGGTACGCCGCCAATTTCGGCAAGTTTAACGAGACCTACGGGTCTTTGGGCGCGGTGATAGGATTCATGACGTGGCTCTGGATCTCCGCGATCGTGATCCTGCTCGGTGCCGAGCTCGATTCCGAGATGGACCTCAGGCGGGCCTTGACACCACCGTCGGATCACAAGTGACCCATGGCTGAAGGGTACCAGCCCTATCAAGGCCATCCCAGGTTTTTTCGGGCGCGCCTTTCCTGCCAGAGCCACCAGAGCATAAATCCGATTCCGAAGACCGCTATCGTGATTAACGCGACAATCAGAGCTGAAGCTTCGATCCAGGCCGCCGCCGGAACACAAAACGCCATGATAATGCCGAGAAGGCAGATCTGCCAGGAAAGGACATGAACACCGGCGGTGAAGGTGCCGAGCGCCAATAGCATGAGAACGGCAAGCCCGGTCGCATTGGCGTTGAGTATTTCCCCCACGCTAGGCAACAGGATCAGATTCATCACGAGCAGAAACGCTGTCCAGTGCAGCGCCTGCGTCACCATCAACTGGATTCGCGCGGTTCTGCCAATGGCGCGGGACCATCCGGAGCTGACACAGACTAATCCGATCACCGGCGCCAGAAGCTCCCAATAGACCATGATCGGTTGTTTCAACAAACTGGTATAGGCAACGCCAAGCAAGGTCAGGATCAACACGAGGCTGAAAGGTAACTCTCTGATCCAAAAGCTGACGTGTGGCTTGGGACCTACGGCAGTTTCCGGATCGGCTGATTGCCCATCCGGCAGGTCCATCTCCATGCTGCTCATCGCAGCTTCTTCCTCTTCGGCCGTTTTCAAGCGCCATCTCCCATTACGGTATGTGGCAAGACGGTATGTGACAAGCCACGAGCCTTGCAGCCCTCCGCGCGGCAGGCCCATTATAGCAGCCACATCACTGATGAGGAGACGCCGAAGGTCCTAGTTCTTGGGTGTGGCTCCCGTCGAACCCTCCCGCCCGAAGATCTCGCTCATGAGAGGCAAAGCCAGGGGACAAAGTCACGGCCTTTTTGCGAGCTGTTGGCCGCTGGGGCAAGTGCCTCGATCGCCATCGCGCAAATCACGCCGATGCCTGCAATGGTCATCATACGCTTCGCGGTTGCGTCCTGGCGAGCTCTCTCACCATCTCCTTGTTGGGGCAGGCCGGTTTGTTTAGCCAGCGAAGCAATATGCGCGAGCAACATCCTACGACGACCGATCACCACGATCGGGAAAATAAGGAGCGCGCGGCCTGCCAGTCTACTGAATGCGAGAGCCGGAGGAGTGTCGCGAGTATTGTCGGCTGCATCCAGGGCGAACCCGGCAGCACGGCCGCGGAAGCCGCCGACTAGAGACGTGCGCCGGACCTAACCCAGGATCGCTTCAGTAAGCGTCGACTCGTGCTCGCTCGGCAGACCGGTCATGTGGGTAACGTAGCCGCCAAGCTCGGTGTCGTATGTCAGTAACTTCCAGGGTATCGGGTAATGATCCTTACCGATGCCAAGAAATCCACCGAAACTCAATTCGGCGTATTCAACGCAGCCGCTGGACAGATCAATCATGACGCGTTCAATCGAACCCAACGGCTCTCTGTCAGGGCCATAGACGGGGGTCCCTACGACTTTATCGCTGGCGATGAATGGGCAGGCACTTTCTTCATCGGTCATTGAATCTTCGTCGGTCATGGAATTCTCCCTCCGGTTAATGAAAGAAGCTGCCGGTGCCGAAAAAGTTCCAGCTCGTCATATCAAAAGATAGCAGCAGGCCAGGCGCCGGCAGGATCAACTCACCTCAAGGATGGGAAGGCCCGCGGCCAAGCGCTCACCATCGGCCACGCTGCTTGGAACCGAGAGTCGCAGCGGGAAGTTCTGAGCTATTTGCGTGCCAACGGTTTTAAAACGTTTAGTGTTTCGGGAGGCGGCGCCGACTTCATGCGAGTTTGGGCCGAACGCTCTATGGCATTTCGCCTGAACAGGTTGTCGGCTCGACAGGGCGGGATGCTGCTGCCTGAAGTGATTGAAGCACAGCCTGCATGAACGAAACAGGTGGCGCATTCGCTCGGGCGGCATTGTGGGATGAACGAGCGAATTGCGCGCGTGGTCCGGCACGTTACGCGTCGCGGCCGCATTGCCGCCCTCGGGAGAATACGCGACCAGCGCACGGGAGCAACCCGAGCCGGTGACTGGCATTCCCGCGATCTGCAAGGTAGCCACCATTGACCTTTTCCGGGTATCGCGTAACAGGCAGCGAACCCGATGGGCGTCGAGACGCCCCGGCAGTCAATGGCAGTCTGCCACCGTCAATAGGGTTTTGTTGCGCCTGGAACGGCCCGAAGACGATACGGCGCGATCTTCGATGCTGGGAGTAATATCCAATGGCTGATAACCGCAAGAAGGTCGTAGAAAGGGTCAAGCTGCTGCTTGTCAAGACGGTCGCTAATGGCTGCACCGAAAGTGAGGCCAAGGCCGCGCGGGACAAGGCTCGTGAACTCATGGCCGCTCATCGCATTTCTGCCGCCGAGGTCCGGCGTCCCACGAAGGCGCAGTTAGCAGTCGCGAGTGACAAGAAGATGAATGGTGACCTCCACGTTCACGTCATCCGCGAGCAACTGCCGGACAGCAGGGATGTGTTCAACGTTCTGGTGTACGGCACCGGCTACGGCCGCATAAGCATCCCCGCACCCGATGAAGATTCTGCGGGCGCGATAGCCGATGGCATTTCTACCCTCATCAACAAGCATGTCTTTCTCGTCGTCCGACGTGTCTGAGCCACAGATCCAATGGCCTCGAGCAGTTGGATTTTTCCGGACCAGTTTGTCGATCATTTGCAATATCGATACGAGACTCAGCCGGAGGGACGGCGCGTGCTTTTCCCGATCGCCATCCGCTTCAAGTAGATCTTCCGATCGATCATGCCTGGCGCGATTCGTCGATGTGCCCTGCCGACGGTCCTGCAGCCGATCCGCAACGCGTTTCAGGCAGTTGGCGACAGACCGCTGGAGGCTGCCGCCACCTTGCGCGCGTCGCCGTGGCAGGCGTTCTGGCGGGTAGCTCTGCCACTGGCCAGCCCCGGGTTTCTATCCGCTGCGGTTCTGGGTTTTTCCCACACCGTCGGCAACTTCGGTGTGGTGCTGATGATCGGCGGAAACATTCCTGGCCGAACCCGGGTCATGTCTACCGCGGTCTTCGACTATGTCGAGACAATGCGGTGGCGCGAGGCCAATATTCTCGCCGGCAGCATGGTGGTTTTCGCCTTTATCGTGATCCTGTCGATGATTTTAATCGAGAAGCGCTTCGCGGGATCTCGGATATGAAAGAAGCGAACAGGATCCGTGCCGAGTTCCACAACGTGCTCGGCAAATTCACCCTCGACACAAAGTTCGAGGTCCCGGCCAAAGGCGTCACGGCCCTGTTTGGTCCTTCCGGTTGTGGCAAGACGACCGTCATTCGCTGCATCGCCGGACTGATCCGGGTCAAGGACGGCTATTTCGATATTGACGGAGAGATCTGGCAGGACCGGGAACGGACCTTCATCCCTACCTACCAGCGGCCGCTCGGTTATGTCTTTCAGGAAGCAAGCCTGTTTCCGCACCTTTCCGTGCGGCGCAATCTTTTGTTCGGGGCTCCACCGGAAAAACCCGCTGATCGGCCAGCGATTGACTTTGACGAGGTGGTCGACCTGCTCGGCATCCGACCGCTGCTCGACCGTTCGCCGCGCAACCTTTCAGGCGGCGAGCGTCAACGGGTCGGCATCGGCCGCGCGTTGCTCACGCAACCAAAGCTATTGCTGATGGACGAGCCTTTATCCGCCCTCGACCGGAAGACCAAAGGCGAGATCCTGCCGTTCATCGAGGAGCTGCGCGATCATTTCTCGCTGCCAATTTTCTACATCACGCATGACATGACCGAGATCGAGCGGCTCGCGGACAACGTGGTCCTGCTGGAAAAGGGTCATCTCGTTGCCTCTGGTAAACTTTCCGAACTGCAGAGCAACCCTTCCTTGCCGCTGGCGACATCACGCGAAGCCGCCGTGACCTTGGAAGGAGTTGTAACCGCCTGCGATCCAAAATTCGGGCTCTCGAGCGTGTCCGTTCCAGGCGCGGTTCTGATCGCGCCGCCGCCGCCGGCTACGAGCGCGGTCGGTGAATCGCGCCGTCTTCGAATCCTGGCCAGCGATGTCAGCTTAGCGCACGAATGGCCGACGAGCAGTTCGACACTAAACGTGTTGCCGGCACGGGTTTTGACCATGAGGCCGCTAGATCGCTACGAGGTGCTGGTGATTTGTTGCGCTGGGCGACCAGTGTGACGGCTCCCGTCTGCTCTCTCGCATGACGCTAAAATCTTGGACCGAGCTTGCCCTGGCCGAAGGCCAAAACGTTTATGCCCAAGTGAAATACGTATCGCTGAATCCAGGGCGCGGTGAGTCTGAGGAACAGAAACTCGGACCTTGAATTCGTGAGCGGGGCTCGGGGTCTGCTAATTTCGTTACACATAGTAGGGAGTAGTCAGAAGCGCGTGGAGTCCAACGGACCTCAACGTATCAGCGTTCGCGTTCGCCCTTCGAGGTGCTTTCAAGTAGAAACAGACAATGGCGCCTTCCTGGGGTGTCGTCCTTGTGGAATGCGCCGCACGCGGACCAATACTGGATTTAGGTAGATTGGTCGCCAGCACCGGTGGGTACATCCGCTCGAAAGCACTTGCGCGCTAGCCACATGGAGGGCTGCACGACGAGCAACCATCGATCCTGATCAAAAGTCCATACTTCCTGGACCGTGGCGTTTCTTATCTGCGCCCGCTAGATTCCGCTGTGACGCCGCGGTAACGAAGATGTTCCCGCGGATTCGCAAGGCGCTTTGAAGGAACAGCTTCAGCAAAGGGTCGCCGCATCCCGAATTGATTTTTCTGCTCTCAACTTGCCGACGTATTTCCACACTCCGGAAAGCAAGCCCGCGAGGATTGCAAACAAATTACACATTAGAAGGGGGCAGCGAGAAGCGCCTGACGCCCGACGGATCTCAACATGTAGATGTTCCGCTCGCCCTTCGAGGCGCTTTCAAGTATTTTGGAGGCAACAAGTGCCCTCTTGCCGGTTTCATATTCGGCTAAGCCGGCGCATACCTCGTTCAATATCGTGCGAAGCAGAAGCGTGACTTCTGAACTGAACATGCGGGCCTCCCATGCGGGTGTCACAAATGCATTTTTGATCGCGACTTGGAGCCGACGCTCATTGCAGCTGGCGAGATCGAGCAGATTGGTGAAAAGAACGACTGCCATCGGTTCATGAGCGTCCCCGGTATCGGCGCGCTGATCTCAACCCCTCGGCTGGCTCAATTCATTGACCACATGCTAAAGAGCGCAACGGCACGTTGTATCGACCAATATACAATTGTAGGAGAAGCGTCTATCGCTTGTCAATCTAGGACTATCAACTTTGTACGCCGACCTGACCCAGCATTGTTGCTCCTTCCGGCGAGAGACTCACGCCAAGTAAAATCTTGAATTTGTTTGGATTTGGTGGGCGCACCAGAGAGCTTGAACGTGAGGCCCGCTGAGTAAGAGTCCTATTCGATCATGTGTTCTAACGATCGCGGCTTTTTGTCCCCATCGCGCCCCGGCGCATCGTCGTTGACATATAAGCCGGGGCCATCCTGCGACGAACGATCTGGCGCCAAGGGGGTACCGGAAAGACGTCGGATACAACTTCCGGAAGCCCGCGGCCCAACGCCCTTTTTCGCTACAGTACTTACCCTCGGATGTCGCAAACAGTTCGGGCGCTCTACCCCTTCCGTATCTCGCTATGCAGCTCGTGCCACTCCAGCAGGAGCGGCACCAGCCGAAAGCGCATAGCGCGGGTTGGGCCACCCTGCGACAATTTCGATACAGACCGTCAACAGCTTCGTGTATCTTTCCAAGGAGGGACGAACACTCGGTCTGTTCGATGCCGCGAGGCAGCGGCCGGTCGAGGTGGCCCTTGCCGTACGGCGTGACTACGAGCTGAAGGCCGACGCCGGCTTCTGGAAGCTGCCCGTCGCCATCATCAGCAACGGCAATACCGTCAAGAATACCGAGTACTCGTTCCTGGCCAACGTCCTTGCGGCAAGAGGTTATCTGGTCGCCAGCATTCAGCAGGATATTCCGACCGATCCGCCTTTGATGACCGTGCCTGGAGCGCCCTATGTCGGCCGGTTGGAAGTTTACCAAAAGGGCGAAGCCAATATCCTGTTCGTGCTTGGCGAACTGAAAAGCAGACAGCCCAATGCGGACTACGCTCATCTCACATTGGTTGGACATTCCAATGGCGGCGATACCGCCATGTACTTCGCCAAGAAGCATCCCGACGTCGTAACCGAGGTGGTCACGCTCGACAATCTGCGGGTTCCCTTTGTACTCAACAACAAGACGAAGATCCTGTCGTTCCGCTCCGAGGACCCGCACTTCAAGACCGGTCATGGTATATTGCCGAGCGCTGAGCAGGCGCTCGAGCACGGTATCCATATCATTATGACGCCGTTCCAGCACACCGAAATGAGCGACCGCGGCCCCGATTCCGTGAAGGAGAAGATTCAGGGCACGCTCGATCGATTCCTCGGTGGAAGCAGTTCGAGCGAGTTGTCGCGAACAACACTGACAAGCCGCTTGTTTCGAAAAGGCCGGCGCCTGCGCCGAGCCCGCCCGCTGCGCCCGCGCCCGTCGTTTCCAATCCGCCCAGTGGAGATTGATCGGGTTCTTAGCCGAGACTTGCGCTCATCGAGAAACTGCCCAGCCGAGATCGCCACCTGTTCCTGCGTAAACAGCAGACGAATCCGTTGCTTGGCCTCTCGCAACAAAGAAGCCCACGCGTCAGCGTGTCTTCGACCGACGCTCCCACCAATTCATCAAATCCCGAGTCATAGGCCGTTCCCGGCTTCTTCGCCCACAAGGGTTCGATGATTTCTTCACGAGTGCGGTGTCGATGCTTTGGACCGCAAACCGGCCGATCACCGGCTCGGCATAGGTCTTCAGCGTCGAAAGTTTGTCGTCGACACTCGGCCGCCTTCGCGCGCGCCTCCGCAAGGCCAAACAGCGACAGCGAACCAAGACCCATTTCGCGGAAGCGGCCGCGAAGGGTGAAGCGGAAGATCCAGGACTTTGCGAGGCTGCTCTCACCGTCACCCGAGATCTGCAGATAGAGGCCCGCGCCATCGGCATACATGCCGGGTGTCTTCACCTTTGCAACCTTCAAGCCCGTCAGCCGGCCGACCAGATGCGCCATATCTGCACTGCCATCTTACCCGCAACGCTACCCCCCGCGTCACTGTTGAACCTTTGCGAAGTTTCCGTGACCCACACTAAGTGGGCTAGGGGACCGGAGGAGGTTCTGATGACGAAGCATCGAACGAATTACTGGGTTCGTGGCTGTCACTCTGCTCACCGTCGTCGCAACCGCCTCCACCATGCGGTCGTACTCGCCTTGGACCAATGGCATGACGTTATTCAAAGGCCTCACGGTTGACGCGAACGAGCTCCCGCCTGCGGATTTTGACGACCGCTGGTCCGCGACGTTCGCTTTACCGCCACAACGGACACAGCTCAGGGCAGGCTCGACGTCCGCTAGGTGCGCCAGATACGGACATTGGAATGAACTTAGCTCGCAATGCCCAATCGTGAGAAAGCTGAATTCGCGGCCGAAGGACCCATCTGGAGGAAAACTCAGGCTAATCTCAGGGGTAACTTAAGCCTCCGTCAGAGTCTTTCGGCCACGGGTGGTTCATCACGATCGCACCACTGACCGCTTCGAATATCAAGAGGAAGACCTATGACCAACGCAACAGTGACCATCCTCAGACACGCCGACCATTCCGTGACTGCAGAAGCATCCGAGCTGGCCTCGCCTGCCCGTGCCCAGAGCGGTGCCTTGAGATCCTGGAAAGTCACCATGTCATCTCGACTCGCGCTCATGGCTTTCGTCCTCGGGGCAAGTGGCGCATTGGCAGACGATATGAAGATGCCGATGAATGGCAAGGACATTAAGTGGGGACCGGCGCCGCCGTTCTTTCCGAAGGGCGCGGAGTTTGCGGTGCTCTCAGGCGATCCAAGCAAGGATGGTCTCTACGTTGTTCGTCTGAAGATGCCCGCGGGTTATAAGATCCCGGCCCACAATCACCCCACAACGGAAAACGTGACGGTCGTATCCGGCAATTTCCACATCGGGATGGGCGACCACCTGGACGAGAAGAAGGGAATTGAGTTGACTTCAGGAGGGTATGGCGAAGCACCGGCGAAAATGAACCATTATGCTTGGGTAACCAGCCCAACGATTGTACAGGTTCACGGTCAAGGTCCCTTTTCAATCACCTATGTCAATCCGGCGGACGATCCGAGCACGAAGGAATAGCCGGCAGCGCAACGGCGACCGGCTCGCGACACGATGGGCCGGTGGTCCATCTTGGCTGCATACATCAGCACCTGGTTGAGACGCCGGCCGATGTTCGCTTTGGGTCCATTTTCGGACCTCACCGCGTAGCGCTGGGTCAGTGTACGCTGACCGAAGAGCCGGACTGGAGACCAATCGAGTGATGCGGCGGGAAGATGGACGGCTTGAGCAGTTCCCGACCTGAATTTGTTCTCCAGTCTGTCGTGTCGGAATCGGACTGAGGTGCGCTGGCATGATGGTCCGGCAACGTTTTCGCGGCCTTTTCCAGAAGTACCTGCTCGTGCTTTTTATGGCCGTGGCGATTCCACTTGCGATCAGCGGTGTCGTCGAAGCGTGGCTCGGCTATCGCGATCACCGTGCGCGGCTTGACCAATTGCTCGGCATTCAGGCGACGTCCGCCGCAGCCAGGATCCAAGGCTTCATTGACGGCCTCACGAACGAGCTTGGCTGGTTGGTCCAGCTTCCCTGGACTGAGGACCCCGACGAACAGCGGCGGACTGACGCAATGCGCTTGTTTCGCCAAGCCCCTGCTATCGTGAGTCTCGCACTTCTCGACCATAGGGGGCGAGAACGCCTTTATGTCTCGCGTATCGGCCTCAATCGAATAGACAGCCGCACTGACCGATCCACCGATCCCGCGGTAGTTGGCACCCGCTCGGCCCGGATCTGGTTTGGCGACGTGAGCTACAACCGGGGCTCTGAGCCATACCTGATGATTGCAATTTCCGGCAGCCGGGCGTCCGCAGGCACCCTCATCGCCGAAGTCAACCTCAAACTGATTTGGGACGTAATATCGGCCATCAAAGTCGGAAAAACCGGCTTCGCCTTCGTATTGGACCGTCTGGGTCGGCTCGTCGCCCATCCGGACATCAGCCTCGTCCTGCGCGGGGCGGAGGACGCGACGTCCAAGCCCTTCCAGGCCGTACGCGATGCGATTGGCCGCGCGGGGGTGGGTTTCGCAACAGGCCGGGACGTGCAGGTTGCGGCCGCTGCTGCTCCCGTTGCGGGTCCTGACTGGACTGTCGTGGTCGAACAGCCCCTGTCCGAAGCCTTCGGGCCTATCTATGCAGCCTTGTGGCGGACCGCAGCGCTTCTCCTGACCGGCACCATCTTCTCAGGCCTGCTCGCCTATGCGCTGGCGCGTCGGATGACCGAGCCGATCCGGCTTCTCGAGGAGGGTACCGAGCGGATCGGCGCTGGACTTTTTGATCACCGCATCACCATCGAGACAGGGGATGAGTTTCAGCGTCTGGCCGACAGTTTTAACAGGATGGCTGCCGGGCTGGCCATCGCGCAGGAGCAAAAGGAGCGTATTGCGAGACTCAAGCGGTTCCTCGCCCCGCAGGTCGCCGATCTTGTCGATCGAACGGGCGACGACAGCATGTTGGAGGGCCGCCGCACCGAGGTGGTCGTTGTGTTCTGTGACTTGCGAGGCTTCACTTCATTTTCTGCGGTAGAAACCCCCGAGGAGGTCATGAGTGTGCTCTCGGAGTACTATGAGGTGCTCGGCAGGGCCATTACGACGTTTGCCGCGACACTCATTAGTTTCTCTGGCGATGGCCTGATGGTTCTCGTCAATGCACCAGTTCCCGTCGAAGAACCGGCGCTAAGGGCCGTCGATCTGGCTGTGGAGATGCAGAGGAGCGTGCAAGAACTGAGCGCCTGCTGGCGAGCGCGAGGGTTTCAAATCGGGTTCGGGGTAGGTCTTGCCAGTGGCTCGGCAACGGTTGGACGGATCGGGTACGAAAGCCGGTTCGACTACACGGCCATTGGCAGTGTGGTGAATCTCGCAGCTCGCCTGTGCGCTTCTGCAGCCGATCGAGAAATCCTGATGGATGCCAAAGTTGCCGAAGCCATCAAGGACAGGCGCCCGCTGAAAGGGCTCGGGAACCGTCCGCTCAAGGGATATGATGAGGCAATGCCGGTCTTTGGAATTTCGTTCGATGCGCCATCCCGGACCTGAGCCGAAGGACGATGGAGTGGCACCCGACGTCCGGTGCAAGACGCATTCAGCGACCATATAAGCATCACAGGACCCGCGCTGATGGACGACCAAGTGATGTCGGTTGGTGCAAACACGACCCGCACGGGATTCAAGGCATTGGGGTGCGGCAGTACGTTCGGCCGGATCAAGCGACGAGATTTTCTTGCGCTGCTGGCTGGTGCCGCAACTTGGCCGTTGCCTTCACATGGGCAAGGACCGGCCAAGCCGGTCATCGGCTATCTTTGCCCGGAGTCGCCTGGGCTATTCGCCAGTCGGCTCAAAGCTTTCCACGAAGGGCTAGGCGCGAGTGGCTACGTCGAGGGCCGCAATGTCGCGATTGATTATCGATGGGCGGAAGGACAGTACAACCGATTACCGGCCATGGCCGCAGATCTGGTCGCCCGCAATGTGGACGTCATCGTCGCGCCCGGGGGCGCGCCCGTGGCGATCGCGGCAAAAGCTTCTACCACGAGCAAGATGATCGTCTTCGAGATGGGTGGTGACCCAGTCCAACTAGGCGTGGTGGACAGCTTGTCGCGGCCGGGAGGGAATATCACGGGAGTTTCAAGCTTGAGCGTGGACGTGTCGCCGAAACGGCTTGAGATGATGCATGAACTGCTCCCAGCAGCAGCTAAACTGGGTGTGGTTGTCAACCCTGCAAGTCCAACCGCCAATTCACAATTGGAGAAACTCCGTTCCGCTGCCGAAATCCTGGGCGTGCAGCTGGAGGTTCTGCACGCCGGCAGCGAACAAGAGTTCGAACCTGTTTTCTCCGCCACCGCTCAGCAATCAAAAGGCGGATTAGTTTTCACCTCGGACCCCTACTTTGCGTTTCGCAGTGCGCAGCTTGCCGCGCTCGCCCTGCGATACGGCGTGCCCGCAATCACCCAATCCCGCGACTTCCCCATCGCAGGAGGCCTGATGAGCTACGGAGGAGATTTCGCGCAGTCGCATCGTCGCGCCGGCACTTATGCCGGACGGATCCTCAATGGCGAGAAACCCTCCGATCTGCCGGTCCAGTTGGTCACGAAGGTCGAGCTCTACATCAACCTGAAGGCCGCCAAGACGCTCGGACTGGAGTTTTCGCCCTCGCTCATCAGCGGTGCCGATGAGGTGATTGAATAGAACCCAGCCGGGGCGGCGGCCTCTGGTCCGCGATCGGATTCAAAAAGCCATTGCCACTTCCGTTAATGGGATGGTCCGGCCGTGCTCCTGCCCGCCAGCGATTGAAGCTGCCGGGGGAGCCGGTTGGGCCCGGGGTCATCGCAGGCTGTCATGGCATTGCGAGTGGCGGTGCGGCTTGGCGACAAGTTACCATGGCGGAGAGAGTGGGATTCGAACCCACGGTACGGTTTCCCGCACACACGCTTTCCAAGCGTGCGCCTTAAGCCACTCGGCCATCTCTCCGGATACCTTCTCTTGAAGGGACAGGCCGACTTTTGCAAGGGACCGCGGAAGTCGGTCCATTTATTTCCCCAACGGTTTGAATTTTATCGATAATTTGTCTTTCTCAGCATTCCCTGGCGATTTCCCGCAAAATCCTTGAACCGAAAACCGGGCGGTCGAGACGATTGAATCGAACGACAAGGTGATTTTCGGAGGCGGCATGATCATCAACCGGGCGTTCGCGATCGGCGCGGCCGCCATCGCATTGGGGTGGGCGGAGCCGGCGATGGCGCAGTCCTGCACCCGCGAAGGCGACGCTGTGACCTGCAATGACAGCCGTCACGGCATATTGTCGGGTGACGCGATCATCTGGCCCGATGGCACCAGATCCAGCCTGACTCCGCATCCGAACGTCATCATCGGCAACAAATCGTCCGTCGTGGTAGGACAAGGTGTGTTCGTCGGCCAAGGCAAAGGTGTAGCGCCACTGGACAATCCAAGCTCGCCGTACAAGCTCCGCTGCGCGGTTCTCGATGGCGTCTCGTATTGCAACTGAACAACAGCTCGCGCCTCATTTCACCTCTCCCATTGGGAGAGGTCGGCGCACGGCGCCGGGAAGGGGTTTCGGCTCAGCGACAAGGCTTATCCCCTCCTCCCCATGGAAGAAGGAGCGCGCTCGTCGTTGTTACTTCAGTGATAGCGCAGGTTGGAGTTGGCCGAGCGCAGCGGCCACAGGCTTGGCGCCATCGACGATGGATCCGGGGCGCGTTCGAAGCCTGCTCTCCTGCAGCGCATCGACGAAATCGGCGAACCATTGCTGGATCGTGCCGGCGCGCAGCTTTTCCATCATCGCTTCCCAGCGCATGCGTCGCTCCGTCAACGGCATCGAGAGCGCGGTCGCAATGGCGCCGGCCATGCCATCGATATCGTGCGGGTTGACCAACAGGGCGGTGTCGAGTTCATTGGCCGCGCCAGCAAATTTGGAAAGCACCAGCACGCCAGGATCGGCTGGATGCTGGGCCGCGACATATTCCTTGGCGACGAGGTTCATGCCGTCATGCAGCGGGGTCACCACGCCGACCTGCGCAGTGCGGTAGAGGCCGGCCAGCACGTGCTGGCCATAGCCCTTGTTGAGATAGCGGATCGGGGTCCAGTCCACTTCGCCGTGGCGGCCATTGACGTCGCTGACCAGTTTGGCAAGCTCGTCCTGCAGATTGCCATAGGCCTCGATCGCGCCGCGCGACGGCGTTGCGATCTGCAACAGCGAGGCCGTACGCGCCAGTGACGGCCGCAAGGTCCACATCCGGTCGAACGCGTTGATGCGATTGACCAGACCTTTGGAATAATCCAGTCGATCGACACCGATCGCGAGCTTCTCGCCATTGAGACTGCGTCGCAGCCGCGACACGTCCGGATGCGAGACGGCCTTGGCCGCCTGCTCGGCGAATTTCTGTGGATCGATGCCGATCGGAAATACCTGCAACCGCGACGTGCCATAACGCGAGATAACGACGCCGTCGCGCACACTAAGACCAAGATCGCCCGAGAGGTAGCCGATGAAGTTGTCGCAGTCGTCCTGGGTCTGGAAGCCGATCAAATCATAGGCCAGCATCGCCTCGACCAGCTCGCGATGATGCGGCACGCCGCCGATCACCGCGCGCTCCGGCCATGGCGTATGCAGGAAGAAACCGATCGGCTGCGTTATGCCGAGATCGCGCAGTTCGGCGCCGAGCGCGAGGAAATGATAGTCCTGGATCCAGAACGCCGTGTCCGGCTTCTCGAAGCGCAACAGTGCCTTCGCCATGAAGGCATTGACTTCGCGATAGGAAAAATAATCCTCCTGGCAGGTACGGATCAGATCGCTGCGGGAATGCAGCGCCGGCCACAGCGCCGAATTCGCAAAACCTTCATAATAGCCGCCGTAATGCGCAGCCGGCAGATCCAACATCGCCAGCGCGCCGGCGCCCAACGCCTCGATCTCGGCGAACGGCTCCTTCTGGGCGCCATCGCGAACCCGTCCACTGGAACCCACCCAAATCGCGCCGGAATTCTCCACCACCGGAAGCAATGCGGCGGCCAGTCCCCCCGTCATGGGTTCATGGGCCTTGCCGCGCGCGACGCGGTTTGAAACGACGACGAGATTCACAGGGGTCTTCCTGATAGTGCCCGCGTGTTAACAACC
Organism: uncultured Alphaproteobacteria bacterium; assembly: GCA_963806075.1. Classification (GTDB taxonomy): domain Bacteria; phylum Pseudomonadota; class Alphaproteobacteria; order Rhizobiales; family Xanthobacteraceae; genus Bradyrhizobium. The sequence goes on from CAWDWT010000011.1 coordinate 210,745, forward strand.
ATTCATCAATATGGTTCCCAGTCACCATTTCAACGAAATGAAACCAAATTCGGGCCGGGACCAACGGAACTCGATCGTTTCAGCAAAAAAAATCGAAGGGAATGGCAGGTATGTCAACATTGCTGCGCTTTTGATACGCTTTACGCTATTTTTTCGCGTGTCAGAAAAACATAATCCGGCCGTTATTCCCATTCGTCAATTATTTTTTTCGGATCACAGCTTCGTCATCGATCAGCCGCGCGAGAAACGCGCGCACATCGCTCGGCTCGTCGAAATGCCCGGCGACGCCGTGCGCGCGGCGGCCGACAGAAAATGCGAGCCCTTTCAGATCGGGCATGATCGCAAATACCGTCTCATCCGTGACGTCGTCGCCGATGAAAAGCGGACGTCGCCCCTTGAACGGCTCGTGCGTCATCAGCTCTTGCACGCCCGACGCCTTGTTGAAACCGGAGTGCTTGATCTCGCAGACCGATTTGCCGGGCAGCACCTCGATCGGCGCGTTCGGCAGATCGGCACGGATCAGCGATACCGCCTCGTAGATCGCTTTCTCTGCATGCGGCGCCAGCCGATAGTGTAACGCCAGCGAATAGCCCTTGTCTTCCAGCAGAATTCCCGGGCTGAGCTTGGCGATCGCCGCCAGCCGTCGCTTCAATTCCTTGTCCATCGGCGGGGCGTGCGCGGCGACTGCCTCGCGATCGGTCGAGAGCCGCATCTCCGCGCCATGGCCCCCGATCGCCGGAAATTGGTCCGGCGCAAAGATCAGATCGATGTCGTTCAGCGATCGGCCGCTAACCAGCGCCAGCGCGCCGGAGGTCCGCTCCATTAGCCGGCCGAGCGTTTTGGCCAGCCCCGGCGGCACCCATACCTCGCGCGGTGTCGGCGCGAGGTCGAGCAGCGTGCCGTCGATGTCGAGCAGAATAGCGGTTTCGCTCAAATGCGGCACCAGCGAGCGCGGCACCGGAACGCGAGAGGGCGAGCTTTCGTTGTCGGGCGCCAAATCGTCTTCCAATGGCATTTCGGCCAGATCCTGGTTCATCTCATCCTACTCCACAAAAGCCAACGGTCGTGCAACGGATTCGAGCGATTTTCGCTCGGCCGCGACGGCGTAGCGCCACGCGATCCCCGCAGCCGCGATCATCAATACCGATCCCACAAGGTAGCCGGCGAAAACACTGCCCCGCGATCCCGTATCGATCAGCGCGCCAAACAAGGCCGGGCCAACAACACCACCGATCGCCGTCCCGGTCGCATAGAACAGCGCGATCGCCAGCGCGCGAACCTCGAGCGGAAAGTTCTCGCTGACGGTGAGATAGGCCGCGCTCGCAGCCGGCGATGCAAAGAAGAAAATCACCATCCAGGCGATGGTCTGGCCTTGCGCGCTCAAGGCACCGATCGAGAACAGATAGCCCGATATCGCCAGCAAAATGCCCGACACGCCATAGGTGAAGGTGATCATGGTGCGGCGTCCCAGCGTGTCGAACAGACGCCCGAGCAGCAGAGGGCCCGGCGAAATTGCCGGCCGCGAACGGCAGCAGGTACCAGCCGACGTGATCCGCCGGGATATGGAAGAAATCCGTCAGCACCAGCGCGAAGGTGAAGAAGATGGCATTGTAGAAAAACGCCTGCGCCACCATCAACGCGAGCCCGACCAGCGAACGCTGGCGATAGGTGGTGAACAGCGTGCTTGCCACTTCGCCAAGCGGCGTATGATCCCGCATCCTGATCCGGATTTTCGGCAACGCCTGCTGGGCACCGACATGCCCCGTCGCGGATTTCTCGATATCGGCGACGATCGCGTTGGCCTGATCGGGACGGCCGTGGATCATCAGCCAGCGCGGGCTTTCCGGAATCCACATCCGCATCACCAGCACAATCAGCCCAAGACAGGCGCCGGTGAGATAAGCCAGCCGCCAGCCATGATCGGGGCCGATCACTGCGGGATCGAGCAGGATGATCGCGCTGGTCGCACCGATCGCGGCACCGATCCAGAAGCTGCCGTTGATCAAAAGATCGGTCCAGCCGCGATAACGGGCCGGCACCAGTTCCTGGATCGTCGAATTGATCGCGGTGTATTCGCCGCCGATCCCGGCGCCGGTCAGGAAGCGAAACAGCGCATAGCTGGCGACACCCCATGACAATGCGGTCGCGGCGGTCGCGGTGAGATAGAGCGCAAGCGTAATGAAAAACAGCTTCTTGCGGCCGATGCGGTCAGTGAGCCAGCCGAAGCCGATCGCACCGAGCACGGCGCCGGTAAGATAAGCACTGTTGGCAAATCCAACATCGAAATTGGAAAATTGCATGCGCGGGCTTTCCTTCAGCGCGCCCGAGAGCGCGCCCGCGAGCGTCACCTCCAGCCCGTCCAGGATCCAGGTGATCCCCAGCGCGACCACGACGCGGGTATGAAAACCGCTCCAGTGCAGGGCGTCGAGCCGCGCCGGAATATCGGTCTCGACGATTCCGTTGCTGCGCTCGTCCATCCTTGTCCTGCCGCAGCGGCTCTGTGTCCAAGTCCTTGCCCGCTCCTGAAACCTGCTGCACCGGCTGTAAATCCATTGGACCGTACCAATAAGAAAAAGCCTCGGAACATCTGATTCCAAGGTTCTTAAAGCCTGAATTGTGGGAGCCGTGATGGCTGATGGGACGATAACGTTCGCGCGCCGCTCAAGGTTCCAGCGCAGGCGGCACCGAGGAACCTAATGGTTTCGCCGTTGTTTTTCGGTTCGGAACAGTTGGAGTCGTCTCTATGGTCGAACGTCGGAAGGCGTCGCGCAAGGCCGCAAAGCGCAGGAGCAGTCGCACATCCACTGCGAAAAAATCTTCGAAAAAGTCCTCGGCAAAGTCTGGAACACCGAAGCGCTGGTCGCATCGCGTCACGCGGGAAAGCGATGCGCTCGATCTCAAGCGCGGCGTCTTCAAACTGACCGATCCGAAGAAGATCGCCGCGTCCCTCAAGCACTCGGCGGAGCACAGCTCTCGCCGCAAAAGCGGCGCCTACCGCTCCGCGCTTTCGATGCTGACATTCTACATCAACCGCGCCGGCAAGACCTTGCCCAAGACCCAACGCGATCGGCTGGAGCGGACGAAGGCCGAACTGAAGCATCAATTTGGCCGCGATTGAATTCACGCCTTTCCGGAGCGAGCGACATTGCCAGTGCCCGCCCCTCGCTCATGTCCCAACCCGGACGGCCAGGATCAACCCGAAAAGCCAGCCACGCCCGGCAATGGCGACGCGGACAGTCGCAAGGCAAGGCTCGGCCAAGCATTTCAATTCCGCAGCGCGACGAACTTCCTGGTTGCAAAGTTCCCTTTGCCTGCTTCTAATCGGAACAATTAAAGAGCATCGGGAGGTATCGGTGTCCAAAATCAAATTGACGGTGAACGGCAGGGCGGCTTCGGCCGACGTCGAGGACCGCACCCTCCTTGTCCACCTCCTGCGCGACCATTTGAACCTGACCGGCACCCACGTGGGCTGCGACACCAGCCAATGCGGCGCCTGTGTCGTCCATATCGACGGCCGAGCCGTCAAATCATGCACCGTTCTGGTCGGACAGGCCAACGGCACCAACGTCACGACCATCGAGGGCCTGTCGAAAGGCGACGAACTGCATCCGATGCAGGCTGCGTTCCGCGACAATCACGGACTGCAATGCGGCTATTGCACGCCGGGCATGATCATGTCGGCGGTCGACATCGTGCACCGTTATGGCGGCAAACTCGACGAGGAAACCGTCCGGCACGAGCTCGAAGGCAACATCTGCCGCTGCACCGGCTATCACAACATCGTCAAGGCGGTGCTTGACGGCGCCGGACGCATGAAGGTCTCGCAAGCGGCGGAGTAGCCGCTGGCGGCCGATCGAATTAAAGACCGCCTGGTTTTGATGAAAACGGCGGAAATCAAAACTCCGATAGGGAGCACCGGCACATGGGCGTTGAAGGCATCGGCGCAAGCGTCGTGCGCAAGGAAGACCGACGTTTCATCACCGGCAAGGGCCGCTACGTCGACGACATCAAACTGCTCGGCATGACCCATGCCCACTTCATCCGCAGCCCGCACGCCCACGCCAAAATCAAAAGCATCAATTCGTCCGCGGCGACGAAGATGCCCGGCGTGATCGGTGTGTTGACCGGCCGGCAGATTGTTGACGACAAGATCGGCAATTTGATCTGCGGCTGGGCGATTACCTCCAAGGATGGCAGCCCGATGAAGATGGGCGCGTGGCCGGCGATGGCACCGGAAACCGTGCGCTTCGTCGGCCAGGCAGTCGCCGTGGTAATCGCCGAGAGCAAAAATCTCGCCAAGGATGCAGCGGAAGCCGTGGTGATCGACTACGAGGAGCTTCCGGCGGTGGCCGACATTCGTTCCGCCATCAAATCGGGCGCGCCGCAACTGCATCCGGAAGCGCCTGGCAACGTGGTCTATGACTGGGCGCTGGGTGATGAAGCCGCGGTCAAGGAGGCCTTCGGCAAGGCCGCCAATGTGGTGACGCTCGAACTGACGAATAACCGGCTGGCGCCGAATGCGATGGAGCCGCGTGCGGCGATCGCCGAATACAATGAGGCCGAGGAGCATTTTACACTCTACACCACCTCGCAAAATCCGCATGTCGCGCGTCTGGTGCTGTCGGCATTTTACAATATCGCGCCGGAGCACAAGCTGCGGGTAATCGCGCCCGATGTCGGCGGCGGTTTCGGCTCCAAGATCTTCATTTATCCGGAAGAGATGGTGGCGCTGTGGGCTTCAAAGAAGCTCGGACGCCCGGTGAAATGGAACAGCGATCGCACTGAGGCCTTTTTGACCGACGCGCACGGCCGCGACCATGTCTCGAAGGCCGAAATGGCGTTCGACAAGGACAACAGGATCCTGGCATTGCGGGTCAAGACCCACGCCAATTTCGGCGCCTATATGTCGCTGTTCTCCTCCTCGGTGCCGACTTATCTCTATGCGACGCTGCTGTCGGGTCAGTACAATATTCCAGCCATCTATGCCGAGGTGATCGGCGTCTACACCAACACCACGCCCGTCGACGCCTATCGCGGCGCGGGCCGCCCCGAGGCGAGCTATCTGTTGGAACGCACGATGGAGACGGCGGCGCGGCAGTTGAAGGTCGATCCGACTGAATTGCGCCGGAAGAATTTCATCACCCAATTCCCGCATCAGACGCCGGTGATCATGGCCTATGACATCGGCGATTTCGGCGCCTCGCTGGATGCCGCGATGAAGGCCATCGATTATGCCGGCTTCGCTGCCCGCAAGGCGAAAGCCAGGTCGGAAGGCAAGCTGCGCGGTATCGGTCTCTCCTGTTACATCGAGGCTTGCGGCATTGCGCCATCAAAGGCGGTGGGCAGCCTGGGGGCTGGCGTCGGTTTGTGGGAATCGGCGGAAATCCGGGTCAATCCGGTAGGAACGATCGAGGTGTTGACGGGATCGCACAGCCACGGTCAGGGCCATGAGACGACGTTCGCGCAATTGATCGCCGAGCGGATCGGCGTGCCGGTCAGCCAGGTGCAGATCATCCATGGCGATACCGACAAGGTGCAGTTTGGCATGGGCACTTATGGCTCCCGCTCGCTCGCGGTCGGCGGCAGCGCGATCATCAAGGCAATGGAAAAGGTCGAGGCCAAGGCCAAGAAAATCGCCGCGCATCAACTCGAGGCATCGGAAGACGACATCGTGATCGAGAACGGTGAGTTCAAGGTCACCGGCACCGACAAGTCGATTGCACTACCGATGGTCGCGCTCGCGGCCTATACCGCGCACAATCTGCCCGATGGTATGGAGCCGGGGTTGAAGGAAACCGCCTTCTACGATCCGACCAACTTCACGTTCCCGGGCGGCGCCTATATCTGCGAGCTCGAGGTCGATCCAGCGACTGGCAAGACGTCGTTCGTCAACTTCGTCGCAGTGGATGATTTCGGCCGGCTGATCAACCCCATGATCGTCGAGGGCCAGGTCCATGGCGGCCTTGCCCAAGGCATCGGCCAGGCGCTGCTCGAAGGCGTGGTCTACGATTCCAACGGACAACTCGTGACCGCGTCGTACATGGACTATACGATGCCGCGCGCCGACGATCTGCCGTCGTTCAAGCTGTCGCATACGACGACCTTGTGTCCCGGCAATCCGCTCGGCGTCAAAGGCTGCGGTGAGGCCGGAGCGATCGGCGCGTCGGCTGCCGTCATCAACGCGATAACGGATGCCATCGGCAACAACAAACTCGAGATGCCGGCCACGCCCGATCGGGTGTGGCACGCCATCCACGACAAAGCTTGAGAGGGAGCAAGGCCATGTACGAGACAACCTATCATCGCCCCTCCTCGATCGACGAAGCCGTCAGCCTGTTCGCCAAGGGATCGGAATCGAAATACCTCGCCGGCGGCCACACGCTAATTCCCGTGATGAAGCAGCGGCTGGCGGCGCCGTCCGACGTGATCGATCTTGCGCGGATCAAGGATCTGGTCGGCATCGAAGCATCGAGCGAAACGCTGACCATCAAGGCGGCGACGATCTATTTCGACATCATGCAAAGCGCCGAAGTGAAGAAATCGATTCCGGCAATCGCGCATCTTACCTCGATTCTGGGCGATCCCGCGGTACGTTATCGCGGCACCATCGGGGGCTCGATCGCCAACAATGATCCGGCCGCGGATTATCCGGCCGCGCTGTTGGCGCTGGACGCCACCGTGAAGACCAACAAGCGCTCGATCGCGGCGGATGACTTCTTCAAGGGCCTGTTCACCACCGCACTCGAGGACGGCGAGATCATCACCGCCGTCTCGTTCCCGGTGCCGGCCAAAGCCGGCTACGCCAAGATGCGCCATCCGGCCTCGCGCTTCGCGCTGACGGGCGTGTTCGTCGCCAAGAGCAAATCCGGCGACGTCCGCGTCGCCGCCACCGGCGCGTCGCAAAGCGGCGTGATGCGGGTGTCGGCGATCGAAGCTGCGCTGAAGACCAACTGGTCGCCGGGTGCGCTCGACAGCGTCAAGATTTCAGCCAGCGGATTGCTGTCCGACATTCACGGCTCGGCTGACTATCGCGCTAACCTGATCAAAGTCATGGCGCAGCGCGCGGTCACCGAAGCCGGCTGATCGGCCGTTCAACTTCAGTCAATGCGGCGCGCAGCAGTTGCGGACCGTTGAGTGGCCCCGGCGAGCCATCCTCGCCGGCAAACGTCAAACCTCGCTCCACATCGAACCTCCGTGTCATTGCGACGACATGACCGGGAGGGCCGCGCCACGGCGATCAATTGTCTCGATAAGCCCAACTCCACAAGTAGTTGACGGGTCGTGACCCCGGTTTGATAATGCATCTTGCGTAGCGTAAGGTCGCCGAGCCGCAAGCTGGGATGGGCGCCCTGTTGGCTGGACCTCTGTCGCATGAAAATTTGCTTCGCATTGCTTGTAATCTCGATTTTGGTGGTTGCGCCGGTCAACCGATCGGTCGCCGCGGATATCCGGGCCGATCGCTTCGCACTCGTCATTGGCAACGCCAAATATCCCGACGCCGACGCACCACTCAAGGAACCGATCAACGACGCCCGCGACGTCGCCGACGAACTCAAGCGCGACGGCTTCAACGTCGATATCGGAGAAAACCTGACCGGCGACGCGATGCGACGCGCGTTCGATCGCCTTTATGGCAAGGTCAAGCCCGGCTCCGTCGTGCTGATCTTCTTCAGCGGATTTGGCATCCAGGCCGCGCGCCAGAGCTACATGATTCCGGTCGACGCCCAGATCTGGACCGAACCGGATGTGCGCCGCGACGGCTTCAGCCTCGAAGCCGTTCTGAGCGAAATCAACAATCGCGGCGCGGGTATCAAGATCGCCCTGATCGACGCCTCGAGACGCAATCCGTTCGAACGCAGGTTCCGCAGCTTCTCCGCCGGGCTTGCGCCTGTGATCGCGCCGAACGGCACATTAGTGATGTATTCGGCCGCGCTTGGGTCGGTCATTTCGGACAGTGGCGGCGACCACAGCCTGTTCGTCCAGGAGTTGCTCAAGGAGATTCGCGTTCCCGACCTGATGGCCGAGGAGACGTTGAACCGGACCCGTGTCGGCGTCACCCGCGCCTCGCGCAGCGAGCAGATACCCTGGATCTCGTCCTCCCTCGCCGATGATTTTGCGTTTATTCCAGGCACCGCGCCAAGCGCCAATCCGCCGCCGGCACCGCCACCGCCACCGCAGCGGCCGACTAATCCGGTGGTCGCTGATACCCCGCCCGCTTCCCCGCCATCGCCGCAGATCGAACAGCCGCCACCGATCACCAAGCCGGCCGAGACTCCTGTTGCGCCTGCGGTCAAGCCGGAGCCGAAGAGCGACAGTCAGACCGCGGCGTCGCTGGCCGACGACCCGATCATCAAAAGCCTGACGGACAAGCTCATCCAAAATCCGGACGACGCCAACGCGTTGTACCGGCGCGGCCAGGTCTATGCCAGCAAGGGCGCCTACACCCTTGCCATCACCGACTTCTCCGACTCGCTACGGCTCAATTCGAAGGATGTCGAAGCCTATAACAATCGCTGCTGGGCACGCACCGTGATCGGCGAACTGCAGGCGGCGCTGAAAGATTGCAACGAGGCGCTGCGGCTGCGTCCGAGCTTTGTCGATGCGCTGGACAGCCGCGGACTTCTGAATTTGAAGAGCGGGCAAACCAAGAACGCGATCGCCGATTTTGACGCCGCGCTCAAGCTCAATCCGAGACTGACCTCGTCGCTGTACGGGCGAGGCCTCGCCAAGCAACGCAACGGCGCAGCGTCGGAGGGGGACCTCGACATTGCCAACGCCAAGGCGATGGATCCGAATATCGTCAAGGAATATGCCAGTTACGGGGTAAATTGACCAAAATGAATTGGAAGGGCTGGCGCCTTTCGAACCTCGGGGGTCGCGCCAAAGACATATGACCAAAGAAATATGAAATGGCAGTAGCAGTCGCGGTCGACTTGTGATCAGCCGTATCCGCGGCTTTTCGGCTGGGAAGCATATTGGGCGCGTCCATTGCGCAGGAGGGATTGGCAATGCCGAAAATATCTGGGAGAGGAAATTTCGCTGCGATCCTTTCTATCGCCACCGTTGCTGTCGCGCTTTCCATCGGCGTGGAAGTTGCCATCGCCGGCGACAATAACGTGACGACGGATCAGATCCTCAAGGCGCTGGCGCCGAAGCCGCTGACCCGTGGCCTGTCGGTCGGTCCCCAGGGAGACCCGGCGAAGGTCGCGGCAGAAAGCGCTTTTGTTAAGAAAATCCGCAACCGGGCTACCCGCTCGCTGTCCAGTGGCGAGCGTGAGGAAATCGCGACGATGGCCCAGGACAAGCCGAACATCGACCTCGAAATCAACTTCGACTACAACTCGGCCGATATCAGCGCCCGATCGATGCCGTCCGTTCAGGCGCTGGGCAAGGCGTTGACAGATCCAGGCCTGAAGGGTTCGACGTTTGTTGTCGCCGGCTATACCGATGCCGCCGGCGGCGAGGCTTACAACCAGGCCCTGTCCGAGCGGCGCGCCGATTCGATCAAGCATTACCTGGTCGATAAATGTGGCATCGCCAGCAGCGATCTGGTGACTGTCGGATATGGCAAGACCAAGCTCAAGGATCCCAGTCAACCGCTGGCGGAGGCAAACCGCCGCGTGCAGGTCGTCAATATGCAGCGGAAACCGCGACCCAATGAATGCGCGGGCGTGGCGCTGACTAAAGATTTGCAGTTACAATGCGTCCCGCCCGCTTGCCGGGACGCCCGTCGTTTCGGAATTTCCTCCCAGCCAACCGACAAGCGAAGCGCCGTGACGACAGCTCGATACCTTTCAGGTCTGGATTGATCCGGCGATGACGCTCACGGAATATCTCAAGCCTGCGCTGACGGTGATCGCCGTTGCCGTCCTGGGCGTCGGCTATTACTGGTTCGAACATCGGTCGCGCGCGGAAGATAAGGAAGCGCCGGGCCAGGCGCTGGTCATCGTCGCGAAGGCGACCAACGCCTGTTTCTCCGATCAGGTGCGGGGTACCGGCTTCGTGGTGCCGCGCCGGGAGGCGGTGGTCGGTCCCGACCAGGAGGGATCCAAGGTCACCGACCTGTATGTTCGCGAAGGCGACATCGTCACCGACAACCAGGAACTGGCGCGGCTGAGTGTCCCGCCACAGCAGCCGGGCGCGCCGGCTCGCTCCAACCAGGGGGCGATCTCGCTACGCGCGCCGGCCGCGGGACTCGTCACCGAGGTCAAAACGATCGTCGGCGCACCGGCCTCTCCACAAGCCGGACCGATGTTTCGCATTGCCATCAACAATGAACTCGAACTGGACGCGCAGGTGCCGGCCGTCCACATCCTGAAACTCAATCCGGGCGCGACGGTAAGGATCAGTCGCGACGACGCGCCTGATCTGACGGGGCGGGTCCGGCTGATTTCGCCGGAAATCGACCGCGCCAACCAGCTCGGCCACGTCAGGATTTCGCTGACCAATCCCCCGCTCAAGGTCGGCATGTTCGCCCGCGCCAGCATCGATGCCAAACGCAGCTGCGGCGTAGCGGTCCCGCGCACCGCCATTGACCATCTGACCGTTCAGGTGGTCAAAGGAAACACGGTCGAAACACGTAATGTCCGGGTCGGGTTGGTGTCCGACACCAGCACGGAGATCCTGGAAGGCCTCGACGTCGGCGAAACCGTCGTGGCCGACGCCGGCAGTTCGCTCCACGACGGCGACCAGATCAAGACTACGTCTGTCGAGGACCTCGATCGAACGCGAGTACGCTGATGGCGCTGAATATCTCGGCATGGTCGATCCGAAACCCGCTCCCGTCCGTCGTCTTTTCGATTATCCTGCTGCTGTTGGGCTGGCTGAGCTTCACCAAGCTCGCCGTGACGCGGTTGCCGAGTGCCGACATTCCGGTGATCTCGGTCGCGGTGGCCCAATTCGGAGCCGCGCCCGCCGAGCTGGAATCGCAGGTCACCAAGACCATTGAAGACGGCGTGTCAGGCGTCGAAGGCGTGCGGCACATTTCGTCGTCGATTACCGACGGCCTGTCGGTGACCACGATCGAATTCGCGCTTGAGACCAACACCGATCGCGCGCTGAACGACGTCAAGGACGCTGTCACCAGCGTCCGCAGCAACCTGCCGCAAAATGTCAGCGAGCCACTGATCCAGCGTGTCGACGTGATCGGCCTGCCGATCGTCACCTATGCCGCAATCTCCCCCGGCAAGACGCCCGAACAATTGTCTTATTTCGTCGACGACGTGGTCAAGCGCGCACTGCAGGGCGTCCGCGGCGTCTCCCAGGTCGAGCGTATCGGCGGTGTCGAGCGCGAAATTCTGGTCTCGCTCGATCCGGACCGGCTGCAGGCCGCAGGTTTCACCGCCGTCAACGTCAGCCAGAGCCTGCGCGGCACCAACGTCGATCTCGCCGGCGGCCGGGCCGAGATCGGCAAGAACGACCAGGCGATCAGGACCCTGGCTGGCGCCAAAACGCTCAACGAACTCGCCGGCACCATGATCCCGCTGTTTTCCGGCGGCGAAGTGCGGCTTGACGATCTCGGCACCGTCACCGACACCATCGCCGATCGCAGAACCTTTGCACGCTTCAACGGCGAGCCGGTGGTGGCGCTCGGCATCAAGCGTGCCAAGGGCGCCAGCGACGTGGTGGTCGCGGGCCTGGTGCAGAAGCGGATCGATGCGCTCAAGGTTGCCTATCCCGACGTTGATCTCAAACTGATCGACACGTCGGTCGAATTTACCAAAGGCAATTATGACGCCGCGATCGAGACCCTGTTCGAAGGCGCGATTCTCGCCGTCATCATCGTATTGTTGTTTCTGCGCGACATCCGCGCCACCATCATTGCGGCGATCTCGCTGCCATTGTCGATCTTCCCGGCGTTCTGGGCGATGGACATCCTGGGCTTCTCGCTCAACATGGTCAGCTTTCTCGCCATCACTCTGTCGACCGGTATCCTGGTGGATGACGCCATCGTGGAGATCGAGAACATCGTGCGCCATATGCGGATGGGCAAGACGCCCTATCGCGCGGCGCTGGAGGCCGCCGACGAAATCGGCCTCGCCGTGATCGCGATTAGTCTCACCATCATCGCGATCTTTGCGCCGGCAAGCTTCATGTCGGGGATCGCCGGACAGTTCTTCAAGCAGTTCGGCATCACGGTTTCGGTGCAGGTGTTCTTTTCGCTGCTGGCGGCGCGGTTCGTCACGCCGGTGCTGGCCGCCTACTTCCTGAAGGATCATGCGCATGACGATCCGCCGCCAGGCCGCCCGCTGCAGTTGTACACCGGCCTCGTCACCTGGTCGGTTCGACACTACTTCATCACGGTCCTGATCGGTGTCGGCATTTTCGCGGCCTCGATCTGGAGCATCGTGCTGCTGCCACAGGGCTATTTGCCGGCGCAGGACGCCGCGCGCTCGCTGCTGGCGATGGAACTGCCGCCGGGATCACAGCTCGCTTACACCGAGAAGGTCACCGAAGAGATCGTCACCCGGCTGCGCAAGCGGCCCGAAGTGGAAAGCGTCTTCGTCGACGGCGGGCGCGTGCCGCCCGGCTTACAGGAAGTCCGCCGTGCCGCGCTGATCATCAATTACACGCCGAAGAAAAAGCGCAAGATCACACAGCGCCAGCTTGAGCTCGCGATTGCCCGCGACCTCGAGAACGTGCCTGACATCCGCTACTGGTTCCTTGACGAGAACGGCCAGCGCGCCGTGCAGCTGGTGGTGACCGGGACCGACAGCAATATCGTCGCCAACGTCGCCAGCGAGCTGGGCAACCAGATGAAGCGGATTCCCGAGATTGCCGACGTGATCTCGGAAACCTCGCTCGAGCGGCCGGAACTCCGTATCCTGCCACGTGCGGATATCGCCGCACGGCTTGGCGTGTCCACCGAAAGCCTGTCGAAGACGATCCGCGTCGCCACCATCGGCGACGTCGGTCCCGCGCTCGCCAAGTTCGATGCCGGCGACCGGCTGGTGCCGATCCGCGTTCAGCTTGAGGACTCCGCTCGCGGTGATCTGCATACGCTGGAAGAGTTGCGTGTCCCGCTGGGAGAACATGGTGAAAAGGGCGGCGTGCCGCTGTCGGTTGTCGCCGACATCAAGCTCGACCAGGGCCCGACCAGCATCAATCGCTACGATCGCGAGCGCAAGGCCACCGTGGCGGCCGATCTGGTGGGCACTGCAGCGCTGGGCGATGTCACCAAGAAAATCAACAATCTGCCGGTGATGAAAAGCCTGCCCAAGAACGTGAAGGTGGGACCATCGGGCGACGCGGAAGCGTTGAAGGATCTGTCGGCCGGTTTCGCGACCGCGATGACCGCCGGCCTGATGATGGTCTATGCGGTGCTGGTATTGCTGTTCGGCACCTTCCTGCAGCCGATCACCATCCTGTTCTCGTTGCCGCTATCGATTGGCGGCGCGATCGGCGCGCTGCTCTTGACCGGCAAACAACTCACCATTCCGGTCTGGATCGGCATGCTGATGCTGATGGGCATCGTCACCAAGAACGCCATCATGCTGGTGGAATTCGCGGTCGAATCGATGCGCGAAGGCAAGCCGCGCGACGAGGCGATCATCGACGCCGGCCGCAAGCGGGCACGCCCGATCGTGATGACGACGATCGCGATGGTCGCCGGCATGATGCCCTCCGCGCTGGCATTCGGCGCCGGCGGCGAATTCCGTTCGCCGATGGCGCTCGCCGTGATCGGCGGACTGCTGTTCTCGACCGTGCTGTCGCTGGTATTCGTGCCGGCGATGTTCATGGTGATGGACGATCTGGGGGCGTTGATCTGGCGCTTCGGCAAGAGGCTCGTCGTCTCCCACGCCGAGAGCGAGCCGCCCGTCCACGGCAAGCAAAAGGCCGCCGAGTAGTTCTTAGTCGTTCCTTGCCACCGCGGTCAGCTTGTTCATGTTCTGCAGCAGGATGCGGCCGCGCTGCAGATCCAGAATTCCGTCCTTGCGCCAGAGCTGCAGTTGCCGGTTGACGCTTTCGCGGGCGGCGCCGACGAAGATGCCGAGCTGTTCCTGCGAAATATGCACCTCGGAGCCGAAATCGTCGGCCAGCGCGCAGAGCCGGCGCGCAAGGCGGATCGGCAACGGCTGCAGCACGGATTCCTCCATCCGTTCGCTCTGCCAACGAATGCGCTGGCACAGTAGCTGGATGATCTTGATCGCGACGCGCGGCTCGCGTTCGAGGAAGGCCAGGAAATCGGCGCGCCGCAGCACGAACAATTCCGACGGCTCGCCTGCCATCGCGTCGGCGGTGCGGCTCTGGCCGTCGAGCACGGCGACCTCGCCGAACAGTTCGCCCGGTCCCATGAAATTCAGCGTCAGCCGGCTGCCGTCGGAGGCGCCGGTCTCGATCCGGATCTGGCCGCGCCGCACCCCGAACAGCCCATCGCCGGCATCGCCTTTTTGGAACAGCACCTCGCCCACCGCCAGTTGCTGGGTGTGGCAAAGGCTGGCCAGCCGCTGCAGTTCGTCGGCCCCCAGATCCGCGAACATCGGGTTCATCTTCAGAATAACCGCAAATTCGGCCTGTTTACTCATTGCAATACCTTCCAGAGATCGTCGCGGCAGGCGTAGCAAAATATACGCCTGCCGGAGTGTGTCATAGGTCACATAGCTTTGCAGCCCCCGCGGATTATTTTTGCCTTCTTTGAGCCGATTGCCCTTTCCGGGATAAGCTTGAGCTCAAGCCATCGGTGCCGTCCGGTTGCGGCGGGGCAGGAATTGACGCCGCTGGCCGGACCTGGAATGTCTCCATGAGAGCCTTGAAAATCGCCGGTACCGCCGTCGCCGCCCTCGTCGTCATCGCCGGCCTCGTATTGCTGATCGGGATTCCGTCCGATTTCCTGACTTCCGCGATGCGGGCGCGGGTCGAGCGCGCGACCGGCTACCGGATGACGGTCGCTGGCACCACCAGGATCGGCGTCTGGCCGTCGCTGCATGTGACCTTGAACGACGTCACCCTGCAGGATCCAAGAAACAGCGACAGCAGCAGCCGTCTGACCATCGGCAGCCTGCAGGCCGATGTCACGCTGTCGAGCCTGTGGTCGGGCCACCCAGATGTCACCGAACTCGTGATCGACCGCCCGGTGCTGTCGGTGCCGCTGCTGCGCGAACGCGATGGACCGGAAAATACGCGGCCGAAGGATGCGGTGTCCTCCGCAGAGGCAGAAGCGGGCGCGATCTCGATCAATCGCGTGAGGATCACCGACGGCACCATCGCGTTTTCCAATCTGCACGACCGCGTCGACGACCGCATCGAAGGCATCAACGCCGACGCCGCGATCGATGCCGATCGCAACGTCAAGGTGACCGGCGACGCCCGCGCCAGCGCCCACCAGCTCAAATTCGCCATCAATGCCGCGGTACCCCCGCTGCCAATTGCGAGACAGAACATTCCGCTCGATCTCACGCTGCAGGCGCCCGACCTCGTGCCGAACCAACTGACGGCGAAGGCCGAGGTCCGGCTCAATGGCTCGGTGGTGATGATCAACGGCCTTACCGGCGCGCTCGGCGACGGTGCGTTCAGTGGCTGGGCCTCCGCCGACATATCCAGCAAACCCCTGGTGAAGCTCGACCTCGATTTCCAGCGGCTCGACGTCGCGACCTCGTCCACGTCGGCTCCCTCCGCTGCCGCCGCGCCATGGAGCAACGCATCGATTGATCTGAGTGGACTGAACTATGTCGACCTGCAGGCGAAGATTTCCGCGGCCGAGATCAATTTCGGCCAGGCCCATGTCGCGCCGGCCGCGATCGACGCCACGCTCGCCAACGGCGTATTGAAAGGCCGGTTCTCCAATCTCGGCGCCTATGACGGCCAGGCCAATGGCGATTTGATCGTCGATGCCTCGGCGAGCACGCCCGCCTTCGCGCTGAGCGCTGACCTTGCCGGCGTCCGCGCCTTGCCGTTGCTGCGCAGTGTTGCCGATTTCGACAAGCTCGACGGCAAGCTGCAGGCGAAACTGGCGGTGCGTTCCTCCGGCGCGAGCCAGCGCGCGATCATGTCGAATCTCGACGGAACGGTGTTCGAGGTGTTCCGCGACGGCGCGATCCGCGGCCTCAACGTCGCCCAGATGATCCGCTCGCTGACCTCGGGCACGCTGTCGGGATGGCAGGAGAACAAGCAACAAGCCACCGACCTGACGCAGCTCTCCGCCTCGTTCCGCATCGAACTGGGCAAGGCCACCACTGGCGACATCAACCTGGTCGGCCCGCTGGTGCGCGTGACCGGCGGCGGCACTGTCGACCTCGGCGAGAAATCGCTGGCATTGCGGGTCGAACCAAAACTGGTGATGACCACCGAGGGCCAGGGACGCGCCACCGATCCGGTCGGGCTCGGCATCCCCGTGGCGATCGACGGCCCGTGGGACGAGCCGCGCATCTACCCCGACATCGCCGGCATCCTGGACAATCCGGACGCCGCCTATGCCAGGCTGAAGGACATGGGCAAGGGCCTGTTTGGGCCAAACGGCGCGCTTGGCGGATTGGGCGGCAACTTGCCGAACGGAAATCCGGCCAATGGCAACGCGACGGGCGGATCGGCGGCCGGCAGCGGCCTCGACCAACTCGGCGGCAATCTCGGACAGACCCTGGGCAACCTGATCCAGCAGGGGCTGAGCCAAAGCCAGGGACTGCGACAGGGCCAGAGCCGGGCCATTCCCGCGCCGGAAACTCCTGCTCCGGCCGCACCACCGCCGCCTGCCCAGAACGACGCCGCGCCGCAGGAAAGCCAGCCGATGAATGACGTGCTGCGGCAGTTGTTCAACCGCGGAGGATGAGCGCGGCGTTCGTGCGTCCCTTCCGCCCTTGTCGGCACCCCGCAAGGGGGAGGGAGAAGACGCGCCGCTCGACAGCGCCTCCCCGCCGGCTAACCATGCCGCCCACCTCTCGGGCCGAACGACCTGAATTGTGCTAGATAAATCACGGCCTGAATGGCCTGAAACGCACAAGAACATGGCCGAGCTTGCGGCTGCTTCCGAGGGATCTGGATGAACGGGGTCGAGGATAAAGTCCGGTTCAAGCGCGGGGGCCTGTTCGCCAAATACGTGCTCGCGCTGGTCGGCCTCGTGGTGTTCGTGCTCGCCGTCAACGGTGCGCTGGAAACCTGGATCAGTTACAGCGCCACCAAGGCCACGCTGACCGATGCGATGTCGGAAAAGGCCGAGGCGACCGCCAAGCGGATCGAGCAATCGATCTCCGACCTCGAACGGCAGATCAGCTGGGTGACGCGCGCCAGCGCCGTCACGATCGAGCAACACCGTGCCGACTATGCCCAACTGCTCAACGGCGTGCCCGCCGTCAGCCAGCTGTTGTTGCTTGGCGGTAGCGGCCAAGAGATGTTGCGGCTGTCCCGCGTCTCGGTGGCGACCGGCGGCCTGGGAGATTTCTCCCGCGACGTCCGCTTCACCGACACCGTCGCCCACGGCGTCAGCTTCTCGCCGGCCGACTTCAGGGACGAGCGCCCGATGATGTCGATCTCGGTGGCGCAATCCGGCTTCAATGCCGGCGTCACGGTGGCCGATATCGACCTGCGCTTCCTGTCGGACTTCCTTGGCGACGCCCAGGTCGGCAAGGCCACCTTCGCCTATGTGGTGGATTCCCGCGGCAAGGTGCTGGCGACTTCCGCCAACGGACCCGACATCGGCAAGGATCTCTCGAAGCTGCCGCAGGTCGCCGCCGTGATAGCCCGAACCATCCAACCTCCGTCGTTGGGCAGCGATGCCGAGGGTCATTCGGTGATGAGCGCGACCAGCGCCGTGCCGAAACTCGGCTGGCACGTGTTCTTCGAGCAGCCCACCGCGCAGGCGCTGGCGCCGATCCGCGACCAGCTGATGCGCGTCGCGCTTTTGATCGCGCTCGGCCTTGCGGTCGCGATCCTCGCCGGCACGCTGCTGGCACGGCGCATGCTGATCCCGATCACCGCGCTGCGCGCCGGAGCACGGCGGCTTGGCGCCGGCGATTTCAGCCAGCGCATCGACGTGCGGACCTCCGACGAGCTGGAAGAACTCGCCGAGCAGTTCAACAGCATGGCCGGGCAGCTTGCAGAGACCTATTCCGGCCTCGAAGCCAAGGTCGAGGAGCGCACCCGCGACCTCGCGCAATCGGTCAACGAGCTCAAGGTGCTCGAGGAGGTCGGCCGCGCGGTCTCCTCCTCGCTCGATCTCAACGCCGTGCTGCCGACGGTCGCCGCCCGCGCGCTCGAAATCACCCATGCCGACGCCGTGCTGATCTACGGCTACGATGCCAGTAGCCGCACGTTCAGGCTCGTCGAGGCGAACGGCATCGACAAGAGCGTCGAGGGCGAGCATCTCGCGGTCGACGAGAACACCAGCCTGCTCGGCCAGGCCGCGACGGGGGGCGAGCCGATCTCGATCGCCGATCTCACCGAGGCCGCCGATCTGCGGCTGCGCGACGTCGTGATCGGCGCCGGCTTTCATTCGGTGCTGGTGGTGCCGCTGGTCGACCAGCAGGGCGTGCTGGGATCGCTGGTGGTGCTGCGCCGGGCTACCGGCGAATTCCCGTCCAATCTGATCGGGCTGATGCGCACTTTCGCCCACCAATCGGTGCTGGCGATGCGCAACGCGCGGCTGTTTTCCGAGGTCGACCAGAAGGGCCGCGAACTCGAGAGCGCGCATTCCACCGTGCAGCAGCAGGCCCATCAGCTCAAGAACTGGAACAAGTCCCTGGAAGAGCGGGTCGAGAAGCAGCTCGCCGAGATCGAGCGTTCGCGCCGCCTCGAACGCTTCCTCGCGCCGCAGGTGGCGCAGCTGATCGCCTCCTCCGACGGCCATGAAGGCCTGCTCGACAGCCACCGCCGCGAAGTGACCGTGGTGTTCTGCGATTTGCGCGGCTTCACGGCGTTCACCGAGACCACCGAGCCCGAGGAAGCCATGAGCGTGCTGCGCGAATATCACGCCGCGCTTGGCGAGATCATCTTCCGCTACGAAGGCACGCTCGACCGCTATGCCGGCGACGGCGTGATGATCCTGTTCAACGCGCCCATTCAATTTGCCGACCACACCCAGCGCGCGGTGAAGATGGCGGTGGAGATGCGCGACACCATCGGCGCTTTGACCGAGCGCTGGCGCAACCGCGGCCATAGTCTTGGATTCGGCGTCGGCATCGCGCTCGGCTATGCCACGCTCGGCCAGGTCGGCTTCGAGCAGCGGCTGGAATATGCCGCGATCGGCAGCGTCACCAATCTCGCCTCGCGGCTGTGCGACGAGGCCAAGGCCAACCAGATCGTGGTGGCGCGGCGCGTCTATGGCATGGTCGAACGATGGGTCGATGCCCGGCCGCTCGATGATCTCGTGCTGAAGGGCTTCAATCACCCGGTGCTGGCGGTGGAAATCCTCGGCTGGCGCGAGGAAGTCGACAACGTCGTCGATGCCGCGTCGGCCGCTGCCAGGCTCCGCCGGTGACCGCTGTAGCGCGGCGCGCGAGTTAAAGCTGATTCAATTTTCAGACAGCGACGCAATCGTCATTGCGAGCCAACGGGTCGGCAAATGCCCGCCCGATGACAGGCTCCGCGAAGCAATCCAGAACTGCACGTGAAGCTCTGGATTGCTTCGTCGCTAGCTCCTCGCAATGACGTAGAGACATGACACCGCGTTCTCGCGACATCATTTGCCCGAGTTCCTGCAAGAACATTTCGCCCTGGAATGAAGAGGGCGTTAGCGACCTTCAAGAGAAGGCGCAGGCGACCTTCAAGAGAAGGCGCAGGCGACCTTCAAGAGAAGGCGCAGGGAATGCCGGGTGTCCAAAGCACCCGCAGCCCGTGTGCAAAGGTAGTAAGCACACGGTAGTCGCCACAGGTACTCCGGGATCAACCGGCATTCCCTGCACGATGGTTTTAACGGCTTACTTCGCGATCTCCCCGGCGACGAGTTCGTTTTTGTCACCGTCGTCTGTGGATTCAAGCGCACGGCGAGACCCCGGTTGGGACTCGCGTACATCCACAAACTTGACACCAGCAACGGGTGCCAGGACCACGCGACTTGGCCGTCCGCAGCCAACCATCTTCGCCCGGATACCTCGGCGGCATGTGCACATCCACCGAAGCCATGGGCGAAGCGGAAAGCGCCGCTCGTTCACGCGCCGCTCGATCGCTCACGGGCCTTGCAGCCCGCCCTGCCATCAAGCCTGCGCGACGACGCTGCCGCGTCCACCGCATCCCATCCCAACGTTCGTGACGATCATGATCCGCCCCTCTCACGGGATGAGACGGCGCGGATAGGCAACTGATTTGCGGGCGAGGTCAAGAGGAATTTCGGATAATCAGAAGCAACAAATCGGATTGATTGCGTACTTAAATCGCGTCACTCATGAGTCTCGGACAAATCCGTTGCTGCCAGGACTGACCAGTCACTGACCAAAAATTTTCACCAGACAGTGCGGGCGCGCACGGCGCGCGATTCCGCCTTCCGCAAAGCGCTTTTCCAGGAGGCCGTGCAGGCCTTATTGCTGGGTGATATCGACGCTGGTCGTGCCGCGATGCGTGGCCACATCAATGCGACGATTGGATTTGAAAAATTGAGCGCTGCGCTTGGCCGCCCACAGAAGAGTCTGATGCGGATGTTCGGACCAACCGGCAATCCCACGGCCGAAAACCTCCTCGGCGTCATTAGCGTGTTGCAAACGGAGACCGGCGTGCATCTAAAAGTCCGCGTTGTCGCTGACGCAGCCTAAGCAGCGTCGCGGCTTATCCGGTTGGCGCCATCGGCGGCATTCTGCTATCGATAGCCTCCAAACCGGAACGCCCCGCCAATGCCCCCCTTCCCCGCACGCGCTCTTGTTCTTTTCACCCTGCTCTGCCTGCGCCCTTCCCGCCCTCGCCGCCGAGGAAGCCGACGCGCCGAAGGGCGCGACCGTCACGGTGCTGAAGGCGACGAAGGCGTGCTTTCCGGCGATTGTCGAGGTGTCGGGCATCGTGCGGCCGCGGGACGAGACCTTTGTCCGGCCGGAGCGGGCCGGGCTGAAGGTGATCGAAATCCTGGCCGATCCCGGCGACAGCGTCACCGCGGGGGAGACGCTGGCGCGGCTGTCGCTGCCCGAGGGCGGATCACTGGTGGTGCAGTCCCCGGTGGCCGGGCTGATCGGCAATTCCACGGCGGTGATCGGCGCGCTCGCGTCGGCCCGCGGCGAAGCGCTGTTTACGATCATCGCCCGCAACGAGTTCGACCTGATCGGCGTGGTGCCGACCCGCGACATCGGCAAGCTGCGGATCAACCAGACCGCGCGGATCAGGGTGATCGGCGCGCCCGAGGTCGACGGCAAGGTCACGCGCGTCGCGCCCACCGTGCAGCCCGACAGCCAGCTCGGCCAGGTGACGCTGGCGCTGATCTCGAACCAGCGGTTCCTGGTGAATTCATCCGGGCGGGCGCTGATCAAGACCAACCAGAGTTGCGGCGTCGCGGTGCCGCTGACCGCGGTGCTGTACGGCAGCGCCGGCACCGTGGTGCAGGTGGTGCGGCGCGACCGCGTCGAGACCAAGCGCGTCGAGGTCGGGCTGATGTCGGGCGGCCAGGTCGAAATCCGCGATGGCCTCGCCGAGGGCGACATGGTGGTGGCCCGCGCCGGCGCGCTATTGCGCGAAGGCGATCCGGTGCGGTCGGTTACGGTCAGCGCGGACGCGAAGTAATCGCGAAGGCGCAGGACATTCCGCTTTTCGCCGCAAGAGGTGATAACGCTTTAATGCGGCGCGGCGCCGACCGGCGGCGACGCGGCGGGCGGACGCTGCAGGAACGTGATCGAGGCGAACGCGCCGATCCAGGAGCCGGCGGCGGCAAACGCCACATAGATCCAGTTTTCGGTGTAGCTGATCACCGCAAAGGACGACAGCAGATACCAGAAGCTGCTCCAGGTCGCGGCCGGTATGCGGCGGCGCGCGACCACGGCGGAGGTGAACATCACGTAAACCGCGTCGGTTGCCGCGGTCGCGAGCACGACGCCGGCGGCGGTGAAGGGATTGATGGCGGACATCCGGAGGTCTCCAACGGCAAGCTTGAAGCGGGCGCCGAAAAAGCACGTGAAATGCGCGGACCGCTATCGCGTCCCGAACGTGGTCGCGCCGAACAGCGCTTTCTGCGTCGAGGGCTGCGAGCGCCAGTATTGCGGCGGGACCGAGACCTGACCGCCGAGTTCGGCCGCCGCGTGCCAGCCCCAGCGCGGATCGTAGAGCATCCCTCTTGCCAGCGCGACCATGTCGGCCTTGCCCGAGGCCACGATCTCCTCGGCCTGCCTTGCTTCCGTGATCAGGCCGATCGCGATCGTGGTCAGCCCCGTCGCCTCCTTGATCGCCTGCGCGAACGGCACCTGGTAGCCGGGCCCGAGCGCGATCTTCTGCAACGGCGAGACGCCGCCGGATGAGGCATCGATCCAGTCGACGCCGCGCTTTTTCAGTTCTTTCGCAAGTTCGATGGTCTGCGCGATGTCCCAGCCGCCGTCGACCCAGTCGGTCGACGACACCCGAACGCCGACTGGCTTTGCGGTGGGGAAAGCGGCGCGCACGGCGTCGAACACTTCGAGCGGAAACCGCATCCGGTTCGCAAGGCTGCCGCCATACTGGTCGGTGCGCTTGTTGGAGAGCGGCGACAGGAACTGGTGCAGCAGATAGCCGTGCGCGCAATGCAGTTCGAGCGCGTCGAGACCCAGTCGCTCGGCGCGCTTCGCAGCGGAGGCGAACGCCTCGCGGATGCGCGCGAGTCCCGCCGCATCGAGCGCCAACGGCGGCGCCTCGCCTTCCTTTTGCGGCACCGCGGAAGGCGCGACCGTCTGCCAGCCGCCTTCGGAAATCGGAATCAACTGCCCGCCATCCCACGGCGTATGGCTCGATCCCTTGCGGCCGGCATGCGCCAACTGCATCGCGATCGCAGCCTTGGAATGCTTGCGCGCCGAGGCGATGATCGGCCTCAGCGCCGCTTCGGTGGCATCGTTCCACAGCCCGAGACAGCCCGGCGTGATGCGGCCGATCGCTTCCACGTGGGTCGCCTCGATGCAGAACATCGCCGCGCCTGACAGCGCCAGCGAGTTGATATGCGTGAAGTGCCAGTCAGTGGCCTCACCATCGACGGCCGAATACTGGCACATCGGCGACACCATGATCCGGTTGGACAGCGCAAGGCCGCGCAATTGCAGGGGAGAAAACAGGGCGCTCATGGGAAATCCTGACGAGGAAAGATCGAATGCGTTCGCGGCGGGATGTTGGACCGGATCAAACTGTAGCGGGGGCTTTGGGCTTGCTCAACCGGCCCTACTGCATGGCGGCGTCGCGATGCCGGGCTGTCGGTCCTTCGTTAAAGCAGGCTCAATCGACCAGCACGAATTGCAAGAGCAGCGTGCGCTGGAACAGCGAGAAGTTGTCGTCGGAGACCATGGTCAGCACAGTCTCGCCTTGTGGCGTGACGAAGGCGTCGATGCCTTCCATGTTGTCGACTTCCTCGCCGAGATCGACCTCGAAAATGACGGGACCGTCGACCAGCGCGCCCGGCGCCAGCGATTTCAGCGCAATGCGCCGGATGCGAACGTTGAGGCCCTCGACCAGCGAGAATTTCCGCTCCAGCACCAGTAGCTCGCCGGAGGCAAGCAGCGTCGCGTCGCTGATGTCGAATTTTTCGGTGCGGCGAACGCTGAACTGACCCGGCGAGGGCCCACCGACCAGAAACGCGACCAGATTGCCGTTGGCATCCAGGCCGCGTTCGGACAGCGCGATCAGCGTGCCGGCGAGCGGCATGCCGCCCGGCACGAACACCAGCGCTTCAAGGCCCTTGTTGTACGGCAGTTTCTTCACCGCCGTCGGCATCGGCACGATCTCGCCGAGCGATCGCGTGAACCCCTTGCTGAAATCGAAACGCAGCACCTGGTTGACGCGCTCGAGCCCGATATAAACCCTGGAGTCATAGATTTGCGAGCCGTCGATCGCGATCGATTCCGAATCGTACCAGCCGCGTGCGGTGATCGGCCGGCCGTCGGGTCCGAGCATGGGCGCGGCCTCGACATCGGCAAGCCCGGTCATCTCGCCATCGCGATAGACGATGCGACCGGTGAACCAGCTTCCCTTGTCGCTGAACGAAATGAAACGCTCGCCCTTGCGATCAAGCCGCAGCCCCGACAATCCGCCGAAGCCGGGGAATGGCGAGGTCAGCACCAGACCGCTGCGATATTGCAGCGAACCGAACCGCAGATGCGAGCGGTCGCGCATGTCGAACGACGGAATCGGCCGCGCCGTGACCTCGATCGCGACGGGAGCGGTGGCCGAAACTGGAGCCGGCGCAAGCGGCTTTGCCGGCGGCTCGATCGCCGATTGCCCGCGCGCGCGTGCAGCCATCGCCGCGGACGAGATACCGGCCGCCGCGGAGGTGAGGAAACGGCGGCGGGAAAGGCGTGACCGCAAAGGACAAGACCCCAAAAGACTTGGCCCAAAAGACTTGGCACCATGAGAGGAGAAGATCAGGAATGCAGGCGGCGACGGCCGGCGTGGGTCGGCGCGGCGCCGTGGGTCTCGTTGAACAGTTCGGCCAGCTTTTCGGTGATGGCACCGCCGAGTTCTTCGGCATCGACGATCGTAACCGCGCGGCGATAATAGCGCGTGACGTCATGGCCGATGCCGATCGCGATCAGTTCGACCGGCGAGCGGGTCTCGATCTCCTCGATGATGTGGCGCAGATGCCGCTCCAGATAATTGCCGGCATTGACCGACAGCGTGGAGTCGTCGACCGGCGCGCCGTCGGAGATCATCATCAGGATCTTGCGCTGTTCGGAACGCCCGAGCAGCCGCTTGTGCGCCCAGTCCAGCGCCTCGCCGTCGATGTTCTCCTTGAGCAGGCCCTCGCGCATCATCAGGCCGAGATTTTTCCGAGCCCGCCGCCACGGCGCATCGGCGGATTTGTAGATGATGTGGCGCAGATCGTTGAGGCGGCCTGGATTGGCCGGCTTGCCCGCGGCAAGCCACGCCTCGCGCGATTGACCGCCCTTCCAGGCCCGCGTGGTGAAGCCGAGGATCTCGACCTTGACGCCGCACCGCTCCAGCGTCCGCGCCAGGATGTCGGCGCAGGTCGCCGCCACCGTGATCGGGCGGCCGCGCATCGAGCCGGAATTGTCCAGCAGCAGCGTCACGACGGTATCGCGGAAGGTCGCTTCCTTTTCGTTCATGAACGACAGCGGATGATAGGGGTCGGTCACCACGCGCGACAGCCGCGCCGGATCCAGCATGCCCTCCTCGAGGTCGAACTCCCAGGCGCGGTTCTGCTGCGCCATCAGGCGGCGTTGCAGCCGGTTCGCCAGCCGCGCCACGATGCCCTGCAGATGCGCGAGCTGCTTGTCGAGATAGCTGCGCAGCCGTTCCAGTTCGTCGTGGTCGCAGAGATCCTCGGCCGCGATGACCTCGTCGAATTTCGGCGCGAACGCGTGATATTCCGGCCCGCGCGGCTCATTGGCGCCGCGCGAATTCGGCCGCGTCGCCTCGCCCGGCATCTCGTCGTCGCCGATTTCGCCGTCGTCCATGGCGTCGCTGCTGGAGGCTTGCGCGCTCTCCATCGCGCTCTCCGACATTTCGTCGGCGGTCGCCTGGGCCTGCTCGGCGCTCATTTCCTGCGCCGCGTCGCTGTCGGGCGAACCGTCCGAACCGGACTGGTCGCTTGCGCCGTCCGGATTTTCGTCCTGGTTGTCTTCGTCGTCGATTTCGGCCTCGCGCTCGTCGCCGAGATCGAGCGCCGACAACAGATCGTGCACGAGATCACCGAATCGGGTCTGGTCTTCGGTGACACGGCTCAATTGATCGAGATGCGCGCCGATCTTGACCTCCAGCTCCGGACGCCAGAGATCGACCATCTTGCGCGCCGCTGTAGGCGGCGCCTGCCCGGTCAGGCGCTCGCGCACCAGCATCGCCACCGCCTCCGACAGCGGCGCATCGGCGCGATCGGTGATCTCGTCGAACTTGCCGCGATGGAAATGATCGTCGAGCATCGCCGTGAGGTTTTTCGCAACGCCCGCCATCCGCCGCGAGCCGATCGCCTCGACCCGCGCCTGCTCGACCGCCTCGAACACGCCGCGCGCCAGCGGATTGCCCGGCATCAGCTTGCGGTGCACCTTGGGATCGTGGCAGGCGAGTTTCAGCGCGATCGAATCGGCATGGCCGCGCACGATGGCGGCATCGCGCTTGGTCATCTTGCGCGCCGGCTCCGGCAGCCGCGCCTTGCCCGGCGCAAGGCCCGGGCGCTCGGAGGCGAAGGTCACTTCCAGCTCGGGCGTCTTGGCGATCGCGCGCAGACAGGACGTCACCGCGCGCTTGAACGGCTCGGTCGGCGCTTCCTTTGCTCCGGTGCGGAATTTGGTGTTCGACGTCGACATTCACCTACTGCCTTGACCCCGTCGTCCCAGCGAACGCAGGGACCTATAACCACCGGCGGTCATTATTCTTGCGGGTTTTAGCTCCATCGCTCTGTCGAGAGTCCTCGCCGTATGGGTCCCTGCGTTCGCAGGGACGACAGCTACGACAGCGCCACGTTCACCGAGGATTCCGCCAGTTCCACATTGAAGCAGCGCTGATAGAATTCGGCGACCAGCGGCCGTTCCAGTTCGTCGCATTTGTTGAGGAAGGTGACGCGGAACGCAAAGCCGATGTCGCTGAAGATGTCGGCGTTCTCGGCCCAGGTGATCACGGTGCGCGGGCTCATCACCGTCGACAGATCGCCATTGGAGAAGGCGTTGCGGGTCAGATCGGCCAGCCGCACCATCTTGTTGACGATGTCGCGGCCTTCCTGGGTGCGATAGTGATGCGCCTTCGCCAGCACGATCTCGACTTCCTCGTCATGGGCGAGATAGTTGAGCGTGGTGACGATCGACCAGCGGTCCATCTGGCCCTGATTGATCTGCTGGGTGCCGTGATAGAGACCCGAGGTATCGCCGAGGCCGACCGTGTTGGCGGTCGAGAACAGCCGGAACGCCGGATGCGGCTTGATCACCTTGTTCTGGTCGAGCAGCGTCAGGCGGCCGGAGACTTCCAGCACGCGCTGGATCACGAACATCACGTCGGGACGGCCGGCATCGTATTCGTCGAACACCAGTGCGATATTGTGCTGCAAGGCCCAGGGCAGGATGCCGTCGCGGAATTCCGTGACCTGCTTGCCGTCCTTGATGACGATCGAATCCTTGCCGACCAGATCGATACGGCTGATGTGGCTGTCGAGGTTGACGCGCACGCAGGGCCAGTTCAGCCGTGCTGCGACCTGCTCGATATGCGTCGACTTGCCGGTGCCGTGATAGCCGGTGACCATGACGCGGCGGTTCTTGGAAAAACCGGCAAGGATCGCAAGCGTGGTGGCGCGATCGAAGCGATAGTCCGTATCGACTTCCGGCACGTGCGGGTCGACCTCGGAATAGGCCGGCACCTCCAGATCGCTGTCGATGCCGAATACCTGCCGGACCGACACCTTCATGTCAGGCAGCCCGACGGGTTCTTGGGTTTTGGTCGTGGCGGCGGTCGTCATCGGTCCTCCGGGGTCTCGGGCGTTCCCGAAACCAGATTTCGCGGCGTGGCTGCGGATGGGTGCTCGCCGGAACCTAGCAGAGAGCGGCAGTTGGCAGAAGCCCGCCGCTCGATCAAAGTTCCGTTGCTTTATCATCAAGATAAGGGCTGGTCGCGGATTTTGGAAGGCTGCTCTGCGAATCACGCCGCCCTTTCGCCAGCCCGATTTGGATGCTGCCGCGGCGGATGGATTTGATGGCACTTTCCGCCGCCGTCGCTACTTATGTTGAGGCAGGCCGCAATCGGCTGCCGCGCCAGCACAGGAACCTTGTGAGCTCCTTTATCGATTCATTGGTAACCTTCGTCTCGGCAAATGCGTGGCTTGCCTATCTCACGCTATTCCTGGCGGCCTTTCTGGAGGCCGTTCCAGTGGTGGGATCGGTGATTCCCGGCTCGACCATCATTTTGGCGCTGAGCGCGCTGGTGCCCGGCGGCGAATTGCAGCTGCCTTGGGTGCTCGCGGCAGCGGTTACGGGCGCCATCCTCGGCGACGGATCCGCCTTCTGGGTCGGGCATCGTAGCCAGCGCGAAATCCTCTCGACCTGGCCGATGGCGAATTATCCGGGGGTGATCGCCCAGAGCGAGGCGTTCTTCAATCGTTGGGGAGCGCTGGCGGTGTTCTTCGCGCGCTTCGTGCCGCCCGATCAGAGCCTTCGTGCCGATCACCGCCGGCGCACTCGGGCATGCCGCCGATGCGGTTCTATGCGGTCAATATTCCAGCGATCCTGCTGTGGGCGCCGGCCCATGTACTGCCGGGCGTGCTCGCCGTATCGCTGCTCGAACGCTACGGCCATCTCGCCGGTCTCGGCAGCCACGCCAGGCATTACTGGATGCCGCTGGTGGTCGGCGGTGCGCTGGTCATGGCGCTGACGGTATGGGTCATCCGCCGCCGTCATGGCGGTGGCGCGATCGAGCCGGCGCGAAAGTAGTTAGACGCCGCGCACCACGGTCTTCAGATAATTATAGGCCTTGATGATCTCGATCAGGCGGTCTTCGGTGGAGCGATCGCCGCCATTGGCATCGGGGTGATGCTGCTTCACCAGCGCCTTGTACTTGGCCTTGACGTCATCGAGCGTGGCTTCGGAGCCTAGTCCCATCACCTGCAGGGCCTTGCGCTCGGCGTTGAACACTTTCCTCGTTTCGACCTTGGCCTCGGCGCCAGCGCCCGGACCTGGCCGCCAGCGGCCGCGGCCATTGAGTTCGCTGAACATGCTGAACGGATCGGCAGCGCCTTCCAGATCGGCTTCCGCGCTGCCCTTGCCCTTTTTGGAGCTGGTGTTGGCGCCCATCTTCCAGGTCGGACGGTGACCGGTCAGCGCATCCTTCTGGTAGCGCGCGACCGCGTCCGCATTCATGCCCTGGAAGAAATTATACGACTGGTTGTATTCGCGAACATGGTTGAGGCAGAAATGCCAGTATTCCCTCGAATTCTCCCGGCCCTTCGGTGCGCGATGCGGTCCCTTGTTCTTGCAGTCCGGCCACTCGCACATCGCGGATTCTTCGCGCGCCTGTGCCTGCTGCTTCGCACTCAGCTTGTTGGGTTTGATTCGAATGGAATCGAAAAATTTGGATGAATCAATCGGCATGGCTGACTATGACAGCGCAATGCGAAAGGCTTCAAGTCTTGACATTGCGAAACTCTCAATTCTGATTGCGCCATTGACGGATGACGCGGTCGCGGATGTATTGCCCGGGCCATGACTACCGATCAACCCGTCAAGCACACTATCACGAACAAGTTGCGCGAAGCTTTCACGCCGGAAAACCTCGACGTCATCGACGAGTCGCATCTTCATGAGGGCCATTCCGGCCACAGGCCGGGCGGCCAGACGCATTTCAGGGTTCATATCGTGTCGCCCGTGTTCAAAGGGAAGAGCCTGGTCGAGCGCCACCGCATGATAAATACGACACTGGCCGCGGAACTCGCGGGGCCCGTGCATGCGCTGGCGATCAAGGCACAGGCACCGGGCGAAGTAAAGCTGGTCGTCGGCCGATATCCAGTCATCCGGACAGGAACGTGACGCTGGTCACGCCGTCACCACGGCCATCACCTTGCGAACAGCCGGCCGTTCCGACATCCGGCGGCGATGATCCATCACCTTCGGATAGCGCGACAGATCGAGCCCGTCGCCTTCGATCCATCCTGACAACGTGAAGAGATACGGATCGCTGACGGTGAAGCTGTCCCCCATCGCCCATGGCCCGTTCAATCCCTTTTCGATCAGATCGAAGCAGGCGCCGACGCTTTCGGGAACCTTGCGCTTCATCTCGGCGATCGCGGCAGGGTCATCAGCCCATCGCGTCCCGCGCCCCTTGTGGGCATGGGCCACGTGAACCGTGGAGCAGAGATAGCTGTTGAAGGCCTGCAATCTGCGCGAAGGCAAAGGCATCGTCCAAGGGCGCGAGCCTCGCCTTCGGATAGCTCTGCGCGATGAACGCCAGGATGGCCGGCGTCTCGGTCAGCACACCGCGATCCGTGACCATCGCCGGCACCCGCCCTTTCGGATTGATTGCCTTGTATTCCGGACTTTGCTGCTGGTTCGCGGCGAAGTTGAGCCGCTCCGCGATATATTCCGCACCGGCTTCTTCCAGCGCGATATGCGAGGCGAGCGAACAACTGCCCGGAGCGTAATACAGCTTGATCATGTGCGCCGTTCCGTTGTGGCTGTCGTGACGTCAGCGGCTGGATGTCGATAATCGCGCGACCTAAAATGCCGTGCCGGCCCGCTTCGGCTTTTTCTCGTCGAGTTCAGTTTCGCGCGGCACCGCGACGATGCGCAGCGCCGTAATGCGGTTGCGTTCACGGCGCAGCACGCGAAAGCGGAAACCGTGGAAGGTGAAGCTTTGGCCGCGTTCCGGGATCGAACGGGCCTCGTGGATCACCAGGCCCGCGATGGTGGTCGCCTCTTCATCGGGCAGGTGCCAGTCCATCGCGCGGTTGAGATCGCGGATCGGCACCGAGCCGTCGACTACCACGGAGCCATCGGGCTGGGCGCGAACGCCCGCCACCACCACGTCGTGCTCGTCGGCAATGTCACCGACGATCTCCTCCAGGATATCTTCCAGCGTCACCATGCCTTCGACTTCGCCGTACTCGTCGACCACCAGCGCAAAGTGGGTCTTGCGGCGGCGGAACGCCTTGAGCTGCTCGGAGACCGAGCGCATCTCCGGCACGAACCATGGCGGCAGTGCAATGGTCGAAACGTCGATCCTGGCGGTGTCGCCCTCGGCGGCGCGGATCGCACGCAACAGATCCTTGGCGTGCAGCACGCCGATAATGTTTTCCGGCTTGTCCCGCCACAGCGGGATCCGCGTGTATTCGGTAGCCAGAACCTCGGCCACCAGTTCCTCCGCCGGCAGGTCGGCATTGATCATCACCATTTCGGTGCGATGAACCATCACGTCGGAGACCTGCAATTCGCGCAGATCGAGCAGGCCGCCGAACATGTCGCGGTCCTGCTTTTCGACCTTGCCTTCGTGATGCAGCAGATCGACCGCGCCGCGCAGCCGCTCGGTCGGCGACAGGATCGGCTGGTTGGCACCGATCTTGATGCCGAACGCGGTCATCAGCAGGCGCACGATCCCCTCGATGACCGTCAGCAGCGGTCCCAGCAGATAGACCATCAGCGTCATCGGCCGCGCGACCAGAAGCGATACCCGGTCCGGCGCGTTGATGGCGATGGTCTTCGGCAGCACCTCGGCAAAGATCACGACCATCACCGTCATCACGCCGGTGGCGTAGAGCACGCCGACTTCGCCGAACCAGGCCGTGAAGATGCCGGTCGCCAGCGCCGAGGCGCCGATATTGGCGATGTTGTTGCCGAGCAACAACGCCCCGATCATCCGCTCGCGCATTGCGAACAGAGCCGAGACGAAGCCCGCCTCGCTGTTGCCCTGCTTGGACAGCCGCAACATGCTGGCGCGCGAGGCGCCCGTCAGCGCGGTCTCGCTGGCGGAAAAGAACGCCGAGACCAGCAGGCAGGCAATGACGATGGAAACATCAACCCAGTCCATGGCGTTCAGTCTACTTCATGTCTGGAGCATGATCTTCCCGGAAAACCGGTTCCAACTTTTTCGGATCATGCTCGTAGCAGTTTGCGCGCCAGAAAATCGCGCACCAGCGCGGGCTCGACATCGGACGCAATCACGGCGCGCCCGACGGCCTCGAGCAGGATGAAGGTCAGACGGCCGCGCTTGACCTTCTTGTCCTGCGCCATCAACGCCATCAGCGCATCGGCGTCCGCGAGGCCTTCCTGGGCAAATCCGGCGATATCCTGCAGACGGGTTGGCAGTCCGACCCCGGCGAGGTGCCGCTGGACGCGAGCCGCGTCAGCGTCGGCGATCATGCCGAGTTGCGCGGAAAATTCCGCCGCCAGGACCATGCCGACGGCAACGCCTTCGCCATGGAACAGCCGGTCGGAGAATCCGGTCGCGGCTTCCAGCGCGTGGCCGAAGGTGTGGCCGAGATTGAGCAATGCGCGTTCGCCGGTCTCGCGCTCGTCGCGCGCCACGATGGCGGCCTTGGCCCGGCACGACGTCGCGATGGCGTGTTCGCGCGCGGCGCCGCCGGCGAAGATCTCGGCATGGTTGGCCTCAAGCCAGGAGAAGAACGCTTCATCGCCGAGTACGCCATATTTGGCCACTTCGGCATAGCCGGCGCGAAACTGCCGCGGCGACAGCGTGTCGAGCACCGCGGTGTCGGCCACCACCAGCAGCGGCTGATGAAACGCGCCGATCAGGTTCTTGCCGCGCGGCGAATTGATTCCGGTCTTGCCGCCGACCGAGGAATCGACCTGCGCCAGCAGCGAGGTCGGCACCTGCACGAAATCGACGCCGCGGCGCAGGATGGCCGCGGCAAAGCCCGCGAGGTCGCCGACCACGCCGCCGCCGAGCGCAATCACCAGATCGTTGCGCTCGATCTTCGCAGCGATCAGCGCTTCGCTGACCTCTTCAAGTCCGGCATAGCTCTTGGAGCCCTCGCCTTCGCCGACGACGACATGCGACGTCGCGATACCGGCATCCGCCAGCGCAGCCTCCGTTCCGGCCAGCCAGTGCCTCGCCACCGTCCGGTCGGTGACAATGGCGGTGCGTGCGCCCGGCCGCAGCGCGGCGATGCGCGCGCCCAGCGACGGCAACACGTTGCGGCCGATCACGATGTCATAGGAGCGGTCGCCAAGAGCGACGTCGACCGTGATCGCGGCGGAATGGTTTAGCGGTGCGGTCATCATGTGGCGTCCAATGTATCCGATGCCGGAGCGATCGCGCTGCCACGGCAAAGCCTGACATGCAGAGCGTCGATGCACTCGTCGACAATTTTTTCGTGCGGCACCTCGCGCGACCAGATCGTGAGGTCAGCAGCCTGATAAAACGGCTCGCGTTCGGCGACCAGACGTTCAACTGTCGCAGCAGGATCCGCGGTTTGCAGCAGCGGGCGATCGGCGCGGCGCTTGACCCGGCGCATGATGGTGTCGACATCCGCCTTGAGCCAGATCGAGATCGCCTGGAGGCTGATCCGGTCGCGGGTTTCCTGGCGCAGGAAAGCACCGCCGCCGGTCGCAAGCACGCTTGCTCCGCCGTCGAGCAGCCGCGCAATCACCCGTGCCTCGCCATCCCGGAAATGCGGCTCGCCATGGGTTTCGAAAATATCGGGAATCGACATCCCGGCGGCGGTCTCGATCTCGGTGTCGGCATCGAGAAACGGCAGCCGCAGCCGCGCCGCCAATCTGCGACCGATGGTGGACTTGCCGGCTCCCATCATGCCGACCATCACGATTGAACGCGGCCCCAGCGCCGCCGTGATTTCGGCCTCCCGGGATGGCTGGACCTCGGCCTGTGGGACGATCTCGGACATCAAAACTCTGTTGCCGCAAGGAACGCGGCGTTCCAGGCCACCTTACTACCCCCGCCGATATCGTTGCTAGTGTCCCGGTCCTGACATTCGCCCCTGGCGGCGACTTCCTTGCGAAGGTCCGACCCAAGGACACCAGAAAGATCATGATCCAATGCGGTTTTGGATTTGACATTCGCCACGCGGACGCAAGGCGAAACCTACGCGAATGTCAAAATCTACCGCGCTGGTGACTCTTGCAACGGCGGGAGGAACATGTTGGTAGTCGGGTTCTCGATCATCCCACGATTAAATGGTTAATTCGGCCCTGGAGCTTCGGTTCTGATAGAATCAGACCGAAGCTTCCGATTCCTGTTTCGACGCGTTTTCTTCACGCGAACCGGTTTCCACTTCGCTCGAAAACGCTATAAGGCTCGCGCATGCCCAGCCTGTTCCGCTTCCTGACGGTTGTCGCGATCATCGTCGGGGTGATCTATGGGGCGCTGTTCGCGCTGGCGAATTTCGTCAACCCGAAGCCCCGGGAAATGACCGTCACCATCCCTGCGGATAAATTCCTCAAGAAATAGCTGCTACGGTCCCCGGCATGGGTTGCAAGATTTCCGATGCAAAATTGACCGGGCTGTTCATCGACATGCTGGCGGCCGAACAGGGCGCCGGCGTCAACACGCTTGACGCCTATCGCCGCGACCTTACCGATTTTTCCGAATTTCTCGGCCGCGGCGGCCAGAGTTTTAGCAGCGCAGACACGCAGACGCTGCGGGATTATCTCGCCGACCTGGACACCCGCGGCTTCAAATCGTCGAGCGTGGCGCGACGGCTCTCGGCGATGCGGCACCTGTTCCGCTTCCTGCTCAACGAACGGATTCGCAACGACGATCCCGCCGCGATCCTGTCGGGGCCGAAGCGCGGTCGCGGCCTGCCCAAGGTGCTGTCGATCGCGGACGTCGATCGGCTGCTGGTGCGCGCCAAAGAGCTTTCGGCCGCACCCGAAGCCTCGCCGTTGCAGCGGTTACGCAGCGCGCGGCTCTATTGCCTGCTCGAAGTGCTCTACGCCACCGGGCTGCGCGTCTCGGAACTCGTGACGCTGCCGTTGTCGGCGTCGCGCCGCGAAGCCCGGATGATCGTGGTGCGCGGCAAAGGCAACAAGGAGCGATTGGTGCCGCTGAACGAGGCGTCGCGGCGGGCGATGGCCGATTACCTCGCGGCAATGCAATCGCTCAAACCTGAAACGAAGAAAAGCACGACGACGTCGAAATGGCTGTTTCCGTCGTTCGGCGAAAGCGGACATCTGTCCCGGCAGCATTTCGCCCGCGAACTGAAGGAACTGGCGGCGGCCGCCGGCATCGCGCCGCGGCTGGTCAGCCCGCATGTGCTGCGTCATGCCTTCGCGAGCCATTTGTTGCATAACGGCGCCGATCTGCGCATCGTGCAGACGCTGCTCGGCCATACCGATATCTCGACGACCCAGATCTATACCCATGTCGTCGAGGAGCGCCTGAAGAGTCTGGTGCGCGACCTGCACCCCTTGGCGGAGAAATAGCTTCGCCTTGACTTCCGCCGCTTCCTGCCGTGAAAGAGCAGTTCCCGCCCCGTGATGCGCGTTCGCGCGCTCCCCGTAAACCCGGTTAGGCCTCGGAATCCAATCCAAGTAATTGAATAGATTACATTTATTTACTAGGATTGAATCCGCTTCTCCTGCAATCGCCCTCGTCCTTATATTTGATGCCGGATCCCATGCGCTCCTACCTGGATTTCGAAAAGCCCATCGCCGAACTCGACTCCAAGGTCGATGAATTGCGCGCGCTGGCTGAAACCGGCAGCGATATCGGCGAAGAGATCGAACGGATCGAGGAAAAGTCGGCGCAGGCGCTGACCGATCTCTACGCCAATCTGACGCCATGGCAGAAGACGCTGGTCGCGCGCCATCCGCAGCGACCGCACTTAAGCGACTTCATCAGCGCGCTAATCGCCGAATTCACGCCGCTGGCCGGCGACCGCAAATTTGCCGAGGACGAAGCGCTGATCGGCGGCTTCGGGCGTTTTCGCGGTGAGAGCATTTGCGTGATCGGTCAGGAAAAGGGCGCCAGCACCGAATCCCGCATCAAGCATAATTTCGGCATGGTCCGCCCCGAAGGCTATCGCAAGGCGGTGCGCCTGATGGAGATGGCGGACCGGTTCGCCATCCCGGTGCTGTCGATGGTCGACTCCGCCGGCGCCTATCCGGGCATTGGCGCCGAAGAGCGCGGCCAGGCCGAGGCGATCGCGCGCTCCACCGATGCGTGTCTGTCGCTGGGCGTGCCCAACGTCGCGATTATCACCGGCGAAGGCATGTCGGGGGGCGCCATTGCAATCACCACGGCCAACCGTGTCCTGATGTTCGAGCACGCGATTTACAGCGTGATCTCACCGGAGGCAGCGTCCTCGATCCTGTGGCGCGACGGAACCAAGGCCCAGGAAGCCGCCAACAGCATGAAGATTACCGCGCAGGACATGCTGCGTTTCGGCGTGATCGATTTGATCTTGAAGGAACCGGTGGGAGGAGCACACCGCGACGCGCAGGGCATGATCGCGGCGACCGGCGACGCCATCGCGGCTGCCTTCGCCGATCTCGGCAACCTTTCGCCAGAGATGGTCCGTCAGCAGCGACGCGAGAAATTCCTCGAAATAGGACGTAAACTGGGTTAGCTGCGCAGTGCCATGATACCGTTCCGCCAGGCGCGAAGCCGCCCCACAAGGTTTCCGAAAAATCGGGGATTTCGGCCGCAATTAGGCCCTGAGCACGATATTTAACTTCTGTTGACTATGCTTCTCATGGAACCCCGGCGCAAGGACCCGATC
Organism: uncultured Alphaproteobacteria bacterium; assembly: GCA_963806075.1. GTDB lineage: Bacteria > Pseudomonadota > Alphaproteobacteria > Rhizobiales > Xanthobacteraceae > Bradyrhizobium. The sequence goes on from CAWDWT010000011.1 coordinate 246,938, forward strand.
GGCTTGCGAGCAGGGGGGCCAAAGGATAAGATTTTAGTCAATGGCTTCAGGGCACGGACGCTCTATCTAGGGGTTGCGGATTTGCCCGCCAAGTACGGCAATTTGGGGTGTGGAGCTTTTCATTGATTTGCCGCACGCTGATTCGCGCGCTCATTGCATCGGCCGCGCTGACGGCCGGCGTGCTGCTGGCCGGCTGCAACAGCGACGAAGTCTCGCTCGCCACAAACGCCAAGGCCAATCAGCCGGTCCCGCCCAAGCTCATCGCCGCGATGAGCGAAAAGAATATGGACCTGAATTCGCCGATCCTGATCCGGCTGTTCAAGGAAGAGGCTGAACTCGAGGTTTGGAAACAGGACCGATCCGGCCACTTTGCGCTGCTCAAAGCCTACCCGATCTGCCGCTGGTCGGGCGACCTCGGACCCAAGGTCCGTGAAGGCGATCGCCAGGCGCCGGAGGGCTTCTATTCGATCTCGCCGGCGCAGATGAACGCCCAATCGGCCTATTACCTTTCATTCAACACTGGTTATCCCAACGCCTTCGACCGCGCGCTCGGACGGAGCGGCTCGGAACTGATGGTGCATGGCGATTGCTCGTCGCGCGGCTGCTACGCCATGACGGACGAACAGATCGCCGAAATCTATGCGCTGGGCCGCGAATCGTTCTTCGGCGGCCAGCGCGCCTTTCAGTTCCAGGCCTATCCCTTCCATATGACGCCAGTGAATCTGGCCAAGCATCGCAACAACCCGAACATGCCGTTCTGGCGCATGATCAAGGAAGGCAACGATCATTTCGAGGTGACGAAGCAGGAGCCGAAGGTCGATTTTTGCGAGAAGAAATATGTGTTCGATGCGGCCAAGCCGCCCGATGCGACCCGCGATCCAGTGTTCGAAGCATCGGCCAAATGCCCGGCCTATGTGATTCCGAATGAAATCGCCGATGCGGTGCGCCAGAAGCAGCAGGAAGACGATGCCGAAATGGCGCGGCTGGCGGCCAAGGGCACGCCGATGGCCAGGCTCAATACCGGCATCGATGGCGGCATGAACAAGATTTTCGCCGCCGCCTTACCCAACGGCGACACCGGACTGTCGGACGGCGGCCACGGTCAGGGCCTGTCGCTGATCCATGAGCGCCTGCCCGGAACGATCCCGATCGCGCACGTCAATCCGCCGCATGCGCCGGGCAGTGACGAATCCGTTGTCGCCGCCGCACCTCCGACCGCGCCCGCGCCGGCTGCCCAACCGTCAGCACAGGTCGCGTCCGCGGCCCCGGCCACCGCCTCCGAGGGCTTCTTCTCCAGCTTTGCCCGCAAGGTCGGCTTTGGCAGCTCCGATACCACCGCGAGCACGCCGCCGACCCCGGCGCCCGCGAAACCGAAAGTCGAAGCCAAGCATAGCGCAACGACCCATCCGGAGACCTCGGCCGCGAAATCGGCGAAGCCCGAAACCCGGCAAGCCGCCAAACCCGCGCTGAAGCCGTCGCTGGAAGCGCAGAACAAGGCCGCCGCGCCTGCTCCCGCTCAGGAACCGATAGTCGCTGGCGCCCAGCCGGTCGTGCCGGCCAATTCATTCGATAGCCGCTTCGGGACGATGCAGTAAAAGCTCGCGCAAACGCGTGCCACATGCAGGCGCCGCTCACCATCAAGTTTTCAGCTCTCGTTGAACTTGAAGCTGCAAGACGACGTCAGCACGTCATCGGCCAGGCTCACGCATATTTGCCGTGGCAGTGCTTGTACTTCTTGCCGGAGCCGCACGGGCAATCCTCGTTGCGGCCGACCTTGCCCCAGCGTTGCGGGACTTTTGGGATCGCGGTCAGCGCCGGCGGCCGGCACCAGCGAGGCGTTGGCAAAAGCCATTTCATCCTCGCCGGTATTCGGATCGAATTTGTGCGCTTCCATCGCCGGCAATACCGGCTGCTGCTCTTCCGGCGGCACGATTTCGACGCGCATCAACTGCGCGGTCACCGCCTCGCGCAGATGGGCAACCATCGCCTCGAACAGGCTGAACGCCTCTGACTTGTACTCCTGCAGCGGATCGCGCTGGCCGTAACCGCGCAAGCCGATCACCTGGCGCAAATGATCGAGCATGATCAGATGCTCACGCCAGAGATGATCCAGCGTCTGCAGCAGGATGGTTTTCTCGACGTAGCGCATCACGTCGGGGCCCCATTGCGCCACCTTGGCGGCCATATGCTCGTCGACGCGCTGCTCGATACGCGTCAGCAATTCCTCGTCGGCGATGCCCTCTTCCTTTGCCCATTCATCCACCGGCAGATCGACGTCGAGCACCCGCTTCAATTCGTCCTTGAGGCCGGCGACATCCCATTGCTCGGCATAAGCGTGTTCAGGCACGTGCTTGGTAACGACGTCCTCGACAAAGGCGCGGCGCATGTCGGCGACAGTCTCGGCGACGCTTTCGTCCTTCATCAGGTCGACGCGCTGGTCGAAGATCACCTTGCGCTGGTCGTTCTGGACGTCGTCGAATTTCAACACGTTCTTGCGGATGTCGAAGTTGCGGGCCTCGACCTTCTGCTGCGCCTTCTCCAGCGCCTTGTTGATCCAGGGATGGATGATGGCTTCGCCTTCTTTCAGGCCGAGCCGGGTCAGCATGCTGTCGAGACGGTCGGAGCCGAAGATCCGCATCAGATCGTCTTCCAGCGACAGGAAGAATTTGGAGCGTCCGGGGTCACCCTGGCGGCCGGAGCGGCCGCGGAGCTGATTGTCGATGCGCCGCGACTCGTGGCGTTCGGAACCAATGATGTAGAGACCGCCCGGCCGCGTCACGGTCTTGGCGGCCTTCGAACCCTTGGCGGGTTCGATTTCGACGATATCTTCCGCCTTCAGCACGATGTCGCGGAAGCGTTCGACGTCGGCCTTGATCTGCTCGATCTTCTTGGCCTTCTCGGCTTCGTCGGTGATATCAGCGGTCTCGTGCTGGATGCGCATGTCCAGCGAGCCGCCGAGCTTGATGTCGGTGCCGCGGCCGGCCATGTTGGTCGCGATCGTGATCGCGCCGGGCACGCCGGCTTCGGCAACGATATAGGCTTCCTGTTCGTGGAAACGCGCGTTCAGCACCGCGAACAGTTTGGCGGGCTTGCCCGAGCGCGCCGCGTCGTACAGTTTCTCCATCGCTTTTTCGTTGCCGAAATCGATCTGCTTGTAGCCGTGCTTTTTCAAATAGTCGGCCAACACTTCGGATTTTTCGATCGAGGCCGTGCCGACCAGTACCGGCTGCAGCCTGGCGTTGGCGCGCTCCACCTCGGCCAGGATCGCGGCATATTTCTCGTTCTGGGTGCGATAGACCTCGTCGTCCTCGTCAAGCCGGGCGACCGGAACGTTGGTCGGGATTTCCACCACCTCGAGCTTGTAGATGTCGAACAGTTCGTCGGCCTCGGTCGCCGCGGTCCCGGTCATGCCGGCGAGCTTCTGGTACATCCGGAAATAGTTCTGAAAGGTGATCGAGGCCAGCGTCTGGTTTTCCGGCTGCACCGGTTGGTGCTCCTTGGCTTCCAGCGCCTGGTGCAGGCCCTCGGAATATCGCCGTCCCGGCATCATGCGGCCGGTGAACTCGTCGATGATGACGACCTCACCGTCGCGAACAATGTAATCCTTGTCGCGTGCGAATAGCGAATGGGCGCGCAGCGCCTGGTTGATGTGGTGGACCACCGAGACGTTCTCGACGTCATACAGCGAGTCACCCTTGAGCTGGCCGGCATCGCGCAGCAGCGTCTCGATCTTCTCCATGCCGGCTTCGGTCAGCGTCACCGTGCGCTGCTTTTCGTCGACTTCGTAGTCGGTCTTGTCGAGCTTTGGGAAGAAAGTATCGATGGTGTTGTAGAATTCGGAGCGGTCGTCGAGCGGGCCCGAGATGATCAAGGGCGTCCGCGCCTCGTCGATCAGGATCGAGTTCGACTTCGTCGACGATGGCGAAGAAATGGCCGCGCTGGACCATGTCCTCGAGGCGATATTTCATGTTATCGCGCAGATAGTCGAAGCCGTATTCGTTGTTGGTGCCGTAGGTGATGTCGCAGGCATAGGCCATCTTGCGTTCAATATCGTCGAGGCCATGGACGATCACGCCGGTGGTGAGGCCGAGAAAGCCGTAGATCTGGCCCATCCAGCCGGAGTCGCGGCGGGCGAGGTAGTCGTTGACGGTGACGACGTGGACGCCCTTGCCGGCAAGCGCATTGAGATAGACCGCAAGCGTTGCGACCAGCGTCTTGCCTTCGCCGGTCTTCATCTCGGCAATGTCGCCCTCATGCAGCACCATGCCGCCAATCAGCTGCACGTCGAAATGGCGCTGGCCAAGCGTCCGCTTGGCAGCCTCGCGCACGGTGGCGAAAGCCGGAACCAGAATATCGTCCAGCGTCTTGCCGTCGGCCAGTTGCTGGCGGAATTCGGCGGTGCGCGCCTTCAGCGCTTCATCCGATAGCGCCGCAATCTCCGGCTCCAGGGCGTTGATGGCATCGACGCGGGGCTGGTACCCCTTGACCCGCCGATCGTTGGCGGAGCCGAAAAACTTGCGGGCGAGCGCGCCGATCATCACAAATTCCTGTCTTTGCGGGTCGGCTCTGCAGCCATGACGTGATCCACCCGTCTGCCTATCAACTCGTTGTGACGCCTCGCGGCTCCCGCGCCGATCCCGGAACTTCCGCCAAATGAATGGGAATTAAGTTATCCAGGGATCAACGACGAAAAGCGCGGCCAGACAGGCGCCATCGCCACTGCCCCGGTTTCGCAGAGATATGGCTGGGTCGGAGCCTTGTCAACGGCGCGGAATAGCCTGACCGCCGGCGCGAAGCTGGCGAGGATTTCATCATTTCGCCCGACTTTTCGCGTTGCCAAGCCCGTACGATTGGGCGAGTGTCCCGCCGCCTCAAACAGCCCCATAAGGATTATCCATGACCACCTCGTTCCCGGAAGCGAAAACCGGTCCGCGCCTTGGCGTCGCCTCGGCGGCCGTAGCGGGCTGCCTCGCGATGGTTCTATTCACCGGGCTGCCGGTCCGCGCCCAAGATGCGAACCCCGTCCTGGCGAAGGTCAACGGCTCCGAGATCCGCCAAAGCGACATGGTGTCGCCGAAGAGGAATTGGGGCCGAGCCTCGAGAAGATGGACCCGGCGACGAAGAAGGAAAACGTGCTGGCTTTCCTGATCGACATGAAGATCGTTTCCAAGGCCGCCGAAGACAAGAAGGTCGCGGACAGCGACGAATTCAAGAAGCGGCTGGCTTTCGCCCGCAACCGGCTGCTGATGGACCAGCTATTGGCCAACGAAGGCAAGGCCGCCACGACCGATGAGGCCATGAAGAAGGTTTACGACGACGCCGCCAAGCAGATCGCCGGCGAGCAGGAAGTCCACGCCCGCCATATCCTGGTGGAGACCGAGGACGAGGCCAAGGCGGTCAAGGCCGAGCTGGACAAGGGGGCGGACTTCGCCGAACTCGCCAAGAAGAAATCCAAGGATCCCGGCGCGTCCGACGGCGGCGATCTCGGCTTCTTCACCAAGGACCAGATGGTGCCGGAATTCTCGGCCGCGGCGTTCGCGCTGGAGCCCGGCAAGATCTCCGATCCCGTGAAGTCGCAGTTCGGCTGGCACATCATCAAGGTCGAGGAAAAGCGCAATCGCAAGCCGCCGGAGTTCGATCAGGTCAAGAGCCAGATCGAGGCCTATGTGACCCGCAAGGCGCAGGCCGATTACGTGGCGAAGCTGCGTGAGGGCGCCAAGATCGAGCGCATGGACCAGGCCGCCAATACGCCGGCGGCCACCCCCGATGCGGCGAAGGCCCCTGATGCGAAGGCTACTGACACGGCGAAAGACTCCAAGATGGCGCCGGCGAAGAAGAAGTAAAAATTCGCTGTCACTTCTTCGAGACCAATAGTAATTTATTGTGCGATGGCCGGGCTTGTCCCGGCCATCAACGTCTTGAGCGCCGTTCGCCGGCAAAAAGGCGTGGCGGGCCGGAGCGCGCGCCGGCCTGACCGTGACGATCATTCCTTTTGTTTTCGGACTTTGCCCCATGTCATCAACCGTTTCCCCCCTTGCCCCGACCGAGATCCCCGAAATGCCCGCGATTGCCGGCGTCAAGCTGGCAACGGCCGCCGCCGGCATCCGCTACAAGGGACGAACCGACGTACTGCTGGCGGTTCTGGACAAGGGCACGACGGTGGCCGGCGTCTTCACCAGATCGAAATGCCCGTCGGCGCCGGTGGAATGGTGCCGCGCCAAGCTTCCGCGCGGAACAAGTGCCCGCGCGCTGGTGGTCAATTCCGGCAACGCCAACGCCTTCACCGGCAAGACCGGCCGACAGTCGACGGCGTTGACCGCGTCGATTGCGGCCAAGGCGGTCGGATGCTCGCCGAACGAAGTGTATCTCGCCTCCACCGGCGTGATCGGCGAGCCGCTCGACGCCACCAAGTTCGACGGCGTGCTCGGGACTTTGGCGGTGCAGGTCGCGACAGGCGAATGGATGGGCGCCGCCCGCGCGATCATGACCACGGATACCTTCCCGAAGGTCGCGACCGCCACCGTGAAACTCGGCAAAGCCAGCGTCACCATCAACGGCATGGCCAAGGGCGCCGGCATGATTGCGCCCGACATGGCCACCATGCTGTCGTTCATCTTTACCGACGCGCCAATCACGGCTGGCGCGCTGCAATCCCTGCTCAAGAGCGGTGTCGAAGACACCTTTAACGCCGTCACCATCGATGGCGACACGTCCACCTCGGATACGCTGCTGGCGTTCGCTACCGGCGCCGCGGCCGCGCATGGCGCGCCGAAAATCAGCCGCGCCGGCGACCCACGGCTGAAGGCTTTTACCAAGGCATTCCGCGCCGTGCTCGCCGACCTTGCCGAGCAGGTGGCGCGCGACGGCGAAGGTGCGCGCAAGCTGGTCGAAATCATCGTCGAAGGCGCGACGACGAAGGCTTCGGCGCGCAGAATCGCGATGTCGATAGCGAATTCGCCGCTGGTGAAGACCGCGATCGCCGGCGAAGACGCCAATTGGGGCCGCGTGGTGATGGCGGTCGGCAAGGCCGGCGAGCCCGCCAATCGCGACAAGCTTTCGATCTCCTTCAATGGCATCCGCGTCGCCAAGAACGGTGCGCGCGACCCTTCCTATGACGAGACAGAAGTTTCCAATGCGATGAAAAGTCCGAAGATCCAGATCAAGGTCGCGCTCGGCCTCGGCAAGGGTCGCGACCGCGTGCTGACCTGCGACCTCACCAAGGAATACGTCGCGATCAACGGCGACTACCGGTCCTGATCAGCACGAGCCGTCACGAGCCCGTCACATGGCCGACATGAAACTCACTCTCGTCGTCGCCTGCGCGCTGGTCGATGCCGACAAGCGCGTGCTGATCGCGCAGCGCCCGGAAGGCAAGGCGCTCGCCGGGCTGTGGGAGTTTCCCGGCGGCAAGATCGAGGCCGGCGAGCGACCGGAGCAGACGCTGATCCGCGAGTTGCATGAAGAGATCGGCATTAGCGTCAGCGAGGCCTGCCTCGCGCCGCTGACCTTCGCCAGCCACGCCTATGATAGTTTTCATCTTCTGATGCCACTTTACATCTGCCGGCGCTGGGAAGGCATCGTAACCGCGCGCGAGGGACAAAACCTGGCCTGGGTTCGGGCCAACAAGCTGCGCGACTACCCGATGCCGCCGGCGGACATCCCGCTGCTTCCACATCTGGTGGATTTGCTGATGTGAGGCATGACGGCAGCCACGGCCGCAGAACAAAAACTATTTCTGCGCCCGCTTAACGGCCGCTTCGAGACTCGCGGTCGCCGATCCCGGCTTGAGCGGCTTTGGCTGGCTTTCATGCGGCGACCAGCCCGACAGCCAGATCACATCGAAGGTGGCGCGGATGCGACCGTCGGGATCGGCAAAGCGCTCGGCGTAAATCTGCGCCATCCGCAGCAAGGTCGTCCGGCGCGTCGGCGTTCGCCGCCGCTCGAACAGAATATTGGTCGCGCCCATCCGCCGCAGATCGGCCATCAGCACAAACGGGTTGTCGTATCGCACCACGACACGATCGAGGTCGATCACCGGCAGTGCGAAGCCCGCGCGTTGCAACAGCCCGCCGACATCGCGCAAATCGGCCAGCGGCGCGACGCGGGGCGAAACCCCGCCTTCGCACTCGGCTTCGGCCGCCGCAAAGGATTGCCGCAGTTCGGTCAGCGTGTCGCCGCCGATCATCGCCGCCAGCAACAGACCGTCGGGCTTCAGCGCGCGGCGGATTTGCGCGAGCACGCCGGGCAGATCGTTGACGAACTGAAAGGCGAGCGCCGAAATAACCAGATCGAGCGACTCCGGCTGCAACGGCAGCGCTTCCCGCAGGCCATCCTCAAGCCGGACATGAACCACGTTCTTGAACCGGTCCCGCATTGACGCGCGCAGCAGTTCGCCGGGTGTCCAGACCTCCGCGACGCTGGAAAAATCCCGTAGCACGGCGCGCAGCCGTTCCTCGAAATCGTCAGCGACGCGGTCGAGCAGGAAGGTGGCCGCTCCAAGTTTGCGCGCGCGGACCTGCCGCGCCAACAATAAGGCACGGTCGAACAAGACAGGCGCAGCGGTGGTTTCGCTGGGTTCAGCCATACGGGTTGGTACGCCGGTCTGGCTACGTCTGGCAATCCATCGGCCTTGAGCATGGCACCATCCGGCGCTAGCCTTTGCCGGATGGACGCGGAAGTCTCACCCTCTCGTGCTCTCGCTGGCCGTTTGCGTGGCGCGCTGCGTCTGGCGCAAGGCGCATGGTCGCATGCCTCGCGGCTTGCGCTCGACATCGCGCTGCCGACGCTGTGCGTCGCCTGCCGCGAGCCGGTGAGCGGCGAAGGTGTCTGCGCCAAATGCTGGGCGAAATTGTCGTTCATCGCGCCGCCGTTTTGCCCGCGGCTCGGCATTCCCTTTGTCTACGATCCCGGCCCCGGGCTGTTGTCGATGGAGGCGATCGCCAATCCACCGGCCTACCAGCGCGCCCGCGCGGCGGTGCGCTATGACGATGTCGCGCGCACGCTGGTGCATGCGCTGAAATATCAGGACCGCACCGATCTGGCGCCGGCCATGGGTCGCTGGATGGCGCGGGCCGGCCATGAACTGCTCGGCGAGGCCGATGCGCTGGTTCCGGTGCCGCTGCACTGGCGGCGGGGCTGGAGCCGCCGCTACAACCAGTCCGGGGCGCTGGCGCGGGTGATCGAGCGGCAAAGCGGCGTCAAACTGATCTGTGAAGCATTGCAGCGGGTTCGGCCAACCCAGCAACAGATCGGCCTGTCGCGGTCGGAACGTGCTGACAACGTACAGGGCGCGTTCAAGATCGCGACCGATCGGAAAGATGACGTTGCGGGGCGACGGGTGGTTCTGATTGACGATGTCTTGACCTCGGGGGCAACAGTCGATGCCTGCGCGCGGACGCTTTTGCGCGCCAAGGCGGCTCAAGTCGACGTCCTGGTATTTGCGCGGGTTGTGGATACCCCCAAAGCTCCCATATAATTCAAACGCTTCCAACGCGAGCGCGCCATGACCGCCAACGTCGAAATCTACACCCGCCCGGGGTGCGGCTATTGCAGTGCCGCCAAATCGCTGCTGGCGCACAAAAGGGCTGCGTTCACCGAGTTCGACGTCGCCAAGGACCCCGCATTTCGCCAGCAGATGTTCCAACGCACTGGCGCCCGAATCTTCCCTCAGATTTTCATCGGCCAAACCCATGTCGGTGGCTGCAATGAACTGTACGCGCTGGATCGCGCGGGCAAGCTTGACGGATTGTTGGCAGGCGAAAAGGTCAAATCATGAGCATCGACCTCTCCTTCACCGCTGCGATGGTGCAAATGCGCACCGGACTGGTGCCGGAACCGAACCTGGAACAGGGCACCAAACTGATTCGCGAGGCCGCCGCTCGCGGCGCCGACTATGTGCTCACCCCCGAAGTGAGCAACATCATGCAGACGAACCGCAAGGCGCTGTTCGAGCATCTCGCCCCCGAGCCTGACGATCTTTCGCTGAAAGCCTATCGCGCGCTCGCCGCCGAGTTGAAGATCCATCTGCACATTGGCTCCCTGGCGCTGCGCGCCTCGCCGGAGCGGGCGGTCAACCGTTCGTTCCTGATCGGACCCGATGGCGGCGTGATCGCAAGTTACGACAAGATCCATATGTTTGACATCGATCTGCCGGACGGCGAGAGCTACCGCGAATCCGCCAATTACCAGCCAGGCGAAACTGCCGTGATCGCCGACCTGCCCTGGGGCCGGATGGGCCTGACCATTTGCTACGATGTGCGCTTTCCGGCGCTGTACCGGGCATTGGCCGAAAGCGGCGCTTCGTTCCTTACCGTGCCTTCCGCATTCACCCGAAAGACCGGCGAGGCGCATTGGCATACGCTGTTGCGCGCCCGCGCCATCGAAAACGGCTGCTTCGTGTTCGCGGCGGCGCAAGCCGGCCTGCACGAAAACAAGCGCGAGACCTATGGCCATTCGCTGATCGTCGCCCCCTGGGGCGAGATCGTCGCGGAAGGCGGCGTCGAGCCCGGCGTTTTCCTGGCGAAGATCGACCCCTCGAAGGTCGAGGCCGCGCGCAAGGCCGTGCCGTCGCTGCAGCATGGGCGGCGTTTCGGCGTTGTCGACCCCAAGGCGGGGCCGGAATATCTGCACGTGGTTCGGGGATCGGCATGATCCACTACAATCTGCGATGCGAACGCGGCCACGCGTTCGAAAGCTGGTTTCAAAGTTCGGCGGCCTATGAGCAGCAGGAAAAACGCAAGCTGGTGAACTGCCCGGTCTGCGGCTCGGCCAAGGTCGAGCGCGGCATCATGGCACCGCAGATTGTCAGCAAGAAAGGGCGCGACATCGTCGAGCCCGCGTCTGCCGCAGCGATGCCGGCCACCACAACGCCCGCTTCCGCGCCGCTGGTGATGGCGCAGGAGCGCGAAGTGCGCGCCAAGCTCAGGGAATTGCGCGATCACATCCTGAGCAGCTCCGACAATGTCGGGGAGCGTTTTCCCAACGAAGCCCGCAAGATGCATTATGGCGATATCGAGCATCGCCCGATCTACGGCGAGGCCTCGCCCGACGAGGCGCGCGCCCTGATGGAGGAAGGCGTCGAGGTCTCGACGCTGCCATTGCTGCCGGATGATCGGAACTGAGCGGAATCATCGCGCGGCGTGCGTATCGCTCTACACCGCCACCAGCAGCCCGACGCCGACAACAATCAGCGCTATCCCCGACAGCTCGCGCACCGAGAGCGGCTGCTTGAAGGAATAATACGCCACGCCCTGCGCAAACAGCACCTCCACCAGCGCCAGCGTGCGCACATTGGCGGCTGCCGTCAGCGCAAAGGCCAGAAACCAGAATTGCGAGGCGAACGCGCCCATGAAGCCGGCAAACAGCGACGGCTTCCATAGGCCGAGGATTTTCGTCAACACCTCCGGTGCGCGCGCCAACAGGTAAATCGTCAGCACCAGGGTCTGCACAAACAGCCCGAACACCAGCGTACAGGATGCCGCCGTCACGAACGAGACGTCGTGTATGGTAATGATGGCGCCGCGAAAGCCGATTGCCGACAGCGCGAAGGCCGCGGCCGCCACCAGGCCGATGATCGTCGGCTTCAATTCGGCAAAGCTCTTCTCGGAATTCGGCCGCAGCGCGGTGATGACAACGCCCACGGTCGCAACCATGATCGCGACCACCTTGAGCCAGGTCAGATGATCGCCGAGAAAGACAAAGCCGAAGATCGCGGTCTGGATCGCCTCGGTCTTCAGATAGGCCGTGGTCACCACGAAGGAGCGATCATTCATCGCCAGCAGCATCAGCCCGGTGGCGACGATCTGCGAGAGCGCACCCAGCATCAGCCACGGCCAGAATGCCGCGGTCGGCCACGGCATGGCGTCGCCGGTCGCCACGATAACGACGCCGAAGAAAATCAGCGAGAACGGAAAACCGAACAGGAAGCGGATGTTGGTCGCGCCCCAGGTGCCGAGCGGCCCGGTCAGGCTGCGCTGCATCGCATTGCGCGCCACCTGCCCAAGCGCGGCGGTGACGGTGAAGGGAATCCAGAGCGTGACGGTGCTGAACATCGGGAGTTCGGTTGACGTGCGGAAAGTCGCCGCACCGTGCCGGGCACGGGGAGCGCGGTCAACTATCAGGATTGCATGAACCCCATCGTCGTCCCTGCGAACGCAGGGACCCATAACCCCGGACGCCAGCGTACTGCACAACCGCTAAACCAGCAGATCGCTGAGATCTCGCCATTCAAGATTGTCGCGCTCGATCAGTTCGATCTTCCAATCACGCTTCCAGCGCTTTAGCTGCTTCTCGCGCGCGATCGCCTCATCCGCGCGATTATATGCTTCTACGTAAACGAGACGATAAACCCCGTACGTCTTGACGAATGAAGACCCCTCACCATTCCGATGCTGCTCCAACCGCTCCGGTAAAGAATTGGTTATCCCGATGTAGAGGGTTCCGTGGCGGCCACTCGCGAGAATGTAGACGTAGTACATGCGCGAAAGATGTAGTGGATGGGGCTAATGCTCTGCCGGATTACGTAGGCCAGGGGTTATGGGTCCCTGCGTTCGCAGGGACGACGATAGGCCTATATCTAACCCGCGCCTTCCGCGATCACCATGTAGTTCACGTCGGTGTCGGACGAGAGGCTCCAGCGGTCGGCGAACGGGCTGTAGACGACGCCGGCTTCCTCGGTGACGATAAGCTTGTTGTCCAGCAGATGCCGAGCCAGTTCGTCGGGGGTGACGAACTTGTCCCATTGGTGAGTGCCGCGCGGCAGCCAGCGCAGCACGTATTCGGCGCCGACGATGGCGAGCGCAAAACTCTTCCAGTTGCGATTGAGCGTCGAGACCACCATGATTCCGCCCGGCTTGAGCATCGCCGCACAGCGGCTGAGAAACACCCCGACATCGGCGACATGCTCGACCACTTCCATCGCCAACACGATGTCGAAGCGTTCGCGCACATCCATCTCCTCGACGGTGGTGCAGCGATAGTCGATCGACAGATGCCCCTTGTCGGCGTGCAGCTTCGCCGCCGCAATATTGCTGGCGGATGGATCGATCCCGATCACCTGCGCACCGAGCCGCGTAAACGGCTCGCACAGCAGCCCTGCGCCGCAGCCGATATCGAGGATTCGCAGGCCTGAAAGGCAGCTCAGGCTTTTGACGTTGCGTTCGAACTTGCGGCAGGCGGCGTCGCGAATATAGCTCAGCCGCAGCGGATTGATCTTGTGCAGCGGCGCCATCTTGCCGTTGGGATCCCACCAGGTTTCCGACAGCTTTGAGAATTTCGCGACCTCGGCGGGATCGACCGTGCCGCCGGAAGCGCCGCCGGAAGAGTTCGAAGGGTTTTGTTGCATGGCCATGGATAAATGCGCTGGCTCCCTATCGGGCCGTGATGTGATTGCGGAAATCGAGCGGAGAAGCGATGGTGCTGATGGTCTCGGCCCCCTCGCCGACGCCGCGCACCGTGACGTCGCCATAGTTCAGCAGACGGCCGAGGATGCTTTGGTTGACGTCGACGCTTTCGACCTTGTCGAGACTTATTTCAAAGGTGCGGCGTTTGATGAACCCTGTCTTATGGACAACGCGAAGGTTGGTGACATCGGTCTCGGTGGTCCAGCGATGGAACCAGGCAGTCAACGTCTTGTAGATCGCGACGATCGCCGCGATCGCCGCGATCGACACACAGACCAGCGCCGGTGTTTGCGAAGTAATCATCCGTGACAATCCGAAGAAGCCGGCCGCCACGATCCAGAGCCCGATCGCCGACAGATAGAATATCCAGTGCGCATTGGTGGAATACAGTACGTTCTCGCGAGGCTGCAGGATATTATTGATATAACGCCCCATCCGTCCGCCTCGTTTTATCCTTATTTGCCGTTCCCGGGCGCTCTCCGGGGGTGAGGGCTCGGTTGCTTGTCCCGAACCGCGCCGGTATGTATACGCGCCTTTTGGCCGGCGCGCTCGGTTTCCGTGTGCGCCAAAGCATTACCTCGTCAGGGAAACCACCAGCCGTCATGGGTCGCCTCGTCATGAAATTCGGCGGCACGTCCGTCGCCAATCTCGACCGCATCCGCAACGTCGCCCGGCATATAAAGCGCGAGGTCGACGCCGGCCATGATATCGCCGTGGTGGTGTCGGCAATGTCCGGCAGGACCAACGAATTGGTGGAGTGGTGCCGCGACGCCTCGGCGCTGCACGACGCGCGCGAATATGACGCGGTTGTTGCATCGGGCGAACAAGTTACCGCCGGACTGCTGGCGATTGCATTGCAGGCCATCGGAATCCAGGCGCGCTCGTGGCAAGGCTGGCAGATCCCGATCAAAACCAGCGACGCCCATGCCTCGGCTCGGATTCTCGATATCGACGGCAGCGAACTAATTCACCGCTTCAAGGACCGCAAGGAAGTCGCGGTGATCTGCGGCTTCCAGGGTATCAGTCCGCAGACCGGACGAATCACCACGCTCGGGCGCGGCGGTTCCGACACCTCGGCGGTGGCGATCGCGGCGGCCGTCCGTGCCGACCGCTGCGACATCTATACCGACGTCGACGGCGTCTACACCACCGACCCACGCGTGGTTCCAAAGGCGCGCCGGCTCGATCGCATCGCATTCGAAGACATGCTGGAACTGGCCTCGCTGGGCGCCAAGGTGCTGCAGGTCCGCTCGGTGGAACTCGGCATGGTGCACAACATGCCGATCTTCGTCCGTTCCAGCTTCGACAAGCCCGAGGATATCGACCCGCACGGCACACCGCCGGGAACGCTGATCTGCAGCGAGGAGGAAATCATGGAAAATCACGTCGTCACCGGCATCGCTTTTTCCAAGGACGAAGCCCAGATTTCCGTCCGCCAGATCGAGGACAAGCCGGGCGTCGCCGCCTCGATCTTCGGACCGCTGGCGGAAGCCAACATCAATGTCGACATGATCGTGCAGAATGTCTCCGAGGACGGCAAGACCACCGACCTTACCTTCACGGTGCCTGCTTCCGACTATGACCGCGCCCGCAAGACCATCACGTCGGCCAAGACCGGAATCGGTTATGCCCGCATCGATACCGCCACCGATGTAGCCAAGGTTTCCGTGATCGGCAGCGGCATGCGCAGCCATGCCGGCGTCGCCGCCAAGGCGTTTGCGGCGCTGGCCGCGCGCAATATCAACATCCGCGCCATCACGACCTCGGAAATCAAGTTTTCGGTGCTGATCGACGCCGCCTACACCGAACTCGCGGTCCGTACGCTGCACACGTTGTATGGACTCGATCAAGTTTAGAAGAATTTTTCGCACCCGCAGCATCGATCCCTGACAGGCGTTTTGCTTGGCAAAGCAAGCCTCAATTAGCTATACGGCCTGACAGGCGGGCTGCCGCGAACTGCGACACAGTTTCGGTTATCCAATTCGGCCGGTTTGCTGGGTATATGCTGATGGCTTACGCCGACGCCGAATGACTAAAATTGTTGTTTTGCTTAAGCTTATCGCCAGTTCCCGGCCACCCGGCGGGCTGGCCTTGCGAAGGAGGATTTTGGCACATGCGGAGCGCGTCGGGAGGCCCCCGCGTCTTGCTGAGACGGCTCCGCGAAACCATGGCGGAGCAGGTTTCGGCCCAGGAGCGCCTGGACAAGATCGTGGTGCTGATCGCGGCCAATATGGTGGCCGAGGTCTGCTCGACCTATGTGCTGCGCATCGACAACACGCTCGAACTCTACGCCACCGAGGGCCTCAACCGCGACGCCGTCCACCGCACCGTCCTGAGCGCGCATGAAGGCCTCGTCGGCCTGGTCGCGAGCGAGGCAACGCCGCTCAATCTGAACGACGCCCAGAGCCATCCGGCCTTCTCGTTCCGGCCCGAAACCGGCGAAGAAATCTATCATTCTTTCCTCGGCGTTCCGATCCTGCGCGCTGGCAATACGCTCGGCGTGCTGGTGGTGCAGAACCGCGCCAAGCGCACCTATGTCGAGGAAGAGGTCGAGGCGCTGCAGACCACCGCGATGGTGGTGGCGGAGATGATCGCGTCGGGCGAATTGTCGGCACTGGCACAGCCGGGCGCCGAACCCGCCGCGCGGCACTCGCTGCACAAGACTGGCGCGGCGTTGTCCGACGGTATCGCGCTCGGCCATGTGGTGCTGCACGAGCCGCGCGTCGTCATCACCAACTACATCGCCGAGAACGTGCCGATGGAAATCAGGCGGCTCGACGTGGCGTTGGCAAAACTGCGCGCCGACCTCGACCGCATGCTGGAGCGCGGCGACGTCGCCGATGGCGGTGAGCATCGGGACGTGCTGGAAGCCTACCGCATGTTCGCCAACGACCACGGCTGGTCGCACAAGTTGCATGAGGCGGTCGCCACGGGCCTTACCGCGGAGGCCGCCGTCGAACGCGTGCAATCCGACACCCGCGCGCGGATGCTACGTTCGACCGACCCCTACCTGCGCGACCGCCTGCACGACCTTGAAGATCTCGGTCACAGGCTGATGCGGCAACTGGTTGGGCAGGATCACGCGCCGTCGCGTGAGCAGCTGCCGGACAACGCCATCCTGATCGCCCGCGCGATGGGGCCCGCCGCATTGCTCGACTATGACCGCAAGCGTTTGCGCGGGCTGGTGCTGGAGGAAGGCACCGCCAACTCGCATGTCTCGATCGTGGCGCGCGCGCTTGGCATTCCCGCGGTCGGCGAAGTGCCGAACGCGCCCGGCATCGCCGATCCCGGTGACGCCATCATCGTCGACGGCACCTCCGGCGAGATCTATGTCCGGCCGTCCGCGGAGGTCGAATCGGCCTATGCCGAGCGCGTGCGTTTTCGCGCCCGCCGCCAGGCACAATACGCGACGTTGCGCGAAAAGCCGTGCGTCACGAAGGACGGTCAGCCGATCGAACTGATGATCAACGCCGGACTTGCCATCGACCTGCCGCATATCGAGGACACCGGCAGCGCCGGCATCGGGCTGTTCCGCACCGAACTGCAATTCATGGTGAGCCAGAGCCTGCCGCGCACCTCCGACCAGCTCGCACTATACCGCACGGTGCTGGATGTCGCGGGCGACAAACCGGTGACCTTTCGGACCCTCGACATCGGCGGGGACAAGGCGCTGCCTTATATGGAAACCGTGATCGAGGAAAATCCCGCGCTCGGCTGGCGCGCGATCCGGCTCGGCCTCGACCGTCCCGGCCTGCTGCGCGGCCAGATCCGCGCGCTGCTGCGGGCCGGCGGCGGCCGCTCGCTGCGCATCATGTTCCCGATGATCAGCGAAGTCGCCGAATTCGATCTCGCCAAGGGCATCGTCGAACGCGAGCTGACCTATTTGCGGCAACACGGGCATTCGCTGCCGGAACGCATCGACGTCGGCACCATGGTGGAAGTGCCGGCACTGCTCTACCAGCTCGATGAACTGCTGAAAAAAGTCGATTTCGTCTCGGTGGGGTCCAACGACCTGTTCCAGTTCCTGTTCGCGGTCGATCGCGGTAACGCCAAAGTCTCCGAGCGGTTCGACACCATGTCGGCGCCGATCCTGCGCGCACTGCGCGATATCGTGCGCAAGGCGCGGGCCGCGAAAAAATCCGCTTCCCTGTGCGGCGAGATGGCGTCCAAGCCGATCGGCGCGCTGGCGCTGATCGCGTTGGGTTATCGCTCGCTGTCGCTGTCGGCTACCGCGCACGGCCCGGTGAAGGGACTGATTCTCGACCTCGACGCCAAAAAGGCCGAGGCGATGATGATGCCCCTGCTCGATGCGCCGTCGGGCAGCATCTCGATCCGCGAAAAACTAACCGAATTCGCCGAGGCCGAGGGACTTTCGTTGTAGCGATGCTTTTGTTCGTGCAGCGTCCCCTTCGCCATTCGAGACCGATATCATGTCCATGCTTCCCGAATCCAAACTCGACATCCTGCTCGCGCACCACGCCTCGCTGGAGGATCAGCTGCTGGGCCAGCTCAGTTCCGAGAACTATGTGCGGATCACGCGCGAGCTTGCCGAACTCAATCCCCTGATCGAAGCCGTGAAAACCTACCGTGCCGCCAATGCTGAGATCGCCGGCATCGATTCGCTGATCGCCGACCCCACCACTGACGCCGAGATGCGTGGCATGGCCGAGGCCGAGCGCGAGATGCTGGCCGCGCGCAGCCTGGAACTGGCGCAGCAGATCCGTGTCGCGCTGTTGCCCAAGGACGCCATGGACGACCACAACGTGATGCTGGAAATCCGCGCCGGCACCGGCGGCGACGAAGCCTCGCTGTTTGCCGGCGACCTGTTCCGGATGTACGAGCGTTTCGCGGCCCTGCAGGGCTGGAAGGTTGAGGTGATCTCAGCCAGCGAAGGCACCATGGGCGGCTACAAGGAAATCATCGCCGAACTGCGCGGCCGCGGCGCATTCGCCAAGCTGAAATTCGAATCCGGCGTCCACCGCGTGCAACGGGTGCCTGACACCGAAACGCAGGGCCGCATTCACACCTCGGCGGCGACGGTCGCAGTCTTGCCAGAAGTCGAGGATGTCGATGTCGACATCAAGAGCGATGATCTCAGAATCGAGACCATGCGGGCGCAGGGCGCCGGCGGCCAGCATGTCAACAAGACCGAATCGGCGATCCGCATCACCCATATTCCGACCGGCATCGTGGTGAACATGCAGGATAGCCGTTCGCAGCACAAGAACCGCGCTTCGGCGATGAACATCTTGCGCTCGCGTATCTACGACGCCGAGCGCCAGCGCATCGACGCCGAACGCTCGGCCGAGCGCCGCGAGAAAGTCGGCTCCGGCGACCGCTCCGAACGCATCCGCACCTATAACTTCCCGCAAGGTCGCGTCACCGACCACCGCATCAATCTCACGCTCTATAAGCTTCCGCAGGTGGTCGCGGGCGAGGCGCTGGGTGAATTGATCGACGCATTGACGACCGAGCACCAGGCGACCCAGCTCGCCGCCCAAGGCGCCACGGCGTGAGTGCGTCCCGTCGACCCTGCGAACGCAGAGACCCATACTCCCTGCCGTTGCGGTTGAGCACCGGCGTCGTCGCGAGCGGCCATTGAAGCGTTTCCTGAAATACAAAGGCCAGGGGTTATGGGTCCCTGCGTTCGCAGGGACGACGCTGAATTTGTTGCCGCGCCTGTCCGATAAGGGACTTACCGCATGACGGTTTCCTTCACCGGGCAGACGATTGAAACACTGCGGCGAAAACTCGCGGAAAGGTTTCGGAATGGCGGCATCGATTCGGCCGAACTGGATGCGCGGCTTTTGACAGGCGATGTGCTCGGGCTCGACCTGACCGGCATGATAGCAGCCGCCAACCGGATGCTCACCTCAAGCGAATCAAATCGCCTCGAATCGTTCGCGCAGCGTCGCCTCGCCGGCGAACCGGTCGCGCGCATCCTTGGACACAAGGAATTCTGGGGACTTTCGCTGCAGCTTTCGCCGGCGACGCTGGTGCCGCGGCCAGACACCGAAACAGTCGTCGAACTGGCACTGGAGATACTGCGCGCAGGCGCATCCGATCGGCCGCTACGAATTGCCGATCTCGGCACCGGCTCCGGCGCGATCCTGCTGGCGCTGTTGGCGGAACTCCCGCAGGCTCAGGGGATTGGCACCGACATCTCGACAGCAGCACTGCAAACCGCGGCCGCCAATGCGGCGCGTGCGGGATTGGCGAAGCGCGCCGGCTTCGTCGCCTGCGACTATGCAAGCGGCCTCTGCGGCCCGTTCGACCTGATCGTGTCCAATCCACCCTATATCCGCTCGGCGGATATAGCCGGGCTAGCCATAGAGGTCCGGGATCACGATCCGCCGGCGGCGCTCGACGGCGGCCCGGATGGGCTTGATGCTTATCGCGTGCTGATCCCGCAGGCAGCGGATCGTCTGGCCCCGGGCGCAGCTCTGGTCGTGGAGGCCGCACAGGGCCAGAGCGCCGACATTGAGGCTTTGATGAAGGCGGCAGGGTTAATGGCCGCGTGGCCGATCAAAGCCGACCTGGCCGGTGTGCGGCGAGCGGTCGCGGGCCAAAAATTGCCCCCATAAAGCCCAATTGAAATACAAAAAACCACTTGGAATATCCGGCCGGACCGACTACCTTCCATTCATAACATCGGTTCAGGGTCGCTGGCCCCCGTAGATGCTACGGATGGAAGCCAGAGTTCTCAAGGCGAGAGCCCGTCCGATTGAAAGGTTCCAAAACGCAGGTCCGATTGAGCGCGATGGCTTTAGAGAGCTGCGCTACTCCGACCGCAAAGCGAACGAAAGCCTGCGATTGCGCTTGAAATTTCATCTGAGAGACTTGGGCTGGTTTTGGCGGGCTGGATAGGTTTGGCGCAGCCAGCGCGTGCGCTGGATTGCTGGGGAACGCGTCTTTGTTAATCGCGACGTATGGGGAAATCCGCGTGAGATCGAACCGCACAGGACCTGTGCCGGTGATGCGCATCGCACGGTGCGACGCAACCACGATACCGACAATTCAAGGCATTTAACCCGAGGCATTGTCCTCAAGGCTGGAAACTTCAGGGCTGGAATAAAGGCAAGACATGAGAAACGGTCAGAACAACAACAAGCGGATGCGTAACCGGAACAACAACAATAATAATAACAACAATAACAACCGGCGCGGCCAGAACCCGATGACCCGGGTGTTCGAGTCAAACGGACCCGACATCAAGATCCGCGGTACCGCCTCTCACGTCGCCGAAAAATACGTGCAACTGGCGCGCGACGCCCGCTCCTCCGGCGATCCGGTTGCCGCCGAGAATTACTATCAGCATGCCGAACATTATTTTCGTTTGATCGCCGCGGCCCAGGAGCAGTTCCGTCAGAGCCAGCCGCAACCGCGCATCGACAATGAAACGCCCTCGGAAGACGGTGACGACGAGAGCGAGAACTTCTCCAATTTCGGGCAGGAGCCGGGCTTCGTTCCGGCACAGCCGCAGCCGTACATGCCGCGCGAGAATCACCAGCGTGAGGGCCAGCCCTACCAGCCGCGTGACCAGCATCAGCCGCGCGAGCACAACCAAAATCGCGACCATCGCCCGCAGCCGCAACAGCAATCCCAACCCCAGCCGGATGTCGGTGTCGACCGGCTGCCGTCGTTCATCACCGGACCGCAGCCGCAGATCAATGGCGGTTCGATCAACAATGGTGGTTTCGAAGGTAATGGCGGCGAACGCTTTCCGTCCCGCCGCCGCCGTCGACCGCACGGTCCACGGCCCGAAGGCATGGCGCCAGCGACGCCGGGCGACGATTTCAATCCGGGGAACGAGTAAGCGGCCGAACCGCCGCAAGCCGCGTCCCCCCGGGCGCCTCACTATCCACGAATGCGGATGAGATCCGGCACTGCGCGCTTTCGAGTTCTCGCTCACTGCCTCATATTGCTGGTCCGCTTTAGCGGGCATGCCAACCTTATCGCGGCAACGATGACGGCACCAGCACAGGCCGCAATGCGGGAATGAGCCGGGTGCGGCGCGCCGGGATCGCGCGATAGACCTGTTTGGTCGCCTCCACGATATGGACGCCCGCGAAAGGCAGCGACAGCGCAGCCCCGACGCGCTCCCACGCCATCGCCGAACGCAGGAACCAACCGCCGGTGACCGGCGGCACGAACAGCGCCTCGCCCCAAACCGTCGGCGTGAACCAGGTCTGCCGCAGCAATTGCGTGATCTGCGAGCGCGAATAGGGCCGGCCATGACCGAACGGCGTCGTGTCGGTCCGGGTCCACACCCCGCGCCGATTCGGGACAACGGCCATCATCCGGCCCGACGGCGCCAGCACCCGCCACACCTCGCGCAACAGGCCTTCGGGATCGTCGGACATCTCCAGCGCATGCACCAGCAGAATGCGGTCAACAGCGGCATCCGGCAGCGGCAGGGAAAATTGGTCGACCAATGTTGCCAGCGTCGGCCGCGCCGTCGGCCATTTCAGGACGCCCTGCGCCGCCGGCATGAAGGCGATGCAGCGCTCGCTGTTTTCGCGAAACAGGCCGAGATAGGGCGTGGGATAGCCGAGGCCGAGCACCCGCTGGCCCTCGACGTCCCGCCAGAGCGATTGAATGCCGCGATTGATCAGCCGCCGCGCCACAATGCCCAGGCGCCGTGAATAGAAATCGCGAAGATCGATGACGTCGATGGTCATGAATCCAATCTAACACGGCGAAACACGCTTTGGCCGTCTCTAATACCGGCTTGCGAATTTGACGTTAACGCCATAATCCCCAGTTATATAAGACTGCGCTGCCGACATTGTAGTCCGAGTTGGACGAGGAGATATCATGGTTGCCGAAATCCGCACCTTTCCCTGCCTCTCCGACAATTTCGGTTACCTGATCCACGACCCCGCTACCAAGGCAACCGCTTCGGTCGACGCTCCGGAAGCCGCGCCGATCATCCAGGCGCTCGAGCGCGAGGGCTGGACGCTGACCGACATCCTGATTACCCATCATCATCACGACCATGTCGGCGGCGTCGCGGAGCTGAAGCAAAAATTCGGGTGCCGCGTGGTCGCGCCGCACGACAAAACCACCAAAATTGCCAATGTCGATTTGCGCGCTGCCCACGGCGACGTCATCAAGGTCGGCAGCCTGCTGGCGCGTGTGCTGGAAACACCAGGCCATACGCTCGACCATATCGCTTACGTGTTCGACAATGAGAAAGCGTTGTTCGCCGCCGACACGCTGTTCTCGATCGGCTGTGGACGGGTATTCGAAGGCACCTATCCGATGATGTGGGAGTCGCTCCTGAAGCTGCGCGTATTGCCCGACGACTTCCGCCTCTATTGCGGTCATGAATATACCGCCTCTAACGTCAAGTTCGCGCTGACCATCGAGCCCGACAATGCGGCGCTGAAGGCGCGCGCCGAGGAAGTCACGCGCTTGCGCGCTGCCAACAAGCCGACCATTCCCGTCACGCTTGGCGAAGAGAAGAAGGCGAACGTCTTCCTGCGTGCCGACGAACCATCGGTCGCGGCCAGCTTGCGAATGAAAGGCGCGGGCGCCGCTGAAATTTTCGCTGAATTGCGCGAACGAAAAAACAAATCCTGATCATGGCGGCCGCCGCCGACATCATCGCGCAGCTTGGATTGAAGCCGCATCCCGAAGGCGGACACTATCGCGAGACGTTTCGCGATTCCCGCTGCGACGCCAACGGACGGCCCTTCTCTACCGCGATCTATTTCCTGCTGGCACGCGGCGAACGATCGCACTGGCACCGCATCGATGCGGTCGAGGTCTGGCACTACCATGCCGGCAGCGCGCTGACCCTGGAGATTGCCGATGATTCCGGCAAACGCAGCGTCAGGCTCGGCCGCGATCTTGCCGCGGGCGAAACACCGCAGGCCATCGTGCTGGCGCACGCATGGCAGGCGGCCAAAAGCACCGGCGACTGGACGCTGGTCGGATGCACGGTCGCGCCCGGGTTCGATTTTGCGAAATTCGAACTGGCGGCAAAGGGCTGGGATCCCACCTCGTAGCATCCTGCATCTTATTCTTGTCTCTCTCCTTGATTCAGTGTGGGGCTGACGGGTATCCGACGGATGATCCGCATCCATAACTTTTCGAAAGGTGGCGTGTAGCCGCCGTCGCGATACTCTTGCTCGGATATATCGAGATAGGTCTTGCCATCGGTTAGGTAACGGTTTCAGGCTTGCCGTTTCGTGCTTCGTTCCGATGCAACCCGACGAAGGAACCGGCGTGCGGTTCGCGCTGCTGTCGATTGATTTGCTCCGCTGCATTCACGCTCGTTGACCACCCGACAGGCAGCATCGATCAAATCATTGCGGCTTTCAGGATGGCCCTCACCGCTTCCACACCATGTCCTTGGCCGCGATCAGGCCACCGCTCGCGATCAATATTGCCGCGATCGCGATGGTAACGCTCGGCTGCGCGAAGCCGGCAAAAATCAGAAACGCGGTCGAGAGCAGCGGCGTCGCATAGGATGCCGCGCCCAGCACGCGGATATCGCCGCGCTTCATGCCGATATCCCAGGCGTAGAACGCGGCACCTACCGGACCGACGCCGAGTGCGACAATCGCCAGCCATTGTGCCGCGGTCTCCGGCCAGACGGTGGTCTCGACAGCGGAATGAACGAGGGCCGCAAGCAGCGCGGTCGCAAGACAAAATCCGGCCACGGCGTCGGTCGGCACCGTCTTCAATTTGCGCGACATCACCGAATAGGCAGCCCAGACAAACGCCGCGACAAAGGCGGCGATCAGGCCGGGCAACTGTCCCGGCGCAAAGGCGTGACCGCTATTGCCGGCGAACAACAAGACCGTTCCGCACAGGCCAAGCAGCGCGCCGACGATATGATGTGGCGCCAGCCGCTCGCCCGGCAGCAGCGAGGAAAACAGCACGATCAACAGCGGCCACAGATAATTCAAAAGCCCCGCTTCGGCCGGCGGCGCGAAGCGCAGCGCCAGAAAATACAGCGCATGATAACCGAACAGACCGCCGACCCCGACGATCCATACCAGCGCCGGCTGCCGCAGCACGGCGGACGCATCGGTCCGGCCGAGCCAGCTCAAAAATCCCACCAGGGCGCCGATCGCAAACGTCATGGCCGCGAGTTGAAAGGCCGGGATTTTGCCGGTCGCGACCGTCAGCACGGCAAGCAGCGACCACATCAGGATCGCTGTCAATCCGATCAGCGTGGCGCTGCGGAGCGTCATTGATCAAAACACATCGGTCATGACCGGGCTTTGTCCTGGCCATCCAGGCCTTTGCAAATGAGCTGCGTGTCAAAGACGTGGATGCCCGGGACGAGCCCGGGCATGACGATTTTCAAATTCGCACTCAGCCACGCAACATCACGCCTGATACTGCCCGCCATTGACGCTCAACGTCGATCCCGTGATGAAACCGGCACTGTCGGCGGCAAGGAAAACCACGGCACGCGCGATCTCTTCCGGCTCGCCGAGACGGTTGACCGGGATCTGCGGAATGACGTTCTTTTCCAGCACGTCCTTTGGCACCGCCTGCACCATTTCGGTATTGATATAGCCGGGGCAGATCACGTTCACGGTAACGCCCGCCTTGGCATTCTCCAGCGCAAGAGCCTTGGTGAAACCGATATCGCCGGCCTTGGCCGCCGAATAATTGACCTGACCGAACTGGCCCTTCTGGCCGTTGATCGAGGAGATCGAGACGACGCGGCCGAATTTCCGCGCGCGCATGCCTTCGATCACCTGGCGCGTCATGTTGAACAGCGAGCCGAGATTGGTGTTGATCACCGAATTCCATTGCTCGAGCGTCATCTTGTGGAACGCGCCATCCCTGGTGATGCCCGCATTGTTGACGAGGACATCGATCGGACCAAGGTCGGCCTCGACCTTCTTGACGCCGGCGGCGCAGGCGTCAAACGAGCTGACATCCCATTTGTAAACGGGAATGCCGGTCTCGGCCTTGAACTTCTCCGCCGCCGCGTCATTACCGGCATAGCTCGCCGCGACCTTGTAGCCGGCGTCCTTTAGCGCCTTGCTGATCGCGGCGCCGATGCCTCTCGTACCGCCCGTCACCAATGCAACACGTGTCATGTCGTATCCTCCTTGGGTCTTTTTATAAGCCGAAGTGAGCCGGCCCTTGACAGAGTCTTGCAGACCAAAATGCCCGGCGCGAGACCGGGCATTTTATTTTCATCAGCATGAAACGAGTTTGACAGATGATCTTTTCATCACCCAACCCATTTTACTACTGTTAGCTCAATCGCGTGCAATGCACATCGCGATGCCCATGCCGCCGCCGATGCATAGCGTGGCGAGGCCTTTCTTGGCGTCACGCTTCTGCATCTCGTGGAGTAGCGTCACCAGCACGCGCGCGCCGGACGCGCCGACCGGATGACCGATCGCGATCGCGCCGCCATTGACATTGACCTTGGTGGTATCCCAGCCGAGGTCCTTGTTGACGGCGCAGGCTTGCGCGGCAAAGGCTTCATTGGCCTCGATCAAATCGAGGTCGCCGATGCTCCAGCCAGCCTTTTTCAGCGCCGTCCGCGAGGCCGGGATCGGCCCGGTGCCCATGATCTTGGGATCGACGCCCGCCTGCCCCCACGACACGATGCGGCCGAGCACCTTCTTGCCTTCCTTGGCGGCCTGTTTGGCGGTCATCAGCACCACGGCGGCGGCGCCGTCATTGATGCCGGACGCGCTGCCGGCGGTCACGGTGCCCTCCTTCGCGAAGGCCGGCTTCAGCTTGGCCATCCCATCCAGCGTGGCGCCATGGCGCGGATATTCGTCATCGGCCACGACGATGTCACCCTTGCGGGTCTTGATGGTAACGGGGACGATCTCGTCCTTGAACTTGCCGGCCTTCTGGGCGGCCTCGGCCTTGTTCTGCGAGTGGACGGCGAATTCGTCCTGCTGGGCGCGAGTGATCTGATACTGCCGGGCGACGTTCTCAGCCGTGTTGCCCATGTGATAGCCGTTGAAGGCATCCCACAGGCCGTCCTTGATCATGGTGTCGACCAGTTCGAGCGCGCCCATCTTGACGCCGCCGCGCAAATATTGCGCGTGCGGGGCCATGCTCATGGATTCCTGGCCGCCGGCGACCACGATTTCCGAATCGCCGTTGAGCAGCGCCTGATAGCCGAGCGCGACGGTGCGCAGACCCGAGCCGCAGAGCTGGTTGACGCCCCATGCCGGGCTTTCCACGGGAATGCCGGCGGCGATCGAGGCCTGGCGCGCCGGGTTCTGGCCCTGGGCCGCGGTCAGGATCTGGCCCATGATGACCTCCGACACCCGCGCCGGCTCGACGCCCGCGCGCTCAAGGGCTGCCTTGATGGCCACGGCGCCGAGATCGTGGGCCGGCGTGGTGGCAAAAGCGCCGTTGAAACTGCCGACCGGGGTGCGGGCGGCGCTGACGATGACGACATCGTCTGACATGGACATTCTCCTTAAGTTGAATTGTGGGGCTCAAGGTTGCTGACGGCTGCGGCCGGCTGGCGGGCCTGTCTCTCGGACTCATCCTGTTAACCTAGGGATGAAGTGTCAATCGGCCAGCACTGCGCCGCACCTGAAATGCGCGTCAATTAACCGTGCTGCACAAAACGGTAGCCGAACCTCATTGAAAATGCTTATTTTGCTGCGTCGCGTTGCTCGTGGCCTCCCGGCGATGCCGTCGGGTTCCGTTCTCGGTTTGCAGTGAGCCCATGGCGAAAACAGACCAACCCACCACCATCAAGAAATACGCGAACCGGCGGCTCTATAATACCGGTACCAGCACCTACGTGACGCTCGAGGATCTTGCGACGATGGTGAAGCAAGGCGAGGACTTTCTCGTCTATGACGCCAAGACCGGCGACGACATCACCCGCTCGGTGCTGGCGCAGATCATCTTCGAACAGGAAAACAAGGCCGGCCAGAATTTACTGCCAACCACTTTCCTGCGGCAGTTGATCCGCTTCTACGGCGACAGCATGCAAATGGTGGTGCCGAAATATCTCGAGCAATCGATCGACATGCTGACGCGCGAGCAGGAAAAATTCCGCAAGCAATTGACGACAACTTTCAGCGGCACGCCGTTCGCACCGCTGGAAGAGCATGTCCGCCGCAACATGGAATTGTTTCAACAGACCTTCTCGATGTTCAAGCCGTTCGCGCCGCCGCGCAACGGCTCGGCGGGAGCTGAGTCCGAAAAGGCGCCGGAGCCCGCCGCCAATGACGGCAACATCGACGAACTGCGTCGCCAGATGAGTGACATGCAGGATCGCCTCGATCGCATGTCGAAAGAAAAGGGCGAGTAGGCGGATTCCTCGTCCCCGCGATAGAGCCGCAGTCTGGACGAGCCAACGGGTCGCGCGAATGCGCGCCCGATGACAGGCTCCGCGACATCCGGAACAAGCGCTTCTCACATATCGCTGCGCTCATCCGGGTTCCGAATACTCCAATACTCGCCGTCGATTTGCCTCAAAAGAAAAGCGGAAAATTTTTCGAAGAAGATCTGGACTGGTAGAAACAGCCTGAACACGTTCAGGAAATTCCGATTTGGATGCACGCAAGCTGAGCCGACGATTCCGCTTTTGGCTTCGCGAGGCATCGCCTGGATCGGAGCAAGGTGCGCGTGAGATTTGAAGAGCGCTTCTCCGCACGTCGCATGGCACGAGAAGCGCGCTATCGAGAACTCGCCACCGCCAGGTCCGGCGATTCAAAGTCCGGCGATTAAAATGCTTTGTTCGAACCATTTGCGGAATGCGCAGGATCGGTATCGTCAGGCATGCCTTCGGGTCGTGCCCGCGGGATGCCCTCGCTTGCGCAGGAAGCGGCTCAGTAAACGA
Source organism: uncultured Alphaproteobacteria bacterium (assembly GCA_963806075.1). Classification (GTDB taxonomy): domain Bacteria; phylum Pseudomonadota; class Alphaproteobacteria; order Rhizobiales; family Xanthobacteraceae; genus Bradyrhizobium. Next base: position 275,144 of record CAWDWT010000011.1, read on the forward strand.
CGCCGGCCTTTCCGGGGAATCAGGTCGATGTCGCTCACCAGTTTGGCGCCGCCTTTTCGGCGCTCCAGCGTAATCTTTCGGCTGTGATAGGCTTCCAGTTCGGCGCGGTGAGCCACGGAAACGATGGTGGCCTTGGGCAGCTCCTTCATGACCATGTCCATCATCTTGTCCTGGCTTTTCTCGTCGAGCGCCGACGTGGCCTCATCGAACACGACGATATCGGGATTGTGCAATAACAGCCTTGCGAAAGCCAGGCGCTGCTTCTCGCCACCCGACAAGGTTTGATCCCAGGGGGCATCCTCCTCGATCTTGTCGTTGAGATGCTCGAGGCCCACTTTTTTCAGAGCTTCACCGATCTGTTTAACCGTCCAGCTGTCCGCCGAGCCGGGATAGGCAACAGCGCGCCGCAACGTGCCCGAGGGCACGTAGGGGCGTTGAGGCAGCATGAAAAGCCGGCGATCGGGATGGAAATTGACGCTTCCTCCTCCCCACGGCCAAAGGCCCGCGATCGCCCGGATAAGGGTGCTCTTGCCCGAACCGGATTCACCGGCGACCAGCAGACGCTCGCCGGGTTCGATCACCACTTCGGTTTCACCGACCACGGCGGTGCCGTCGTCGAGCGACACAGAAAGATCTTTCAGGCTGAGCATGGCGTCGCCGCTGGTTTCTCCGCGCTTGATACGGCCGAAACCGCCGGCCTGCTCGGCGCGCTCCAGGCCATCGAGTGACATCATCAGCGAGGCGATACGGCGCGCGCATGCGTTCCAGTCCGCCAACCGCGGATAGTTGTCGACCAGCCAGCCGAAAGCGCCTTGTACGATCGTAAAGGCGGAAGCCGCCTGCATCACCTGCCCCAGCGTCATGGAGCCGTCCAGGAATTTGGGCGCACACAGCAGTAACGGCACGACGGGCGCAATCAGGCTGGAGCCTTGCGAGACCAGCGTGGTTCGCATGTGCTGGCCTGCCAGGCGCGCCCATTGCCGGAGTACGTTTCCAAAGCTTCGATCGATGCCGTCCCGTTCCTCTTCCTCGCCTCCGAGCAGGGCTATGCTTTCCCCGTTCTCGCGCACGCGGGTGAGCGCATAGCGGAATTCGGCTTCCGCCTGATTTTTATCTTCTGAAATCTGGACAAAGCCGCGGCCGATGACGGTGATCGAGCCCGATGCGATTGCGGCGTAAAGCACAGCGGCGATCACGAGAAATCCGGGAATGGTGAGGCTTGAGCCGGCAGCGGTGATGGTAAGCGCGCCACCGATTTTCCAAAGAACGACAATAAAGGTGGAAGCCGAAAGAAACGCGGAAGTGACGCCGGCAATAAAATCCACCGGAGAGTCCGTCGCGATGCGGAGATCCTCGGCGATACGATATTCGGGATTCTTGTGGTCGCCGCCGACCAGATTGAGCTGATAGTAGCGGCCATTGGCCAGCCAGCGCGAAATCACCGACGTCGTCAGCCAGGTGCGCCAGCGGCGCTGAATGCCCATTCGCGCAAAAACCTGCGCAACACCGAACACGATGGTGCCGATCGCGAGCGGAATAAACATCAGTGTCAAATGGTAGACCGAACTCGCGTCACGCTTCTCGATGGCATCGAAGATCGCCCTGTTCCAAACGTTGACGCCGTATTGGAAGGCGACCGTGCCGACGATCAGCCAAAGCAGGCCAAGCGAAAACGGCCAAGCCATGCGGTCGCCCTTCGATCCCCAGTAGCCGCGAGCACTGATCCAAAATCGCGTGAGCAGATAGTCCTTGCGAACCTGCTCAGCCTCTTCAGGCGTCAGCGCCGGATCTTGTTCGACGACTTCCGGAGGCGGCGGTTCGACCTGATCGCCGCCTTCAGCAATGACTTCGACGATCGGCGCTTTTTCCTCGCGCGCCTTTTCATCGTCGTGGTCTTTATTTTCGCGTGGATCTTGCTTCAGCGCCCCGGTCATCTGCCATAACGCTTTGGCTATCAACGAGTTCCATCGCCTATTACATAACGGTCCGGATGCAGAATTGCGCGCGCCACTCGACGGCAAGATCGAGGGTCCACGCAAAGCTGGATATTCAAAGGAAGGATGTTTCGACGCCCGCGGTCGCGATCTCGCCCGTCGCCAGCTTGAGCAGGCCGCCTATTTCGGCGGTTGCAGGCCGGGCGAATTGGCCCAGCTATCGATGTGCGATGCCGTATCGGCCTGTCGGGCCTTTTTCAGCAACTCATCGCGTTCAGGTCCCGGACGAAGCCGGTCTGCCTGGTCGCGCGCGTCCCTGGCAAAGGCCGAAAGTCGTTCGTGAAGAGACTCAATTTGTTTGAAACGACGCCGCTTTTGCATGGCGCCCCTCCCTTGTCGCTGTAGAGCGGGAACGCAACCAGCGTTCTCATTACCGATGGAAGCCAGAGGCCGAGCGGTAACCCAACGATTTTGCCCTTCGGAACGCGCCAGCGCCAGCGCAAAGATTCGTCTTCCGGCTGGAACTTAGAACCGGGGAGCGAACTTAATATTGGTCGGGGCAAGTGGGGCAGGCATCACTTTCATCTCAATGGCCAAAAGATTAACCCGTTCAATATGATGTGCGCTCAGCGCATTGCCATTGTTTGCCCGCCACGCTACGACGCAACTGCGGTATTGCGTGCTTGAGGAGGAAAGCCAATGGCTGGGTAGGCGGGGAGCGACATCGGATCGCTCGTATCCCGGAACGAACAAACCATTCTCCCCGAATGGATCGAATTGCAGAAGAAAGCCGGCATTTTGCACACCGGCCGCATCACCGAAGGCGAACTGCAATCGCAATCGAGGAACTTCCTGCATCTGCTGCGCGATGCGCTCGCCAAGGGCGGAAGCGACGCTTCCGATCGCGGCCTACGAACCCGCCAGGGCCATGCTCGAAGACCTCTCGCGCTCTCGGGCCTTGCAGGGCTTTTCTCCGAGCGAAACCGCCACCTTCATCTTCTCGCTCAAGCAGCCGTTGTTCAACGCCTTGAACCGCGACCGCGCGCTGTCGGCGGACCAGGTCGCATCGACGGTGTGGACGATCACGTCGCTGCTCGATGAACTCGGTCTCTACACGCTCGAGATTTTCCAGAAGAGCCGCGAGGAGGTGATCGTCCGTCAGCAGCGCGAGATCGCCGAGCTGTCGACGCCGGTCGTCAAGCTGTGGGACGGCATCCTGGCGCTTGCCGCTGATCGGCACGCTCGACAGCGCAGCGCACCCAGGTCGTGATGGAAAACCTGCTGCAAACCATCGTCGACGACGAGGCGTCGATCGCCATCATCGACATCACCGGCGTGCCGACCGTCGATACCCTGACCGCTCAGCATCTGCTGAAGACGGTTGCCGCCGCGCGGCTGATGGGCGCCGACTGCATGATCAGCGGCATCCGGCCGCAGATCGCGCAAACCATGGTGCATCTCGGCGTCGAGCTGAACGTGATCTCCAAGGCAACGCTGGCGGACGCCTTCGCGCTTGCCCTGCGGCAGACCGGACGCGCCGTGGTCAAGATCGGGGAAGGTGCAGGCGGCGACAACAATCGGCGAGAAGAGCGGCAGGCAGGACGCCTGACCATGGACCGCATTCCTATCCTCAAATTCGGGAACGCGCTTCTCGTCACCATTCAGGTCGACATGCACGACCGGCTGGCGACCGCGCTGGAAGAAGACCTCACCAGCAAGATCGTCTCGCATAACGCGCGTGGCGTGCTGATCGATATTTCGGCGCTCGAGATCGTCGACAGTTTCATCGGCCGGATGCTGGACAATATCGCGGCGGTATCGCGCATCCTCGACGCCGACACCGTCGTCGTCGGCATGCGGCCTGCCGTGGCGATCACACTCGTCGAGCTCGGCCTGTCGCTCACCGGCGTGAAGACCGCGCTGAATGTCGAACGCGGCATGGCCATGATCCACAGCCGCCTCTCCGGGTCGGAGGCAGACGATGCCGACGACGAAGACTGAGCGGCTCGGCGATCAGGCTCTTCGGACGACGTGGTTCGGGTCAGGCAGTTGACCCGGTCGTTCGCGGTCGAGGTCGGGCTTGAGCCTGGTCGACCAGACCAAGATCGTCACGGCGGCCAGCGAACTGGCGCGCAACACGCTGGACTATGGCGGCGGCGGCGAGGTGCATGCTCGAGATCGTCGATCAGGGCGGCAGGCGCGGCGTCCGCCTGACCTTCGAGGACAAGGGACCGGGCATCGCCGATATCGAGCAGGCTCTGAAGGACGGATATACGACCGGCAAGGGAATGGGCCTCGGCCTCGGCGGCGCCAAGCGGCTGTGCAACGAATTTTCGATCGAATCGAAGCCCGGCGCAGGCACCAAAGTATCGATCGCGCGTTGGAAGTGATGATGATCTCCGTCGCCGTCAACGATCAAAGCGGCGTCGCGGAGGCAAGGCGGACCGCAAGCGATCTTGCAGGGCGCGAGGGCTTTACGGAATCCGATGCGGGGAAGGTCGCTCTGGTCGCGACTGAACTTTCAACGAACCTTATCAAACACGGTTCGGGCGGGGAGATTCTCGTCGGCACCTATAAAGACAACGAAAGCCATGGCGTCGAAATCCTCGCGCTCGACAAGGGCGCGGGCATGGGCAACGTCGCGGCCTGTCTGGAAGACGGTTATTCCAGCGCCGGCACGGCAGGCCACGGTCTTGGCGCGGTGATCCGGCAATCGCATTTTGTCGATATCGGTTCGTGGCCCGGACAAGGGACCGCCGTGCTGGCGCGCGTCGCACCCGGAAAAGCCGTTCCGACAGGCCGCCGCGAACTGCCGCGCTCGCGGTTCCGACCTGGGGCGGCGTGTCGGTCGCCAAGGCCGGACAAGACGTTTGCGGCGACTCCTGGAGCGTTGCCAACGCGGGAAATGCCCGCACGCTGCTCGTCGCCGACGGATTGGGCCACGGACCGGAAGCCGCGGAGGCATCGGTCGAAGCCGTGCGGCTGTTTCATCGCTACAACGGCCATACCGTGCAGCAACCTGATCGACTACATCCACGGCGGACTTGCGCGCGACGCGCGGCGCCGCCGTCTCGATCGCGCGGTTACGACCCGCCGACACGGAAGATCGTCTTTTCGGGCATCGGCAATGTCGCGGGCGTCATCATCGCCGGCGGCGACGATCAAACGGATGGTATCGATGGCCGGCACGGCGGGCTACAATGCCCGAAAGATCCAGTCCTTCGATTACCCGTTCGAACGCGGACTGGTCATTCTGTACTCCGACGGGCTGGCGTCGAGCTGGACGGTCGACCGCTATCCCAACCTGGCGCAGTCTTCATCCGACCCTGATCGCAGCGATGCTCTATCGTGACTTCACGCGCGGCAACGCGACGACGCAACCGTGCTGGTGGCAAGATGGTGAAAGCCGAGACGGTAAAGAGCATGGCAACGCCCTCCAAATTCTGGCCGATCGTGACGGTGCCGATCGAGAACGAGAGCGACGTCGTCGCGGTGCGCCAGCGCGCGCATCGCATCGCCGAATTGCTCGGGTTCGACCGCCAGGACCAGACCCGCATCGCCACGGCGGTCTCCGAACTGGCGCGCAACGCCTACGGCTACGCCGGAGGCGGCCGCGCCGAGTTCATCCTCGACCCGGCGACGACGCCGCAGCGTCTTCGCGATCCGCATCAGCGGACAAGGGCCCGGGCATCGCCAATCTGCAGAGCTCATCCTGGACGGCCAGTATCGCTCGCCAAGCGGCATGGGCCTTGGCCTGGTCGGCGCGCGCCGCCTGATGGATACGTTTCAAGATCGACTCGAAGCCCGGCAAGGGCACCATCGTCGAGATCGGCCACCGGCTGCCGCAGCGCGACCGCGCCCTGGCCGCGCGCCAGAGCTGACCGAGATCGTCGACCAGCCTGAAGAAGGAGACCTCGTCCGATCCGCTCGACCGCCTTGCGCGAACAGAATCGCGAGCTGATGCAGAGCCTCGAGGAATCTGCACCGCAAGGAAGAGGAGAGCCAGCAGCTCAACCAGGAGCTCGGCGACACCAATCGCGGCGTGGTCGCGCTCTACGCCGAGCTTGACGGCGCGCCGAACAGTTGCGGCAGGCCAGCGAGCTCAAGACGCGCTTTCTCTCGAACATGAGCCACGAATTCCGGACGCCGCTGAATTCGGTGCTGGCGCTATCGCGCCTGCTGCTCGACCGGATCGACGGCGACCTCACCGCCGAGCAGGAGCGTCAGGTCGGCTATATCAGGCGCTCGGCGGAAAGCCTGCTCGAGCTCGTCAACGACATGCTCGACCTCGCCAAGGTCGAGGCCGGCAAGGCCGAGATCAAGCCGGTCCGCTTCGCGGTGACCAGCCTGTTCGGCGCGCTGCGCGGCGCCTTGAAGCCGCTACTGACGCAGCACGTCCGTCGATCTGATGTTCGAGGCTTCCCACGACCTGCCGCCGCTTTACACCGACGAAGCGAAGGTCGCGCAGATCCTGCGCAACCTGATTTCGAACGCGCTGAAATTCACCGAACAGGGCGAGGTGCGGGTCACGGCGCGGCTGAGCGACGACGGAGCGAGCGTCATCTTCGTCGTGCGCGACACCGGCATCGGCATCGCGCCGCGAGCATCACGAGCGCATCTTCGAGGAGTTTTCGCAGGTCGATACCCGGCTGCAGAAAAAGGTGAAGGGCACCGGCCTCGGCCTGCCGTTGTCGCGCTCGCTCGCACGACTTCTGGGCGGCGACCTCACGGTCGAAAGCGTCTCAGGGACAGGGCTCGGTCTTCTCGCTGTCATTCCGGTCACGCTCGGCGAGCCGGACCGCGAAGCGTTCGCCGCCTGACAAGGCAGCAAAAGCGTGCTGCTGATCGACGACGACGAGACCTTCCGCTACGTGCTGCGGCAGATCGTCGGCAACGAGTCGCGCTATGAATTCCTCGAAGCGGACGGTGGCGAGCAGGGCCTGAAGATCGCGCGCGAGAAGAGACCGGACGTAATCGTCCTGGATCTGCAGATGCCCACGGTCGACGGCTTCACCGTATTGCAGCAACTGGCCGCCGACGAACGCACCAAAGCGATCCCGGTCGTCGTGTCGACGTCGATGACGATCGACGCCACGCTTCGCTCCCGCCTGCCCGAGCACGTCCGGCTGATCTCCAAGAACGCGATCTCGCGGGAAAGCGTCTCCCTGTTCCTGCGTGACGCCGTTCAGGGTGCTCCATGAACCCCGCCGAACAGATCACCGTGCTCAACGTCGACGATCTGGAGTCGCAGCGTTACGTCAAGACGCGCGACCTGCACGCCGGCGGATTTGCCGTGATCGAGGCGCGAACCGGCGCGGAAGCGCTTCGACTGGTCGAACAGCACAGGCCGCCCGTGGTGTTGCTCGACGTCCAGTTGCCCGATATCGACGGCTTTGAGGTCTGCGCGTTCATCAAGAGAAAATGGCCGGAAGTGATGGTGTTGCAGACTTCGGCGACGTTCACGACGGTAATGGATCGAGTTCAGCGGCCTGAACGCCGGCGCCAATTCCTATCTCGTGCAGCCCGCCGAGCCGCTCGAACTGGCCGCGGCCATCAATGCCCTGTTGCGCATTCGACGCTCCGAGGACGCGTTGCGGGCGCTGAACGCCGATCTCGACAAGCAAGTGCAGGAACGCACGTTGGAGCTTGCCGAGACGAACCGGCAATTGCGCCAGGAGATGGCGCGCCGAGAGAAGGTCGAAATCGGAATTATTGCAGGCCCAGAAGATGGAAGCCGTCGGCCAATTGACCGGCGGACTTGCCCACGACTTCAATAACCTGTTGACGGCGGTCGTCGGCAACCTCGATTTGATCAGGGCCCGCGCCATCGAGCCACGCATCGTTCGTCTGGCGGAAAACGCCTTCAAGGCGGCCGAACGCGGCTCGAAACTCACGGCGCAACTGCTGGCCTTTTCCAGAACCCAGAAGCTTGCGACAGAAGCGGTCGACCTCAACCGCCTGATCGAGGGCATGTACGAGCTGCTCAACCAGTCGCTCGGCGCCAATGTCCTGATCAAAACCGAATTCGATCCAGGCGTTCCCTTTGTCATCGCCGACGGCAACCAGCTCGAAGTCGGCATTCTCAATCTCGCGATCAACGCCAGGGACGCGATGCCCGAAGGCGGCACGCTGACGATTTCAACCGCATGCGATCCCGAGGACGACCGCAAGGTGATCCTGTCCGTGGCCGACACCGGCACCGGCATGCCGCAGGAGGTGATCGCCCGTGCGTTCGATCCGTTCTTCACGACCAAGCCGCCCGGCAAGGGCACTGGCCTCGGCCTCTCACAGGTCCATGGCCTGGTGCGTCAGATGGGAGGCGAGGTCGAGATCAAGAGCGAGGTCGGCAAGGGCACATCGATCCTGCTGCTACTGCGGCGCGCCAGCGGCGCCAGCGACGTCGCCGCGGGATTTCTCGGGAAAGCGGAGAACGGCCGCGCCGAACAAATCCTGGTTGTGGACGACGATCACGACGTCCGTGGCATCATGACCACTTTCCTGGCGGAGATCGGCTACATCGTTCACGAGGCCGAACATGGCGAAGAGGCGCTTGCGATACAAAAGTCGGTCAATCCGCAATTGATGATCGTCGACTTTTCGATGCCCGGGACCAACGGCGCCGAAGTCGTGAAAGCCGCGCGCCTGGTGCAGCCTTCGTTGCCGATCCTGTTCGTCAGCGGCTACGCGGACTCCGGTGCCCTCGAAGCCGCGATGGGCTCGGCACCGTTGCTGCGCAAGCCGTTTCTGCCGGCCGAACTGGCCACCGCCGTGCGGGCGGCGCTGGATGCGAATGCGCGAGGATCGGATCCACGCGGCTAGGCTGCACTCGCGCTTCGTCTCAGCCCGCCGCCGGCAACACGACCTCGGGGCCCCTACCCCAGGGACGTTGCGCGGAGGCGAGTCCGATCAGGCAACCTTGTATGTAGTCGCAGCCCCAGTCGCGCAGCATCTTTGCCAACTCGTCGTCCTGCACCCATTCCGCCACCGTCTTGATTTCCAGCCGCCGCGCCAGGTCGATCAGCGTCTGCACGAAGGCGCGGTCGTCGGCGGAGCGCGCGATGTTCTGCACGAACGCGCCGTCGATCTTGACAATGTCCACGCCGAGCTTGCGCAAATTGCGGAACGAAGTGTAGCCGGCGCCGAAATCGTCGATTGCGATCCGGCTGCCGAAATTCTTCAAACGCGTGATGAAGCCCCGGATGTCGTCGATATCCTGGATCGCCACGGTCTCGGTGATTTCCACGATCAGCCGCTCGGCCACGCCCGGGTGCGCCCGCATCAGCAATTCGATCGTGGTCGACCAGTCCGGATCCATCGTGGTATCCGGCGAGATGTTGAGACTGAGTTGCACGTCCGGCGACGCCGCGAGCTCGGCGACCACCAGTTCCAGTACGCGATGGTCGACCAGCCGGATCAGGCCGAGCCGTTCGGCGACTGGAACGATGTCCGGCGCCAGCAGCATCTGGCCGTTACCCTGCTCCATGCGGACCAGGCATTCGTAGAACGCCGGCGCGCGGGAGGCTGCTTCCACCACCGGCTCGTAGGCCATCACGATCCGCCGGTCGTTGAGCGCGGTGACGATCTCGTCGGTGACGCGGATATTGACGCGGCGCTGGGCGTCGCGTTCGACGTTCGGGCGCCAGAGCGAATAGGAGCCGGCGCGGCGGCGCTTTGCCATGTCCTGCGTCTCGTGCGCGCGGTTGATGGCCTCGTCGGCGGTGCCCGCGTGACGCGGGATGCCGACCGCGCCGATCGACGCGGTGACGGAGACCGGACCTGACCTGGTCGGCACCACTTCGTCACGGATGCCGGCCAAAAACCGTTCCGCCGCGATATTCATGTCGTCGACGGTGCAGTTTTTCAGGATCAGCCCGAATTTGTTGCCGGAGAAGCGCCCGAGCACGTCACCGGCCCGCAGCCGAGCGCGAATCCGCTTGCCGACTTCCGCGATTACCGCGTCGGCGACGTCGAAGCCAAAGGCATCGTTGATCCGCGCCAGATGATCGATGCCGATCAACATGAAGGCACAGGTCAAACGGAAACGCGCCACTTCCTCGATCGTCTCGGCTAGCCGCGCGACCAGATGGGTGCGGTTGAGCTCGCCGGTCAAGGGATCATGGCGCGACAGCCTCACGAGCTGCTCGTCGCGGGCGTGGCGCTCGTTGTTGAGACGGACGATGCCCTGCACACGCGCCGGCTTGCCATCGGGCCCTGCGAACCAGGTGCCGGATTCCTCGATCCAGAGCACCGGCGCGGAAGTCGAGGCGCGCAGGCCGTATTCGATGCGATAGGGCGCGCCGTCGTTGCCGCGCGCCAGCGGCGACGGGCTGAGCGCTTCGGTCCGGATCGAACGCACCGGCTCGATCAGCCGCGAAAATCCGGCGCCGCTGGCCAGCGCCTCGGCGGGAATGTCGGAAAATACCGAAGCCGCGTGATCGCTCCAGGCCATCGCGTCGGTGGCGATGTCCCAGATGAAAGCGGCCTGGCCGAGCGACGCGAGGATGGTCGAAGCTTGCGGAGGAGCCAGGGTCACAGTCGCCTCGTTTCGGGACGTCGTCGGGTGATTCCCGGCGCACAGGATAGGATCAATTCTGCCAACCACCCATTAACAATCTGGAAACCATCTTGAGCGGCGTCCGAGAGCGCAGACTATCCCGCGTGCACGGGCCTTGCGAGCCCCAACAGACCTTTGCGACCCCTTGGCGCGGTCTTGCGACTGTTGCCGCCGGCGTTGGCCCGACCCTTGCGAGAAAGGAGTTGCGGGACCTCGGCATGTCCCGAAACGAGACAGACCAGTCGGGATCGATGGCGATGGAATACGCTTCGACAGATCAGACGGCCGATCAGGGCGTCATGGGTGACGCAAAGTCTTCTTGCGTCGCGCTGGTGCCGCTGGCCGGAACGGCGCAATGGTCGACGGGTCCGATCCGGTCGTTGCCCCGGCCCAATTCGATTTTTGTCACGCATCTGATCGCAACGGTCGAGCAGGTCCCGCAAACGCGCAGCCTGCGCCGCGCGACCGCCTCCGACGCCAATGCCGCCTATACGTCGAGCCGCCAGCGCATTGCCGGCGGCGGCATTCCCGCGCGGCAGACGACCTAGTTTTTGGGCTTGTGTCCTGGCGATGTTTCCGGCGGCGGGATTTCGCCATTGCCGGGTTGCAGATCCGGTGACGGCACTTCCGGCGAGGGTGCTACTGACGACGGCACTTCCGATGAGGATACTACCGGCGCTGGCGCGGCGGGGGTGACCGTCGGCTGCGCAAGGCTTGGTTGCTGCGAAAAACTTGGTTGCTGCGAAAGACTTAGCTGCTGCGCAAGACTTGGTTGCTGCGCAAGGCTTGGCTGCTGCGCAAGGCTTGGCTCTGGACGATCGAGCAGCACCCGATTCAGCCACTGAGGTCGCCGCCGGCAACGACGATTCAGGCGGCGATGCAGGCGCAGGTGCAGGCGTAGGCGCAGGTATCGGGGCAGCCGCTGGTTCGAATTCCGGCTCGGCCACCGGCGGTTGCGCTGTTTTCGTACTCTTGCGCGAGACGGCGGGCGCCTGAGCCACGACCGTTCCGCGCCGGGCGCGCAACGCAAGCCCGGTCAGGAAATCCACCAGCGACAGCAGCGCCAGCAGGAAATAGGCCGACGTGCCAAACCGCGGCCACAGCACAAATTCGGCGGCAGCGGCGCCGGTCACGATCAAGGACAGCAGATGATCGGTGAGATATTTCGCGCCGGGCCGCGCCCCCTTGATGACCTCGAACAGCAGCATCAGCGCGGCGAGCGCCAGCAGGATATCGTTTAGCGTTACCGGCCATTCGCCGCCCGATATCAGCCTCAGCTTCACGATCGGGTCGACGAACGACACGTCGGGCATCAGGAAGACGATGATGTTGTAGATCGCGAGTGGAATAAGAAGCAGCGGAAAACCGACCATGGCCATCGGGCCTTCTTTTCGAGCGAAAGATTCAGTCCTCGAACAAGCCCTGGATAGTCCAAAGACCGGATAACCAGGATTCGTCGCAGGAACCGTCTTATCGCACTCATTGGCCGAATTCGGGCAGAAGTTCCGCGCCCGCCACAAATCCCGGCGGCACCGAACCTGTGTCGCGGCCGGAGCGTCAGGCCGCGATCAGGATTCCTTCCTCGGCTTGAGGATCTGGCGGCCCTTATACATGCCGGTCTTCAAATCGAGGTGGTGCGGACGGCGCAATTCACCCGAATCCTTGTCCTCGACATAGGTCGGCGTCTTCAGGGCATCGGCCGAACGGCGCATGCCGCGCCGTGATGGCGATGTTTTTCTTCTGGGAACGGCCATGTCGCTATCCTCTAGGGGTTTTGCTGGGGCATCGTCCCGGAGGAGGACGGCTCAGCGCTAACGGCGCGAGCTGAAATGCCGACAAGGCCGGGCTTATAGAGGAGGAAGGCCACTAAAGCCATAGCGTTTTCGAGCGAAGCATGCCCTCGGACTTGATCGGTGGGTGGACACCGGTCCGCGTGAAGAAAACGCGTCAAAACAAGAATCCAGGGCCGAGGCCGGCAAAATCCGCTCAAAATGACCGATTTTCGTGCCAGCAATGCTGCAAACCGGCTGACTGCGCCCGCGCCACATAGGTCCCGGCCAGCCGCCGCACGCCGGGACCCGGATTGCGAGCGCTGCGCTTGACCGGGTTGGGCAGGATCGCCGCCAACAGCGCCGCCTCGCGCGGCGATAGATTGGAGGCGGGGTGGCCGAAGGCATACATGGCGCCGGCTTCCGCGCCGAACTGCCCGGTCGGTCCGAGTTCGGCGATGTTGAGATAGATTTCGAGGATTCGCTGCTTCGGCAGCACCAGATCGATCCATAGCGCGAGCGGAAGCTCCAGCCCCTTGCGGATCACGCTACGGCCCGGCCACAAAAACAGGTTTTTCGCCACCTGTTGGGTGATGGTCGAGCCGCCGCGGGTCGCCTCGCCTTCCTCCGCGTCGTCGATCACGTCCTGCAACGCGTCCCAGTCGATGCCGTGATGGCTGCAGAATTTGGCATCCTCGGAGCCGACCACAGAGCGCGGCAGCGAGGGCGAGATGGCGTTGAAATCAATCCATTGCCGGCTCACCGGCGCGCCGGTCAGCCGCCGCCAGACCATCAGCGTCGAGACCGGATGACCGGCGCGATACAGCGGCGCCAACAGGTAGGGCAGCAATACGATGGCCAGCAAAATCAGCAATAAATATCGGACAATGCGCAAAATCTGACGTTTCTGGTTCGGCGCGATCCCCACGGGCGGGAGCTTTAGGCGATATCTCCATGAATTTCCGCTGGTTTTCCAGCACTTTTAAGGCGCATTCAGTCCCCCGTGCGGAATTGACGAAGCAGGTCGCATAAAGGATTGTCCCGGCCAAATTGATCTGGAGCCATTGTTGATGCCCACCGCGACTACAGACTTTGCCAACCGCCTGGACCGATGCGCAGAGGATACCGAAGCGGTGCTCGCCCGGCTGCTATCCGATACGCTGTTGCCCGACGAGATCGCGCGTCCCAGGCGGCTGATGGACGCGATGCGCTATTCGAGCCTTGGCGGCGGCAAGCGCCTGCGGCCGTTTCTGGTGGTCGAGAGTTCGGCGGTGTTCGACGTGCCGCGCGAGGCCGCGCTGTTGGCCGGCGCCGCGCTCGAATGCATCCACTGCTATTCGCTGATCCATGACGATCTGCCGGCGATGGACAACAGCGATTTGCGCCGCGGCCGGCCGACCCTGCACAAGAAGACCGACGATGCCACCGCGATCCTCGCCGGCGACGGGCTGTTGACGCTGGCGTTCGACATCATCACCCGCGACGAACTGCACAAGGACGCCAATGTGCGCCTGTTGTTGACCCGGGCGCTGGCGCGCGCGGCGGGCATCGGCGGCATGGTCGGCGGCCAGATGCTCGACCTTGCGGGAGAGGGGCGGTTCGGCGACCGCGAACCGGTGGATGTCGCGCGTTTGCAGCAAATGAAAACCGGGGCGCTGCTGCGCTTTGGCTGCATTGCCGGCGCGATCCTCGGCCAGTCCTCGCAACAGCAATACCAGGCGCTGGACGATTACGGCCGTGCGCTCGGCGAGGCGTTCCAGATCGCCGACGACCTGCTCGACGTCGAAGGCGACGCGGCCGCGCTCGGCAAGCCGGCCGGCGCCGATGCGGCGCTGGGCAAGACGACTTTCGTCACCCAGCTCGGGATCGACGGCGCCAAGCAGCGCGTCCGCGATCTGCTTGCCCGCGCCGATTCAGCGCTGTCGATCTTCGGGCCGAAGGGCGACGTGCTGCGCGCCGCGGCGCGCTTCGTCGCCGAACGCAAGAACTGACGAAATCGATGGCCGACAAGGAAGCAGAAGATGCCCTTCTCCGCTTCCGGAAGCTGTCCCGGCCGGTTCGCGTGGTCTATGCGCGGCCACGCACCTTTCTCTCCATCGCGATCGGTATTGCGGCATTCTTCCTGCTGCCGCCCTCGCTGCGCCCGGTGACGCGCGCTTTGCTCGGCTGGGATATCAGCATCTCCGTATATTTGCTTCTGGTCTACACCATGGTGATGGGCAGTGGATTGGCGCATATCAAGCGCAACGCGGAACGGCAGGACGACGGCCGCTTCCTGATCCTGCTGGTGACCGCACTCGGCGCCTTTGCCAGCATCGCCGCGATCGTATTCGAACTCGGCGCTTCGCAGCACAGCGTGCCGGCGCTGACGCTTGCGACCGTGACCATCGCGCTCTCATGGGCTACGGTGCATACGACCTTCGCACTCCATTACGCCCATGAATTCTATCGCGGCGCCAAACCCGGCGGCCTGCAATTTCCGAGCGGCGCCACAAGCGAAAGCGCCGATTATTGGGACTTCGTCTATTTCTCGTTCGTGATCGGCATGACCGCGCAGGTCTCCGACGTCGGCATCACCGACAAGACCATCCGTCGCACCGCCACCGCGCACGGCATTGTGTCGTTCATCTACAATACCGCGCTGGTCGCGCTGATGGTCAATATCGCCGCGAGCGCGATCTAAAGCGGCTATTGTGCAAGGATTATCGCTGCAACCAGCGTAAGCACCGACGAAACTAGTTGCAGATCTGGATGTTGCCGCCGCCGCCTTCGACGGGACCGCCCTGGGCGGTCGTGCGGTATTCGATATGGCATCCCCTCTGAACCGGATGGCATCCCTGTACGCCGCAGACGATCTGTCCGGTGCTGCCACCCCGGCTCACTGCCCGGAGCCGAGGCGCCCGGAATTCCGGCATCGGCCGTACCGACATGGCATGGTCGCGCATCGGTCGATCCAGCGCGGAGCCTTCGTAGCCGTCGTCGCGGTAACCATCGTCGCGGCGTTCGCGATCGCGCTCACGCCTCGCCGTCGCACCCTTGCCGCGGCGCTTCTCGCATTCATTGTCCTCGTTCAGGAATGATCCTTCTGCACAGACGATCTTGCTGCAATGATCGCCACTCGCCTTGAAGCCGTGCTCGCAGGCCAGCGGACAAACACGACCCTCCTTGTGCTTGATGGCATCGAGCGTATCGAGGCTTGCCGCTTTGACATCGAGCCTGGTTCCGGCATTGCGATTGAACAGCGTGAGCGAACGTTGGGTCGCGTTGTTCCATTCGCCGTCAGCGGGTCCACGCAGGCAGCCGACGCGTCGCAACTCGCTTTGAACGGACCTGCTGATGTCGTCCTGGGGCGAGGGACCGGGCGTCAGCGTGGCGACTTCGGTCTGCTTCAACGGCTCGGCCGGCGGATTTGCGGCCGTGGCGGCGACAGGCGCACCGTTAACAGGCGCGTTGCTATTTGCTCCCGCCCTGTTGCCTGACGGGCCAGCCGAAGGGGCCGAATTCTCCGCGGCGATCCGCTTCTTTTCTGCATCCGCGGCCTGATCGAGCGCCACCTGTTTGGTTTTTTCGGCGGCGAGGCGGGCCTGCTCCGCGGCCTTCACGTTTGCTTCGGCCGCTTTCAGCTGTTGTTCGGATGGCGCGCTCTCGGCAGCTAGATGCGCGCGCTCCTGTTCGGCCTTTTGCGCCCTTTCGGTCGCGGCAATCCGCGCATCCTCGGCTTCGATCTTCGCGAGTTGAATCCGCGCAAGGTTGGCGTAGTAACCGTCGGGATATTGCGCCAGAAAGGCGTTCAACGCGTCCTTGTTGCCGATCTGAAGCGCCAGCCCGTAATCACTGCGCGCCTCGTTTTGCGGATTCGGCGCGGGCGCAGCCGTCGCCGCCTTGGTGGCCGCCGGTACCAGCGCCACATCCTCGCCGCCGAGCGAGCCATAGACAAACGGCTCCTGCCGGTTGCCGGTGCTCTGGAGCACGTCATCGCGGACAAATCCGAAGGCACGGCGCACATCGAGACCGGGCGTGGTCAGATGTTTCGACAGTGCGACGGTGAACGGGCTGTTCTTGCTGTTGCCGTCCATCGCCGTCGAGCCGGCCTTGGCGGAATAGGCAATCAGCGTATTGGGGCTCGTCGGTTCGACCTTGGCGAGACCGCGCTCGATCGAGCGCGAGGCCATCGTGCGTTTCATGGTTTTGGCGAACGGATTGTCGCGGCAGGCATCGAGAATCACCAGCCGCAGCTGTTTGGCGGGATCGATCGCCACCAAAACGCGGTCCAGCGACAGCCCCTCATCATAGACGTCGGCATCGCGCTCCAGTTTCGCGTCGACCGGGATCAAATAATTGTTGCCATCGACCTCGAGGCCGTGCCCGGCGTAGTAGATCACGGCGATATCGGCGTCGCGGGCGAAATCGGAAAAGTCGCGCAACGCACGACGCATTTCGACCGCCGCCAGATCGTGCCGGGAATCCACCACGTCGAAACCGGCGTCGCGCAGCGTTGTTGCGATCGTGGCGCCGTCATTGACCGGGTTCGGCAGCGGCGGTGCGTTTTGATAGGCGGAATTGCCGATGATCAGCGCCACGCGCCTGCCCGCCCAGGCCGGCTGGCACACCAGAAGCACGACGACGGCGAGCAAGAGCCGGTACCATATTCGCAGTGCAGACAAATTCATCATGGCGCTTTCCGCAAAGGCTAACTTGTAGCATGACCGCGAGGCTACCAGAAGCCAGCGACTGCCGCTGTGAGATTGGTCACCTATCGCGGCCGCGGCGGTTCACGCCGCCAAGTCAAGATTTGACTGAAAAGGACTTCGGGAACCTGCACTCGGACCCGCCGGACGATGGCCGATAGATGATCGTGATCCGGTGTGCGCTTTGTCGATCGCGCCGTTTTGCGTTCAAGACCGGCTCACAAAACGGGAACAAACCGATCTGCGCGACTGGCCCGGCGAAAACTAACCGTTGGCCCTGCCATAATGCTGGCGCGGAAGGCTGGCGAAGCTGAGCGCCAGATCCATCGATCTCCACGGAACCACATGATCCTCAATCGACGAACCCTGCTGGCCGTAGCATCAAGCCTGGCGATTTGGCCGGCGATCGCAGACGAAACTCCGCCCGCGCTCGCAACCTATGAGCGCGAGACCGGCGGCCGGATCGGCCTCTATGCCGAGAACCTCGCCACCGGCCGCAAGATTGTCTGGCGCGCCGAGGAGCGCTTCGTCATGTGCAGCACCTTCAAGGCCTCGCTTGCCGCCTTTGTGCTCGCCCGCGCCGACCGCGGCGAGGAACAGCTTGACGCGATGATCCCGTTCGGAGCCGACGATCTTCAGGACTACGCTCCCGTCGCCAGGCAAAATCTCGCCAAAGGCGCGATGTCGGTGGCGCAGATGTGCGAAGGCGCGGTCGAACTCAGCGACAACACCTGCGCCAATCTGTTGCTGGCGCGAGTCGGCGGCCCCGCCGCCCTGACCGCGTTTTGGCGCTCGATCGGCGACACCGTGAGCCGCCTCGATCACAACGAACCCGAGTTGAACCGCTCGCCGCCCGGCGATCCCCACGACACCACGACGCCGGCCGCCATGGCTGGCAATTTGCAGCGGTTCTTGCTGGGCAAGGTCTTGTCGCCGGATTCGCGCGAGCGCCTCACCGGCTGGATGCTCGACTGCAAGACCGGCGGCAAGCGGCTGCGCGCCGGCCTGCCGAAAGACTGGAAAATCGGCGACAAGACCGGCAACAACGGCAAGGACGCCTCCGGCGACATCGCGGTTGCGTGGCCGAAGCCGGACGTTGCCGTGCTGATCTGCGCCTATACCCAGGGCGGTTCGCCAGCGGCTGCGCAACTGGACACGCTGTTTGCGGAAATCGGCCGGATGGTCGGGCAGCGGCTGGGGTGATTGCTCGTCAGCTAAGATGCAATCAATTTGATACGGACACTCGCAACAAGCTCGTCATGCCAGGGCTTGTGCCGGGCATCCACGTCTTCGGATCCATCAAACAAGCAAAAGACGTGGACGGCCGGGACAAGCCCGGCCATGACGAAAGGCATGTTCCCCGCGTCGCTCGATCCGGAAGCCGCGGCGAAGTTGCTTCCGCCATACCATTGACCGCACGCGCCGGCCGGGCGAATTGAAGGAGCCGGATTTTCGGCACGGTATTCAAGGTCGTCGCGTGGAAGCCAGATTCCAGATCTTTCTGATTTTGCTCGCGGTACTGGCAGGTACCGCGCTGCTGGCGCGGCGCATCAACGTCGCGCCCGCGATCCTGTTGCTGCTGGCCGGCATCGCGCTGGCCTTCGTGCCTGGAGTTCCCTCGCTGGAATTGCCGCCGGAACTGGTGCTGCTGCTGGTATTGCCGCCGCTGATCTATTCGGCAAGCGTTGCCATGAGCTGGCGCGAATTCAAATTCAATTTGCGTCCGATCATCCTGCTGGCGGTTGGCTGCGTGATTTTCTCGGCCTTCGCGGTCGCCGCCGCCACGCACTATTTGATCGGGCTGCCATGGAGCATCGGCTTCCTGCTCGGCGCCATTGTCGCGCCGCCCGACGTGGTCGCACCGCTCGCCATCGCCCGCAAATTGGGCCTGCCGCGGCGAATCCTTGTCGTGCTCGAAGGGGAAGGGCTGGCCAATGACGCCACCGCGCTGATCCTCTATCGATTCGCGGTGTTGGCGATTTCGACCGGCACGTTTTCATTGTCGAAAGCAAGCGGCACGTTCGCGGCCATCGTCGTCTGCGAGGTGGTCTTCGGCGCCGCTATTGGCTGGCTCAGCCTGCGGGCGCGGCATTGGGCGCGCGATCCGCAGGTCGAGATCACGCTGTCGCTGATCACGCCCTACATCGCCTATCTGGTGCCCGAGCATCTCGGCGGGTCCGGCGTGATCGCCACGGTTGCCTGCGGTCTTTATATGAGCTGGAACGGCCCGCTGTTGATTTCGTCGGCGACCCGCCTGCAAGGCATCTTCTTCTGGGATTTGGTGATCTATCTGATCGAAGGCCTGCTGTTCCTGCTGACTGGCTTCCAGATGCGGTCGCTGTTCGAGAAGTCCAAGGCGTTTCCGCTCGACGATATCCTGGCTGCGACCGCGCTGGTCACCGTGGTCATCATCGTCGCGCGTTTCGCCTGGGTTTTCCCGGCCACCTATCTGCCGCGGCTCTGGCGTCGTGTGCGGGAACGCGACCCCTCGCCGCCCTGGCAATGGGTTTTCGTGCTGGCCTTTACCGGCGTTCGCGGCGCCGTTTCGCTGGCCGCGGCGCTGGCGCTGCCGTTCGCGATGCCGGGCGGCGAAGCCTTTCCGTATCGCGGCCTCATCCTGTTCGTCTCCTTCGGGGTCATCTTGATTACGCTGATCGGGCTTGGGCTCGGGTTGCCAGCGGTCGTGCGATGGCTCGGCGTTGCGCAGGCCGGGCGCGCCGAGCACGTGGCAGAGCTTGAAGCAGAAATCGCAGCAAGGCGCGAAGCGCTCGGCGCGGCGCTCCAATCGCTCGACGCGATCACCGACGACCGCGAATTGTCGGACGAGGTGGTCAAGCTTTTGCGCGCGCGCCACGAAACCCGCAGCAACCAATTGCCAGAACTCACTCGATCCCGAAACCGACGATGTCTCGGCGGCCGGCATCGACCTGACGCGCGAGCTGATCGCCAAGGAGCGCAAATTCATCCATGCGCTGCTGCGCGACGGCAAGATCACCGACGAGACACGGCGGCGGATCGAACGCGACCTCGACCTCGAGGAAGCCAGTCTCGCCAACCGCGAATACCGCAGGATACCGTTGTGAGGCATCCTGCACTGCGCCTCACACCGGCCGTTCGCCCTTGATGGTAACGCGGGTGCCGGCGCGGGTGTGCGGCCAGTAGTCCCACATCGCGCGGTGCTGGGCGCAGCGATTGTCCCAGAATGCGATCGCGTTTTCGGTCCAGCGGAAGCGGCACTGGAACAGCGGATTTTCCGCATGCTGGTAGAGATAGGCCAGCATCGCATCGCTCTCGTCACGCGGGATGCCGATGATGTGGCGGGTGAAGCCGCGATTGACGTAGAGCGCCTTCTTAGCCGTTACCGGATGGGTGCGCACCACCGGATGTTCGGCGCGTGGATATTCCGGCCGATCGGCGACGCCGTAATTGGCGTACAGCCCACGATAAGCGGACTCGCCATCATGCAGCGCGGTCAGCCCGTCGAGATAGGTCTTCATCCGGTCCGACAACGACTCATAGGCCGCGTACATGTTGGCGAACAGCGTGTCGCCGCCGCGCGGCGGGCACTGCTTGATGTAGAGGATCGAACCCATCGGCGGCTCGACGTCGCAGGACACGTCGGTATGCCAGCCCTCGCCATTGGCGCGCGGCGAATCCTTGTCGGCATAGATCCGCATCAGCGCGGGATCGTCGCCCTCATGGGGCGCGGCGGGATGGATATGCAGTTCGCCGAACCTGCGACCGAAGGCGAGATGCTGCTGCGGCGTGATGTGCTGGTCGCGGAAAAAGATTACGAGGTTTTCGACGAGCGCGCGATGGATCTCGTCCATCTGCCGATTGGACCGCGCATCTTCCGAAACCAGTCCGCCGATGTCGACGCCTGAAATCTCGGCGCCGATGATCGGGGTGAGCTTCTCGACGCTGATGGTCTCGTAAGGCTCGGTCTCGTCGGCTGTGTGGCGATAGCGGGGCCCCTGCTTGCCGGACAACGAGCTCATGCGCGTTTCTCCGATGGCTTGTTGTTTTGGACCATCGTAATCCCCACTCCGTCCAGCGCAACTGCTCTTAATAAGTATGTTGACAAACTTTAAAGTTTTAGTAGTGTGTGTCCATACTATGTGGAGACGATCATGGGTAAATACGCTCGTTTGGGGGAATTTTTGCAGGCTCAGCGGACCAAGGTAGTTCCGATGACTTTTGCGGAAATCGAGCGCGTGATTGGCGGCAAGCTGCCGCCGAATTCTCCGCAATATCCGGCGTGGTGGAGTAACAACCCCTCCAACAATGTGATGACCAAGGTTTGGCTAAGCGCCGGATTCCGGACCGAGCAAGTGGACGTGAAGTCCCGCAAAGTTGTGTTTCGGCGGATCGAGGAAAAACGCGTTGAACTGGCACCGACTTCCACGCCGGGGAAGGGCGAACACCACCCCTTGTTTGGCGCCCTGAAAGGCCTCATTCGGATTCCGCCAGACGTCGATCTGACAGAGCCCGCCGATCCCGAGTGGGGTAAGGTTTATGAGTGAAGCCCCATCGCTTCTGCTCGATACCCACGCCGCAATCTGGATCGTAGAAGGTGAACAGCTTGCCTCTGCCGCGGTAGAAGCAATTGATGCCGCGTATCGAGCGGCAGCAACAATCTTCGTCTCCGCGATCACGGCGTGGGAGATCGGCATGCTGGTGTCTCGCAACCGTCTGGGACTTGCAACTCGCCCCGAGCGCTGGTTTCAACGATTGCTTGCAGTTCCCGGCGTGCGACAGGCCGATCTCTCTCCAGAAATCCTGATCGCATCATCCTTCTTGCCAGGTACACCGCCACGCGATCCGGCCGACCGCATCATATTGGCAACCGCGCGCGATCTAGGCGCAACGCTGATCACGCGTGATCGCTTGCTGCTGAAATACAGTGAAGATGGACAAGTCAGCACAATTCAGTGCTGACAGCCGATCCTATTGCGCCGGCTCCGCCGCGACCGGCTTCTTCGCGCCGCTGCCATAGCGCTGGTCGATATAGTCGATCACCAGCGCCCTGAAATCGGCGGCAATGGTCGGACCGCGCAAGGTGCGGAACTTCTTTCCATCGACGAACACCGGCGCGGCCGGGGTTTCGCCGGTCCCGGGCAGCGAGATGCCGATATTGGCGTGCTTGGATTCGCCGGGGCCGTTGACGATGCAGCCCATCACCGCGACGTTGAGTTCCTCGACGCCGGGATATTTCGTCTTCCAGGCCGGCATCTCGTCGCGGATAAAATCCTGGATCGAGCGCGCCAGTTCCTGGAACGTGGTCGAGGTGGTGCGGCCGCAGCCGGGGCAAGCCGCGACCAGCGGCACGAAAGTGCGGAAGCCCATGGTCTGCAGCAATTCCTGCGCGACCTGCACTTCCAGCGTGCGGTCGCCGCCGGGCTCTGGCGTCAGCGAAATGCGGATGGTGTCGCCGATGCCTTCCTGCAGCAAAATGCCGAGCGCGGCTGACGATGCCACGATGCCCTTGGAGCCCATGCCGGCCTCGGTAAGGCCGAGATGGATCGCGTAGTCCGAACGGCGCGCCAGCTCCTGATAGACCGCGATCAGATCCTGCACGGCGGAAACCTTTGCCGACAGGATCATCTTGTTCTTGGGCATGCCGAGTTCTTGCGCCCGCGCGGCCGAAAGCAGCGCCGACTGTACCATCGCCTCGCGCGTCACCGCGCGCGCATCGCGCGGATTGGCCGAGGCGACATTCTCGTCCATCAGCTTGGTGAGCAGTTCCTGATCGAGCGAGCCCCAATTGGCGCCGATGCGGACCGGCTTGTCGTTCTTGTTCGCGATCTCGATGATGTCGGCGAACTGGGTGTCGCGCTTGTTCTTGAAGCCGACATTGCCGGGATTGATGCGGTATTTGTCGAGCGCCTCGGCGCAATCAGGATATTCGGCGAGCAGCTTGTGGCCGATGTAATGGAAATCGCCGATCAAGGGCGTGGTGATGCCCTGCTTGCGCAAGCCATCGCGGATGTGCGGAACGGCGGCGGCGGCTTCCTCGCGATCGACGGTGATGCGAACCATCTCGGAACCGGCGCGCGAGAGCGCCGCAACCTGCGCAATCGTACCTTCGACATCAGCGGTGTCGGTATTGGTCATCGACTGCACGACAATCGGCGCGCCGCCGCCGACGGCGACGTTGCCGACCATGACCTGGGTGGTTTTATGCCGCGGACTCGGGCCGGCGATATCGTTTTGCGGTGGCTTCTCGGGCTTGTTCATGGGCTCACGAATATCAGGTTTTGGCGACATTCACCAAGGGCGCGGCAATGGCCAAGGTGGCGGCGTCGATAGATATGTTTTTATCTTTTATATCAGTATCTTATCCGATTGGCTCGGGTCGTATGCACGGCCATCGGCCGGCGCGACTCCTGAACGGTATATTGGACAGGAACCGCTGATTTGAAAGGGGCAATACGCTCTATCCGCGACCCGCTTTTTCGCGAGGGACAGAGCGGTCGATTCGGAAAACAAGACGTTCGCGGTGTTGTCGACATGCCCAACGATTTGCATCGGCATCACATGATGAAAAGGAAAGGCATGTAAGATGAAAGGCCTCCACCGAGCCACCCTCGGAACATACGTTGCAATCACGACTTGACGATTGAGGCATCGATCTGAGGCTTGGATAGCCGGGCGGCAATCGCCTCCTCGGGTAAAGCACCGCTCGGCTATTTCCTTGGGATGAGCCCTGGATGATGGTGACCTCCACGATCAAAAGGTTGCAACATGCACGAGCGACGTCGGAACATACAGAGACACAATTTTTCAGAGGTCTCGGGACCCGAATCGGACATGGTGCTGGCCGGACGGTCCTAGGTGTGGTTTATGGCCGACGTTTCATATCGCCAAAAGCGTGTCAGGGGATGACCGACGATCTGGAATCCGTCGCATTGCGTCCGACCGTCGTGGACGGACAGCGGCAGGAAGATGACTTCGAGGTGATTTGGCGCGGCCTGCCGGTCGGCCGGATCATGAAGCCGCCCGGCGAGTCGCATTGGTGGTGGGGCTGCAATGTTTACGGACAGCCGCTGGGGCCCAATGACCGCGGACCCGGAATCAATTTCAAGGACTGCCAGTTCCGGTTCAAGATGGCGTGGGCCAGGATCCGGGCTGGACTTACCGAAGAGGATATCTCGGTCGCATCGCGGCACGCCGAGCAGCTGGCCCAGCAGCAGCCGTCCAACGTATCAGAGCAGCCAACGCCCGAGGAACTGCAAAGCCTGGCGAATAATCGCGCCGCGCCAAGACAACGGATGTTGAAGGCCGCCAGCATCGAGTTCAGCGGCAGCACGATTGATTGCGTGGTCCGGAACATCTCAGAGACCGGTGCCGCGATTGAGGTCGCGAGCCCAGTCGGCATCCCTGCCGAATTCAATTTGGTAATGCCCAGCAATATCGCCAAACGTTCATGCCGGGTGGTCTGGGTGAAAGACAAGCGCATCGGCGTGGCGTTCAAGCCAGCCTAGCCAAGGCCAATCACGTCGCCTGCGAATGGACCTCGACGCTCGGGCGCTTCATGGCTGCGTTCAAGCCAGCCTTCCAAGCTGTCTGGCGATCGTTCGTCATGCGGCCGCGTCCGTCCACACCTTGAAGCTGACCAGCGTATTCGGCCCGAACGTCTGGGTGATTGGAACATCGGACGCATCGCGCCCTTGCGCGATCAGGACGCGGCCGATCCGCGGCACGTTGTTGCGCGGATCGAACATTTGCCAGCGCCCGCCGATATAGGCTTCGATCCAGCCAGCGAAATCTCCGGCAGCCCAAGGCTGCGGCGTGCCGATGTCGCTGAGATAGCCGGTGCAATAGCGCGCCGGAATATTCATGCAGCGGCAGAACGCGATCGCAAGATGGGCGTAGTCGCGGCAGACACCTTTTCCTTCATGGTAGACTTCGCACGCCGTCATGGTGGCGCGGGCGTGCTGGTAGCCGAACGCGATATGGCGGTGGACGAAATCACAGATCGCCTGCACCCGCGCCCAGCCCGAAGGCGTGTCCTGGAACAATCGCCATGCGGTGTCTGACAGACGGTCAGTTTCGCAATAGCGGCTGCCCAGCAGATACACCAGTGTGTCCGACGGCAGGTCTTCGATCGCATGCTGGACAGCGGAAGCATCCACCGGATCGGGCAGGCCGCTGTCATGGATGATGCCGTCGGCGGCCAGACGCATCGATCCGGCCGGCGCAATGAGACGGCTGCACCAATTGCCGAACAAGTCGCGATACGGCGTGATCGGCACCGAAGGCGTGACGGTGAGATGATCGGGCACGATGATGTCGGACGTCCGCGTGAAATGCGTCCCCAATACCATGATCATCGGCGTCGGTTGCGGGAAGTGGTAATTCATTTCGAATCCGACGCGAAGCTTCATTCGAAACACCCTCCCGCCTGTACATCTGAGGTGGCCACGAAGCCGCCGAATACAACCCGCTGGCGCGGAAATCAGCCGCCTTATTGGGGCAAATGCGCGCATTATCGGAGAAAGCGATAGCTAATTGCCGCGAAAGCGCGCAGGGTAAACGGATGCCCAAACACTTGGCCGTCCCCGCGCGCCAAAGCGCCGGTTAGCCGATATGACCACGCGCTCACGCCAGCAGATGGTTCATTCCACGCATCCATTCCAGGTCCAGGGCATCGATCGCTTGCTGGCGCGGGACGCCTGTGAGGTCGTCTCCGATGAGGAAACCGGCTCGGTCAAGCTGTCCGACGCTCAACGCGACGATGCGAGTGCAGCGCATGAATGACAACCCGGTCGATCTCGACAAGCATCGGGGAATGGCTGCGCAAAAGGCGACCGATATTCGCCGCGCCCTCGCCGACGTCGAGGCCAATGCAAAGCTGCTGCGCGACCATCAGAGCGCCGTCGAAATTCAGTTGCTGGCCGTACCAGCCCTTTCATGGATCGAGGCCGCGGCCAAGGCGCGATACTTGCTGAATTTGTACGCATCTCAGCTTGCGCCTGCCGATAGCCATCACCGTGACCTGGTTGCTGCCGTGCTGGCAGATTTTACCCGGCTCTCCGGTGAGAGCTGACAACATACCTTACTGAAAGCGGAAAACTCCTCATGCGTTCGATAAATCTTCGAACGCCCAACGAAAGCATCTCATGCAAAATCTATCGCCGCGTCACGTAAAGACCGAAGAATCGCTTCGCCTCGGTGTCGTATCCGGCTGGTACTCGACCAAGGTCAGCGGAACATTCGTCTCGGGGCCGCACGATTCCGAAGCCGACTGCCTGCGCAAGATCGCCGAAATCAATCCGCCGGCGGTGAAGGCCAAAGCGGCGCCTGTCCGATGACGCTGGAGCGCGGCAGCATCAAGGGCTTTGAACATGACCGGATGGTGATGCTGTTCTCGATGATGGACGGGCCAAAGGAAATATCCTGCGCCATCAGCAGTTCGGCGATGGACCATTTGGAGCGTGGCGTGAAGGCAAAGCCGAATCAACGCGACGAGCAATTCCTGCGTTTGCGCGACCGGATCGAACAATGCGCGGCCCGCAAATTCCAGGCGCGGGAGTTCGAGGGTACCCCACCCGGCATCATTCTACGCAGCCTCGATTTTCGCGACTAGTCTAGGGGTTTAGTCCGCGGGCAATGTATCCGTTGAACACAGAGCCCGGCGCGCAACGCCCCTCGAACTCGGGATCAGTGTCACGCGACGCCGCGGGTATTCCAGTTGCTCCATCTCACCTGGGTGAGACTTCCAAGATCGGTCGCCAACGGCCGCCGGGTTTGCCGCTCATGAGCGGCGATGCATCGCTCGGATTCCGCGATCTTCCGCCTCAAGCTGGCGATCGCCTCCTGCTCGCTCTTTGTGCTTGATCCGGCCATCCGGCCGACCTGGAACTGGGCGACCTCGACAGCCTTCAGAGCCTCGCGGTTCTTCTTGAGCTGAACCCGGTGCCAGGCGACGTTGCTGTTGCTGTCGGCGATCATGTGACATCGTCCTTCCAGATGCAGCAAGGACGTTAGATCGGACTCAATCGCGACACGCCCGCTACATTGGCTGCGCCCGCGGGTCGGGTCCAACCAATCTTGCTTCAAGAATGGGCCAAGGATCGGTTGATTTGGTTAACGGCTGATTAATGAGTAGAGGCAGCCGTGGAACTGGATACGACGGCGTGAGTTTGTTCCGCCAGCGCAAAAACGAGAATGACGGAACATGCTGGCCGGATTGGTTTTCTATTTCCTGTAAATCAACCTATCGTCGGCAGACGGAAATTTGGACACGGCATGCCTACGTCTATGATTTCTGCACTGGACGGCCCGTCTGAATTCTCGGGCGAAGCACAGGACAGCTTCCAGCAGCCAGCCACTATTCCTGCTGCGCTTCTCGCCCTCGGCATCGTCTTTGGAGATCTCGGAACCAGCCCGCTTTATACGCTTCAGACGATCCTCCATCTCATGGGAAATCAGTTCACGGCTGAAGCTGCGCTGGGCTCGCTGTCGCTGGTCCTTTGGTCGTTAATCGTGACCATATCAATCAAGTATTGTTTGCTGGTGATGCGCGCGGACAATCATGGCGAGGGCGGCATTCTCGCATTGATGATGATGACCGGCGCCCGTTGGGCGGGACGCGGGCGATGGCTGGTCGTGATGGGCCTGTTCGGTGCAGCGCTGATCTACGGGGACGGCATCATCACGCCTGCGATCTCGGTCTTGAGCGCGGTCGAAGGCCTCAACGTCGCAACGGACATATTCAAGCCATATACCATGCCGATCGCGGTCGCCATTTTGGTCTGCCTGTTCGCGGTCCAAAGCCGGGGGACAGGAGTGGTCGGCAAGGCGTTCGGCCCGGTTATGTGTGTGTGGTTTGCGACGATCGCGGTTCTCGGTGTCGTCGGAATTGTCCATCATCCCCAGGTGCTGGCCGCTTTCAACCCGATCCATGGCGCGCGGCTCCTGATGACGCACGGCTTTCTTGGCTTCACGGTTCTCGGCGGCGTGTTTCTGGCGCTGACGGGCGGCGAGGCTCTGTACGCCGACATGGGTCACATCGGCCGCAATCCGATCCGCGTCGCGTGGTACTGCTTCGTACTTCCGGCGCTCGTTCTGAACTATGCCGGCCAGATCGGAAATTTCATAGAGGCTCCCAACCTCGAAGCGAATCCATTTTTCAAGCTCGCGCCGGACTGGTCGATTTATCCGTTGGTAGGACTAGCAACGCTTGCGACCATCATCGCGAGCCAGGCGATCATCACCGGATCTTTCTCGATGACCAGGCAGGCCATGCAGCTCGGCTGGTTTCCCGGGGTTCGGATCAGCCAGACGTCGGCCGAGGAGTACGGCCAGATTTACGTTCCCTTCGTCAACTGGACAATGATGGTGCTCACGCTTGCCATCACGGTCGGATTCGGCAGCTCGGATCGGCTCGCTGGCGCTTACGGCACTGCCGTATCCACCACGATGGTCCTGACGACGGCTCTTCTCTACCAGGTGATGCGTCACCGATGGCACTGGTCGCTCTATCAAGCGAGCGCGGTCACCGGCATTTTGCTGGCGGTCGATCTCGCCTTCTTCTCGGCCAATCTTTTGAAGATAGCGGAAGGCGGCTGGATCCCGCTGACGTTTGCCGGACTGATATTTATCGCCATGACGACGTGGCGCCACGGCGTTGAGGCGGTGCATCGGCAGAACGCCAGAGGCTCGCAACAGCAAGATAAGTTTTTCGCCAAGCTCCGCAGAGACAACATCGCAAGGGTGCCCGGCACCGCCGTGTTTCTCACACGCTTCGGCAAAACCGTGCCGCCGGTCATCATCAACTACGCCCAGCGGGTCGGATCCTTGCCAGAGACGGTGATTATCCTCACGGTCAGCTTCGAGAATGTCCCCCGCGTTCGCTCCAAGGAGCGCGTCCGGATCGAAGAGCTCGAATACGGCCTTTGGCATATGACCGTCCACTTCGGGTTCGTCGAAATTCCCGATCTTCCCGCCGCACTCGCCGTTGCAAAGAAAGATGGCGTACCGGTATTGGACGCGGCGAGTTACTACATCGAGCGGTACGATCCGATCAGTCGCAAGCATCGAAATCTGCTCTCACGATGGCGCGTGGCATTATTTTCATTCATGTCGCGCAATTCTGCGCACGCCATCGACCGTTTCAAAATACCCTCGAACTTGCTGATCGAAATAGGCCGAAGGATCGAATTGTAGACAGAGTATGCTGTCCGCCAGCATGCGCGCGACCGGTCAGCACGTCGGAGCAGTTTTCTATCGTGAAGATTGTGCTATAAGCGGACCGTCACATTTGGCCGGAGGCGGCAATGGACTGGAGATCTTGCTCGCGAATCATTGCGATCGGCGGCATCTGCGTGGCGGCGATCCTGGCGACGGGCACCCGCGCGCATTCACAGGCCATGCAAGTCGTTGGTGGCAGCTCCGCCGGTTCTAGCGCGTCCGGTTCCAACGCCGCCGGCTTCAACCCGTACGACCCGCAATGGGCGCTTTCCACACCCTTCGGATTCAACACTGCCTCCAGCATGACCACCGGAATCGACCGGCAGGCCTACACGACGAAGTTTGGGTCCGGGACATTCGGATTGTTTGCCGCGTCCAACACCCAGGACTACGGCGCGAGAGCGATGGGAAGCACCGGTAATTTTTTTGATCCGCTACCCTTTTCCCCGATCGTACCGCGGGGAGACTGGTTTGGCGTCCTGGGCGATTCCGCCTGGCGATCGTCCTTTGTCGGCACGTACAAATCAAACCCCAACGAGGGGCTGTTCAACGGTCTGTATACGACGGCGAGCTTTGGCGCCACGAGCTTTAAGACAAGCGCTCCAGGTCTCCCCGGCCTGACGAATTTCACCTCCGGTAATGATGCGACGGCGCTGACGGCGACCGCCGGCGTTGGTGTTCAGATCACGCCGCAGATCAGCATCGAAGGCAGCATCGGCTTCACGCAAATGCAGGGTTCGAACTTCAGGTAAGGACAGGCATGGAAACAGCCCTTCTTCACCGAACGGCTTGTCCTTCACGCGGGGACGTTGGGATCTGGCACGACCTTGGTCTCGGGCCTGTTCACGAGATAAAGCCCGGCGATCACCAGAAGCGCGGCTGCGCCGAACACCGGCGACAATCTGTCATGCATGATGAAATAGCTCGCGATCACGCCGAACAGCGGCGTGATAAAGGTGAAGGCCGACAATTTGCTGGCGGAATAGGTTTTGACCAGCGCAAACCAGAACAGAAAGGTCAGCCCGACCACCCAGATCGCCTGATAGGCCAGCAACGACAGCGCCAGCGGACCGGGAAAATGAGTCAAGGTCTCGCCGGAGGTCCATGCCGCGAGCGCCAGGATCGGAATCGATATCGCGACCTGATAGCCCAGCGCCTTTTCCGGCGCGGCCTTTGCCAGCGAGGTTGCCTTCACCAGCAGCGTGGTCGCCGCCCATAGCGCGCCGCCACCGACAACCATGAGATCCCCGAGCAGCACTTCGGCATCGACATCGGCCTGCGGCACGCCGATCGCCAGCGCCACGCCGGCAAAACTAAGCGCCAGCCCGCCCCATTGCGAGGCGCGCAGCCGCTCGCCGAGAAACCGGTAGGAGCCGAGCGCCACGAAGAACGGCGCGGTGTAGAGAAACACCACCGCCCGCAACGCCGAGGTCAGCAGCAGGCCCCGATAGATCAGTATGAATTCGACGCCGAACAACAGACCTGCGAACAAACCGGGGATCAGCGTATCGTCGCGCTCGAAAATCCTTATGCCGCGCAGCCACGCGATCGAAAGCAGCACCGGCAATGCGCCGGCCGAACGGATGGTGGCCTGCAGCAGCGGCGGAACGTCGGGCAGCGCCAGCTTGACGGCGATCTGGTTGAAACCCCAGCTCACGCACAACAACAGCATCAGCGCGATGGCGCCCGCGCTGAGCGAACGCCCGGCCGCTGGATCCGGTCGATTGGGCGGCATTTATGCTCGCGGCCGGCTTGACGCCGCGTTGCCTATGGTATGAGCCCGCAAAGCGAGCCTCCGGTCTCTGGGAAAAATCATGCGCGGATGATTCACGCAGTCTGGCAATGCGCGCAGGTGCCAGTGATCTCGACTACCGACAGTTTCGGCGTGAAGCCGGTGGAACGTGCCGCGGCGTTGAGGCTTTGCGCGACCGTGGCTGCCGGTATCTCGCCGACCGATCCGCAGCGCTCGCAGATCAGGAACGCCACCATCGCGGCGGCGTCATGATCGTGCGCGCAGGCGAGATAGGCGTTGCGGCTTTCGATGCGATGGACGAGGCCGTTGTCCATCAGGAAATCGAGTGCGCGATAGACCGTGATCGGGGCCGGCCGCGGCATCGACTTGGCGAGTTCGTCGATCACCTCATAGGCGCCGAGTGGCCGGTGGCTGGACAACAGCGCCTGCAATACCTGACGCCGGATCGGGGTAAACTTCTGCGCCCGCCGCTCGCACACTTTTTCGGCGTGCAGGATCGCGTCCGCCGCACAGCGGTCGTGGTCATGATCGGGGGCCGGAAATGTCGGTTTGACTGTGGTCATGCCAAGCAGATGTAGCATTTTGGCCGCCAAACCCAAATCCCGCCGGGCCATTTTTCGGAACTCGTCGATCCAGCCATGTGGTTTCGGCGGGGCAGCCTTCCATTGATTAAATCATAAGCTAGCTTATTATATTCGAAGCTTACGGAGATACCCACCCATGCCCCGCGGTTCCGTCGATATGAACTTCCTGTTTTCGCTCGGCGAACTGCAGCGCCTGGTGCGGCTTTATGCCGACAAGCAGGCCGCGCGCTATGGCATTACGCGCGCGCAATGGGCGGTGCTGGCCAAGGTGGAACGCAGCGAGGGCCTGAAACAAACCGAGCTTGCCGAACAGATGGAAATGCAGCCGATCACGCTGACGCGATTGATCGACAAGCTCTGTGACAATGACTGGATCGAACGCCGCGGCGACGAAAACGACCGCCGCGTCAACCGGCTCTATCTGCGCAAGGCCGCGCGGCCGTTACTCGGCAAACTCGCAGGGCTCCGTTCCGAACTCACCGCGACGGCACTCGATGGCATCAACCCGGCCGACGCGCATCGCCTGCTCGCCCAACTGGAATCAATCAAGGAGAACGTGCGCCACGCGATCCAGAATCCGGCGGGCGAGGCGTCCAAGAAAGAACAACGTTATGGCTGAACCCGTCCTCAAATTCCCGCCCGAACAAAAGGGCAATCCCGCCAGTCCGCCAAAGAAGCTCGCCGCCGAGCCGCGCCGCCGGCTGATGGCCGGCATGCGGCGCTATCGCCGCTTCCTGCTGCTGGTGGTGCTGCCGCTGGTCGCTGTGCTCGCCGGACTGATCTTCTACCTCCACGGCGGACGTTACGTGACGACCGACGATGCCTATGTCGGCGCGCAGAAGGTGCTGATCACCCCCGATATCTCCGGCAAGATCGACAAGGTGGTGGTGCGCGAAGGCCAGCATGTCAACCAGGGCGACGTACTGTTCGAGATCGACCCGGTGCCGTTCCGCCTTGCCTTGCAACAGGCCAAGGCCGCGGTCGATCAATCCAAAACCACCTACAACAACCTGATCGCAAACATCAAGATTTACGACCAGATGGCCGAGCTGATGCAGCAGACCATCGACCTGAAGAAGAAGGACGTCGATCGCAAATCGGCGCTCGCCAAGAACAATTACGGTTCGCAGCTCGATCTCGACAATGCTTCCGCCGCGGAGGTCACCGCGCGTGCCGAGTGGGCCTTCGTGCAGCAGCAGCTTTCCAGCGCGAAGACCCAGTTGCTCGGCAATCCCAATCTGCCGCTTGAGGAATTCCCGCCCTATTATCAGGCTCAGGCCGCGCTCGGCCAGGCCGAGCGCAATCTCGACCACACCGTGATGCGTGCGCCGATGGAAGGCATCGCGACGCAGGTTGACCAGATTCAGCTCGGCCGTTTCGTGGTCGCCGGCACGCCGGTATTCAGCGTGATCGACGTCGCCAAGCCGTGGATCGATGCCAATTTGAAGGAATCGGACTTCACGCATGTCGCGGTAGGACAAACCGTTGACATCGACGTCGACGCGTTCCCCGATCACGTCTTCAAGGGCACCATCAGTTCGCTGAGCCCCGGCACCGGCGCGCAATTCGCGATCCTGCCGCCGCAGAACGCCACCGGCAATTTCGTCAAGGTGGTGCAGCGCGTGCCGGTGCGGATCTATTTCGACAGCAACGACAGCTATGTTCGGAAGCTGAAAGCCGGGATGAGCGCCTACACCACGATCGACACCGGCCATCGCCGCTCGCTTGGCGCCCTGCTCGGCCTCTCGCCGGCAGCGGCGAACCAGGACTGACGGCCATGAGCACGGCCGGCGCGCCGATCGCCGTTCCCGGCCTGCGCCGGAACATGGTGACGATTTGCGCGATGACCGCGACCATCATGCAGGCGCTGGACACCACCATCGCCAATGTCGCGCTGCCCTATATGCAGGGCACGCTTTCGGCCTCGCAGGACCAGATCAACTGGGTACTGACATCCTATATCTGCGCCGCCGCGATCATGACGGCGCCGGTCGGCTGGATTGCCAACCGCTTCGGCCGCAAGCGTATCTTCATCCTGTGTTCGGGCGGCTTTACGCTCGCCTCGGTGATGTGCGGCCTGGCGCAGGACATCAACCAGATGGTGCTGTTCCGGCTGCTGCAGGGCGTGTTCGGCGCGGCGCTGGTGCCCTTGTCGCAGGCGGTGATGCTCGACACCTATGCGCTGCATGAACGCGCCAAGGCCATGTCGATCTGGGGCATGGGCGTGATGATGGGGCCGATCATGGGCCCGTCACTCGGCGCGTGGCTGACCGAGACCTATTCCTGGCACTGGGTGTTCTTCGTCAATCTGCCGTTCGGCATCTTCACCGTGCTCGGCCTCCTGATCTTCATGGACGAGACAAAGAAGAATTTCGAGCTGCGGTTCGACTGGTTCGGCTTTTTGGCGCTGTCGGTCGCCATCGGGTCGCTGCAGATCGCGCTGGATCGCGGCGAACAGCTCGGCTGGCTGGAATCCAACGAAATCCTCGCCGAGTTCATCGTCTCGGGCTTCGGCTTTTATTATTTCCTCGCGCATTCGTTCACGACCACCAAACCGTTCATCCAGTTTGCCATCTTCAAGGACAAGAACTTCCTCTCCGGCTGCGTGTTCATGGCGGTGATGGGCCTCGTGCTGTATTCGACCATGGCGCTGGCCTCGCCCTATCTGCAGAACGTGATCGGCTATCCGATCATCACCGCGGGCGGGCTGCTGGCGAGCCGCGGCTGCGGCACCTTTGTCGCCATGATGCTGGTCGGCCGCCTGATGCGACATATCGAGGCGCGCACGCTGATCATCAGCGGGCTCGGCCTGACCGGCCTTTCGCTGTACTACATGACCGGCTGGACCGACCAGACCGGGGTGCCCGAGATCGTGATCATCTCGATCGTGCAGGGTTTTGGATTCGGGCTGGTGTTCGTGCCGCTGAGCACGGTGGCGTTCCTGACGCTGCCCAACCATTTGCGCACCGACGGCACCTCGATGCTGACCCTGCTGCGCAACGTCGCAAGCTCGATCGGCATTTCGATCGTCATCGCACAGTTAACCGAGGGCGGCCGCCGCGACTACGCCATCCTGTCCGAGCATATCAATCCGTTCAATCAGGCGATGCAGATGCCCAACGTGGCCGGCATGATCAATATGAACAGCGATCTCGGCCGCGCGCTCGCCGACGCCATGGTCACGCTTCAGGCGCAGATCATCGCGTTTTCGCAGGACTACCAGCTTGTGATGCTGTTCATCCTGGGCTCGATACCGCTCGCGATCATGATCGGATCGAGCAAGGCCGCGCTGCGCAGGCAGGCCGCAGCACCGGAACATGCGGTGATCGATTAACAACAGGTCGTCGTCTCGATCGATCGGTCGAGGCGTTCAGCCCGCGCGGCATCCGCGCGACGTTGCGATTGTCTTCGCCGGCCAGGTTGGCGCAACCGAGATAGATTTCATCGACCTGTGACCAGTCTAAATCGGGATGTCGCGCCATCAGGGCCTTGATCGGGGCAGCCGCCAGATCATCCGCGCGCACCTTGGCCAGCGAGCCGCCGAACCGGCCGATCGGCGTCCTTACGGCGTCGCATACAAACACATCGCGCATGGAACCTCTCCCTGAATGCCGCGCTTTGTCGGCTTGACGGTTCGAATGATGGCAAGCACCTTGGTGACAGATCAATTGATCCCGGCGTAGCAGCGCCGCTTTCGCCGGAGGGCCGCCACGCCGGCATGGATAAGGTGAGCCGAGACGATCCACAGGCGATGCCGGGAGGGTGGAAAACCCGCATTGCCGAGGCAAAGGAATAGGATCAGGCAAGGAAATTTTGTAGTTTGCAAGCTCCATGACGATCCAGCAATCCATTCCCGTGCATCGAGACGATTCCACACCGGCCACGGAAGCATCTTCGCGCGTCACGCCGATGATGGAACAATACCTTGAGATAAAGGCCGCCCATCCCGGACTGTTGCTGTTCTACCGGATGGGAGATTTCTACGAGCTGTTCTTCGAGGACGCCGAAATCGCCTCCAGAACGCTCGGCATCGTGCTGACCAAACGCGGCAAGCATCAAGGCCTCGATATCCCGATGTGCGGCGTTCCGGTGGAGCGGTCCGAGGACTACCTGCATCGGCTGATCTCGGCGGGCCACCGCGTCGCCGTGTGCGAGCAGACCGAGGATCCGGCAGCCGCCCGCGCCCGCGGCAACAAGAGCGTGGTGCGCCGCGCCGTGGTGCGGCTGGTCACGCCGGGCACGCTGACCGAAGACACCTTGCTCGACGCCAGGACCAACAATTATCTGCTGGCGATTGCGCGCGCCCGCGCTTCCTCCGGCGGCGACCGCATCGGGCTCGCCTGGATCGATATCTCGACGTGTGAATTCATGGTGACGGAATGCTCAACCGGGGAACTGGCGGCGACGCTGTCGCGCATCAATCCCAATGAGATCATCGCTACCGACGCGCTCTATGGCGATGCCGAACTCGGTGCATTGTTGCGCGAATGGCCGGCGGTGACGCCGCTGACTCGCGACTATTTTGATAGCGCTACCGCCGAGCGGCGGCTGTGTGATTATTTCGCGGTCGCGACCATGGACGGTCTGTCCGCAATGTCGCGGCTGGAAGCAACCGCGGCCAGCGCTGCCGTCACCTATATCGACCGCACCCAGGTCGGGAAACGCCCGCCGCTGTCGCCGCCGGCGCGCGAGGCCGCCGGCACCACCATGGCGATCGACCCCGCCACCCGGGCCAATCTCGAGCTGACGCGCACGCTATCCGGAGAACGACGCGGATCGCTTCTGGATGCGATCGACTGCACGGTGACCTCGGCCGGATCGCGGCTGCTCGGGCAGCGGCTCGCCGCACCCTTGACTGACAGCGCTGCGATCACGTGGCGGCTCGATGCGCTCGGCACGTTCGCGACCGATACCGCCGCGCGCGATGATATTCGCGAGGTGCTGCGCGCCGCACCCGACATGTCGCGCGCGCTGGCGCGGCTGTCGGTCGGGCGCGGCGGCCCACGCGATCTCGCTGCCCTGCGCGACGGCGTCATTGCCGCCGATCAGGCGCTGGCGCGATTGGCTCAGCTCGAAGCGCCGCCGCAGGAGATCGTCGCGATCATGGCCGCGCTACGCCAGCCCTCGCGCGATCTCGCCCGCGAATTCGAACGCGCGCTCGCCGAGCAATTGCCGCTGATCAAGCGCGACGGCGGCTTTGTCCGCGAAGGCTATCACACCGCGCTCGACGAGACCCGCAACCTGCGCGACGCCTCGCGGCTCGTGGTCGCCGCGATGCAGGCGCGCTATGCCGACGACACCGGTATCAAGGGCCTGAAGATCCGCCACAACAACGTGCTCGGTTATTTCGTCGAGGTAACGGCGCAGCACGGCGACAAGCTGATGACCGCGCCGCTGAATGCGACCTTCATCCATCGCCAGACCCTGGCAGGCCAGGTCCGATTCACCACGTCGGAACTCGGCGAGATCGAAGCACGCATCGCCAACGCCGGCGACCGCGCGCTCGGGATCGAGCTCGACATCTTCGAGCGGCTCAATGCGATGGTGACCGCGGCCAGCGATGATTTGCGCGCCGCCGCGCATGGCTTCGCGCTGCTCGATGTGGCGACCGCGCTGGCAAAACTTGCGGTCGACTATAATTACGTGCGGCCCGAGGTCGACACCTCGCTTGGATTTGCCATCGAAGGCGGCCGGCACCCGGTGGTCGAGCAGGCGCTCAAGCGCGACGGCCAGCCCTTCATCGCCAACACCTGCGATCTTTCGCCTGGACCGGGACAAACATCCGGGCAGATCTGGCTGATCACCGGCCCGAACATGGCGGGTAAATCGACCTTCCTGCGCCAGAATGCGTTGATCGCGCTGCTGGCGCAGATCGGCAGCTTCGTGCCGGCGACGCGGGCGCGCATCGGCATCGTCGACCGGCTGTTCTCAAGGGTCGGCGCCGCCGATGACCTCGCGCGTGGCCGTTCCACCTTCATGGTGGAAATGGTGGAGACCGCCGTGATCCTCAATCAGGCGAGCGAGCGCTCGCTGGTGATCCTGGACGAAATCGGCCGGGGAACTGCGACCTTCGACGGCCTGTCGATTGCGTGGGCCGCGATCGAGCACCTGCATGAGAGCAACCGTTGCCGCGCACTGTTCGCGACGCATTACCATGAACTCACCGCGCTCTCGGCCAAGCTGCCGCGGCTGTTCAATGCCACCGTTCGAGTGAAGGAATGGCAAGGCGACGTGGTGTTCCTGCACGAGGTGCTGCCGGGATCGGCCGACCGCTCCTATGGCATCCAGGTAGCGAAACTTGCAGGCCTTCCGCCATCGGTGATCGCGCGGGCCAAATCGGTGCTGGCGAAACTGGAAGCGCAGGACCGTGGCCAGACCGCGCGTGCCTTGGCCGACGACCTGCCGCTGTTCGCGGTACCCTCGCGCGCCGCCGCCGAGCCTGCGCCACCCGGCGAAGCGGAGCTGCTATTGGAAGCGGTGCAAGCGCTGCACCCCGACGAGATGTCGCCACGCGAGGCGCTGGAGGCGCTGTATGCGCTGAAGGGAAAGTTGCCGAACAAATAGCCACGCCGCCATTCGAACGCGGCCATGATCGCCATCCGCGCACGAGCGTCACCAGGAACATGAGATCGGGCGACATCGCAGCTCGCGACAGCTCTGTGCTCCCCTCCCCCTTGCGGGGAGGGGTCGGGGGTGGGGGTCTCCAAGCACCGAATTTCAGGTGTGAAATGGTTGCCGCAAGCGGCGAGAATTCTCACATCCTGTGCATCGAAACAGAGACCTTCGGTCCGTTCCGGATGGTCTGATAGACCACGCAATAGCGCTCGGTGAGTTTCAACAGCAAATCGAGTTTGTCCTGCGGCGCCTCGGTATCGACGTCGAAGCGCAAACGAATCTCGGCGAAGCCGACCGGCGCCTCCTTGTCGACGCCAAGAGTGCCGCGAAAATCCAGATCGCCTTCGGCGCTCACATTGCCGGCCTTCAATGGAATTTCGATCGCGGTTGCGACGGATTTCAGCGTGACGCCGGCGCAGGCCACCAGCGCTTCGAGCAGCATGTCGCCGGAGCATAGTTCAAGCCCGGAGCCGCCGGTGGCCGGATGCAGCCCCGCGACGGCAAGTGCCCGGCCGGTTTCGACCTTGCAGGCGATGCCTTCGTTATCGATCGAGCCCTTGGCCTTCAGCGTGATGACCGCGGATTTCGGATCGGTCTTGTAGCGATCCTTGATCGGGGCCTGAGTAGCGCGGAGCGTGGCGGCGTCCATTGTTGTTCTCCCGGATATCTATCCGCTGCCGGATTTAATGGGTCGCAGCGTCGATGTCACCCTTGATGTCACCCTCTGATGTCACCACCACATCGCCTCGCCGGCATTCGATTTTGCCTCGAGGTCCGGCACGCTGCGGTCGAGCGATCGATCGAGCGCCGTCAGCACCCGGCGCTTGAAATTGTCGAACACGGGTGAATTGCGATCGCGCGGTCGCGCCAGATTGATCCTGATCTCCTCGAACAGGCGGCCCGGCCGTGGCCGCATGACGAACACGCGATCGGCCAGCACCACCGCCTCATCGACATCGTGCGTGACCAACACCAAAGTCGGCCGTGTATCGGCCCACAGATCGAGCAGATGATCCTGCAGATCCCGCCGTGTAAATGCATCGAGCGCGGAAAACGGTTCGTCGAGCAGCAAGACTTCGGGTTGCGGCACCAGCGCGCGCGCGATCGCCACGCGCTGCGCCTGGCCGCCGGACAATTCGCGCGGCCATGCACCGGCCTTGTCGGCAAGGCCGACCCGCGCCAGCGCCCGCGCGACCTTCTCGCGCCTGACATTCGCCGGCAATTCGCTAACGCCAAAACCAATATTGCCGGCGACGCTGAGCCATGGCAGCAGCCGCGGCTCCTGGAAGATGATGCCGATTTTCGCATGCGGAGCTGCGATGGAGATGTCATCGAGCGTTACCGTGCCCGACGTGGCGCGGTCGAGACCGGCGACCGCGCGCAGCAAGGTCGATTTGCCGCAACCGGAACCGCCGATGATCGCGACGATTTCGCCAAGCTGGATCTCGGCGGAAAACCGCTCCAGCGCGTTGACGCCGTTGGGATAGATTTTCCCGACGCGATCGAGCACCAGCATCAGGCCGCTCCGCTCTGGCGGCCGAACGCATCCTGCCAGCGCAACAGCGGCGCGAAGCCGATCTCGATCAGCCAGTCGGTGGTCTTGCCGAGGATCGCGAAGATCACGATCGCGGCCAGGATCTGCGCGGGCTTGCCGAGCTGCTGGCCGTCGATCAGGAGATAGCCGAGCCCTTCGGAGGCGCCCATGAATTCGGCGGCGACCACGAACATCCAGCCGAGCCCAAGGCCGACGCGCAGCGCGACCACATAGGCCGGCAGTACCGCGGGCAGCAGGATGCGGCGGATCATCGCCGGACCGCTGAGGCGAAAGGTGCGCCCGACTTCGACGATCTTGCGATCGACCGACAGGATCGCGCCCATCACGCCGAGATAGACCGGGAAGAACACCCCGACCGCGATCAGCGCCACTTTCGAGGTTTCGAAAATGCCGAGCCACAGGATGAACAGCGGCACCCAGGCGATCGACGGGATCGCACGCAGCGCCTGCACGGTGGGATCGAGCAGCCGGCGTGCCAGGCTCCAGTAGCCGGAGATGGCGCCAAGCAAGGTGCCGGCGACCACGCCCGAGACCAAAGCCCGCGAAAACCCGTGTCAGGGTCGCCACAATATGGCGGGTGAGTTCGCCGCTGCGCGCCAGTTCAACGATGGTCGCGAAGATCTTCGTCGGCGGCGGAACCAGTCTGCCATTCGAGAGACCGAGCCAGACAATGAGTTCCCAGGCCACCGCGAGGCCTACCGGCAGCAACAGCCCCAGCGCCGGCCGCGTCCAGCGTCGCACGCGGCCGGATGCGGCGGGTTTTGCCACCGGTTCGCTTTGTGCCGCTGCGGAAAGTTCGACCGTCATGGTCATAGCAAGAACGCTTCTCGCTCGGGATTGCAAGCTGGCGGATAGGAGGAATTCGCGGGGTCGCAGGACTCCATTCGTCATGCCCGGGCTTGTCCCGGGCATCCACGTCTTTCTCGCTTCAACGCCCCAAGACGTGGATGGCCGGGACATAGGCGAGCGGAAGCGACGCCGTCCTTCGGACGGCTACGCCCGGCCATGACGTTCACTACCTCAATTCGTCGGCAGCGGCACCTGGTCATCGATCAGGCTATCGAGTGCGGCCTTGACGTCGACTTTGGCGTCGATCACGCCGGCCTGTTGCAAGGCCAGACCT
Organism: uncultured Alphaproteobacteria bacterium; assembly: GCA_963806075.1. Taxonomy (GTDB): domain Bacteria; phylum Pseudomonadota; class Alphaproteobacteria; order Rhizobiales; family Xanthobacteraceae; genus Bradyrhizobium. Next base: position 315,914 of record CAWDWT010000011.1, read on the forward strand.
GCCGCAAGAATGGATTCGCGCTGCGGCGCGCCGATCCGGTTATGGGTCAACTCTGTGCGCTCCTTGAGCTGCTTGTCGACCACATTGTCCGGCAGTTTGGTGATGGCCATGAAGGTTTTCTTCAAGTCATCGTAATTCGCCAGCGAATATTTCCGCGCTTCCTCATAGGTTGCAAGCACGCGCCGGACCACGTCGGGATTATCCTTCAGGAACTGCTCGCGCACATTGAGAATGCCCCAGGTGTTGGCGGCCGGATCGCGGAAGAACAGCCGCGCGCCGTCCTCGATTTCCGCTTGCGCCATCATCGGATCGAGACCCGCCCAGGCGTCGACATCGCCGCGGATCAGCGCAGTCTTGCCGTCGGGATGCTGCAGCAGCACCGGCGTGATGTCCTTTTCGCTCATGCCGGCGCCGAGTAGTGCGCGTACCAGAAAGATATGCGGATCGGTTCCGCGGGTGACCGCGACGCGCTTGCCCCTGAGGTCGGCGACCGTCTTGATGCTGGAATCCTTGGTCGTGACCAGCGCGGTCCATTCAGGCCGCGAATAGACGTAGATCGACTTGATCGGATTGCCGTTGATCTTGGCAACCAGTGCGGCGGAGCCGGCGGTCGAGCCGAAATCGATCGAGCCGGCATTGAGGAACTCGAGCGCCTTGTTGGAACCGGCCGATTGCACCCAGACGATGCTGATGCCGTCCTTGGCGAATTCCTTCTCCAGCAGGCCCTTCTGCTTGAGGATCATCGACACGGGATTGTAGGTCGCCCAGTCGATGTGAATCTCCTTGAGCGGCTCGGCGGCATAGGCGCCGCCGGGTATCAGCGTCCAGATCGCGATCAACGCGGCCAAGGCGCGCCGTGAAATCATGGGCATCGGTTAGGCTCCCCTTCGGTTTACTCTGAAAAACAGATTTCATTTCAACGAGTTAATTATGAACGTCAACAAGAAAATACGCGTGCTCAAGCGCCAGGCACGAGAACCGCCTCGACCCACGCGAACACGAACGTAGCATGGAGCTTCTGTTCAGCCACAATGACCGTGACAGTATCGGCCCCGTCCTTTATCCGGGTAGCCATGGAAAGCGTTGTCGTCGAGTCCCGCCCCGACGCGGATGAGCGTTTCGACACCGCACGGATCACCGCCGCGGTCGACGCGCTCGCCGAAAAACATGCCGGGCGCGAGGACTTGTTTCGCGCCGCCATGGCGCAACTGCTGAAGGCCGAGTTGATCGAGGCTCGCGCGGTGGCGCAGGCGGTGTTGCTGAAGGATCGTCATGGCCGGCGCTGCGCGGAGCGACTGTGCTTCGTGCAGGACGAAATCATCCGTATCCTGTTTGCTGCCGCCACCCGCCATCTCTATTACTCGCCGATCCCCTCCGGCGCCGAGCGCATGGCGGTCGTCGCCACCGGCGGCTATGGCCGTGGGTTGATGGCGCCGGAATCCGATATCGATCTGTTGTTCATCCTGCCCTACAAGCAGACCGCGTGGGGCGAACAGGTCGCCGAAGCGATCCTGTATTGCCTGTGGGACATGGGATTGAAAGTCGGCCATGCCACCCGCTCGGTCGATGAATCGATCCGGCAGGCGCGCGGCGACATGACCATCCGCACGGCGATCCTCGAAACCAGATTCCTGACCGGCGACCGGCCGCTCTATGACGAACTGGTGGCGCGATTCGACAAGGAAGTGGTGCAGGGCACTGCCGCCGAATTCGTCGCCGCCAAACTCGCCGAACGCGACGAACGCCATCGCCGCGCCGGGCAATCGCGCTATCTGGTCGAGCCCAACGTCAAGGACGGCAAAGGCGGACTGCGCGATCTGCACACGCTGTTCTGGATCGCGAAATATGTCTACCGCGTGCGCGAGACCGACGAGCTGCTCGAATGCGGGGTGTTCGACGCACAGGAGTACCGCACCTTCCGCCGCTGCGCCGATTTCCTGTGGTCGGTCCGCTGCAACATCCATTTCTTCTCGGGCCGCGCCGAAGAGCGCCTGTCATTCGACATGCAGCGCGAGATCGCGGTGCGGCTCGGCTACACCTCGCATCCCGGCATGCAGGATGTCGAACGCTTCATGAAGCACTATTTCCTGATCGCCAAGGACGTCGGCGATCTCACCGCGATCATGTGCGCCAAGCTCGAGGACCAGCAGGCCAAGGCCGCGCCGGTGCTCAGTCGCGTGATGGCGCGGTTGCGGCCGGGCACGAAACGGCACCGGGTGCCCGACAGCGACGATTTCATCGTCGACAACAACCGCATCAACCTCGCCGCACCCGATGTCTTCAGGCAGGATCCGGTCAACCTGATCCGGATCTTTCGTCTGGCGCAGAAGAACAATCTCGCGTTCCATCCCGACGCCATGCGTACCGTGACGCGCTCGCTAAAGCTGATCAACACCCAGCTTCGCGAAAATCCGGAAGCCAACCTTCTGTTCATGGAGATCCTGACCTCGAACGACGCCGAAGTGGTGCTGCGACGAATGAACGAGACCGGGGTGCTCGGCCAATTCATCCGCGCCTTCGGCAAGATCGTGTCGATGATGCAGTTCAATATGTATCATCACTACACGGTGGACGAGCATCTCTTGCGATGCGTCGGTTTCCTGCAGGAGATCGAGCGCGGCGGCAACGACGAATTCGTCGTCGCCAGCGACCTGATGCGCAAGATTCGTCCCGAGCACCGCGCGGTGCTCTACATCACCACGCTATTGCACGACATCGCCAAGGGCCGGCCGGAGGACCATTCGATCGCGGGCGCCAAGGTGGCGCGGCGGTTGTGCCCGCGGCTCGGTTTCAGTGCCGCCGATACCGAGACCGTGGTCTGGCTGATCGAGCACCATCTGATCATGTCCACGGTGGCGCAATCGCGCGACCTTTCGGACCGCAAGACCATCGAGAATTTCGCGGCCGTGGTGCAGTCGGTCGAGCAAATGAAGCTTTTGACGATCCTGACCACCGCCGACATCCGGGGCGTCGGCCCCGGTGTCTGGAATGGCTGGAAAGCGCAACTGTTGCGCACGCTGTATTACGAGACCGAGCCGGTGCTGACCGGCGGCTTCTCCGAAGTCAACCGCGCCCAGCGTATCGCGGTGGCGCAGTCGGAATTTCGCGCGGCCTTCACCGAATGGCCGGAACCGGAACTCCATTCATATATTTCGCGGCATTATCCGGCCTATTGGCTCAAGGTCGATCTACCGCGCAAGATCCGCCACGCGCGCTTCATCAAGGCCAATGAGCAGGCCGGCAACAAGCTCGCGATCAATGTCGGCTTCGACGAGGTCCGCGGCGTCACCGAACTGACTATTCTCGCGGTCGACCATCCCTGGCTGTTGTCGATCATCGCCGGCGCCTGCGCTTCCGCAGGCGCCAACATCGTCGATGCGCAGATCTACACCACCACCGACGGCCGCGCGCTCGACACCATCGCGATAACGCGGGAATACGACCGCGACGAGGACGAAGGACGGCGCGCGAGGCGGATCGGCGAAATGATCGAGGACGTGCTGGAAGGCAAATTGCGTCTGCCCGAAGTGGTCGCGCGCCGCACTTCGGGACGCAAGATGCGTCCCTTCGTGGTCGAGCCGGAAGTGACCATCAACAACCAGTGGTCGGACCGCTACACGGTGATCGAGGTGTCCGGCCTCGATCGCCCCGGCCTGTTGTATCAGCTGACCACCGCGATATCGAAGCTGAACCTCAATATCGCCTCCGCCCACGTCGCGACTTTCGGCGAGCGCGCGCGCGACGTGTTCTACGTCACTGACCTGCTCGGCGCGCAGATCAACGCACCGACCCGGCAGGCCGCGATCAAGAGCGCGCTGATCCATCTATTGGTCACCGACGACGTCGCCTCGCAACCGGCGGCCTGACCGGCGGCCACACGCGGTGCCGGCCGCAATCGCCGATAGGACCGCATAAGATCGCGCCGAAGCAGGCTGCGCAGGCGATCAAGGAAATCGCCGAACTCAACTGGCCGGTGATCGACGGTTCCCTGGGGCCGTCGATTTGCATTGGCGACCTGCTAGGTCGGGATTTCGCCGAAGGTCTTGCCTATCGGCAGGACGGCGTGCCGAATCAGGCGCGAATCCTCGACCGCCGCCTGCCGGTGCTTCACCGCCTCCCGATAGACGGGGTCGCGTATCATCTCCGCAAACGCCGCAACGCTTGGATATTCGGCGATGAAACAATGATCCCAGCTTTCTTGCTGCGGCCCGATCAGCACCAATTCGAACCGCCCCTGCCAGACGATCCGACCTCCGAGCCGCATGAACACCGGGCCACTTTCCCTGCCATAGGCCGCATAGGCTTCCGCACCGGGTCGCCTTGCGGCCGTCGGGATAGGCCGCCTCTCGCCGCAGTCGGACCAGATTCAGCATGTGAATCGGGCCTGCGCGATCATTGGCCTTGAACTGCGCGAACACTTCCCTGGTCGGATCGATATGGCCCATTATCCTGCTCGTACCCTGGCTTCGAGGGTCGCTCCAGCACCCGGCATGCTCGCGGACCGCAAAGCGCCGGTCAAGGATGCGGGTTCGAAAGCATCGCCGCCGCACGTCCTAATTCGACGTTAATCTTTCAGTAACCGCCCTTTAAACTCCGAACGCTAGCGTTCGGGTAGTCGGCGTGGGCGTTGTTGCGGATGGCGTGGGGACGGAAAAAAAGCGGCGGACGCAAGGAGCCGCTATTCGGGCTCGCCGCAGCACTTGGCGATTTGCGCCTCAGCCCGCAGGACCGGATTCCCGGCGGCGAAAGCCAGCCAAAAAAATCATCCGCCAGGCGCAAAGTCGAGGATGACGACGGCGACGATGAGCCGCCGGCAGAGCGAAAGCCACGCCCAAGCCGCAGCAGCAAGCGCAAATCCAGCGCGCGCCGCGGTCCGAATTTCTACCGGTTGTTCTATTGGGGCGCCGTGCTTGGCCTGTGGGCGCTGATCGCCGCGGTCGGCGTAGTGGTCTATGTCGGTGCGCATCTGCCGCCGATCCAGGCGCTGGAAATTCCAAAACGGCCGCCGACCATCGAGATCGTCGGCATCGATGGCAGCGTGCTGGCGACCCGCGGCGAAATGGCCGGCGCCAATGTCGCTCTAAAGGATTTGCCGCCCTATTTGCCCAAGGCGTTCATTGCCATCGAGGACCGAAGGTTCTATTCGCATCATGGTGTCGATCCCGTTGGCATCCTGCGCGCGGCGGTGACCAACGTTTTGCATCGGGGCGTCTCGCAGGGCGGATCGACGCTCACGCAGCAGCTTGCCAAGAACCTGTTCCTGACCCAGGAGCGCACCCTGCAGCGCAAGCTGCAGGAAGCCGAACTCGCGTTCTGGCTGGAGCGCAAATACACCAAGGCCGAAATTCTCGAACTCTACCTCAACCGCGTCTATTTCGGCTCCGGCGCCTATGGCGTCGAAGCCGCCGCGCAACGCTATTTCGGCAAATCGGCCAAGAACGTGACGTTGGCGGAAGCCGCGATGCTCGCCGGCTTGGTCAAATCGCCGTCGCGGCTGGCGCCGAATCGCAATCCCGACGGCGCCGAAAAGCGCGCCCAGGTCGTGCTGGCGGCGATGGCGGACGCCCAGTTTATCACCGAAGCGCAGGCGCAGGCCTCGATCGGCCATCCCGCCTACAATGTGAAGCCGGTCGGCGCGGGCACCATCAATTATGTCGCAGACTGGATCGGCGAGGTGCTCGACGATCTGGTCGGCCAGATCGATCAGGACATCGTGGTCGAAACCTCGATCGATCCGAGACTGCAGAGCATCGCGGAAGCTTCCGTGATCGACGAACTGGCTGCAAAGAGCGTGAAATTCAATGTCAGCCAGGGCGCGCTGGTGGCGATGAGTCCCGATGGGGCGGTGCGCGCCCTAGTCGGCGGCCGCAACTATTCGGAGAGCCAGTACAACCGCGCGGTCACCGCCAAGCGGCAACCCGGCTCGGCGTTCAAGCCATTCGTCTATCTCACGGCGATCGAGGCCGGCATGACGCCGGATACGATCCGGCAGGACGCGCCGATCAACATCAAGGGCTGGAAGCCGGAAAACTTCGAGCACGAATATCTCGGCGCGGTGACCCTGAGGCAGGCGCTTGCTAACTCGCTCAATACGGTCGCGGTACGGCTTGGCATGGAACTCGGTCCCGCCAACGTCGTGCGTACCGCGCACCGCCTTGGCATCTCATCGAAGCTCGAGGCCAATGCCTCGATCGCGCTCGGCACCTCGGAAGTATCACTCCTGGAACTGGTCGGCGCCTATGCGCCGTTCGCCAATAGTGGCCGGGGCATCACGCCTCATGTCGTGCTGAAGATCCGTACCACTCATGGCAAGCTGCTTTATGCCCGTCAGCCCGACCAACTCGGCCAGGTGATCGACCCGAACAATGTCGCGATGATGAACACCATGATGGAGGAAACGCTGCGCAGCGGCACCGCGCGGAAGGCGGAATTGCCCGGCTGGGTCGCGGCGGGCAAGACCGGAACCAGCCAGGATTTCCGCGACGCCTGGTTCATCGGCTACACCACCAATCTCGTCACTGGCGTCTGGCTCGGTAATGACGACAGTACGCCAACCAAGAGGGCTGTGGGCGGCGGATTGCCGGTGGAGATCTGGACCCGCTTCATGCGCGCGGCACATCAGGGCGTACCGGTCGCGACGCTGCCGACCTCGCAAGCGCCGGGCTTCTTCTCCAACATCGCGCAGGGACCGCAAGCGACCATATCCCAGATTACCGCGCCCTCGGCGCCGCCCGCATCGGCCTCGCTTGCGCCTTACCCGCCGATGGCTCCGAACCGCGCTGCTCCGGCGCGCAATACCGCGGCACGGCCGGAAGCCGATTCCGGGCTCGATGGCTGGCTGGTACAGCGGTTGTTCGGGAGCAGGTAAGATGGCGTGTTGGCTAGCCATTGCTGGCACCGCGCCCCATCGAGGTCACGCGTCATACCCCGCTCGTGAACGCTCTGGAATACTGGGGCGCCGGTTCGCGGGCGATGACGGTCTTCGGTTAGTCCTGGATACCGTAACGGTGCAGATCGTTGCCGTAGGTGTCGAGCCAGGCCTTGGCGCGCTCGACCGACGGACAGATCCTCGCGACCACGCGCCAAAATCGCGCCGAATGATTCATCTCGACCAAGTGCGCTACTTCATGAGCGGCGAGATAGTCGAGCACGAAAGGCGGCGCCAGGATCAGCCGCCACGAGAACGACACCGATCCCGCCGAGGTGCAGGAACCCCAGCGGCTGGATTGGTCCCGGATCGATACCCGCTTGACCCGGACGCCAAGTTCGTCGGCATAGGCCATCGACGCCTTCTGCAAATCCTTGCGTGCCTCACGCTTGAGATAATCGTGGACCCGACGCTCGGTATGTTCGGCGCCGCCCGCGACGCAGAGGATCTTTTCGCCGCTGTCGCGGGTTTCGGTCCACACCGTGCCGCGCTCACCGGCGCGATGCACGATCCTGTGCGGCACACCACGCAACGGCACAACCGTACCCACGTGAAACGGAGCGGCTTTCGGCAGTCGTCCGAGACGCGCGGCGATCCAACCGCCGTGCAATCGCGCAAAATCCTTGGCTTCGACCAGCGTGCCGCGCGGCGGCATGGTCAGGATCGCCTCGCGATCGGTCGGATGAATGCGCAAGGTGTAGCGCCGCGCGCGCCGGTGCCGGCGCAGTCGGACGGAGAAGATTTGCGAGCCATGCCTGACCAAAATAGTCGAAGGTTCGGCCGGCCGCCGATAAAGGAGCGCGCGAGTAGCCATGTCTGAAAATCCGGGGAGCAGTAGTTCGCCCGGATTCTGCCATATCCGCCGCCAGTGAAATCGCTCCGCGCAAAAACAAATCATTTGCCCAATATACAGGGGCTAGGCCGGCTGATGAGCCTCTACAGGATGGGGCTGGTACAAAAATTTCGACCCCAAAAAGCGCTCCTGAACCCCTTCTAAAGGATGAGTCAAAGCTCATTCCTTCAACAGGGGGTGAATCCCGATTTTCTTGGATAATTCAGGAGGTTATCCCTGCCCATGAATCAGCAACCAACCATCGCGACTTCGATCGCATGGATAACGAAACGTCTAAAAGCGCGCGTCTATTCAGCCGCAGCAGCCAATGAAGGTTTCAAAGGCTTTACATTGGCTGACGACATCATGAAATCGGAAATGCGCGGCACGATTTCGGATTTGAAGCGCGAACCGTTGAAGACACCGTAGTGTCCGACGCCTTTCTGCACGTAATGCACCCGCCGATGATCGGGAATCGCGTTGCATAGCGCGTGCGTGGCTTCGGTTTGGCCGAGACCGGAGATATCATCTTTCTCGCCTTCGACCGTCATCAGCGCCACGCGCGTGATTCTGGAGGGATCGACCGGCTTGCCGCGATGGGTCATCTCGCCTTTCGGCAGCGCGTGCTTGACGAACACCAGATCGACGGTCTGCAGGTAATATTCCGCGCTGAGATCCATCACCGCGAGATATTCGTCATAGAAGTCGCGATGCTTGTCGACCAGGTCGCCGTCGCCCTTCACCAGATTGCTGAACAGTCTCTTGTGGGCGTCCATGTGACGGTCGAGATTCATGCTGATGAAGCCGTTGAGCTGCAGGAATCCCGGATAGACGTCGCGCATCACGCCCGGATGCGGAAACGGCACCTTGGTGATGACGTTGTTGCGGAACCAGTCGATGCCGCGCTCGGCGGCCAGATTGTTGACGGCGGTTGGATTGCGGCGGGTATCGATCGGGCCTCCCATCAGCGTCATCGAGACCGGCACAAAGGGATCGCGCTCGGCTTCCATGATGGAAACCGCCGCCACCACCGGAACCGAGGGCTGACACACGGCGATGACGTGCATGTTGCCGCCGAGCACATGCAGCATCTCGATCAGATAGTCGACATAGTCGTCGAGATCGAAGCGGCCCGCCGCCAGCGGCACCATTCGCGCATCGGACCAGTCGGTGATGTAGACCTCATGGGTCGGCAGAAAAGCCTCGACCGTGCCGCGCAGCAGCGTCGCATAGTGGCCGGACATCGGCGCCACGATCAACACCCGCGGCTGCGGGTTGCGCGGCGGCCGCGTCAGCTTGCGATCGAAATACAGCAGGCGGCAAAACGGCTTTTCCCAGATGGTGCGGACTTCGACCGCGGTGCGCACACCGCTGACTTCGGTGAAGTGGATGCCCCATTCGGGCTTGCCGTAACGGCGCGTGGTGCGCTCGAACAGTTCGCAACCGGCCGCAATCGATTTGCCTAATTCGGTACGCGACCACGGATTCATCGGATTCTGGAACAGAAGCTTGGTCGCATCGGTCACGGCGCGCGCCGGATTGAGCGATGCCTGCGCCATTTCGTACATCCAGTACATCGGCGTGGTCAGTGCCGGACTGCCTTCGGCCACCTGTGGCGGCAGGCCGCCAAATTCACCAATCGGCATCTAATGATGTCCCTTTTGCATCGCAGCATAGTGCCGAATGCGTAATAATGCGTCAATGCGTCGACCGGTAGATCTACGGGCTGAACACGGTCGATATCCCATTAATTCATGGGATAAGTAGACTTTTCCGCCGTTCATTCACCACTCTGAAGCAGCGCTCCATGCCGGCGGGCGCTGCGCAACAGCGCCAGAAATATCGCAAACGAGGCGGCAAAGAGCACGACGTTGATGGCGAAAGCCTCGATCATCAGGTCGGCGCGAAACACATGGTCGCTCAATAGCGCCCGCATGCCCTCGAATACATAGGTCGGCGGCAGCGACCAGGCAACGTATTGCAGCCAATGCGGCAGCACCGTCACCGGATAATAAATGCAGGCCAACGGCAGGATCCCGAACATCAGCGTCCAGACGATGCTCTCGGCGCCGAGCCCGTTGCGCAGCACCAGCCCCGAAACGAAAATCCCGATCGACCAGCTGGTGAAGATCAGGTTGCAGAAGAACACGATCAGCGGCAGCCCGATGCTGTAGAAATTGAAGTCGAAGAAAAAGAACGCCAGCAAGGTCATCGGGATCACGCCGATGGCGAGCCGCACCAGGCTCATGATCATCAGCGAGATCAGGAATTCGATCGGCTTTAGCGGGCTCATCATCAGGTTGGCGAGATTGCGCGCCCACATCTCCTCCAGGAAGGAGATCGAAAAGCCGAGCTGGCCGCGGAACAGGATGTCCCACAGGATCACCGCGCCGATCAGCGTGCCACCCGCGCGGGCAAAGAACCCGGCATTCTCCGAGATGAAGCGTTGCAGAAACCCCCAGGTGATGATCTGCAGCACCGGCCAATAGATCAGCTCCAACAGCCGGGGCCACGATGACATCAAGAGATACCAATAGCGCTGCACCATCGCACCGATACGATGCGGCGAGATTCCCCGATGCGTGCCGGCCCGGCTGCCGGTCGGCTTGCCCACGGCATTCCCGCTCATGGCGCGCGCTCCTGGCGGCCGCGGGCGACGTCGAGAAACACCTCTTCCAGGGTCGCGCGGTTATAGCGGGCCATGATCCCGTCCGGGCTGTCGTCGTCCTCGATCCGGCCGCGCTTCATGATGATGACCCGATCGCACAGCCGCTCCACTTCCAGCATGTTGTGCGAGGCCAACAGGATCGTCGCACCATGGGTCTTGCGGTAGGTCTCGAGGTGCCGCCGGACCCAGTCGGCGGTATCGGGATCGAGCGACGCCGTCGGCTCGTCCAGCAGCAGAAGTTCCGGCTGGTTGATCAGCGCCTTCGCCAGCGCCACGCGGGTCTTCTGGCCCGCGGAGAGCTTGCCGTTGGCGCGGTCGAGGAAATCGCCGAGATCGAGATCGGCGGCCAGTTGTGCAATGCGTTCGCGCAAATCGGCAACCGCATAGAGACGACCGAAGATCGTCAGGTTCTGCCGCACCGTGAGCCGCATCGGCATGTCGACATAGGGGCTTTCGAAATTCATCCGACCGAGCACGCTGGCCGCATGCCCCGGCATCGCATGGCCGAGCACGTGGATGCGTCCCGAGGTCGGCAGCACCAGTCCCATGATCATGGCAATCGTCGTCGTCTTGCCGGCGCCGTTGCCGCCGAGCAATCCGGTGACGCTGCCGCGCGCGATGCGAAACGAGACACCATCGACGGCGCGGGTAGCCTTGTAGAGCTTGACCAGGTCGGCGACCTCGATCGCCGCGGATCCGGCAGGATCCGCAATCGTTAAAGCCGATGCTGTATCGTTACGCGTCATGCGGGCCGTTCATTGGGCCATCGTGGTGGCCGATGCAAGGCTTTGAGAATTTGTCATGGCCGGGCTTGTCCCGGCCATCCACGTCTTCCTTGCAACGGCGCCAACAAGACGTGGATGCCCGGGCATAGGCGAGCGGAAGCGACGCCGTCCTTCAGACGGCTATGCCCGGGCATGACGGGAGAGAATTGGTTCGTTCTTCATAACTGCCCAATTTGTGATCGTCACCCCGCACGGCTAAACTCCCCGGCATGACCGATGCTGCCTTGTCCGATTTTCGTCATCCGCGCCGCTATGTCCGCCTCGATACGATCCTGCGGCTGCGCTGGCTGGCCGTGCTTGGACAGCTGGCGACGATTTTCACCGTGGTGCAGGGGCTCGAATTCGACGTCGAGGTCATCCCCTGCCTGACCATCATCGGTCTGTCCGCTCTGCTCAATCTCGCACTGCAGATCGTCTTCAATCCGATGCAGCGGCTGGAACCAGCTTATGCGGCGGCGCTATTGGCCCTCAACATCATCGAGCTGGCCGGCTTGTTGTTCTTTACCGGCGGGCTGGAGAACCCGTTTTCGTTTTTGTTTCTCGCGCCGGTGCTGATTTCGGCGACCGCGCTGCCGATCCGGCTGGACCATCGCGCTTGGCGTGCTTGCGGTGGTTTGCGCCTCGCTGCTGGTGTTTTTTCATTTCCCGCTGCCGTGGGACAGCGACGATCCGCTGGTACTGCCACTGATCTATCTGTACGGCGTCTGGCTTTCGATCGCCGTCGCGATCGGCGTCACCAGCCTTTATGCGTTCCAGGTTACCGAGGAAGCCCGCCAGCTCTCCGATGCGCTGGCCGCCACCGAACTGGTGCTGACGCGCGAGCAGCATTTGACCCAGCTCGACGGGCTGGCGGCGGCCGCGGCCCATGAACTGGGAACGCCGCTATCGACCATCTTCCTGATTTCGCGCGAACTGGAAAGTACCATCGCCGACAACAGTCCGCTGGCCGGCGAGGTCAAGACCTTGCGCGAACAGGCGCAGCGGTGCCGGGACATCCTGGCCAAGATCACGCAACTCTCCGCCACCGGCGCTCCGTTCGACCGCATGCCGCTGTCGACACTGATCGAGGAGACCGTTGCCCCGCATCGCGATTTCGACGTCGCGATCAAGGTCCGGATCGCCATCGGCGTCACTCCCGAGCCGGTCGGCATCCGCAATCCCGCTATCCTCTATGGCGTCGGCAACATCCTGGAGAACGCGGTCGATTTCGCGCGCAGCGCGGTCGAGGTCAATGCGTCGTGGAACAAGGAAATCGTCGAGATCATCATTTCCGACGACGGACCGGGAATCGCACCGGACATGCTGAAGCGGATCGGCGAGCCTTATTTGTCGCGGCGGCCCAATGCGGACGACACCCAGGGTGAACATGGTGGTCTCGGCCTTGGCGTATTCATCGCACGCACGCTGCTGGAGCGCACTGGCGCCAGGGTGTCATTTACCAACCGGATGTTTCCCGAGCACGGCGCGGTGGTCCAGATCATCTGGCCCCGCGAACGCTTCGAGGCGGAGGAAATACCGGCCGAACCCGCATCTTAGAAGCGTTCTCAAGTGGTAAGATGCGAAACCAAATCGACTTCTGGCGGCTTGGCAGCACCCATTGGCACACCATATGATTGGATGTTCGACAAAAGGATTGCACCCCGTGAACGCCATCGCCGAACTGAATGATCAGGCCGATCGCTCGCTGCTGATCGTGGAAGACGACAAGCCGTTTCTGGAGCGGCTGTCGCGCGCCATGGAAACCCGCGGCTTCGCGGTGACCTCCTGCGACACCGTCTCCGACGGTCTGGCGCAGATCGGCAAGGCCGCGCCCGCCTTTGCGGTGGTGGACCTGCGGCTCGGCGACGGCAACGGCCTGGACGTCGTGTCGGCGTTGAAACGCAAGCGGCCGGACGCGCGCGCGATCGTGCTGACCGGCTACGGCAATATCGCGACCGCCGTCACGGCGGTGAAGATGGGCGCGGTGGACTATCTGTCAAAGCCCGCCGATGCCGACGACGTGGTCGCGGCCCTGCTTGCGAGCGGCACCGAGAAATCCGAATTGCCGCACAATCCGATGTCCGCCGACCGCGTGCGTTGGGAGCACATCCAGCGCATCTACGAGATGTGCAACCGCAACGTCTCCGAGACCGCACGCCGGCTCAACATGCATCGCCGCACCCTGCAGCGCATCCTGGCGAAGCGCGCCCCGCGGTAAGTATCAATCCTCATGGCGAGCGCACCTTCTTTCCTTCTCCCCTTGCGGGAGAAGGTGCCCTCGCTCTTGCGAGGGCGGATGAGGGGTTGCCCCGAGCACGGTGCTTGCGGCTACCCCTCTCCCGTCTCGAATTCGCTTCGCTCATTCGAGCCACCCTCTCCCACAAGGTGAGAGGGGAAGGAAGCGCGCTTCTTCGCCACTGATTCGAATTTCAAACAGCCTATCGACCATCGTCATTGCGAGGAGCACTTGCGACGAAGCAATCCAGCCCTTCCTCGTCGCACTGGATTGCTTCGCTTCGCTCGCAATGACAATCAAATATAGCTCCGCGTTCTCGCGACACACTTTCGCCCGAGGCATGCAATTTCGTTCGCCCCAAAAAGTAAGAGGGCACAGGGAATGCCGGGTGTCCGATGCACCCGTGGTTGGTGCAAAAAATGCACCGGGTAGTTGCCACAGGTTTACCGGGTTCAACCGGCATTCCCTGCGCAATGGTTTTACGGTTTCCTTCGCGCTCTCCTTGGTGACCGGGCTTTGTTGCCACCATCGCCAGCGTGATGCCAAGCATCATCGCCAACTTGACGCCAGCATCGGGGCGTCAGGACCACACGACTTCGCCGTGCGCGCGACGTCACTCGTCTCGCGATATCACGCGCCCATCGCTCCCCGCGCCCAACGTTAGTGACGATGGCCAACGTCCCTCTTGCGGGCACGGGATAGCGGGCAATGAGCCGGTGATTTGCCCGATCAACGAGATGGTGCGACAAAGTAACACGACGGGCAAATCAGCAATTTGCCGTCAAGAAGATTCTGACCATGCGATGTGCGCGCTTCTCCCCTTGGAGAGGTGTTTCGATGTGAACTTCGCGAAAATCGCCTTAAAATCAGGGCTTTCTGTGTTGCGCATGTACCCCAGGAAACGGACTGGTATAGTCTGGAGAGATTTCGTGCCGTCGCGCCTGTGCGACCATCGTTCTACGATCCTGATGCACCGTCACGACCAGAGACCTTGCTGCTGCCCTTGTCTCTGAGTTCATCGACGGCTGCCGATTTCGAGCGGCCCGCTGTACTAAACTAGCTGATGCCCATTAGGTTCGAACGGATAGGTCAACGTCTCACAGGATTCGGTTTCGGCCTCGCGAAGTGCGCCCACAATATGTCGGTCCCCGAATAACTTCGCCGGTCGTCGTGGCCATCGGGTTGGGCAACGGTAGCGGCAATTCGACAATATCGAGATCATCAAAGCAGCGCGGGGGCGGCGTATGGATAATGTCGGCGAGAAATTAGTGGGTTGGCAGATCTATCTAGCATTGAACACTGCGTACGAGACACGGATTTCGCTTTCTCCAACCCACATAACAGGTTAGCAGGGGAGGGAAGCCGAGAGGAAACTCGTCAAGATCAGCTTCGAGAATTTTGGATACTTAGAAGTGGGGTAGGATGACGACGCTCAGCGACGTTGACATTGGTGCTGAAATCCAGGGACGGGGTTTGATCCGCGGCGCCGATCCGGTTCGGTTCGCGGGAGCCTGCTACGAACTGCGAATGGGGAATGTCTATTATGACCTGACCGAGGGCGGAAAGCGGTTTGCACTTACGCCAGGTCAAATGGTCCTAATTAAGCCAGGACACCGCGTGGTGCTCATCACCGCAGAAGAACTCGAGGTACCACCAATATTTTGGTGCGGGTCGTAAGCAAGGGCTCGTTGTTTAGCGTCGGGCTAAGCCCGGTCGCCACTTATGCGGATCCTGGTTTCGGCGGAAATCTGGGCATCGTGACCCAGAATGTTAGCGACAAATATGTCGAGCTGCCTCAGGGTGAACCGATCGCTAAGGCAGACTTTACGCGAACTCACTAGCCGTGCCGCACGTCCGTACCAGGGGCAGCACGGGTTCCAGGCCGGCATCTGGCCGATCAAGGCGCACCTGCAAAAAGAACACCACGATGTAGCGAATGACCCCAGGGTGTGCTCAGAAAAGGAGGAAGCATTTGCACTTCTTCCTGTGGCAACTCGAACAGTGATCCGCCGCATTGAGCAAACTCAGTTTTGGACGAATTGTGGCCTCGCTCTGGCGATACTCATTAACTCGACCTCGCTGTTCCTGGTCAGTGGCAGGCTGGCGGATAACTTCTATGGGATCGTTGGAAATCTGATCGCAAGCGCTATCCTTAGTTTCGCTGCAGTATTCGGTAATCTTTTCCGAAGGAATGGATAATGGAGCTCTCAGATCTCATAAAGAAGCAGATCGATGCTGACGAGCGTCGAGGTTTCCCGGTGGTCTTTGAAACCGACGCTGAACGGCACGATCAGCTCATGCGGGACTTAGTCGGCCTCATCAGCGAGGTGGGTGAGTTTGCCGATCCTTTAAAAAAGGTTGGTCTAGCATTCTCAACCCCAGGCTACGCAGGACCTAGTCTCGCGGAAGTCACGCCGCGCCTCCGTTCCGAGCTAGCCGACGTCGCGATCTATCTGTTTCGGCTATCGACGATCCTCGAAGGTGATCTTGAGCAGGAGTTACTTCAGAAGATGAAAATCAATGACGAGCGATATCGTTACCTGGAGCGATAGGCTCGTCTTTCTTCTCGCCGTGAATACTGGCTTCGTCACAGGGGGCGTGCCGGACCATCGCTTCCTGGATTTTTACAGAAGCCGGAGCTCGCCTAAACTACACTGCGCAATCGTCGGCAATGTCACCGTGCCGGACGGCTTTGGTAGCAATGCCACGACACCATCCCTTACGACCGAACCGGTTTGGGCCGACCTCGCCACCGCAATCCGGGCAGGCGGGTCGCTGCCTGGCATCCAGCTCGCGACCGCATGGGACGGCTATGTCGGCTCGCGGAAATTTGTATCGCCTGTGTCCCGCGAGTTCATTCCTTGGGCGCGTCATTTGGTCAATGATATTGGATCGGAGGCCGTCGCTGTTTTCCTCGACTCTTTTGATCTGGCGGCAGCTATCGCCACGCAGCATGGGTTCGGCCACATCCAAATTCACGCTGCTCACGGCTATCTGCTCAGTTTGCTCGTCGACCATCGCATCAATCGCGACGCGATGAGTGCGCTGAACAGGCTGGCATTGCTCTCTGAGCGACTGAGGCATCAAGGTGTTCAAACCTCTATCCGCATTTCTCTGAAATCCGGCGATCCGGATTTCGACAGCGCTGGTGCAGTCGATTTCCAGGACACCATCGCCCGGCTTCCATTTGACTTCGTCGATCTCTCCTCCGGCTTCTACAATATCGATAAGCGGCTTATCTACCCGGCGCGGCCGGAGGTCCTCGCTGCGAGGCTCCAGGAAAGTCTCGCCGTCGGATTGCGGCACCCGAGACGTTCTTTCATTGTTTCTGGCCGCACCCTAAATCACGACTGGGCGGGGATTCCCTCTAATATGCATCCCGGCCTCTGCCGAGACCTTATCGCCAACCCTAAGTTTCTGCAGGAACCGAATAACGGCTGCCGAAACCACGGCAAGTGCCATTATTACTCTCGCGGCCGCGATCATCTGACTTGCGCCAGGTGGGCTGAGGACTGATGCAGTGGGTTGAGGCGCCACCGCTGCAGCGACGCGGCGAATAATGTCGGGTCCGATTTTCGGGATATTTTGCAAGCTCCGTCAACAAAAGAGTAAATTAATCTACGTGTCTGCTCTGACCATAGCCGGATTTTGTCAAAGTTCGACCGACCACAGCGCTCCGAAAACTTGCCAAAACGCTTTTGTAAATCCCCCGGCGCCCTGATTATTCGGTCATGCGCGATTTTGCCGCCGTGGCCCCGATGAACAGGATGCTGGATGTGCGTGAAGCTCATCAGCGCTTGACCGAGCCCCAGGCCGCGAACGAGAAGTCCAAAGTCTCTCATCAGAATTCGGAATGTAGCTCTTCAAGCGGCGGATGGTGGCTTCATCGATCTTGTATATCACCCAGTTGTTGACAAGGCCGAGCACATCGTTCGGCGACTAAGTTACGAACGTAGAGTCAGGTAGCGCTTTCGTCCCCGCTTGGCGATTTTCATCAACTGTTCTCGCAGGTCAGCATCTTAGCGACGCGGCGAGCCGAGAGGAACTCGTGCGCCCCTCCATGATCACGCTGGTCATCAACGGATTGATCTCGGCATCGCCGTCTGTATCCCTGATGGACTCGTCCAGCATTTTCGCGGGGTTTCAACCAGGCGTGAACCATACATTCAGAGCAGTCGACCGACGCTGCCTTGTTGCGCGCATAACGGACTAAAGTGCCAGAACCGGAAGTCGATAGACCTACTCGTTCATCTTGTCCCCACGCAACGCGACCCGGGAACTCCATTTTTGATTGCCTTTGCCGTCTTGAACAATTTTCCAGCCCGTTTGCGGCGACTGCTGCGATTGGCTTCACGTCATTCACCGAATGATCGCCAGTCGTTGCAAAACCCATCGTCGCTGTGAAGCAGCCCTCACCAATCCTTGAACGTCGGCTCGATGCAGCCCCCACAGACCCAAGGAAAGGTCCAATCGGCCGTACGCTTGGCACTGTCGGGGATGTACCTGCTCCAGGCATCGGCGCGCACCGGATGGATCGACTGCCAGATGACATCAAAGGTTCCGGACGAATTTATTTTTCCTATCATGACTGGCTTGGAAAGATGATGATTGGTGTTCATCACAACCTCGAAGCCGCTCGGCGCCTTGATTCTCTGACCGTACATGGCCTGCCGGACCGCATCTACTTCGGTGGTGCCGGCTTGGACAACGGCTTGCGCCCACATCCTGAAGCCAATGAAGGTCGCTTCCATCGGGTCATTGGTGATTTTGTCCCGTTGCTCGTTGAAATCCGCCCACATTTTGATGAACGCTTCGTTTTCTGGCGACTTGATGGATTGGAAGTAATTCCAGGTCGCCATGTGCCCGACGAGGGGGACGGCGTTCACGCCGAACAATTCGCGCTCGCCGACCGAGAAAGCCATGACTGGAATGGTGTTGGCGTCCACCTGTTGGGCTATGAGCTGCCTGTAGAAGTATCTGTTCGCATCTCCGTTAACGGTCGATATCACCGCGGTCTTTTTTCCCGCCGAACCGAAGGCCTTGATCCTCCCGATGATCTCTTGCCAGTCGGAGTAGCCGAACGGCGTATAGATCGTCATGATATCCTCCGGCGAGGTCCCCTGGGCTGCGAGATACGCGCTCAGGATTTGGTTGGTCGTACGCGGATAGACGTAGTCGGTGCCGAGCAGAACCCATCTGTGAACCTCGCCTCCTTCCTTGCTCATCAGATAACGAACGGCCGGAATTGCCTGCTGGTTGGGCGCCGCTCCCGTGTAGAAAATGTTGCGCGAGCTTTCTTCGCCCTCATATTGCACCGGGTAAAAGAGGAGGCCGTTCAGTTGCTCGAAGACCGGCAGAACGGATTTGCGGGAGGCCGAGGTCCAGCAGCCGAACACGACCGCGACCTTTTCCTTCGTGAGTAATTCCCGGGCTTTTTCGGCAAAGACGTCCCAGTTTGACGCGGGATCAACGATAATCGGCTCCAGTTTCCGTCCGAGCAACCCGCCTTTCCTGTTTTGATCTTCTATCAGCATCAGAACTGTGTCCTTGAGCACCCTCTCGCTGATTGCCATGGTGCCGGACAGAGAATGCAGAATACCGATTTTGATGGTATCTTCGCCTGCGTAAGCCGCTGGAACGACGAGCACGAGACGCAAAACGAGCAATCCCAGCGCGATACCCCGTACCACCGAACCTGACTTCATGCCGCTGCCCCGACCAGTTCAAAAACCCTCGTTTCCTTTGTCATGCCCTTGGCAATGACGGAGTCGAGGGCTCTGAATTCGAAGCAATGCTGAACGCGCAGGTTGACGCCTTCACTCACAAGGATAGTGGTCCCAAACTCCTTGTTCAGACCTTCGAGGCGCGCTGCCAGATTGACGGTATTGCCAAGGGCTGTGTAGTTCATGCGCTCAGTCGACCCAAGGTTGCCCACGATGGCCTCCCCCACGTGAATGCCAAACCGCGTGAAGAACGGCTTCAGACCCTCGGTTTCGAACTGGCAGTTGAGCTTTTCGCACGCCACTCTGGCCGCAAGAACGGCACGGCAGGCTCGCTCGACGTGGTCAGGCTGGGGATTGGGCGCGTTCCAGAACACCATTACGGCGTCACCAATGAACTTGTCGACCGTTCCGCCTTCGGCGAGGAAAGCCTCCGTCAGCGCGCAGAAATAACGCGAGGTTTGGTGCATGAGCATGTCGGGGTCGGTGGACTCGGCAATGGTCGTAAAATCACGGACGTCGGTGAACACGACGGTAATTTCCTCTCGGACTCCGCCTAGCTCGGTGGAAATGGAATTATCGATGACCCGCTGCACGAGCTCCCTAGGGACAAAGTGCGCGAGCGACCATATAGCGCGTTGTGCGAGCTGCATTGCACTGCCGAGTTCGTGAATTTCCCTAATGCGTGATGTGACTGGCGAGGGGTCGGGCGCGGAAAGCTTCTGGAGTTTAATTGCCTGAGCCGTTATGGTTTTCAAGGATCGAGACATGCCACCACCGAATATCCAAATGACCGGAATAAAAGCAGCGCCAGCGATAATTGCGAGGATCAATCCGGTGAACTGGAGCTTCCGAACACCTTGGGCAAAGTCTTCCTGGGCCGCCAGCAACAATATGTTGGTGTTGTATCCGCTCACCCAGAGTGAATTTCGCTACCCTGAACAGATAGTCCCGCCCTTGATCGTCACGGATGCTTCCCTCGTAGTGGTCGCGACCAGCCGACCTTCGCAAGATTGCCGCCACGACCTCGGACTTGATCTCTTTGATGTTTGGCAATTGCGTTTGGGATGGATGTGTCATCGCATCGGCAACGAATTGTGCAAATTTGGGATGGGCTATAAGCGAGCCGGTCGAGTCGAAGATCAAGACGATCCCGTGCTCGCCAGGCCGCTGCGCTTGGACGAAATCGCTAAAAGTGTCGAGCTTGAGATCGGCGGCAAGGACACCGGGCACTTTGCCTCGCAAGGGCGCGCTAACTGTGATTACCGGTGCGCCGATGCTAAACGCAAGATAAGGCGTTGAGACCCGCGATCGGTCGGCTTCCGTCGTTTCACGATACCAGGGTCGCTTGCGCGCGTCGTATCCGTATTTCCATAGATCAAGTTGTCCGACTTCGTCGCCCTGCTGATCTTCGAAAATTCGTCGCATAGGCAGTTCGCCACTTGGGGTGGGGCGGACCAAATTGATGGCAGTGGTGGCGCCAGCCGTCGCACGTAATCTCTCTCGCTGCTCATCGTTGAGTTCGCCAATGCGCCGCACCTGTAACCAAGCGCCATTTTCGAAACCAGCATAGATACTGTCCATTTGGGGCAGTTCCTGCAGTGCGGCTTTGAATAGCGGGATCGCGCGGCCGGTCTCGGTTCTTTCATTTGAATCGGCCACACTGGAGCTGGTCGCCAGCACATTCACTAACGAAGTTATGGCGGTTAACTCCGCCTGAAGGCGCCCGAAGGCCTTCGTACTGGTCGCGTCCATATAGGCAGAGGCGGCTTCCTGCGTGGCCCAATGCAGAGCCCGGGCCTGAATTGCGATCAGCATCCCGGCCAGTGCGACGATAAACGCCATCACCGCTAAAGTGATGGAGCTTCGAAATGTGAACATCCCCGCGCGCTCCTCAACGGCAAAGCAAGCAGCCGCCAAGTCTCTTCGCCGCCCGTCCAATCGCGGCACTGCCACGCAGGATTTGAGGATCACGGGTGCATCTCCATGTCAACAAACGAGCAGCGATATCGGGAATCCAGCCTTTCGCGTCCGCTTGTGGCGCGTCAACGACCTGAGCGTCGGCCAGGATTGTATGCAGCGCTATGCATTTCCGGCCAGAATTGGACACACCGGTGGTCATCTACCACTCATCCGGCGAGACCGTCTCCTCGCGGCGAACGGCCTCAGGCACCAGTGGGTGAACAGGTCCTTGCGCGCGCCCGTCCACTGGATCGCGCGCCTTATTCGAAGGCAAAAACGCGCTTCCAGTCGTTCTTCATACTGATGACTGTCCAGCCCTTCTTTTTCGCATCGTCGTCGAGTGCCGCGGTGAAGGTACCGAACTTGCTGTCGGGCAGGCCGCGCGCCGGGCCGTAGGCGTATTCTCGGGTCGCGTCATCGTGCAGCAGCAGCATCATAAGTCGTGCGCCATCACCGACTCCCGTATATTCCAGCATCTCACGGTCGCCGACCGAGTTGCCGAACGCCGCGCGCGGACGCCGGCCGATCATCAGATGAATGCCCTCGGGCTTGCCGGCATGGTCATCGTTCAGGAGCAGCTTCGGCTCCTTGGTCAAAAACGGCTTGCCTTGCTTGTCGTAGCCGAACTTCGTGCCACCCATGGTGCCCACCACCTGTTCGGGAGGAATGCCGTAGACCTTCTGGGAATAGACCCGCACAAAATCCTGACCGCCGCCGGTCACGATGTAGGTCTTGAACCCGTTGTCCCGCAGATACTGTAGGACATCGAGCATCGGCTGATAGGTTAAATCGGTGTAAAGGCGCTTCCAGCGCGGATGCTTGGCCGTCTCCAGCCATTTGCTCACATCGGCTTCGAATGCATCAACCGGCATGCCGGTCAGAGTGGCGGCAAGAATTGTCTCCACGTCGCGCATTGACAGCTTTGCGATCGCTTCCCGGTCGCCGGACAGCACGGTCTTGAACGGTTCAATCTTTTTGAGTTCGGGCTTCTGCGTCGCCAGCGTCGAAACGCGATCCAGGCAATAGGTCACCTGCGTATAGATCGGATGCTCTACCCAGAGCGTGCCGTCTTGATCGAAGGTGGCGATGCGATCCTCGGCCGGCACGAATTTCGAGCCTCCCTGATCGGTGGTCGCGCGCACGAACTCGAGAATTGCCTCCTTCGCCGGACCCTCATTCCAGGAGGAGAGAGGCGCGTTTTGTGTCGTCTGCGCTTGGACTGGCGCGGAAAGCAGTGTTGTGGACAGAGCTGGTAACAAGATGAGGTTTGAAACCAAAGTGCGACGGTCAATTCCAGGCGCGTCCTCGGATTTCACAGCTATTCTCCTAAAGATGAGGGGTCGCAAACCTGATGTCGATGTTCCGCAAGAGCCCGAAACTGCGCAGATGGCGGCAACGATGCGGTTTGACACCCCGGTCAGGACGTCAGCGGCAACGCCTTCAGTTCCTTCCGAGCTGTGCCAAAACTGCCACGCTGATAGACCGAGGCGCCGGTCACCGAAAACGTGAACGTCTCGAACGGCTCGGCCAACATCTTATTCAAATAGGTTTCCGTTCCGACGCCGATCGTCACATGCGGATTGAATCGCTTGCCCGCCGCGATCGTAACGAAGTGAGAGACGTACTCGATCAGGGATTTTTGAATGTCGCGTCCGCCGTCTTCGCTGAAGAATGCCGCCGGCGTCCCGGTCTTCACGGTGTAAGGCTCAACGGCTTTGATGAGTTCATCTTGTAGCCGATGCAGGTCTTCAGTCGGTTCGACGACGATCCCCGCGAGGCCAACCGGCGGAGACGGGATGTAGTAGTATTTGAAAGCCTTCAGCGTCCATGCCGTGGGCTTCTCTTTGGCCAGGACCGCATTCGCCGCGGCAAATACCTTGTCGAGGTCGTCGGTGCGGACGAACTGCTGCAACATAGTGACGTGTGGATGGTGCGTCTCATCGAGAGTAAAGCCCTTCGGGAAAGACTTGAGCAGACGAGCGTTGGCGTCCTTCGCGTGCTGAAGCATCGTCGCATCGGGTTCGAGCGCGATGTCGATCGCTGTCACCGGATTTTGTTGCGCGACGGCCCCTTGGGCGAAGCCGAGCACCAAGGCCAGTACGAGGCCGATTGTTGTAAAGAATCTCGCACATAGGCGACCCGGATAACGCAGAATGCTTGCGACAACGATAATCTTCATCGCTTTGCTCCCCAAGATATATGAGGGTTTGGTCGCGGGAAGTTTGGTCAGAAGTGATCCGCTGCGCTATGCACTTTCGGCAGCCTTCGAGGCGTACTCTCTGGCGCGTCGGCTGCGCGCTCAAAGCCACGAGGATTGTGGGAGAAGCTGACACCAACGGGTCGCGCGAATGCGCGCCCGATGACAGGCTCCACGCCGGGTTGTCACATCGGGAGACTTCTGCTACCCCTCACCCGTCTCGCCGTCGCTTCGCGACGTCGATCCATCCTCTCCCACAAGGGGAGAGGGAAGTAAGCGCGCCGTGCGCTACTGCCTCATGGTGAGGAGCGCGTCTTCGCGCGTCTCGAACCATGAGCCGCGAGTGCTGTGGCCCATTCTTCGAGACGCATCGCTGCGCGATGCTCCTCAGGATGAGGTCACGAACTAAAACTCGCCGTGCCCCTGCGGATCGATCAGGCGGTTGATCCGCTGCGCGGCGGCCATCGCAAAGCGGATGGTCATCTGCTTGCGGGTCGCGGCCGGCAGGCGATGCTCGGGGGCTTCGCAATGCATGTGGGCGCCATAGGCGTCGGCGACGATCAGGCCGGTCTCGCCGGGAAAAATCTCGCATGGCAGATCCTGCGTGAAGGCAAAGAACAGCCGGTCGCAATGCGCGCGATATTCATGCCATTTCTGGTCGGCGCGCAAATCCTCGACCGAGGATTTGATCTCGACGATCCAGATCTCGCCGCGCTCGTTCAGCGCCACCAGATCGGCGCGCCGGCCCGACGGCAGCGGCAATTCGCTGACGCAGGAAAATCCCAGCGATCGCAACAGCCGCGCGGTGCCGCGCGCGATCGCCAGCGCCGTCTCCGACTGGCGGCCGTCCGGCGCGGGCACGAGGTGGACCTGGCGGGCCTGTGATTCCATGGCGGCAAGCATAGAGCGGCGGCGACAAAAGGGGAACGATTGCCTGCTTCGCCATATCCCGCGGGAACCCGAGCAACGCCTCGCTGCTTATCCGTCGGCCGCTGACGACCAAGGGCGGACCGACGGGGCTGCCCAGGCATGATCGACGACCTCTGGTACAAGAACGGCGTGTTCTATTGCCTTTCCGTCGGCACCTATATGGACGCCAATGGCGACGGCATCGGCGATTTCAAGGGCCTGTTGCGACGGCTGGATTACCTGCAGGGACTGGGCATCACGACGATCTGGCTGATGCCGTTCCAGCCCTCGCCCGGCAAGGACGACGGCTACGATATCTCCGATTATTACGGCGTCGATCCGCGCTACGGCACGCTCGGCGATTTCGTCGAATTCACCCATGGCTGCCGGCAGCGCGGCATCCGCGTGATCATCGACCTCGTCGTCAATCACACGTCCGACGCGCATCCCTGGTTTCGCGACGCGCGACGCGCCAAGGATTCTCCCTATCGCGACTGGTATGTCTGGGCCGACAAGAAACCGGCCAATGCCGACAAGGGCGTAGTGTTCCCCGGCGTGCAAAAATCGACCTGGACGCGCGATAAGATCGCCAAGGCCTGGTACTTCCATCGCTTCTACGATTTCCAGCCCGACCTCAACACCTCGAACCCGCACGTGCAGGCGGAAATCCTGAAAATCATGGGTTTCTGGATTCAGCTCGGCGTTTCCGGTTTCCGGATGGACGCGGTGCCCTTCGTGATCGCGACCAAGGGCGCCAAGGTCAAAAAGCCGGTCGAACAATACGACATGCTGCGCTCGCTCCGCGAGTTTCTGCAATGGCGGCAGGGCGATGCCATCATCCTCGCCGAAGCCAATGTGGTGCCGAAGACCGACATGGAATATTTCGGCGACGACGGCGACCGCATGCAGATGATGTTCAACTTCCACGTCAATCAGCATCTGTTCTACGCGCTGGCGGCAGCCGACTGCGGCCCGCTTGCAAAGGCTCTCAACGCGACCAGGCCACGTCCGGCCACGGCGCAATGGGGACTGTTCCTGCGCAACCACGATGAACTCGACCTCGGAAGGCTGACCAAGGCGCAACGCGAAAAGGTGTTCAAGAGCTTCGGTCCCGACAAGAACATGCAGCTTTACGAACGCGGCATTCGCCGCCGGCTGGCGCCGATGCTGGGCGGCAATCGACGGCGCCTCGAACTGGCCTACAGCCTGATGTGCACGCTGCCGGGCACCCCCGTGTTCCGCTATGGCGATGAAATCGGGATGGGCGACAATCTCGATCTGCCGGAGCGCAATTGCGCCCGTACCCCGATGCAGTGGTCGACCGAGCCGCATGCCGGCTTCACCGAAAGCGACCGGCCGTGCTTGCCGGTCATCGATCAGGGCCCATACGCGTTCGAGCACGTCAATGTCGCCAAGCAGCGCCGCGATCCCAACTCGCTCCTGAACTGGACCGAGCGCATCATCCGGATGCGCAAGGAGGTGCCGGAAATCG
The DNA here is from genome assembly GCA_963806075.1 of uncultured Alphaproteobacteria bacterium. Lineage (GTDB taxonomy): Bacteria > Pseudomonadota > Alphaproteobacteria > Rhizobiales > Xanthobacteraceae > Bradyrhizobium. The sequence goes on from CAWDWT010000011.1 coordinate 341,622, forward strand.
GCTGGGGCGATTTCAAGGTCATCAACGCACGGGATCCCGCGGTCCTGATCATCCGTTACGACTGGCGCAACAATTCGGTGTTGTTCGTGCACAATCTCGACGAAAAGCCGCGCGAAATCTCGTTCGCGTCAGGTGTCCCCGGCGATGCCGGCAAGCTGCTGGTCAATCTGTTGTCGGAGGACCATAGCCGCGCTGCGCGGCGGCCGGCATCGATTGTTGATCGAAGGCTATGGATATCGCTGGTACCGCGTCGGCGGACTGGATTATCTGTTGAAGCGGCGCGAAATCGACAACCACGCCTCGGGCAACAGAGCTCATCCGGCTTGAGCCATCATCGCGCCGAGCGCTCGGCCCTTCCCTTGTGTGCCGTCCATCCGCGTGTTATATACTGAACCAAATGGTTCAGTATAATCAGACCCGCCTCGATACCTCGTTCGCCGCGCTCTCGGACGCCACCCGACGCGGCGTTCTGGAGCAGCTCGGGCGTGCGGACGCTTCGATCACCGACCTCGCCGAAAAATTTCACATGACCCTCACCGGCATGAAGAAGCACGTCGGCATCCTGGAGCAGGCGGGGCTCGTCACCACAGAGAAGGTCGGGCGGGTGCGGACCTGCAAGCTCGGCCTGCGCCGGTTAGAGGAAGAGACGGCATGGATCGAAGGGTACCGCCAGCTTTGGGAGGCACGCTTCGACGAGCTGGACAAGGTTGTCGACGAATTGAAACGGAAGGAGAAGGTCGGTGGCCGCAGGAAAAGACAGTGATCATACCTCCGATGAAGAACCGCACGACGGTGGAACGGAAGTCCGATCGTGAACTGGTCATCACGCGAACTTTCGATGGCCCGGTGCGCCTCGTGTTCGAAGCGTGGACCAAACCCGAGCTGCTCAAGCGCTGGTGGGCGCTGAAATCGTCGGGCATGTCCTTGCTTTCCTGCGAGGCGGATGTGCGTGTCGGGGGCAAATACCGTTTCGAGTTCGGCCGCGACGGCTCAAAGCCGATGATGGCGTTCTTCGGCAAATACATCGAAGTGGTGCCGAACGCGCGTCTGGTCTGGACCAATGAGGAAAGCGACGACGGCGCCGTCACCACGGTGACGTTCGAGGAAAAGGACGGCAAGACGCTGCTGGTCATGCACGAACTCTATCCCTCGAAGGAAGCTCTCGACGGAATCATTGCCGGGATGGAGGGCGGGATGCCCGAGACGTTCGCGCAGCTGGACGAGCTTCTCGTCACCCTGGAACGGCGTTGACCGCCCTACTTCACCGTTCCCGGCCCTCGTCCGCCGACGCTCCGATGATGACGCCCTCGTCGGCCCGCAAATCGAGCCTGTCGCCAACCCTCTCGCCGTTCCTGTCCATCAGGGTCGAGAGCAGGATTTCGCCCGCCAGCCCCGTGGCCTCCGATTCGATCGAGAGCGGCTCCGCGCCGAGATTGAGCACAATCGTGGCGGCTCCTCCGTCGCTCCCCCGCCGATAGAGCAAGAGATCGCCTTCCGCCGCGACCGGCACGTAGTCGCCGGATTGAAGCAGCGGCAATTGCTTCCTCAGCCGGATTAACGCCTTGTAGAGTTGAAGGATCGATTGCGCGTCGGCATCGAGATTAGCGACGTTCTCGTGGCGAAAATCATCGGCCAGCGGCAGCCATGGCTTCGCTGTCGAGAAGCCCGCATATGCGCGTCGCATCCCATTGCATCGGCGTCCGGCAGCCATCGCGGCCGACGCCGATTCCCGGCACGTTCTTCTCGAACGGGTCCCGCACCTGATCGGGCGCGATCGCGACCTGATGCATGCCGATCTCGTCGCCATAATAAAGCGTCGGCGTGCCCCGCAGCGTCAACAGCAGCATCGCGGCAACGCGCGCCTGCGCGGCGCCGACGCGGCTCGCCACCCGCGGCCGATCATGGTTGCCCAGCACCCAGTTCGGCCACGCTCCTTTCGGCAGCGCCGCCTCGTAATCGGCAATGATCTTTTCGATCGAGCGCGCGCTCCACAGCGTCGACAGCAGCGCGAAGTTGAACGGCATCTGCGCGCCCCTGAGATCGTTGCCGTAATAGGCGACCAGCCGCTCGAACGGCAGGTAGATCTCGCCGATCAGCACGCGGTCGTCGAACTCGTCGATGACGCGGCGCATCCCGGCCACCACCTCATGCACCTCGGGCTGGTCGGTCGAATATTGCGTCAGTATCCTCTCATGCGGCGGCCGGCCTTCGCGATAATAGGGATTGGGCGGGTTGTCGCGGAATTCGGCGTCCTTGATCAGGTGCCAGATCACGTCGACGCGGAAGCCATCGACGCCCTTGCGCAGCCAGAAGCGCATGACCTCGTGGATTGCTTCGCGCACTTCCGGGTTACGCCAGTTCAGGTCCGGCTGCTGGGCGAGGAAGGCGTGGTAGTAATACTGGCCGGTTGCATCATCGAGCGTCCAGGCGCTGCCGCCGAATTCCGACAGCCAGTTGTTCGGCGCGCTGCCATCCGGCTTCGGATCCCGCCACAGATACCAGTCGCGCTTCGGATTATCGCGCGAGACTGCTCGCTTCGATGAACCAGGGATGCCGGTCGGAAGTGTGATTGGGCACCAGATCGAGAATGACCTTCAATCCCGCCGCATGCGCCGCACTCACCAGCGCGTCGAAATCCTCCAACGTGCCGAACAGCGGATCGATCCCGGTGTAGTCGGAAATGTCGTAGCCGAAATCCGCCATCGGCGACGGAAAAACCGGCGACAGCCAGACCGCGTCAATGCCGAGCGCCTGCAGATAAGGCAGCCGTTCGATGATGCCGGCGATGTCACCGACCCCGTCGGCATTGGAGTCCTGAAACGAACGCGGATAGATCTGATAGAAAATGCCGTGCTGCCACCAGGAATTGCCGCCTCGATCCATCGTCCGTCGTCCCCTCTTGCCGCACCGAGCAGGCTCTTTGATTGAGCATGATCTTTCGCGCAGACGCTTTGCGTTTGTCGCGAGGAAAACCGGTTCCCATTTTTCCGGATCATGCTGTAACGCCGGAAACGCCATCCGGTTCGCATTGGATGGCGGGAACATGACGGGAATCGTCACGGCCGCGGCGTTTGCAACTTAATTTGGCTTGGCGAGCCGGCAAAAATCGGCATTGTGCGGCAATGACCCAACAAGCCAACAGCGAAGCCGAGACCAAATCGAAAGCAGGCGCCGTCATCATTCCGGTGACGCTGTTCGAGCAGAACTGCACCCTGATCTGGTGCGAGGCCAGCAAAAAGGCGGTGGTGATCGATCCCGGCGGCGACGTGCCGAAGATCTTGCGGGCGATCGAGCAATCCAACGTCAAGGTCGAGAAAATCTGGCTCACCCACGGCCATATCGATCACGTCGGCGGCGCAGCGGAATTGCGCGACGCGCTGAAGGTGCCGATCGAGGGCCCGCATCTCAACGACAAGTTCCTGCTCGACCATGTGGTAACAAGCGGTGCGCGATTCGGCATGACCGGCGTGCGCGATTTCGCACCGGATCGCTGGCTCAACGAAGGCGATCAGGTCGCGATCGGCGAATTGACATTCGACATCCTGCATTGTCCCGGCCATTCGCCCGGCAGCGTGGTGTTCTACAGCAAGGAATTGCACTTCGCCCATGTCGGCGACGTCCTGTTCAACGGCTCGGTCGGACGCACCGATTTGCCGGGCGGCGATCCCGACACCCTGATCAAGTCGATCACCGAGAAGCTGTTGCCGCTCGGCGACGATATCAGCTTCATCTGCGGTCATGGCGCCGGGTCGACCATCGGGCAAGAGCGGCTGACCAACCCGTTTCTCACCGGCAAGAGGTAACGGCGTTGGCGACATGGGCGAGAGCGACAACGAGACCACGGCGCGGCGAGAGCTCTCCAAGCACATCCTGCCAAATTCCGGCACCCTGATCGGCGTCTGCGCAACGCTGATCGGTCTGGTGAAGGTGGCGGAAGCGCACATCGGTCCCAGCCGGGTCGACGAATATGCCGCGCTGGCGCGCTCAGATTGACGTCGCATTTATCCAAGTTTTGTAACGGGTCGCATACCACTTCTGATATATGGTCGCGCGCATCGTTATTGTCTGCGCAGAAATCCCCCCTCATATGTTGAAATTCGTGCGATCAACCGTCCCGATCCCGGCCTTATTTGCATTCGTAGGCGTCGTAGTTTTTGGTCTGGAAGACCTTCTGACCGGCAAATTGCTTCCGGTTTACGTTCCCGACGTGGGCAAAGCCGCGTTGGCATCGGCCATTTTGGGAGCCGCGATTGGTTCGTACATCGTCAGAAAGTACGGGCTGGGTGTTAGTGCAACCTCATATGACCTGACCAATGCGTTAAGCGCGATGAAACGGAAAACTCCGAAAGCCTAACCATGCGTTTGCAGCACGATAAATGCGAGCAAGTTGCATGGTATATTCCATGATTGACCCGGGTTGGTTAGGCTTTTTTGCAGTGCTGGGAACTTCCATATTTGTAGTGTTACGCCCACTACGGTTCTTCTCTCGCAATTGTCGCTGGAGGAAGCGTTCTCAGTCTGTTGGGTGGCGTTTGGCGATCTTCATGGGCGCGTTCGCGGCCTACGTTGGATTGATTCTTCCATTAGGTCTTTCGCGCGATGCGCGCATTTGGGCTGTCGGCATAGCCGTTTGCATATCGCTGAGCGCTATCCTCTATTTAGCGAGGGCATGCAACGATTGGCAACGCGCCGTGACGAGATCGATTTTTGGCTTGTTCTATTTTATCTTCGTCGTGGCCGCGGCAGTCCATTTCTTCCTCGTAACGCATTCGTAGCACGCTCTAGCCCGACACCATCGCGCGGATCCTACGTGAGAGGTTGTCGAGGTCGAACGGCTTGGTGATCATTTCCATGCCTGGCTGCAGAAAGCCGCCTGCCATCGCCACGCTCTCGGCATAGCCGGTGATGAACAGGATCTTCAGGTCCGGCCGCATTTCGCGGGCCTGATCGGCGAGCTGGCGGCCATTCATGCCGGGCAGTCCGACGTCGGTCACCAGGAGATCGATCCGCCGGTCGCTGCGCAGGATCTGCAGACCCGTCGGCCCGTCGACCGCCTCGAACGTCCGGTAACCCTGCTCGCCCAGCATTTCCAGGATCACGCCGCGCACCACCGGCTCGTCCTCGACCACCAATACGGTCTCGCCGGCTGCCGGCGCGTTCGGCGCTCACAGCGGCCGAGGGCGGCTCGCCTGCGCCAGCCTTTTGATGCCGCGGCAGATAAAGCCTGACCGAGGTGCCGTGTCCCGGCTTGCTGTCGATCGTGGCATGGCCATTGGATTGCCGCGCGAAGCCATAGATCATCGACAGCCCGAGCCCGGTGCCCTGCCCGATCGGCTTGGTGGTGAAGAACGGATCGAAGGCGCGCGCCGCCACTTCCGCGCTCATGCCCGTGCCGGTGTCGGTGACGTCGATGCAGACATACTCGCCGGGGATGAGCGCCGGCGCATCGGCCATGGCGTCGTCGAACCGCGCATTGCGGGTGGAAATCACCAGTCTGCCGCCATCGGGCATGGCGTCGCGCGCATTGATCGTGAGGTTGAGTAGCGCGCTTTCCAGCTGATTGGGATCGCACAGCGTATTCCAAAGATCGTCCGACGCCACGATCGTCAGATCGATGGCCTCGCCGATGGTCCGGCGCAGCAAATCCTCCAGCGACACCACAAGCTGGTTGGCATCGACACTCTTCGGCACCAGCGGCTGGCGGCGCGCAAAGGCCAGCAGCCGGTGCGTCAGCGCGGCGGCGCGGTTGGCCGAGGTCATCGCCGCATCGATATAGCGCGCGACGTTGTCGAGCCGCCCCTGATTGAGCCGGGTCTGCAGCAGATCCAGCGATCCCACGATCCCGGTCAGCAGATTGTTGAAGTCGTGCGCGATGCCGCCGGTCAACTGGCCCACCGCTTCCATCTTCTGGGATTGCTGCAGGGCCTCTTCGGTCGCGCGCAGCCGCTCGGCCGCGGCCTTCTCCGCGGTGATGTCGCGGGCCACCGCATAGATGCGATCCCGGTCCGGCACGCCGGTCCATGACAGCCAGCGATAGGAGCCATCCTTGTGGCGAAAGCGGCTTTCGAATTTGACGGTGGCCTCGCTGCGGCCGAGCTTTTCGACCTGCGCGCGCGTTTTGCCGTGATCGTCGGGATGCTCCAGCCATTGCGAGGTGCGGTTGAGCAATTCCGCCTCGCTCCAGCCCAGCGTCCGGGTCCAGGCCGGATTGACGGTTTTCCAGATGCCGTTGCGATCGGCAACCAGCAACAGATCCTGCGACACGTTCCAGATCCGGTCGCGTTCGCGGGTCTTTTCCTCGACACGCTGCGCCAGCGTCGCATTCAGCTCGGCGAGCTGATCGGCCAGGGTACGGTAGCGCTCCTCGCTTTGCCGCAGCGCCTGCTCCGCCAGCACCTGTTCGGTGATATCGCTGTGAGCGCCGACCAGCCGCACGGCTCGCCCATCGGCGTCGCGCTCGATCGTGGAGCGAACCGAAATCCAGCGCACCTCGCCGTCAATCGGACGAACGATCCGGTATTGCACCGTGTAGTCGCGCACGTTGCTTGCGATCGCATCGCGGAATTTCTTCTCGGTTATCTCGCGATCGTCTGGATGGATACGCCGCACCCAGTCCTCGTGCGACTCGTGGGTCGCGTCGGGCAGCAGCCCGTGAATCGCGAGATATTCCGGTGACCGGCGATTGCGAAAACCGGTTCGCAGATCGACCTCGAGGCCGCCGATGCGGCCGACCTGCTGCACCCGCGCGAGCTCGGCCTCACGCTCCCGCAAGGCCTTGGCGGCCATGAAATCCTCGGTGACGTCGCGGCACACCACCAGCACGCCGCCGATGCCGTCATCTTCATCGATCGGGCTGAAGCCGTAAGTCCAATATACCTGCTGCAAGGCGCCGTGACGCGTCACCGGAACGAGCTGGTTCTCATGCCAGGTCGCACCGCCGCCGCTCATCACCTGATCGATTTGCGGACCAATGATGTGCCAGATCTCGGCCCAGCACTCCCGCCCGCGCTGGCCAAGCGCGCTCGGGTGGCGTTCGGGTCCCATGGTCTGGCGATAGGCGTCATTATAAAACTGGATAAGCTGCGGGCCCCACCAGATGAACATCGGATGATTGGTGTTGAGCAGCAGCCGCACCGCGGTGCGCAGACTTTGCGGCCAGTTCTCGGGGCCGCCCAGCGGGTTTGCCGACCAGTCATGGGCCCGCATCAACGCGCCCATCTCGCCGCCGCCGACGAGGAAATCCGCTGTATTCGCACTGGGTACGCTGGTCTTCAACATAAGGAGGGATCGGAGGCCAAGTTCTGCTCGATGAGTTCTGGCTTGCCGTGTTCAGCCAAATGCAATTCAGTCGGAACTTAACCGCCTGTCACATCCCGGTTAAACGCGCGGGTGCCGATTTGGTTCAAATTTATTTTTCGGAAAACGGAACAAAATAAGGGGTTTGTGCTGGCGACGTTAACCAGCCACCATCGGCCCAGACAAAATCGGCAAGCATGCCGCCTCCCTCATTTCATCAGGCCGGCCGCTGTCAGCGCTCGGGTGATGATGGCGCCGACATCGATTGCCCGGCGCCGCGGCTGGGGAGGTGGCTCGGCGGGGCGATGCAGCGTCGGCTGTGGCACGGTGGCAAGTTCGGGGGTGCGCAGCGGCGCGGAAGGTGGCAACAGCTTCGTAGCCTTGCTTGCCGCGGCCTCCGCGGCGCGGGGCTGGCTGATGTGCTTGGTCAAGCCAAAGAAGTTTGCGATGTGATACGACGACGAAATTCCCGCCTCGATCAGGAATGCGCCTTCGGCGCCGTATCGTTCGTCATTGTCGGCGATGCCAAGCGGGGTGCCGTGCGCCATGTCGGTGATGCTGTAGGATTCGACAATGGTTTCGCCATCCGCATTCCACCACACCTGATGCGGATAACCGTCGACCGTGCCTTCCGACATCGGAGCTGCGGGCAGACGATGCACGTCGAGCCATTGCTTGACGATCTCGTTGGCGTTGCCGGGATTGACCGTGCGATCGGCACTGCCGTGCCATACCGATAATTTGGGCCAAGGCCCGCGATGCGTCGACGCGTTTCGTACGAGATCGCCGAGTTCGCCGGCCGGGCGGGACGGCGATTGCAGCATACCGTTGAAAGCTTCGTGGACATTGCTGGCCACGCCATACGGCAGGCCCGCGATGACGGCGCCAGCCGCAAACACTTCCGGATAGGTTGCGAGCATTACCGATGTCATTGCACCGCCGGCGGAAAGGCCGGTGACGAAGATGCGATGCTTGTCGATGCCGTGATCGGTGACCATCCGCGCGATCATTTGCCGGATCGAGCACGCTTCGCCAAGATCCCGCGTGGTGTCTTCCGGATTGAACCAGTTGAAGCAACCTTGCGCATTGTTGGTTCGCCGCTGCTCCGGCATCAGCAAGGCAAACCCATAGCGTTCCGCGAGGGTTGACCAACCGGCGCCCTGGTCATAGCCGGCAGCGCTCTGCCCGCAGCCGTGCAGGACGACGACAAGCGGGGCTGGCTGCTCCAAGCTGGCGGGCACGAACGACCACATCCTGAGATCGCCCGGATTGGGGCCAAAACCGTTGATTTCGACCAGCGGACTACGAGACGCCGAGGTGAGGTTTCGCGCGACCTGCTCCAGGCCATTGAATTGATGCATTTTTGACAAGCGTCGCAAGAATTCGACATTTTTGACCAGAGACAAATGGCTGCTCCTCCGCGAGGATCAACCGATTGGAAGCACATAATTGCTGCACCGCAAAATGAAAAGGGCGTGTGCTTGGTTCCCAGGGAATCTTCTTCGACAGGCGATCAAAGATCACGATCATCGCCTCGAACTGCGCCGAACGAATTCTGGTGTGGCGAGCATCATTTCTCGAGCCGGGAATTGATCGCCTCGCCGGAGCGAGCCTTTGCGCCGCGGAGACAGCGGGTTATTTATCTTCTGCCAGCGATACGGTCTGTCAGGAGCAACCGCCATGTCGACGCAAACTGTGGCTCCGCCCGCGATCAACTTCACCCCACCGAAGCGCAATTCGCTGACACATATTCCCGGTGACGAAGGCTGGCCGATCATCGGCAAAACCCTGGACGTGCTGGCCGATCCCAAGGGGCATATCGAACGGTCGGCCGCCAAATATGGACTGGTCTATCGCAGTCACCTTTTCGGCGAAACCAGTCTCGTGCTGCTCGGACCCGACGCCAACGAACTCGTGCTGTTCGACCAGGCCAAACAGTTTTCCTCGTCGCTTGGCTGGGGCCAGATCCTCGGCCTACTGTTTCCGCGCGGGCTGATGCTGCTCGACTTCGAGGAGCACCGTCTGCACCGGCGCGCGCTGTCGGTCGCGTTCAAGTCCGGACCGATGAAATCCTATCTCACCGCACTCGACCGCGGCATCGCGGCGCGGGTGGCGCAGTGGAAATCGCGACCGGGACCGATGCTGTTCTACCCGGCGATGAAACAGTTGACGCTCGATCTCGCCGCGACCTCGTTCCTCGGTGCCGATATCGGTCCCGAGGTGAACGAGATCACGCGGGCCTTTGTCGACATGGTGGCCGCGGCGGTCGCGGTTATCCGCAAACCCCTGCCCGGCACCAAATGGCGCGCGGTGTCAGGGGACGCGCGCGGATCGTGGCGTATTTTTCCGAACAGATTCCGATCCGCCGCGCCAAGGGGGCGACGACCTGTTCTCACATCTGTGCCACGTCACCCATGAGGACGGCGCGCTGTTGTCGACGCAGGATATCGTCGATCACATGAGCTTCCTGATGATGGCCGCGCATGACACCCTGACCTCGTCGCTAACCTCGTTCGTCGCGGCACTCGCCACCCATCCGCAATGGCAGGCCCGCCTCCGCGAGGAAGTCGACGCGCTGGGCATCGCGCCGGCCGATCCCACCAGCTCTGAAAATCTCGACGCCATGCCGTGGACGGAAATGGCGTTCAAGGAAGCCATGCGAATGAGGCCGCCGGTGCCTTCGATCCCGCGCCGCGCGATCCATGACTTCACATTCAAGGGTTACGCCATTCCGGCCGGCACCATGATCGGGGTCAACCCGGTGTTCACTCACCACATGGCGGACATCTGGCCCGATCCGGAAAGCTTCAATCCCTTACGCTTCGCCGACGAGGCGCAGCGCAACCGGCACCACTTCGCTTATGTGCCGTTCGGCGATGGCGCGCATATGTGCCTGGGGCTGCATTTTGCCTATATGCAGGCGAAATGTTTCGCGCGGCATTTCCTGCAAAATCTCGAAGTCTCGCTGCAGCCGGGCGTCACGCCGGAGTGGCAGATGTGGCCGATCCCGAAACCCCGCGACGGATTGCGCGTCGTGATCGCGCCGGCATGCTAAACGACCGAAGCTACCGGCGCATCGATCCGGCGGCGCCTATGCCGTCTCCCTGTCCTGATCGAATGCCTTGCGCAGCGCCACATAGCCTTGCTGCTGCGCGGTCCAGTTGCGTCCACCGGTGATGGCGCCGTCGACCACCAGATCGTGGCCGTTGATGAAGCTGGACTCGTCGCTGGCGAGAAACAACGCGGCATAGGCGATGTCATCGGTGAGGCCGGCGCGCTGAATCGGCTGCGCGGTCTTGTACACTTCGCGCATCATGTCGGAGGTCTTTTCCGCGGCGTCGGTCGGCAGGCCGAGCGCCTTGCCGATGATGCCGGTGGCGATCGCGCCCGGCGAAATCGAATTGACGCGAATGCCGGATTCACCGAGCTCCATCGCGACGCATTTGGTGAAGTGGATAACGGCGGCCTTGGCCGCGCCATAGACCATCGAGGATGAGAAACCGGCGAGCCGCCCGGCGATGCTGCCGTTGTTGATGATGCTGCCGGAGCCCTGGCGGCGCATGTGGGGCGCGACGTGTTTCATGCCAAGCATGACGCTGCGCACCAGCGTCGCCATCGCCGCATCGAACCGATCGGCCTCCAGCCCCTCGATGCCGCCGGTCTGGGCGGGACCGCCCGCATTGTTGAACAGGCAATCGATGCGGCCGAATTTCTCGACCGCGAGGCCAATCAGCGCGCGCATCTGGTCTTCGACCGTGACATCGGTTTGACGGAAGATGCAGGCCGCGCCGAGTTTTTTGGCGAGCGCGTCGCCCTCCGGCGCGCGGCGGCCGGCGATCACGACCTTTGCGCCCTCGGCCACGAATATTTCGGCGGTTCGCTGCCCGATGCCGCTGGTCGCGCCGGTAATCACCGCAACCTTGCCGTCAAGCCGTCCCATGTCATGCTCCCTGTTCTGGCGGCCCCGTTGTTCCAAATATCCGGAGCCTGCGGGAACAAAGCAAGCAACGCTTTACCGCGACGGCTCGAAGATAATGAGGCTCTTGAAACGTTCCGGCCCCCAATTACGCTTTTTGCTCTATGCTCGGCCTTATTTTGGATCGGCTGATCGGGCTCAAGTGGCATATGGGGAAATGGATCGACGAATTCCGGCGGGGCTGGCAGGGAATCTCGCAACCATCGCCACTCCTTGGCATCGGGTTCGCGGCGTTCTGCATCTTGGCTGTCGACGCTTGTCCGGTGGTGGCTTTCGCTGATCCGCCCGGACGTATTCTTCACGCCCTATATCCCGGCCGTATTCTTTGCCGCCGCGTTCGGAGGCCTCCGGCTCGGGATCGCAACGGCGCTGATTGGCGGCACGCTCGGCGTCACCCTCAATTTCGGCAACGCCTCGGTCGATTTTGCAAGGCTGGCGCTGCTGGTGATGTTCCTTGTGGTGTGCGGCCTTACGATATGGGGCATCGAGCATTATCGCTCGGTCGCCGCGCAGCAGCGCGACATCGCCAGGCGGCTGACGCAAGAGGAGGAATATCGCAAGCTTGTGGTCGATGAGCTGCAGCACCGGCTGAAAAACAAATTGTCGACGGTTCACGCCGTGTTGCATCAGGTGCTGCAGGATCAGCCGAACGTCTGGGCCAATATCGATCACCGGATTCGGGCGCTGGCGGCAACGGACGACCTGATCGCGCGCGTCGATGGCAGCGGCTGCGACATCAAGGATCTGCTGCTGTCCGAACTCGGCCCCTACGGCCATGTCCGCTTTACCCTGAACGGCGATCCGCTGTTTCTTCCGGCCAAGCTGGCGGTCAGCCTGGCGCTGATCTTCCACGAGCTTGCAACCAATGCTGGAAAATACGGCGCATTCGCGTCGGCGCGCGGATTGTTGCAGGTGTCGTGGTCAATGTCAGACGATCGCCTGACCATCATTTGGGACGAAAACGAAGGTCCCGCGGTCGGGCCGGTCGGAGCAGCCGGATTTGGCACCAAACTTTTGAATTCCGCGCTCAGGCCGTTCGACGGAAAGACCGAAATCTCATTCCTGAAGACCGGAATCCACTGCACGATGCAGTGCCGGGTGCCCAAGAGCTGAACGGCCGATGCGGGGGGCTGGCAACTGGCATTCGATGCGGCAGGCCGCTCTTTTGCCCGTGAATCCGCATCCTCGTTGATACTCTGTTAATGACAGCCCGCCGCGCCGATCGAAACCGGTAGTCATCAGTCGCGCATAGTCCTTCTCCACTTAACCAAAACTAAGAGAGAGTTGGGCAAACTTCGCGCCCATGCAAGACCATCAACATTCCGACCTGCCGACGAGCTGCCTTGGAAGACGGGCATGAACGCGCCGCCGACGGCGAGCTTGGCGTGCTTCGGCAGGTTTTCAAATTGCTACCCGGCGGCGTCACCGTGCAGGACGAGCGGGGCCGCTTCCTGCTGGTCAACGATGCTGCGGCCGGACAATTCGGAATTACCCCACACGCGCCGATGGATTCCAGCGAATTGGAGCGTCGTCGCGAAACCTGTCTCGAATTGCTGCGTGCGAACCGGACCGCGGTTGCCGAGGAATCCGTCGGTCATGAACAGCACAAACAGGTCCTGCTCACGAGCCATCGGCCGGTGCGCATCGCCGATCGCAGACTGCTGCTGTCGACGTCCGCCGATATTACCGAATTGAAGGCGGTCGAGGATCAACTGTTTCGTTCCGCCTATTATGACGAGTTGACCGACTTGCCGACGCGGCGGGTGATCGAGCACCGCGTCAAAAAACTGCTGGAGCGCGACGATGCGTCGGCCCACTTCGCGCTGGCCTTTCTCGACATCGACAATTTCAAGCACATCAACGACTATTACGGCCACGGGGCCGGCGACGCACTGCTGGTCGAGGTTTCCAAGCGGCTCGCGCTCGATCTGCGCGATTCCGACATGCTGTCGCGGATCAGCGGCGACGAATTCCTGCTGCTGCTAAATCCGATCCAGAGCGAGCAGGAGCTCGCCGAATACATCAACTGCACGCTGCGGCGGCTGAAAGCGCCGTTCTTCATCGACGGATCGGAAATATTCGCATCGACGTCGATCGGCGTCAGTCTTTATCCGCAGCATGGCCGCAGCTATGAGGTGCTGCGGCAGAACGCCGACCTCGCGATGTACCGGGTCAAGAGCCTCGGCAAGGGTGCCGCAGCCTTTTTTGACGCCAGCATGGAGCGCGAGGCGCTGGCGCGCATGAAGGTCGAACAGTCGCTGCGGCTCGCCATTCTCGAAAAGCGCTTCTGCTGCGCCTTTCAGACCAAAGTCGATATCCGGACCCAGGCGATCAAGGGCATCGAGGCGCTGGTGCGGCTGCGCGACGACGAGGGCGTGATCCAGGCACCCGGCACCTTCATCAATCTCGCCGTCGAACTCGGGCTGATCGACGAGTTGACCCATCTCGTGCTTGCCGAGATCGTGCACTCGATCGACCTGATCAACGAAACCTTCGGCCACGACACCACCATCAGCATGAATGTGGCGGCAAAGCAGGCCGGCAACCCGGAATTCATGGGTTCGCTGGCGCAGGCTCTGGAAGCGACCGGCTATCCCGAGCGTTTCATGATCGAGGTGACGGAAGACGCCTTTATCACCAAGACCCATTTCCAGACCGAGATCCTGCCAGCCTTCCGCAAGCTAGGAATAGGCATCTCGATCGACGATTTCGGAATCGGCTATTCCTCGCTGTCGGCGCTGGCCGACATCACCGCCGACGAGATCAAGATCGACCGCTCGTTCATCACGGATATCCATAAGCGTCCGCGCAGCCAGGGCATCCTGCGCGCGATCGAATCGCTCGGCGAAGCGCTCGGCATGACCGTGATCGCGGAAGGCATCGAATCCTTCGAGGAACTGGCCTATCTGCAGGCCGCCACCAACATCCGCTACGCCCAAGGCTTCTATTTCTCGCGGCCGGTGTTTTTGGAGGAACTCGGGCACGTGGCGCAGATCCTGAGCGAGAGCCGCTTTGTTCCGGCGAGCCGGCCGCGCGAAGAGCCCCGCCACGTTAGCGAGCGCGGCGCCCGCTATCGCCGCTAGCCAACCGCGGCGAGCCATTTGTCAATATTCCCTCCCTGTGTCCGGAATTCCATCGCATCGGCCTTCGTGGTCTGATCAGCCGGATTATTCGTATGGCGATGCGGTCTGATGGGCTATAATCGCGCCCGCAACTGTCATTTCCGAGCCATCGCATGCCCGCCGTCTCGCTTTTGCTGAACATCGTCTGGATCCTGTTCGGCGGCCTGTGGATGGCGGCCGGCTGGATGATCGCTGCCGTCATCATGGCGATCACCATCATCGGCCTGCCCTGGGCGCGGGCTGCGTTCAATATCGGCGTCTATAGCCTGCTTCCATTCGGCCAGCAGGCGGTCGACCGCAGCGGCGTTACCGGCCAGTACGATATCGGCACCGGGCCCCTTGGCCTGATCGGCAACCTGATCTGGCTCGTGCTGGCGGGCTGGTGGCTGGCAGTGGGACATCTCGTTACCGCCATCATGTGGGCCGTCACCATTGTCGGTCTCCCCTTTGCCTGGGCCCATCTGAAACTTGCAGGACTTGCGCTGTGGCCGATCGGCAAGGTGATCGTGCCTATTTAAAGTGGCCCATTTGTCGGACGTCCTGTCGCGAGGATCGCGGCAATCGATCGATCGCCGCTTGCTTCCAGCGTCGCGATCGCCTGCCGCGCCCACAGATAGGACGATTGAAAAATCTCGGTATGGCGTTCGAACTCGGTGATGCGGATGCCCGGTGGCAGCGGCGGCCGCATCACATGATCGAGCGGCGCGGCCTGCAGCGCGTCGTAGCGCTGGTGCGCGACAAGGCTGCGCCACAGCACATTGACCGCGCTTGGCGCCACCGGCAGGGACTTCTTGCGAAACGGCAGCAGCATGGCCGCGGCAAGTTCGAGCCGGCCCGGCAACGACGCATAATCGACGTCGAACGTCTCGGTCGCGGGATCGCCGAAATGCACCACCAGATTGGGGCCGCGCTTGAGCTGGTGCATCGGCGCCAGCGGCACGTTGTCGATCAGGCAGCCGTCGACCAGCATCGTTCCCTCGCTGGTATAGAATGGCGGCAACAGGCCGGGGATCGCGCTCGATGCGCGCACCGCCTGCCATACCGGTCCCGACCGGATCAATTCGAGACTGTGGCTGGAAAGATTGGTCGCAACCGCGGCGAACGGCCGCCAGCAATCCTCGATCCGGCATTGCGCGCCATATTGTTCAGCGAGCGCGCGGTCGAACGCCTTGTGATCGAGCAGCGCATAGCGCGGCCAGGTCGGCCGCCGGAAGCTGCGCGCCTTGACAAAAATCTCGTGCGCGCCGCGCTCGAGGTGGTCGGCTTCGTAATTTTTGGCAAATCCCGCCGCCATGGCGGAACCGACACTGGTGCCGACAAAGATATCGAACGTCACGCCGCGTTCGCGAAACGCCTTGTAGATACCGGCATGCGCCGCGCCGAAGCTGCCGCCGCCGCCGGCAACGAATCCGATCGCACGGCCGGACAGGAAGCGGATCAGGCTGTCGATATCGAGCCGGTCCTGCAGCGCGACATGGTGATGCATGAAAGAAGGCAACCGCGAAAGCCACGCCGCCGTGCCGCTGACCTCGCCGCTGCGGCGGTCATGAATGCGCACCAGCCGCCGCGCTGACGCCGGGTGCACCTCGCAGGCAAAGGCCTCGACCTCGGTCAGGCCCGCATCCGGGGCCTCACCGCGGCACGCAAACACGGCCATGTCGGCCTGGCGGATGGCCTTGCGCGTCCAGGCTGAGGCTTCCCGCCTCCCCAGATAAACGACAAGCGGCGCCGTCTGTTCGAGTTCATTGAGCCAGTCAGTGACTTCGGGATCATCCAAGGTACGCCCGGGAAAGGTTGCCTCGACCCGAACGGGGTCGACCACCTCGGCATCGGTGCGCCCAAGCGCCTCGCGCATCTGCCGTTCGAAGGCGACCGGCACCGGCTCGTTTCCGCCCTCGATCAAAGCCACGGTGCGGGCCATCGGCGAACTGCGGATCACCGGCAGGCGTTCGGTGCGTTGCGCGAAACGCAACGCCAGCGCGGCGAGCAGCGCTTCGGCGATCGCGGGGCTATCCTGCGCCAGCCCCTGATAGGCCGCTCGCGTCAGCACCAGCACGCTGGTGTCGCGAATGGCGATGACATTGGCGGTGCGCGGTACGTCGGCAAAAAAGCCGATTTCGCCGACCAATTCACCGGCGCGCAATTCGGCGAACGGCTGGGCATCAGCGGTCCGGCGCACCGCCAGCGCGCCATGCAGCACCATGAACAGGGAGTCCGACGGATCGCCCTGCGCGACCAGCATTTCGCCGCGCACGAGATCGCGGCGAACCATGGCCTGCAGCGTCTTCAGCCGCTGTTCGGAACCAAGCGTTCGAAACAGCGCAAAATTTTCGGAGCCGCTTTCCCAGCCAGCGATCGGATTCAGTCCATTCATCCACGACACCCGGTTCGATTGCTGGGTCCATGCCATTGCCGGCCAGCGCTGGCCGCGGGCATTATGGGATTGGACTGCCCCCAACGGCAAATCGGCTTTGCTTTGACTGGCCGTTGCCGAGGCCGGCCCAATCGGCTAAATGAACCCTCGCCGCACCCGTAGCTCAGCTGGATAGAGCGTTGCCCTCCGAAGGCAAAGGTCACACGTTCGAATTGTGTCGGGTGCGCCAATGAAATCAAAGACTTAGCCTATTCAAAGATTTTACGATGATGGTCCAGGTAAGCGTCCGAACCACTGCCCGATGGCGTGACAAAGGCGCTCGACTTTCTGGATTCCGCTCTTGAACAAAGCTCAATCAAAAGACGCGCCGACCATTACGCTGTCGGTGCTGGAATGCTTGCGGACGCAATGGGGCGAAGACGCACAGTAGCTTGCCTCCGCTCCGCACCCCAAGGGATTGATAATTTGCGCGCGCCATCGATTTGCGGAATCATTGGCGCATGCCCGCCCTCACCCGCCGCAGAGATCCCGATCGTCAGAACTGCTGGCGCGTCTTCTATGGTGACGTCTGTGTCGGGACGATCGGCCGGCGTGCTGGCGTGCCGATCGATGTTGACCAATGGGAATGGGGCTGCGGCTTCTACCCTGGCACCGAGCCGGGTGAAGGCAGCGGCGGCACGGGGGCGACGTTTGAAGACGCTCGCACCGGCTTTGAAGCGGCCTGGCGCGCCTTCCTGCCGACGCGGACAGAAGCCGACTTCCAGGCGTGGCGCGACCAGCGCGACTGGACGGCATGGAAGTATGCGCTGCAAGGCGCGGGCCTGCCGCTTCCACGCAGCTTGCTTCCGGCTGCGCCAAGTGCTTTTGCGGTATCGAGATCATAACAAAGGCCTCGGCGATCACGTCGACGCGATTCACCCGGAGATGCCATGAAGTTCGCTGAAGCCCGCCCTTATGCCGCGACGGCTGATGGAGCCAAGATGAAAACGTTTATCCGCTGTGTGCTTGTCGGAGCCATACTGCTCTCCCGATGCGCCTGGGCTGCCGAATCCGCTCCGGTCGCATTTGCGAAGAGTGTGGTTTCCGAGCGCGGCTCTCAAACCTTTGCGACAGTGAGCTATCCAGACGAAAGCCTCATCGTGGAGTTCCGGCTCGAGCCTTACTCGCCAAACAAAGCAACCGCCGTGCAGGCTTTTGGCGAGATAACCAAAAAACTCACACAGGGAGCGTTCAGCAAATTCCCGAAGATCAAGAGCGTCCAGGTTATTGGCAACCGCGCGCTGCGCGATAAGCGCGGTCACGACACTGTCGACCGCGTCGTGATGGTGAAGTTCTCAAAAGTGAAAGCGGCGACTATCAATTGGGAAAACGTCGACCCCGCAACCATCGTCGGGATCGCCGATAAGCACTGGCTCCTACCTGAGTTGAGCGCCGAAAAGAGGTAGCGAGGATGAAATTCGCTACCGATCGCCCCTACTCCGACCCGGAACCCGCCGCCCGCAAGCTGATCGAGATCGCAAATTCTGTTGAAGCTGTCCAAGAGGGCCGGATCCATATCGAGAAGATCAACGGGCCGTTCCTGTTCGAGTTCAAAGGATCGCCGGCTGAATACGGCGCCGGGCTGAAGCTGGCAATCGATCGCGGCTGGCTATGGCTGCACGAGAGCGGCACCTATGTGAAATTTACGCAGGCCGGTGCGGAGCTGTTCGCCTGACTTGCACATTGAGGGCATCTGTCATGAATCCCTTAATTTACAGACCATGGGTCCGAGAGCCCCGGGGCGAAGGACGCAACCCGAGGCAAGACCTGATATCCCTGCCGGTCAAACACGTCGCGATCGAACCCCACCACACCGCACTCGTTCACGTCATCGACCCGGCGCAGCGCCTGCCATTCGACGCCAACCCCTTTGCCGAGCGGCGGCAGGTTCGAACCGTCTAGGCGACTAGTCACCGCAATCTGAGCCTTATGAGTGAACACGTAAGCAATCATCATTTTCTCCCGCTTTGCTCGCATTTTGTTGCACGCGCGAGTGCACAGGTTGAATAACGTGCGTTAAGTGTGATCGGATATTCGATTACAAATCCTCGTGACCCATCATCGTCGGCGCTACAATCAAGCTGTCCGATCTCCGGACAGGTCTTTGTTGGGCACCGAATGCGATAACCGGTGTTCCTGAAGATGGGCAGGAGCCGCGCATGCCGGAAGGCTTCCGAACCGAGGTGGATAGGAAGGGCTGGCGCCATTAGCGACTGGTCCGCCGAGTTCGAGGATCCGATTGAGCTGCCGGATGGCTGCAAGTTGCTCACGCTACGGGATGCCGCCGAGTACGTTACCAAGTTGCCAAAGGCCGAGCACACCGCACCGGAATGGCAGGCAGCGATGGAAGCGCTGATCCTGGTCGCCGAGAATGGCGGCCCAACGATGCTGCCGCGCATCGGTGTCTTGAAAGCTTTAAACCGTCAAGTCGGGAAATCGCAGGAGCACGAACTGCTTCTGCCTCGGAACCTGATTGCCGCAGAGGTCGAGCGCCTGTTTGACTTCTTCGTTCGTCTGTGCGTTTCCAACGTCAGCAGACATGCAGAGCAATAGAGCGAGCGCGAGCATTTTTGCTTTCATCTCGATCTCCATGTCGCTCAGATGATTTAGCTGCTCGCGCAAGGCCCCCAGTTCTCGACCAGCCGTCTACTTTGAAGGTCTCGACGTGCAGCGCCAAATGCCCTGTCAGTGAGCGGACGTTAAGCTGGTCGGATTTGCCCACTCCGCAAAGGCTTCGTTGAAGGCAAGTTCGCCTGTTGGACCTTTTTCGATAGCGAGGATCGCCCTTCGCTGGTTCTTATACACAAATGCCACGTCGAACCAGGAGCGCTCCTTGAGAAGCTGTATGTTGCGCACACGATCCTTATCGACATTGGACAAACCGACCAAGAAGAAGCCCTCGGTCACCTTTACAGCGAGGCCGGCGAGCGGCATACCACGAGCCTGCTCTTTGGATTTCATTAGGATACCCGGCACATTGCTCACGCCACCGCCCGCGAAATCTGGCGGCAGCATGAAGGTCAAATCCACAGTATGACTCGCCGGTAGCGAAGGATCGGTATTACGTCGGAACGACAACATCATCTTAAACTTCCGATCGGGAATCTCTATGTCGGCACGCACTGAGATTTCGGTCGGTTTACCAGCCACTTTAACCGGCTCGGTGCGCCAAACGACCGAGCCAACATATTGCTTCCCTTTGGGATCATCGGAGTCCTCCTCGGAGAGGACGGCGCGTTCGCGATTTGCGTCGATGAAAGTCGGGAGCGCCACCGTCGAGGCAGCCGGCGATGATATCTGCGGTGGCGCGAGCGCCGCATTTTTGATCTCGTCCAAACGTGCGCGGGCCAGGGTAGCGTAGAAACTATCGCCGTATTGCTTGATGAATGCCTCGAGTACCGCACGACTTTTCGTATCTTTCGCGGCATTCCAGGCCAGCGAGACTTCGCTTGCTCCAGAATTTGCAGGATTGGGCTCTGGCGCGATCGACGCAGTTGGAGCGGCGACGAAGTAGAATCTTCCATTGATAGGAGACGACGACATCCAAGGCTGTTGCGCCCCACTGGTCGACTGCTTAACGGCGAGGCCAACCTCGTTGAAAAAGTCAAAAACGCCTAGACCAGGCCGGCGCAACGTGTGCGCCAAGACCTTTGTGTAAGGACTATCCCCATCAATTCCATCTTGCGCAATGCTACCCGGTTGGGCGGCGTACGAAATCAGGGTTCCATCCGGCGCATTCATTGGCGCTAGACCACCGTTTGCGGAAGGCAAACCGCGACCACCGAATGGATTGTTGCGACAGGCATCGAGAATAACAAAGTTCAGCTTCGTGCCCGCCGCTTCCATCTGCCGAAGGACCAAATTGACGTCGACCAATTGAAAATCGACATCGGCTTCTTTTGTTGGATTTGCGCTTACGGGCACTAAATAGTTCGAGCCCCGAACCTGCACACCGTGACCGGCGTAATAAAACAACGCGACATCTGCGCCGGCGATTTGATCGCCAAGTGTCTGCACGACGGCATCGAAATGAGCTTTGTCCAAATCGATCTGAGCACCGCCACCGATCAGGGTGAAGCCAGCTGCGCGTAGAGCGTCTGCGATAAGCCTTGCATCGTTCACAGGGTTGTCTTAGCGAGAAACATGTTCGTAGGCTGAATTACCAATTATTAGCGCGATCCGTTTCTCTTGGATCGACCTATCCGCCATTTGCGACGATGCAGATCCGCAGATGAACGCCATAAATGCGATCAACGCAGCGGTGAATGTAATAACTCTGGCCTGCATTGATAATCTCAAGACGCTTTATTCTTGCGTTTCGGCACTGTCATCCAAGCGCAACCACGACGCGAAATCAATAGATTTTGATCTTGTAGCTAACCCATAACGTGGAGACAGTCGAATTTATATCGGCTGATCGACAGTCCGCCGCCTAGGGCACGAAATCGCGCGACTACGAGTAACATCGCTCTTGTACGAGGCATCCATCCAGATATTTGCGGTCGCGCCGCAGACTTCCGGGTTGCCAGGTTTCGGTGTTAGAGGAGAGGCATGACTAACAATGATCACTACATGCTCGTCGTCTCGCTTCTGATATTCGCGGCTCCTTTCCTGGCGGCCCATTGGCTGGATAGCCGCAAGATCTTTCTGACAAAGGAGGGATCAAAAGAAACCAAGCCAGAACTGGCTCTTCAGCCACCTCTGCCAATCGCGAGAGATCTCACGCGCGAACTTCTGACGACCTGGATGATTTCCTCAACCGTATGGGTGCTGTTTGCGATCGAGCATATTTTGGGCAGTTGCAATCATGGTCCGGACGGCTTTTCATGTTTGATTGGTGGCAACAATTGGATACTTCAAACCTATCATTTCGGGTGGCGTGATGTGTTCCGGATTTCGCTGTTTCTCGCCGCGTTCCCCGTCGTTGGTTTCATTGTCGGGACCGCCACTCTATGGGTGCTGACCGGATTTGCGCGTCCTGAGGATTGTTGCGATCGCGATTGAAAACCTGAGGTTTATGCAGGTCCACTGAAAACGCGCGCAGCTTGCTGCGCGATGGCTCGCCTCGCGCCGGCGCGTCCGACTTCCGCAAGACCAACGATAAAGGCGCGCCATGAAGGTAACTCTGGAACCGGTTCTATTTAGCTTGTTCCGGTGTCGTTGGAGGCAGGATCGTTCATGTGGCAATGCGACGGCCGCGGAGGATAGCAAGCCTGATCTCTCATCTATCGCGTTGTTCTTCAGCTAATGTATTCTTAATGCAAACTTCCTATGATGCTCGCAATCAACCTCGGAATTTCTGCGTCCGAGACGCTGCCCTGGCGATTAAAATGCTCCAGGTTCTATTTGGCGTTGGCTCCGTCCGGGAAGACACCCTAAGCGGGTGGAAGAACGTGTTCTTCAATTCCGGAAATGCCGGTCGGATGCGGACACAGCTGACGATGTCACTAACCCAGATCTCGATCGATCGGCTTCAGAATTTCTTGAAGCAATTAACGCTGCAGGCGCGTGGCCGCCTGCTCACCGAGCTCGAGCGTATCAAGCAGGGTGGCGAAGAACTGCTGGGCTCCGAGGTCATCCTGGCAGATCTGTATGCCGAATTCCGCAAGAACGGAAAGGACAGCACCGAGCATCCCCGGCGTTACTTCTTTCAGCCGCTGGAACTGTTTTTGGTCAACAGCACCGCCGAGCGTGCCAATGACGGACAGATATCACGGGGATCACTGGTCGTAATCTGGGAATGGATCAGGCTGACGTTGCTGCCGACCATGGCGAGCGAATATTCCGAGGGAATAAGGCGGGCATTGGCCGCCGACAAGCCGCGGGAGGCCCGGCTGGCGGCCGTCGCGTTCCAGACCAAAATTGCGACTTATCTCACCAGCACGCTCGCATCCAGCCAAGGGACCGAGCAGGTCCGGGCCGGTCTTTCGCTCTACACGAGTTCGCCCGCGACGTTCGGGGACCTCGTCAAGATGGGAATCGTGCTGCGCGCACACGAGGCGCTGGCGGCGTCCTGTGATGCGCTTCCGCAAAAGATCAAGAACTTTGACGACAAAACTGTCGCCAAGGTGGGCGAAGTCCTGAATGCATTACAGGCCAAACATCCCGACGCGCTGCCGTTTGCGCTTTCGGTGCTGATCGCGCGTCTTGCGAAGCCATGGCAATTGATCCGCCTCGCCACCAAGGCGGCAAACAGCAAGGCGGCCACCGACGTTGCCAAGGCTCCTTACGCAATCGCCGTCTCGATGGTGCTGGACCATCTCGACGACAAGCGCTTCGCGCTGCATGACGCCCTGAAGCGCAAGCAAGTCCTGATCGCCAAGGATATCCTGACTGACATCTACGCCGTCGAGTTTGCTTTGCGGGTTCGTATCGACCAGTTGGACCAATCGGCGTGGGGAGAGCGGCTCAACAGCCTGATGCAGGCGGTGACCGAAATGGTCGATACCGAGGTGCAGAGCTTACCCGAGCATTTGCGCAACGTTCAGCACGTCCTCAAATCGCGGTCGTTGCGCAGTCACGACAGCCTGATTGGCCGCCTCACCTTTCTGGCGTGGAAGGGCCACGACGCGCTGTCAGATAGCGCCAGCTATTGCAGAAAACTGATCGCCAGGTAGTGCGGGTTTCTGAAGTTATCATCAAATACATCGATCGGAACTCAGGCGCAGCGAAAGCGGATCGGTCTGCGTCGCTGCTTGCAGCCAAGGTTTCTGTTTGCGTTGACGATGCCAGTTACTCAATTCGAGACATCGTCTCTCGGTAGTCCCCCGGAATGCACAAACGGCCGTCCCGGTATATCACCACACCACATTTGTGCAGGAGCAGCTCCAGACGTTTCGCCCGCCACGCCGGGAACCTGCGCGCAACGAAAGACCCTCACCACGGCCGGATTTGTGCTAGACGGCAACAAGTGGGACGGTCTCTATATCGGCTGGCGCACTGATTTATGGGGGCAAAAGTCGACTACGGTTTGACAATGCCCGCGCGAAGATGCTTCGTCCCACATCGTTACTATACTACTCCGGCTTGTGCATCCGGAGGACCTGGCTTGTGAGCGATAGCGTATTAGCAAGGCTTGTCGTCGTGATTTTGCTCTTGATCGGTTTCACGGTTTGGGTTTCGGCGGACCGTCACCACGGGTCCGGCTGCCAAAACGATTGCTCCAGCGATATTTCGGCTCGAAGAAGGTAGCCGCGAAACCGGAGTTGTTTGCACAGCTGGCAGAGCACGACGGACGTCCGCGGCCAATCGCGATCGACCAATCCGAATAGCCGCCGGCAAGCACTTAAGTGTCTGAAGGGAACGGTCGATCCTTGACGGCGCGACGTGACGTTGTGGCCGGCACGGCAGGAACAAGCCGATCGCGTGCCCGTTATATGGTCATGAAACCTGCGCCGCGTCGACTTGAAAAGCGAGCCGCCGTCCAATCTGGACTGGCGCTGCATTCTTTGTCCTCGGCGCGATGATGGCTGGGCGCTAGCGTGTCTCGTATTTGGACGTCGGAAGATGACGATCGCTTGCGGGCACTGGTCGCGAAGGGTGCATCCAAAGCCCGAGCCGGGGCCGCTCTCGGGCGAAGAAATGCGTCGGTCGGCAATCGTGCCAGAAAACTTGGCTGCCCGTTTCCGCCACGACGCGGAGCCGGCGCAAAACTACAGACGCCGAAGAGCTGTTCGTAGCCCTCTCAATCGTTGGCCATGAGGGCGCGAAAAGCCGAGTGGCCGTTACTTCGCCTTTCTGTTTCTCCTGTTTGGCTGGCCGGGCCGCGCCCGACCGGCTCTTCGATGTTCTTTCGGTGATCCACTATGGCATTTTCGAGCGCAGTGGCTTCCGGTTCGCGTGAAAAAAGCATCAACACAAGACTGGAGCCCGGTTCTGATGCAATCGGAATCGATAAGGCTCTAGGCCGCGCGCTTTTTCTTTCGCGACGAGCGAAGCTTCTTCGGCGCCGCACCACTCTCGCAAACTTCCGTACGACCGATCGCGCTGAGCGAGACGCTCAGGATCTCTCGCTGGGCGGCGAGCCAATGCGCATCCGCGTGACCGTCCTGGCAGCCGCTATCGATCCAGATCTGATACGCACGCTCGCGGATTGATGTTTCGAGATCCTGCATTTCCTACAATCTCCGTTCCAGATTCCACGCCCGATGCGTGATCGGAAAAGCCAGCGGACGTACAGCCGACTTGGCCGCAGCGGCTCCGGTCGTCCGGGCCTGCTGCTTTCGGGGGAAGCAATCGGCTTAAGCTGTTAACAAAGAGTTTCGACCCACGGCGAAGGTTCTTCCGCGGGCTTTTTGCTTTCATTGAGCGACGCAGAAAATTTGCAGCGACGGAAGTAAAGGATCAAAAAGATTTATTTGCTTGCCACTTTCTCCTGTTCCAAGATTGCGGTGGCGGAAGGACTTTGAAGGGGCCATGGTCGATTCCGAGGAAGCAAAACGGATTAAAGGTCGCGCTGAGGAATGCCTGGCGCTCGCCGACGCCGTGGGTGACCGGCAGGCCCGGGAGGCTTACCGGCAGATGGCGGAGGCCTACCTCATGTTGGCTGGCGGCGGTCTGGAGAAGCCGCGGCTGATATCTTCGAAAAGCGCGAAGACAAGAATCCGTCGACGCCTGAAGCAAACCATTTCTCTAAAAGATCGGCTGGGCTCATTCGCCAATGAAATGCGTGAGAAGGCAGCGCGTCTGCGGCCAGGCGCCGAGCAGGAGACACTTCTGAAAAGGGCGCGTCTTGCGGATACCGCGTTGCATTTGCGCGACTGGGCCAATTCTTCGGGCCTGCAACCGCCGAGATGAGCCCGCGATCGCAGGCAGGATATGCGCTGACATTGTAGGTACGCCCGGTCGTCTTGGCGAACGGACAGGATACGGTTGACGCCGCCTACTGAGCGATCCCGTATCCACCCGGTTCGACACCCATCCTCATGCGGCACCTTTGCAAGGCGCGGCCTGTTCGCAGATCGTCTCCTTGCCGGAGCGTTCCGCCATTTCGAGGCGGCGGTCCTTCGGTTGCTGTTGTGGCGCCTTGAACCGGGCTGCCCATCGCCGATCAATCCGCCGCTGCAGCTCTAGAGGGATTTTAGGTTGCTCATCCATCGCATCCTCCTTGGAGCAGGGACCG
The DNA here is from genome assembly GCA_963806075.1 of uncultured Alphaproteobacteria bacterium. Classification (GTDB taxonomy): domain Bacteria; phylum Pseudomonadota; class Alphaproteobacteria; order Rhizobiales; family Xanthobacteraceae; genus Bradyrhizobium. Next base: position 367,550 of record CAWDWT010000011.1, read on the forward strand.
TCGCCTTCGCGGCCTGCGACCGCATTTCATGCAGCGGGTCCCGGGAGATGGGATCCCGATCAAACCAAATCCTGTGCCGATCATTCGTTCCTAAGCCGTTCTTCGCAGACCGAGGTAGGAACGTCGTCGTTGAGGTGAGATTGACCCTATGCGCCGGTAACCCCCCCGTGAATTGCCGGCGTGGCCCCGCCGCCGGTGTGGCAAAACCTGCAGGTCGCCGCGGGGCGGGGCACCGAACGCGCCGCCTCGGATAGTAACGTCGTTCGAAAACCGTGATTCACCCAGCGCTCGGGCTGCCGTGAAGTATCTCGGCGCAGCCCGCGCTGGCGCGACTTCGGCTCTGTCCGCAGGCGTCGGAGGCTGAGAGACCGGTAGCGTTCCCGTCGGCATAATCAGCGAGGACGCCGTGTGTCAGCTCAGGATCTAACAGGAGCTCTGAAGTGGCTCCCGCCAGGGCTGTACGCGCGACCGCCGCCCATTTGCCGCCCAAACATCGCCTTCATCAGGTCCGAAGGCGTCCTTAACCATTTGTTAATTGTTTGAAGGGACCCTGCTCCGAGACAGCGCAACGATCGAGGCGCAGAATGCGTAAGAATTGGCTACTGACTCCACTGGAAACCACGCTTTTCTTCGTGGGTGTGACGCTGCTTACCGGCGGGATCGTATGGGTCACCGGCGTCGGATGACTGCGGCGCGCGTTTCTGCCAGCCGGGTTTAGGTGCGGAAGCCGAAGCGGGATCAATGCATCAGATATCGCCGCCCTCGGCGATGGGGGATCATTCCTGTAACTGCCTAACCCGCCCCGAAACCAACTCCCAAAATGACCACCAAATGACGATCATGGGCGGCCTCTCGCAACACAATTGAACATGTGTTTCGCGTCTGGACGTTGTTCCGGCGACTGGGTTCGATCATTCGGCACCCCCCGCCGCCGGCGACCTGGAGGTGCGCACCGACGGCGGGGCCGCGCCGGCCCTGGACTGGAGCTCCAGGCCAGGGATCCTCGACTGATGCTATCGGCCAGGTTCCCGCATTTTCCCATGTTAGTTCGCGCGGCATGACATCGCAAGGATAACCTCACTCGCGAGCTGGCATTGCGGATCGCATTTCTCGATGGAAACAAATGGGACAGGTCGGCCGATACCGTCAGCGCAACGATGCCTCTGCTCGCCGCGTCGCAAGGCCCGTCGCGGCGACGGCCTTCGTTCTTCAGCCGGCAAGTAGAGGTCGTTCGGCCTACCGGAGCGAAAGGCCCCTGACGCGACTATATCGCCGGCGTCGGCGGCGGGAGATCATTTCTCTCACCGCGTAACCCGCTCCAAAAGCAATTCCAGAGACGATCAATAAATCGAGGATCATGGGACGCTCCCTGACAACACAACTCAATCCGCACAACGTGGCAAGTCAGAGCATCGCTGTTATAGCGCGTAGAGATGGAATTGATGCAGTTTGATTCCGGGGCGGCCGGAAACGGATTATTTGTCGCAGCGGCAATTCATTGCGCCGTGGTTTCACTTTCCAGCCCGCCGCGCTGGTTCCGAACTGGAACGTTTCATAGCCGTCGCGGTTTGGTTTGTCATGAGATGTATCCTCTGCAATGATCGCGGCTGGGTGTGCGCGAACCATCCAGACCAGCCATGGGACGGTCCCGACGCCTGCAGTTGCGGCGGCGCCGGTGCGTCCTGCCCGGTTTGTAACGTGCCGTCTGACGACGAGCTGCCGCGGCCGCCTGAGGGCTTCAGGATCGATGCCTACATTGACGACTAACGTCGTCGAGTTGGGCATGGGTTTGAAGACGAGTGACTTGAAGACGAGTGACCGACTTGCGCGCCCTTCTCGGATGCAACTCGTTTCGACTTGCTGTCCAATCCCGAACCTGCCCGGCTCAACGCCGCGTGGCTGCGTCAGCTTCATCTCGGCTCGTGTCGACCCGATTATCTTCAAACCGTTTAGCAATACCGTTGCAATCCGGGAACCAGAACAGATCCTTCGCGCCCATCGGCATTCTGATGACAACGACGGGACGGTGGTAGGCGATGCTGAGCAGGGTAGCAGTCAGGTAGACTTTTGCTGTCCGAGATGTACGCCTGGTTCAACGGCGGGCGACGTCCTGTCGAAACAAACTCTACACCGATCACTCGGCAAACGCCACTCCAGCGGGCGGGATAACGCGCGCCGCAAATATAGCGAAGCCAGTCGCGCGAAAGGTACGTGTCTGCTCGCGCGTCGTGGAGTTCGGCCAATGGTCCGCTGAGGACGATGTTTGACATGCGTCTATCAAACAAATTGTCGTTCATTGGCGGCGAGAAGTTCACGTTAGAGCGTTTCAAAAAGCAGCTGTCTCCTACGAGGCGTCAGATCGAGCAACGACGGAGATTAGAACCGATATAACTAAGTCCGCCGCAATGTGCAGCAGTATAGAATTGATGCAAAGAACGTACATCGCGAACCAATGGTCTTGCTCTGGACAAGACTTTCATAAAGAAGCGATTTCATGCACCGAGCCCGCCACTCTGCTCTGTACTGAAAGTGCGTCGACATCAAAGCGACGAGCATCGAGGTCGCGCGCGCAAGTTCGATCCAGGACACATCAAAGGACCAGATATATTGAGAGAGGCACATTGCATGGTCGATCTGAAATTGCGGGAACGCTCTGCGGTTGAGGGCGCCAGTTCGGTATCGGTTACGGATGAGCGACGTAGCTGCGCGCGCCACCGCGCAGCGCTCCCGTCATTGACCCAATACGACTCCAGTGCCGGCGAAGCTTTGGCGATGTCACTGTTGCGCTTCATTTTCGCTGGCCAGCTTCATGGCGACGGAGCCTGCTACGAAGCGGCCCATCACGCCGCCGAAACAGCGCTCGACTTTCCGGAAGCAACTGAACTGGTCGTTCGCGTGACATGTCTTGTGCGTGCAATGAGGTGCGAGCGGAGCGACGAGTTTCAATTCCTGCCGCCCAACTGTTGCCGGATAACACGCGATGAGCAGAGTTTCCTTCACGCACTTCGAGCTGCAATCGACGGCGATGCTGCCTCCCTGTGCGCCACCCCGGCCCTTCTTTCGCATGATCAAGCCGGTCGCCGCACCGGGCAGGCTTTGACGTCGCTGGCGCGAGCACTTGTCACCTCCGGCCTCGCATCCGGGCGCGTCGCTGCCTTCAATGAGGAAATTGGGAGCAAGGCATGTTAAGCAACATCTCGTTCGAAGAGGTTTTCGGGGATATCCAGGAACGAAAGCGCCCAGTCCGCAAAAAGATCTGGGAGGTCAGACCGGGCTTGCGTTGTTCCATTATTGGTACATGCCTGACGTTAGGTGAGTTGAGGAAAATCGCCAAGAGGGCTGGATCTATCGAAGGCTCGCATAGGCTGACGGATTTCGATCTTCACGGCCTGGCCGTCGGAAAGATGGATTCGGAGAATGCCTTGTCTGCCGCTACGCAGAAGCATCTCGACGCAAAATTCGAAGGTGCGATCCGCAAGGCGAAATCTCTCGAAAGCGACGACGAGTTCTTTGTATTTTGGGAGGCGGCGGTCGACGCCGGGTTGGTTCCAGGCGCTTATTGGGCGCTCATGACCCATCCGGCACTCTCTTCGGACGCTGAGGTGCGGATCTATGGTGAGACCCACATGATGTCGCACGTTTGTGGCGCCTCGAACCGGGGCGATGCGCGTGCGATCGCCGAGGCGGAGCGGGCGAAAGCCGAACTTGCAAGGCGCCTCTCTGCGCGAATAGCCGAACGAGATCGGCAACTTCGCGAGCAGAAGGCTAACGTTGAACGGCTAGCGAAGCGTGTCCACGAACTTGAGAAGGTTGCTGAAAAATACGACCGTCTTCGGCAATTGCCGAACCAGGATCAATTGGTAGCCCGTCTTGCCAAATGCGAACGCGAGCGTGCAAGTCTGAGCGAGGAGAATGCAGCCTTGAGCCGCTCTTGCCGCGGGTTCGAATTCCAGATTGAACGTTTGCAAACACGGCTTCTGAACAACCAATGGCAAGGAAGGTGCTTGAGCAGCCAGAGCATCGCCGCGCCGGCACCAGACGACCATACCGATTTGCTTGAGTGCGATGCGGGCAAGTTGTGCAATCTGTGTGGCCGCTGCGTACTTTACGTCGGCGGACGACCCCAGACCGTTTGTAAACTCCGGGAGTGGGTCTCGAACCATAACGGTGCATTACTCCATCATGACGGTGGAATCGAACACTCTCCGGGAATGCTTGGCGACTTGATGCGACGAGCCGATATTGTGCTTTTTCCAGTCGATTGCGTCAGCCACGGCGCGGCCGGTACGGTAAAGAAGCTTTGCGAAAATTACGGCAAGCACATGTGCCCGCTCAGAACCGCAAGTGTTTCGGCCTTCCGCCGGGCAATCGGCTGTCTGATGGCCACATCGCAACTTCAAAGTCGAACGCTTGAGGCTCAATAATGACGGGTCGAGCAAGGTGCAAAAATTTTATCTCCTGGACGCTGTCCAGCTCGCGAGCTTGAATCTGCCTCTCTGCATCCAACATCAGAATGCATCTCGGACCGACAAGTAGTTGCTGCAATGCTACCGCGGCACGAAAGGGCCAGAGCCGGGTTTGAAGCTTTTTTGACATTGTGGGATCGCCCGCTTCTCGCAGAGCATGCAAACGGCGAAACGTAGAAACAATTGTTTACCGCTAATTCACCTTGCGGCGCGCCGGAGAAAAGTCGCGGCAATAGCGGCAAGCGGACTTCAGCCGCCGTTAGCGATGTTCGTCAAGGTAAACGACCGGATCGAGTTGACGCGTCGGGTTGTACAATTAGACCATGGCCGCAGTGGGGTTGCGGGTGCAGCCTCGAAGTCATCTCAAAGCCAGCAGGTAAATCATGTCTCGCGTCACATCCGCGCTTTTCGCCGCTTCGATTCTCGCCGCCGCTATCCCGACCGCCGCTTCCGCCGGCTGCTATGGCTGTTACGCGCCGCCGCAGCCCTGCGGCACCTGCTATCAGCAGGAGATCGTGGCCCCACAGTACCGCGCTGTCGAGGAAACGGTGATGGTTGCGCCCCGCCGCGTCATCGCCCATCGCACGCCCCCGCAATATCGCACCGTCATGGTGCCGCAAACCGTGATGGTCGCGCCCGAAGGCGTCGAGTACGAGCAGATTCCGGCGCAATATGCCACCCAGCAGCACGTCGAAATGGTTTCGCCCGGCTACAGCTATTACGCGCCGGTGCAGCCGCGTTGCTTCTCCTGCGGTTACTGAGCTTGTCCTTCAACTGTCTCTCAGTCATCGCTGGCAATCCGGAGAGGTTACGGCGCTTCGCTCGGCTAGCCGCCATCCCCGCTCCTGCTCGACAGGTTCGAAGACGTGGATGCCCGGGCAAACCCGTTGGGCGGGAGCGGAAGTGCGCCTACGCTGTGGAAGCGCTTCATCCGACGTCCGACCTTCAGAATGAACTTCCGCACTGCCTTGGCAAAGCCCTCGTCCTCGTTGCTGTCGGTGACTTCAGACGCCTGCGACTTGACCTCATCGCTGGCGTTGCCCATGGCGATCGACAGGCCGCCTTTGCGAAACATCAGCACGTCGTTGGGCATGTCGCCGATAGTCGCGATCTGCTCCGGCCTGATGTTCCGCAGTTTCGCCAGCATCAGCACCACCGCACCCTTGTTGGCTTGCGGGTGTGTGACGTCAAGGTAATAAGGCTGCGAGCGCGCGGCGCTGGCGCGGTCGCCGAGTTTCTGCTGCGCCAGTTTTTCGCATGCCGCGACCTTGTCGAGATCGTCGGAAACGCCGACGATCTTGACCGCTTTCTTCAGCTCGGCCTCGGTGAACTCGCTCACCACCTTGGCGTCGAACTTCACCGTCCAGGTCTCGCGTGCGACATGCGGCGCCTTGGCGTCGCGGATCATCCATTCCTTTTCGGTGTAGAGCCAGGCGTCAAGGCCCTGGTCGAGGATCAGTTGCAGCGTCTCCTTCGCCGTCTTCGGATCGAGCATGTGGCTCTCGATGACGGACATGTCCGGATGGACATACACCCCGCCATTGAAACCCGCGATCGCGCCTTCGAGCTTGAGCGGCGCGATCAGCATGCTCATGCCGCGCGGCGGCCGGCCGCTGGTGAGCGCCAGCGTAATGCCTGCGGCCCGCAAATCCCGCGCTGCCTGCATCGCCTGCTCGGTCAGCACCTTGTCCTTGGTTACCAGCGTGCCGTCGACATCGGCCAGCAGCAGTTTGACGTCGTGTGCGCTCATGCTCAAAATCCATCCTGATGTGCGAAATGTCGTCGTCAGGCTGCTCTAACGATCGCAACCTCAAAGTCACTTCCTTCCCAGCGATTTCGCTGTGGCCAGAACATGGTGAAGCGCACCCTACCTTCGCCACTTAGCCCATCATTCGGCAGATCGAAGATATAGGTGCCCAAGCCGGTCGCGACCGCCGGGCTGTCGAGAACCTTGGTCCAATTGTCGGTCGACCAATGCACCTGCGCCGGTTCGAGAAATTCCAGCCGCAGGATGCGGCCGGCCGCGATGCGATCGGTCTTCGCCGTCAGCCGCCAGACGACCGGCGCCGGCGGCGGGGCGTTCCTGACATAGCGATCCAGGGTCTGCGGCGGCATGTCGAACACCGCATTGTCGCGCAGCGAGCGCAACAGCTTGATGTGCTCGGCATGGGCCCACACCAGCGGCATCGCGCTGCCCGAAGGCCGGCCGCGAAACAATTCCCGTTCCGGGATATCGTCGCCGTCCCAGATCTGCTCGGGGATCAGTCCGCCCGGGCTTGCGGCCGCTTCCATCGCTGCCAGCAGTCGGCGCGCTTCCTGCGGCCGGCCGGCGGCGAGCTCGTAATGCGCCCGCTCGCCGGTCAGAAGCGGCCATAGCCGGCCGATGCCGTAGCCGTCGAACGGCGCGCCGTCCTGGTGCTCGCCATAACCGTCGTCATTGTAGCGGTACCAATAAGGGCCGGGCGGCAGTTCGCGCTTGAGCAGTGCGTCAATCGCCTTCACCGTATCCAGAATGCGCGGGTCATCGGCGGCGCGAAGGCCAAATCGTACCAGAGCCAGCGCGTCCGGGCTGATCAGAAGACCTGCCTCGAGCGCTTCATTGCCATCGGGCCGGTTGCGGATCGGGATCAGCCCGTGCGAGCGCGCGTTGGCGTCGCCGGAGGAATAGCCGATCCGCATGTAATAGCCGTCGATGCCGAGCTTTCGCGAAATCTCGGTATCCTTGGCGTAGGCCCAGTCGTCGATCTGCTCGTTCCAGCCGTCGGCCGTTGCGGTGAGATAGGCAGCGAGCTCGCTCTCTCCGGCGGCCGCCATCGCGTCGGCCGCCGCGAGCAGCGCCGAGATTTCGACCGCGATCGTGAAGGCGGAATAGCCGCCATCCTCTTCCCAGCGATCCTGCTGCGTCGCCGGCCCGTTGCGAATGATGTAGCCCGCGGCATCGCGGATCATCGCGGTGTAATGCGCGCGCTGCTCGGGCGCGATCGCGCCGGCACGCAGCAGCATGTCGTAGAGCAGGATCGGAAATCCGGTTTCGTCGATCTGGATGCCGCTCCAGTACGGACGGCCGTCGAGCCAGGAGTTCTGCGACCAGTGGCCGTCGGCTTCCTGGATGGCCACCAGATAGTCGAGCACCGATTTCGCCGATGCAAGCGCGCCGCATGCCAATAGCCCGCCCGCGGTCTCGACGAGATCGCGCGGCCATATCAGGTGATAGCCGCCGAGATCGTCATCGCCTTTGGAAAAGCCCCAGGGAATCGACAGACTCGCGATGATCGCGCCCGACGCCTCATCGCGATGGGTGGCCAGTACCGAGGTACTGACCCGATAGCGATTTAGTCCTTTGCTCTCGCTGATATCGTCGAGCCGCAGCAACTCGGCCTGCTTCTGCCGCCAACCGTGGCAATAAAGCTCCAGCACGGCCTGTTGCGGTTGTTGCAGGCTGAGCAGCGCGCGCAGGCCCGCTTCTTCCGGCAGTGCGCCGAAGCCGATCGTCAGCACCGCGCGGCCGCCGTCGGCCATGAGATCAATCGTGCCAGCCAGCGCAATGTTGCCGTTCTCCGCGCGCTGGTATTCACTGCGCAATCCTTCGCCGCGCGACAGCGTCTGCCAGGCATCGGAAACCCCGACATAGCCGACCGAGCGTTCAAGCCACGGCACCGAGCAGGCCACCGCGAGCGAGAGACTCCTGCCCTGGGCACACAGCAACTGGCGGCCCTTGAAGCTGCCGCACCAGCCGGTATTGTCGGCGCCGGCGTTGACGAGGTGCGGCGCGACGATGGCATGAAGCCGATAGTCGGCTAGCTTGCCGGTCAGCGCCTCGAAGTGAATCTGCTGCAGCACGACCTCACGCAGCGGATCGGAGAACACGATCTTGGTGATCCGGTAACGACCGTCGATCGAGCTATTGACCAGCCGGAACGCGGGCACGCCGTCCTCGATCATCTCGATGGTCTGACGGGTGTCGCGCTTCTCTTCGGAAAAATAATCCTTATCCGAATCCTTGGCGGTGACGATGAAGCCGAAATCGCGGACGCAGGCGCTATCGAGCCGCCCCGCATAGATCTCGTTGAGAATGCCATGGCTGATGGTGAACCAGACCTGGCTTTCGGCACGCGCCGCCGTGCCCACCGCGCTCTTGGCGCTCGAGGTCCAGCGTGGGGAAATTCCAGGCGCGCCGGGCGGCACAATGAGATCGGTCAATCGTCACCATCCCTGTTTTCGCGGGTCCCGCGATCCAAGCACAATTCGACGGTCTCAAGCTAACTGGACCGCCTCAAGCTATTGTGACCGGTAGCCCCCGACCAGATGTGACCCCGATCACAAGGCGATGAACCTGCGCGCTCCTATCCTCAACTCATCGGAATAGGAGTGTAGGAAAATGATCCGCATCCTGAAGGCCTTTACTCTGAACCGGAGCTTGTGGACCCGCAAGCAGATCGCGCTCCTTGTGGTGATCCTGACACTGGCCCCTACCGCTGCGTATCTTTCGATCAGCCTGGCCCGGTCGAGGCCGGTGACGAGCGTGGTCCTCAGCGATCAGTGGAAGTGCACCAGAACCGCAGGCATCGTCACGGTCTGCACCCGGAAGCCGGGATAAAGACCGGCCTCGTTGGCGATCTTGCAGGTAAGCGAACGGGTAGACGCCCCGCGCCGGGAAGTATTGAGCCTTCCCCTCGGTTCAGCATATTGGAACATTTGCTGCCTCCGTTCGGTTGAGGCCGCATGGCTATTGCAGCATTGTCAGGCTGGACCAGCGAGCAAAAGCATGTGGTCGCGGCAAGCTTTCTCGGATGGTCGCTCGACGCGTTCGACTTCTTTCTGCTGGTGTTCGTGCTCAAGGACATCGCCGCCGAATTTCACACCGACATTCCCAACGGTCTCCTACGCGATCCTGCTGACGCTGGCGATGCGCCCGATCGGCGCGTTCATCTTCGGCCGCGCCGCCGATCGCTGGGGCCGCCGGCCGACGCTGATGGTCGACATCATGCTGTATTCGGTTCTGGAGTTCGCCTCCGGCTTCTGCGCCGAACCTGACCGTGCTGATCGTGCTGCGCGCGCTGTACGGCATCGCGATGGGCGGCGAATGGGGCGTCGGCGCCTCGCTGACGATGGAAACCATTCCGCCGCATGCCCGCGGCTTCGTCTCCGGCCTGCTGCAATCCGGCTATCCGGCCGGCTATTTCATGGCCTCGATCGTCTACGGCGTGCTGTTTCCCTATATCGGCTGGCGCGGCATGTTCATGGTCGGCGTGATACCGGCACTGCTGGTGCTCTATATCCGCCGCACGGTGCCGGAATCGCCGAGCTGGAGCAAACAGGCGGCGGCCGAACGCGGCAGCACGCTCGCGGTGCTGAAATCGCACTGGCGGCTCGCCGATCTACGCGGTGGTGCTGATGACCGCGTTCAATTTCTTCAGCCACGGCACGCAGGACATCTACCCGACCTTCCTGCAGGAGCAGCACAAGCTGACGCCACATGTCGTCAGCGTCATCGCGGTGGTCTACAATATCGGTGCGATCTGCGGCGGCATCCTGTTCGGCTCACTTGTCGGAACAGTTCGGCCGGCGACGCTGCATTATCATCGCGGCGCTGCTGTCACTGCCGGCGATCCCGCTATGGGCGTTCGCCGCCAGCCCCGTGGTGCTCGCGATCGGCGCATTCCTGATCCAGTTCACGGTGCAGGGCGCCTGGGGCATCGTGCCGGTACATCTCAACGAATTGTCGCCGGATACGGCGCGCGGCACCTTCCCCGGCTTCGTCTATCAGCTCGGCAATCTGCTGGCCTCAGTGAACGCGACCTTGCAGGCCACCCTCGCCGCGCATTTCGGCGGCAATTACGGCCTGGCGCTGGCGATCGTCGCCGGAACGGTTGCGATCATCATCGCCGCACTGACCGCCGCCGGTACCGAGGCCAAGGGCGTTGCGTTCGGCGAGGCGGAAACCGCTGCAGCGACAACGTGACTTTTCCCCTCCCCCTTGCGGGGAGAGGAGAAGAAATTCGAAGGCGTCAGCTCGAGATAACAACCACGTTCATCGGGGAACGCTGCCCGGCCCGACTTTGTTGACGGGGAATATGGAGATCGCGCCATGAAGACACTGGCGATCGGTTGCGTCGTTCTCGGCGTGCTGCTCCCGGCGGCGGCGATCAGCCGCGGCGGCACGGGTGGGATGCATCATTCGGCTTCCAGGAGTGGAGGTGTGACAGGCGGGGCCGCGGGCACTCGGCCGACCGCGCCCGGCACCAATTCCGCCGGCACGGCGCTTTCGTCATCCGGCACCGGCAGCGCCGTCAAGGGTCCGGCGCTCGGCACCGGCGACCCGGTCGTCGACAAGGAGGACCGCAAGGTCGACCGCATGATCGGATCGATCTGCCGCGGCTGCTAGATCGTCCAGCTTCAACGCAAGCAACATCAAGCTAGCCGGCGGCGGCGCGAACTTTGCGCCGGCCCGCGTTTAACGGCGGTAGCGCCGGCACACGGCACTCAAGCTGCTCACCCCGGCGCGGAAAAAACCGCTCCTGAAAATCAGTCCCGGCAAGAAATCAGTCGTCGTAACCCGGGTACGGCTGGTACGAGCGATATCCATGCCGCGGCGGCGGCGGTCGCCGGAATGCGACACGCGGATTGATGCCGCAGTAAGCGTTCCGCCCCGAGGCGGCCGCCATGCATTGCCCGTAGCTCGTATAGGCGCAATCGCCCGGCAGACCGGTTTCCCTGCCCTGCAGGCAATAGGGATAATCGAACGCGGCGGCAGGCCGGGAGCCGGCGATGGTAGCCGCCGAAGCCAGAGCTAACGTTGCCAGCATCGCGTAACGCAGGTTGTGGCGCATGTTTCATTTCCTTCAAATCGCAACCGGTCCATCTTACCAGATCTTGCTGTCCGAAAAACGTGTCCGTCCACGAAATGTTCCTGCAATCGGCCGGATCGGCGACCGGTTCTGTTCTGGAATGCGATCCGCTACTCTATCTTCAGGCCCGCGGATTTGACCACCTTCTCCCATTTTGCGGTCTCGTCCGCGATCATGGTGCCGAAGCCCGCGGGTGTGCTGATCAATGGCGGCCCGCCGAGCTCGTTCCGGCGCTTTGGCGACCTCGGGCTCGGCCAGCACGGCGTTGATCTCCCCATTGAGCCTCGCGATGATATCTGCCGGCGTGTTTTTCGGCGCGCCCATGCCAAACAACGCGCTCGCTTCATAGCCCGGCACGGTCTCGGCGACCGTCGGCACGTCCGGAAGTACCGGTGAGCGCACCGCCGTCGTCACCGCCAGCGCACGCACCGCGCCACCCTTGATATGCCCGATGATCGACGGCATGTTGTCGAAAATCACCTGCACGCGATTGCCGAGCAGGTCGGTGATCGCCGGTGCTGCGCCCTTGTAAGGCACGTGCAGCATCCTGGCGCCGGTCATCGCCATGAACATTTCGCCGGACAAATGCACCGACGTGCCGTTGCCGGACGATGCCAGATTCACCTTGCCGGGATTGTCTTTCACATAGGCGATGAATTCGCCGACCGTTTTCGCCGGCACGCCGGGTGCCACCGTCATCACATTCGGCACCCGCAGAAACGAAGCAACCGGCGCGATGTCGCGAAGGAAATTGAAGCTGAGATTGGCGTAGAGCGTGGTGTTGATGAAATTCGCCGGGTTGACCAGCAGCACCGTGTAGCCATCGGGGGCGGCATTGACCACCAGTTCGGTGCCGATGTTGTTGCCTGCGCCGGCCTTGTTCTCGATCACGAACTGCTGGCCCATCCGCTCGGAGAGCTTCTGGCCGATCAGGCGCGCGATGATATCGGTGGCGCCGCCGGCTGGATATCCGACCACGAAGCGAACCGTCCGTGTCGGATAGTCGAGTGCCATGGCCTTGCGTGTCGACAAGACCAGCGCCGAGGCGCCGGTTACCGCCAGCCCGATCGCGCTGCGACGTGATATCATGGCTGTTTCTCTCCCTGCGTGTTTTTCGACGAAGCCGCGCAGCACGGTTCGCTGTTGTTGAATTGACGCCGGTTTCGCATTTTAACAAGCAATGCATGGAGCGGCCAGTACGGAACCACAACGAAAGGGATGTCCATGTCGGTCAAGGTCAACGCGCTCGACCATCTCGTGATCAATGTCGCTGACGTCGCGCGCTCCGTCGAGTGGTACCGCAACATCCTCGGCATGGAGGTCAGGGTGTTCGACCCCGGTCACGGCAAGCCGAAGCGAACCTCGCTGGTGTTCGGCAACCAGAAGATCAACGTACGCCCGCGCGACGCCGACAAGGTCGAGTGGTTCACCGCAGAACATGAAGTGGCCGGGAGCGACGATCTGTGCTTTTTAACCAGCTCCGCCCCCGAGGCGGTGGTCGCGCACCTCAAGGCGTGCAGCGTTGCGATCGAGGAAGGCCCGGTCGCCAGGCAAGGTGCCCGCGGCACGCTGCGCTCGATCTATTGCCGGGATCCCGACGGTAGCCTGATCGAAATTTCGTCGTATGAGGACGGGACGAACTGACGCCCATGCAGCGTCACCACGGTTCGTCAGACTGCCGGACCACTGCGATCTGATCGCGGCACGATCCGGCGGCGACAAGCCGACAAGGTTGCTTGCGGAACAGCCTCAGCGCGTTCCCATCGCGACCGGGCGAAACGCCTGCAGCAATTGCTGATCGAGCTTGCCACCCATCTGCTCCATGGTGGCAAAGGCCTTGGCGTGGGTAAATGGCAGGCGGTAGGCGCGTTTCTCCACCATCGCCGCGTGAATATCCACGATCGTGGTCAGGCGCACGATATCGCTGATCTGGTTGCCGTTAAGGCCATCGGGATAGCCGGTGCCGTCGAGAAATTCGTGGTGATGCAGGACCACGTCCAGCATTTCCGGCGGAAAGCCGCCCTGGGCTGCCAGCACGTCATAGCCGCGCCGCGGATGCTCCCGGATCTCGCTCATTTCCTCCATCGAAAGCGCGCCGGGCTTGTCGAGGATCGCGACGGGAATGAAGGCCTTGCCGACATCGTGCAGCAGGGCTGCGCGCGCCAGCCGGCGCTGGTCGTCCTCGCGCATGCCGAGATGCTGCGCGAACGCCACCGCAAAGCCGGTGACGAACAGGCAATGGCGATAGCTGCCGATGTGATGGCAGCCGACGGTAGTCAGCCATTCCCGCAGCGAGCAATGCTTGATGGCCTTGATGATCTTGTTCTCGGCCTCGATAATGTCGTTGAGGTTCAAGGGAATGCCGGCCGGCAGCTGCTCGAAGATCTTGGCCATCACCTTGTGGGCCGCGGCGACGCCGACGTTGAGGGCTTGGCCGCGATCGGTAGCGTCGAATCCATCGCTGTCGGGGAATGCCGAGCGAATCCGCGCCAGAATTCCTGCCGCATCGAACGGACGCAAAATCGTATCGGTCGCGCCCAGCGCCCAGGCCTGCATCGAATTGTGATGCAGGGCGCCGGCCAGAACGAACAGCCGCGGCAGCTCGCGGTAGGCGTCGGCGCTCAGCTTGTTGCGCACCCGCTGCACGCTTTCGGCGGAACGCAGGTTAATATCGACCACGATCCCCGAAAGGCTGCGGTCGGGCTTTTCCGGAATGTCCTTGGTCGAGATAGTATCGACGTCGCTCACGGACTGCAGGATGTCGGCGAGTTCGCTGCTCTGATCGCTTCGATCCGATGCCAGCAGCAAGCGGCGTCTGATCGAAGTCTTTTTCGCTAGCGCGGTCATGGATCCTCTTCGGCTTGTGCGCGGCCAAAGCAAAATCTACCTCAAGGTGTGTTCTTTACCGCTTAAGAGGCATGATGAACGTGGCTCTACCGATAAAGCTACAAGTCTAATGATCGCAGCTCAGCGCAGGCGTCGCGGTGTGGCGTGCTGACCCGCGCGCGACCGACGGCCTGCCGCCGCTGCAACGACCGCGCGGTGACAGGCGCTTTCAAAACCATCGTTCGTTGACCAGCACGGTATCGCCGGGGCTGACCGTGGTGCCGAGCGGTACCACGACGCGCATCGAGCCGGCATTGTCGACGTGGGTCAGCGTGACCGAGTCGCGCCGGGCGCGCGGCGAGAATCCGCCGGCAATCGCCACCGCACTTTCGACGGTCATGTTCGGCACATAGGGATATTGGCCGGGCGCGGCGACCTCGCCGAGAATGAAGAACGGGCGGTAGGAATCGATCTCGACCGCCACTGAAGGATCGCGGATGTAGCCGTTGCGCAGTTTGGCGGTGATTTCGGCGGCGAGTCCCGCCGGCGTTCGGCCTCGCGCCGGAACAGCGCCGATCAACGGCATCGTGATCGAGCCTCCGGCATCGATCGCGTAGGTATTGGTGAGGCCTTCCTGGCCAAAGACCACGACCCGCAGCTTGTCACCGGCATCGAGTTTGTAGGCAGTGTCGTGAGCAACCGCCACCGGAGCAGCCGCATAAGCGGATGCGGCATAGGTCGCGGATGCATACGGCGCCGATGAATAAGAGCTCGGGCGCGGCCCGGCGAAACTTGCGCGTAGCGCGGCGATGGCACCGCCGCCATTGCCGGCATCAGATGACGAGACGATGACGTGCGGGGTTGAATTGTCGGGCTGGCCATAGGCCATATAATCGAGATCGCTCGAGGGCTGCGCGGTCGCGACCGGGCCGGTTGTGTGCATACAGCCCGATAGGCCGAGCGCGGTCGCGGCGGCAATGATCGGCAATCGAAACGCGTGCACCACCCGCACCGGAGCCATCCCTCATAGCGAGACAGCCAAAGTCTTGCACCCGTCATGGTTAACAAATCGTATTAAAGAGCGAGTTGGACGGTCAGCCGTTCAACTAATCGCTGTCAGTCCCGGGAATAGCCGATCAGCGGCTTGCGGCGACGGAACAACAGCATCAGCAGGATTCCCAATACGCCCATCACGGCGAAAACCGGCTGCTCCAGCACGACACGGATCACGCTATTCCAAAGCCAGGGCGCGTGAGTCTCCACCCAGGTGCGAAAGGCAAGCTGGCTGGCTTGATGGATATCGTTCCAGAACTCGCCGAACCGGGTAAACCGCAGGCTCTGATCGGCCACCCAGCGGGCGCCATCATAGACCATGAAGAAAAACCCGCCGGCCAGCAGCAGTAGACCCACCAGGCGGAAAAAACCGCGGATCATCGGTCATCCTCTTGCTTCCACGCCGTCAGCCAATAGCGGGGCGTCCGGGGAAATTCAACCTCATCAGCACCTTATCGGCACCTCAAAGGCGGTACCGGCCGGTTCCTGGCAGGCCGGAAAGCGTTGACGCTGCCGGACCCGCCCTCTATAAGACCGGCAATGGCGGCGGGCGCAATCCTGCCGCCGCTGTTCTTTGAGCGCGGCCGTCATAGTGAAGCCTTTGGCTCCGGCAACGGCATTCCCAAAGAATATTGAGTAAGACCAAAACAGCCAGATCATGCGGTTGAACGACCGACGCGTTCAGGTCCAACGACTCGCGACGGCCACCGCCAAAGGAATTTGAGAATATGGCCAATACGACTTCCGCCAAGAAGGCGACACGCAAGATCGCTCGCCGCACTCTCATCAATAAGTCGCGCCGCACCCAGATGCGCGGCACGGTCCGTACCGTGGAAGAAGCGATCAAGAGCGGCAACCGCGAGGCGGCGCTGAAGGCGTTCGCCACCGCCGAGCCGGAATTGATGCAGGCAGCGCAGCGCAACATCATTCACAAGAACAATGCGAGCCGAAAGGTCTCGCGCCTGGCCCATCAGATCGCCAAGCTCGCCAAGTAAACGGATCAAGTCATCAGATAGGAAACCGATCCGGCACATGAGCGCCGACCGAACGGTTGAGATATAAGTCAACGCCCGGCCTGCCGGGCGTTTTTCTTTTGGTGGTCGAATTTGTCGGATGCGCGCGCCAAGATCCGCGCATCATGCTCGTTTTCTGTGCGTTTATGCGATGTAAGTTGGCTGCATCGGAAACTATCCGCATCTGCGCGAGCGAAATCTCCTGTTGTGCCCGCTAGATGACGTAACTTTCGATCTGCCGTCCGAACGACAGGACGGTTACCCTGAAAAAACAATCGCGAAAAACTTCGCTTCACTAGTCACTTATCGCCATAGCGACGCGAAGCGTTTTGAAAATCCAGTCCCGCGCGGCCAAGCATAAAAATTTTGCGAAAAATTTTTACGAATGTGGCAAGATTTGTGACAACGGCCGCGTTACGCGATTTTTCGCGTGGATTCAAAAACTTGCTCCGAGCCGTGCCATTGCAGCTCGGCAACACTGGCCAAGACTCGTTAACGTCGGACCAATCAGTGGATTGTCAGACGTCCCCCATCGTGTATTTCTTAATCGTTCGCGACGCTCACGGCTCTCCAGATCAGCGCGGTTTGAGAACCAGGGGCGGACGCGCAAATCGGCGGCGGTGTGCGCGTAGCGGCGTTTCCAAGTGATGATCGGATTGAAACTCATAGCAATATGAGAACGGTGGTTTTGTGTCGAATGTCTCGGGCGAGGCTTCACCGGATTCTGTGAGCGCAGGAAATGAAGCGAGTGAACGGTAGATACAGGCGGGTTGAGATGCACGGGCGGCTGAACAGTTTTGCGTTTCAGGCGTTACCAACGGAAATTGAAACACGCGCGGACTGACAACTTGCTGTGGGCAACCGCGGCAGGAGGGGGAGGTTTTATGTTTTACAGAATCATCGCGGCGGTCGATCGGATTTCATTTTCCAACCATACTGTATTGAATGCCTTGGACGCTGCGAGCACGCAGCCTCCCGCACGCGCTCTGGACCGATTGTCGCGCATGCGCTGACCTCGCGGAGGTCCTCTCTTCCAGCCTGTGATCTGCCACGCAGCGTTTACGCCGACCGGTCGATCTATGTCTGAAGAGAAGTCCCACCCGAGGTCGCTGTCTTCGCGAAATTCCGCGAGGCGGTTGCATCAATCCCAGCAATTACTCTTTTCAGAAAAGTAATCAGGCAGATGACAGAGATGGAACAGGATCAGTGGTCGCGGGTGAAGGGTCGGTTGCGTACCAGCGTCGGAGAAGATGTCTATACCAGCTGGTTCGCGCGGATGGATCTCGAAAGCCTGCAGCAGGAAAGTGTCCATCTGTCGGTTCCCACCCGCTTCCTCAAGAGCTGGATCCAGGCGCACTACGCCGATCGTGTGCTGTCGTGCTGGCAGGCCGAAATGCCGGAAGTGCATCAGGTCAATCTTACTGTGCGTACCCCGATGCGCTGTGCTGCGCCGGCCAAGGAAACGCCTGCGTCCATCGATGTGCGTCGCGCCGAACGGCCCGAGGGCCGTCCCGCGCCCGAATTGCGCGCCACCGCGATCGCGCCGGTTTCCGCCAACCATGATGCGCTTGGCGGCTCGCCGCTCGATCCGCGCCTGACGTTCGGCAGCTTCGTGGTCGGCCGCTCCAATACGCTCGCGCACGCCGCCGCGCGCCAGGTCGCGGAAGGCCGTCGCGGCGACAGCGTGATGTTCAATCCGCTCTATATTCATGCCGGCGTGGGCCTTGGCAAAACCCATCTGCTGCAGGCGGTGACCTGGGCCGGCAATTCCGGCAGCGAGCGCAAGGTGTTGTATCTCACCGCCGAGAAATTCATGTACGGCTTCGTCGCGGCGCTGAAAACGCAGACCGCGCTGGCCTTTAAGGAAGCGCTGCGCGGCATCGACGTGCTGGTGATCGACGACCTGCAATTCCTGCAGGGCAAATCCACCCAGGCCGAGTTCTGCCACACGCTGAATGCGCTGATCGACGCTGGCCGCCAGGTGGTGATCGCGGCCGATCGTCCGCCGTCCGATCTCGAAAGCCTCGACGATCGCGTGCGTTCGCGGCTGGCCGGTGGCCTCGTGGTCGAAATGGGATCGCTCGGTGAGGACTTGCGGCTCGGTATTCTCAAGTCGCGCGTCGCGGCGGCGCGCGCCCATCATGCGAGTTTCGACGTGCCGGAACTGGTGCTGGATTATCTGGCGCGCACTATCACCCATAACGGTCGGGATCTCGAAGGCGCGATCAATCGCCTGCTGGCGCACTCCAAACTCAACGCCCAGCCGGTCACGCTGGAAATGGCCGAGCGTGAAGTGCGCGACCTGATCCGTCCGCAGGAACCGAAGCGCATCAGGATCGAGGACATCCAGCGGGTGGTGGCGCGACAATATAACGTCAGCCGCTCCGACCTGCTGTCGTCGCGCCGGACCGCGAACGTGGTCCGGCCGCGGCAGGTGGCGATGTATCTGGCCAAGACGCTGACCCTGCGCTCGCTGCCGGAAATCGGCCGCCGTTTTGGCGGACGCGATCACACCACGGTGCTGCACGCCGTGCGCAAGATCGAGGGGCTGGTGTCCAAGGATGTGGCACTGTCGGAAGAAGTGGAATCGCTCAAGCGCCAGTTGCAGGAATAAGCGCAGAAATAAGGCTGCCGCCTCCACGCGCCCAACGGTATCGAAACAGCACCGTCGTGACGGTTCCGGCGCAATGACGGGACCGCCCGCGAACAGCAAGATCGCCCGGCAAAACGTGGGGGACGGGACAACGCATCCCTTGCGCTGAAGGCCTATCCGCGCCACCTTGGGCTCCCCCTTAAGGGGGCTCGATCAAATCCAGCGCTGATCGGGTTTTCGGGGTTTCAGACGCCTCGGCCCGCCCTCCGGGCCGCCCGGCATTTCCATCTGATACAGGCGGGTATTGCTATGAAGGTTACCGTCGAACGCGCGCAACTCCTTAAGTCGTTGGGGCACGTCCACCGCGTGGTTGAACGCCGCAACACCATTCCTATCCTCGGCAATGTGCTGGTGCGCGCCGAGAGCACGCGGTTGTCAATGAAGGCGACCGACCTCGACCTCGAAGTGATGGAAACGCTGCCTGCGGAATCCGGAACCGGCGGTTCGACCACGGTGCCGGCGCATATGTTCTACGACATCGTGCGCAAGCTGCCCGACGGTGCCCAGATCGTGCTGGAAGGCGACGGCGATCGCTCGGTACTGGCGATCCGCGCGGGCCGCTCGCGCTTCACGCTGCAAACGCTGCCGGAAAGCGATTTTCCGGATCTCGCCGCTGGCGACATGACGCATTCGTTCACGCTTGCCGCCGCCGACATGAAACGGCTGATCGACCGCACGCAGTTTGCGATCTCGACCGAAGAGACCCGCTATTATCTCAACGGCATCTATTTGCATGCGGCCGGCACCGCCAAGGCAGCGACCTTGCGCGCGGTCGCCACCGACGGGCATCGCCTCGCTCAGGTCGATTTACCCTTGCCGAAGGGCGCGGATGGCATGCCCGGCGTGATCGTGCCACGCAAGACCGTCGGCGAGGTGCAACGCCTGATCGAGGACAGCGAGGCTGAAATCCAGATCGAGCTGTCGCAAGGCAAGATCCGCTTCACCATCGGCAATGTGGTGCTGACCTCGAAACTGATCGATGGCACCTTCCCCGACTATGGCCGCGTCATTCCCCAGAACAATGACAAGGAACTGGTGGTCGACAAAAAGGATTTCGAAGCAGCGGTCGATCGCGTCTCGACCATCTCCAGTGAGCGCGGCCGCGCAGTGAAGCTGGCGCTGTCCGCCGGCAAGCTGGTGCTGTCAGTGACCAACCCGGACTCCGGGAGCGCGACCGAGGAACTCGAGGTCGAATACGCCTCCGACGCGCTCGATATCGGATTCAACTCGCGCTACCTGCTCGACATCGCCGCCCAGATCAAAGGCGAGGTCGCGGTGCTGCGGCTCGCCGATCCGGGCTCGCCGACACTGGTGCAGGACAAGGATTCCAAAGACGCGCTCTACGTGCTGATGCCGATGCGGGTGTGATCTCCACCAACCGTCATTGCCGGGCTTGACCCGGCAATCCATCATCTTCGAAAGGTGAACTACTGGGTCTACATTCTCGCCAGCAAGCCCGGTGGAACGCTCTATATCGGCGTCACCAACAATCTGATACGCCGCGTCTATGAGCATCGCGAAGGCCTCGCGAACGGCTTCACCAAGCGCTACGGCATCAAGATGCTGGTCTATTTCGAGGCGCATGACACGATAGCGGCAGCGCTCTAGCGCGAGAAGAACATCAAGCACTGGTCGCGTGAATGGAAGGTCGACCTGATCGTTGCACGCAATCCCGATTGGAAAGACCTATATGATGACATTGTCCGCTGACGCGGACGATGGATTGCCGGGTCAGGCCCGGCAATGACGATTGAGAAAGAACGCCCCGCTCCACCGACATGACCGCCTCCCGCATTCATCGCCTCACGCTCACGCATTTCCGCAATTATCGGGCGGCGAGCCTTGAGACGCAGGGTGATGTGGTGGTGCTGGTGGGACCGAACGGCGCCGGCAAGACCAACTGCCTCGAGGCGATCTCGTTCCTGTCGCCGGGACGCGGCCTGCGCCGCGCCACGCTCGATGACGTCGCCGATAATCAGGGCGACGGATCCTGGGCGGTGTCCGCAGAGGTCGAAGGCGCGCTGGGACTGGCCACCCTCGGTACCGGCATCGACGCGCCGGGCACCGAGGCTGCCGGTGCGAACCGGCGTTGCCGGATTGACCGCGAGCCGGTGAGCTCGGCGACCGCGTTCGGCGATCATTTGCGCATGGTGTGGCTGACGCCGGCGATGGACGGCCTGTTCACCGGGGCTGCGTCGGAGCGGCGGCGGTTCTTCGACCGCCTGGTGCTGGCGATCGACAGCGAGCATTCCGCGCGGGTTTCCGCCCTGGACCGTTCGCTGCGCTCACGCAATCGCCTGCTCGAGGTGCGCAATTTCGACGACCATTGGTGCGATGCGATCGAACGCGAGACCGCGGAGCTTGCGGTCGCGGTTGCCGCGATGCGCGGCCAGACCCTGACAAAGCTGGCCGCGATGCTGCGCGCGCGCGGGACGCAATCCGCATTTCCCTCCGCCGACATCATGCTCGATGGCTGGATGGAAAACGCGCTGATGAGCGAGCCGGCGACCTCGGTCGAGGATCGCTATCGCGAAATCCTGCGCCAGGGCCGCGCCCGCGATGCCGCCGCCGGCCGTACGCTCGACGGTCCGCATCTGACGGATTTTCAGGTCGTCTACGCGCCGAAGAACATGCCGGCGCGCGACGCTTCCACGGGCGAACAAAAGGCCCTGCTGATCGGGCTGGTGCTGGCGCATGCCAATCTCGTTGCGGAGATGACCGGCATCACGCCGCTGTTGCTGCTCGACGAAGTGGTCGCGCATCTCGATCCCGCCAGGCGCGCGGCGCTGTTCGGCGAACTGACAACGCTCGGCGCCCAGGTCTGGATGACCGGCGCTGATCCTGCAGCCTTCACTGACATCGATGCATCCGGCCAGATTTTCGATGTCGAAGACGGCCGCATCGCGCCGCGCGGCAACGGCTGACCGGGCCTCACCGGCGGGGGTGGTTTCAAGGCCGCAGTTCGGCCGATGGGGACGAAAATCTGGATCTTACGAGCCCTCGACAGGCTCCCGAATCACGCTTTTTCGGCGCCGCCAAACCGGGTTTTTCGCGCCTTGAAAAACCGTCAAAAAGCCTTATCTATTCAATAACTTGTTAATAGAGCGTTTGCGCTAGGCGCATGGCTTATTTCATGGCATAAACTGAAGTCCGTCAGCGCCTGTTTTGCGCCGCTGATTCGGGACATCCTCGTAGGCCTCACATGACAGAACCTGCCCGGCGGACCACCGCCGACACTGATCGTTCCATCGCGAACGAATATGGCGCTGAATCGATCCGGGTATTGAAGGGTCTCGACGCCGTTCGCAAGCGGCCAGGCATGTATATCGGCGACACCGATGATGGCAGCGGCCTGCATCACATGGTCTACGAAGTCGTCGACAACGCGATCGACGAAGCACTTGCCGGACATGCCACGGCGGTCGAAGTCGTGCTCAACGCCGAGGGCTCCGTCACCGTGCGCGACGACGGCCGCGGCATTCCCGTCGACATCCACAAGGGTGAAGGCATTTCGGCCGCCGAAGTCATCATGACGCAGCTGCATGCCGGCGGCAAATTCGACCAGAATTCGTACAAGGTTTCCGGCGGCCTGCACGGCGTCGGCGTCTCCGTGGTCAACGCGCTGTCGAGCAAACTGCAATTGCGGGTATGGCGCGACGGCAAGGAGCATTACATCGAGTTCGCCCATGGCGATGCGGTGGCTCCGCTGAAAGTCGTCGGCGACGCCAACGGCAAGCGCGGCACCGAGGTGACGTTCCTCGCCTCGAAAGAGACGTTCACCAACGTCGAATATGATTTCGCTACCCTTGAGCATCGGCTGCGCGAGCTCGCGTTCCTCAATTCCGGCGTCAACATCGTGCTGTCGGACCAGCGCCACGCGGTCGAAAAGCGCGAGGAGATGCATTACCAGGGCGGCGTCGAGGCATTCGTCAAATATCTCGATCGCAACAAGAAGGCGATGGTACCCTTCCCGATCATGGTCAATGCCGAGCAGAACGGCATCAGCGTCGAGGCGGCGCTATGGTGGAACGACAGCTACCATGAGAACGTGCTGTGCTTCACCAACAACATTCCGCAGCGCGACGGCGGCACGCATCTCGCAGGCTTCCGCGGCGCGCTGACGCGCCAGGTCAATGGCTACGCCGACGCCAACGCCAAGAGCGAGAAGATCGCGCTGACCGGCGACGATTGCCGCGAAGGCCTCACCGCGGTGCTGTCGGTGAAGGTGCCCGACCCGAAATTCTCCTCGCAGACCAAAGACAAACTGGTGTCCTCGGAAGTCCGCCCCGTGGTCGAGAGCGTGATCAACGAGGCGATCGCTGCCTGGTTCGAGGAACATCCCGCGGAAGCCAAGACCATCGTCGGCAAGGTGGTGGAAGCCGCGGCTGCGCGCGAAGCCGCACGCAAGGCGCGCGAATTGTCCCGGCGAAAAGGCTCGCTGGATTACGCCTCGCTGCCGGGCAAGCTCGCCCCGTGCCAGGAGACAGACCCGGAAAAGGCCGAACTGTTCATCGTCGAGGGCGATTCGGCGGGCGGCAGCGCCAAGATGGGTCGCAACCGCGAATACCAGGCTATATTGCCGCTGCGCGGCAAGATCCTCAATGTCGAGCGCGCGCGCTTCGACAAGATGCTGGGCTCCGAGCAGATCGGCACGCTGATCGCAGCCTTGGGCACCGGCATCGGCCGCGAGGATTTTGATCTCTCCAAGCTGCGCTATCACAAGGTCATCCTGATGACTGACGCTGACGTCGATGGCGCGCATATCCGCACACTGCTGTTGACGTTCTTCTTCCGCCAGATGCCCTCGCTGATCGACAGCGGCTATCTCTATATCGCGCAGCCGCCGCTCTACAAGATCACGCGCGGCAAGTCCGAGCAGTACCTCAAGGACGAGCGAGCGCTGGAAGATTATCTGATCGCGACCGGGATTGACGAATGCGTGTTCAAGGCGGCCACCGGCGAGGATCGTAGCGGACGCGATTTGCAGGCGCTGGTCGAGGACGCCCGGGTGATCCGCGCGACGCTGAACAATCTGCACAGCCGATATGACCGCAAGGTCGTCGAACAGGCCGCGATTGCCGGCGTACTGAGCCCGAAGATCACCAACGATGTCACGACCGCCAATGCGGCGGCGGAATATATCGCGCGAAGGCTCGACGCATTGGCTGACGAGGTTGAGCGCGGCTGGACCGGGCGGTTCACCGAAGGCGAAGGATTCTCCTTCGAGCGAACCGTGCGCGGCGTCAAGGACGTTGCGATGATCGACGATGCGCTGCTCGGCTCCGCCGACGCGCGCAAGCTCGACAGCTACGCCGCGAAGCTGCAGGAGGTCTATCCGAAACCCGGGCTGTTGCGGCGCAAGGATACCGAGACTGTGATCCATGGTCCCGTCAGCCTGTTCGAGGCGGTCACCGACTCCGCCCGCAAGGGCGTGCAGTTGCAGCGCTACAAAGGCCTCGGCGAGATGAACCCGGACCAGCTCTGGGAAACAACGCTCGATGCCAACGAACGCTCGCTGTTGCAGGTGAGGGTCAAGGAGGTTGACGAGGCCGACGACATCTTCACCAAACTGATGGGTGACGTGGTCGAGCCGCGTCGCGATTTCATCCAGGACAATTCGCTCAGCGCTACCGTCGACGTGTGAGGCACGTAGCCGCTTGCCGCCAATTCAATACATGGTTGAAGGCGGCCATCGTCTGGCGGGGACCATCGAGCCCTCCGGCAACAAGAACGCCGCGCTCCCGATCATTGCAGCAGCGCTTCTGACCGAACATCCGGTGACGCTGCGGAACGTTCCGCGGATTCGCGATACCGAAACGCTGGTGGAATTGATCCGCTCGGTCGGTGCATCGGCCGATTGGCAAAGCCGCAACACGCTTGATATCCACGCGAAAGAGATTCGCGCCGCCGATCTCGATCCGGGCCTGTGCGCGCGGATCCGCGCGTCGATCCTGCTGGCGGGGCCATTGCTGGCGCGCTGCGGCGAGGTCGCACTGCCCCCGCCCGGCGGCGACGTCATCGGACGAAGGCGGCTCGATACGCATTTCCTGGCCTTCGAGCAGCTCGGCGCCACCGTTACCACGAACCATCGGATCGAGTTCCGCGCCTCGAAGCTGAGAGGCGCCGACGTGTTCCTTGACGAGCCCAGTGTAACGGCCACTGAAAACGCGCTGGTCGCCGCGGTCGCCGCCCATGGCACTAGCTATCTGCGCAACGTTGCGTCCGAGCCGCATGTGCAGGATCTCGCGCATTTCCTGGTGGCGCTCGGCGCCCGCATCGAAGGCATCGGCACCAACACGATGATCGTGCATGGTCCGGCGACGCTCGGTGGCGCGGATTACTCGATCGGCCCCGACCATATCGAGGTCGGCTCGCTGATCGGGCTGGCCGCGGTGACGCGCTCGCCGCTGCGTATCGCGCACGCTGGTGTTGAGCATCTGCGCTCGATCCGGATGGGTTTTGAGCGACTCGGTATCGTCTGTGGCGTCGAGGGTGACGATCTGGTGGTGCCCTCCAACCAGGCCATGAAGATCCGCGACGATTTCGGCGGACATGTGCCGAAACTGGAGGACCAGCCGTGGCCGGCGTTTCCAGCCGATCTGATGTCGATCGCGATCGTGACCGCGACCCAGTGCGACGGCGTGATCCTGATGTTCGAGAAGCTGTTCGAGTCCCGGATGTTCTTTGTCGACAAGCTGATCGCGATGGGCGCGCGCATCGTGCTGTGCGATCCGCATCGCGCCATCGTGGCCGGCCCAAGCCGCATGCATGGCGCATCGATGATCTCGCCCGACATTCGCGCCGGCATGGCGATGCTGCTGGCCGCGGTATGCGCGGAAGGCACCAGCATCATCAACAATGCCGACCAGATCGAACGCGGCTATGAGCGCATCGACGAACGCCTCAACGCGCTGGGCGCCAGGATCACGCGCGTTCCCGAGCGAACCCGCGGTTAGCGTCATAGGCGGTCGCCGATCGTTCTCTCAACGCAACCGCGAGGCCACCGACACATTTTCGGCAGCCAGCGATGCTAGTCTGGCCGCATGATTTCCATCGACGACATCGACCGCGAACGAGCCGCCACGCGGATCGCGGCGTTTTCCAGCCCGCATCTTACCGCTGAATTGACCGAGACGCTGCGGCTCGCGGTGCCGATGGCGCTGACGCAGCTCGGACAGATCGCGATGATGACGACCGATCTCGCCTTCATCGGGCGCCTCGGCAATGAAGCCGTTGCCGCGGCCGCGCTGGCCGGCACGGTATATTTCATCAGCTTCACTATCGGCATGGGACTGGTGTCGGCGGTCGCGCCGCTGGTCGCACAGGCGTTCGGGGCGCGTGATCCGCACCGGATGCGGCGCGCGCTGCGCGCCGGTCTGTGGGCGGGCCTCTTGATCTCGCTGCCGATCATGCCGTTCTCGTTCTACGGCGAAGACATCCTGCTGGCGCTGGGCCAGGCGCCCGCGGCGGCCCACCTTGCGCAACAATATCTATTGGGCCTGGTCTGGGGCGTCACCCCCGCGCTGTGGTTCATGGCGATCCGCGGTTTCATGGGCGCGGTTAACCGGCCGCAACCGGCACTGTGGATCACCTTAGCCGCGATCCCGACCAACGCGCTCGCGGTGTATCTCCTGATCTACGGCGAATGGGGTTTTCCTCGGCTGGAATTGTTCGGCGCGGGGCTTGCCACCTCGATGGTCAATTTCGCCACCCTGCTGGCCGGGCTGTGGTTTGCAACGCGCATTCGCCCGTTCCGGAAATATCAGGTGCTGGGGCACGCTTGGCGCATCGACTGGCCCTTGATGCGGCAACTGGTGGCGATTGGCGCGCCGATCTCGCTGTCGTTCATGCTGGAATATGGATTGTTCTCCGCTGCAGCATTGTTGATGGGTCTGATCAGCACCACCGCGCTGGCGGCGCATCAGGTCGCCCTCCAGATCACCACGATCCTGTTCATGGTGCCCTACGGCATCGGCATGGCGGCGACGGTACGGGTCGGGCACGCCGTCGGCCGCTTCGACGCCGGCGGCGTGAAACGCGCGGGGCTGGTGGCACTGCTGCTCGGAATCTCGCTGGCTGCGGTTTTCACGCTACTGGTGATCCTGAGCCGGTTTGCGATCGGGCGGTTCTTCTTCGGCAGCGCCGATGGTGCCGATGCCGCCGTCGCCTTGACCGCCAACCTGTTGCTGATCGGCGCCACCTTTTTCATCGGCGACGGCATCCAGAGCATCGCAGTCGGAGCGTTGCGCGGCATGAACGACACGAGGATCCCGTTGCTGTTTGCCGCGATCGGGTATTGGCTGGTCGGCTTTACCACGGCCTGCGCGCTCGGCTTCTCGACCGGGCTCGGCGCGACCGGCGTCTGGATCGGGCTGTCCTGTGGCACCGCGGTTTATGCCACGCTTCTGGTTTTGCGTTTCCGGCTGCTGGCGCGCAGGTTTGGCGCACGATGAAAAAATGCGACGCGAGACCGTCGGTCTGATCTGCTGATCTGGCGTCGAAAGCAAGGGTCTGACCCGCCGATAGCGCAGGTTGACGCTGTAAGCGGGTGGCCGTACCAAATGTTACGTCGTCATTGCGAGGAGCGAAGCGACGAAGCAATCCAGAGCTGCGAAGGAAAGACTGGATTGCTTCGCGGAGCCTGTCATCGGGCGGGCATTCGCCCGACCCGTTGGCTCGCAATGACGGTAAAAGGCTGACGGGATAAATGACATGGCCAACGAAACCGCGACACTCGCCAACTATGTCGCCGAGCTGAAATTCACCGACATCCCACCGCAGGTGGCAGAGCGCGCCAAGGCGTTGACGCTGGATTTTCTTGGCAGCGCGATCCGGGCGCGGCGCGATGCGGAATCCACGCCTGCGCTGCTCAAGATGCTGGAAGCGCTCGCGCTCGACGGCAAGGGCGAAGCAACCGTGTTTGGCGACAGCAAGACCTGGACACCGGCGGTGGCGGCATTGCTCAACGGCGCGCTCGGCCATTCGCTTGATTTCGACGACACGCATGCGGATTCCTCGCTGCATGCCAGCGCGCCGGTGGTTCCGGCAGCGTTCGCGGTTGGCGAGATGGTCGGCGCTTCCGGCCGCGACGTACTGACCGCGATCGTCGCGGGCTACGAGGTGTGCTGCCGGCTCGGCAACGCGCTCGATCCGACCTCGCACTACGCCCGCGGCTTCCACCCGACTGCGACGGCCGGCACCTATGGCGCCGCGGCGGCGGCGGCAAAGCTGTTCGGGCTTTCGAAAAAGCAGATCATCGCAGCGTTCGGCGTCTCCGGCAGCCAGGCAGCGGGTTCGCTGCAATTCCTGGTCAATGGCGCCTGGAACAAACGCTATCAGGTCGGCGCCGCGGCGATGAACGGCGTGATCGCCGCAACCCTGGCGCGCAACGAATTTGTCGGCTCGACGAAATCGATCGAAGGCAAGCATGGCCTGTTGGTCGGCTACAGCGACAACGCCCATCCCGACAAGGTGGTGGCTGGACTCGGCAAGGTCTACGAGACCTTGAACATCGGCGTAAAGCCGTATCCGAGCTGCCGCTACACGCATGCGGCGATCGATGCGCTGATCGCGATGCGGCGCGAGCACAATCTGACGCCGAACCAGGTCAAGCGCGTCGAGATCGGGCTGCATCGAAACGGCATCACGCTGACGGGCGATGCCGCGACCAAGCGGCATCCGACCTCCATTGTCGGCGGCCAGTTCTCGATGTTCTTCACTGGCGCGGTCGCGCTCGATCAGGGCCGCTTCGGCTGGGATGACTACGACCGGCTCGGCGACAAAGCCATCGACGCGCTCGCCGACAAGTTCGAGGTCATGCAGGACGACCGGCTCGAGATCGGCCGCAGCCATCCGTTTGGCGCACGCGTCCGCATCACCACTGTTGACGGCGTGCATGAGCGGCTGTTGCCCGATCCCTCGGGCGAGCCGACCTCGTTCCCCTCCGCGCAGGCGACGCAGCAGAAATTTCTCACCCTGGCGCGCCCGGTGCTGAACGGCCGCGCCGATCAACTGGCGGATGCTATCCTATCGCTGGAACGCTTCGATCGCGTCGAGCAGGCGACCCAGCTCGGCAAGGCAGTAGCAACCGCAAAGCTGTTGCGAAAGGGCTGCACGCCATGTGTAGGCTTTTGTTGCGGCGTAGCCGGGACGACGAAATCAATTCCTGCTAGGATCCCACAAAGATCAACGGAGTTCCCATGAGCTGGCAACCGACCAACGATCCCGTGCTCGGCGACCCGAAATCCTGCGATGCGCTCGAGCTTGTCATCGTGCCGCGCACCCGCGATCTCGGCGACGGCTTCGAGGTAAGGCGCGCGCTGCCGCATGGCAAACGGCAGATGGTCGGACCGTTCATCTTCTTCGATCATTTCGGCCCGGTGCAGTTCATCGCCGGCAAGGGCATGGACGTGCGGCCGCATCCACATATCGGGCTTGCCACCGTCACCTATCTGTTCGACGGCAGCATCATGCACCGCGACAGCGAGGGCAATGTTCAGGAAATCCAGCCCGGCGCGATGAACCTGATGACCGCCGGACGCGGCATCGCGCATTCCGAGCGCACGCCCGACGTGCAACGCCGCGACGGCCAGAAAATGCTGGGCCTGCAAAGCTGGATCGCGCTGCCGAAAAACTTCCGAGGAAATCGCGCCGTCGTTCCAGCATTATGCCGCCGACAGCCTGCCGACCGTGCAGGAAAAAGGCTTCACCGCGCGCATCATCGCGGGCCAGTCGTTCGGCGCGAAATCCCCGGTGACGATGGTGTCGCCGTGGTTCTACACCGAGGTGAACGCGCAGGCCGGCGTGAGCCTGCCGCTGGATGCTGACCACGAAGAGCGCGCGATCTATGTCGTCGATGGCGAGATCGAGATCGCAGGTGACCGCCACGAGGCGCCGCAACTGCTGATATTCCGCCCCGGTGATCGTATCACCGTAAAGACCATACGGCCCACCCGGATGATGTTCCTTGGCGGCGACGCGCTGGAAGGCCCACGCCATATCTGGTGGAATTTCGTCTCTTCCAGCCAGGAGCGGATCGAACGGGCCAAACAGGACTGGAAAACCGGCCGTTTTGACGCTGTCCCGCAGGAGCATGAGTTCATTCCGCTGCCGGAGTGAGCTATCTCCCCTGTTTCCGTCTTTCCCCGCCAGTTCGCAGCCTGTAGGCCTGACCTGATGAATACGATGCTTGCCAGTGATCTTCCCCTGCCCCGGATCGGACGCGGCAAGGTGCGCGACATCTATGCCGTCGGTGAGGATCGCGTACTGTTGCTCACAACCGATCGCATCAGCGCCTTCGATGTGGTGATGGCCGAGACTATTCCGATGAAGGGCGCGGTGCTGACCCAGATCAGTGCCTGGTGGTTCAGGCAGCTCGAAGGCGTGGTGCCGCACCACATGATCAGCGCCGATGCCGATGGCATCATCAAGGAAGTGCCGGCGCTCAAGGACCACCGTGCCTCGCTCGCCGGGCGAGCGATGCTGTGCAAGCACACCACGGTGTTTCCGATCGAATGCGTGATCCGCGGCTATCTCTCGGGCTCGGCGTGGAAGGAATATGCGGCGGAAGGCACGCTGGCGGGCGAAGAACTTGCGCCAGGCCTGCTCGAAAGCGGCAAACTCGAACCTGCGATCTTCAGCCCGGCGACCAAGGCCGAGACCGGCCACGACGAAAACATCACCGTCGGCAGGATGCGCGAGATCCTCGGCGAGGACGTCACCGAGAGACTGGAGAGCATGACCCGCGCGGTCTATTCGCGCGGCGAAAAGATCAGCCGGGAGCACGGCATCATTATCGCCGACACCAAGTTCGAATTCGGCCGCGACCGCGATGGGCGCATTATCCTGATCGACGAAGTGATGACCCCCGACAGTTCCCGGTTCTGGGCCGCCGATATCTACCAGCCGGGAAAGTCGCAGCCGAGTTTCGACAAGCAGCCGCTGCGCGACTATCTCGACGCCGAGCGTCGCGCCGGCCGCTGGGACGGCGATGCGCCGGCGCCGCCACTGCCTGCGAGCGTGGTGGACGCCACCAGCAAGCGCTATCTCGAAGCCTATCGCCGCGTCACCGCGACCGACCTGGCGATCCACGGAGCGGGCTGATGCTGACCGTTCGGGAGATGACGGTTTCGGAAACCGACATCATCGTCGATTACTTTCTGAACGCCACGCCGGAATATATGGAGACGCTGGGCCTTGATCCAACGCGCTTTCCGTCCGCCGAGTCCTTCCGGGAACGGCTGCGGCGCGAAGCCGAAATGCCGATCGAGCAATGCGATGCGGTGATGGCGATCTGGCTGCAGGACGGCGAGCCGGTGGGCTTTTCGACCGCGGACGAGATCACCTATGGCGCAGAGGCCCATATGCATATCCACATCATCGACCCCGCGCGGCGCAACAGCGGAATCGGCGCGGAATGCGTTCCCCTCAGCGTGACTCTTTATTTCGAGCAGCTGAAGCTGAAGCGGCTGTTCTGCGAGCCGCATGCCTTCAATGTTGCGCCTAATCGCACGCTGCAGAAGGCTGGGTTCAAATATCTCAAGACGCATATGACCGCGCCCGGTCCTTACAATTTCCATCAAGCCGTCAACTGCTGGGTGATCGAACGCCAGAGCGTTCTTGGTTCCGCTTGAATCAAAACCGTCATGGGCGCCCAGGTTCCGCGCGAAAGATTTTGCCCGCAGCCCGGCACCGTCGCGAGAATATGGTTGTCCGGGCGCATTGTAGTCGTTTACCAGTGACGCCGGACATCGGGGGACAAAACGCACGTGGTCAGTCTGTCCATTCATTCCCGGTCGAAGCTGCATGTCGCGCTCAACGACATTCTCGGCGGCAGCGCTGCCAGCGTCCTGAACGTCACCTTTTGCATGTCCTACGCGCTGCTCATCTTTTCCGGTCCGCTGACACCGTATCTCTCCTATGGCGTGGCGGTGACCTTCCTCTCGTCGGCGGCCATCGCTGCCGTACTCGCGTTCGGAAGCTCGATTCCTTTTGCCGTCGGAGGCCCGGAGAGTTCGACCGCCGCGATGACCGGCATATTGGCGTCATCGCTGCTGGAGCGAATGGCGGCCAGTTCGCAGGCTTCACCGGTGGTACCAGTTCTCATCACATTCGGGCTCGCCAGCATCGCGACCGGCATTGTGCTCTATTGCTTCGGCGTGACGCGAATGGGTCGTGCGATTCGCTATGTACCCTATCCGGTGGTCGGCGGATTTCTTGGTGCGACCGGCTGCCTGATCCTGCTCGGGGCGGTTCGCGTCATCACCGGCATTCGCCTGCAGTTCGCAACGCTCGGACAATTCGCAAATCCGTTGACGCTGTCCGAGCTGGGCGCGGCCTGCGTCATGGCGCTGATCCTGTATCTGACCTGGCATCGCTCCCGCAGCCCGTTCGGACTGCCGGTCATCCTGATCGGCGGCGTGGTCGCGGCCCATATCATGTTCTGGCTGGCAGGGCTTTCGCCGACCCAGGCGCAGGTCTCAGGCTGGACTTTTCAGCCTCCGCCAAATGTCTCCCTGATGCTGCCATGGAGTGCCATGGAGATCGGCCGCTATCCCTGGCACGCGTTGCCCGAACTGAGTGGCGATCTGATCGCGGTGATGTTTGTGACGGCGTCGAGCACCCTGTTCAACACCGCCGGCATCGAGGTGGCGCTGCACCGCGAGACCAATCTCGAGCGCGAGCTCAAAGCCACCGGCCTTGCCAACATGCTGTCCGGCGTATTCGGCGGCTACCCCGGCTGCATTTCGGTCAGCCGTACCGTACTGAACTTCAATGGCGGCGGGACCGGCCCGCTCTCCGGCCTGACGGTCGCTGCGATTTCGGCGCTGATGCTCGCGTTCGCGCCGATGTTGCTCGGCTACATGCCGAAATTCGTACTTGGCGGACTGCTGATTTATCTCGCCGCGGACCAGTTGCATCGATGGATCGTCGAATCGCGGCGACGGCTTTCGGTGCCGGAATATCTGTCGCTGCTGGCGAACATTGCCATCATCGTGCAGTGGGGTTTTATCGCCGGCATTGGATTCGGGGTCGTGATCGGCTGTGCCACGTTCGCGCTCAGCGCGGCGCGGGTCAATTCCATCAAGTACCATTTCAATGGCTCGGAATTCCGCAGTTCGCTGGACCGCTCGCGCGACGACCAGGCGGTGCTTTCGGCGCATGGCGGCAAGATCCAGGGCCTGAACCTGCAGAGCTATCTGTTCTTCGGTTCGGCCAACCGCCTTTACCAGCACGTCAAGGCGCTGCTCGCCCGCCATCCGGAGTGCCGGTTCCTGATGTTCGACTTCAAGCTCGTCACCGGCATCGATTCCTCGGCGGCCTATAGTTTCGCCCAGATCAAGCGCACCGCGCAGGATCGCGGCATCAAGCTGGTTCTGGTACATCTGCCAAAGGCCACCGAGAAGGCGCTGCGTTCCAGCGGATTCATTACGCCCGAGGTCAGCGTCGTGCCCGAACTGGATCATGCGCTGGAGTGGTGCGAGAACGAAATAATCGGACAGCATCAGGGGCTCGAACAGGAAGAGGCCAGCCTGCGCCAGTGGTTCACCCAGATCCTGGGTAACGAACACGACGCCATCGCGCTGATGCATCGTTGCGAACGCATCGAGGTCGACGCCGGAGAAACCATCGTCCGGGCCGGCGACGCCGCCGATTCCATGCATTTCATCCTCGAAGGCCGCGTCGGCATCATGGTCGGCACCGACGAAAACCGCACCACGCGCGTGCGCAGTCTCGGCCGCTACACCACGATCGGCGAGATGGGCCTGGTCTCACAAGTGCCGCGCAGCGCCACCATCCAGGCCGAAATCGCCAGCGTCCTCTATGTGCTGAACGCCGATCAGTTCGAGGCCATCAAAACCGACGATCCCGCCTTGAGCCACAAGCTGTTGACCTATTTCGTCTCCGTCATGGCCGAACGGCTGACGTTCGCCAACCGCACGATCGCGGTGCTGCGAAGGTAGAAGCGAAGGCCGCGCCTACTTCCCGTCATCCCCTTGTGGGAGAGGTGGATCGGCACCGCGTAGCGGTGACGAGACCGGTGAAGGGTAGCCGCGACGGCAGCGTGTGTGATTACTCCTCATCCGCCTTCGTTGCGCGCAGGCACCTTGCTCCCACAAGGGGAGAAGGGACAACCATTCGCTCTTCGCAATCGCAGTCAAAACTAAACCCCCGCCATCATCACGTATTTGATCTCAACATATTCTTCCATGCCGTGATGCGAGCCTTCGCGGCCGAGGCCGCTTTCCTTGACGCCGCCGAAGGGCGCCACTTCGGTGGTGATCAGGCCGGTATTGACGCCGACCATGCCGGACTCCAGCGCTTCGGCGACGCGCCATACCCGACCGAGATCGCGCGAGTAAAAGTATGAGGCCAACCCGAACGGCGAATTGTTGCACATCGCGATCACCTCGGCTTCGTCCTTGAAGCGGAACACCGGCGCCAGCGGACCAAAGGTTTCCTCATGCGCGACCAGCGCATCCGGCTTGACATTGGCGAGCACGGTCGGCTCGAAGAAACTGCCGCCGAGCGCATGGCGCTTGCCGCCGGTGATGATCTTGGCGCCGCCCTTGACCGCGTCGGCGATGTGCTTTTCGACCTTGTCGACGGCGTCCATGTTGATCAGCGGACCCTGCGTCACGCCGGCCTCGGTGCCGTCGCCGATCTTCATCGCCGCGACCTTCTTCGACAGCTTTTCCACGAACTCGTCGTAGATCTTGTCCTGAGCGTAGAGCCGGTTGGCGCAAACGCAGGTCTGGCCCATGTTGCGGTACTTCGAGACCATGGCGCCTTCGACCGCGGCATCGATATCGGCATCGTCGAACACTACAAAGGGTGCGTTGCCGCCGAGCTCGAGCCCGAGCTTCTTCACGCCGACCGACGCCTGCTGGTACAGGATCTTGCCGACTTCGGTCGATCCGGTGAAGCCGACAAAGCGCACCGCCGGATGTTCGCACAAGCACCTTGCCGATCGCCGACGAATTGCCGGTCATGATGTTGAGCACGCCCTTGGGCACGCCGGCCTTCTCTGCCAGCGCCGCGAGCGCCAGCGCCGAGAGCGGCGTCTCGTTGGCGGGTTTCAACACCACGGTGCAGCCGGCCGCCAGCGCCGGCGAAACCTTGCGGGTGATCATCGAGTTCGGGAAATTCCACGGCGTGATCGCGCCACAGACGCCGATCGGCTGCTTGATCGCGAGCAGCCGCGCATCCGGCCGCTGCGTCGGAATGGTCTCGCCGTAGACGCGCCGCGCCTCTTCGGCGAAGAACTCGATATAGGCCGCGCCGATATCGACTTCGCCGAGCGATTCCGCCAGCGGCTTGCCCTGCTCGGAAGTGAGGATCAGCGCGAGGTCCTCGCGATTGGCGACGACCAGTTCGAACCATTTGCGCAGGATATGGGAGCGCTGCTTGGCGGTGAGCTTGGCCCAGGCCGGAAAGGCGCGCTCGGCGGCTTCGACGGCCTCGGTCGCTTCCTTGGTGCCCATTTTCGGCACCTTCGCCAGTTCCACGCCATTGACCGGATTGTTGACCGAGGTAGCCGGCGTGCCGGTCCAGGCCCCGTCGATGTAGCAA
The DNA here is from genome assembly GCA_963806075.1 of uncultured Alphaproteobacteria bacterium. GTDB lineage: Bacteria > Pseudomonadota > Alphaproteobacteria > Rhizobiales > Xanthobacteraceae > Bradyrhizobium. The sequence continues at coordinate 402,981 of CAWDWT010000011.1, forward strand.
TGCTCGCGCAGCAATGACGAATCCTTGAGACGATCGCGCAGCGACGGCTGCGAAGTTTGCGCGGCACGCGCGGCAACGGGCGGGTTCATGGCATCGCTCCTCGATTTTTTTGGGGTACCTCACAACAACATAAGCCGAAACCGGCCGCAATACAGCGGCCGCGGGCGCGGCGAACTTCAAGCAATCTTGAGGATCAAAAAGCCGGCCGTCGAAGCCGGTCGGTCGATCAGGCCGCGCCGCTCATGTAAGTTTCGCGGCGGCCGATCATGCGCTCCGCGGCGGCCTTGGCGTCCGCCTTGGTTGAGGTCGCGCAGGTGCGATATTCGAGATCGGGCGTCGCTATGGTTTCGCGGCGACTGAACCATGATTTGGAGCCAATCGTCAGCATCGCCAGCGCGGAAGCGACGTTATCGACCGCGCCAAAGGAGTGCAGCGCACCGGTACCGGCATAGCGGACTTCATAGATGCCGGGGCTGATCGGAGCATCGATGTTCTCGCCGCGTTCCGCGCGGGGGTACCGCTTCCATTCACTCCAGGTCGAGATCATCCTTACGTCTCTCCGCAATGCCAAAAAGGTCAATGTTTCTATCGAATTACAGGTTCGGCAACGTCCATCTGCGCTGAAATCAGAGCCTCTTACAACTAAAATCATGTTCAGCTTTGGTAGTAACCTAAACATAGCTCCGGCGGGTCCGGGGGTCATTGGCTCGGGCCCGACAATCCACCGCAAATTGTGAGCTTACCGGGCAAAGATCGCACGCAAAACGCGGCGCGAACCATCGACCCGCGCCGCCGATCACGAGATCGCGACCACCGCGGCAATCCGTCGGGCGGCCTTGCGAGGTTCCCGCGCCGGGAGGAAAATTGCGGACTTCTGAAAAATGACCCGGAGGAGCCCCATGCAAAGCAAAGCTCAGATCGATCAGGTTTTGCACGGGATGAGCGACGCCGAAGAGATTTCCGGCGTGGTCGCGATGGCAGCGACATCGAGGGATGTGATCTATCAGGGCGCGTTCGGTAAACGCGATTTGTCCAAAGACGACGCCAAGGAAAATGCGATGACGCCAGACAGCGTGTTCTGGATCGCCTCGATGACCAAGGCGATCACGGCCGCCGCCGCTATGCAATTGGTCGAGCAGGGCAAGCTGTCGCTGGACGAACCGGTCGGCAAGGTGCTGCCCGACCTCGCCGCGCCGCAAGTGCTGGAAGGCTTCGACGCCAACGGCATGCCGAAACTCCGGCCCGCGAAGAAGCCCATCACGTTGCGTCATCTGATGACCCATACCGCCGGCTTCGCCTACGACATGTGGAATGGCGACATGGTGCAATATCTCGAAAAGACCGGCACACCCTCGGTCACCACCTGCAAGAACGACGCGTTGAAGACGCCGCTGATGACCGATCCCGGCACCCGCTGGGAATACGGCATCAGCATCGATTTCGTCGGCAAGGCGGTGGAAGCAGCGAGCGGCAAGCGGCTCGATGCCTATCTGCGCGATCATCTGTTCACCCCGCTCGGCATGAGCGACACCGGCTTCAAGATCGGCGCCGCACAACGCAAGCGGCTGGTCGGCATGCACAAGCGCAACGAGGATGGATCGCTGTCGGCGATTCCGTTCGAACTGGAACAGGATCCCGAGTTCCATATGGGCGGCGGCGGACTCTACGGCACCGCAGGCGATTATCTCAAGTTCACCCAGATGATCCTGAACAAGGGCAGCGGCAACGGCCACCAATTGCTGAAGCCGGAGACCGTCGCGCAGATGGGGCAGAACCACATCGGCGAACTCTCCATGGGCAAGATGACCTCGGCGATCGCCTTCGTCACCAACGACGTCGATCTCTATCCGGACATCGTGAAGAAATGGGGCCTGAGCTTCATGATCAACACCGCCATGACGCCTGAGGGCCGTAGCGCCGGCAGCCTCGCCTGGGCAGGCCTTGCCAATACTTATTACTGGATTGACCCGGTACGTGACGTGGCCGGCGTGATCCTGATGCAATTGTTTCCGTTTGCCGACAAAAAATGCCTGGAAGCCTTTGCGGGCTTCGAACGCGGCATCTATGCCGGTTTGGATGCGTCGCAAAAAGCGGCGTGAGGAAATAGTCAGTTCTTCCCGAGCGGCTCGCTCTTGCGCGCATCGCGAGGGATGAAGGAAGATGCGACTGGCAAGATTCTGCCGCCGCACGGAGAAACGGATTTGACCGAAAGAGCCGACAGTTATGTGTGCGGCATAGCCGATGCGCCGCTCTTGGGCGACACCATCGGACGCAGCCTCGATCTTGCCGCCCAACGCTGGGCCAATCGCGATGCGATGGTGTCGCCGAGCCATCATGTGCGCTGGAGCTGGAAGGAACTGGCCGAACGGGTCGATGCGCTGGCCGCGGGCTTTCTCGCGCTCGGTCTCGAGCGCGGCGCGCGGATCGGCGTCTGGTCGCTGAACCGGCCGGAATGGGCGCTGACGCAATTCGCGGCCGCCAAGGCCGGCCTCATTCTCGTGACCATCAACCCGGCCTACCGGCTCACCGAACTGGAATTCGCTCTCGCCAAGGTCGGCTGCGCCGCGATCGTCACCGCGACCGCGTTCAAGACCTCTAAGTACATGGAGATGCTGAATACGCTGCTGCCGGAACTGGCGAAGTCCAGACCTGGCGACCTGCACGCGGCGCGATTGCCGCAATTGCGCAGCGTGATCCAGGTCGGCGAACCCGCCTTCCCCGGCACCATTCCGTTCGAGGAGGTCGCGCGGATGGGCGGTGAGCGCCACAAAACCGCCCTTGTAGCGCTTGCCGCCCAGCTGCAATTCGACGATCCCGTCAACATTCAATTCACCAGCGGCACCACGGGATCGCCCAAAGGCGTCACGCTGACGCATCACAACATTCTCAACAACGGCTATTTCACCGGCCGCGCGATGCGCCTGACCGAAAAAGACCGCATCTGCATTCCGGTGCCGCTCTATCACTGCTTCGGCATGGTGATGGGCAATCTTGCTTCCGTGACGCTCGGCGCCGCGATGGTCTATCCCGGCGAAGGTTTCGATCCGCTGGCGACGCTGCAGACCATCGAGAAGGAAAAATGCACGACGCTGTACGGCGTGCCGACCATGTTCATCGCCGAACTCGATCATCCCGAGTTTTCCAAATTCGATTTGTCGTCGCTGCGGACCGGCATCATGGCCGGCGCGCCCTGCCCGATCGAGGTGATGCGGCGGGTCAACGAGCAGATGAACATGCGCGAGGTGACGATCGCCTATGGCATGACCGAAACCAGCCCCGTCAGCTTCCAAAGCTCGACCGACGATCCGCTGGAGCGCCGGGTGTCGACTGTCGGCCGCATCCATCCCCATGTCGAGGTCAAGGTGGTCGATCTCGAAGGCCGCATGGTGCCGCGCGGCGAACGCGGTGAATTGTGCACGCGCGGTTACAGCATCATGCAGGGCTATTGGGACGAGCCGCAAAAGACCGCCGACGTGCTCGACGCGAGCGGCTGGATGCATACCGGCGATATCGCCGTGATCGACGAAGAAGGCTATTGCAACATCGTCGGCCGCATCAAGGACATGGTGATACGCGGCGGCGAGAACCTCTATCCGCGCGAGATCGAGGAGTTTCTCTACAAGCATCCGAAAATCCAGGACGTGCAGATCTTCGGCGTCGCCGACGACCGCTATGGCGAGGAGCTCTGCGCCTGGGTCCGCGTCCGTGCTGGCGAGACGCTGACCGCCGAGGACGTCCGCGGCTTCTGCCAGGGCCAGATCGCCCACAACAAGATCCCGCGCTACGTCGAATTCGTCGATGCGTTTCCGATGACCGTTACCGGCAAGATCCAGAAATTCGTGATGCGCGAGCAGGTCGAGTCGCGGCTGGGATTGAAGGCGGCGAAGACGGCGTGAGGCGATGGTCGTTCCCGCGACGGCAATCGTAACCCCGGGGCGAAGGACGCGCATGTCGCTTCGCTCGGCGGGTTACGAAATACTGCACCATCCAGATCGTCATACTCCGCGAAAGCGGGGTATCCAGTACGTCGCAGCTTTTCGATTCCGTCATATCCGCTCTGGAATACCGGGTCGCCCGCTTTCGCGGGCGATAACGGCCGGCTATGCGTCCGCAATCCCGCGCTGGACACAAGGGCGCGGGGAATGCCGGATGCCCGATGCACCCGCGGCCCGTGTGCAGAAAAAATGCACACGGCAGTCACCACAGGTCCACCGGAATCACCCGCCGGGACCACTACGGAATGTACCGGTGATTTGCGCAGACTGCGAAGCAGTTTATTTTTGCGGCCAGGACTGGACCGCTAGCATCAGGCTGATCCAACTCTGCAAATTCGGCCCAGCGCGCACGCCGCGAGCGAGCCTCTCGATGCCGGCGGCGAGTGTCGTCGGTTGCTTGCGTCCAGAAGGCATCACCTGCAATTCTCATCAAATTCGGTGCGCATGTTCTGCGAACGACAGAAATCGGCTTTCACCATCGGGTGGCAAGGTGTCACAGTAGCACAATGGCATAAACAACGCATTGCATCGGAAATGACGTGAGGTAGTATCAAGGCACAATCTGCGCGCGACCGGACGATATGACCCTTCACCGGAAACGTGCATTGAAGGAAGAGGGGCTGACATATCCGGCTGCGCTTCGGCGCGGCGCAATAATAAGAATGAAAGAGCTGATAATGTCATTGCCTGGCTCGAATGCCGTTTGTTCGCCTGCACCAAAGCCCCATTCTGGATCAAAGAGCCAGCTCGTTGCTGGGCTTTTTCTCTCTGAAGGCACGGCTACGCCGTTGCTGCCAAGCGCGGCGACCAAGACATACGCCGACGTCGGAGCAACACCTGCGTCCGCCATCGGCTGCTACCACGCCGAACCCTTCCCGACCCACGGCTTCCGGGATTACTGCCCGCGTTAGTCAATGCAGTAGATGGGGAGGACGTCATCATGTCGCAGACCGCTATCGATCGAAGTCGGCAAACCGACGCATCAAGCGACGGGATGGTCCGGATTCCCGGCGGCACGTTCCGCATGGGCTCGGACGATCATTATCCGGAGGAAGCACCAGCGCATCGCGTGACGGTGGCTGATTTCTGGATCGACCAGACGCCAGTGACGAACCGGCAGTTCAAGGAATTCGTCAAGGCGACAGGTCACGTCACCTTCGCCGAGATTCCGCCCGATCCGAAGGATTACCCCGGTGCTCTCCCGCACATGCTGTACGCCGGCTCGCTGGTGTTCTCGCCGCCGCGCACGCGTGACGAACTTGCGCGACTGGAGCCAGTGGTGGGAGTTCATGAAGGGCGCCGACTGGCGGCATCCTTATGGGCCGAAGAGCAACATCAATGCGCACGATCTTCATCCCGGTCGTGCATGTCTGCTTTTCCGATGCGCTCGCCTACGCCAAATGGGCCGGCAAGGATCTGCCGACCGAAGCCGAATGGGAGTTCGCGGCACGGGGCGGCCTCGACGACGCGGAGTTCGCCTGGGGCGATGATTTCATGCCCGGTGGCGCGCATATGGCCAATACCTGGCAAGGCGAGTTTCCGTCCCAGAACCTTGGCGAAGATGGCTATGAGCGCACCTCGCCGGTGACGACGTTTCCGCCGAACGGCTACGGCCTGCACGACATGATCGGCAATGTCTGGGAGTGGACCAGCGACTGGTACGCGCCAAAGCACGAGGCCGATGCGCCGAAGGCCTGTTGCATTCCGGAGAACCCACGCGGCGGGAAGCAGGAGGGTAGCTACGATCCCCGGCTGCCCAACATCAGGATTCCACGCAAGGTGCTGAAAGGCGGCTCGCATCTGTGCGCGCCGAATTACTGCCGCCGCTACCGGCCGGCCGCGCGACATGCCGAGGCGATCGATACGTCGACCAGCCACGTCGGATTCCGCTGCGTGAGGAGGGCACCAGCCGCGGAAGAATTGTCAGTCCTCGGAGTGAAGTGAAGAAGGAGTCAAAAAATGCCGGACAACACAAAAAAAAGGGACAAGCCAAGCAATCCGCAACGCAAACGGACGAAGATCGCCGCTTAGCCGCCGCACATCCTGCTCGGCACCTCGGCGCTGGTGGCCACCAGCGACGATGATCTCGGGCGCACTTGCGCAGGCGCAGAAGGCGGCGCCGCGCGCCCGCTGGACCAAACGGCCGCAAGCCGAACATCCTGATGATCATGGCCGACGACATCGGCTGGTTCAATGTCAGCGCCTATAATCTGGGCGTGATGGGCTACCGCACGCCCAACATCGACCGCATCGCCAAGGAAGGCGCGCTGTTTACCGACTGGTATGGCGAACAAAGTTGCACCGCGGGACGCGCGGCCTTTATCACCGGACAATCGCCGATCAGGACGGGCCTGACCAAAGTGGGGCTGCCCGGCGCGGACATCGGGCTTCACGCCGAGGACATGAGTGTTGCGGAAGCCCTGAAGCCGCTTGGTTATGCCACCGGCCAATTCGGCAAGAACCATCTCGGCGACCGCAACGAATATCTGCCGACCGTGCATGGTTTCGACGAATTCTTCGGCAATCTCTACCATCTCAACGCCGAGGAGGAGCCGCAGAATCCGGATTACCCCAAGGATCCGAGGTTCCGGGCCAGGTTCGGGCCACGCGGCGTGCTCAAATGCAAGGCGAGCGATAACGACGATCGCGACCGTCGATCCGGCCTACGGGCGCGTCGGCAAGCAGGTGATCGAAAACACCGGTCCGCTCGACACCAAGCGGATGCAGACGGTGGACGAGGAATTCATGGGTGCGGCGATCGATTTCATCGATCGCAAGCACTAGGCAAACACGCCGTGGTTTTGTTACTTCAACCCGACGCGTATGCATGTGTGGACGCATCTCAAGCCGGCCTCCGAGGGAAAGACCAAGCTGGGAGTTTACCCGGATGGCATGGTGGAACTGGACGGGCTGGTCGGCCAGTTGCTGAAGAAGCTCGACGACCTCGGCATCGCCGACAACACCATCGTCCTGTTCACCACCGACAACGGCGCCGAAGTGATGTCATGGCCGGACGGCGGCGCCACGCCATTCCGCGGCGAGAAGGCGACCAACTGGGAAGGTGCCTTTCGCGTACCGATGGTGATCCGCTGGCCCGGCACGATCAAGCCGGGCAGCATCTACAACGAGATGTGCTCGCATTACGACTTGATCCCGACCTTTGCCGCAGCAGGCGGCGATCCTGATATCGTCGAGAAATGCATGCGGGGTGCGCATATCGGAAACAAGACCTTCAAGGTCCATCTCGACGGCTTCAATCTCATCCCCTTCTTCAAGGGCGAAGCCAGGGAGCCTCCGCGCAAGGAGTTTGTGTACTGGAACGATGATGGCCAGCTCGTTGCGATCCGTGTCAACGACTGGAAGTCGGTCTTCCTCGAACAGGACAACAAGGGCATTGGCGTTTGGTCCGGTCAGTTCACCGACTTGCGCATTCCCAAGCTGTTCAACCTGCGCTCCGATCCGTTCGAGCGCGGCGGACGAGTTCCATCCTCTACAACAAATGGATGGCGGACCGCGCCTTCGTCCAGGTGCCGATGCAGGCGCTCGCCACCCAATGGCTGCAGAGCTTCAAGGACTATCCGGTGCGGCAGCGAAGCCACCCGTGGCGGAATAATAATCGTGTTCGATGCGTCTCTCGGAGTAAGCGGATGTCATCGAAAGATCGATGCCCGACGACACCAGGGAGCAAGACCGGCACGAAACGCCGTTGAACGACACCGAAGACCGCGCGCTCAGTCGCCGAAATATCCTGCTCGGCTCGTCTGCACTGGTGGCGACAGCGACGATGACCTCCAGCGCGCTGGCGCAAGCCCGGAAAGCGACGCCGGCTGCTGCTCCAGCGACATCTGCCGCTCCTTCCGGACGCAAGCCGAACATTCTGGTGATCTGGGGCGACGATATCGGCATCGCCAACATCAGCGCCTACTCGAATGGGCTGATGGGCTATGAGACCCCGAACATCGATCGCATCGCCCGCGAGGGCATCAAGTTTCAGCACTACTACGGCGAACAATCATGCACCGCCGGCCGCGCGGCGTTCCTCACCGGCCAGCATGGCATTCGCACCGGCCTGACCAAGGTGGGATTCCCCGGCGCGCCGATGGGCATGAGCCAGCTCGATCCGTCCGTTGGCGGGCTGACTGAAAAATCTCGGTTATGCCACCGGCCAATTCGGCAAGAACCATGTCGGCGATCGCAACGAGTCGCTGCCGACCGTGAACGGCTTCGACGAGTTCTTCGGCAATCTCTATCATCTCAACGCCGAGGAGGAGCCGGAATTGCCTGATTATCCCAAAGACCCGGCCTACAACGCCAAATTCGGCCCTCGCGGCGTGCTCAGGTGCAAGGCAACCGATCGCGACGATCCGACCGTCGATCCGCGTTTCGGCAAGATCGGAAAGCAGACCATCGAGGATACTGGCGCGCTGACCAAGAAGCGCATGGAGACGATCGACGACGAAACCTCGGCCGCGGCGATCGACTACATGAAGCGGCAGCAAGCCGCAGGCAAGCCGTTCTTCGTCTGGTTCAACGCCACCCGCATGCATTTGCGAACTCATGTCCGCGCCGGTCATCGCGGCCGCTACACGCACGGTGACAGCGAATATATCGACGGTATGGAGGAGCACGACGATACAGTCGGTACGCTGCTCAAGGCGCTCGACGACATGGGTATCGCGAACGACACCATCGTCGTCTATTCGAGCGACAACGGTCCCGCATATGAATACCTGGCCTGATGGCGCCATGACCTGGTTCCGCTCCGAGAAGAATACCAATTGGGAAGGCGCGTTCCGGGTGCCCTGCCTGGTGCGCTGGCCGGCCATGATCAAGCCGGGCACGGTGACCAACGAAATCATGAGCCACAACGACTGGATACCTACGCTTCTGCGCGATCGCAGGCGAGCCGGACATCGTCAACAAGCTCAAGGCCGGCTATACCGCCAATGGTATTGCTTACAAGGTGCATCTCGACGGCTACGACCAGTCTCAATTCTTGCGCAACGTCAGCGGCAGCGCCGCCAACAACAACGGCACCAAAAGCGCGCGCGACAAGTTCTTCTATTCCGACGACGACGGTCTGCTCGTCGGCTTGCAGGCAGGGCGATCTACAAGTACGTCTTCTCTGAGCAACGTAAGCAAGGCACGATGGGCCTGTGGGCCGAACCTTTCACGACGCTCCGTCTGCAGAAGATATTCAATCTGATGCAGGATCCATTCGAACGTGCCGACATCACCTCAAACACGTTCTGGGATTGGCAGCTCAACGAGGTCGGCGGAGTGTACGGAACGATGGATGACGTCTTCCAGTTTGTGGCGACGTTCAAGGACTTTCCGCCGCGCTCGTTCCCGCCCAGCTTCAATCCGGCGAACATCATGGAAAGCACGATGGATACCATCAAGGAGAAGAAGGCGCTTACCGAAGGGCTGGATCTCGAGCGGCTTCGCGGCAACCTGAACCGGATGATCGACGAACATATCCAGCAACGCGGGGGCAAATAACCGAGTCGAATGTTTCCGGCTCGCCCACGGGCGAGCCGGATGATTTTTCGGTCGCATATTCTCGAACATCGCATCGTGGACCGCCCGGATTGACGGCCAGGACCGAGTACGCCGACGGTATGATCGAGAATGACGCCACGATCGGAACGGTTCTCAGGGCGATCGACGATCTCGGCATCGGCAACGACACCATCGTGATCTACACCACGGACAACGGTCCGCATCAGAACTCCTGGCCGGATGCCGGGACGACGCCGTTCCGCAGCGAAAAGAACACCAATTGGGAGGGCGCGTTCCGCGTGCCCTGCATGATCCGCTGGCCCGGCCGAATTCAGCCGGGCTCGGTCTCGAATGAAACCATCAGCGGGCTCGACTGGATGCCGACCCTGCTGGCGGCCGCCGGCGAACCGGATATCAAGGACAAACTTCTCAAGGGCCATCAGGCTGGAGCCAAGACCTTCAAGGTCCATCTCGACGGCTATAACCAGCTTCCATACCTCACGGGCCAGCAAGAGCACGGCGCCCGCAAGGAGTTCGTCTATTTCGACGACGATGGCGAGGTCGTGGCCCTGCGCTACGAGAACTGGAAGGTCGTGTTCGAAGAGCAGCGCGCGCAGGGCACGTTACGAATCTGGGCCGAGCCGTTTACCAAACTGCGGGTGCCGAAAATCTTCGATCTGCGGTCGGATCCCTATGAGCGCGCGGACATCACGTCGAACACCTACTACGACTGGCTGATGTCGGACGGAGCCGGTGTGTTCATCGCAGCGCCGCGGGTGGTGGGCGAGTTCCTCGCCACCTTCAAGGAGTTTCCGCCGAGCCAGCGGCCGTCGAGCTTCAGCATCGATCAGATGGTCGAAAAGATGCAGAAGAGTTTCGAGGCCACCACGCAATAGCGCCTCCCCGCGCCGGCCGGAGACATCCGGCCGGCGTTCCGTCGCCTGTTGAGGAGATACACTTCCGCATCGAGGGGCTTGTCAATGAGGTTCACCCGACGCTTCGTCGTCGAGAAGATGAATCGAAAGGCGAGGTCATGCGAACAAAGTTTGTGGTGGTTATGGCAATCGCGACATTTGCGGCAATCGGTGACGTGGAGGCGCAGCAGATTGTGGCTCGGTCGGAGTCAAAAACGACCACCATTGCGCTCTTGCTGAGCGCGCCATTCCGATAAGGTCTTCGGAGTTGATACCGAAGTCCTGCGATTTAATTTGCCCGGCGTTGCCTTGAGATTGTTCCGGATGCCTTTCTCCGGGCGATCTCTCAGGAGCGCCACCGATTCCGTCTCCGTGACCGTCCTTGAAGCAAGGGCTGATTTCTCGGCGGCTTCCTTTTCGAGACGGAGTTTTCTCAGTCGCGCGATCTTCTCGCGTTCCGCTTCCGCGCTATCGGATAAAAGCGTCTTCTGATGCGCAACGTCAGCCGAGACCAACAGTCCGACGATTGTTTTTTCGCCGAGCGCCTTGCATGCTTCCAACCGATGAAGTCCCTCCACCAGAACGAAGCGGTCTTCGTCGGGCCGAACCAGAATCGGTGCTTGTTGCCCGATCTCCAGAATGCTCTCCGCGATTTCCTGGGCCAGCTCGGATTTAAGAGCCTTCCTCCTCTTCACAGGAACGTAAATCTTGTCGATCGGGAAGCTTTCCGGTTTGAGCACAGCTCTACTCCATAGCGACGCAGCCCAATACAGCACCAGGCGCCGACCCCCTCTGCTCCAAGAGGGAGGGGCAGGCCATTCGCTGAGCGAATGGAGACGTCGGTAACTCGGACATCTCGGAAGAGAAATTATACAGTAAATAACATCGGTGTCGCTACACATACGTCTGAATCAATCCGACACCAGAGCGGCCGTCGCGGATCAATCTACATTATGATTTCCCGCCTTGGCGAAGGTCCGCCTCTTCTCCTCCTCAGACCGGCAGCCCGTTCTTCTGCGCCAGCTCCTTTAGCGAGACCTGCGGGCGCGCGCCGATATGCTGGATTACTTCGGCGGCCGCCAGCGCGCCGAGCCGGCCGGCGTTTTCGAAGCCCGCGTTGCGCACCATGCCGAACAGGAATCCGGCCGCGAACAGATCGCCCGCGCCTGTGGTGTCGACCAGCTTCGAAATGGGAAATGCCGGCACCGCGATGACGCCATCGCCCGAAGCCACCATGCAGCCCTTCTCGCTGCGGGTGACAACGCCGAGTTTGACGTCCTTCTGCAACTGCTTGAGCGCGGTGTCGAAATCCGAGGTCTGGTACAGCGAATGCAGCTCGGATTCATTGGCGAAAATCAGGTCGACGGTGCCCTTGCGCATCAGATCGAGAAATTCGTCGCGATAGCGATCGACGCAGAACGAATCCGACAGGGTCAGCGCGACCTGGCGGCCCGCTTCATGCGCGATCGTTGCGGCCTTCACAAAGGCCTCTTTGGCGCTCTTGGGGTCCCACAGATAACCTTCGAGATAGACGATCGCCGCGGCTGCGATCTGCCCGGGATCGATGTCGTCGGGCATCAATTCCTGCGCCGCGCCCGAGAAACGTGTTCATGGTGCGCTCGCCGTCCGGCGTGACCAGGATGTAGGAGCAACCGGTTGCCGGGCCGCCGATCGCGGCCCTGGTGTCGAACGTCGACTTGAGCGGCGCGGATGTCGTGGGTGTAGAGCCGTCCGACCTCGTCATCCCTCACCTTGCCGACATAGGCGGCGCGCGCGCCAAGGCTTGCGACGCCGACAATGGTGTTGGCTGCCGAGCCGCCGGACATTTTCGTGGCCGGGCCCATGTCGCGATAGATCGCGCTGGCGCGGGACTCGTCGATCAGCGCCATGCCGCCCTTGGTCATGCCGTGGCTGGCAAGAAAGCCCTCATCGGTCTGCACCAGCACGTCGAAAATCGCATTGCCGATCCCGAGAACGTCGTATTTCGCTGTGGTCATTCACGCTGGTCCCGTTGCGGCAATGGCGATTGGGCGGGAATTCTACTCCGACCCGCTATAAGAAGGTGCAGCGGCCTATCACGACAGGCCCCGCGCCAGCAAGCGACGCCGACTCGCCACTATAGAAGACTTCATGATCCGCTCCTTCCTCACGGTATCGACGGGAACGCTGGCCTCGCGGCTGCTCGGCTTTTTGCGCGACGCGATGATCGCGGCGCTACTGGGCGCCGGTCCCGTGGCGGACGCGTTCCTGGTGGCATTCCAATTGGTCAATGTGGTCCGGCGCCTGTTGAGCGAGGGCGCGCTGAACGCGGCCTTGGTGCCGGCCTGGCTCGGCGTGCGCGAGGCCGGCGGCCCCACGGCCGCCGCCGCTTTCGCGGGCCGCGTGCTCGGCACCGTCAGCGCGGCACTGATCGCGGCAAGCGTGCTGATCGGCCTGGTCATGCCGCTGGTGATCGCGGCGCTGGCGCCGGGTTTCGCCGGGCATGCGACCCTGCAACTGGCGGTCGAACGACGCCCGGCTGATGCTGCCTTATCTCGCGTTCGCCGGCCCCGTCACGGTCATGATGGCGCTTCTGAATGCGCAGGGCCGCTTTGCGCTCACGGCATTTTCGCCGCTGTTGTTCAACCTCGCCTTGATCGGCGTGATGATTGCGCTGCTCGGCTGGCGCGTTGACGGCATCGACGCCGCGCTGGCGATCGCCGCCGCGGTCGGAATCGCCGGATTGTTGCAGTTGCTGATGCTGGCCATGCGTGGCGCCGGCGCGGCAACGCCGCTGCGCATCTCATTCGACGGCGAGATGCGCGGATTCTTCGGCAAGGCGATACCCGGCATGGTCGCAAGCGCGGGGCCGCAATGGCTCATCGTCGCCGGCGCGATCATCGCCTCAAGCTCACCCTCGGCGGTGTCCTGGCTGTATTTCGCCAATCGTCTGATCGAGCTGCCGCTCGGGATTGTCGGCGTTGCGATGGGCACCGTGCTGGTACCGGAATTGACACGCGCGCTGCGCGGCAATGATCGCGCGGCGATGATGCATGCGGAGTCGCGCGGGCTGGAACTCGCGGTCGGACTGGCGCTGCCGGCGACGCTCGGGCTGATCGCGCTGAGCCAGCCGATCGTGCGTACGCTGTTCGAGCACGGCCTGTTCACAGCGGCCGACACAGAGGGAACCGCCAGTGCGCTGATGTGGCTCGCGCTCGGCCTGCCGGCCCATGTTCTGGTCAAGGCGCTGTCGCCTGCGTTCTTTGCGCGTGAGGACACGATGACGCCGCTCTGGGCCACGCTCAAGGGAACGGTCGTCGCGATCGTGGCCGGTTTCGTGCTCGGCCGGCTGTTCGGGGCCGGCGGTATCGCCGCGGCCATCGCGCTCGGAGCCTGGAGCAGCGCGCTGTCGCTGATCCGGCATGGCGCCGCGACGCTTCGGATTTTCCATCGATCCGGAGGCACGGCGACGGCTGCCGCGCATCGTGCTGGCCGCGTTCGCGATGGGCGGCCTGTTGTGGCTGGCGGCGCATTTCGCCACGCAGGCTTCAGGCAACGCGCCAGGCGTAGCGGCCACGCTTGTCCTGCTGTTCCTGATCGCCGGCGGGATGATCGTCTACGGCCTCGTGCTCGCCGTTCTCGGCGTAACCGGTTGGCAGCAAACGCTTAACGCGATCCGACCCGCGCCGCCGGACGACTTGCGCGCATAAAGCGCGCGTGGCAAACGACGGCGTAGAACAGCAGGAAACCGCCATGGCCTTCGTTGAACGGGTTTTTTCAGGCGTCCAGCCGACGGGCAATCTGCATCTCGGCAACTACCTCGGCGCGATCGTCAATTTCGTAAAGCTGCAGCAGACGCACAACTGCCTGTATTGCGTCGTCGACCTGCACGCGATCACGCAAGGCGTCGATGTCTGGGGCGGCCCGGCCGAGCTTGCCCGCAATACCCGCGAAGTGACGGCGGCGTTCATCGCCAGCGGCATCGATCCGAAGAAGCACATCGTGTTCAACCAGAGCCAGGTTTCCGGCCACGCCGAACTGACCTGGATCTTCAACTGCGTGGCGCGCGTCGGCTGGCTCAGCCGCATGACCCAGTTCAAGGAAAAGGCGGGCAAGGATCGCGAGAACGCTTCCGTCGGTCTCTATGACTACCCGGTGCTGATGGCGGCCGACATCCTGCTTTATCGCGCTACCCATGTGCCGGTCGGCGAGGACCAGAAGCAGCATCTCGAACTGTCGCGCGACATCGCGCAAAAGTTCAACAATGATTTCGGCAATTCGATCCGCGGCCGCGGCTTCAATGACGGATTGTTTTTTCCGCAGCCGGAGCCGTTGATCACCGGTCCTGCGACGCGGGTGATGAGCCTGCGCGACGGCACCAAGAAAATGTCGAAGTCGGATTCGTCGGATAATTCGCGCATCAATCTCACCGACGACGCCGACACTATCGCGCAAAAGATCCGCAAGGCGAAAACCGATCCGGAGCCGTTGCCGTCGGAAGAGAAGGGACTGGAAAACCGGCCCGAGGCGGATAATCTGGTCGGTATCTATGCCGCGCTCTCAGGCAAGAGCAAGGCGGAGGTGCTCGGCGATTTCGGCGGCGGGCAGTTCTCCAATTTCAAGAACGCGCTGGTCGAGCTTTGCGTGACCAAGCTCGCGCCGATCGCGTCCGAGATGAAGCGGCTGGTGGCGGACCCCGGCCATGTCGACGCCATCCTGGCCGACGGCGCCGACCGCGCCCGGGTGATCGCGGCCGAGACCATGAAGATGACGAAGGACATCGTCGGGTTCATCCGCAAGTCTTGATGTTCGGCGTCAGCGCGGCGGACGCACGAGCCTTACGAGCCTTGGCCGCGGTCCGGGCCGCTTGTCGAACGCGGCCGCGCCGTGGCAGCATGCGTGGCCGCTTGACGCAGCCTCGATTGGCGACCGCCTTGGACATCACATGACCGCCCAGCGACAAAGTTACGAGACGGGTCATAAGCCAAAATGCCTCGTTATCGTTGACGATAGCGCCGAATGGGACCGCGCGGTCTATTACGCCAGCCGCTGGGCCATCCGGGCCGGCGGCGGCGTGGTGATGCTGCGCATCATCGAGACCGAGGAGCAGAACCAGCAATGGCTTGGCGTCGCCGACCTCATGCGCGCCGAAGCGCAGGAAGACGCCAATGCCGCGCTCGATCGCGCGGCCGGCCGCGCCAATGGCATTGCCGCGATCACGCCGGAACGGGTGATCCGCGAGGGCGATCCGGCCGAACAGATCCTCGACATCATCGACAAGGATGCCGATATCGCCATGCTGGTGCTGGCGGCCAATCCCGGGCCCGAAGGCCCCGGCCCGATCATCACCATGATCGCCGGCGCGGCCGGCTCGTTCCCGATTCCGGTCACCATCGTGCCGGGGGATTTAAGCGATGCGGATATCGACGCCCTTTCTTGAAGCTTTTTCTTACCTCTCCCCGCAAGAGCGGGGCGAGCGAGGAGAAACGGCCCGGCAACGCCCCCTGAAACGCAACGAATACGCCCCTAATTAACGGGAATTGCAGCCATTCCGGGCTTGATCGTGCGTTTACCGTCGCCATCTGCTAAGGAGGACCACGCGCCGGCCTTGAACCGGCGACGCCGGAGAAAACCATGTTCATCCAGACCGAAGCCACACCCAATCCCGCCACCCTTAAATTTATTCCGGGCCGTACCGTGCTCGACAGCGGCACCATGGAATTCGTCAATCGCGAAGCCGCCGCACGCTCGCCGCTGGCCGAAAGGCTGTTCGGCGTGCCCGGCGTCACCGGTGTGTTCTTTGGCTCGGATTTCGTCACCGTCACCAAGGACGACAGCGACTGGCAGCATCTCAAGCCGGCGATCCTCGGCGCCATTATGGAACACTACATGTCCGGAACACCGCTTCTCGCCGAGGGCAGCGCGACCAGTGACGAGGCGGCTGACGAGGAAGGCGAGTTCTTCAACGAGACCGACGCCGAGACGGTCGCCACCATCAAGGATCTGCTCGAAACCAGGATCCGCCCTGCGGTCGCCAATGACGGCGGCGACATCACATTCCGCGGCTACAAGGACGGCGTCGTCTATCTCAACATGAAGGGATCGTGCTCGGGCTGCCCGTCATCCACCGCCACGTTGCGGCACGGCATCCAGAACCTGCTGATGCATTTCGTGCCCGACGTGGTCGAAGTCCGGCCGATCTGATCGCCCTCATTTACCGCTAGACCGAAGGATGGGCAAAGGCGCTGTTGACGCCTTGCCCACCCTCTTTTCTTGCTTTGCCTAATGATACATCATGGCGCCGGCACGCAACGAGTGTGGCGATGGATGGCATTCGGGCTGATTTTGAGCGCCGCGCAAGCGACGTAGACAGCCGTCAAGTAGTTACGCGAACTTTCGGTCAGCCGCAGTAGAGCAACATGCTGATTCTCGCCATCGACACCGCGCTGGATGCCTGCGCCGCCGCCGTGCTCGACACGCGCGCAAGCAAGCTGATTGCCCGGGAGACGCAATCGATGAAGCGCGGACATGCCGAGGCGTTGATGCCGCTGATCGCACGCGTGATGACCGAGGCCGCGATCGGCTTTGCCGCGCTCGACCGCATCGCGGTGACCACCGGCCCCGGCAGCTTTACCGGGTTGCGGGTTGGTCTTTCGGCCGCACGCGGTATCGCGCTCGCCGCCGGTAAGCCGGTCGTCGGCGTGACCACACTGACAGCCTATGCTGCCCCCGTTGTCAGCACCAACAGCGAGCCGGCGGTGCTGGCCGCGATCGACGCGCGGCATGACCAGGTTTACTTCCAGGTGGTGAGCGGCGACGGCGGCTCGCTGGTCTCGCCTCGGATCGCCCCGATCGACGAGGCACTTGGCGCCTCGCGGTTCGGCGCGCTGCATCTGGTCGGCAATGCCGCTGGAATGCTCGCCGACCGCTGGCACGCCGACGCGCCGCCGCCATCGCAGGTCGACGACATGCCCGCGCCCGACATTACCTGGGTGGCATGGCTCGGTGCTGCGGTAAATCCAGAGACCGCGGCAGCCCGGCCGTATTACCTGCGCGCACCTGACGCCAAGCCATCCAGGGATATGCAGGCGAAAGCCGCGCAACCGTCCACATGGTGAGCGGACCTTCCAAATGGTGGGGCGGCGGCACCGCGGTCGTCGAAGCCGCCTCCGTGCGCGATGCGCCGCGGCTGGCCGAGTTGCACGGCGAATCCTTTCACCGCGGCTGGGGCGAAGACGAGTTCGAGGCCATGCTGACCGAGCGCAATACGCTGGTTGACCGCTTGAGGATTGGGCGCAATGTCGTCGGCTTCGCGGTGTCGCGCATGGCGGCCGACGAGGCCGAAATATTGTCGATCGCGGTTGCGGCCGGCCATCGAGGTCGCGGCCTGTCCCGCAACCTGCTGCTGACCCATCTCGGGCACCTCGCGGCGCACGGCGTCCGCACCATATTCCTCGAGGTGGAGGAAAATAATCAGCCGGCGCGACGGCTCTACGAAAGGGCCAAATTTAGCGTCACCGGACGCCGTGAGCGCTATTATCGGCAGTCCGGCGGGGAACAATTGAACGCACTATTGATGCGCCGCGACTTGTCGTAGCGGCTGGGCGGTGGCAGAACAGTCCGGATGATGAGTGCGCATGATCGTGCCGACGTATCCTAAGGGGCTTCGGTGGATCATGCGTTTTCCAGGGCGAAGATCATGACCGCACTGAAATCCACTCCCGCGCTCAAGGCCACTGGCATCGAAGCGCGTTGCGCCGCCACCGGCATGCGGATGACCGAGCAGCGCCGGGTGATCGCGCGCGTGCTGGCGGAAGCCGTGGATCATCCCGACGTCGAGGAACTGTATCGCCGCTGCGTCGCGGTAGACGACAAGATTTCGATCTCGACGGTCTATCGCACCGTGAAGCTGTTCGAGGATGCCGGCATCATCGAGCGACACGATTTTCGCGAAGGCCGCGCCCGCTACGAGCAGATGCGTGACAGCCACCATGACCATCTGATCAATCTGCGCGACGGCAAGGTGATTGAATTCACCTCCGAGGAGATCGAGAAGCTTCAGACCGAGATCGCCCGCAAGCTCGGCTACAAACTGGTCGATCACCGGTTGGAGCTGTATTGCGTCCCGCTGGACGACGACAAGTCCTGAAAGCGAAGCGCTCTCTGGCAAGACAGAAACCCGTTCGCGTGACGAGAACGCCTCAAAACAACAGGCATCCATTCGATCTCGTCATCTTCGATTGCGACGGCGTGCTGGTGGACAGCGAGGTCATTTCCTGCCGCGCGCATGCCGAGGCGCTGACGCGTCACGGCTATCCCATCACTGAACAGCAGGTGCTCGAGCAGATTCCTTGGCGTTTCCGACCGCGAGGCGCGCCTGATCGTCGAGGCCGAGCTTGGTCGCAGGCTTCCGGACGACTTCGAAGCCCAGATGAAGCAAGCGGCGCTGCAACGCTATCCCGACGCGTTGGGCGGTATTCCCCATATCGGGGAGGCGATTGCCGCAATCGGCCTGCCCAAATGCGTGGCCTCCAGCGGCACGCTGGAAAAGATCAGGCACGGGCTCACTTGCGCGGGTCTCTATGATGCGCTTGCGCCGCACATTTTCTCCGCCACCCAGGTCAAGCGCGGCAAACCCGCGCCTGACCTGTTTCTGTTCGCGGCCGGGCAGATGGATGCGTCCCCAGAACGTTGCGTGGTGATCGAAGACAGTATTCCCGGCATTACCGGCGCGCTGGACGCCGGAATGGCCGTGCTGGGTTTTCATGGCGGCAGCCATTGCCTCCCCGGTCATGGCGACAAACTGCGCGCGGCCGGCGCGACCGCAACATTTGACGATATGCGGCAATTGCCTGGGCTGATCGGGGAAGTGGCGAATAGCGGGTAGCGAATGGCGATTAGGGAGATCTCTTCCATTCGCTACTCGCCCAAGGGCTGGATTTCCCCTGCTTTGGCCTATATTTGAGAGCCATATCCAGACTTGGCGCCACGATGGCGTCTCCTGCGACCCGCAGTCAGGTTCCATGAAGCCGCCGCGCAAGCTGCATATCAAATCCTATGGCTGCCAGATGAACGTCTACGATGCGCAACGCATGGCGGACACGCTGGCGGGCGAAGGCTTTGTCGAAACCGCAAGCGTCGACGACGCCGATCTTGTCATCCTCAACACCTGTCACATCCGCGAAAAAGCCTCCGAAAAAGTTTACTCGGAGCTCGGCCGGCTGCGAGCGATCAAGGAAGAGGCCGCGCGCAACGGTCGCCAGGTCAGCATCGCGGTCGCCGGCTGCGTTGCGCAGGCCGAAGGCCAGGAGATCATCCGCCGCGCGCCGGTGGTCGACGTGGTGGTGGGTCCGCAAAGCTATCACCACCTGCCGCAATTGCTCGCGCATGCCAAACGCCACGGTCGCGCACTGGAGACCGAATTTCCCCTTGAGGACAAATTTGCCTTCCTGCCGTCGCCCAAACCGCAGGCGATTCGCGCGCGCGGCATTTCCTCCTTCGTGACGGTGCAGGAGGGCTGCGACAAATTCTGCACCTTCTGCGTGGTGCCCTACACGCGTGGCGCGGAACTGTCGCGGCCGGTGGCGAAGATCGTAGATGAGGTTCGCAGGCTCACCGATTCCGGCGTGCGCGAAATCACCCTGATCGGGCAGAACGTCAATGCCTATCACGGCGAAGGTCCGGACGGCCGGATCTGGTCGCTCGGAAAACTGCTCTATCATCTGGCCGAACTGCCGGGCATTGCACGGCTGCGCTACTCAACCAGCCACCCCTGCGACGTCGACCAGACGCTGATCGATGCGCATCGCGACCTGCCAGCCTTGATGCCGTTCGTGCATCTGCCGGTGCAGTCCGGTTCCGACCGGATTCTGGCAGCCATGAACCGCAAGCATAGCGCCGATGACTATCGCCGCGTTATCGACCGGTTTCGTGCCGCCCGCCAAGATATTGCGTTTTCATCGGATTTTATCGTCGGTTTCCCTGGCGAAAGCCGGGAAGATTTTGCCGCTACCCTCGCTCTGGTCACACAAATCGGATACGCTGCCGCCTACTCTTTCAAATATTCGCCGCGGCCGGGAACACCGGCGGCGGACCTGCAGGAGACAGTGTCAGCGGTTGAGATGGACGAGCGATTGGTGCGGCTCCAGGGATTGATCGACAGCCAGCAATCGGCCTTCAATCAGGCTGCGATTGGCCGCACGGTCGATGTCTTGTTCGAGCGTGCCGCCCGCAATCCAGGCCAGATAGTCGGCCGCACGGCCTACCTGCAACCGGCGCATGTGATGGCTTCGCCCGACATCGTCGGGCGGGTTCTGCCGGTGACAATCGAAAGTCTCGAACGCTATAGCCTGCTCGGTGCGCTTGCCTCTGGTCGCGCTGAACGTCAAATCTCTTCTCCATCGCAGACGGGAGCCTGAACCCTTGCCCAAAAGCGCATCGGATTCGCCTTCACTCGCTCCCAGCCGCAAACTCGACCGCGACATGCAGATCCCGCCCGAAACCCAGGTCGTCATCGACTTCGACGACAACAGGGGCGCATCCGCCCTCGTCGGACCTTACGGACAGAACCTGGCGCTGATCGAACGCCGGCTCGGCGTCGTGGTCGATTCGCGCGGCAATCACATCACCATCGCCGGATCGCGCGATGGCTGCGACGCGGCGCGGCGCGTGCTGGAGGTGCTGTACGCGCAGGCGATTCAGGGCCATGACCTCGCGCAGGGCGATGTCGAAGGCGCGATCCGCGCCGTGATCGCCCAAGGTTCGCTGTTTGAATTCGACGCCAAATCCGTCAGACCGCAGTTCGACACCATCAATTTGCGCAAGCGTCCGGTGCGAGCGCGCACCGCCGCGCAAGATGCCTACATTCGCGCGCTCAAGCGCCATGAACTGGTGTTCGGCATCGGACCTGCCGGCACCGGCAAGACCTGGCTCGCGGTGGCCCATGCCGCGCAATTATTCGAGCGCAAGGAAGTCGATCGCATCATCCTGTCGCGCCCGGCGGTGGAGGCCGGCGAGCGGCTCGGCTTCCTGCCCGGCGATTTGCGCGAGAAGGTCGATCCTTACCTGCGGCCGATCTACGATGCGCTGTACGATCTGATGGATTCGCGGGTGGTCGAGCGCGCGCTGCAAGGCGGCGAGATCGAAATCGCGCCACTGGCGTTCATGCGCGGCCGCACGCTGACCAACGCCGCCATCATCCTGGATGAAGCGCAGAACACAACCTCGATGCAAATGAAGATGTTTTTGACGCGCCTGGGCGAAAACAGCCGCATGATCATCACCGGCGATCCCAGTCAGGTCGATCTGCCGAACGGTCAGATGTCAGGTTTGGCGGAAGCCACGAGGCTGCTCGACGGCGTCGAAGGTATCGCCCAGGTGAAATTTACCGCCGAGGACGTTATCCGCCATGAACTGGTGGCGCGGATCGTGGCCGCCTATGAGGGATTGCCGCAGCGGCCGGCAACCAGCAAGCCCTGATGCGAAAAGCTTCCGCCGTACGCGCGACGGGGGCTGCTTCCCGTCGCAACAGAAATTCCGGACCGATGGCGCCTTTTGTCCTTCCGATCTCAGAGGTTCTCGTTACCGCCGAGTGCTGGCACACGGAAGCGGGCGCCGAATCCGTGATAAAGCGCGCCATCGCGGCGGCCGCCGAGATCGCCGACGCCGCGGTCAGCAACGCCGAACTCGCTGTCATGCTGACCGATGATGCCGGCATCCGCACGCTCAACAGCAATTGGCGCGGTATCGACAAGCCAACCAATGTACTTTCGTTTCCGGCGTTGCAGCCGACCGGCCCGAGCGGTTTCGACGACCAACCGCGCATGCTCGGCGATATCGCCATCGCCTACGAGACCACCCGCCGCGAAGCCGACGACGAACAAAAGCCGTTCGATCACCATCTCAGCCATCTGGCCGTGCATGGCTTCCTGCATCTGATCGGCTACGACCACGAAAACGACGCCGACGCCGATGCCATGGAAAGCCTGGAGACGAAGATCCTCGCGCAACTCGACATTCCCGATCCCTATGCGGATAGGGAGCGGATCGACTGAGATGGCGGATTCCGAACCGACCCACGACAATCCGCGCAACACGCGCAATCTGCCTGCGGTGGTACAGGAGGGCGAGGTCATACGCCCGGCCGCCGACAACTGGCTGATCCGCGCGATCCGCACGCTCTTCGGCTGGAAGCCGGGCTCGGTACGCGATGACCTGCAGGTGGTGCTCGATGCCAGCACGCCGGACGAGGTCGGCTTTTCGGCGATCGAGCGCACCATGCTGCGCAACATCCTCGGCCTGCATGAGCGCCGCCTCGCCGACGTGATGGTCCACCGCGCCGACATCGTCGCGGTCAAGCGCGACATCAGGCTCGGCGAATTGATGAGCGTGTTCGAAAGTGCGGCGCATTCGCGGCTGGTGGTTTACAACGAAACCCTCGACGATCCCGAAGGCATCGTTCATATCCGCGACCTCTTGGCGTTCATGACGGCGCGCGCGCGCGTGACGGATACCGGCAAGGCGCGGCGCAAGAAGGCGGTTGCCACCGGGCTTGATCTGCGCGTGGTTGACCTCGCGCTGCCGCTTGCCGACGCCAACATCATCCGCAAGCTGTTGTTCGTGCCGCCGTCGATGCGGGCGATCGATCTCCTGGCGCAGATGCAGGCCTCGCGCATTCACCTGGCGCTGGTGGTCGACGAATATGGCGGCACCGACGGCTTGGTGTCGATCGAGGACATCGTTGAACAGATCGTCGGCGAAATAGATGACGAGCACGATAGCGACGAACCGCCCGCGATCGTGCGCCAGGCGGACAATTCCTTTATTGCGGATGCGCGCGCCAGCCTCGAGGACGTCCGCTCGGTGATCGGCGAGGATTTCGTCGTCGGCGAAGCCGGCGAGGAAGTGCAGACGCTCGGCGGCTATCTCGTCACCCATGTCGGCCGGTTGCCGGTGCGCGGCGAAGTCATTTCCGGTCCCGGCAATTATGAAGTCGAAGTCCTCGATGCCGATCCGCGGCGGGTCAAGCGCCTGCGCATCGGCATACGCAAGGAACGGCCCGCACCGAGAAGCCAGCGCGAGAGCCGTCGCCGCGAAAATGCTCCTGACGCGGGTCCCGCACAGGCCAGTGACAATACCAATCCGCCACCCGCCGATGGAGCCGGCAACCGTGACGTCAGCCAATAAACTACGCTCCGCCGGCCTGGCGATCATCCTGGCCTGGGGATGGAAGCGTGCGGCCATCGCGCTGGTCGCCGGTGCGCTGTCTTCACTCGCGATGGCGCCATTCGATGCATGGCCGGTTCTGTTCCTGACTTTCCCGGTGGCGGTCTGGCTGATCGACGGAGCGGGAGCCGGACGCTGGCGCGGCGTGCCGTCGGCGACGTGGGCAGGCTGGTGGTTCGGCCTCGGCTATTTCGTGCCAGGTCTGTACTGGATCGGCTATGCCTTTCTGGTCGATGCTTCGACCTTCGCATGGCTAATGCCGTTCGCGGTCCTTGGCTTGCCGGCCTATCTCGCTTTGTTCACCGCGTTCGGATTTGCGCTGGCGCGAATGATCTGGACCCGCGATGCGTCGCGCGTGCTGGCGCTTGCCGTCACCTTGACCGTGGGCGAATGGCTGCGCGGCCATGTATTGACCGGCTTCCCGTGGAACACGTTCGGCTACGCGCTGACCGAACCGTTGGCGCTGGCTCAGACCGGATCGCTGATCGGGCTGTGGGGACTGACATTCCTGGCCGTCGCGATCTTCGCAAGCCCGGCGGTGCTGATCGATGGCACTTCGCGCGGGCGCAAGCCGTGGATCGCGCCGGCGCTGGCCCTGACGGCGCTCGTTGCAATGGGGGCCTTCGGCGTCGCTCGGCTGATTCTTCATCCGACCAATATGACCAAGGTCAAGCTGCGGATTATGCAGCCCAACCTCGAACAGGACGCCCGGTTCAACTACTCTGCAAAGGCAGAGGTCATGAAGAAATACCTGACGCTATCCGATCGGGCCTCGGGGCCGGAATCGACTGGCGTGCGCGATGCCAATATTCTGATCTGGCCGGAATCGGCGTTTCCGTTTTTCCTGACCCGCGAAGCAGATGCCATGGAGCAGATCGCCGATCTGTTGCCGAAGGGCACGGTGCTGATTACCGGCGCGGTGCGCGCGCCCGACCTGCCGCCGGGGGTCAAGATTACGCGCGCCTATAACTCGATCTATGTCATCGATCACGACGGCACTGTGCTCTCGGTCTATGACAAGCTGCATCTGGTCCCCTTTGGGGAATATCTGCCGTTTCAGGACTGGATGGAAAAGCTCGGCTTTGAACAACTCACCAAGGTTCAGGGTGGCTTCATCGCCGGGAGCCGCCGCCACACGCTCGAAATCCCGGGCGCGCCGCGCGCGCTACCCTTGATCTGCTATGAGGCGATCTTTCCCGGTGACATTGCTACGCGCGAGGAGCGCCCGGGCTGGATCGTTAACCTGACCAATGACGGCTGGTTTGGAATCTCGACCGGTCCCTATCAGCATTTGCAGCAGGTGCGCCTGCGCGCCATCGAGGAGGGACTGCCGGTGGCGCGCGCCGCCAATACGGGCATTTCTGCTGTGATCGACCCGATGGGGCGCGTCGTCGCCGAACTCGGCCTCGGGCTCGAAGGCGTACTCGATTCCCGGCTGCCGTCCCCCATTCCCCCAACGATTTACGTGCGCGCCGGCGACATCCCTGCCGTGGTTCTCCTGATCGGCGCCCTGCTTTTTGTGATCTGGCGCCGCACGGTTAAGCGCGCATCTTAGGCGCTGGCGATTCACATTTGATTTTGGATACCCGGAGAAAGCTCGGCCAAGCGGCGAGCCCGCCAGTTGACAGAACGGGGCTCATTCGCATTCTGGCCATAGTGATGGGGAATAGACTTATCCAATTGACCCAAATTGTCTGTATTGCGTTGCTGTACTTCCCGCCAAATCTGAGGGTGCCTGCTCCCGAGACCTGTTGACAAGACCGGTCCTATTTTCATTCACCTCATCCCTCTCGGAACTCCAAGGAGTGCTGGAGATGTCGACCAAAGCGCCCAACCCTGTTGACAAATATGTCGGCAGTCGTGTGCGCATGCGCCGGATCATGCTTGGCATGAGTCAGGAAAAACTCGGCGAAGCATTGGGCCTGACCTTCCAGCAGGTGCAAAAATACGAGAAGGGCACCAACCGGGTCGGGGCAAGCCGCATCCAGCAGATCTCCGAAATACTCCAGGTGCCGGTCTCATTCCTGTTCGAAGGCGGACCGAGCGGCATCACGAGCCCGGAAAGCTTCGGCGAAAGCGGATCTCCGTCCTACATTTCCGATTTCCTGGCCACCTCCGAAGGCCTGGCCTTGACCCGCGCCTTCACCCGCATCTCCGATGCCAAGCTTCGCCGCAGCATCGTCGACATGGTCGAGCAGATCGCCGCGCGCGAAGGCCACGGCCCCGGCTGAAGCAAATCATCATTCCGGCCCACGCCTACAACGCGCGCGAGCCGGGAATCCGGAAACGATCCAAGGTGGTGATTTCCGGACGGGCATGGCACGTCCATGGTTCGTGCTGGCGTGCGCCGGGTAATAACGGTAGTTGAACTCTCTGGAGCCAGCCGCCGCCGATGACCGTCATGTCCGATCTCAACTCGTCCGGTTCGTTGCCCGGCAATCCCTTCGACAGCAAAGCCATCCTCGACGGCAAGGGCGCGCATACCCACTACGAACAGATCTATATCTCACCGATCGAACCAAGGGCGCGGCGGCTGCATCGGCTGTACCAGACGCTGCGATGAGCGGCGCTCCTTTCGATCCGGACGCCTTGCCCGATGCCGCCGATCGAAGCCACGGCTCGTTTTTCGGCCGCCGCAAGGGCCACAGGCTCCGTGCGCACCAGCTCGACCTGATCGAACAATTGCTGCCGCGGCTGGCGCTCGATATCAGCAGCGCCAGCCCGGCCGACCTCACCGAATTGTTCGACCGGCCGCTTGACGCAGTGCGGCTGGAGATTGGATTTGGCGGCGGTGAGCATCTGGTCGCGGAAGCCCTGAGCTTTCCTGACACCGGCTTTATCGGCTGCGAACCCTATGTCAACGGGATGGCCAAGATCCTGACGCAGATCGAGGCCCACAACATCACCAACATCCGCCTGTTCGCCGGCGACGCCGCCGAACTGCTGGCCTGGGCACCGCCGAATTCGCTTGTCCGAATCGACCTGATTCACCCCGATCCGTGGCCAAAGCGTCGGCACTGGAAACGACGCTTCGTGCAGGGCGCAACCGTCGGCGCGATGGCGCGCGTCCTCAAACCGCCAGGCGAATTTCGTTTCGTCAGCGACATCGACGATTACTGTACGTGGACGCTGGCGCATCTGTTGCGCGCGCCGGATTTCGACTGGACCGCGCAACAGGCTTCCGACTGGCGCCTGCCGTGGCCCGGTTACACAATGACGCGCTACGGCCGCAAAGCCGAACGCGAGGGTCGCAAGGCCGCGTATTTCCGGTTTCGCAGGGTTGCATAGCGCATAGCTGTACGTTTTGGATCGCGTCGGAGTCACGGTGCGAGAGTCATGCCGATTGACGGGCCCGCCAGAAGCTGACGATGCGCGCCGCGGTCGAGCGCATCAGCCGGGTGAAATTGATCCGCGCGGTCTCGAGGTCGGCGGGCGCTACAATACGGTTCGGCCCCTGCCGAAGCAGGATCAGCGCCCGCACCGTCGCCCATTCCAGGCCGATGGTCTTGCCGACGATCAGTATCGGATCGTAGCGCTCGCCGGAAATCAGTCGGTCGAGTGTCGCAATCTTGACTGCCGACATCGCCGACAGAGCGGCGATCGATTCTTCGTATTTGAAACTCTTGGCAAAATTTAACAGCGCGGCTTCATTCAGCTCGCCGGCATTGTGCAGGGCCAGGATCGCATGCTGCGCCGGCACGAAGTTGCGTCGGCTCTCGACCTTGGCCGGAGCGCCCGAGATCTCGCTGATCATCTCCCTGATCGCCGATTGCCGCTCGGGCTTGACCACGTCGAGCAGGCGGTGGCGGATGATGTCCATCGATCCCGCCAAAAGCTCCTTTAGCTGCGGCGCCGAAAGATCGGCTCGCTGACCGACTGCAAGCGTCAACACACCGTCGTGGTTGGCGCGCCTGATCAGCGCCGAATAGCCGGCCCGCGAGAACAGCGCGCCCGCGTTGCTGGCGGCGCGCCGGACCACATCGCGGTCGCCGCGGCGAACGATAACATCGGTGAGATCGGGCGACAGCGTCGGCCGCTCGGACATCGCCAGCAGATGACCTTGGCCCTTGGCGGCGGCGATTTCGACCAGCGTGTCTTCGTCGACGACCGGCGAGCGCCGCAACAGCGGACCCGCGATCGCGATCTCGTTCTCGCGCGCAAGCTGGCCGACCAGATGGCGTGGCGCGTTGGCGAGCCGCGACAGGCGTTCGGCAAGTTCGGTGCGCGCATCCAGTTCGGCATGGGGAACGAGATCGACCAGGATGCTGTCAAACAGATCGACATGATCGGGTCGGTAATTCGCAGCGCCCGTCAGGAACAATTCGGCGATCCGCCGGGCGGCCTCGGCACGGCGTTTGGGATCACCTTTTCGGATGATTTCTTCGAGCCCGGGAACGGGAATCGGCGAAGCTGCAAAAGCCATTCAATTATCCAACAGCGGCGGCGGTGCCCTTGCGGCGCTCGAGAATTTAGGCGGGCCTGATAAAGGAAGGGTTAGGTTGGCAAAATGGGCTGCGAAGCCCGCAAAATTGTGTGTCCTGGTCTGGCGGGCCTTGCCGGACAACGCGAAAACGGCTATATTGCAGGCAACTTATAGTTCTCATACGGTCGCGTATTGAGAGTGGGCCCCTCCGGACCCGCTCTTTTTTATTACCCGAACGGAGCCGGTACCGGGAATAGCGGCCACGGCCGGCCCGAGTAGCCTAAACGCACGCTGGACAGCTCAGACGCATTTGACCCTGGACATGACCGATCCAACCGCTGGTTCTGTGGACCTCGACCTGCTTGCCGAGCCGCGCCTCGTCGTGGAACCCGGCGCCGCGGCGCGGGTGTCGGCGGTGGCCGGTCCGGTGCTGCAGGGCATGGGCTACCGGCTGGTGCGGATCAAGATTTCCGGCGAAGCTGGCTGCACCGTGCAGATCATGGCGGAACGGCCCGACGGATCGATGCAGATCGAGGATTGCGAGGCGATCTCGAAGGCACTGTCGCCGGTGCTCGACATCGCCGATCCGATCGAGCGCGCCTACCGGCTGGAGATTTCCTCGCCCGGGATCGACCGGCCGCTGGTGCGGCGCACCGATTTCGAGCGCTATGCCGGCCATCTCGTGAAGATCGAAATGACGCTTCCCCATGACGGCCGCAAGCGGTTCCGCGGCACGCTCGGCGGCATCGAGGGCGAGGCCGTACGGCTACATCGCGATGACAATCACGCCGGCGAACAAGCCGATGTCGTGCTGGTGATGGAAGATATTTCGGACGCCCGGCTGGTGCTGACCGACGAGCTGATCGCCGAATCGATGCGACGCGGCAAGGCCGCCGAGCGCGAGCTGCGGCAGAATCTCGGGCTTGAACCGCCGCCGCCGCCGCATGCCAGGAAAAGCGATCCATCGAAGAGCAACAAACCGAAGCCGAAATTGAAGTCTAAAGCCGGCCGCAAGGGCCTGCCGCAAAATACCAAGGAACACCGCCTTGCCGCTGAAAGAGCGCGGCGCGGCGAAATCGATCCCACCGAAGGAGACTAAGTCATGGCTGCTGTCAGCGCCAACAAACTCGAATTGCTGCAGATCGCGGACGCTGTCGCCCGCGAAAAATCCATCGACCGCGGTATCGTTATCGCGGCAATGGAGGACGCCATCGCCAAGGCCGCGCGTGCCCGCTATGGCAGCGAGACCGACGTCCACGCCGAGATCGACGCCAAGAAGGGCGAACTTAGGCTGTCGCGTCACATGCTGGTGGTCGAACAGGTCGAGAATTCATCGAACCAGATCTCGCTGGCCGATGCGCAGCGCGCCAATCCGGGCGCACAGGTTGGCGACACCATCGCAGACACCTTGCCTCCGCTGGAATATGGCCGCATCGCGGCGCAATCGGCCAAGCAGGTGATCGTGCAAAAGGTGCGCGAGGCAGAGCGCGACCGCCAATACCAGGAATTCAAGGACCGCATCGGCGATATCGTCAACGGCATCGTCAAGCGTGTCGAATACGGTAGCGTGATCGTCGATCTCGGCCGTGGCGAAGCCATCGTGCGCCGCGACGAGATGCTTCCGCGCGAGGTTTTCCGCAACGGCGACCGCGTTCGTGCCTATATTTTCGATGTGCGGCGTGAAACCCGCGGGCCGCAGATTTTCCTGTCACGCACCCATCCGCAATTCATGGCGAAACTGTTCGCGCAGGAAGTGCCGGAAATCTATGACGGCATTGTCGAGATCAAGGCGGTCGCCCGCGATCCCGGCTCGCGCGCCAAAATCGGCGTGATTTCAAGGGATTCATCGGTCGACCCGGTCGGCGCCTGCGTCGGCATGCGCGGCTCGCGGGTGCAGGCGGTGGTCAACGAATTGCAAGGGGAGAAGATCGACATCATCCCGTGGTCGCCTGACATCGCGACCTTCGTGGTCAACGCGCTGGCGCCCGCCGAAGTCGCCAAGGTCGTGATCGACGAGGACCGTGAGCGCATCGAGGTCGTGGTGCCCGACACCAACAACCAGTTGTCGCTGGCGATCGGCCGGCGCGGTCAGAATGTGCGGCTCGCCTCGCAACTGACTGGCTGGGACATCGATATCCTCACCGAGCAGGAAGAATCCGAACGGCGGCAGGCCGATTTCGAGAACTCCACACGGGTGTTCATGGAAGCACTCAACGTCGACGAGGTCGTCGGCCAGTTGCTGGCGTCGGAAGGCTTCACCTCGGTGGAGGAACTTACGCTGGTCGATGTCCGGGAATTGGCTGGCATCGAAGGTTTCGACGATGAAACGGCCAACGAGCTGCAAAATCGCGCCAGGGAATATCTGGAGCAGCTCGAGACCGAACTGGAAAATAAACGTAAGGAACTCGGTGTGGACGATGCGCTGAAAACAGTCCCCGGCGTGACCTCGAAGATGCTGGTGAAGTTTGGCGAAAACGACATCAAAACCGTAGAGGATCTGGCCGGCTGCGCCACCGACGATCTGGTGGGCTGGACCGAACGCAAGGAAGGCGGCGAGCCGACCAAGCATCCCGGCATCCTGGATGCCAACGAAACCTCGCGCGACGACGCCGAGAACATGATCATGCAGGCGCGCGTTATCGCCGGCTGGATCACCGAGGCCGACCTCGCCAAGAATTCCGAGGTAACCGAAACCACCGAAGACCAGCCGGTATAGGTCCGTGCTGGTTCCCACAAGAAATCCGTTCTGCGTCCCGACTGTGCGCAGATGAACAGGCCGATCGCACCCGCATGCTGGCAAGCATTGACCCCGATCTCGACAACGGACCGCGGACCGACAGGTCCGCGACGATGCGGATGTGCGCGGTTACGCGGAATGTGCGCCCGATCGACGAACTGATCCGGTTTGTCGTATCGCCTCACGGCGAGGTGGTGGCTGACCTGAAGCGCAAGCTTCCCGGCCGCGGTCTGTGGATTTCGGCCTCGCGCCGGGCTGTTGCAGAGGCGGTCCGCCGTAACCATTTTAATAAAGGTTTCAAGCGCGATCTCCGCATCACCGCGACGCTGCCGGCCGATACCGAGACCCTGCTGGTTCGCAGTGCGGTCGAGGCGCTGGCGATGGCCGCCAAGGCCGGACAGGTCGTCTCGGGCTTTGCCAAGGTCGAGGACGCGTTGGGTTCGCGGCTGGCCCGAGCGCAGGTCCAGGCTCTGATCCACGCCTTGGACGGGGCTCCCGACGGAATCCGGAAATTGGACGCACTTGTCAGACCAAATGCCGGAATTAACGACGAATCGCCCCGAATTCCGGTCGTCACCACGCTGACTTCGGAACAATTGGATTTGGCACTGGGCCGGTCAAATGTGATACATGCTGCCCTGCTCGCGGGCCCAGCGAGCAAAAGGTTCCTGTCGCGCAGCCAGATCCTGGTCCGATACCGGACGGCGGATGATGACAAGAACGAAAGCCCAGCGGCCAAGAACGCTACTGAGAATTCGCCGATACAAACCGCGCGGACTAGCGCGGCGCAACGAGATTAGGACTGCTGAATGGTTGATACCAAAACGCCTGGCGACAAAACACTGAGTGTCCCGAGCAAGACCTTGACGCTGAAGCCGCGCGTCGAGACGGGCACCGTGCGCCAGAGCTTCAGCCATGGCCGCACCAAGCAGGTTTTGGTGGAAAAGCGCGGCAAGCGCCGTCTCGCCGGCGACGCGCCGGCAACCGAAGCTTCCAGCGCGCCTGAGCCAACGGTGGCTAAGGCCGCGCCCGCCAGGACACCGCTCGCCCGTCCCACCGGCGCGCCAGCTGCGCCACGCAACAATTCCGGCGTGGTGCTGCGCACGCTGACCGAGGATGAACGCTCCGCCCGCGCCAGCGCGCTCGCCGACGCCAAGGTCCGCGACGACGAGGAGCGGCGTCTGGCGGAAGAGGAAGCCAAGCGCCGCAACAGCAAGGAAGGCATCGAACAGGCCGAGCGCGAAGCCGCCGAAGCCCGCCGCAAGGCCGAAGAAGAGCGCCACCGGCAGGACGAAGAAGCCAAGCGCAAGGCCGAACTCGAAGCCAAGAAGCGTTTTGGCGAGGCCGAGGCCCGCGCCGCGGCCACCGCGCGTCCGGCAACGACGGCACGCACGACAGCCGCCACCCCGCCGGCGCGCGCGCCGGGCGTCGCCGCCGACGCCAGCGACGAGGACGAAGGTCCGCGCCAGATCCGCAGAGGCCCCGGCGGCGTTGCCCGTCCCGTGATGGCTCCCAAGACCACCGCCAAGCCCGCGCCGCAAAAGCAGCGTGGCCGCCTGACGCTGGTCACCGCGCTCACCGCCGACGACGTGCGCGAGCGTTCGATCGCCTCGTTCCGCCGCCGCACCCAGCGCCTGAAGGGCCATGCGTCGAACGAGCCGAAGGAAAAGCTGATCCGCGAAGTCGTCATCCCGGAAGCCATCAACATCCAGGAACTCGCCAACCGCATGTCGGAGCGCGCGGTCGACGTTATCCGGCTGCTGATGAAGCAGGGCGCGATGCACAAGATCACCGACGTGATCGATGCCGATACCGCGCAGCTGATCGCCGAGGAACTCGGCCACACCGTCAAGCGCGTCGCCGCCTCCGACGTCGAGGAAGGCCTGTTCGACGCGGTCGAGGATTCCACGGACACCGAACCGCGTTCGCCTGTCGTGACCGTGATGGGCCACGTCGACCACGGCAAGACGTCGCTGCTCGATGCGCTGCGCCATGCCAACGTGGTATCCGGCGAGGCCGGCGGCATCACCCAGCATATCGGCGCCTATCAGGTGACCTCGCCGGAGAGCGGCAAGAAGATCACCTTCATCGACACGCCGGGCCACGCCGCATTCACCGCGATGCGCGCCCGCGGCGCCAAGGTGACCGACATCGTGATCCTGGTGGTCGCGGCCGACGACGGCGTGATGCCGCAGACGGTCGAGGCGATCAATCACGCCAAGGCCGCCAAGGTTCCGATGATCGTGGCGATCAACAAGATCGACAAGCCCGACGCCAGGCCGGAACGCGTGCGCACCGAACTGCTGCAGTACGAAGTCCAGGTCGAATCGCTCGGCGGCGAGGTCGTCGACGTCGAGGTCTCCGCAAAGAACAAGACCAATCTCGATCGGCTGCTGGAAATGATCGCGCTGCAGGCCGAACTGCTCGACCTCAAGACCAATGCCGAGCGCCCCGCCGAAGGCACGGTGATCGAAGCCAAGCTCGATCGTGGCCGCGGCCCGGTTGCTACCGTGCTGGTGCAGCGCGGAACGCTGCGGGTAGGCGACATCATCGTCGCCGGCGCCGAGATGGGCCGGGTCCGCGCGCTGATCAACGACCAGGGTGAAACCATCGACAAAGCCGGTCCCTCGGTGCCGGTCGAAGTGCTTGGTTTCAACGGCCCGCCGGAAGCCGGCGACCGTCTGGCCGTGGTCGAGAACGAAGCCCGCGCCCGCCAGGTCACGAGCTACCGCGCCCACCAGAAGCGCGAGAACGCCGCTGCCTCGATTTCCGGCATGCGCGGCTCGCTCGAACAGATGATGTCGCAACTCAAGACTTCGGGCCGCAAGGAATTCCCGCTGATCGTCAAGGCCGACGTGCAGGGCTCGCTCGAAGCCATTCTGGGTTCGCTGGAGAAACTCGGCACCGACGAGGTCGCGGCCCGCATCCTGCATGCCGGCGTCGGCGGCATTTCCGAATCGGATGTCACGCTGGCCGAGGGCTTCAACGCCGCGATCCTCGGCTTCTCGGTGCGCGCCAACAAGGAAGCCGCCGCGGCCGCCAAGCGCAACGGCATCGAGATCCGTTACTACAACATCATCTACGACCTCGTGGACGACATCAAAACCGCGATGTCGGGCCTGCTCGCGCCGACCCTGCGCGAAACCATGCTCGGCAACGCCCAGATCCTGGAGGTGTTCAACATCTCCAAGGTCGGCAAGGTCGCGGGTTGCCGCGTCACCGACGGAACGGTGGAACGCGGCGCCAATGTGCGCCTGATCCGCGACAACGTCGTGGTGCATGAAGGCAAGCTGTCGACACTCAAGCGTTTCAAGGATGAAGTAAAGGAAGTGGCTTCCGGCCAGGAATGCGGCATGGCGTTCGAGAACTACGGCGACATGCGTGTCGGCGACATCATCGAGTGTTATCGCGTGGAAACGATCCAGCGCAGTCTATAAGTTCGAACCTTATAGCTTTCGCAAGATCAACATTGTTCATCGTCATGCCCGGGCTTGTCCCGGGCATCCACGACTTAAAAACATATCAGCTCGAAAGGCGTGGATGGCCGGGAACGCAGACAAGTCTACGTGGTCTGCGACTACTACGCCCGTCCGTGACGATTTTTTCCGAAGGACCGTGATGCCCCGCCACCACCAAAAAAGTTCCACCCCCGGTGGCTCGCAACGCCAGTTGCGCGTCGGCGAAACCGTGCGCCATGCCGTGGCCGAGATCCTGTCGCACGGCAGCGTGCACGATGCCGATCTCGAGGGCCACATCATCACCGTTCCTGAAGTGCGGATGTCGCCCGACCTCAAGCTTGCAACCATCTACGTCATGCCGCTCGGCGGACGCGACACCGACATCGTGATCGCGGCGCTCGACCGCCACAAGAAGTTCCTGCGTGGCGAAGTCGCGCGGCGCGTTAACCTGAAATTTGCGCCTGATCTCCGCTTCCGCGTCGACGACCGATTCGATGAGGCGGAACGAATAGAGAAATTACTGCGAACACCTGCGGTGCAACGCGACCTCGCACCCGATTCGGACGAAGACTGATCATCATGACCACCGCCAACAACATGATCGAGGCGCCGATCGGCGATTCGAACGGTGTCGAGAAAAATATTTCCGGCGACGCGCAGCGCGAGGAATCGCATGCGCGCGCGGGCAAGCAGCCGCGTCCGAACAACCAGCCGCGCCGCGACAAGCGCGACGTCCATGGCTGGGTGGTGCTCGACAAGCCGATCGGCATGACCTCGACGCACGCGGTCGCGGTGGTGAAGCGGCTGTTCCAGGCCAGGCGCGCCGGCCACGCCGGTACGCTTGATCCGCTCGCCTCCGGCGGACTGCCGATCGCACTCGGAGAAGCCACCAAGACCGTCCCCTTCGTGATGGACGGCCGCAAGCGCTATCGCTTCACGGTTGCGTGGGGCGAGGAGCGCGATACCGACGATACCGAGGGCCGGGTGATCAAGGCCAGCGAACTCCGGCCCTCCACCGAAGCCATTCTGGCCCTGTTGCCACGCTTTACCGGCGTGATCGAGCAGACCCCGCCGCAATATTCCGCGATCAAGGTGCAGGGCGAACGTGCCTATGATCTGGCCCGCGACGGCGAGACCGTCGACTTGCAGCCCCGGTCAGTCGAAATTCACCACTTATCCCTTGTAGAACAACTGGATAGCTGCCATTCGACGTTCGAGGCCGAGTGCGGCAAGGGAACCTATGTTCGGGCGCTCGCCCGCGATATCGGCCGGATTCTCGGCTGTTTTGGCCATATCTGCGCGCTGCGGCGGACCCAGGTCGGCCCGTTCGGCGAGGCGGACATGATTCCGCTGGAACAGTTGGAGGCTTTGTGCGATAGAGCCGCGTCTGGCGAGGGTAGCCTCGCCGACGCGCTTTTGCCCGTTGAGACCGCGCTGGACGACATCCCGGCACTGGCCGTCACACGGGCTGATGCGGCAAGGCTCCATCGGGGCCAGGCCGTTTTGTTGCGCGGACGGGATGCGCCCAATAGTAGCGGCACAGTCTATGTCACGGTGGCAGGCCGGCTTCTGGCCCTCGCCGAAATTGGCAATGGCGAACTCATCCCCAAGCGCGTGTTCAACCTGACCGGGCTGACTGCCAGCCCGGCTCGCAACAGATGAAAGTGTTTGACGATGTCGATTACCGCCGAACGCAAAGCGGAAGTCATCAAGACGAATGCCAACAAGGCCGGCGACACCGGCTCGCCCGAGGTGCAGGTCGCGATCCTGTCGGAACGCATCAACAACCTCACCGGGCACTTCAAGACCCACGTGAACGACAATCATTCCCGGCGCGGCTTGCTGAAGCTGGTGTCGACGCGCCGTTCTCTCCTCGATTATATCAAGAAGAAGGATGAGGCGCGTTACAAGGCGCTGCTCGAAAAGCACAACATTCGCCGTTGATTACGAGTTGTACGCGCGCTTGTTGCGCGCGTTTTCGCATGATTTTCAGACAATCGCACTTTCGAATTGAAAGACGATCATGCGCAAGATCGTCCAGCAGCAATCCGGCCGCTGGATGGGGCAAGATGCCCGTGACTGCTCGAAAGGATGGATGCCATCCGAAATATAAAGACCATGGCAGGATCGCCGGTTGCTGATCGCTCGTTGTGATCAGTGTCCCGCAATCTTGCGCATGGTCTTTGTGTTTCAGGCGCCCGTTCTTTCGTGAACCATGAAAGAAGATCGAAATGTTCAATAAGCATTCAGTCGAGATCGACTGGGGTGGCCGTCCCCTCAAGCTTGAGACCGGCAAGATTGCCCGTCAGGCCGACGGCGCCGTGCTGGCGACCTATGGCGAGACCGTGGTGCTCGCCACCGTGGTTGCCGCGAAGACGCCGCGCGAAGGCGTCGACTTCCTGCCGCTGACGGTCGATTATCAGGAGAAGGCCTACGCCGCGGGTCGCATTCCCGGCGGTTATTTCAAGCGCGAAGGCCGGCCGACCGAAAAGGAAACACTGGTTTCCCGCCTGATCGACCGCCCGATCCGCCCGCTGTTCGTCGACGGCTGGCGCAACGAGACGCAGGTGATCGTCACCGTGCTGTCGCATGACATGGAGAACGATCCCGACATTCTCGCGCTGGTCGCCGCCTCGGCGGCACTGACGATTTCCGGCGCGCCCTTCAAGGGCCCGATCGGAGCCGCGCGCGTCGGCTTTGCCAACGACGAATACGTGCTCAACCCGACGCTCGACGAGATGGTCGAAACCCAGCTCGACCTGGTCGTGGCCGGAACCGCCGACGCCGTGCTGATGGTGGAATCGGAAGCCAAGGAGCTGAACGAAGACGTCATGCTCGGCGCCGTGATGTTCGGCCATCGGCACTTCCAGCCGGTGATCAATGCGATCATCGAGCTGGCCGAAAAGGCCGCCAAGGAGCCGCGCGACGTCAAGGTCGTCGACGAAAGCGCGCTGGAAAAGGAAATGCTCGGACCTGATCGAGTCTGACCTGCGCGCCGCCTACGCTATTCCGGTCAAGCAGGATCGCTACGCCGCGGTCGGCAAGGTCAAGGAAAAGGTGATGGCGCACTATTTCCCGGAAGGCCAGGAGCCGAAATACGACAAGCTCCGCGTCGCTGGCGTGTTCAAGGAACTGGAAGCCAAGATCGTGCGCTGGAACATCCTCGACACCGGCAAGCGCATCGACGGCCGCGACGTCAAGACGGTCCGCAACATCATCGCCGAAGTCGGCGTGTTGCCGCGCGCCCACGGCTCGGCGCTGTTCACCCGCGGCGAGACGCAGGCGATGGTTGTGACCACGCTCGGCACCGGCGAGGACGAACAGTATATCGACTCGCTGTCGGGCACCTACAAGGAGCAGTTCCTGCTGCACTACAACTTCCCGCCCTACTCGGTCGGTGAAACCGGACGGCTCGGCAGCACC
Source organism: uncultured Alphaproteobacteria bacterium (assembly GCA_963806075.1). Lineage (GTDB taxonomy): Bacteria > Pseudomonadota > Alphaproteobacteria > Rhizobiales > Xanthobacteraceae > Bradyrhizobium. The sequence continues at coordinate 440,636 of CAWDWT010000011.1, forward strand.
AAGCGCCGCGAGATCGGCCACGGCAAGCTGGCCTGGCGCGCGATCCATCCGGTGCTGCCGCCGCACCACGAATTCCCCTACACGGTGCGCGTGGTCTCGGAGATCACCGAGTTCGAACGGATCATCCTCGATGGCGTCGGTCTGCGGCGCCTCGCTGGCGCTGATGGATGCAGGCGTTCCCCTGAAGCGGCCGACGGCGGGCATCGCCATGGGCCTGATCCTGGAAGGCTCGCGCTTCGCGGTGCTGTCCGACATCCTTGGCGACGAGGATCATCTCGGCGACATGGACTTCAAGGTCGCCGGCACCGAGCAGGGCATCACCTCGCTGCAGATGGACATCAAGATCGAGGGCATCACCGAGGAGATCATGAAGGTCGCGCTCGGCCAGGCCAAGGATGGGCGTATCCACATCCTCGGCGAGATGTCGAAGGCGCTGACCGCTGCGCGCGCCGAACTCGGCGAATACGCACCGCGGATCGAGACCTTCAAGATCCCGACCGACAAGATCCGTGAAGTGATCGGCACCGGCGGCAAGGTGATCCGCGAGATCGTCGAGAAGACCGGCGCCAAGGTCAACATCGAGGACGACGGCACCGTGAAGGTGGCGTCCGCCGACGGCGAATCGATCAAGGCCGCGATCAAGTGGATCAAGTCGATCGCTTCCGATCCGGAACTCAACGCGATCTATGACGGCACCGTGGTCAAGGTGATGGAGTTCGGCGCGTTCGTGAACTTCTTCGGCGCCAAGGACGGCCTGGTCCACATCAGCCAGCTCGCGGCCAACCGCGTGCAGAAGACCTCCGACGTCGTCAAGGAAGGCGACAAGGTCAAGGTCAAGCTGCTCGGCTTCGACGACCGCGGCAAGACCAGGCTTTCGATGAGGGCGGTCGACCAGACCACCGGCGAGGATCTCGAGGCCAAGCAAAAGGCCGAAGCCGCGCCGCGCGAAGCCGCCGGCGAGTAAACGGCGAGCAATAAAAACTGCAAGCGCAATGATAAAAGGGCGGCTTTTCAGCCGCCCTTTTTGTTTTTGTTTGGGCGCGGCGATGGACGAATATTATCACGGGCCGCCGGCGCCGCTGCGATGCCCGCGCTCTCCCTCACCACTTCGTCCCAGCGCCGCAAAATCCGCCTTGCGCGGCGAGGTGCGGCGGAACGCCAGGCCGATGCTGCGGCCGGGCTCCGGCTGTTCCAGCCGCAGCAATTTCACCCGGTCGTCGCGCCGTTCGACATCGGCGGCGATTTGCGGAATCAGCGTCACGCCGTAGCCGTTGGCGACCATCTGCATGACGGTGGTGAGGCTGGAGGCGGCGAACGCCGTGCCGCCTGCGCCGCCGACGCGATTGCGCGCCGTCGCGCAGAACGCCAGTGCCTGATCGCGCAGGCAATGACCGTCTTCCAGCAGGATCAGCCGGCTCTGATCGATATCGTCGGCGGCAACTCGCGCGGTGTCCGCGCGCGGATCGGCCGCGGGCACCGCCAGCAGGAACAGGTCTTCGAACAGCTCCAGCGTTTCGATGTCGGGCTCGCCGACCGGAAGCGCGAGCATCGCGGCATCGAGCGCGCCGCTTTTGATTTCATCGACCAGTTGCCGCGTTTGCGTCTCGCGCAATTCAAGCCGCAGGTCGGGGAATTTGTTCTGCAGCGGCGGCAGAATCCGTGGCAGCAGATAGGGCGCGAGCGACGGAATCACGCCGAGCGTCAACCGTCCTACCAAAAGCCCGCCGCGATGCCGCGCGAAATCGACCAGATCGCGCGAGGCCGCGAGCACGTTCTCGCCGCGGCGCGCGATCTCGCGGCCCACTTCGGTCAACATCACCTCGCCCGGACGGCGCTCGACCACGGCTACCCCAAGCGTGCGCTCAAGATCGCGAATCTGCATCGACAACGCCGGCTGCGTGACCGCGCAGGCTTCCGCCGCGCGGCCGAAATGGCCGTGTTTGGCGAGCGCCGAGAGATAGCGAAGCTGCCGGAGCGTAATCATTCTGCGATCAGATAAACTGATCGAGAGCCCAAGACAATTCGACTGGACCTGATCTCGGAAATCTTCCAATCTGCAGCGCGGCACGAATTCAGGACTCGCCGAGGCACCTCCCGAGTTTGTGCAAGCCATTGAAAATACAGGGACGTTGGAAGCGCTTGGCCTTTGCCGCGAACCCGGGTTTCGCCCGGGGGCGGGAAGGAACCAACAGCATGGCGGACCTCTCATCAACGGCCGGCCTCGGCAATCCGGATCCGGCGATGCTTCCGTAAAGCCGGCTGGTTCGGCATCGAAACAACCCGGGGAAGACGACAGAACAATCGGAGCAGACACATGGACAAAAAGACTGACGAAAGCGCGGGCAAGTGCCCGGTCATGCACTCAAGCAGCAGGTCGAATCGCGATTGGTGGCCCGAAGCGTTGAGCATCGAAATGCTCCATCGGAACTCCAACCTGTCCGATCCGATGGGCAAGGACTTCGATTACGCCAAGGAGTTCAAATCTCTCGACCTCAACGCGGTGATCAAGGATCTCCATGCGCTGATGACGACCTCGCAGGAATGGTGGCCGGCCGACTTCGGTCACTATGGCGGCCTGATGGTCCGCCTGGCGTGGCACAGCGCGGGCACCTATCGCATCACCGATGGCCGCGGCGGCGCGGGCGCCGGACAGCAGCGCTTCGCTCCGCTCAACTCCTGGCCCGATAACGCGAACCTCGACAAGGCGCGGCGCCTGCTGTGGCCGATCAAGCAGAAATACGGCCGCAAGATCTCCTGGGCCGATCTGTTGGTTCTCGCCGGCAACGTCGCGCTCGAATCCATGAACTTCAAGACCTTCGGTTTCGCCGGCGGCCGCGTCGACGTCTGGGAACCGGAAGAGCTGTATTGGGGGCCCGAAGGCAGCTGGCTCGGCGACGAGCGCTACAGCGGCGAACGCCAGCTCGCCGAGCCGCTCGGCGCGGTTCAGATGGGCTTGATCTATGTGAACCCGGAAGGCCCGAACGGTAATCCAGACCCTGTCGCCGCGGCCAAGGATATTCGCGAAACGTTTCTCCGCATGGCGATGAACGACGAAGAGACCGTTGCGCTGATTGCGGGCGGGCACTCCTTCGGCAAGACCCATGGTGCCGGCGATCCGTCACTGGTCGGACCGGAACCGGAAGCGGGCGCGCTTGAGGATCAGGGTCTGGGCTGGAAGAGCACGCACGGCAGCGGCTTTGGTCGCCGACGCCATCACCGGCGGGCCCGAAGTGACCTGGGTGCAGACACCGACAAAGTGGAGCAACCACTTCTTCAAGAACCTGTTCGAAAACGAATGGGAACTGACCAGGAGCCCGGCCGGGGCGAAACAGTGGAAAGCGAAAAACGCCACCGCTGACGTTCCGGATGCCTTCGACAAATCGAAGAAGCACCTGCCGACGATGCTGACGACGGATCTTTCGCTGCGGTTCGACCCGGCCTACGAAAAAATCTCGCGCAGGTTCTACGAGAATCCGGACCAGTTCGCGGACGCATTCGCACGCGCCTGGTTCAAGCTCACGCATCGTGACATGGGTCCACGTGAACGCTACCTCGGCCCGCTCGTGCCGAAGGAAGTGCTGATCTGGCAGGATCCGATCCCTGCTGCAGGCGCTGCGATCAGCGATGCCGACGTCACCGCGCTGAAATCGAAAATTCTCGGCTCCGGCCTTTCGGTGTCGCAGCTGGTTTCGACGGCCTGGGCATCGGCTTCGACCTTCCGCGGCACCGACAAGCGCGGCGGCGCCAATGGCGCACGTATTCGCCTCGCGCCGCAAAAGGACTGGGAGATCAACCAGCCTGCCCAACTCAAGACGGTGCTTGCGAAGCTCGAGGAAATTCAGAAGGGCTTCGGCAAGACAGTCTCGCTAGCCGATCTGATCGTGCTCGGCGGCACTGCCGCGGTTGAAAAGGCCGCAAAGGATGCCGGCGTCGACGTGCAGGTTCCTTTTGCGGGCGGTCGCGCCGACGCCTCGCAGGAGCAGACCGACACCGAATCGTTCGCGCCGCTCGAGCCGCGCGCCGACGGCTTCCGCAACTACATCAGCAAGAAGCCGCAGTTCATGCAGCCGGAGGAAGCCCTGGTGGATCGCGCGGCGTTGCTACGGCTGACCGGACCGGAATTGACCGTCCTGGTCGGCGGCCTGCGCGTGCTCGGCGCCAATGCCGGCGGCTCCAAGCACGGCGTCCTCACCAAACAGCCCGAGAAGCTGACCAACGACTTCTTCGTCAACCTGCTCGACATGGCGACCGAATGGCAGGCCCCGAACGCCGAGGGCGTGTATGAGGGGCGCGACCGCAAGACCAAGGCGCCCAAGTGGACCGCGACCCGCGTCGACCTGATCTTCGGCTCGCATTCGCAGCTTCGCGCTTTCGCGGAAGTCTATGCAGCTGCGGATGCCAAGGAGAAGTTTGTGAAGGATTTCGTCGCGGCCTGGACCAAGGTGATGAACGCGGACCGATTCGATCTCGCCTGATCTCCCCGCGGATAACAAATCGAAGGGTGGCCGAGAGGCCGCCCTTTTGTTTGGTCAAGCGTGTTCGCGCGTTGCGCGCACCGCCGGAATGACGAATAGTAGTCAACGGATTTTTCCGGAAGTTCGCATGCCACCGCCCCTGATCCGCCCGCGCAGCGCGAGGAATATGACGAAGTCGCGCGCGTCTGGATGGACAGTTGGGTTTCGACCGGCCTCGAACAGGCCAGCAACTTCCTGCTGGCGAAATTGCGCGCGCGGGTGCCGATGGAAATCGAGAAGGGCTGGAGCCTGTTCGTCGCCGATGATGAGGGAAAGCTCGCCGCGATGCTCGCGCTGCATTTTGGCAAACGCTATCTCGACCAGTTGTTCGTGGCGCCTGACTACCAGGGCCGCAATCTCGGGCGCCAACTGCTCGCCTTCACCCGGGCGCGGCTTGCCGGACGAAATCTGGCTGCGCTGCGCCCGTGAAAATGAAAGGGCCTGGCGCTGGTACGAGCGCGAGGGCTTTGTGTTCGAGAAAGAAGCGGTCGAGCCGATGACCGGATTTGTCATGAAACATTACCGATGGAGCAGGCAAGAAACTTCCGGATAGAGAAACAGACACAAAACACCTTGCACGTGTGCACGGTCCTTGTCGGATCGGCGTCATTTCGGCGATCGGCGACGAGTTCGTGGTGCAGAGAATAGGCCTCACCGTTTTCGGTAACGAATATACCGAGGTGCCGATTGAGGGCTGGGGCATCGACGACCTGGTGGTGACGCGCGTTCGTGCAGCACTTCCCAACACCGCGGTGAAGCAAATCGCGTACCCCAAGGGAGCGTTTGCGCCCTATGACCATCCTGCCCACGCGCTGTTTCACAATTCACCGGACCTGACCACAATCGTGCGCCAGATCGCGAACAACGCCGGTTGCGAACGCTACGTTGTCGTTACCAAGCTTACCGGACAGGTGGACGGCACCAACCAGAGCCACCGCGGCATCGGCGTGTGGTCGCGGCATCGGCGCTCTCAATCATACTTTTCTGTTCACCGACATTGGCATCAGCATATTTGACGGGCAAACGTTCGCCATCCAAAAGAAGCCTTTCCACTTCGAAGGCAACCTGGCGAGCGCCTTGCTTGGCGACTTCGGTAAAGATCCTCTTGCCAAGCTCGATAATGACGTTTTTCCAGAGCCTGCAACCGCGGCCGCAACCAGCGCCACGTTGCGCGATCGCATGCGGGTGCTGCTTACCGCAGTTCTTGACAGGAAATTGGCGGCCTCGTTCAAGGAGGAGTAGGATCATCGCAGGACCGTAAGAGAGGAGACCTCGATGATGAAGCTCTATTGGTCGCCGCGCTCGCGTTCGTTCACCGCGATCTGGATGATGGAAGAGACCGGCCAGCCTTATGAGCGCGTGCTGACCGACATCACGTCAGGCGCGCAGAAGGCGCCGGAATATCTCGCGATCAACCCGATGGCAAAGGTCCCCGCGCTGCAGGACGGCGACGCAACGATGGCCGAGGCTGCTGCGATCTGCGCCTATGTCGCCGAGCGCTATCCCGAAGCGAAACTGGCGCCTGCCCTGGGCGATCCATTGCGGGCCAAATATCTCTATTGGCTGTTCTTTGCGCCGGGTTGTATCGAGCCCGCGATGGTGCAGATCGCGACCAAGATCGAGATGAATTCGGTGGCGGCGGGTTGGGGCGACGCGCAACGCGTCTACGACGTGCTCGACAAGGCCCTGGAAAAGGGGCCCTGGATTCTCGGCGAGAACTTTTCCGCCGCTGACATCGCGATCGGCTCGGCGCTGAACTTCTCGGTGCGGCTGTTCAAGATGGTGCCGTCGCGGCCGTCGTTCGATGCCTATATCGCCCGCTGCATGGCCCGGCCCGCATTCCAGCGGGCCGAGAAGATCGCGGCGGGATAGCCTTACTCCGCTGCCAGATCCTCCGGCCGCGGCATCGAGATGATGTTGTAGCCGGAATCGACGTAGTGGATTTCGCCGGTGACGCCGGTCGACAGGTCTGACAGCAGGTACAACGCCGCGCGGCCGAGTTCGTCGAGCGAGACGCCGCGACCGAGTGGCGAATGCTTTTGCTGGAATGCGAACATCGCACGGGCATCGCCGATCACGGCTCCCGCCAGCGTGCGGACCGGCCCCGCTGAAATCGCATTGACCCGGATCTTCCGCCTGCCGAAATCGAACGCTAGATAGCGCACGGACGCTTCCAGCGCCGCCTTCACCACGCCCATGACGTTGTAATTCGGCATCACGCGGGTCGATCCGCCGAAGGTCAGCGTGATGATGGAGCCGCCGCCCTCGGGCATCAATTCGGCAGCACGCTTGGCGGTCTCGGTGAAGGAAAAGCACGAGATCACCATCGAGCGTGAGAAATTATCGCGGCTGGTGTCGGCATAGCGGCCGCGCAATTCATTCTTGTCGGTGAAGCCAATGGCGTGAACGAGAAAATCCAGACGGCCCCAGCTAGCCTTCAGCGTTTCGAACACGGCATCGACGCTTTCGATATCCTCGACGTCACATGGCAACACCAGGGAAGCGCCGACCTGCTCGGCCAGCGGCTTGACGCGCTTGCCGAGCGCCTCGCCCTGATAGGTGAACGCGAGTTCCGCACCTTGCGCAGCCAGCGTTCTGGCGATGCCCCAGGCGATCGAATGATCATTGGCGACGCCCATGATCAGCCCGCGTTTGCCCTTCATCAGGTCTTGCATACAGATACGCTCCGCTTGTGTCCCCGATGTCATCATCCGCAAAAGCGGGGGATCCAGCAATACGAAGCGTCGAGGTTATCCCGGAAGTCTGCAGCGTGCTGGATGCCCCGGCTGCGCGGGGCTTGATGACCTGACCTCACGCATCCAGGCGCCGGAACACCAGCGTGGCGTTGGTGCCGCCGAAACCGAATGAATTCGAAAGCACGGTATTCAGCTTGGCGTTGTCGATTCGCTTGCGAACGATCGGCATGTCGGCGAAGATAGGATCGAGCTCGGTGATATGGGCGCTTTCGCAGATGAATCCGTTGTTCATCATCAGCAGCGAATAGATCGCCTCCTGCACGCCGGTAGCGCCGAGCGAATGTCCGGTCAGTGCCTTGGTCGCGGCGATCGGGGGGCATTTGTCGCCGGTTCCGAATACTTTTCGGATCGCCTCGATTTCCGGCGGATCACCTGCCGGGGTCGAGGTCGCGTGCGGATTGATGTAGTCGATCTTGCTGTTGACGGTGGCCATTGCCATGCGCATGCAGCGCTCGGCGCCCTCACCGGACGGCGCGACCATGTCGTAGCCGTCGGAAGTCGCGCCATAGCCGATGATTTCACCGTAGATGCGCGCGCCGCGCGCCTTGGCGTGTTCGAGTTCCTCGAGCACCACCACGCCGGCGCCGCCGGCGATCACGAAGCCGTCGCGGGTAACGTCATAAGGCCGCGACGCTGTCGCGGGCGTGTCGTTGTATTTCGACGACATCGCGCCCATCGCGTCGAACAACACCGACAGCGACCAGTCGAGTTCTTCGCAACCGCCGGCAAAAATGATGTCCTGCTTGCCGATCTGTATCGTCTCATAGGCATTGCCGATGCAGTGGTTCGAGGTCGCACAGGCCGACGAGATCGAATAATTCACGCCCTTGATCTTGAACCAGGTGGCGAGCGTCGCCGACGCCGTCGACGACATTGCCTTTGGCACAGCGAATGGTCCGACCCGCTTCGGGCCCTTGCTCCGCGTGATGTCGGCGGCCTCAACGATGGTCCGTGCCGAAGGGCCACCCGAACCCATGATAATGCCGGTACGAGGATTGGAGACGTCGGCAAGATCAAGACCGGAATCCTGGATCGCCTGCTCCATCGCGATGTGATTCCATGCCGCGCCTTCGCCGAGGAAGCGCATCGCGCGACGATCGATGACGTCAGCCGGATTGATGGTCGGCGCGCCCTGAACCTGCGAACGGAAGCCGAGCTCGGCGTACTTATCCGCCCGCGTGATCCCGGATTTCGCCTCATGCAGGCTCGCCAGAACTTCCTGGCTGTTGTTTCCGATCGAGGAGACGATGCCGATCCCCGTGATGACAACCCGCCTCATGATCGCCTCGCCCTCTCGTTACGCTCTTGTACATTTATCGTCGTCATCGCGAAAACCGTTCTGTCGACCGGAATAACAGTCTCACGCTCCCGCGTGCGGTTCGGCACCTTGCTTGAACAGCCCAACCTTCAAATCCTTTGCGCGATAGATAATCTCACCGTCCATGGAAAGCCATCCGTCGGCCACGCCCAGCACGAGCTTTGAGCGCATCACCCGCTTGATATCGATGTTGTACATAACCTTGCGGACATTCGGCAGCACCTGGCCTGAGAACTTCAATTCGCCGAGCCCAAGTGCCCGGCCGCGTCCTTCGCCGCCGATCCAGCCCAGATAGAATCCAACCATCTGCCAGAGCGCATCGAGGCCCAAGCAACCCGGCATCACGGGGTCATTCTTGAAGTGACAGGCGAAAAACCACAGGTCCGGCTTCACATCGAGTTCGGCGCGGACCAAGCCCTTGCCGTATTCGCCGGCGGTCTCGGAAATTTCGCTGATTCGATCGAACATCAGCATTGGAGGTAGCGGCAACTGGGCATTGCCAGGGCCGAACAATTCGCCCCGGGCACATGCCAGCAAATCCTCGTATTCATAACCGCCGCGCCGATCCAGCATGCTGCCTAGCCTCTCTCAAAATCCCGGTGGGGCACTTTTGGACCCGTTTCGCGGGGAAGCGCGCCAATTCTTGCCGCTCGGCCGGAACCCAGGTCAGGACCCTGGGCCGGCGCTCGCCTATGCAGAAATCGCATAGGCGGGTCCGCGCGCTCTCTATCATAAGCCTTGCAGGCGGCAAAGCATGACTACCAAGGGTAAATCGCCACATGTAGCCGCTGGTTCCGTGCCCGCGGGTTCTAGTTGCGAAAAACTTGCATCTAACGAATTTGGCCCGTATATTGGGGTGAAATAATGCTTCGATCGTGAGTATGGTGCCCGCCGTGGATGTGAATGACGACGATTCGACCCTGAATGATGACGCTGTCATAGGCCGCGGTGCGATGCGCCAACCGGCGCTGACCGGTTGCCCTTGGCACGACGTCAATGAAATGCTGCAGGCGGCGGGGCTGCGCCCTACCCGGCAGCGCATGGCGTTGGGCTGGCTGCTGTTCGGCAAGGGCGCGCGCCATCTGACCGCGGAAATGTTGTACGAGGAGGCTACCCTCGCCAAGGTTCCGGTGTCGCTTGCGACGGTTTACAATACGCTCAATCAGCTCACCGATGCGGGCCTGCTGCGCCAGGTCAGCGTCGATGGGACCAAGACCTATTTCGACACTAACGTCTCGGCACATCATCATTTCTATCTCGAGAACAACCACGAGCTCGTCGATATTCCCGACCCGCATTTGATCTTGCAGAAGATGCCCGAGATTCCCGAAGGCTACGAGATTTCCCGGGTCGACATGGTTGTCCGGCTGCGCAAGAAGCGCTGAGCGTCCATCTGATCAAGGATATCGTGGCGCCATGGCCGGATCAGTTCCGGCCATTGTTTTTTAACTAAAAAAGCAAGATGCCTCCGACGAAGGGGGTCATGACGACGGCTTTCTCGCAAACTTGCGATCTAATCCACCTTCTCGTCGGCGTAGACGCCCCACAGCCGCTGCTGTTCGATCCAGCCGTCATAACCGTTGCCGCTGACGTGGCACCAGTCCGCGGCGCAGTGCTTGACCTGGGCGACGACGCCGGCCTGCAGCCGCGCCGTGACCGTGCTGGTCTGATCGGCGCGATCGTAGATCGGCGTCAGTCCGTCCTTGCTCTTCATCGTAACGACGGCGGTGCGGCGGCCCGACAGCAGCGAGTGATAGACCCAGCCTTCAGCGCCCTCGGAATCGCGCACCCGGCGCCAGTTCTCGAACTCGGCGGTGATTTCAACCGGCAGGCCGGCACGCGTGTAGACCCACGCCACGTCGTTGTCCTTGGTCGGACCGGCCCGGACGTTCACATGATCGGATTTGAGGCTGACATAGCGCGGAATCGGCAACCCGCTGGTGGTGACGGCGATGTCTTTTGCCGAAAATCCCGAGTTGACCGAGGCGCCCAGCCAGCCACCGGCGAGCACAACCAGCAAACAAAACCGCCCCAACGCCATCAACTCGTCTCCTGCCGAGATCTCAACCCGAAATCCACGAGTTGAGCCATCGGGCCCAAGCAACCTGGCAAGTATTCGTAAATGCCGCCCTTCAACCCTGTGCCCGCAAGGCCGTTCGACGCCTCATTTCGGGGTTGTCGTCTTGTCTTGGCCCGGCCTTCTGCTAGAGAGGACGAAACGGCAAGAAAACGACACAAGCCCGAAACTTTCCTTTGGAATCCAAGGGAGATCTCGGGGAAACCCCACGGAAACGCCGGGACCGCGCTGCAATGGCAGTGTCGAACAACCGGGTTAATGAGGTCTGAACGAAACCTCACAAGAGCAGGACATGTCGATCAAGAAAAAGCCCCTCGTTGTCGTCACACGCAAGCTGCCGGACTCGATCGAGACCCGCATGCGCGAGTTGTTCGACGCCCGGCTTAATCTCGACGACACGCCGTTGACGCCGGAGCAGATTGCCGAGGCGGTGCGCGAGGCCGACGTACTGGTGCCCACCGTCACCGACGAGATCACCGAAGAACTGCTCAAGCAGCCGGACTGCAAGCTGAAGCTGATCGCCAATTTCGGCAACGGCGTCGACAATATCGACGTCATCGCGGCGCATGCGCGCGGCATCGCCGTAACCAATACGCCGAAAGTGCTGACCGAAGACACCGCCGACATGACCATGGCGCTGATTCTGGCAGTGCCGCGCCGACTGATCGAGGGCGCTTCGATCCTGACCGAGGGCAAGAACTGGCCCGGCTGGTCGCCGACTTGGATGCTCGGCCATCGCATCGGCGGAAAACGCCTCGGCATTATCGGCATGGGCCGCATCGGTCAGGCCGTGGCGCGCCGGGCCCGCGCCTTCGGTCTGCAGATCCACTACCACAACCGCCGGCCGGTGGCGCCGCGCATCGCGGAAGAACTGGGCGCAACCTATTGGGAAAGCCTTGACCAGATGCTGGCGCGAATGGACATCATCTCGGTGAATTGTCCGCACACGCCGGCGACCTTCCATCTGCTATCGGCCCGGCGATTAAAGCTGATCCGCAAGGATACATATATCGTCAACACCGCGCGCGGCGAGGTGATCGACGAGGAGACGTTGATCAAACTGATCGAAACCGGCGAGATCGCCGGCGCCGGCCTCGACGTCTATGAGCACGAGCCCGCAGTAAATCCGAAGCTGGTCCGGCTGGCGCGCGCCGGCAAGGTCGCGCTGCTGCCGCATATGGGCTCGGCCACCATCGAAGGCCGCGTCGAAATGGGCGAGAAGGTGATCATCAACATCCGCACCTTCCTCGACAATCACAAGCCGCCGGACCGCGTGCTGCCCAGCATGCTGTGAAGTCGACGCAAGGCGCGCCGGCTTGCGTCTGCGTCGTTTCCTTTGCGCCATTTGCCGACAGACACGAAAAAAACGCCAGGCACACGCTACGGCTGGCGCTTTCGCAAATACTCAACGATGCCCGCTCAAATCGGTGATCACGAGCGTATCGCCGTTGAGCGGGTTCGCCGGATCGCGCTGGTAGCGCAGGGTTTCGAACCGCATCGTGCGCGCATCCAGCATCAATAGCCGCCCCACCAGGCCTTCGCCGAAACCGACGATTTCGCGGATCGCCTCCAGCGCCATCATCGATCCCAGCACGCCGGCCAGCGCGCCCATCACGCCTGCTTCGGCGCAGGCCGGCACCGTACCCGCCGGCGGCGGCTCGGGAAACAGGCAGCGATAGGTCGGATTGAACTGGCCGTCGGCATTCCTTTCATGCGCGCGGATGGTGGTCAGCGATCCATCGAACATGCCAAGCGCGGCCGTAATCAGCGGCCGGCCGGCGAGAAAACACGCATCCGAAACCAGATAGCGCGTTTCGAAATTGTCGGAACCGTCGAGCACCAGATCGTAACCGCCGATCAGCGACAGCGCATTGCCGGCGTTGAGCCGCGTGGCGTGGGCGGCGAACCGGACATGGGGATTGAGCGCGTGAATTTGCTCGGCCGCACTGTCGACCTTGCGCCGGCCGATATCGGGCGTGGTATGAATGATCTGGCGTTGCAGATTGGACAGCGACACGACGTCGTCATCGACCACGCCGAGCGTGCCGACGCCGGCCGCGGCGAGATACATCAGCACGGGCGCGCCGAGGCCGCCCGCGCCGATGACCAGAACCGAGGCTTCCTGCAGCGCGAGCTGGCCCGGGCCCCCGACCTCGCGCAGCACGATGTGGCGAGCGTAGCGTTCAAGCTCGTCGGCACTCAGCATCGTCCACCCGTTTCCTTCCGTTTCATCGCAATCGTCCTGTTCTCAGGATGAAGAGCGCATCTCTGCAGGTCCCATGTGCCGCATTCCCCGCCCTTAACATGACCGAGCTATTGCCGGCCAATCAGATGTGCTTAGTTGGCGACGCTTCAATGGAGCCTGGATTTGTCATGAGATCGATGCTGACGGCAACATTGATATCGGTGGCTTTGGGGGTTTCCGCCCAACAATCCGCCGATGCCCAGATGACGGCGCCTGGCGCCAAACCCAAGACAGCCGCTACCACGCCAATTCGCCCCGCGGTGCAAACCCCGGCGGATACCGCCAATGCAATGGCGCAGGCCGAACGGCTGGCGCTGCAGTCGGATCTGGCCTGGGTCGGCCAGTACAACGGCGCGATCACAGGCGAGGTCAGCGATCGCATGGTGGCCGCGATCAAGGAATTCCAGAAGCAACGCGGTGGCAAGCCGACGGGCGTGCTTAATCCGCAGGAGCGTGGCGCGCTCGCCGATACCGCGAAGCGGCGCCGGGAGAATGTCGGGTGGAAAATCGTTAGCGATAACGCCACCGGCGTCCGGCTCGGCATCCCCGGCAAGCTGGTGCCGCAGCAATCGAGCGACGCCAATGGCACCAAATGGAGTTCACCGACCGGCACCATCCAGGTGGTGCTGGCCCGGCGCAAGGAAGCGAGCCCGAGTACAGCCAAACTCGCCGAGCGGGAGAAGAAAGAACCCGCGGGCCGCACGATCGACTATACCGTGGTCAAGCCGGACTTCTTCGTGCTGTCGGGCCAGCAGGGCCTGAAGAAGTTCTACGTGCGCGGCACATTCAAGGGCGATGAGGTTCGCATCCTCACCATCCTGTACGATCAGGCCACCGAAAACACGGTCGAGCCGGTGGTGATCGCTATGTCCAGCGCGTTCACTCCGTTTCCATCCGGCGTCCAGCTCGCGGGGCCGGCGCCGCGCAAGACCGTCGAATACGGCACTGGAATCGTCGTCAGCGAAGAAGGCGCGATCGTCGCCGATCGTCAGGTTACCGATGGTTGTCTTTCGATCGTAATCGCGGGTTTCGGCAATGCCGATCGCGTCGCCGAGGACAAGGAACATGATCTCGCGCTGTTGCGCATCTACGGCGCGCGCGGCCTGAAGCCATTGAACATCGCGGGCGGCGCGGCAAAATCGAGCGTCGGGCTGACCGGCATCGCCGATCCGCAGAACCAGGCCGGGAGCGCGGCCATCAGCAGCGTCAAGGCCCAGGTGAGCCCGAGCGGAAGCGGCAACGATCTGGCGCTGTCGCCGGCGCCGGGGCTCGGCTTTTCCGGCGCCGCCGCGCGAGACGACGACGGCACGTTCGCCGGCATCGCGCTGTTGAAGCCGTTGGTCGTGGCCGGACCTGCGAATGCCACGCCAGCCGCGCAAGCCGTGCTGGTGTCCGCTGACACGTTACGCGATTTCCTCAACGCCAATGGCGTTACCGCAGCAGGCGCATCGACGGATGCAAGGTCAGCGGTCGTGCGGGTGATTTGCGTGAGAAAGTAAAGGCTGATCGCGTCTACCAGCGCCGTCCCCAGCCTCTGTAACCCCAGCCGTAGCCAAAGTACGGACCATAGCCGTAGCCGTAATAGACCGGCGGCTCCATGACATAGCCACGCGGGGGGCCATAGAAGACGGGTGGCTCATAAACGATCTCTCCTTCGACGACAGCCGGTCCGCGCCGCGGCGGCCTGCGCACAGGCGCCATGCCGACGTTCCGGGCGATCACAAAGCCGTCCTGGCCGTTCAGGGAGGCTGCGCACCAGCCATTGTCGCACTTGCCGATCTCGACGGTAGTGCCCTTCGGAATCAGCGTCACAACCTCGCCGTTGGTGCCGGCCGACTTCCGTAAATTGGTATCGGTGCTGACGGCGATCGGCTTGGCCGTCGCCCCGACTGCCGACAATAGCGTGAAGGTAGCGGCCGATACCGCGATCCGTGCAAGGCTCATGGCTCTCCTCGTTTTTCCCTTCCGGTTTCAACCGCCCGCGAACCGGATTTAACGTCAGGAGCGCCCCGGCGTTCAAGAGCCCGGCTGTTTAAAAACTTTCGCAGATCGGATTTTTTGTTTCGGTTGATGGCTGTTGCTGCGCACGCCAGACCGAGCTGCTCCTCGAACGAGCCAATGGCCGCTACTTCTCCCTCTATTTTTGACAGCTCGGACACCAGAAGGTCGAGCGCCCGTTCTGGGTAAAGCGTTTGACGATCCCGCTGCAGCCACCGCTCTGGCACTTCTCGCCTTCGCGGTCATAGACCTGGAACGAATGCTGGAAATAGCCGAGTTCGCCTGTGGTCTGGCGATGATCCCGCAGCGACGAGCCGCCCGCCTTGATGGCCTGGTTGAGCACCGCATGGATCGATGCAACAAGGCGCCTGGCGTGATCGGTCGGCTTCTTCTTTTTGTCAGCCATGGTCGACGCCAACCGCTTCGGCGACAGATGCGAGCGAAACAACGCCTCGCAGACATAGATGTTGCCGAGGCCCGCGACCACACGCTGGTCGAGCAGCGCCGCCTTTAAGGAGGTCTTCTTGCCGGCGCAGGAATGCGCAAGCATCGCAGCGTCGAATTCATTGCCGAGCGGCTCGGGACCGAGCCCCTTCAACAACGGCTCGTCTTCCAACGCCTTGCGAGCGATGATTTTCATATAACCGAAGCGGCGCGGATCATTGAAAATCACCGCGCTACCCGACGACATGTGGAACACGACATGATCGTGGGCGCGGTCCTCGCTGCGCGGGTGATGGAATTGGCCGGGCGTCTTGGTCTCCTCGTCCTGCACGACGCGGAACGAGCCGGACATGCCCAGATGCATCAGCAGCACGTCGCCCGAGCCCAGATCGGCCATCAGATATTTCGCACGACGGCCGAGGCCGGTGACGGTCTGTCCCTGCAGCCGCGCGATAAAATCTTTTTGAAAGGGAAATCGCAGGTCTTTGCGCCGGGCCTCGGCCCTGACGATCTTCGACCCCTCCATGGCCGGCTGCAGGCCACGGCGCACGGTCTCGACTTCGGGTAGTTCAGGCATGGGGAACGTTCACCTTGTGGACCTGACGTGATAGCGCCATTGCGGCGGGCGCGCTATGGTCCGGGAATGGAGATGAATTGATGGACCGGCCCGACCAAACCACGCATTTCGGCTTCAGGGACGTCCCCTTGGGCGACAAGCAGACGCTGGTGAACGACGTGTTTCACAGCGTGGCGAAGCGCTACGATTTGATGAACGATCTGATGTCGGCGGGCCTGCACCGGGTCTGGAAAGACCTGATGATCAACGCGCTCAACCCGCCGCGCAGCGAGGTGCCGTTCGCGCTACTCGACGTCGCAGGCGGGACCGGCGATATCGCCTTTCGCGCCGCCAAGGCCGCGGGCACGGGCTTTCAGGCAACCGTTTGCGACATCAATCCGGACATGCTCGCCGTCGGCCGCGAACGTGCTGCCGCGCGTCACCTCGACCACCAGGTGTCGTTCGTCGAGGGCAATGCCGAGGCGCTGGCGTTTCCGAACAATGCGTTCGACGCCTACACCATCGCGTTCGGAATCCGCAACGTGCCGCGAATCGACCTTGCGCTCAGCGAAGCCTATCGCGTGCTCAAGCCCGGCAGCCGCTTCCTGTGTCTGGAATTTTCCACCGTCGACATTCCCGGCCTCGACCGTCTCTACGATCTATTTTCGTTCAAGGTAATTCCGCCGCTCGGCCGCGCCGTGACCGGCGATGCCGAATCCTACCAATACCTCGTCGAATCCATCCGCAAATTTCCCAAACCAGCAGCTTTCGCCGAGATGGTCCACGCCGCCGGCTTTGCCCGCGTGAACTGGCAGACCCTGTCCGGCGGCATTGTGGTGCTGCATTCGGGCTGGCGTCTGTGATTTCAGCGATCACGCATATCGCGCGGCTCGCCCGCGCCGCGTTCGTGTTCGCGCGCGAAGGCGTGTTCGGCGTGGTCGATCCGAGCCTGGTGCCGCCGCCCGGACAACTCGCGTTGCGCATCGCCCGGCTGATCGAACGGCCGGGCACCAAGTCCGGCCCGCGACTGTCGCGCGCGCTCACGCGGCTCGGTCCGGCCTATCTCAAGCTCGGACAATTCCTTGCCACCCGGCCCGACGTGGTCGGCGTCATCATGGCGCGCGACCTCGAAAGCCTGCAGGACCGGCTGCCGCCGTTCTCGCAAGCCGAGGCCGAGACCGTGATCGCGAGCTCGCTGGAGCGTCCTGTTTCACAGGCGTTTGCAAGCTTTGGCCCCCCAGTTGCGGCGGCTTCGATCGCGCAGGTGCATCGCGGCGAGACCGAACGCGAGGGCGTCCGCAAGGCGGTCGCGGTCAAGGTGCTCAGGCCCAATGTCGCCGCGCGTTTCCGCCGCGACCTCGGCGATTTTTTCTTTGTGGCGCACAAGGCGGAGGCGCATTCGGCGGAGGCGCGCCGGCTGCGGCTGGTCGAAGTCATCAACACCATGTCGCGCTCGGTGGCGATGGAAATGGATTTGCGACTGGAAGCCGCGGCCCTCTCCGAGATGGCAGAAAATACCCGCGACGACCCGGACTTTCGCGTGCCCCAGGTCGATTGGGACCGGACCACGCACAATGTTCTGACGATGGAGTGGGTCGACGGCATCGCGCTCAGCGATCACGCGCGACTTGAGCAGGCACAGGTCGATTTATGCGATCTCGGGCGCAAGGTGATC
Organism: uncultured Alphaproteobacteria bacterium; assembly: GCA_963806075.1. Classification (GTDB taxonomy): domain Bacteria; phylum Pseudomonadota; class Alphaproteobacteria; order Rhizobiales; family Xanthobacteraceae; genus Bradyrhizobium. Next base: position 458,219 of record CAWDWT010000011.1, read on the forward strand.
CAGAGCTTCCTGCGCCACGCGCTGCGCGACGGTTTCTTTCATGCCGACATGCATCCGGGCAATTTGTTCCTCGACGATGCGGGCCGCCTGGTCGCGGTCGATTTCGGTATCATGGGTCGGCTCGGGTTGAAGGAGCGGCGCTTTCTCGCCGAAATTCTGCTGGGTTTTATTACGCGCGACTATCGTCGCGTAGCGGAAGTGCATTTCGAGGCTGGCTATGTGCCGAGCCATCACTCGGTTGAAAATTTCGCGCAAGCGATCCGCGCCATCGGTGAGCCGATCCACAATCGTACCGCCGAAGAAATCTCGATGGCGAAACTGCTGACCTTGTTGCTCGAGGTCACCGGCCTGTTCGACATGCAGACGCGACCCGAATTGATCCTGCTGCAAAAGACCATGGTGGTGGTCGAAGGCGTCGCGCGAGGCTTCGATCCCAAGCTCGACATGTGGAAAACCGCCGAGCCTGTGGTGCGTGAATGGATCGAACGCAATCTTGGTCCGATCGGCCGGGTTCAGAGTGCAGTATTCGGCGCGGGCGAAATCGGCCGGGTGCTGACCGGCCTGCCGACGATCATGTCCCGCTCGGTGGCGGTACTGGAGCAATTCGAGAGCATGACCCGGGAAGGCCTGACGTTGGCGCCCGAAACGATCGCCGCGATGAGCCGGGCCGAAGGCCGCAAGAGTCGTTGGCGCACTGCAGCGCTATGGATTATCGCCGCGACCTTCATCGGGATTCTGGTTGCCGTTCGGCGAATTGGATTGCAATGATATCATTTTGTGATAGCATTGCAATCATATTCGAAGGGTCGCCATGGCCAGTCTGACCGTCCGGAGGCTCGACGACGCCATTCGTGACGAACTGCGGCTCCGCGCCGCGCGCAACGGCCGCTCGGTCGAGGACGAGGTGCGGGTAATCCTGCGCGAGGCGTCATTGGGCCGGCCCCGTTCTGCGGCGGACGCTCCCGCAGCCGCCCCGCCGCCTGTCCGCAATCCTGCCTCGACGGAGCCGCGCGTCACCTTGATCATTGGCGGCGGCATCGCCGCCTACAAGGCACTCGACCTGATCCGACGCCTGAAAGAGCGGCACATCCATGTCCGCTGCGTGCTGACCAAAGCCGCGCAACAATTCGTCACGCAACTTGCCGCTGGCGCCCTGTCGCATGAGCGCGTCTATACCGATTTGTTCGATCCCGAGAGCGAATTCGATGCGGGCCATATTCGTCTGGCGCGCGAGGCCGATCTGATCGTGGTGGCACCCGCGACCGCCGACCTGATGGCGAAAATGACGCAAGGACATGCCGACGATCTTGCCACCGCCGTTCTGCTGGCATCGAACGGGCCGATCCTGCTGGCGCCGGCGATGAATCCGGCGATGTGGGACAATGCCGCCACCCGCCGCAACGTCGCGCAGCTTGCCCGTGACGGCATCGTCATGATCGGCCCCCATCCCGGCGAGATGGCGGAGGCCAATGAGGCCGGTATCGGCCGGATGGCGGAGCCCATGGAAATTGCAGCGGTCGCCGAACGCCTGCTGCGTCCGCCGCAGCCGCGTCCGCTGGCGGGCAGGCGCGTGCTGATTACCGCCGGTCCCACCCATGAGCCGATCGATCCGGTGCGCTACATCGCCAATCGCTCGTCCGGCAAGCAGGGCTTTGCCATTGCCGTGGCGGCACAGACCGCCGGCGCCGACGTCACCTTGATCTCGGGTCCTGTCGATCTCGGCGACCCGCCGGGCGTCACCGTGAAGCGCGTCGAGTCCGCCCGTGAGATGCTGCGGCAGGTCGAAGCCACGCTGCCGGTCGACATCGCGATCTTCGCGGCCGCGGTGGCGGATTGGCGGGTTGCCAATGAGGGCGAACAAAAATTGAAAAAGACGGCTCAGGGCATGCCGCCACTGCAGCTGGTCGAAAACCCCGACCTCCTCGCAACGATCTCGAAGCTGGATGCCGCAAGGCGCCCCAAGCTCGTGATCGGCTTCGCCGCCGAGACCGAGCATCTGATCGAGAACGCAAAGGCCAAATTAGCGCGCAAGGGCTGCGACTGGATCGTCGCCAATGACGTCTCGCCCGCCAGCGGCGTGATGGGCGGCGACCGCAACACCGTGCACCTGCTCGCCCGGCAAGACGGCGAAATCACCGTGGATTCCTGGCCGGTCATGACCAAGGAACAGGTCGCGGCCGAACTGGTGGCGCGGATCGGCAATGCGGTGGAGAGAGCACCATGAGCAACGTGGTCAAGGTCGACGTCCAGCAGCTCCCGCACGGCAAAGGCCTGGCTCTGCCGGCCTATCAAACCCCTCATGCCGCAGGCCTCGATCTGCTCGCCGCGGTGCCGGAAGACGCGCCGATAGTGCTTGCGCCCGGAAAGTACGCAATGATCCCGACGGGCCTGACGATCGCGCTGCCACAGGGCTATGAGGCGCAAGTTCGCCCACGCTCGGGCCTTGCAGCCAAACATGGAGTTACCTTGCTGAACTCGCCGGGCACGGTGGATGCGGATTATCGCGGCGAGATTTGCGTGCTCTTGATCAACCACGGCGACCAGCCGTTCCGGATCCGGCGCGGCGAGCGCATTGCCCAAATGGTGATTGCGCCGGTGACGAGCGTGGAACTGGTCCCTGCGGCATCGCTCTCCACGACGGATCGCGGCAGCGGTGGCTTCGGTTCGACCGGGCGCTAAGTGCCGGTAAAATCGGGGATTCATTTTCATAAAATCGCACAGTCACGGCATTTTTTCGCGAAGCGGTTTTGCGTTCACGGTCTGGACTCTTACCGGCTGACTCGCGATAGGGATATTGTCATTCGATTCGCGAACGGCGGGTACGCGCCGGGCGTGTTGTCGTGCGGTTTGGGGCATTCAATGTCGGGCGTGATCGGGTCGATGCGTCGGACGCTGCTGTCGTGCACATCACTGGCGCGCAACGGCCTGATCCTGCTTGGCGCCACAGGTCTCGGTACCGGCGTCTCGACCTCGGCGGCGCGTGCCGACGAAATGACCTTTCTGAACCAGATTTCGAACCTGTCTGAGCTGAACCATCAGGAATTCGCTGTCCTGACCACAGCGCTGGCGCTTGCTCGGCTTTTCGGTGGTGGCGGCGATTCTCTTGATGCGCACGCGCGTGCGGGCCGCCAAAAAAGAAGCCGAGCTGCACTCCGACATCCGACGCCTGCAGGTCGAGGCCGACCGGTTCCGGGCGCTGCTGTTCGCCGAACCGCAAATCCTAATTTCGTGGGCTGCAGGCGACAACCGGCCGGAGATCAGCGGCGACCTTTCGCTGGTGCTACCGCCGGAATCACAAAACTCCCGACCACAGCGCATATTGGCCTTCGGCGCCTGGCTACCGTCCGAGCCGGCGCTGCAAATGGATCGTGCAGTTGATGCGTTGCGCGAGACCGGCGAGGGCTTCCTGCTGAACCTCACTACAGCGAACGGTCACGCTTTCGAAGCCATAGGCCGCGCCATCGGTGGTCAGGCTATTGTCCGAATTCGCGAACTCAGCAGCGTGCGCCGGGAACTCGCCGAAACCAACTCGCGTCACAAGGCGCTGCTGGAAGAAACTGAAATGTTGCGCGGTTTTGCCGCCGCCGCGCCCTGGCCGATGTGGGCCAAAAGCACCTCCGGCGGCCTTTCCTACGCCAACGCCGCCTATGTGCGCGCGACGGAGGCATCCAGCGTCGCCGATGCGGTCAATCGCGACCTCCAATTGCTCGATAGCGCCGCCCGTGGCGAGATGGACCGCGCGCTGAACGACCATGCAGCGTTCACGGCGCGGTTGCCGATCGTGATCGGCGGCGAGCGGCGGCTCTACGACGTCCATGCACTCAATATCAACAATGGCCGTGCCGGCATCGCGATCGACGCCAGCGAGGCCACGGGGTTGCGCGACACATTGGAGCGGATGGCCGACGCCCATCGTCGCACCCTCGATCAATTGTCGTCGGGCGTCGCCGTATTCGACGGCCATCGGCGGCTGGCGTTCTACAACGATTCCTATCGCCGTCTGTGGGACCTCGACCGCATTTTCCTCGACAGCCATCCCGACGATTCCGGCGTGCTCGACCGGCTGCGCGCCACGCGCAAGCTGCCGGAGCAACCGGACTTCCGCGCTTGGAAGGCCAAGCTGCATGAGGCCTATCGGGCGATCGAGACCGAGAAGGACATCTGGTACCTGCCCGATGGCCGTACCGTCAGCGTCGTCACCACGCCTAATCCGGAAGGCGGCGTCACCTATCTGTTCGACGACGTCACCGAGAGCTTCGACCTGGCGCGGCGATTTGACGGCCTGATCCGCGTGCAGCGCGAAACCCTTGACAACCTCGCCGAGGCGGTCGCGGTGTTCGGCAGCAATGGCCGTGCTCAATTGTTCAATCCGGCCTTCGCGAAGATGTGGCGGCTGTCGCCGGAGGCGCTGCAGGAACAGCCCCACATCGAGACCGTGGAAGCCTGGTGCAGGCCGTTGTTCGACGAGGCGAATACCTGGCGGACGCTTCGCGAGGCCATCACCTCGATCGACAACCGCGTACCGGTGCCGCTGAAGCTCGAGCGCAAGGACGGCAGCGTGCTCGACTGCATGACCATGCCGCTGCCCGACGGCGCCACCATGCTGACGTTCCAGGACATCACCGATACCGAAAATGTCGAGCGAGCCCTGCGCGAACGCAACGAGGCGCTCGAAGCCGCCGACCAGATGAAGGTCGACTTCGTCCACCACGTGTCCTACGAACTGCGCTCGCCGCTGACCACGATCATCGGCTTCTCGCATTTCCTCAGCGATCCCGTCACCGGACCGCTGATGCCGAAGCAGGCGGAATATCTCGGCTACATCACCGCCTCGACCAACGCGCTGCTGGCGATCATCAACAATATCCTCGATCTCGCCACCATCGACGCCGGCGCGATGACGCTCAATCTGGGATCGATCGACATTCGCAAGACCATCGACGCCGCCGCTGAAGGCATTCAGGACCGGCTCGCCACCGACCGCATCGAGCTCAAGGTCGAGGCCGATCCCGACATCGGCAGCTTCACCGGCGACGAACGCCGCGTGGTTCAGGTGCTCTACAATCTGCTCGCCAACGCCGTCGGCTTCGCGCCGCACGATTCGGCGATCACCATCAGCGCCAGGCGCACCGAGCATCACGTGGTCTTCAGCGTGACCGATTCCGGACCCGGCATTCCGCCTGACGTCAAGGACAAGGTATTCGACTGGTTCGAGAGCCATTCCAACGGCTCGCGGCACCGCGGCGCCGGCCTCGGCCTGTCGCTGGTGCGTTCCTTTGTCGAACTTCACGGAGGCCGGGTACGCGTCGATTCGATCGTCGGCAAAGGCACGACCGTCACGTGCGACTTTCCGGTCGACCAGGCCGCGCATCGCAACGCCGCGGAATGATCGCCACCGTCACATTCTCGCTCGCACTTTCGAACGAGACCGCCACCGCGCATCTGATGGCCGATCTCGCGCTGCTGATCGGTCCCGGCGATGTCATCACGCTGTCGGGCGATCTCGGGGCCGGCAAGACCGCCGCGGCGAGGGCCATGATCCGCTATCTCGCCGGAGACGAGACGGTTGAGGTCCCAAGCCCGACCTTTACGTTGGCGCAAACCTACGATCTGCCGGCGTTTCCGCTGATTCATGCCGATCTCTATCGCATCAAGGATCCCATTGAACTGGAAGAGATCGGCCTTTCGCCGTGGCCCGAGGGCACAACGGCGCTGATCGAATGGCCGGAGCGCGCACCGGCAGCGCTTCCCGCCGACCGGATCGACATTGCGCTCAGTTATCGGCCGGCGCTGGGATCCTCCGCGCGCGCTGCCGAGATCACCGGCCACGGTAGCGCCGCAGCCCAGGTTGCCCGCCTGAAAGCGTTGCGGCAGTTCCTCTTCGACGCCGGCTATGACGAGGCGCGGCGTCAGCGCATGGCCGGCGACGCATCGACCCGCTCCTATGCCCGGCTATTCCGCGACGAGGCCGGCGTCATCCTGATGAATTCGCCGCGCCGTCCTGACGGACCTCCGATCCATGACGGCAAGTCCTACAGCGCCGCAGCCCATCTCGCCGAGGACGTCAAGCCGTTCGTCGCCATCGCAGGCGGCCTGCGCGAGCGCGGCTTCTCGGCGCCGGCAATCCATTATGCCGACCTCGATGCGGGATTCCTGATCACGGAGGATTTCGGCAGCGTCTGCGTGGTCGAAGGCGATCCGCCGCGGCCGATCGGGGAGCGATACCAGACCGCAACCGACATGCTGGCGGCGCTGCATCGTCTGCCGCTGCCCGCAACCCTGCCACTGACGCCACACACCAGCTACACCATTCCGCTGTTCGATACTGATGCGCTGCTGGTCGAAATCGGATTGATGCTGGATTGGTACCTGCCAGAGCGTAACGCGACGCCGGCCGATCCGGTACGTGCCGAGTTGGTGACGATGTGGCGCGAGCTGCTCGGCAAAGCCGCCGCCGACCCGAAGACACAAGTGATGCAGACCTGGGCGTTACGCGATTTCCATTCGCCCAACCTGATCTGGCTCGACAATCGGGCGGATATCGCCAAAGTCGGCATCATCGACTTTCAGGACACCGTGCTGGCGCCCGCCGCCTATGACCTGGTATCGCTGTTGCAGGACGCCCGGGTCGATGTGCCCGAGCAACTCGAGCTGGTGCTGCTGACCCGCTACATCAAGGCGCGGCTTGCCTCCGATGGCAATTTCGATCCGGCGCATTTCGCCGAGCTCTATGCCGTCATGTCGGCACAGCGGAACACCAAATTGCTCGGTATCTTCGCCAGGCTCAATCGGCGCGACGGCAAGCCGCAATATTTGCGACATCTGCCAAGGATCTGGACTTATCTCACCCGCTCGCTGACCCATCCCGCGCTGGCGTCACTCCGGCAGTGGTATGCAGCTAACGTCCCGTCCCCATCGCCGTAGATTTACCGGTTGTTAGCCGACATTCCCCTAATCTGGAGCGGACCCCGGTTCGGCCGCCGGGGCAGCTGCCTGAGGACGGAACAAGCGATGTCGACAGCAGAGCGACGCAAGGGCGAGCGCGTCATCTTCGAGCGCGGTATCGCCGCGCACATGATGGGCATCGACGGTACCTGGCGGCGCGAATGCAAAATGGAGGACGTGTCGGAGACCGGCGCAAAGCTCACCGTCGAGGGATCCGTCGAAGGTTTACATCTGAAGGAATTCTTCCTGCTGCTGTCGTTGACCGGCCTCGCCTACCGCCGCTGCGAGCTGTCCTGGGTCAACGGCGATCAGATCGGCATCACCTTCCTCAAGCCGGGCGACAAGAAAAAGGTCGCCAAACGCGCCGCGGCGCAAACCTGAGCCGGAAGCATTCCGGTCGCACGACCGTCATGTCCGACGGCTAAGGCGTGAACGGCCGATGCGGCACCCGAATCGCCGTGATATGCTCCGCGGCACGGCCTGGATCCGAATATCCCGGTTTCCGTAGCCGTGGCCACTTTGAAACAACCGTTCGAGAAAAACTCCCTGGATGTCCGTTACACCCACCAAAGCCATGGTCCTCGCCGCTGGTCTCGGCGTGCGGATGCGCCCGCTGACCGACCATATTCCAAAGCCTATGGTGCCCGTAGCCGGCCAGCCGCTACTCGACCACGTGCTCGACAAGCTCGCCAATGCCGGCGTGGTCGAGGCGGTCGTCAATGTCCACTATTTGCCGGACCAGATCATCGAGCATGTCGCCAAACGCGAGCGGCCCCGCGTCATCATCTCGGATGAACGTAACGTCGTGCTCGGCACCGGCGGAGGAATCGTCAAGGCGCTGCCCCTGCTCGGCCGGACGCCGTTTTTCCATGTCAATGCGGACACGCTCTGGATTGATGGCGTACAGCCCAATCTGGCACGGCTGGCGGCGGCCTTCGATCCCGCGCGCATGGACATCCTGCTACTGATGGCGCCGACAACCATCAGCATCGGCTATAGCGGTCGCGGCGACTATGCCATGCTGCCTGACGGCGTGCTGCGCAAGCGCAAGGAGCATCAGGTGGTGCCCTTTGTCTATGCCGGTGCGGCGATCATGTCGCCGTCCTTGTTCGCCGATGCGCCGGCGGGCGAATTTTCGCTGACCAAAATGTTCGACCGCGCCAACGACCAGGAGCGCCTGTTCGGGCTGCGGCTTGACGGTGTCTGGATGCATGTCGGAACCCCCGAGGCGGTGCAGGCGGCGGAAGAAGCCTTCCTGGAAAGCGTAGCATAAGCCTGTCGCCTGCCGGCGATCGTTGTATCCGCAACCGGTGTCTCGTCTGCGGCGAACGCGGCGCGTGAGTTTGCAATCGCGACCCATTGCTTCGACCGGGATCGAAGCAACATCCGCTTCAATCGCCTATGGTGCTTGCGAGTGGCCGCCGAATCCTCGTGTCGGCCCGGCCAACTGTGCTTGCACCGGTGGCCTGGAGATCAGGCGGGATCTCGCAGGCACACGAACCGGCCTGAAAGGAAAGCCATGCAGCGAGAAATCATCCGCGTCGAACCGTTGTCGACCTATCTCGAGCGGTGGAAAGCCCCGACATCTGCCGTTACGCGGCATGGCGATACGGTCTATGTGTCCGGCTTTCCGCCGTTCGATCCGGCAACCGGAGAAGTCATCAATGCTCCGATCGAGCGGCAGACCGAACTCGTGCTCGATCAGATGAAGCTGTGCCTCGAGACCGCCGGATCGTCGCTGGAGCACGTTCTCAAATGCAATGTCTATTGCACGTCGGTCGAAAAATTCGCCGCCGTCAATGCGGTCTATTCGAGGTACTTTCCGAAAAACCCACCGGCGCGAATCTTCGTCAACGTGCCGGCGTGGCCCGGTCATTTCGATATCGAAATCGACTGCGTGGCTGCGGTCGCCGACAAGACCTGAGGAGCAAAAGATGTTTTCGGTGATTTTCGAAGTTCATCCAAAGCCCGAGCAATGGGACGCCTATTTCGGCAATGCCAAGATGCTGCGGCCAGAGCTGGAGCAGGTCGACGGCTTCGTTGACAATATTCGCTACAAGAGCCTGACGCGGGAGGGCTGGATCCTCTCGCTATCGGGCTGGCGCGACGAGAAGTCGGTCGTAAGATGGCGGACCACGCAGCGTCATCACATGGCACAGGAAAAGGGCCGTTCGGAGATCCTGCTCGACTATCACCTTCGCGTCGGCCAGATCACCCATGATACCCATGTCCCTGCCGGACAGACGGTCGACGAGCAGCGCCTCGACGAAACCGAAGTGGGCGAAGGCACGACCATTGCCTTGATCAATGCCAAATGGCCGGAAACTTCGGGTGAGCGCGGTGGACGCTGCCGGGGCCGCGCGCTATCTGCGGTTCGACGCAAAGGCCGCCGGTCTCGTGGGTTGGGATATTTTCGACGCGGTACTCACGCCTGGCGATCTGATTTTGCTGACGAGTTGGAAGACGAAAGACAGTGCGGACGCGTTCGCAAGGTCGGCCCTGCTACATCCCGGCAGACGGCTGCGGCAGGTACGCGTCGTGCGCGACTACGGCATGTTCGACCGCCGCGAAGCACCGCAATACTATCCCGCAGTGGAGCGCAAACAGGAAGGGACGTGACAACGCGCGCCCGCGGTCATTCGGCAACGAAGATGGATTTGGCTGCTGGTCCCGTCCGACCGCAAACATTGTTGTACCCGGATTTGAATGGCGTTCCCGCACGTGACTGTCTATGCTTAACCCATGTCACGACTCGCCTGTCTGTCATTTACTCTCGTTCTCTCACTGCTGTCGGTCGTCGCGATGGCCGCGCCGGTTCACAAGCGGCCGGCGTCGCACTGGCATGGCTACGGCTTCCTGCCGGGATATGTGCAGCCGCTCAGCAACAGCCTTCCGCTGTACGCCCAGAAGGATGCCGCGCGGCGTTACGCGCGGCAGAACCGACGTCCCTGGTATATTGACCGAACCCCTCAATATTACGGATATGACGGCGACTGGCACTATTTCGGCCGGCCGGGCTTCGCCGGCGGCCGCTACAATGGCGGCAGCTTCGGTCCGTGCTGGACGCGGACACCGATCGGGCCGATCTGGAATTGCGGCTGACACTCCTGTCTTTCAGGGACACCGTGCCCGATCGACCTCGCGAATCCCGCCGCCTCCTTCTGCAAAAGCTGCCGGCTTTTGCAAGGCACCAACTTTCGCCAAGCCGGTGTCCGGCCCAAAAGAAGTCATGAGTCCGCGCGTTCTCTTTCGAAATGCCGCCACAAACCTTACTCACAAAGGCGTGACGCAATTGGGGGGAAACCGATGCGCACACGCCAAGTCAGGAAAGCAATCCAGCCTGAAACCCATCGAGATAGCGAAGAGCTCTACAAGCTCTATGCTGAGTTAGCCGTCTTCAACAAGCAAATTGCAGAACTTGAAGAAGCTCACCCGGAAAAGCAGAAAATCGAAACGCTCAAAGCTGGCGCGATTCTGCTGGCTCGGCGGATCGATGAAGTTCGCTGCCTAGGCGCCACCAGGCAACTCGCGAGCTTGTTGACAAAATAAGTTCGGCAGAGGCCGTGAGAAAAAAGCCCCAGACAGTGCCGGGGCTTTTTTAATTTGCTGTTCCGAGCGCGAAAGCTGAAGCGGGACAGGGACACGATTATCCCTTAATACCCCTACGCGCCCCGCGCCCCTCGTGCATGATACAGGGTATCCCGAATCAGGAATCCGATGCGCGTTTTCAGCGTTCCCTTGTCCGTGCCGTTCCTGCGCAGCGTGATCGCCGCGCTGATCGACGGCCGGCTGGTCGAGGGATTTGAGGTCCGCACAAATCCGGAAAAGCTGGCGCAGGCAACGCTGTATCTGCCGACGCGTCGCGCCGGGCGCATGGCGCGGGAAATTTTTCTTGATGAACTCGCGACCGACGCCGCAATCCTGCCCCGCATCGTTGCGCTCGGCGATATCGACGAGGATGAACTGGCGTTCACCCAGGCCGCCACACCTGCGCTTGCTGCGCTGGAGATCCCGCCAGCGATGGACGGCTTGCAGCGCCGCCTGCTGCTGGCGCAATTGATCGCGAAATGGGCCAAACAAATCAAGCCCGGCGATCCCGCGCAGGTGCCGCTGGTGACCGGCGGTCCGGACTCGACCTTGGCTTTGGCCGACGATCTGGCGCGGCTGATGGACGACATGGTCACGCGCAAGGTCGAATGGAGCGCGCTCGACGGGCTGGTGCCGGACGCGCTCGACGAATATTGGAAGCTCACGCTCAAATTTCTTACCATCGCGCGAGACATTTGGCCGCCAATCCTGAATGAACGGGGCAAGATGGAGCCAGCGGCGCGGCGCGATCTCTTGATCGAAGCCGAGGCCGCGCGGCTGACCGCGCATCATGACGGCCCGGTGATCGCGGCGGGCTCGACCGGCTCGATGCCGGTCACCGCCAAATTCCTGCACGCGGTTGCCAAGCTCTCCAACGGCGCGGTGGTGCTGCCGGGACTCGATACCGATCTCGATGATGATGCCTGGCAATCGATCGGCGGCGTCAAAGGAGCCGACGGCCAGTTCGCCACGCAGCCATCTTCCAATCATCCGCAATTTGCGATGCATGCGCTGCTGCAACGATTCGGCATCAAGCGCAGCGACGTCGAGATCCTGGGTGAGACCCGCGCCACATGGACGCGAAATACTGGCCTCCGAAGCGATGCGGCCCTCGAACGCCACCGCGCAATGGCATCAAAGGCTGGCGCAGCCCGAAATCGCCGAGCGCATCGCAGCCGGCATGCAAGGCCTTGCCGTAATCCAGGCTGCAAACCCCGAGATGGAAGCGCTCGCGATTGCGATTGCGATGCGTGAGGCGCGGCACCTGAATAGATCGGCCGCGCTGGTGACGCCGGACCGCGCACTGGCGCGGCGGGTAATGGCCGCGCTCGGACGCTGGAACCTGCTGTTCGACGATTCCGGCGGCGATTCGCTGATGGATATCTCGGCAGGCATTTTCGCGCGGCTCGCGGCCGAGGCAGTGGCGAAGCAACTTGAGCCACCAACCTTGCTGGCGCTGTTGAAACACCCGCTATGCCGGCTCGGCGGCAAGGAAGGCGGCGTTCAGGCGCGCGATCCAGACGTTGGAGCTGGTACTGTTGCGCGGTACGCGGCCGCAGGCCGGCAGCGCTGGCCTCAGGCGCGACTTCGATCGATTCCGCGAAGAACTCGCCAAGCTCAAACGCAAGGAGCCATCGTCGTTGCACGGCTCCGAACTGCGGACCAAGGTAGGTGACGATCAGCTCGAGGAGGCGCAACGGCTGATCGGCACACTGCAAGCGGCCATCGCGCCGCTGGAAAACCTCGCCGCGGCAAAGCCGCATGATTTCGCCGCGCTTGCCGAACAGCATCGCAACGTGTTGATGGAGCTGTCGCGCGACGAGCATGGCGTCGCACTCGCCTTCGAGGGCCATCAGGGATTGGTGCTGGCCTCTGCGTTTGACGATCTGCTCGACGAAGGCGCATCAAGCGGCTTGACGGTCACGCTCGGTGATTATCCGCAGCTGTTCCAGACCGCGTTCGGCGACCGCGTGGTGCGGCGGCCAGAAGTGGCGCACGCGCAATTGCGGATCTACGGCCCGCTGGAAGCGCGACTGACGCAATCCGATCGCGTCATCCTTGGTGGCCTGGTCGAAGGCGTTTGGCCGCCGGCGCCGCGGATCGATCCCTGGCTGAGCCGGCCGATGCGGCATGCGCTCGGACTTGATCTGCCGGAACGGCGCATCGGCTTGTCGGCGCACGATTTCGCGCAGTTGCTCGGTGCAAAGGATATCATCCTCAGTCATGCCGCGAAGATCGGCGGCGCGCCCGCGGTGGCCTCGCGCTTCCTGCACCGGCTGGAAGCGGTCGCGGGCGAGGAACGCTGGAATGCGGCGATTTCCGCCGGAGAACGCTACGTCAGCTTTGCCGGTGAACTGGACCGGCCCGATGCGATCGAGCCGGTCAAACAGCCCGCACCGAAGCCGCCGCCCGCCGCGCGCCCGCAAAGACTGTCGGTGACCGCGATCGAGGACTGGCTGCGCGATCCCTACACCATCTACGCCAAGTATATCTTACGGCTCGAGCCGCTCGATCCCGTCGACATGCCGTTGTCGGCAGCCGACCGTGGATCGGCGATCCACGACGCGCTCGGCGAATTCACGCAAAGCTATGCGACGACGCTTCCCGACCGATCCCGCGGCCGTCCTGCGTGCGATCGGCGGGAAATATTTCGCGCCGCTGATGGAGCGACCTGAAGCGCGCGCGCTGTGGTGGCCGCGGTTCAAACGGATCGCCGACTGGTTCGCCGGATGGGAAACCGGCCGGCGCCTCGACATCAGCGCCATCGCTGCCGAGATTCGGGGCGAAATTTCGATCCGGCTCGACAATGAGCGCAGTTTCGTGCTGTCGGCGCGCGCCGACCGGATCGAACACCGCCGGGATGGCCGCTACACGATTCTCGACTACAAGACCGGGCAGCCGCCGACCGGCAAGCAGGTCCGCATGGGGCTGTCGCCGCAACTGACGCTGGAAGCCGCGATCCTGCGCGAAGGCGGTTTTCAGAATATTCCAGCGGGAAGTTCGGTCAGCGAATTCAGCTATGTTCGGCTCAGCGGCAACAATCCGCCGGGCGAGCAGAAGCCGCTGGAGCTGAAGATCAAGCCAGAGCGATACGCCGCAGGCGCCCGACGCCGCCGCCGATTACGCGCGACAGCAGATCGAGAAGCTGATCCGCGCTTTCGAGGACGAAGCCCAAGGTTATACCTCTCTGAACCTGTCGATGTGGTCGAACCGCTACGGCAGCTATGACGATCTCGCCCGCATCAAGGAATGGTCCGCGGCCGGCGGCCTGGGGCTGCCGGAATGGTGAAAGCCCCGCGCCCGATCCCGCCTGCCGTGCGCGCCACCCAGGCGCGCGCGTCCGATCCTGGCTCGTCGGCGTTTGTCTCGGCCAATGCCGGCTCGGGCAAGACCCATGTGCTGGTGCAGCGCGTGATCCGGCTGCTGCTCAGCAATGTGCCGCCGGAAAAAATCCTCTGCATCACTTTCACAAAGGCCGCCGCCGCCAACATGGCGGAGCGGGTGTTCTCCACGCTCGGCCATTGGGTCACGCTCGACGACTACCGCGCTCGATGACGCGATCCGCGAAGTCGGCCTTGCCCATCCCGACAGGAAATTGAGGTTGCGCGCCCGCGAATTGTTCGCCTGCGCGCTGGAGACTCCGGGCGGCCTGAAAGTACAGACCATCCACGCGCTTTGCACCCGGTTGCTGCAGCAGTTCCCGTTCGAGGCCAATGTGCCGGCGCGCTTTGCGGTGCTCGACGAGCGCGACCAGACCGAGATGATGGAGCGCGCCAATCTCGCGGTGCTGCTGGACGCCTCGCGCGATCCCGACAGCGCCGCGGGCCGCGCGCTTCAGATCGCGATGGCCAGTGCCGCCGACGTCACCTTCAAGGAGGTGGTGCGCGAGGCCTGCCTGAGCCGCGATCACTTCATGGCGTGGACCGATATTGCGGGCAGCGCCGACGCGGCGGCTGCGCAGGTATCGGCCGCGCTGGGCGTCGATCCCAATGATCGCATCGAGGACGTCGAAGCGCGAGATCGTCGATGGGCCGCATCTGCCGCAGTCGCAGTGGGCAGGTGTGGCCGCTCGTCCTGGAAACGAGCAGCAACGCCGATCGAGAATCAGGCGGCTCGGCTTCGCGAGGCGGTGGGCTTCACCGGCGCCGACGCAGGTGGACGATTATCTCGGCGTATTTCTCACCGAACAGCCGACACCGCGCGCAAATCGATCGTGACCAAGAACTTCGCCGACAAGAATCCAGCGGCTGGCGCGGTCATTCGAGCAGGAGGTGCCTGCGCATCGGTCCCCTGATCGAGCGCCGCCGGGCTGTGACGACGCGCGACCGCAGCCAGGCGCTACTCTATATCGCGACCGCGGCGGCGGCGAATTATCGCCGCGAGAAGCAGGAGCGCGGCCTGCTCGACTTCGACGATCTGATCGACAAGACGTTGGCGATGCTGGACGGCGGCGCCGCAGGCTGGGTGCATTACAAGCTCGACCGCGGCGTCGATCACGTGCTGATCGACGAGGCGCAAGACACCAGCCCAAGGCAATGGGACATCGTCACGCACATCATCTCCGAATTCACCTCCGGCGCCGGCGCGCGCGACGGCGTGTTGCGCACCGTGTTCGCGGTCGGCGACGAGAAGCAATCGATCTTCTCGTTCCAGGGCGCGGCTCCGCACGAATTCGATCTGCGCCGCGCGGGCTGCTGAAGAAGAAATTCGAGGACGCGGGGCTGAAATTCGATCCGCTGTCGTTCACCTATTCGTTCCGGTCGGGGCCGGCGATCCTGCAATCGGTCGACCATGTGTTTCGCGACGAGGCGATCTTCCGCAGCATTCATGCTCGCGAGAACGGCTATCCCATCCACCATTCGCTCGAAGATGCCGGTCCGGACCTGATCGATCTCTGGGAACCGCAACTGCCCGATGGCAAGCAGGACCTCGAAGGCTGGCGCGCGCCGTTCGACGCGGTGTCGGAGACCAGCCCCGAGGTCAAGCTGGCGAGGCGCATCCAGGCCGAGATCAAGGCACTGATCGCGGCGGGTACCATGACTGGCAGCCGCAATGCGCGACGCCCGCTGCGCTACGGCGACATGCTGGTGCTGGTGCGGCGGCGCGGCAACGCGTTCGATGCCGTGATCCAGGCGCTGAAGCACGCCAACATTCCGGTCGCAGGCGCGGATCGCCTCAAGCTTACCGAGCATATCGCGATCATCGACTTGATGAACCTGGCGGACGCGCTGCTATTGCCGCAGGACGATCTCGCGCTCGCGGTAGCGCTGAAGAGTCCGCTGTTCGGGCTTGGCGACGATGATCTGTTCGCGCTGGCCTGGCACCGCAAGGGATCGCTGCGGCGGGCGTTGGGCGAGCACGCCGCGGCATCGGAAAAATTCCGCAACGCGCTGCGCCGTCTGGAAGCCTGCGAGCGCCGCTTCACGATCGAGACGCCATTTGCCTTCTACGCGTGGCTGCTGGGCGGTGACGGCGGACGCGCGCGGATCCTGAAGCGACTCGGCCATGAAGCGACCGACGCGCTGGACGAGTTTCTCGAACTGGCGTTTGGCTTATGAGCGCAAGGCGCCGGCCTCGCTGCAGGGTTTCATGGCGTGGCTGCGCGCCGCCGATACTGAGGTGAAGCGCGACATGGAAATCTCGCGCAACGAGGTTCGCGTGATGACTGTGCATGGCGCCAAGGGCCTGGAAGCGCCGGTGGTGTTCCTCGTGGACACCACGACTTCACCTTCGGATACACAGCGGCTGCGGCTGATCCATTTGCCGCGGGGCAATGCTGCGCCGAACGCGCATGGTGTCGTGGTCTGGGCCGGCCGCAAGGCCGACGATCCGACAGCCGTTGCCGCGGCGCGTCAAAAGATGCTCGACGACACCGAGGATGAATATCGAAGGCTGCTCTATGTGGCGATGACCCGCGCGGCCGACCGGCTGATCGTCGGCGGCTGTATGCCTGGCAACCGGAACGGTATTCGCCCGCTGTCGTGGTATGACCTGATCGAAAAGGGCCTCGATAAGGTCATCGCCAATTCCGGATTGCAGCTGCAGGAGTTCGAGAACGCCCACGGCAAGGTCAAACGCTATTCGCGGCCCCAAGATGCCACCGTAACCGCAACCGTAGCGGCAACGCCCGAGACCTCAGCGCCGATCACGCTGCCGTCGTGGCTCCGCACCTCCGCGCCGCCCGAGGCCCCTGCCGACAATTTGCTTCGACCTTCCGATCCGGCCGATGATGAGGGCCATCGTGCCCGATCAGGCGAATCGATCCGCCAGCGCGCGCTGGCCCTGCAGCGCGGCACACTGGTGCACCGATTGCTGCAATCGTTGCCCGAGATCGAAGCTGCGCGACGGCAAGACGCTGCGGAACGCTATCTCTGCCGCAATGCCGCGGACTGGACCGACGCCGAGCGCGCGGCGCTCGCCAAGGGCGCACTGGATCTGATCGTCGATCCAGGGTTCGCCGAGGTGTTCGCGCCCGGCAGTCGCGCCGAGGTCTCGATCGTGGGGCGGCTGGCGCGGCCAGGACGGCCCCCGGCGTTGGTTTCCGGGCAAATCGACCGGTTGGTGGTAACGCCGGACAAGGTCCTGATCGTCGATTTCAAGACCAACCATGCCCCGCCGACGGCGACGGCCGAGGCGCCCGCCGCCTATGTCAGGCAGCTCGCGCTGTACCGCGCGGTGCTGGGCAAGCTCTACCCGGACCGGCCGGTGCGCGCGGCGCTATTATGGACCGAAACTCCTGAATTGATGGAGATTTTAGCCCCTTTGCTGGACGCTGCGCTGGCATCTTGTCAGGCCGGCGTGACCGAGCTTGACCCGGCGGGGTCGCGTTCATAGGTTGGTTTTATCATGTCAGGCGCGATTCTTCATTCGGCGCCCTCCTTTCAAACCGAACGAGGTATTCCATGGCCGTTGGCAAGGTTTCTGACGCCAATTTCGAAGCCGAAGTGCTGAAAGCGACCGGGCCGGTGGTCGTCGATTTCTGGGCCGAATGGTGCGGCCCCTGCCGCATGATCGCGCCCGCGCTCGACGAGATTTCCGGCGCGATGGGCGACAAGGTCAAGATCGTCAAGCTGAACGTCGACGAGAGCCCGAAGACGGCCTCGAAATACGGCGTGATGTCGATCCCGACGCTGATGATCTTCAAGGGCGGCGAAATGGCCTCGCGCCAAGTCGGTGCGGCTCCGAAGCAGAAGCTGCAGCAGTGGATCACCGCTGCGGTCTGATCAGGCTCGAGATTAATTTGCTTCAGCGGCCGGCGAATAGCCGGCCGTTTGCGTTGAGGGGATATGTGTTGGCATTGAAAGGCTCGTTTTGCCGTCTCCGCGTTCAAAGAAAGCCGCCGCACGGGCGGCGATGGAAGCGCGATCGGTCGATGCGATTCCGCGCGGCGGCGAATGGCAGTATGAGCCAAAATGGGACGGCTTCCGCTGTCTCGTTTCCCGCGACGGCCCAAGGGTAGACCTTCGTTCCAAATCTGGCGAAGACCTCGCGCGCTATTTCCCCGAACTGGTCGATGCCGCGTTGCGACTGAAGGCGACATCGTTCGTTCTCGATGCCGAAATCGTGGTGCCGCGCGGCAAGACCTTTTCGTTCGATGCCCTGCTGCAGCGAATTCATCCCGCCACGAGCCGGATCAGGAAATTGTCGCAGGAAACGCCCGCGCTGCTGCTGGTGTTCGATCTGCTGGCGAATGCCGCGGACAAAAATCTGTCGGCCAAGCCACTCCGCCAAAGGCGCCCTGCGCTGGAAGCCTTCACCAAAGCCCAGTTCAAATCCTCTGCAACATTCCGCCTGTCGTCAGCCACGACCAGCTACGCCAAGGCGAAAAGCTGGCTGGCCCGATCCGGCAGCGGATCGGACGGCGTCATCGCCAAACGCATCGACTTGCCCTATCAGGGCGGCAACCGCGATGGCATGCAGAAGATCAAGAAATTCCGCAGCGCCGATTGCGTGATCGGTGGCTTCCGCTACGCGACCAACAAGTTGGGCGGCAAGAAAGTGGTCGGCTCGCTGCTGCTTGGCCTCTATGATGAGAACGGTCTGTTGCATCACGTCGGATTTACGTCAGCGATCAAGCGCGAGGCCAAGCCGGCATTGACCGCGAAGCTGGAGCCGTTGATCGCGAAGCCCGGCTTCACCGGCAATGCGCCGGGCGGTCCCAGCCGCTGGTCGACCGATCGCTCCGCGCAATGGTGTCCGCTGAAGCCGAAACTGGTGATCGAGGTCTGCTACGATCATTTCAGCGGCGAGCGCTTTCGCCATGGCACCTCGATCCTGCGCTGGCGGCCGGACAAGGCCCCGCGGCAATGCACATTCGAACAGCTCAAGCAAAAAGCATTCGATCCGATGAAGCTGCTGGCTTGAAACATTCCTCCGTGTCGCACCCCGCCGGGACGCGAGCGGATCACCGCGGCGGCGTGCCGTTGGCAGCGAGCACGGCGCCGGCAAGATACAGCGATCCCGTGATCAGGATGCGCGGCGGCACCTCGTAGGCGAGCCGCGCCAGCGATTGCAGCGCTGCTTCGACGCTGGAAGAGATTTCGACACGCATGCCGAGCGCGCGCGCGGCATCGGCCAGCCGGTCCGGCGGCATCGCGTTGTCACGACCGGGTATCTGCACCGCGATGATCTGGCGCGTCAGCCCGGCGAAGTTGGCCAGGAAGGCGGACGCATCCTTGTTCGCCATCATGCCGGCGATCACCACCAGTGGGCGCGATACCCGCTCCTCGAGATCGCCCAGCGCGGCGGCCGCGACACGGCCGCCTTCGGCATTGTGTCCACCGTCGAGCCAGATCTCGCAGCCCGCCGGCGTAAGATCGACCAGAGCGCCGGAGGTCAGCCGCTGCATCCGCGCCGGCCATTCCGCGTTGAGGATGCCGGTCTCGAAATCCGAGATGCCGATCCGGAATGCATCGAGCGCACGCAAGGTTGCGATCGCAAGCCCGGCATTGTCGAACTGATGCCGCCCGAACAGCTTTGGCGCGGCGAGATCCATCAGGCCGCGATCGTCCTGATAGACCAGCCGGCCGCGCTCGATATTGACGTGCCATTGCTGGCCCGCAGCATGTAACGGTGCCTTCAGGCGGCTGGCCTCCGCTTCAATAACCGCCATCGCTTCGGGCGCCTGCTCGGCGCAAATCACCGGCACCTTGCGCTTGATGATGGCGGCTTTCTCGCCGGCGATCTGCGAAAGCCGATCGCCGAGAAACTCGGTGTGGTCCATGCTGACGGGTGCAATCACTGAAGCCAGCGGCGTATCGATCACATTGGTCGCATCCAGCCGCCCGCCGAGGCCGACTTCCAGCAGCACCACGTCGGCATCCTGTTGCGTGAACAGGCAAAACGCTGCGGCGGTTTCGAGTTCGAAGATGGTGATCGGTGCAGCCGCATTGGCGCTTTCACAACGTTCCAGCGCCGCGCGCAGTTCGTCATCGCCGACCAGCACACCGCCGCCCGGACGGCCGACCCGAAAACATTCGTTGATCCGCACCAGATAGGGCGAGGTGAAGACATGGACGCGAAGGCCTGACGCCTCCAGGATCCCGCGCAAATAGGCGATCGTCGAACCCTTGCCATTGGTGCCGGCGATATGAATCACCGGCGGCAATTTGCGTTCGGGATGATCAAGCCGCTCCAACAGCCGACGCATCCGCTCGAGGCCAAGATCGATATCGCGGGGATGCAACTTTGACAGCCGCGCGATCAACTCACGCAGCTGCGGCGACGATGAGACCGCCGAGGTGTTCACGCGTGAGGCGCGGCCGGCACACTCTGCGCCGCTGACACGATCTGGGCTGCGTCGACGATCGCTTCGGCTTTCGGGGCGGCACCCTCCACTGCAGGCGATTTGGTCAGTAAGCGGCATAGCCGCGCCAGCGTCGGCCGCATGTCGTGGCGGTGCACCACCATGTCGACCATGCCATGGTCTTTCAAATATTCCGCCCGTTGAAATCCGTCAGGCAGCTTTTCGCGGATCGTCTGTTCGATCACGCGGGCGCCGGCAAAGCCGATCAGCGCACCGGGCTCGGCGATCTGCACGTCGCCCAGCATGGCGTAGGAGGCGGTGACGCCGCCGGTCGTCGGGTTGGTCAGTACCACGATATAGGGCAGTCTTGCCTCGCGCAGCATCTGTACGCCGACGGTGGTGCGCGGCATCTGCATCAGCGACAGGATGCCCTCCTGCATGCGAGCGCCGCCAGAGGCCGCGAACACGATGAACGGCGATTTCTTTTCCAGCGCCAGTTCAAGCCCGCGCACAATCGCTTCGCCGGCCGCCATGCCGAGCGAGCCACCCATGAAATCGAAATCCTGCACCGCGATCACGACGCCGGCGCCCTCGAGCTTGCCATAACCGACCTTGATGGCGTCGTTCAGGCCGGTTTTGGCGCGGGCATCCTTGATGCGGTCGGCATATTTGCGCTCGTCGCGGAATTTCAGCGGATCGGCCGTGACTTCCGGCAGCGCGATGTCGAACCAGGTCTCGTTGTCGAACACCGATTTCAGCCGCGCCTCCGCGCTCATGCGCATATGATAGTTCGAGCCGGGAATAACGAATTGGTTCGCCTCGACGTCCTTGTAGAACACAAGCTGTCCGGAATCCGGACATTTGATCCACAGGTTCTCCGGCGTCTCGCGGCGCAGGATATTGCGGATCTTCGGCCGAACGACATTGGTGAGCCAGTTCATGGTTCGCTCCGAATCGCGACCAGCGGTGATCGCTTTCGATATATGGCGGCCCGATCGCGGGCCGGCAAGCCGCCGCCAATGGCCTGTCTCCACCGCAATTGGGCTTATTCTGCGGCCTGTCGAGCGCCCCGCACCCCTTGCGCCAGCGAGGCCACGAGATCGGCTACCGCGCTCACCGTTCTGCTCGTAGCGCGGTCCTCGGCGTCCAGGCTGCCGCGCAGGACATCGACCAGCGCCGTGCCGGCCACCGCACCGTCCGCCTTCTCCGCGATGCCGCGGGCGTTCTCCGGCGTTCGGATACCAAAGCCGACGCAGACCGGCAATGCGGTGTGCCGCTTGATGCGGGAAACGGCCTCGCCGACAACCTTGGCGTCGGCGCTGGCCGCGCCTGTGATGCCGGTAATGGAGACGTAGTAGACGAACCCGGACGTATTCGCGAGCACCGCGGGCAGCCGCTTGTCGTCGGTGGTCGGCGTCGCCAGCCGGATGAAATTGAGACCGGCCTTCATCGCCGGCAAGCACAATTCGCTGTCTTCCTCGGGCGGCAGATCGACGATGATCAGGCCGTCAATGCCGGCGGCCTTCGCATCGGCAAGGAACTTGTCGACGCCATAGATATAGATCGGATTGTAATAGCCCATCAGAACCAGCGGAGTCGCGTTATCGCCGCCGCGGAAGGCACGCACCATCTCCAGTGTCTTCTTCAGAGTCATGCCGGCCTTCAGCGCGCGCAGCCCGGCCGCCTGGATCGACGGACCGTCCGCCATCGGATCGGTGAAGGGCATGCCGATCTCGATGATGTCAGCGCCCGCCTTCGGCAGCGCCTTGATGAGATCAAGCGATGTCGCTGGATCGGGATCGCCCGCCACCAGGAAAGTGACAAACGCCGAGCGGCCCTGCTGCTTCAGCTCGGCAAAACGCGCGTCGATACGGGTGGTCATTAAGCGGCATCCGCTGTGCTATACCTCTCCCCGCCGGGGAGAGGTCGGCTGCGCAGCAGCCGGGTGAGGGGGATGGATAAGTTCGAGGCCAGAGCTCGAAGCTTGCGCGCTTCGCAAACGAGCGCAGAGGCAAAACTTTGGCAAGCACTGCGCAATCGACGATTAGCGCGATGGAAATTTCGACGCCAGCATTCGATCGACCGGTATGTCGTCGATTTTGTAACGCTGGACGGAAAGCTCATCGTCGATGGCGTCACGCACGCTGAGCCGTCCGAGCAAGCCAGGGACAAAGCGCGATCGCGCGTGCTGGAAGCATGCGGCTTCCACATTGTCCGTGTTTCAAATACCGACGTGTACGACAATCTGGAGGGCGTGCTCGAGATGATCGAAGCGACGCTTCGACTGGATTGAGAAAGACCCCTCACCCGGCTGCTGCGCAGCCGACCTCTCCCCGTCGGGGAGAGGTGTAGAAAGGAGCCGCGTTCGAAGCTCACTTCTTCTTTCCCCGCAGGATATCGCCGACTTGCGGGACGTCCTTGTCGCCGCGGCCGGAAAGGTTGACGACCATCAAATGATCCCTGGGCCGTTTCGGCGCGAGCTCCATCACCTTGGCGATGGCATGCGCGGGCTCCAGTGCCGGGATGATGCCTTCCAGCCGTGACAGCAATTGAAACGCCGCGAGCGCTTCGTCATCGGTGGCGGACAGATACTTCACCCGGCCGGTTTCGTGCAGCCAGGAATGCTCCGGGCCGATGCCGGGATAATCCAGCCCCGCCGAGATCGAATGCGCGTCCTGGATCTGGCCGTCCTCGTCCATCAGCAAATAGGTGCGATTGCCGTGCAGGACGCCCGGCCGACCGCCGGCGATGGAAGCGGCATGCAATTGCGTCAGTCCGTGGCCCGCGGCCTCGACACCGAAAATCTCGACGCCGGGATCATCGAGGAACGGATGAAACAGCCCCATTGCGTTGGAGCCGCCGCCGATGCAAGCGATCAACGAATCCGGTAACCGCCCTTCGGTCTCCTGCATCTGGATGCGGGTCTCATCGCCGATGATCGACTGGAAATCGCGCACCATCATCGGATATGGGTGCGGTCCTGCGACGGTACCGATGCAATAAAACGTGTCGTGCACGTTGGTGACCCAGTCGCGCAGCGCCTCGTTCATCGCATCCTTTAGCGTGCGCGAACCCGATTGCACGGGATTAACCTTGGCGCCGAGCATCTCCATGCGGATCACATTGGGCTGCTGCCGCTCGACATCGACCGCGCCCATATAGACCACGCATTCGAGGCCGAACCGCGCGCACAGCGTCGCGGTCGCAACGCCGTGCTGGCCGGCGCCGGTCTCCGCGATGATGCGCTTCTTGCCCATCCGCCGCGCCACCATGATCTGGCCGAGCACATTGTTGACCTTGTGCGAGCCGGTGTGATTGAGCTCCTCGCGTTTGAAATAGATTTTCGCGCCGCCGAGGTGTTCGGTCAGGCGCTCGGCCAGATAAAGCGGCGACGGACGGCCGACATAGTTTTTCAGGTAACCGTTCATCTCGCGCTGAAACGCAGGATCGGCCTTGGCGGCCGCGTAGGCTTTTTCCAGATCAAGGATCAGCGGCATCAGCGTTTCCGCGACAAAGCGGCCGCCGAACATGCCGAAATGCCCGCGCTCGTCGGGTCCGCTGCGGAAGGAATTGGGCAGGTTTGGATTCATCGAACCGTCATTTCTTCGGTGGCGCGCGCGGCGCGGATGAAGTTGCGGATCATCTCGGGATCCTTGATGCCAGGCGCGCGCTCGACGCCGGAGGACACGTCCAGGCCGCCCGCGCGCGTGAGGCGAACCGCTTCCGCGACATTGTCGGCGGTGAGACCGCCCGAGACCATGAAAGGCAGTGCGAGATCGAGATTCTCCAGCACATGCCAGTCGAAGGCCGTGCCGAGCCCGCCGGGCCGGGTGGCATCCTTGGGTGCACGCGCATCGAACAGAATGCGATCGGCGACCGTCGCGTAGCTGGACAGCTGGGTCAGATCGGCTGCGGTCTCGACCGCTATCGCCTTCATGACCGGCACGCCGAAGGCCCGTTTGATATCGCGCAGCCGCGCCACGGTTTCCTTACCGTGGAGTTGCAAAATGTCCGGCTGCAAGGTTTCGACGATGTTCGCAAGCGTGGCGTCGTCGGCATCGACGGTCAGCGCCACTTTGGCGGCGCGACCGACGGCCAGGCGGCCAAGTTCGCGTGCGGTCTCCAGGCCGATATGACGAGGTGACGGCGCGAAAAACACGAATCCCACCATGTCCGCGCCCGCCTGCAGCGCGGCATCCAGAGTCTCGGCCGTGGACAGGCCACAAATTTTAACGGTCAGCGACATGTTCGATGTGCAGGTTCGGGCTGCCTGGCAGGCCCATGGACGCGGCCCGACGCCGGCCGCGTTCTACAACGTCGCGATCTGCTTGTCTCGCGCGCTGGCCCCATAGGAATTGGGAGCGGGCAACGCCCGGACCGACGGGTAATTGCCTCGCTGGGTCGCGGAGGCACGCAGATCGGCCAGTTGGGCCCGGGCTTGCCGCGCATCAGCTTCGTGCCGGCGCGCGGCTCGACGCCAATGACGCTGCCCCAACCAGGTCGCGGAGCCGCCCGCCAACACGCCGATCGCTGCGGTTGCGATGATCACCAGAAATAGCGGTCCTGTCGCCTTGAGCGAGGGATCCACGGAATTGAACGGATCGAATGACACCGTGACCTGATGCCGATTGGCGACCGCGAACACGACCAAGATTACGCCCAGCGAAATGACCAGCGCAGCTCCGAAGAATTTTCCCATGACCGTCTCTCGCATCGATAGAAGCCGGCGGATGCCTATTCCGCGACTCGATACACATGTTACATCAGGAACAGCAGCGAGCCAAAAAGCGCTTAGGCGCTGGCGTCGGACGCGCCGCTGTCGCGATTTAGCCGTTCGCGCATTTCCTTGCCGGTCTTGAAGAACGGTACGCTCTTCTGGTCGACCGGCACATGCGCGCCGGTGCGCGGATTGCGTCCCGCGCGCGCCGGGCGATGTTTCACCGAAAATGCGCCAAAACCGCGCAGTTCGACACGGTCGCCGCGGGCCAAAGCTGCGACGATTTCGTCGAGAATTGCGTTCACAATGTTCTCGACATCCCGCTGATAGAGATGCGGGTTGTGCTCAGCGATACGCTGGACGAGCTCAGATTTGATCATCGAGACTGGAACCCGGGAACATACGGAGGTCCATTTCCGTGAAAATGCCTTGAACTGTCAAGACGCTAAATGAAAATTGGGCATCGCAAAGCGTCGACAAATGCGCTGTCGGGCATTGTAGCAACACTCGCAGCGCGACAGGCCCGGTAGGGGGAGCCCTCCAGTGCCGTTCAATTGGAGCCGGCGGGCTGCCACAATGCCAGCATTCCATCGAGGCCGAGGCGATCAACGGCCGGTATGCCGCCGGTCCGCTCGATCTGCCGCGCAATCGAAGGCATTCCCAGCGCATCGAGGGTAATCGAGGCCGCCGTTCGCAGGAAGGTCAGGTCGCCAAAGCGCGGCGTCAGCTTGTAGTCGCGCACCGGTAGATCCGCTTTCACGCCTTTCTGCGCCACGAGCCACGCAACCGCGGTTTTCTCGTCGCCGAGCTGATCGACCAGCTTCAGATCGATCGCCTGATGACCGGTGAAAACCCGCCCGTCCGCGACTTTCTCGAGCAACGCGTCATCCATGCCGCGGCGTTTTTTCACGAGATCACGAAACCACGCATAGGAATCCTTCACCAGCGAATCCAGCGCCGCGCGAGCCTCGGGGCTGGTCGGCTCAAACCCGTTGGGCGCTGCTTTCAGCGGCGATGACTTCACTTCCTCAACCTGGACGCCGACGGTTTTCAGGAGATCGGTAAAATTCGGAAACTGAAACAGCACGCCGATCGAACCGACCAGCGAGGTCTGCCGGGCGACGATGTGATCGGCGGCGATTGCCGTGATGTAGCCGCCCGACGCGGCCAGCCCTTCGACCACGACGACCAGGGGCTTCTTCGCCTTCAGCTGCGTCAGCGCGTCGTAAAGCTGCTCGGAGCCGGCAGTCGTGCCGCCCGGCGAATTGATATGGACGATGACGGCGGCCGCCCTGGAATTCGCCAGCCGCTCCAGCGCCTCGACGCGTTCCTGGTCGCTGCGGATCAGGCCTTCGATATTGACCCGCGCAATCGAGCCCGATGTCGCCAGACCGCCGCGTCCCGGTCCCGCCAGCATACCGATCGAGACGATCGCCGCGATCGCAACGATAGCGGCAGCCACGCGCCAGAACGTCAGCTTGCGTCGTATCCTGCGGCGATCGACGATCACGTCCGAATCGAGCGACATCGAAAATTCTCCTGGAAAATCTTGCGGCGCGGCACCAGCGCGTTTTGCATCCGCAGCGTGACCATCCGGTTACCTGAATACATCAATTGCGGCGCAATTTAAAGAAAACAAGGCTCATCCGCTGGCTCAACGAGCTTGCCGCACCGGCCAGACAAAAAGGCCCCGGTCGAAACCGGGGCCCGATGAACACCGAAACGACACAGATTTACTTGTCGGTCCGGTTCTTGAGTGCGGTGCCGAGAATGTCGCCCAGCGTCGCTCCCGAATCGGAGGAGCCGTACTGCGCGATGGCTTCCTTTTCCTCGGCAACTTCGAGCGCCTTGATCGAGACCTGCACCTTGCGCGCCTTCTTGTCGAACTGGATTACCCGCGCATCGACCTTTTCGCCGACGGCGAAACGCTCGGAGCGTTGATCGGATCGCTCGCGCGCCAGTTCGGATCGCTTGATGAAGGTGGTGAAGTCGGTGCCGGCGATCTTGACCTCGATGCCGCCTTCCTTGACCTCCAGCACCTCGCAGGTCACGACCGCGCCCTTCTTGACGTCGCCCGGCTCGGCGAACGGGTCGCCTTCGAGCTGCTTGACGCCGAGCGAGATGCGCTCCTTTTCGACATCGACGTCGAGCACCACGGCCTTGACCATGTCGCCCTTCTTGAAGTTGTCGATCACCTGCTCGCCCGGAAGCTTCCAGTCCAGATCGGACAGATGGACCATGCCGTCGACCTCGCCCTCGAGACCAAGGAACAGGCCGAACTCGGTCTTGTTCTTGACCTCGCCTTCGACCGTCGATCCGACCGGGAACTTCTCGATGAACACTTCCCAGGGATTGCGCATGGTCTGCTTGAGACCGAGCGAAATCCGGCGTTTGACGGAATCCACTTCCAGCACCTGCACCTCGACTTCCTGCGAGGTCGAGACGATCTTGCCGGGGTGCATGTTCTTCTTGGTCCACGACATCTCCGAGACGTGGATCAGGCCCTCGATGCCCGGCTCCAGCTCGACGAACGCGCCGTAGTCGGTGATGTTGGTGACGCGGCCGGTGAAGCGCGCATTCAGCGGGTACTTCGCCTCGATGCCCTGCCACGGATCGTCGAGCAACTGCTTCATGCCGAGCGAGATGCGGTGGGTCTCGTGGTTGATCTTGATGATCTTGACCTTCACGGTCTGGCCGATGGTCAAAACCTCGGTCGGGTGATTGACCCGGCGCCAGGCGATATCGGTGACGTGGAGCAGGCCGTCGATGCCGCCGAGATCGACGAACGCACCGTAATCGGTGATGTTCTTGACGACGCCGTCGATCACCTGCCCCTCTTCGAGGTTCTGCACCAGTTCCTGGCGCTGTTCGGCGCGGGTCTCTTCCAGAACCGTGCGGCGCGATACCACGATGTTGCCGCGGCGGCGATCCATCTTGAGGATCTGGAACGGCTGCGAGTTATTCATGAGTGGTGCGACGTCGCGGATCGGGCGGATATCGACCTGCGAGCGCGGCAGGAAGGCCACCGCTCCGTCGAGGTCGACGGTAAAGCCGCCCTTGACCTGGTTGAAGATGACGCCGTGAACCTTCTCGTTGTTGTTGAAGGCCTTCTCGAGCTTGCCCCAGCTTTCCTCGCGGCGCGCCTTGTCGCGCGACAGCACGGCTTCACCGAGCGCGTTCTCGATGCGATCGAGGAATACCTCGACCTCGTCGCCGACCTTGAGCTGGTTTTCGCGGCCGGGCCCGGAGAATTCACGCAGCGCCACGCGGCCTTCCGTCTTCAGACCGACGTCGATGACGGCCATGTCCTTTTCAATCGCAACCACCTTGCCCTTGATAACGGAGCTTTCCTGGAGGTTGCCGCCGGCGAAGGACTCATCGAGCATCGCGGCAAAATCGTCACGGGTAGGATTATACGAAGAAGCAGTCGAAGCCATTTGTTCTCCATGCGGGTATTGCCGGCGGTCGGGTTAAAGGGCCTATCGCACGTCAGGTGTCAGGGGTCCGCAAACCCTAACGACCGCTTTTGCGGAAGGCGCAAAGGCGGGCCGGCAGCATGCCTGCACGTTCGATACGTTTGATGATCCGGAGCCTGAATCGAGCTTGTCGACTTCAAGACCTGGAGCGGGCGTTTCCTCCAATGACGGAAGCGGTTTTGCCTGAAGCGCTGTTCTGAGCGTTCAAACCCGCTGCCGGCCCGCTCGGACGGCCTCGATAATGTCGATGGCGGCCCGGACGCCGCCTTCTATATCCAAATGCGAATTATCAA
This sequence comes from uncultured Alphaproteobacteria bacterium, assembly GCA_963806075.1. Taxonomy (GTDB): domain Bacteria; phylum Pseudomonadota; class Alphaproteobacteria; order Rhizobiales; family Xanthobacteraceae; genus Bradyrhizobium. The sequence goes on from CAWDWT010000011.1 coordinate 486,983, forward strand.
GCAAGTAAGCATCCGCGGCCGCCTTTAAAGGCGCGGCGGCGCGATTTTGGTCGCGTTCGTCACGTTTGAGGATATCGGCCAGCACCAGCGCCTCGTCGGCATCCTCGCCGCGGGCCCTCGCTTCCAAGGTGCGACGGCGGGCGCGGACTTTGGGATCAGCGACGACGAAAATCTTCACGTCGGCGTTCGGGCAGATCACGGTGCCGATGTCGCGGCCATCAAGCACCGCGCCGGGCGGACCTTCCGCGAACTGCCGCTGGAAATTGACCAGCGCCGCACGCACCGTTGGGATTGCCGATACGACCGAGGCAGCCTCGCCCACTTTTTGCGTTTTCAGCACAGGATCGCCGAATTTTTCCGGGTCAAGTTCCATGGCCATGGCGACCGCAAGGGCTTCATCGGTTAGATCCGCGCCGATATCCAGCAGCGCCTTGGCGACGGCGCGATAGATCACGCCGGTATCGAGGTGACGATAGCCATAATGGTGGGCCAGGCGCTTGCCCAGCGTGCCCTTTCCCGAAGCGGCCGGTCCGTCGATAGCGATGATCATGTCGGCCTACGTCTCGGCTGGCTTGAGGCCGCGCGCCCGCCGCAGCGGCCGTTCCTCGGTGAAAATGTTACGCGACGCGAATTCGGCGGGACTGCTGAATGTCAGATATTCGCGCATGGCATCCGATGAATTCGTGGCGGTAAACCAAGGGGTCGGCAGGCGGCGCGCCGGATCGCAGACCCAATGCGGCACGCGGCCGAGCCGCCGTTGCTTGGCGAGGTACTCGGCGATCGCACCCACAAGGGCGTCAAGACGCCTTTCGCCCGTCAATTTCGGCTCGCGCTCAATCGAGGCATAGCGGTCCTGATCGGTTTTCGCCAGATCGAAAGCATCGATGAATTCGGCCAGGACGGCGTCATGCGCAGAACCGGCCGCAATCATTTCAACAGCATCAGCAAGGGTATGTGGGCGCATCAGCGGCTCCCTCGCGGTTCATGTTGTCCAACAAAAAGCGCTGCTTCTCCGCAGAGGTGGCGCTCTTTGGAAAATATCGGCCAAGCAGCGCGATGGCATCCTCGGCCGTCGAGATACCCACGACCCGCATTAAATTGAGTATGTCGAGCCGCTCTGTTTCACCCCGAAGCGGGTCCATGATCCGGAATGCTTTCAGCTTGAGCGCGAGCAAATACTCCGCCGAGGGCACCGAAACCGCAAGTCCCGCCGGCGTCGCGTCCCTCGGGAAGGTACCAAACTCCAGATGATCGGCGGCATCATCGGCAAGCGCACTAAGATGAAACGCAATCCCGTCGTTGAACCAGTCTTCTGCCCATTGATTTTCCTGCGCGATTGCGTGCACGACCGCTACCAGCCAGTCCGGCAACGGACGGGCCAGTTCGGAAACGTCCACATCTTCGGTGGCGAACCGGAAATTGCTGGCAAGCATCAGCGCAGAGCCGCCATAAACCGCAATCTGCAGCTTCTTTCCTGCCTGGACCGCTGCGCGGCCGATCCTGTCGAAAGCGTCAAGCAATGCTTCGCGACCAAAGGCTGCGCTCATCGCACGGACCTCATGAAAACTCCGCTCCCAGCGAGCCCATCATCGGAATGAAATCCGGGAAGCTGGTGGCGATGAACGCGGTGTCGTCGACCCTGACCGGCTTATCCGAGGCCAATCCCATCACCAGCGCCGACATCGCAATGCGGTGGTCCATATGAGTGGCGACGAGACCGCCGCCTTCGACATGGCCCCTGCCCTCGACGATCAGATCGTTGCCGGCGATCTCGGCCTTGACGCCGTTGACCCGCAGCATCGCAGCCGTTGCTTCCAGCCGGTCACTTTCCTTGACCCGAAGTTCCTGCAGACCGCGCATGATGGTGGTGCCTTCGGCAAACCCTGCGGCAACCGCCAGCACCAGAAATTCGTCGATCATCGAGGGCACGCGTTCCGCGGGCACCTCGACGCCGCGCAATTTCGAGGCCCGGACGCGGAGCTGGGCCATCGGCTCGCCGGTATCGCCACGAACATGGCTTTGCTCGATTGAGGCGCCCATTTCCCGCAGCGTCGTGAACAGCCCGGTGCGCAGCGGATTGGTCATGACGTCGGATAGCGTCACGTCGGAGCCCTCGACGATCAGGGCAGCTACGACCGGAAACGCCGCGGACGACGGATCGGCCGGCACCACGACCTCGGCGCCACGCAGTTCGGGCTGGCCGGTCAACGCAATGTTGCGGCCGTGCGTGCCTTCCGCCTTCGAGACGATTTGCGCGCCAAAATGGCTCAGCATCCGTTCGGTATGGTCGCGGCTGGCCTCAGCCTCGATCACGGTGGTGACTCCCGGTGCAGCCAGGCCCGCCAGCAGCACCGCGGATTTGATCTGCGCGGACGCCACCGGCGTGCGGTAGAGGATCGGCAACGGTTCGCGCGCGCCATTCAGGGTCAACGGCAGGCGACCGCCTTCCCCGCAGGCGCTGGCCTTCGCCCCGATCAATTCGAGAGGATCGAGGATCCGCCGCATCGGCCGGCCACGCAGCGAGGCGTCGCCGTCAAATATCGCTGTGATCGGGCAGCCTGCCACGGCACCCATTACCAGCCGGCAGCCGGTGCCGGAATTGCCGAAATCGAGCGGAACCTGTGGCTGGGCGAAGCCTGCGACTCCAATTCCTCGTACCGACCAGGCGAAATCGCCAGTCCGCTCGACCTTGGCGCCAAGCGCTCGCATCGCCTTGGCGGTATTGAGGACGTCCTCACCCTCCAGCAGGCCCGAAATCCTGGTTTCGCCGACTGCCAGCGCGCCCAGGATCAGGGCGCGGTGCGAGATCGATTTGTCGCCGGGCACCCGGACTTTCCCGGAGAGAGGATCGCTGGACCTGGCCTCCATTGGGGTCGCACGATCGCCGGGATGGTCTGAATGGGTCAAGATTGTGTCCTCTCTGCGGGGCGGCAGGTAACAGCGGCAGGTAACATATGGGCCGCACGGCGTCATGCCATCGTCGTGCCCGCAAAGCGGCTATTGACAGCGGCGCGGCAACTAGCCAAGTGAAACACCGTTTTTCGAAAATTCCCAGGATTCCACACGTGGCCAAATCCGATCTCGGAACTAAACGCATTTGCCCGACCACGGGTAAGAAGTTTTACGACCTCAACAAAAATCCGGTGGTTTCACCCTACACCGGAGAGGTCGTGCCGATTGCACCGGTGCCGGCGCCGCGAACTCGCGCCGATGCCGCTGCGCGCGCCGCGGCCGCTTCGGCAGCGGCATCGGCTGAAGCCACGCCGGAGCCCGCCGAAGCCGAAGAGTTGGTGCCGCTCGAGGAAGCCGACGCTGAAGAGAACACCGGCAAGGTCAAGGCCGTCGTTCCCGAGTTGGAAGACGACATCGAGATCGACGAGACGATCGAAGACGACGACGATGACGATTTAACCTTCATTGCCGACGAGGAAGAAGGTGATGAGGACGTCACCGATATCATCGGCGACGTCGGCGGCGACGAGGAGACTTGAGATCGGTCCTGAACTGTGTTCAGGATTTATCCCGCGCGTCGCCCAAGGCGTGCGGAGAGCATGACCCGGAAAGCGGAAGCGTCCTTTCCCGCCGGATCATGCTAAGGTCATAGCGCTACGGGGCCATAGCTCAGCTGGGAGAGCGCTTGCATGGCATGCAAGAGGTCGGCGGTTCGATCCCGCCTGGCTCCACCAGCCTTCGCTCATTCGCGAACTTCGGCTCTGCAAATCTAAAAGGCCTCTCACGGCGAAGCAAGTGATGGCTGCTATCTGCAGCCTCGAGCACAAGCGCTGAGGCGCGCTTCCGGACATCCGCACGGGACGGACGGTAAAAGCGTTGGCTTGGTCTATTTTCCGCTTTCCATGGTACGTGCTTCCCCCCTACCATCTCTGGTTTATAGGTCATTTGCACGTCATCCGGCGCTGTTATCGCGCGAACGAAGATGGCGACCCAACCATCCGGAGGATTTGATGTCGCTTCGACATTTCAGCTCTGCCGCGACGATCACCGTCACGCTTGCACTCGCGACACCCGCCCATGCCGTGACCGAGATTTAGTGGTGGCACGCGATGACTGGGCCGAACAACGACGCCGTGGTCAAGCTCGCCAATGACTTCAACGCCTCGCAGAGCGACTACAAGATCGTCCCGACCTTCAAGGGCAGTTACGCCGACGTGCTCAACGCCGGCATCGCAGCGTTCCGCGCCGGCAATGCGCCCGGCATCATGCAGGTATTCGAGGTCGGCACCGCGACCATGATGGCGGCCAAGGGTGCGATCAAGCCGGTTTCCGAGATGATGAAGGAGCAAGGCGAGGCCTTCGATCCCAAATCCTATTTGCCGGCGATCACCGGGTACTACTCGACCTCGAAGGGCGACATGCTGTCGTTCCCTTTCAACTCGTCGAGCATGGTGATGTGGGTCAATCTCGACGCGCTGAAGCAGGCGGGGATCGCCGAGCCGCCGAAGACCTGGCCGGACGTGTTTGCCGATGCCAAGAAACTACATGCGAGCCATCCGACCTGCGGCTTCTCGCTGTCCTGGATCACCTGGGGCCTGATCGAACAATTTTCCGCATGGCATAACGTGCCGATCGCGACCAAAGCCAACGGCCTCGACGGGTTCGACACCGTGCTCGAGTTCAACACACCCCTGGAAACCAAACTGCTGGAAAACCTGGTCGAACTGCAGAAGGACAAGAGCTTCGATTATTCGGGGCGAACCAACACCGGCGAAGGCCGCTTTACGTCGGGCGAATGCCCGCTCTACATGACCTCGTCGGCGTTCTATCCGAACGTCAAGGCCAACGCCAAGTTCGGCTATACCGCGGTGCCGATGCCCTACTTCCCCGACGTGAAGGACGCGCCGCAGAACTCCATCATCGGCGGCGCCTCGCTGTGGGTGATGGCCGGCAAGACGGCCGCCGAATACAAAGGCATCGCCAAATTCTTCACTTTCCTGTCCGATACCGACCGCCAGATTTATCTGCACGAGGTGTCCGGCTATCTGCCGATCACGAAAGCGGCCTACGAAAAGACCAAGGCCTCGGGCTTTTACAAGGATAACCCGATCCTCGAAGTGCCGCTGAAGGAATTGACCAACAAGCCGCAGACCGAGAATTCGCGCGGCCTGCGCTTCGGTGGCATGGTACAGATGCGTGACGTCTGGTCCGAGGAAATCGAGGCGGTGCTTGCCGGCAAGAAGTCGGCGAAAGACGCGCTCGACGCGGCGGTGAGCCACGGCAACCAGATGCTGCGGCAGTTCGAGCGTACCGTCGCGAAGTGAAAAGAAGAGGCGAATAGCGAGTAGCGAGTGGCGAATAGGGAAAGTTCTATTCGCTATTGGCCATTCGCCATTCGCTCTCTTCCCTGACGAGGCACCATGGAAAACCGGGCGCTATTCGCCGGCAAGCTGTTGCCCTGCCTGTTGATCCTGCCGCAGCTCGGGATATCCCTGATCTTTTTCTATTGGCCGGCGGTGCAGGCGCTGTGGCAATCGTTCCTGGTGCAGGACGCCTTCGGGCTGTCGACCGAATTCGTCTGGTTCGAAAACTATGCCAGCCTGCTGCAAACGCCTGGATACTATCAGGCGATCCTCACCACCCTGATCTTCTCGGCGCTGGTGGCGTTTTTCTCGCTCGCGCTCGGGCTGCTGCTGGCCGAGATGGCCAATCGCAACATCCGCGGCATCCAGATCTATCGTACCTTTCTAATTGTGCCCTATGCGGTGGCCCCGGCGGTGGCGAGCGTGCTGTTTATCTTCATGTTCCAGCCCGGCCTTGGCATGATCGCCCGCGGGCTGCAGCGTAACGGCATTGACTGGAATCCGGTGCTGAATGGCACGCATGCGATGATCCTGGTGGTGATCGTCGCGGTGTGGAATCAGATCAGCTACAATTTCCTGTTTTTTCTTGCCGGTCTCCAGTCGATTCCAAAAAGCGTGATCGAGGCCGCCGCGATCGATGGTGCCCGGCCGATGCGGCGGTTCTGGACCATCGTTTTCCCACTGCTGTCGCCGACCACGTTCTTTCTGATCATCGTCAACATCACCTACGTATTTTTCAATACGCTCGGCATCATCGACACCGCGACCGGCGGTGGCCCGAACGGTGCCACGCAGACGCTGGTCTACAAGGTGTTCCAGGACGGCAAAGTCGGCACTGATCTCGGCGGTTCAGCTGCGCAATCGGTCATCCTGATGATCATCGTGATCGCGCTGACCGCGTTCCAGTTCCGTTACGTCGAAAAGAAAGTTCATTACTAAACACCATGGTCGAGCACCGTCGCTTCGGAAACCTGTTGCCGCACGTGATCCTTTTGATCGGGGTCGTGATCGTGGCGTTTCCGGTCTATCTCGCGGTAATCGCCTCGACCCACGACAATACTGTGATCGCCAACGGCCAGATGCCGCTCTATCCAGGCTCGCACGGGATCGAGACCTATTGGAATACGATCGTCTCGGGCGCCGGCAAAACGACGCGGCAGCCGGTCGGCACCATGATGTTCAACAGCCTGATCATGGCGCTCGGCATCGCCGTCGGAAAGATCGCGATCTCGATCATCTCGGCCTATGCGATCGTGTTCTTCTCGTTCCCGTTCCGGATGACCGCGTTCTGGACCATCTTCATCACACTGATGCTGCCGGTCGAGGTGCGCATTTTCCCGACCTACAAGATCACCAGCGACCTGCATCTGCTGGATTCCTATTCGGGCCTGATCCTGCCGCTTATTGCGTCTGCCACCGCGACGCTTTTGTTCCGCCAGTTCTTCATGACGGTGCCGAAAGAATTGGTGGAAGCCTCCAAGATCGATGGCGCCGGGCCGATCCGCTTTTTTTGGGATACGCTGTTGCCGCTCTCGGTGACCAACATCGCGGCGCTGTTCGTGATCCTGTTCATCTATGGATGGAATCAATATCTCTGGCCGCTGTTGATCACGACACGCGACGACATGCAGACCATCGTCATCGGCATCAAGAAGATCATCGACGTGAAAGACGCCTTGACCGAATGGCAGGTGGCAATGGCGACCGCCGTGCTGGCGATGCTGCCGCCGGTCGCGGTCGTCGTGCTGATGCAGCGCCTGTTCGTCAAAGGCCTGATCGAGACAGAAAAGTGAAAGGGGGCGAATAGTGAGTAGCGAATGGCGAATAGTCACGGCGAATAGCGAGTGGCGAATGGCGAATAGAAGGCCCGCATTTCCCCCGCCGTCGTCTTCTTCCCTACTCGCTACTCGCCACTCGCCATTCGCGTGCGTCCCAAATGGCTAACGTCGCGCTTCGCAACGTCACCAAGATCTATCCGGGCGGCTTTCAGGCCATCAAGGGCATCGACTTCGAGGTCGGCGACGGCCAGTTCTGCGTGCTGGTTGGTCCCTCGGGCTGCGGCAAGTCGACGCTACTTCGGATGGTTGCCGGGCTGGAGACCATCACCGGTGGCGAAATCGACATTGGCGGGCGCGTCGTGAACCAGGTCGAGCCGGCCGAACGCGACATCGCCATGGTGTTTCAGAATTACGCGCTCTATCCGCATATGAGCGTCTACAACAACATGGCCTATGGCCTGCGCAACCGCGGCATGGGTGAGCCCGAGATCAAGACCCGGGTCGAGGAGGCCGCGCGGATTCTCGAGCTCGGCGCCATGCTTCAACGCAAACCAGGTCAGTTATCGGGCGGCCAGCGCCAGCGCGTCGCGATGGGCCGGGCCATCGTGCGGCAGCCGAAGGTGTTCCTGTTCGACGAACCGCTATCCAATCTCGATGCCAAGCTGCGCATCGCGATGCGGGTCGAGATCCGCAAATTGCAGCGGCGATTGAAAACCACCTCCATTTACGTGACCCACGACCAGCTCGAGGCGATGACACTCGCCGATATATTAGTGGTAATGAACGCCGGCCAGGTCGAGCAGATCGGCAATCCGCTCGACATCTACCAAAGGCCCGCCACGACCTTCGTTGCTTCCTTCATCGGCGCGCCGCCGATGAATTTGCTGCCAATCCGGTCGGATGGAATCAAGGCGCAACTGCCGGGCGCGATCGAGGGGGGCATCCTGGGGATCCGCCCGGAGGATTTTGTAGTCTCGAATGACGCGGGCAACGGCGTTGCGTTCGATCTTACCGTCGAGGCGATCGAGCGGGTCGGCGCCGAGACTTTCATCTACGGCGCGCGCGAACGGGAGGCGCAGGCCGTTACCGCCACTCCCGGCGAGCTGCCGCCGGGCGAGGTAATCGTGCGGATTCCAGGCGCGGAGGCGCCTGGGATCGGCCAGCGTATCCGGGCGGTCGCCCCGCGCGACAAGCTGCATTTCTTTAGCGCCGACGGCCGCAAGCGGATCGACCTGTAGGCTCCCCGTCCCGCGCTTCGCACCGGCGGTCGGCTGGCTGGCTGACCGATCGCCCACCGCGGATTTACGCGGGTTCCGGAGCAACTTGAACACCTGCCAAATCATGCCCATATTCGCTGTTGACCGAACGGCAGACCGCCGCACGGCCCAAAATGGGGTGCCGCAAGGGCCCCTCAAAGTCGCTTCGAGAGGACTTTGTAATGTCACGTGTTCCTTCGTTATCCAGTCCGTTCCTGCTTGGGTTCGACGAAATCGAGCGTGCGCTTGATCGCGTCGTCAAAGGCGCCGACGGTTATCCTCCTTACAACATCGAACGTTGCGATCGCGGCAACGGTCAGCCTGAGCGGCTCCGCATCACGCTGGCGGTGGCGGGTTTTACCCGTGACCAACTTGATGTAACCATTGAGGAAAACCAGCTCGTGATCCGGGGCCGCCAGCAGGACGACAAGCCCCGGCAATACATCCACCGCGGCATCGCCGCCCGCCACTTCCAGCGAACTTTCGTGCTGGCGGAGGGGATGCTGGTGCTGGGCGCGGATTTGAAAAACGGGCTGTTGTCGGTCGATCTCGCCAGGCCGGAGCCGGAAAAGGTCGTTAAGACAATCGCTATCAATGAACACGAATAATGGAACGAGTAGCGGACTCGACCGCTTAATTCAGACAGGAGTCGAGACCATGAGTGATGTGAATGTGACGTTCGAACCCGAAAGCGTCTCTTCCGAGGCGCTGGCTCATCTGGGCGAAGGCCATATCGCCTACGTCAAACAAGTCCGTTCTGAGGACGTGCCCGATCTGTTTCCGCAGGCGCCCAAGATCGCGCCGGGCCTGAAGTTGTTCGCGCTGCATGCCGCCGACGGCACGCCGATCATGCTGACCGATAGCCGCGAAGCAGCGGTCGCGAATGCATGGAGCAACGAGCTGCAGGCCGTCAGCGTCCACTGATCGGCTTTTCGTCGGCACGGACGGCAAGCTGGCCTTCCGGTGTCATCGACGGCAGCGCCTGCTGCTGTTTTTGACGCTTTCCCGATAGAAATTTCGAAAAATTCAGAATACGCGGAAGATGCCCTCGATCAAATCGAAGGTGGATTCCTGATTGTCTGATGCTTTACGAAAGGTAAACGCGCGTCTCGGAGGCGTGTCTGACCGAAATCGTCGTCAATGAATTTGCTGCAGTCTTTGCCTTGCCCGATCTTGCCAAGGAGAGCCGCCGGCCATGCGCGGCTCGCGTTCAAACAAAGCGTCCTGGCTCCAGCCGAGCGGCTGGGTTGATCGCGCCGGGTCCCCCTGAACGCAGGGCCTGCCTGGAGGAACCAGTTCTACGCCGCGCTCGCGGGCGGTAGCGCCAGCACCGAATAGATCGCCTGTGCATCACGAGAGGCGCGCAGCTTCTTGGCAATGTCCAGATCCCGCAACAGGCGAGCGATTCGCGCCAGGGCTTTCAGATGATCGGCGCCCGCGCCTTCCGGCGCCAGCAGCAGAAAGATCAGATCGACCGGCTGGCCGTCCATCGCCTCGAAGTCGATTGGCCGCTCAAGGCGGGCAAACAGCCCAAACAGCTTTTCAAGCTTGGGGAGCTTGCCGTGCGGAATGGCGACGCCATAGCCTACCGCTGTGGTTCCGAGCTTCTCCCGCTGCAGTAGCACCTCGAACACGGCGCGCTCGTTCTGTCCGGTCAATAGCGCGGCCCGCGCCGACAGCTCCTGTAGCGCCTGCTTCTTGCTGTTAACCCTCAATGCCGGGAGAATCGCCTCGGGTGCGACCAGGTCGGTAATCGTCATTGGGCGTTCCGAGGTGAATTAGCCGTCAGGTTGCGAAATAGGTTTTAAAGCGGCGGCGTCAAGAAGATGAGACGGGGAGGCGGGTTAGGTCCGGGCGTCCCCGCTCGGGGCTTCTACTCCAACGTATGACCGGTGCCAACTGCCGCAAGGCTGTTCCTGACCTGTCTTTTGCAGGCGCAGACCATAGGAAGAGGGCCAAAAAGCGTCAATACCGATTAGTCCCTACCACCGGCGCTAACCGATGGCGGGTCGATCCAGCCGACATTGCCGTCCGCCCGGCGGTAGATGATGTTCACACGGCCGCTGCCGCCATGCTGGAATACCATGCAGGGAGCGCCGGTCAGATCGAGCTCCATCACGGCTTCGCTGACCGAAAGCCGCCGCAGCGACGTTGTCGCCTCGGCAATGATGACAGCGTTGTAGCCGTTGACCTCGTCTTCGCCGTCAGACGCCGGCGCCTCGATCACATAGCTCGGCGCATCTAGCGTCGGTGCGTCCATCTCAGCCAGGGCGGCGGAAGCCACATAGGCCTTGCGAGCCGAGCGGTCTTTCAACCGGCTCTTGTAGCGGCGCAGACGCTTTTCCATCATCAGCAATGCCTGGTCGGCGCTGGCATAGGCGTCGGCGGCGTTGGAGTTCGCTTCCAGCGTGATGCCGGAATCCAGATGCAACGCACAATCGGTTCGGAAGCCGAACCCGTCCTTGCTGAGCGTGATGTGGCCGGAGTAATTGCCGTCGAAATATTTGCGCAGCACTTCCTCGGTTCGCTCGCTGACGCGATCGCGCAGCGCTTCCCCGATGCTGATGCTTTTTCCCGAGATCCGAAGGGTCATGATGAGAGCCTCTTTTATTCTGGACTTGACGACACTATCGCTATTTGGCCGCCTTGCAATCAAGCCGGTGCGGTGTCGCGGGACCGATCGGAGGAGTCGGGCGGGGCCGAAAGGGAATTGCCAAGCATGCTTTGCTTGTCGCGGCGGCGCTGCACCGAGGACGGGATTCGCATCGCTTCGCGGTATTTCGCGACGGTGCGGCGGGCGATATCAATGCCCGTTTCGCGCAATCGTTCCACAATGCTGTCGTCGGAGAGGATCGCCGCCGGGTCTTCCGCATCGATCAATTGCTTGATGTGGTGACGGACGGCTTCGGCCGAATGGGCTTCACCGCCATCGGCAGAAGCAATCGAGGCGGTGAAAAAATACTTTAATTCGAAACTGCCGCGATTGGTCGCCATGTATTTGTTGGCAGTCACCCGCGACACCGTCGATTCATGCATCTGGATCGCATTCGCCACGGCCTTGAGGTTGAGCGGCCGCAAATGCGCCACGCCACGAGTAAAGAAGCCGTCCTGCTGACGCACGATCTCGGTCGCCACTTTCAGGATAGTGCGGGCACGCTGGTCGAGCGCGCGCACCAGCCAGTTCGCGTTCTGCAGGCAATCGGTGAAATAGGATTTGTCGCCGTCCTTGCGGATCGTCTTGGACAGCTGCGTGTAATAGACCTGATTGACCAGCACCCGCGGCAGCGTGTCGTTGTTGAGCTCGACATGCCAGCCGCCGTCGGGCCTCGGCCGCACGTAAACGTCAGGCACCAGGGTCTGCACCCGCGACGCGCCGAATTTCAGGCCTGGCTTCGGATCGAGCCTTCGAATTTCGCCGATCATCTCGGTGATGTCCTCATCGTCAACGCCGCATAGTTTCCGCAAGGCTGCGATGTCGCGCTTGGCCAGCAAATCGAGATGTTCGATCAGCGCCTGCATCGCGGGATCGTAACGATCGAGTTCGCGCAGCTGGATCGCCAGGCACTCGCTCAGGCTTCGCGCGCAGATGCCGGGCGGATCGAATTTCTGCAACACCGCGAGCACCGCTTCCACGTCCTGTTGCGAAGCCCCGAGCCGCTCGCCGGCCTGCCCGAGATCTGGCGGCAGATAGCCGACGTCATCCACCAGGTCGATCAGATATTGCCCGATCATGCGCTGCGCCGGCGCCGCGAATGCCACCGCCAATTGTTCGGCCAGATGATCGCCCAGCGTAACCTCGGCCGCGACAAAGGCTTCGAGATTGTACTCGTCATCGTTGGAAGCGCCGCCGCCCCAGTCGGTGTAGGCGGTCGGAGCCGCATCCCGCGCCGCGCGCGCAGCTGCTTCCGCCGGTTCCTCGGAAAAGACGTTGTCGAGGCCAGTATCGAGGGTCTGCTCGATCTCGGCGCGGCTGCCGAGATCGTGGTTCAGCCATTCCTCCTGGGCTGGCTCGAGGCTGTCGCCGCCCACGCTGTCACCAGAAGCGGCTTCGTCGGAGTTCGGCCGTATCAGTCCGTTCCGGCACCGGTTCGCCCGCGACCGGCGGCTCGGTGCCGTCATTGGCTCGCTCCAGCAGCGGATTCCGCTCCAGCTCCTCCTCTACAAACGCCGACAAATCGAGATTGGATAGCTGCAGCAGCTTGATCGCCTGCATCAACTGCGGCGTCATCACCAGCGACTGAGACTGGCGGAGCTCTAATCTCTGCGTCAGCGCCATGAAGGCAAGAACCGTTCCCTAAAGTGGTCCGATTCTTGCTTAACCGAGTCCAGAGCTGATGTACACGGCTTGACGGCTGGGAAAATCCGGCTAGCCCGCAATCGGCAAAAATTGGTTACCAGTTCTTTCACGCCGAGCGCATTCGAAAATTAAAGGCGGAACTCCTCGCCAAGGTAAAGCCGGCGGACATCCGGATTGTTGACGATCTCGTCCGGATTACCCTCGGTCAGGATCTCACCGGCATAGACGATATAGGCGCGGTCGGTGAGGCCAAGCGTTTCCCGCACATTGTGGTCGGTGATCAGGACGCCGATGCCACGATTGGTGAGATGGCGAACGAGGTCCTGAATGTCGCCGACCGCGATCGGATCAATGCCAGCGAACGGTTCGTCGAGCAGCATGTAGTTGGGGCGGGTGGCCAGCGCGCGCGCGATCTCGACGCGACGCCGCTCACCGCCCGAGAGCGCAATCGACGGCGTTTTTCGCAGGCGCGTGATGTTGAATTCGTCGAGCAGCGAATCGAGTTCCATCTCGCGTTTTTTCCTGGAGGGTTCGACGACTTCCAGTACCGCGCGGATATTCTGCTCCACCGACAGGCCGCGAAAAATCGAGGCCTCCTGCGGCAAATAGCCGATGCCGAGCCGTGCGCGCTGATACATCGGCAGCTTGGTGACGTCGTGACCGTCGAGCTCGATGATGCCGCGGTCGGCCGGAATCAGGCCGGTAATCATGTAGAACACAGTGGTCTTGCCGGCGCCGTTTGGACCCAGCAGACCGACCGCCTCGCCGCGCCGCACATAGATGCTGACACCGCGCACCACCTGGCGCTTGCCAAAGCTTTTCTCCACACTATGAACCGCCAGGTAGCCAGCTCGTGTCGCCAGCCGTGGGGCGCCGGCTGCACCATTGGTCTTGGCTTTGGGGCGAGGGCGCGGTTTTTCGGCCGCGGCGAGGGGCAGGAACATGAGGTTCGCTGCGCGGCAGATCCAGCTGCGGCACCGGCGTGTCGCGAGCGATCGGCGGTGCATCTCGTACCGGGCTGGTCAGCATTTTGCCGAACGCATCGCCGAGCGCGGTGATATCGTCGCGCGCGCGCCCAAATCCCGGCGTTGCGCGCTTGGCCGGGCGTCGACGGAACATGCCGAGTAAATCCACCATCGCCGCCTTGCTTAGCCTTTCACGATGTCCCGCGATCTGACCCACGGGTTCCGATTCGCGGGCGAATCATGAAGGAAGCGGCGCCCGTTGCCCAGCGTGAGCCCTTTAGTTTCCAGCAGCCCCCACAGCCGGCCGGCCCTGTAGATACAGGCTCAGGCAAGCCGCTTCAATCCGCGGCCCCAAGAGATATCAAACAAGTGATTGATATTGTTTCGATTTATTTCGAGGCGCGGATCGCGGAGAGCGGTTTTCGCTACCTCCGATGCGCTATTTCGGCCTGCTGGAACCGCCAGACGCTGGCGCTGGGCCAGGCGCAGCCCCCGGAAGAATCGTCGGCGTGCCCTGACCAGACGATTGAAACACGCCCTGCACGCGCCCGCTGTTCGATTCAACCCGCGACACGCCGGTGGTCATGTCCACCATCAACCGGTCGCCGCGCAGCACGTTCTTGCCCTGGGTCAAAATCACCCCGCCCAGCATGGTAATGAGATTGGTCTTGGTGTCGAACACGGCGGTTTCTCCGGTCACGATCTGATCCTTTTGAGTCACCACGACATTACCTCTCGCCTCCAGCCGTTTGATCGAGGAAGCGCCGTCGGGACCGGGGCTGGCCGCCGGGATCGGCGCGCCCTTTGCCGGCGCGGCGGCCTTTGCATTGGCCGGCGGCGCGGCAGACTGAGTGCCGGTGGCAGCCGTGCCAGGTGCCGGCGCGCTGCTTGATTCGTAGAACACGACAAGCGTCTTCGATGTCATGGTGGTGTCGCCCTGGACCACCTTCACATTGCCGGAGAACGTCGCTTCCTTTTTCTTGTCACGCATCTCCAGCGTCGCGGCCTCGATCTGGATCGGCTGGTCGCGATTCTGGGAAAAGCCCTGCATGGCATTAGGCACGCCTTGCATCGAACTCTGCGACCGCGCATCGCTGGCCGCGAGCATCGCCAGCGCGAAGGCCATTCCGCAGATTCCGTTTGCAATTCGCCACACTCTGTTGTTGCGCGGGAAAAGTATCGCCATGAGGATCATTTCGGGTTAGCGCTCTTGCCGGGCGAATGCCGCGTCGCGGCCGGGGCAGGCGATGCAGCTTCAGGCGCTGCTTCCGCAGCGGGCGGCGCGGATGCGTCCGACGGAGCCGTGTTCATATTGTCCAGATGCATCACGACATTGCCTTCGAACCGGATGACCTCGCCGCTGCCGGTAATCCTGAGCCGGTCGGAGGAAAGCGTCCCGTTGGTCAGCTTGACATCGACATGCCGATCCGATGTGACGTCGCCCTTGGCCATGTCGACGGCGGCCTGGCTCAGCCAGGCTTCATAGCCGGTCGAGGTTTGTAAATGGATATCGTGGCGCAGGTCCAATAACTGATCCTTGGTGTTCATCGAACCGTCGCGCGCGGTTAGCGTAATGGTCGACTGATCCTGGCTCAGCATCTTGGCGCGCAACGCATCAAGTTCAACGTGATCGGGATCAGTGACATCCTGGGTCGCAGTTTTCGCCCACACTTCATATGGCCGCTGGTCGGCCGAGAAGCCGGCCATATGCGGCGATTCCATCGTGATCTTGGTGCCGGAGACGACGAGGTTTCCCATGTCGACCGGTAACTTGGGCAAGAGCATCCGGAACGGGTTGAAGACTGACGTCAGCACGATGGCCGCAACCGACACCAGCACGGCCGCCGGGACCGCGACGCGCAAAATCCGCACCATCCGGCTATGGCGCGCCGCGACCGCGAAGCGGGCGTCCATTCCGGCTTGATAGGCTGGGACCTCAATCGAATTCACCGCTGCTCCAAAGCACTGCTGCCGTCAGCGTGATCCGCCGGGATGCGGCCATGCCGGCGGGAAAATCTGGCGCACGCTGCCCTTGTTCTAGCCGAGATTGTCCCACGATGCAGCCCGGGTGCTGCCTGCCTCGCCTTGGCTTCATGCCCAACACTCGAGCCATCAGTGTGACCGAAAAGGGGCGACGGGGGCGAGGGCAGGGGGTTCGGTCTCTTCACGAATGCGAAAAAATATCCTCGTTGTCCCAGCCCTCCAGATCGAGTTCGTGCCCGGGTCGGTAGAAATTCGAAGCAGGCGCGCGCGAGATCGCTGCGGCCTTCGCGGGCGAGCATGGCATCGAGGCGCTCGCGCAAAGCGTGCAGATGCAGCACGTCGGAAGCGGCATAGCTCAACTGGGCCTCGCTAAGCACCTGTCGATGCCCCAGTCGCTCGATTGTTGCTGCTTCGACAGCTCGATGTTGAGCACCTCGCGCACGAGGTCCTTCAGGCCATGGCGGTCGGTATAGGTGCGGATCAGCCGGGAGGCGATCTTGGTGCAGTAGACCGGCTGCGGCATCACGCCAAAGGCATTGTAGAGAGCGGCAAGATCAAACCGGGCGAAGTGGAAAATCTTGGTGATTTTCGGATTGGCCAGTAGCGCCTTCAGGTTCGGCGCGTCGGTAGCGCCCTTTGGGATCTGCACGACATCGGCGCTGCCGTCGCCATTCGACATCTGCACCACGCAGAGCCGGTCGCGATGCGGATGCAGCCCCATGGTCTCGGTATCGATGGCCACGGACGAAGTGTAGCGGGACAGATCGGGCAGGTCGCCGCGGTGCAGGCGAATGGTCATGGCTTTCGAACCTCGGCTTTTCGACATCAGTCGAATCGATGCGGAACAAGCTACCGCCCAAACCCGGAAGAGGCGAGCGATAGCGGCGGCGTCCGACAGGGAAATAGCGCTCCGGCGCCGATTTTTCACCCCATGCGGGCGACTATTCCGGCCTGTCTGTCGCAGGTTCGGAAAGCCGCGCTGGCCCGACCGGCGGCCGGCGCGATCATTGTCGCCCGGCGGTCGCCGCTCCGGCAGATCAATATTTCGCTACCAGCTCGGACAACGTATTGCCCGTTTTTGACGTTTGAACGCTTCCGCTTCGCGCCACCATCGTGTAATCGCAGCGGCCCATTTTCCCATCTTGTGCAGGCTCGCGCGGCATCCGCCGCACGGTACGCCTTTCGCTTTTTCGAACGAGTTTCATGACCGACCAGACCATCGTCACCCCGATCAACGAACAGCAACGAACCGGCGGGTTTTCCCGCTACCAGTCGGCGCTGGTCGCGCTGCTGGCGTTCGTCCAGTTCACCATCATTCTCGACTTCACGATCATGTCGCCGCTCGGCGCCATCATCATGCCGACGCTCGGCGTCACCGCCACGCAGTTCGGCGTGGCGGTTTCGGCCTATGCATTCAGCGCCGGCATCTCCGGCATTCTTGCCGCGGGCTTTGCCGACCGATTCGACCGCAAGCGCCTGCTGCTGTTCTTCTATGCCGGCTTCACGCTCGGCACGGTGCTTTGCGCGCTGGCGCCGACCTATCACGTGCTGCTGCTCGGCCGCATCGTCTCCGGCCTGTTCGGCGGCGTGATCGGCTCGATCGTACTGGCGATCATCACCGACCTGTTCGAGCTGAAATTGCGCGGCCGCGTGATGGGCTTCGTACAGACCGCGTTCGCCGCGAGCCAGGTGCTCGGTATTCCCGCGGGCCTGTTTCTGTCCAACCACTGGAACTGGCACGTCTCGTTCGGCGCGCTGGTCGCACTGTCGATCGTCACGATGGCCGCGGTGATATTCCTGATGCGGCCGGTGAATGCGCATCTGTCGCTGAAGCAGGATCGCAATGCTTTTGCTCATCTGATCGCGACCGTCAGCCAGCCGCGCTACACGCTGGCGTTTCTCGTCACGACGCTGCTCGCAACCGGCGGATACATGCTGATGCCGTTCGGCAGCGCCTATACCGTCAACAATCTCGGCATCGACATCGTGGATCTGCCGACGATCTATCTGGTCTCCGGATTGTTCAGCATCTTCACCGGACCATTGGTCGGCCGGGCCAGCGACTCCTTCGGCAAATTTCCGACTTTCGTGTTCGGCAGCTTCGTCTCCATCGTCATGGTGCTGATCTACACCCATCTCGGCCGCGTCAGCCTGACCATCGCGATCACGGTCAATGTGCTGATGTTCGTCGGCATCTTCTCGCGCATGATCCCCTCGCAGGCGCTGATATCGGCAATCCCCGATCCCAGCCAGCGCGGCTCGTTCAGCGCGGTCAGCGCGTCGCTGCAACAGCTCTCCGGCGGACTCGGATCGGTGCTTGCCGCCGCCATCATCGCGCAAAATGCCGATGGCTCGCTGCGGCACTTCGACTGGCTCGGCTACATCGTCGTGGCCACCGCTTTGGTCTCGCTCACGCTGATGTATTTCGTGCAGAAGGCGGTTGCAAAACCCACCGACAAGCAGATGGTTTGAGGCCGATTTGCAGCCGGGGCCGGGATTGGCTCACGGCTGGATGATTTCCACGACACGGTACCGCGTCCTCATGGAGACGATGTCGGCACGGCCAACGAGCTGCCACGTCGGTTTTTTCTGAGCCAGAGCGCGTTCTTCTTCAGGGAGAAGAACCGCAATGGACGGCTGATTCAGCCCGGCCAGGTCGTCTAGCGTGACGGCTCTGATCGGGCCTCTAACGTAGACCAGCATGTTGTAGTCGGTCGAACTGCCCACGACGTAGAGAGGCCCTGGCTTCTGCTGCAAGGCAGCTTCAATGGCATTTCCTGCGGTCTGGCTTTCCTGGAAAAGATGAGGCCAGAATGGCATCGCCACCCAGCCTCTACCGAGCAGGCCACCAAAAATGAGATAGGTTACGACCAAGGCCCATACGATCAATCGCGGCTGATGCGGGCGCAACTGTTCAAACGTCAATCCGCAAATTACAGCAAGCGTCATTGTCGCCGGCATCGCGTAGCGAGCGGCAACTCCACCGGGCCAGAGCACCAAGACCAACGTACAGGCCAAGGTGTAGAGCGATGCTGCGAGCAACAGATCGTGTTCGCAAGTTCTCCATCGGCGCAGCACTATGACGATGGCCGGTCCGATCAGAATGGTCCCTGGCAGGAATTCGATCGCCAGGCTCTTGATGAAATCCAGATGGTCATGCACCCAGCTAAAATCCGTGGGCTCTATGAGCCGCGAATGGGCAAGCCAATAGGTGACATCGCTCGGCTGCTGGTAGACCAGAAGATACCAAGCGCCAAGGATCAAGGCCGCAAAAGCGTTCACCGCGAGGAAACCTGGGATCTGGTTGCGAGCCTTTAGAAGAACGTAAGCACCGACACCCAGGGTGAAGTACGCAACTGGTTGTGGTCCCTTTGTTAACCCGGCGAGTGTGACCAGGATGCTGATACCGAGCCACCGCCATGGCGTGATGCCCCTGCCGGTGGTTCCTTGCCACCACACATAGAACCCCGCAAACAACAGCGTTGACAGGACGATGTCGGGCTCGGAGTTGATGAACTTCGGAGCGACAACGGGCATGCTGATCCAGCTCAGCGCGCCGAAGATCGCGGCGCTCTTGCCGGTACTGGACCTAAGAAGATGGTAGATCAGCAGTGCGCCAGCAAGGAAGAACAACAAATGCGGGATGCGCAGTGACCACAGTGTCACCCCGCCGGTAGCTTCACCGAACAGTGCCGCTATCCATGAAAGTAGAACCGGCCGTTCCGCGAAGCGCTGACCGTATACGAACGGCGTAAGCCAGTGGCCATCCAGTGCGCCGCGAGCGATGGCGATAATCCTTCCCTCCTCCAAATTGGAGGCCCGGATGATCGTGGCGGGGACGGCCTGGACGAGAAAAAGGCCAAGTACCCACAGGACAGGCCATCGCGCGTAATCCAGGCGCGAAAACCGGGAGAGCATCCACTCTCCGGGCCGAAAGGAAATGTCCCACAGTCGCCCAAATGTTGAGCGCCAGCCTGCCCGTGCCAATTGCGTATCCCCTGCCGATTGCCGGGACTTGGACCTCAACTGTTTCCTGGCATCAAGAGGGGGGCGATCAGTAAATGGCTAAAGCGCTCACAAAAGTGGCTGGCGCCGCAACGCCTGCCTTCGATCTCCTCGGCGCCCACCGCGAAGCGGTTTGATAGAAAACCAAGCCAGATCGAACAGCCGTTTGGCGCCTGTGCTCTCCAGACGTCGATTTTCGGCAAGGGCAATGGTGCCCAGGAAAGGACTCGAACCTTCACGGCCGTGAAGCCACTGGCACCTGAAGCCAGCGCGTCTACCAATTCCGCCACCTGGGCCCGGGCGGGTTAGTACGGATCGGTCGCGCGCTTGTCAAATTGGCAACGCGGCCGCCAAAATATGCTACAGCGCAGGGCATGACGCTGCCGCGCGAAAGCATTGCGCAGCCCGCAAATCCCTCGACTTTGGCGGGCAGGTATAGTCCCAGGAACAGACTCCAGGAACGACTTCATGGCATCGAATCAGGACACACTGGTCACGGTTTTCGGCGGATCGGGCTTTCTGGGCCGAAGCGTGGTCCGGGCACTGGCCAAGCGCGACTTCCGGATCCGGGTCGCGGTGCGGCGACCCGAGCTTGCCGGACACCTGCAGCCGCTCGGCAAGGTCGGCCAGATCCACGCCGTGCAGGCCAATCTGCGCTATCCCGCCTCTGTCGCGGCCGCGATGCGCGATTCCCATGTCGCGATCAATCTCGTCGGCATCCTGACCGAGGGTGGCGCGCAGACTTTTGACGCGGTCCAGGGCAAGGGAGCGGCGACGGTGGCGCAGGCCGCCAGCGCGGTCGGCGCCCGGATGGTGCATATTTCGGCGCTTGGCGCCGACAAGAATTCGCCCTCGCGCTATGCGCGCGCCAAGGCGGCCGGCGAAAAGGCGGTGTTGGCGGCGACGCCCTCGGCCATCATCATGCGGCCTTCGGTGGTGTTCGGCCCCGAGGATCAATTCAGCAACCGGTTTGCGGCGCTGGCCCGCATGGCGCCGGCCCTGCCGCTGATCGGCGGTGGCGCGACGAAGATGCAGCCGGTCTATGTTGGCGATGTCGCAACCGCGGTGGCCGATGCCGTCGACGGCAAGGCGAAGTCCGGCACGATTTACGAACTCGGCGGACCGGAAGTGCTGACCATGCGCGAGATCATGGAGATCATCCTCGCGGTCACCGGACGCCGGCGCATGCTGGTGTCGCTGCCGTTCGGCCTGGCGAAATTCAAGGCGACGTTCCTGCAATTCGCGCCGGGCGCCCTGAAGCTGACGCCGGATCAAGTGGAGCTGTTGCGCGCCGACAATGTGGTATCGGACGCCGCCAAAGCCGCTGGCCTGACGTTGGAAGGTCTCGGAATCACGCCGGATTCTCTGGAAGCCATCGCGCCGCAATATCTTTGGCGCTTTCGCGCCGCCGGGCAATTCCAGAACAAGAGCGCGTAGCCGAGCGCGGTTCATTACCTTCCCATCGCAAGCGCGATCAGGCCGAGCGTACCGACGACGACGCGCCACCACGCGAACAGCGTAAAGCCGTTGCGGGTGACATAGGCCAGGAAGGTCTTCACCACGACGATCGCGGTGACAAACGAGACCACGAATCCGATGGCGACGATGCCGATATGCTCGGCGCTCATCTCGGCACGATTCTTGTAGAAATCATAGGCGAACGCACCAATCATGGTCGGGATCGCTAGAAAGAATGAAAACTCCGCGGCCGCGCGCTTGTCAGCGCCGAGCAGCATGGCCGCCACGATGCTCGCGCCGGAACGCGACACGCCCGGAATCATCGCGAGGCACTGCGCGACGCCGATCCAAAAGTAAGTCAGCAGCGGAAATTTGGTCGCGTCATGCTCATGCGGTTTGTGATCGAGCTGATCGACCCACAACAGGATCGCGCCGCCGACGATCAGCGAAAAGCACACGATCCACGGGTTGAACAGGAACTCCTTGATGTATTTGCCGGCAATCAGTCCGATCACGACCGCGGGCAGGAACGCCACCAGCACGCCGATCACGAAGCGCCGGTCGTCCGCATTGGAGAACATGCCGAGCGCGACCTGCCACAATTTGACGAAATAGATGGCGAGAATGGCCAGAATTGCGCCAAGCTGAATCAATACCGTGAAGCTGTTCCAGAAACTGCCTTCGCCGAGATTGAAGAATCGCTCCGCGAGCAACAGATGGCCCGTCGAGGATACCGGCAGAAATTCCGTGACGCCCTCGATAATGCCGAGAATCACCGCCCTCAATGCGTCAGACATGATGGTTTTGCCCGTTACAAACAGCCGAAAAAGCCGCGTTCTTCTCGCTTATTCGCTTCGCTGCCGCAATCGCAAAAAGCGCGAAAACACAGGTTGCCTTGGTCCACCGCTTGGATAGTTTGGCGCGCCAACGGGCTCACGCGCGGCCTCGGCGGTGGTTATGAATTTCTTAAGCACCATAAAATTATCAAGGGCCCATGTTCACTCTGTTCCATCATCCGTTCTGCCCGCATTCGCGCTTCGTCCGTCTGGCGCTCGGCGAATACGGGCTCGATCTGCGGCTGGCGGAAGAGCGGCCCTGGGAGCGGCGCGAGGCGTTCCTGGCGCTCAATCCCGCGGGCACCACGCCGCTGTTGACCAAGGAAGGCGTGCCCGCGATTCCCGGCGCCGGCATCATCGCCGAATATCTCGACGAGACCTATGGCGCGACGATGGACAATCGCCGGCTGCTGCCGACAACGGCGGCCGAACGCATCGAAGTGCGCCGCCTGATGGCGTGGTTCAACGAGAAGTTTTTCGAGGAGGCCTCCAATCCGCTGGTCACCGAGCGCATCTACAAACGCTTCATGAGCGAGGAGAATGGCGGGGGCTCGCCGGCGACGGATGTGATCCGCGCCGCCAAGGCGAATGTACGCTATCATCTGGCCTATATCGGCTGGCTGGCGAAGACGCGGAATTACCTCGCCGGCGACAAGCTGACCTATGCGGACCTCGCCGCCGCGGCGCATCTTTCGGCGATCGATTATCTGGGCGACGTGCCATGGATCGAGGACGAGTCGGCAAAGGCGTGGTATGCACGGGTAAAATCCCGCCCGTCATTTCGTCCGCTATTGAGCGAATGGCTGGCCGGCGTGCCGGCCTCCCGAACCTATGTGGATCTGGATTTCTGACTGCGGCTGCCCCGCTCGTCGAAAACCCCTCACCCGTCACGCTTCGCGTGCCGACCTCTTCCTATGGGAGAGGTGAAGACGTTGACACGCCATGACGTCGCAATTGAAACAGGCGCTCGCCCAGGAAGCCCGCGCGCTCGGATTCGATTGCATCGGCGTCACCGATCCCGATGCGATCGCGAAGGTAGCGCAACATTTCCGTGAGTTTATCGACCAGGGCGCGCATGGCGACATGGACTGGCTGGCCGCGCAGCCGGAGCGCCGCATGGAGCCACGTGTGCTGTGGTCCGGCGTGCGGTCGGTGATCATGCTTGGCGTCAATTACGGGCCTGACGAAAACCCGCTCGAGATCCTCAAGCAGCGCGCGCGCGGCGCGATCTCGGTCTACGCCCAGGGCGATGACTATCACGACGTGATCAAGAAACGGCTGAAGGCGCTGGCGCGCTGGTTCGCCGCGCAAACCAATGCGGAGGTCAAGGTGTTCGTCGACACCGCCGCCGTGATGGAAAAGCCGCTCGCGCAGGCGTCAGGCCTTGGCTGGCAGGGCAAGCATACCAATCTCGTGTCGCGCGAATTCGGTTCGTGGCTGTTTCTCGGCGCGATCTATACTGAAGCGGAGCTGCCCCGCGACAGCGCCGAGACCGATCATTGCGGCTCCTGCCGGGCCTGCCTCGACATCTGCCCAACCGCGGCATTTCCGGCGCCCTATCGGCTCGATGCGCGCCGCTGCATTTCCTATCTGACGATCGAGAACAAGGGACCCATTCCGCGCGAATTCCGCAAGGCCATCGGCAACCGCATCTATGGCTGCGACGATTGCCTGGCCGCCTGCCCATGGAACAAATTCGCGCAGCAGGGCCGCGAGGCCAAGCTCGTCGCGCGCGACCAGTTGCGCGCGGCTTCGCTCGCCGAACTGGCCCGGCTCGACGATGCGGCGTTTCGCGCGCTGTTTGCGAAATCGCCGGTCAAACGCATCGGCCGCAACCGCTTCCTCCGCAATGTATTGACTGCGATCGGCAACTCTGGTGATGCGAGACTTGCCGATGAAGCGCGCCCTCTGCTTCACGACGAAAGCCCGCTGGTGCGGGGCGCCGCGGTGTGGGCGTTGTCGCAACTCTTGCCGCGCGACGAATTTGCGGCACTCGCCACCGGTAAGACCAACACTGAAGCTGACGAGAGCGTTCGTGACGAATGGCAGGCGTAACCTCAGGGCCGTTGCCGTCCCTAATCTCCCGCGCAACCCCCGAGGAAAGAAGGAGACAAGAAGCTAACCCATCTCGGCGACTGCCGCGATGATCCGTGCGATATCCTGCGGCCGCGACAGCCGGTGATCGCCGTCCTGGATCATGGTCAACACCACGTCCTCGGCGGGCAGCCGGTGTGCCAGCGCGAAAGCATGCCGCCACGGCACGTCGGAATCCTGCGCGCCTTGCAATATCCGCACCGGGCATCCGACGTCGATGGCGCTGCCAAGCAACAAATGGCTGCGGCCCTCCTCGATCAGCGCACGCGTGATCGGGTATGGATCGCCATAGGCCGACGGCCGCAGCCACGCACCTTTGGTCTCGATCTCCCGGCGGATCTCGGGTGAAAAATCTCTCCACATCAGCTCTTCCGTGAAATCCGGCGCCGGCGCTATCAGCACCAGCCCGGCCAGCGGCGTCGGGTTGGCCGTCCGCCGCGCCAGTTCGCGCGCCAGCAACAGCGCCATCCAGCCACCCATCGATGAGCCGATCACGACCTGCGGACCGCGACAGTATCGATCGAATACCGCGACGCTCTCTTCGATCCAGCGGCCAATGGTGCCATCGACGAAGGCGCCGCCGGATTCGCCGTGGCCGGAATAATCGAACCGAACACAGGCGCGCTCATGCGCCGCGGCCCACCCGTCGAGCGCCAGCGCCTTGGTGCCCCTCATGTCCGAATTGAAGCCGCCGAGCCAGAACAGGCCAGGTCCATTAGCAGGTCCGCCGCCGCCTTCGCGGGCGCGAACCGCGATGCGACGGCCGCCGCTGCCCTGACCAACCTCGATGTAAGTCGGTTCCGCGTCGCCTCCCGGGGGCTGGCTCATCAATCCCTGATCTCCTGCACGTTGGCCGCTGTTTGATGCAGGCCGCCGCACCCGTCAACGGATGGGCATTGCGGATGGCGTTGCGGCTTGCGGAGCGCGGCCACGGGCTCTATGTGGCCAACTCTGAACATTTCCCTCCCGCCGGCGTTGTCCGGCGTGACCAAAATGTCTCGCATTTGATCGTTTTCGGACCGAAGGATGCGAGTTTGCTTGCCCCTTGAGCCATATTCCTTCAAAATATCGCCTTCGCTCACAACCTTGGAGAACTACCCATTCGCCGTCCTAACAGAGCCCCGCCCGCTGCAACCAAAGACGGGCCGCGCACCAATGATGAAATCCGCAACGCCCAGATTCAGCTCATCGATCAGACCGGCTTAAACCACGGTACCGTCGAGACTGTGGTCGCCATCAAGATGGCGCTCGAAGCCGGCATGGATCTCGTCGAGATTTCGCCGAACACCAGTCCTCCCGTCTGCAAGATCATGGACTACGGGAAGTTCAAATATTCGGCGCAGAAGAAGGCCGCCGAAGCCCGCAAGAAACAGAAAGTCGTCGAGATCAAGGAAATCAAGCTTCGGCCAATGATCGATGATCACGACTATGACGTGAAGATGCGGGCGATGCAGCGGTTCTTCGAGGAAGGCGACAAGGTCAAGATTACCTTGCGTTACCGGGGCCGCGAAATGGCGCATCAGGAAATCGGCACCAAGCTGCTCGACAAGGTCAAGGCCGACGTCGCCGAATTTGCCAAGGTCGAGCAGGACGCGCGTTTCGAAGGTCGCCAGGTCGTAATGGTTCTGGCGCCGCGCTGAGACGAATACGGCTCCATCGTCCCGGCGTTGCGCCGGGACTACCAACGTTCAGTGCGAGGGCGCGGAAGAAATCAGGTCCGCGTCGCCTGCCAGCTGCCGCTGCAGCGATCGCCGGTGATGATGCCGCTCCAGCGGCCCGATCCTGAATTGCCGACCAGCCGTCCGCTGCCGCTGGCATGCGAGGCGCCGACCTGGATATTGACCGAGACCACGCCGGCGCGGCTGATGCCACCGGTGACCTTGCCGCCGCCCGCCGACCAAACTCGCGTCCCCAACACCGTGAATGGTACGCTGTTGGTCGAACTACAATTACCCGCCCGGGTCGCGAAGACCACGTTCCAGGTGCCGTCATAGGCTCCCGGCCGGACCATTTTGGCATCGGCGTCACCGGGGATCGAGAGCGCCGCAACCACAGCGACGGCGGAGATACATCGCAAGGCGCGACTGGGTTTGGAATTGGTGGAATGGGAAATCGATCGGGCTGAGTGGGTCATTTTTTCTCTCCTTGGTCTGCGCTGCTGGCGGCGTCGACGGGTATGTCGAACGACCCGGTTCCACGGTTCAGCGTTGCCAAGCGGTCCAAGCTCTGCCATAAGCCCCAGCTTCATCGCCCGGCTGATCAAGGGCTGCCGTGGCGATGTCCGTGCGACTGTTTCATTTCGGAAATAGCACAGCACTTTCAACGCTCTAACGAGCATTTTAGCCGACCGAGCGCCTTCGCGGGCGGTTTCGTGTTGCGGCAACAGGAGAGCCAAATGCCCAAGCTGAAGACCAAATCGGGCGCTAAAAAGCGCTTCAAGGTGACGGCCACCGGCAAGGTCGTGGCCGCCCAGCGCGGCAAGCGCCACGGCATGATCAAGCGGACGAAGAAGCAGATTCGTCAGCTCCGCGGCACGCGCGTGCTGTTCAAGACCGACGGCGACAACATCAAGAAATACTTCCTGCCGAACGCCTGATCGCGACCGCGTTTTCATTCGAGCCGAGCCGCGTCCGCGCGGCGATTCCGTCACCTTTTTTAGAGATCAAGGAGACCCGTCATGTCTCGCGTCAAACGCGGTGTGACCTCTCACGCCAAGCACAAGAAAGTCTACAAGGCCGCCAAGGGTTTTCACGGGCGCCGCAAGAACACCATCCGCGCCGCCAAGGCCGCCGTCGACAAGGCCGCCCAATATGCGTTCCGCGACCGCAAGCGCAAGAAGCGCACCTTCCGCGCGCTGTGGATCCAGCGCCTCAACGCCGCGGTGCGCCCGTTCGGCATGACCTACAGCGTTTTCATCAACGGCCTGTCCAAGTCGGGCATCACCGTGGATCGCAAGGTGCTGTCGGATCTCGCCATCAACGAACCGGGGGCGTTCCAGGCGATTGCCGAAAAGGCCAAGGCCGCGCTCGCGGCGTAAGCTGTCACTGCCTCTGCAAGATCTTGAGGTCGTCTTGGCCGGGCAAAAGCGCGAAGCGCGTCTTCGCACTGGTTGTGCCAGCCATCCACGTCTTATCTTGCGGCGGCACTGCAAGACGAGGATGCCCGGCACAAAGGCCGGGCATGACGAGCCAGGGCCAACTGAGTAAAACGTCCCGGCCAAAGGATGTTGCCCATGACCGATCTCGTTCAACTCGAATCTGAAATCCTCACCCAGATCGCCGCGGCCGGCGACGAGTCCGCACTCGAGGCCGTGCGCGTCGCCGCATTGGGCAAGAAGGGCTCGATCTCCGCGCTGTTGTCGACGCTCGGCAAGATGTCGCCCGACGAACGCAAGACGCAAGGCGCGACGATCAATCTCGCCAAGGACAAGGTCACGCAGGCGCTGACCGCGCGCCGCGATATCCTGAAAAACGCCGCGCTCGACGCCCGGCTCGCCTCCGAGACCGTCGACGTCACGCTGCCGCTGCGCGAAACGCCGGTCGAACAGGGCCGCATCCATCCGCTCAGCCAGGTGATGGACGAACTGACCGCGATCTTCGCCGACATGGGATTTGCGATCGCCGAAGGCCCGGACATCGAGACCGACGACTACAATTTCACCAAGCTGAATTTTCCGGAAGGCCATCCGGCCCGCGAGATGCACGACACCTTCTTCTTCAATCCGAAGCAAGACGGCTCGCGCATGCTGTTGCGTACCCATACCTCGCCGGTGCAGGTGCGCACCATGCTGACGCAAGAAACCGCCGATCCGGATTATCTGCCCGGGCCGCACCTACCGCATCGACTCGGATGCGACCCACACGCCGCAGTTTCACCAGGTCGAAGGCCTCGTGATCGACAAGGGCTCGCATCTTGGCCACCTCAAATGGATCTTGCACGAATTCTGCAAGGCGTTCTTCGAGGTCGATCACATCAACATGCGATTCCGGCCTTCGTTCTTCCCGTTCACCGAGCCGTCGCTCGAAGTCGATATCCAGTGCCGGCGCGACAAGGGCGAGATCCGCTTCGGCGAGGGCGAGGACTGGCTGGAGATTCTCGGCTGCGGCATGGTGCATCCGAACGTGCTGCGCGCCTGTGGCATCGATCCCGACGTCTATCAGGGCTTCGCCTGGGGCATGGGCATCGACCGCATCGCGATGCTGAAATACGGCATGTCGGATCTGCGGCAATTGTTCGAAAGCGATGTGCGCTGGCTCAGTCATTACGGCTTCCGGCCGCTGGATGTCCCAACCCTTGCGGGAGGGTTGAGTTCGTGAGTTTGAACGCATCAATTCGGCACGGCCAGCCCCCTCTCCCGCTTGTCTCTGCGATTCAAGCAAGCACCCCCACCCTAACCCTCCCCCGCAAGCGGGAGAGGGAACGCGATCTGCCTGTTGAGAAGCGATCATCATGAAATTCACCCTCTCCTGGCTGAAGGAGCATCTCGACACCGACGAGCCGCTGGAAAAACTCGCCGACAAGCTCACCATGATCGGGCTTGAAGTCGAGCATATCGAGGACAAGGCCAAGGCGCTGACGGCATTCTCGATCGCGCGTGTGATCGCGGCCGAACAGCACCCCAATGCCGACCGCCTGCGGGTCTGCATGGTGGATACTGGGAATGGCGCGGCGCCGGTGCAGGTGGTCTGCGGCGCGCCGAATGCGCGGGCAGGGCTGGTCAGCGTGTTCTCGCCACCCGGCACCTTCATTCCCGGCAAGAACATCACGCTTGGTGTCGGCACCATCCGCGGCGTCGAAAGCCGCGGCATGCTGTGTTCGGCGGCCGAACTGCAGCTTTCGGAAGATCACGACGGCATCATGGAATTGCCAACCGACGCGCCGATCGGCGCCGGCTACGCGCAATGGGCCGGCCTCGGCGATCCCGTGATCGAGATCAACCTCACGCCGAACCGGCAGGACTGCACCGGCGTGCACGGCATCGCGCGCGACCTTTCCGCCGCCGACATGGGTAAATTCAAGGATCCCGGCATCAAGCAGATCAAGGGTGAATTCCCCTGTCCGGTGAAGGTCACTGTTGAGGACCCCAACCTTTGTCCGGGCTTCGCGCTGCGGCTGGTGCGCGGCGTCAAGAACGGCCCGTCGCCGGCCTGGCTGCAGCAGCGGTTGACCTCGATCGGCCTGCGCCCGATCAATGCGCTGGTCGACATCACCAACTTCATGACCTACGACCGCGCCCGGCCACTGCATGTGTTCGACGCAGCCAAGGTGAAAGGCAATCTGACGGTGCGGCATGCACGCGACGGCGAACAATTGCTGGCGCTCGACGGCCGCACCTACACGTTGGATTCCAGCGTCTGCGTAATCGCTGACGATCATGGCGTCGAATCGCTTGCCGGCATCATGGGCGGCGAGGCCTCGGGCTGCGACGAGAACACCACCGACGTGCTGATCGAATCGGCGCTGTGGAACGAGATCAACATCGCGCAAACCGGCCGCAAGCTCGGCATCAATTCGGATGCACGGTATCGCTTCGAGCGCGGCGTCGACCCGGCCTTCATGGTACCCGGACTTGAAATGGCGACGCGGCTGGTGATGGAATTGTGCGGCGGCTCGCCGTCGGAGAACGTGGTCGTCGGCAAGCAATTCGGCGAGGATCGCGTGATCGATTTTCCGCTCACGGAGGTGAAACGCCTCGCCGGCATCGACGTGCCAATGTCCGAGATGAAGCGTATCCTCACCCATCTCGGCTTCATGATGGCCGGCCAGGGACCCGTCGTGAAAGTCGCAGTGCCTTCCTGGCGCATCGACGTGCAGGGCAAGGCCGACCTCGTCGAGGAGATCGTGCGCATCGTCGGTGTCGACAAGGTGCCGATGACGCCATTCGAGCGCGGCGACGCACCGCGCAAGCCGATCCTGAGCGCGATCCAGTTGCGCACGCGCCGCGCCAAGCGCGCGCTTGCCGCGCGCGGCATGGTCGAAACGGTGACCTGGTCGTTCATCGCAAAGCCAGCCGCCGAACTGTTCGGCGGCGGACAGGCCGAGCTCGCGCTCGCCAACCCGATTGCATCTGACCTGTCGGATATGCGACCGAGTTTGCTCCCCGGTCTTGTCGCCGCTGCGCAAGCCAACAACGACCGCGGCTTTGCCGACGTGGCGCTGTTCGAGGTCGGGCAGATTTTCAAAGGCGACCGGCCACAGGACCAGTTCGTCGCGGCGGCCGGCGTTCGCCACGGCTTTGCGTCAGGCAAGGGTATTGGACGGCACTGGTCGGGCACGGCTGCGGCCGATGCGCTCGACGCCAAGGCCGACGCGTTCGCCGTGCTGGCTGCCGCCGGCGTGCCGATGCAGGCGCTGCAGGTCGTGCCGGGCGGCGCGAGCTGGCTGCATCCCGGACGTTCCGGCACCATCCAGATCGGCCCGCAAAATGTCCTCGGATATTTCGGTGAGCTGCATCCGCGCGCGGCCGAGACGCTCGGCGCCGACGACCCGTTGATGGCGTTCGAGGTGATCCTGGATCGCATCCCCGACGCCAAGCAGAAACCGACCCGCGCCAAGCCGGTGCTCGAACTGTCGGCCTTCCAGCCAGTGTCGCGCGACTTTGCCTTTATCGTCGATCGCGGCGTGCACGCCGGCGACATCGTTCGCACGGCGCAAGGCGTGGACAGGAAGCTGATCACGTCGGTCACGGTGTTCGACGTCTATGAAGGCAAAGGCATCGATGACGGCAAGAAGTCGATCGCGATCGCGGTGACGATCCAGCCGCGCGAGAAGACCCTGACCGACCAGGAGATCGACGCGGTCGCGACGAAGATCGTGGCGGAAGTGACCAGGAAGACCGGCGGCAGCTTGCGCGCATGATAGCGTGCTGCGTCGAATTCTGCCGCGCCTGCAAGAATCCGATGCACCTGACGCTGCCGGTGTAAATTCTCCCCCTCAATCGATCGGCGACCACATCGGTCTGGCGACATGCGCCGGCGCGGCGCGGCGGCGATGCTTCGCGGACGGCGCCGGCGCCGCGACGGGTTCGGTATTCCTGAGCGCGCCGATCTTGCGCAGCGCCGCGTCGGCGGCGCGCTCGCCGCTTTCCCAGGCGCCGTCGACCGTGCCCCACAGGGTTTCGTGCGTCGCCTCGCCAGCGAGAAACATGCAGCCCATCGGCTCGGACAGGATTTTTCGCGACGGCTGCCCACCCGGCGTTGCCGCCGACATCGCGCCCAGCGCAAACGGCTCGGCATTCCAGCGCGTCACGGCGGTCTTCTTCACGGCCGAAGCGACATCGCTACCGAACAGTTTGGTCAACCATTCCACCGCGAACGCCGCCATCGCCGGCTCTCCCTGTGCCGAGAGATCGCGGCCGAACGAGCCCGCGACATCGACCATGCATAGCGATGAACCGCCGATATTGGCGAACAGCATGGCGGTCCGGGTCGAATTGCTCTGTTCGATGACGACATCGTCGCGCGCCAATCCCGCCGGATTGCCCGGCAATTGCAGCGCAATGCGATCGTAGCTGCCGAGACTCAATTTCGACGCCGCATCGAGCTGGCGCTTGGGAATATCGGGCGTGAATTTGATGTTGCCCGCGACCAGCACATCGGTCGAGACCGTGATGATGGCGGCGCGCGCGGCGATCCTGCCCGACGGCGTGTCCACCGTGACGTCGCGGCCGTTCCAGGCGACGCGGTTTGCCGGCGTCGACAGCGCCAGCGGCAAATTGCCGCCGAGCCGCGTCATCAGCGTGCCCAGGCCCTGGCGGCAGCCGATCGCGTCGGTGCGGTCCTGCCCATGCGCCTTGTCGATCGTGGAAATATCCTTCAAATCCTTGCCGGTGGCATTGGCGCCGAGCACGAATTCCGCCGTCGCGGCCCAGTCGCCGAGATCTTTGGGCAGCGCGGCGGCGCATGGCATATCGGCCTTGCCGCGCGAGGCGTCGTCGATGGCGCGGTTGGCGCGGACGAGAACCGCGAGAAATTCCTCGGTTTCGCCGGCTCGCGCGTTGCGACGGCCGACGCGAATCTTCTGGCCCAAGGGCGCCACGGAGACGTCGAGCCCGGCATTGCGCGCGAGCTTGACCATCGGGTTGGTGTCGGGATTGTACAGCCAGCGCGCGCCACGATCGAACGACGTGTCGAAGGTCGTGCTGTCGGTGAGGCAGCGGCCGCCGCTCTGGGCCGACGCCTCGATCAGGATCACCTTGCGATTCGCGGCCATGATCCGCCGCGCCGCGGCAATCCCCGCGGCGCCAGCGCCGATCACGACAATATCGGCCTCCCGCGGCAACGGTGCGCCCCAGGCACGACCGCCAAGCGCCGGCATTGCCGCAAAGCCCACGGACGCCGACAGAAAATCGCGGCGCGTCAATGTCATGTCATGGTTTCCGAAATTTTGAAAAAGACAAAAGGCTGCCGATCCGGCGGTTCAAGACATGGGATTATCCCGGCGAGCCCTCCGGCGAAACTTATCCTGAACCAAAACCACATTGGAATCAGTAGCTTCCTGCGTCCTTCGGGATAGGAAGCAGGGCCGTTCCGGGTCGCATCTGGGTTGAACTTGCCGCATCCCGATGCGGGCGGCAACCGTCTTGGTAAATCAGTCAAGATTGCTCCGGGTCGGGCACGAAACCAAATGGCAACGGCTTTCGGCCATGATAGGGAAGGGAAAAGCGGCCGAAAGGCCGTTCGGGGATGAACATGGGCGTGGTTCTCGATATTGTCGGCAAGTTGATCGCGGACTACCTGCAAAAGGAAGTTCCGGGTTACGAGCCGTTTACGCCAAGCGATCCGGAACATCTGCGCGGCGTCATGGAACCCGGCGACGTGTTGCTGGTCGAAGGCAACAACCGCGTCTCCGGCATCATCAAATACCTCACGCAATCGACCTGGTCGCATGCCGCGCTTTTCGTCGGTCCTATCGACGGCGCCGTCGAGCCGGACGGCGAACCGCATGTGCTGATCGAGGCCAATATCGGCGAAGGCGTGACCTCGTCGCCGCTGTCGAAATATTTCCCCTATCACACCCGGCTCTGCCGCCCCGTCGGCCTGACATACGAGGACCGCTACACGGTGTGCCGCTACGCGATCAACCGGATCGGCTTCGGCTACGACACCAAGAACATCGTCGACCTGATGCGCTATCTGATTCCGCTGCCGATCCCGCAGCGCTGGCGGCGGCGCATGATCGCGTTCGGATCCGGCGATCCGACCAAGATCATCTGCTCGGCCCTGATTGCCCAAGCTTTCGACGCCGTCCGCTATCCGATCCTGCCCAAGATCACCCGCGCTGCCAGCCGCACGGCCCGGCGCGAAATCCTGCATATCCGCGATTCCTCGCTGTATATGCCGCGCGATTTTGACATCTCGCCCTATTTCGAAATCGTCAAACCCACCATCGTGCATGGTTTCGACTACACGGCGCTGCACTGGGCCGACAAGCAGAAGCCGCTCCAGGAGGTAGCCGGCGAATCCGACGTGTTTCCTGAAACAATCCACTCGCCGCCGCTTGCTCCTGAAACGATTGACCAGAAGGCGCCGCGTCCGGCTGCGGAAGTAACCGTGACGGTCGAGACGACGCTGGTCGAGCGCGTCACCGTCACCGAACACTTGCCGGAGCGTGACGAGGGTGAGTTTGCTGCCTGAAGTTCCCGCGCCCGAGCGAACGGAATGACGCTCTCCGATTCGTGCCGGATGGCACATAAAGCACCCCACGCACTGCCAGCCGTTATGCCTCGCGAAAGCGGCTATCCGTAAACCCAGAGTCTGCGAAGGACGAGATGTGACGTCTCGTTCTCGCGACAGCCTCTGCCCGAGTTTTGCAAAGAAGTTCCGCCCTAAAGCGCGCGACCTCTAAAAAGAGGCGCGGGGCGACCTCAAGAGAGGCGCCGGGAATGCCGGATGTCCGATGGCACCCATGGTTGGTGCAAAAAATGCACCGGGTAGTCGCCACAGGTTCACCGGGATCAACCGGCATTCCCTGCGCGATGGTTTTACGGTTTCCTTCGCTCTCCTTGGTGACCGGGCTTTGTTTCCATCGCCGGCGTAATGCCAAGAAAAACTCAGGCATCATCGCCAACTTGACGCCAGCATCGGGGCGTCAGAACCACACGACTTCGCCGTACGCTTCAGCGCCGTTCGTCCGCGCGCATCGAGCGCGCGACGACGCTACCGCGTCCACCGCATCCCGCTCCAACGTTCGTGACGATGGCCAACGCCCTCTCTCCGGAACAGGACGCACATCAAAGGCAACTGATTTGCCGAAAAAGAAAAGCGGAAAATTTCTCGCCGCAAGACTGGACAGGCCAAATCACCCTCAAATCACTCGCAAAAATCGCCTTTTCGACAACGGTCGCATCAGCATACCGGAGCCGATCTCGATATCCGGTTCGATTAGGACTTTGCGGAGAGGACGATATTTCCTACCGACGCCGCCTGTTAAAACTTCACCACGGTCCGCAGCCCGAACACTGCCGCGTCCTTCAAGACCTTGCCGGGATTCAACCCGAGCGGATTGGTGGCGCCACCGCCGGGGTGGGTTATGTATTGAAAATTCGGTTGCAGCGTCCAGCCGGGTTTGACTTCGTATTGATATACGGCGGTCACCAGCGACTCGAAACTGCGAACCGGCCAGCTTGGCCCGAACATTTGCTGGAAATCGCCGTCCAGCGCGCGGGCATTTGACGATACCCGTGCGTATCCGCCGGCAATTCCGAACTTGTCCTTTGGACGCTGGTCGCTCAAACCGATGAATTCAATGCCGGCATCGGCGTAGAGATCGATAAGGTTACGATCGGAGGGGCTGTAGGAAACACGTCCGAACACGCCGATACCGCGGTCTTCATCGTTGCCCACACGATAGACCTTTTGCTCGATGACCGAATAGATTCCGTAATCACCGAAAAGGGTCGCCGGAGTGCCGCCGCTGGCGGTATCGGCCAGGGAAAGCCCCGTGGGACCAAATCTCTCGTCGGCAAACGTACCGAAATGGCCAGCCGCCGACCTTGAATTTGCCGTCGAGGCCGGGATCGCCTTTTTTGCCATTCCAGAGAAATTGCGCTTCGCCGAGCACGAGCGGTGGATCATTGACGCGGAAATTGACGCCATACCGATCGCGCAATTGGGGATCGTCAGAACCAGGACCCGCCGCATCGCCATCGAACACGGCGCCGATGAGAGTGAGGTGGTCCGACACATCCGCGCGCAGCCGCGTTCCCATCGTCGCCAGCGGAGGGGAGGGACCGCCGCTCGGCAAATTCTGCGAAAGGATCGCGGGCCATCCCAGCGAAGCGTTGGTGAAGACATCGGAATATTTAGCGGTCATGAACTCAGTGTCCGCCGCTAGCTGACCGGCCCGCAGCGCAAGCTTGGTCCCCCATTTCTGCTCGAACCAGATTTCATAGAGGCGCGTCGTCGGAATCGCCTCTATTCCGCTGACGACAAGGAAGTTGAAGAGAGCGCCACGCGAGAGGCCGCCGGCATCGATCTGAAAGACGTTGGCGTGAAACGTCAGTTGCTTGAGCCCGACAAGCTTTTCGAAGTCGACGTCTGCTGCGAAGTTGATCCGGTCCTCATAGACGGCGCTTTGCTTAAGCCCGCCGGAAGGATTGCCCAGCACCTCGCCGATATAGGTGACGGCGAATTTCACCCCCTGCTTTTCGAAGGGGTTCGGCAACAAGCCGAGCGTGGCTTCTTCGACGGTGCTTTCACCCGTATCGGGGTCTGCCGGCTTCAGGTCATCGGTCTTTTTATCCTCTTGCGCCGATGCGATGCCGATTGCGCCGACCAGAAGCAATACCGACAGAATCCATCGCCGCACCGATTTCCAAAGTTCACATGTTGCAGCTTTTGCAGACATGGACAACGTGGAACCCGGCACGGCGCACATCTTGCGTAACGGGGAGACGCGCCGTGTCTTAGGCAGACGCTTTGTCCTTTTGCGATCTGAGATCGCGGGCAATGCTCTCCAGCGGCGTGCCCTTGGTCAGTTCGCTGTTTTCGGCGTCCTGCGACAGATCGATATCGAACTTCCTCGCGATCTCGCCCAGCGCCTTGAGGATGCTGGTGGCTTTCTTTTCCGCCAGGAGATTGATCTGGAGATCGAGGTGATTTCGCCGTTCGGACTGAAGGGTCATGGCGTTTTGCCGGATCAGCACGAACGATGTCAGCAGCACCGCTTCGAGCGACAGCACGACAGACAGGAGAGGGAAGGGATAGGGATCGAATCGGGATGCGGCGTAAGCGTTCCACAAAACCCAGAATATGACGAACGCGATCTGCGAGATCACGAAATAGACGGTCCCGACGAACCATCCTATTTTGTGTGAGCCCCTGTGGAGCGACGATAGTCGTCGTTCGTCCTCTTCTTCCAGCTTGATGATCGAAGTCGATATTCCTGGAAACCGTTTGCCGTCTGCTATTGTGGCCGTGGTCGTTCATGCTGCTATTCAGTCACCAGATCGGCGGCCCGTTTTGCCTTCTTGCCGGCGCTCTTAACGGTTTCGTCGCCGACCTTCTCCGCTTCGGCGCGCCGCTCGCATTTGGTACGAATTTCATCAAGCTCTTCGTCGGTCAGATGTTCGATCCCGACAAACGAATTATGTGCCGCGCTTACCCGTATGAGTTCATCGAGCTTGACCTGGATGGCCGCACTGTCGCGGTTCTGCGAATTCTGGATCAGGAAGACCATCAGGAAGGTGACGATCGTGGTGCCGGTGTTGATCACCAACTGCCACGTGTCCGAGTAATGGAACAGCGGACCGCTTAGCGCCCAGACCAGCACGACGGCGGCGGCGATCATGAACGTCAGCGCGCGTCCGGCAGCCTGAGAGGTCCGATTGGCGATGTCGCCAAACAGCTTTGCAACACCTCCCCCTTTACGGTTGGGCTCCGTCTTGCCGCCCGGTCGATCCCGGTTTGTCGTCCGCATCTGAATCTCGCTCGCCGAAGGTTCCATGTTTGCCTAAGCAAACACGGATGGAACTGCAAAGTTCCGCCCCTGAAACCCGGCGGTGCCGTTCAGATTGAAGTTAACCAAGCCTTTCCGGATTCATCGATCGAGTTCCGCGTCCTGAATTCGTCTCTCGCAAACCATCACGCCGCGCGCTTGCGGTCGGGCAAGCCGGCGCGCGCAAGGCCGCCATAGAGCTGCTCGTCCGGCATTTCCGACCGCAGGATCGCGCGCACCGCGACCAGTTTGTCGATGTCGATGCCGGTGGCAAAACCCTTGCTCTCGCACAGGAACACGAGGTCCTCGAACACGACATTGCCGGTAGCGCCCGGCGCGAACGGACAACCGCCGAGGCCGCCGAGCGAGCCGTCGAGGATCCGCGCGCCATTATCCAGCGCCGCCGACGCGTTGGCGATGCCCATGCCGCGGGTATCGTGCAGATGCACGCAGATCGGTTTTGCGCCTGCGATTTTCACCGCGGCCTTGGTGAGATCGCCGACCGCTTTCGGCCCGGCATAGCCCACCGTATCCGCGATGCCGACCGCATCGACGCCGGCCTCGAAACATTTTTCCACCAGCCGGATCACTTCCTTCGGATCCACCGCTCCCGCGATCGAACAGCCGAGCGCCATCGAGATTGCGGCATGGACGATCGGCTTGTGTTCGCTGGCGTCGCGCAATTCGCAGAGCCGCCTGACATTGGCGATTGCCGCATCGCGCGAGCGATTGGCGTTGGCCTGGCTGTGCTCCTCGGTCGCCGAAACCACGGAAGCGATTTCACCAACGCGAGATTCCAGTGCCTCGTTGACGCCGCGCTCATTGAGCGCGAGCGCGATGCCGTGGGCATCGGGCATTTGCTTCACCGTCTTGATGATGTCGCGCACGTCGGCGAATTGCGGGAAGGTTTTTGCCGGCAGGAACGAGCCGACCTCGAAGCAGCGCACGCCGGCGGCATATTCGTCGCGGACCCAGCGCTGCTTGGCCTCGGTCGAGGGAAATTTCTTCACCAGTTGCAGGCCGTCGCGCAAGCCAACCTCGCGCAGGATAACGCGATCGGCGGGATAGATCTCCTGAACGTCGGTCATGCGAGCCTCCCTGCGCGCTTGCCGATGGGAGCCGATTTCGCTTGTTCGAGCTCGGCGCGAACCGCCTCGGTATCGGCGCCGAGCTCCGGCACTTTCAGCCCTTCGCCGAGATTGCTGCCGTTCCACTCGATCGGAAGCGCCGGAACCCGGAACGCCTTGCCGTTGGCATTGATGTTGTTGACGAGGCCGCCCGGCCGCAGCACGTGCGGATCGCTCAACAGGTCCTCGGGCCGATTGATCGGCGAGAAGCAGATGTTGAGCCGATCGAGTTTTTCCGAAAGCTCGGCCACGTGCCAGCGTTTGATCTCCTCGGCGACGCGCGGAAGGATCCGGCTGCGCGCCATGATGCGGTCGGTGGTGGTGCGCAGGCTTTGGTCTTCGGAAAACTCCTTTAGGCCGAACTCCCGGCAGAAGCTTTGCCAATGGCCTTCGGTCACCACGCCGATGAAGATGCGCTCGCCGCCCGCGGTCTCGAAAATGTCGTAGATCGGCCAGGCATGTTCGCGCTCCGGCATCGAGCGCGGTTTGTTGCCGGTCATCTCGTATTCGACCATGTGCTGGGCGACCAGGAACAGGCAATTCTCGAACAGGCCGATGCGGATGTCGGCACCACCGGCCTTGCCCTGCTTTCTTCTGGTACAGCGCGGACAGAATCGAGATCACGCCGAACATGCCGCCCATGATGTCATTGGCCGAGGAGCCGACGCGCTGCGGCTTGTCGCGGGTTCCGGTCATCGCGGCAAGCCCCGACATCATCTGCACGACCTCGTCGAGCGCGGGACGATGTTCGTAGGGTCCCGACATGAAGCCCTTGTGCCCGGCGATAATCAGGTGCGGATATCTCTTTCGCAGTTCGTCGGCGCCAAGGCCCTGCTTGGCGAGCTGGCCGTCGCGAAAGTTCTCCAGGAACACGTCGGCGCCGGCGAGCAGGTCGTGCATGACGTCGCGGTCTTGCTGCTTCTCGAAATCGAGCACCACGCTGCGCTTGCCGCGGTTGAACAATGGGAAGAACGACGTTCCCATGCCGCCGAGGCTGCGAGTCTTGTCGCCCGCCGGCGGCTCGACCTTGATGACCTCGGCGCCGAGCTGCGCCAGGATCATGCCACAGGTCGGTCCCATCACCATGTGGGTCATCTCGATGACCCGCACGCCCGCTAAAGGCAGGTCCTTGGGCAGATCCTCGAGCAAGTCCTTGGGCAATTGGTTGGGCTGTTCCGTCCCTGTCATTTCGGCTCCCGTATCGATCCGCTCTTTGGTCTGACTTTAGATTAGGCCTTCGGGCACGTTGTGGAAAATAGTATCTGTGGAACGGCTCATTCACGCCGGCACGACGCGAATGCAAGGCGAAGAAGCCACGATCTGGTCCTCCTCTGCCGTGATGAGATTTCATTATGCCAACGGCATCGGGAACGCGCTCCCTCTCCCATGGAGAGAGGGTTGGGGCGAGGGGGGTACGCCCTATCGAAAAGCGGTAATCCCTCACCCGGATTTCCGGACGATGCTTCGCATCGCCGAGGCAATCCGACCTCTCCCCACGGGAGAGGTAAGAAGGCGGCCTTGCCGAAGGCAGACGGCATCGCTACCTCCAAGACTCGTTTTGGGCATCTCTTGCAGAGGATCCGACCGTCATGCTGGACGCCGCCGTCAAGGCGCTATCGCAAATCCTGTCGCCGCCGATGCGCTCGATCCTGTGGCGATCGATCGGGCTTGCGCTGGTGCTGATCGTGGTGCTGGCGATCGGCCTGCAGCGGCTGTTGAGCTGGCTTGCCGTCTATGGCGAGGGCTGGGCCGAAGCGATGCTGGGTTCCGGCTTCCATACCCCGCTCAATGCGCTGGCCTGGATCATCTCGATCGCCGCCGGCCTCGGCGTGGTGTTGGGCGCGGTGTTTTTGATGCCCGCGATCACCTCGCTGGTGGCGAGCGTGTTCGTCGACGAGGTCGCCGACCATGTCGAGCGCGAGCATTATCCGGCGGAGCGGCCGGGAGTAGCGCTGCCGCTTGGTCTTGCGATGACCGAAGGCAGCAAGACCGCGCTGCTCACGGTGCTGGTCTATCTGATCGCGCTGCCGTTCGTGTTCGTCGCCGGCATCGGCTTCATCGCCTTTTTCATCGCCACCGCGTGGCTGTTGGGGCGGGAATATTTCGAGCTCGCCGCGATGCGGTTTCGCCCACCGGCCGAGGCCAAGGCGATGCGCAAGCACAATGCCGGAATCATCTTCACCGCGGGCCTGGTGATCGCGGCGTTCGTGTCGATCCCGATCGTCAATCTGGCCACCCCGTTGTTCGGCATGGCCTTCATGGTCCACATGCACAAGCGGCTATCCGGCCCGCGGCGGGAAGTGATCGAGCAATCGCGCAAGGCGGGCGTGCGAGCGGTTTAGCGGGACAGTATCTTTCATTCGGCATTGCCGCTCCGCACGACGGCGTCGCTTTTGCGTGCGCCGATGGTCGGAAGCATAGCGCCGCGCTGCTTGATGGCGCACGCGTCGAAGCTACACCGTCTTTTCCGGCCAGCGGCAGAGATCGTTGATCAGGCACACTTCGCAACGGGGCGAACGCGCAAGACAGGTGTAGCGGCCGTGCAGGATCAACCAATGATGCGCGTGCAGCATGAACTCTGACGGGATCACCCGTTCGAGGCCAAGCTCGACGTCCAGCGGCGTCTTGCCGGGCGCCAGGCCGGTGCGATTGCCGACCCGGAACACATGGGTATCGACCGCCATGGTGTGCTCGCCGAACGCCATGTTGAGCACGACATTGGCGGTCTTGCGCCCGGCGCCGGGCAGCGATTCGATGCCGGCGCGGGTACGCGGTACCTCGCTGTCGAAATCGGCGATCAGCTTCTGCGATAGCGCAATGACGTTTTTGGCCTTGGTGCGATAGAGACCGATGGTCTTGATGTAGTCGCGCAGCCGCTCCTCGCCGAGCGCCAGCATCTTTTGCGGGGTGTCGGCCACCGCGAACAGGGCGCGCGTCGCCTTGTTGACGCCGGCGTCGGTCGCCTGGGCCGAGAGCACGACGGCGACCAGCAGCGTGTAGGGATTGAGATGTTCGAGCTCGCCTTTCGGTTCCGGATTGGCTTTGCGAAAGCGGCTGAAGGCCTCGTAGACCTCGGCCGCCGTCCAGGGTCTTGACGGCTTTAGGCTGGCTTTTTGCCGGCATTTTTTTTGCCGGTCGGGACGCCGACTTGAATGCAGATTTGGGAACCACTTTCCCGGCGGCCGCTTTCTTGAATCCCGGTTTGGTCGATAACTTTACGGCCGGATGCCTCGTGGAATACGACTTTCTGGTCAAAACCCCCCTCGATGACATCTTTTTGACGGACGGTTTGGTGCTTTTGATCATGTTCCGGATATACTACAGCATGAAT
Source organism: uncultured Alphaproteobacteria bacterium (assembly GCA_963806075.1). Taxonomy (GTDB): domain Bacteria; phylum Pseudomonadota; class Alphaproteobacteria; order Rhizobiales; family Xanthobacteraceae; genus Bradyrhizobium. The sequence continues at coordinate 528,364 of CAWDWT010000011.1, forward strand.
GCAGGCAACGATCTTGATCCGGCGCCACCGGAGCCCGAATTGTTCTCGGCGGTACTGACGCCGCATCGGTCGTTGAGCAATGCTCAATTTACGATGCTGATGGGAGTGGTCAGCGTCATCAGTTTCGCCGCCGGCCTGGTGTTCTGGCACATGGGCGCATGGCCGGTATTCGGCTTTTTCGGCCTCGACGTGCTTCTGGTCTATTGGGCGTTCAAGATCAACTTCCGCCGCGCCAAGGCAATCGAGCAGATTTCGGTGACGCCGTCGGAGCTCAGGGTACGGCGGGTCAGTCACCGTGGCCATGTGGTCGAATGGGTGCTCAATCCGCTCTGGGTGCAGCTCGACCAGAAGACCCATGCCGAATTCGGCATCGAACGGCTCTATCTGGTTTCCAAGGGCCGCCGCGTTTCGATCGCGAGTTTCCTGGGACCGGACGAAAAGGCTAGTTTTGCCAAGGCTTTACAGGCTGCATTGCAGGCCGCCAGGCGCGGGCCGATCTATAATCCGATTACATGAAGGCTGTCAGGAATCGGGTGGTTTGGCGGCCGCCGCAGGTTCTACATCAGAGACCATGATGAGCCTTGCGATCAATGACCAGCGACTGGCCAAACCCGGCCCGCAGAACGCCGCGCTGCGCGACTATGATTCGGTGCGCCGTGCGATCGCCTTCATATCGGAGCACTGGCGCGCGCAGCCGACCATCGAATCGATGGCGGATGCCGCGGGCGTGACGCCCGACGAACTGCACCATCTGTTTCGCCGCTGGGCCGGGCTAACCCCGAAAGCCTTCATGCAGGCGCTGACGCTCGATCACGCCAAGGGCCTGTTGCGCGATTCCGCCAGCGTGCTCGACGCCGCGCTCGACTCCGGCCTGTCTGGCCCCGGACGATTGCACGATCTGTTCGTCACCCACGAGGCGATGTCGCCAGGCGAATGGAAGAACGGCGGCGCCGGCATGACCTTGCGCTACGGTTTTCATCCCTCGCCGTTCGGCACGGCCATCGTGATTGCGAGCGGCCGGGGGCTCGCGGGCCTTGCCTTTGCCGATTGCGGCGAAGAGCAAATTTCGTTCGCCGACATGAAGCGACGCTGGCCGAATGCGAGCTATGTCGAGGACCATGAAGCCACAGCCGGACTGGCGCAGCGGATTTTCGACACAAGGATGTGGCGCGCCGACCAGCCCTTGCGCGTGGTGCTGATCGGCACCGACTTCGAAGTCCGGGTCTGGGAGACGCTGCTGAAAATCCCGATGGGGCGCGCGGTGTGCTATCAGGATATCGCCACCTCGATCAGCAAGCCTAAGGCCTCACGCGCCGTTGGCGCCGCGATCGGACGCAACCCGGTGTCGTTCGTGGTGCCGTGCCATCGTGCGCTCGGCAAGAGCGGCACGCTCACCGGCTATCACTGGGGCATCACCCGCAAGCAGGCCATGCTCGGCTGGGAAGCCGGGCAGGTGGGATTGCTGACTTTGTAGGGTGGGTTACGCTGCGCTAACCCCCTACGGCTCTCGTCCTACGCCGCCAGATCCTGTTTCGAGGCGATGGTGGCATCGGTATTGAGCCGATAGATGATCGGCACGCCGGTCGCGAGCTCGCGTTTGATGATCTGCTCCGGCGACAATTTCTCCAGCACCATGATCAGCGCGCGCAGCGAATTGCCGTGGGCGGAGATCAGCGTGCGCTCGCCGCGCAAGACGCAGGGCAGGATCTCCTGCACGTAATAAGGCAGGGTGCGCGCCAGCGTATCCTTCAGGCTTTCACCGCCGGGAGGCTGCACGTCGTAGGAACGCCGCCAGATCAGCACCTGCTCCTCGCCCCATTTCTTGCGGGCATCGTTCTTGTTCAAGCCGGAGAGGTCGCCATAGTCGCGCTCGTTGAGCGCGAGGTTGCGCGTGACCGGCAGCCCGGTCTGCGCGATCTCCACCAGCATCAGATCGAGCGTGTGCTGCGCGCGGATCAGCACCGATGTAAAGGCGATATCGAACGACAGCCCCTGCGCCTTCAGCTTGCGGCCGGCCTCCTTGGCTTCCTTGACGCCCTTCTCGGTCAGATCGGGATCTTTCCAGCCGGTGAACAGGTTTTTCTGATTCCATTCGCTCTCGCCATGGCGCACGAGCACGAGAAGACGATCGCTCATTGCAGTGATTCCGTTTCGTTCGGTTTCCGCCGAGTTTCAGATTTCGCCGAGGCCGAGCACATCGGCCATCGTGTAGAAGCCGGGCTGCTTGCCACGGGCCCACAACGCCGCCTTCAGCGCGCCATGGGCGAACAGCACCCGATCCTCGGCATGGTGCGACAGCGTGATCCGCTCCGACGGGCCGGCAAAGATCACGCTGTGATCGCCGGCCGCCGTGCCGCCGCGCAGGGATGCAAAGCCGATATCACCGGCGCGTCGCGCGCCGGTGAGGCCGTCGCGGCCGCGAGCCGAATGTTTTTCAAGCGCGATCTGGCGGCCGGCGGCCGCCGCTTCGCCGAGCATCAGCGCGGTGCCCGACGGCGCGTCGATCTTGGCCTTGTGGTGCATTTCCAGGATTTCGATGTCGAAATTCTCGTCGAGCGATTGCGCCACGCGCTTGACCAGCGCCGCCAGCAGATTGACGCCGAGACTCATATTGCCCGATTTCACCACGATGGCGCGCGAGGTGACGCTCTTGATCACGGCATCGTCCGATGCCGACAGGCCGGTGGTGCCGATGATATGGACCAGCCCGCGCTGGGCCGCGATCGCGACATTGGCGATGGTGGCGGCCGGCACGGTAAAATCCAGAATGCCGTCGGCATTGGCCGACATCGACCAGAGATCGGCGGAAAGCTGCGACGCCATTGGCGGGCAGGCCCGCCAGCACGCCGGCATCCTTGCCGAGCAGTTCGGAGCCGGGCGCTTCCAGCGCGCCGGCCAGCACCGCGCCCGGCGTTTCCGATATCACACGCGTCAGCGCCCGGCCCATTCGGCCGCCGGCTCCCGCAACGATCAAACGCATGTCGGCCATGGCTTATCCTTACCCGCCCTATAGCCGGGACGGCCGGTTCCGGCAACCGACCCGGCGGGCGCAAGGCCGTGAGGGATGGCGGCTTCGACGATAGCGCTATCTTTGAAGGGCAGGGCGTATATCAGGGCTGCGGCCCATCATAACCCTCCACGACGATCAACTCGGCGATCGAATGCGGCAGCCGGCGCTTGATGTTTTCCTGATATTCCGGCGAGCGATAGCAGGCCAGCGCGGCGTCATAGTCGGCAAACTCGATCACGACGTTGCGCGAGCGGCTCTGGCCCTCGACGCCGGTGATGTTTGCCACCGCGCACCACGTAGCGGCCGCCGAATTTCTTGAAGATCGCGGGGTTGGCTGCGGCATAGGCCTTGTAGCCTTCCTCATTGTGAACGTCGACGCGTCCGATCCAGTAGCCTTTTGCCATTGTTTTCTCCCTTTGTTGTCAGGTCGCTTGCTGGTCCAGCGCCTGTGCGATCTCCGCCACGATCGCCTCGGCGGCGGCCCTGGGATCGGCGGCTCCCGTCACGGGCCGGCCGACCACGAGATAATCGGCGCCGGCGGCGATCGCGCGCGCCGGCGTCATGATTCGCTTCTGGTCGTCGGTCGACGAGCCGGCGGGCCGGATGCCCGGCGTCACCAGATGCATCTTGTCGCCGACGATCCTGCGCAGCGCGGCGGCCTCTTCCGGCGAGCAGACCAGGCCATCGACGCCGAGCACCTGAGCCTGTCGCGCGCGCGCCTCGACCAGATCGGTGACGCCGAGACGATAGCCCGCTGCGTGCAGGTCGCCGTCGTCGTAGGAGGTCAGCACGGTGACGGCGAGGAGCTTCAAGCCTGATCCCGCGCGACCTTCGACCGCAGCCTTCATGGTTTGCGGATAGGCATGCACGGTCAGGAACGTCGCGCCCGATTTGGCGATGCTCTCGACGCCGCGCGCGACGGTATTGCCGATGTCGTGCAGCTTGAGATCGGCGAACACTTTTTTGCCGGCGCCCGCCAGCCGGCCGATCATCGGCAGACCGCCGGCATAAGCGAGCTGATAGCCGATCTTGTAGAAGGTCACGCTGTCGCCGAGCCGGGCGACCATCGCTTCCGCGGATGCCACGTCGGGCAGATCCAGCGGTACGATCAGCCGGTCGCGGGGAGCGATTTTTGCTGGCTGCATTTCACCTCACATCGTGCGCTGGGAGAATTCGATCAACTGCCGAACCAGCGCCTTCAGCGCCTCGATATCGGCGGTAAGTTTCAATCGATCCATATCGTCATAGGCCTCATTTGCGAACGACAGCGCAAGCTGGTTCGGGATGACCGGCGCCTGGCAGGCCGTAAGTATCAGCCGCAGCGCCATCAGCGCGCGCATGCCGCCAAGCCGGCCGGCGGAGGCAGAGGCGATCGCAAAGGGGCGGTCCGCGAAACACCTGCCGCCGGGTTTCGTGCGGATCCTGCACGCGGCTGACCCAGTCGATCGCGTTCTTGAGCAGCGCGGGGATCGATGCATTGTATTCCGGCGTCACGATCAGCACGCCATGATGGGACGACATCATGCGCTTGAGATTGATCGCGGATTTCGGCACACCCGATTTCGCCTGCAGATCGCCGTCATAGATCGGCAGCGGAAAATCAGCGAGCGAGATCCGCGTGACATCGACGCCGGCCTGCGCGAGTTCGGCGGCAATCGTCGCAGCAAGCTTCGCATTGAGCGAGCCGGTGCGCAGCGAGCCGGGGATCACCAGGATTTTCAGCGCGGACATGATTCAGATCGTTCAGGGCACGAACCACGGCGCGGCGCGCTGGCGGGGTCTCAACCCCTGCGATACACCCAGACACGGGCCGGCGGAAGATTCATCCAGATCCGCTCGGAAGCCTCGGTGGATACGCCCGGCAGCGACCTCGGAATCGGCGGCGCCACCGAATAGGTGAACTGCACGAACGGCGCCCCCGGCGCCAGCGCCAGAAAGGCATCGCGGATCAGTTTCAGCCGCGTCATCATCGGCTTGGTCACCAGCGGCAGGCCGGAGACGATGGCGGACGCCCGAACGCTCAAAACATCCCACAGCGAGTCACGCAAGGTATAGGCGTCACCCTGCACGACCTTGGCGTGCGGGTAGCGATCGCGCAGCAGCGCGCAGAAGCCCGGATCATATTCGACAAGCACCAGGCGTTTCTGATCGATGCCGTGCTCGATCAGCGCATTGGTGATCGCGCCGGTGCCGGGCCCGAGTTCGACCACAGGCGCCGAGGAGTCGACATCGACATATTGCGCCATGGTGCGCGCCAACAGACGCCCCGACGGCATTACTGCGCCCATGTGCAGCGGCTTCTCGATCCATGAACGAAGAAAGCGAACCTCGTCATCGAGACGGAGAGGCTTCTTCAACGCACGCACGGACGATTGCAAAGGCATTGTCGCTACCAAAAGGGGGGACCGCGATCGGGCCGCAGTGTCAGAATATCGTCATAAAGAGGTATAGATAGCCGCCGGAACGGTCAAGCCGAATGGCGCCGCGCATGGCCCTTCTGCGTGTCTGCGATTTAGCCATAAGGCCATGCGCTGGTTGAATTTTTGAACGTGATCGAACCCCGGCCGCCACGCCGCCAGCCATGTCAGCCGGTAGCGCGGTTGCCGAAGAAATCCTTGACCTTGGTGAAGAAACCCGCAGCCTCGGGCTGGGTTGCACCGGATGATAATTTTTCGAACTCGGCGAGCAATTCCTGCTGCTTCTTGGTCAGATTTTGCGGCGTTTCGACCATCACCTGGACATACATGTCGCCGGTCTGACGTGAGCGGAGGATGGGCATGCCCTTTGACGCGATGCGAAAGCGGCGACCCGATTGGGTTCCGCCGGGGATTTTCACCTTGGTCTTGCCCTTGTCGATGGTCGGCACGTCGAATTCGCCGCCAAGCGCTGCAGCCACCATCGAGATCGGCACGCGGCAATGCAGGTCGGCGCCGTCGCGCTGGAAAAACTGATGCGATGACAGCGACAGGAAAATATAGAGATCGCCCGGAGGTCCGCCGCGAACGCCGGCTTCGCCTTCACCGGCAAGCCGGATGCGGGTGCCGTCTTCGACGCCTTGCGGTATATTGACCGAAAGTGTCCGCTCCCGCGTCACCCGTCCCTGACCCGAGCACGAGGGACACGCATCCTCGATCATCTGGCCGCGGCCCTGGCAGCCCGGGCAGGTTCGCTCCAGCGTAAAGAAGCCCTGGGCCTGCCGCACCCGACCCTGCCCGCCGCACATCGAACAGACCTTCGGCTTGGTACCGGCCTTGGCGCCGGTACCCGAACAGGATTCGCAGGTGACGGAGACCGGAATCTCGATCTGGGCGGCCTTGCCGAGATAGGCCTCTTCCAGCGAGATTTCCATGTTGTAGCGCAGGTCGCCGCCGCGTTCGCGCCCGCCGCCGCGCGCCGCGCTGCCCGGCCATGCCGAACAGATCTTCGAAAATATCGGAGAATGACGAGGCAAAGCCGGCGCCGAAACCCAGGTCCGCCACCACCCGCACCCTGCTCGAAGGCGGCATGGCCGAACCGGTCATAGGCGGCGCGCTTGTCGCCGTCCTTCAGGACTTCGTAGGCTTCGTTGATTTCCTTGAACTTGACTTCGCTGGAGGCATCGCCCGGATTCTTGTCCGGATGCCATTTCATCGCGAGCTTGCGGAACGCCGCCTTGAGCTTGCCGTCGTCCGCGGTCCGCTCAACCTCCAAGGTCTCGTAATAGCAGCGCTTGGTGGACATCCGTCAGATCCGTCCGAAGTTCGTCGTCATTCCCAAAACCCAGGTCCTGCTGAATACCAAGTTCTGTCAGATACCAAATCTTGCCAACGCATCGAGCTGTGTCGAAAGGAGCGCACCTTGAAGGATGCAGCCTTCCGCTTAACGAAAAATGACCCCCTCCATCGAGACGCTGCGCATGCGCTCTTTGGAATGGGGGCCATGATCGCTACCGCCCTTAAGCGGATTTCTTGTTGTTCTTGTCGTCGTCGACCTCGGTAAATTCCGCGTCGACCACGTCATCCTTGGCAGCATCCTTGGCCGCGTCGCTCTCGGCCTGCTGCTTGTACATCGCCTCGCCGAGCTTCATCGAAACCTGCGCCAGCGTATTGGTCTTGGCCTTGATGGCCTCGGCATCGTCGCCCTTCAGCGCTTCCTTCAGGTCGCTGACGGCGTCTTCGATGGCGCGCCGTTCCGCTTCCTCGACCTTCGAGCCATGCTCGGTTAGCGCCTTCTCGGTGGAGTGCACCAGCGCGTCGGCATGGTTCTTGGCGTCGACCGCCTCGCGGCGCTTCTTGTCCTCGGCAGCATTGGCTTCGGCGTCCTTGACCATCTTCTCGATGTCGGCTTCCGACAGGCCGCCGGATGCCTGAATCCGGATCTGCTGTTCCTTGCCGGTCGCCTTGTCCTTGGCCGAGACGTTGACGATGCCGTTGGCGTCGATGTCGAACGTCACCTCGATCTGCGGCATGCCGCGCGGCGAGGGCGGAATGCCCATCAGATCGAACTGACCAAGCACCTTGTTGTCGGCCGCCATTTCGCGTTCGCCCTGGAAGACGCGGATGGTGACGGCGTTCTGGTTATCCTCGGCAGTCGAGAACACCTGGCTCTTCTTGGTCGGGATCGTGGTGTTGCGATCGATGATGCGGGTGAACACGCCACCCAGCGTTTCGATGCCGAGCGACAGCGGGGTCACGTCGAGCAGCAGCACGTCCTTGACGTCGCCTTGCAGCACGCCGGCCTGGATCGCGGCGCCGATCGCCACGACTTCGTCCGGGTTGACGCCCTTGTGCGGCTCCTTGCCGAACAACTGCTTCACCACTTCCTGGACCTTCGGCATGCGGGTCATGCCGCCGACCAGCACCACTTCGCCGATCTCAGCGGCGGTGAGGCCGGCATCCTTCAGCGCCTTGCGGCAGGGTTCAATCGTCTTCTGGACGAGATCGTCGACCAGCGCCTCGAACTTGGAGCGGGTCAGCTTCATCGTCAGATGCTTCGGACCGGTCTGGTCGGCCGTGATGAACGGCAGGTTGATTTCGGTCTGCGTGGTCGACGACAATTCGATCTTGGCCTTTTCGGCGGCTTCTTTCAGCCGCTGCAACGCCAGCTTGTCATTGCGCAGGTTGATGCCCTGCTCCTTCTGGAACTCGTCGGCCAGATAGCTGACCAGGCGCATGTCGAAGTCTTCGCCGCCAAGGAAGGTGTCGCCATTGGTCGACTTCACCTCGAACACGCCGTCACCGATTTCCAGAATCGAGACGTCGAAGGTACCACCGCCGAGGTCGTACACCGCGATGGTGCCGGACTTCGACTTGTCGAGGCCGTAGGCGAGCGCGGCCGCGGTCGGCTCGTTGATGATGCGCAGCACTTCAAGGCCGGCGATCTTGCCGGCATCCTTGGTGGCCTGACGTTGCGCGTCATTGAAATAAGCGGGAACGGTGATGACGGCCTGTTCGACCTTCTGGCCGAGATGGGCTTCCGCGGTCTCTTTCATCTTCTGCAGAATGAAGGCGGAGACCTGCGAGGGTGAATAGGTCTTGCCATCGGCCTCGACCCAGGCATCGCCGTTGGACGCCTTGACGATCTTGTACGGGACAAGTTTCTTGTCCTTCTCGACCATCGGATCGTCATAGCGGCGGCCGACGAGACGCTTGACCGCAAAGAAAGTCCGCTCGGGATTGGTGACCGCCTGGCGCTTGGCCGGCTGGCCCACGAGGCGCTCGCCATCATCGCTGAAGGCGACGATCGACGGGGTCGTCCGCATGCCCTCTGCGTTTTCGATGACTTTCGACGTTTTGCCATCCATTACGGCGACGCACGAATTCGTGGTGCCGAGGTCGATCCCAATGACCTTTCCCATGGTCTTCATATCCTTCTTTTTGCGGCAGGTTGGCTGGGCCCTGACGGCGCACCTAACCGAACCCCCAAACGATCAAATACTCGCGATATTGCGACGGTGAGCCTCATATAGGAGGGGGGGCAGGGCCTGCAAGGACCGAACGCGATCTTGGGCCCCTAAAAGCCATCCGGCGAAGAGAGTGTCCGCTGAGCGAGGCCTGTTAGTTAAGCACGCCAGCGGCACCCCCGTGGCGTAAGATGGATGTAGGAGCGAGGGAACGCGATTCACACCGACCTCCTCTTGGCATCTCTTGGACTGTTACCGAGGCGGCAAAGCAGCTAGAAGCACACAAGCCGGAGACACCGTCGACAAGTCGTCCTTGCCAACGCGTGTTGCCACGGCCCTCTCGAGCCGAGTTTGGCCGACCATTGAAGGGCCTCAATGCCAACCGAGTAGATTTTTCATGAAGTCCATTCGATTTGTGTTCGCGGTTGCCGTGTTTTTGGCCAACCTGTTCCTAGCGAGCCTTGGTCCGGCGGTTGCCGCCGATCCGATCTTCCCGCCGGGCAGCCGGGTTGGATTGACGCCGTTAGTGGGCTTGGTCCCGGCCAAGACCTTCACCGGATTCGAAACCGAAGACCACGGCGTCAAGGTGCTGGTAGCGGAGCTTCCGTCCGACGCCTATGGCGAGGTTGCGAAAGCCTTCACGGCCGAATCCTCGAGCGTTTCCGGCGTCAAGCCCGCGACCATCGAGACCGCGGCCGGCACCGCCTACTACACTACCGAAACCGCCATGAATGGCGCCGTCAGCGTGCGACGTTATTCAATGATCATGCCGGCCGAAACATTCTCCGGCTATATCGCCGTACAGGTTCCCGAGAACGCCGGCAAGATCTACACGGACCAGGCGGTACGCCAGATGTTCGCATCGGCTGTTGTTCGCAAGGAGGTTCCGGTCGACGAGCAACTCGCGCAATTGCCCTTCAAGGTCACCGATCTCGCCGGTTTCAAGAACGTCCGGACACTGGCGGGCGGCGGCGCCGTCATCCTCGCCGACGGTGATGAAGCGACCGGATTTGAGGGGGCGCCCTTCATGATCATGGGCCTGATCGGAAACGCGCCGGCGCAACCCGAAGATCGCGACCGATTCGCCCAGGAAATCGCGCGGACGATTCCCGGAATACGCAACGCACGGCTGACCATGTCGGAGCCGATCCGGATTGACAGCATGGCGGGATTCGAAACGCGGCTCGATGCGTCCACCGGCAAGGGCAACACCCCGGTCACCGTGGTACAATGGCTGCGGTTCGGCGGCCCGACGGTCATGCGCATCATCGGAATTGCGCCGCGCGACCAATGGGAAAAGGCATTCCCGCGCTTCCGTGCCGTGCGCGACGGAATTCAGGCGCGCTGACCGCAGGACTTGCTGGTACAAGACTTGCGTTGCAGGACTTGCTATTGCAGGACTTGTCACCGCAAGATTTACGGAAATTCAAGCCGCGTCGTTCGGCTCGTTACCATTGGCAGGTACAGCCTTGGCGCCGCCCTTGGAGACCCCCACCAGCGCCGGCCGCAGCACGCGCTCGCCGATCATGTAGCCGGCCTGCACGACCTGCGCCACGGTGCCCGCGGGCACCGACGGATCAGGAACTTCGTACATCGCCTGCTGGAAATTCGGGTTGAACTTCTCGCCCGAGGGATCGAACTTCTTGACGCCGTTCTTCTCCAGCGCGTTGAGCAGCGACCGTTCGGTCAGCTCGACGCCTTCGATCAGCGCCTTGAGGCCGGGATCGGCGGCGGCCTTCGCCTCGGCGGGCACCGCGTCGAGGGCGCGCTGCAGATTGTCGGCGATATCGAGCACGTCGCGCGCGAAACCGGTGATGCCATAGGTCCGCGCATCGGCGACTTCACGGCTGGTGCGTTTGCGCAGGTTTTCCATCTCCGCCAGCGTCCGCAGCATCTTGTCGCGCGCTTCGGCGGCTTCCTTTGTCAGCGCCTCCACCGAGCCTTCCTCGGGATCGTCGGGCATGATGTAGGGCTTGGAGATCACGGGCTCGCCGGCCTGCGTCGCATTCGCCGGATCTTCGTTCGGCCGGTCGGGATCGGTCATGGGTCGCCTTCTCGAAAAATCGCGTCTGGATCAAATTGTGGAGCTGCTGGCGGGGATATCGTGCTTTAGACGCAGAAAATCAAGCTAGATCCCGGCTCTGATGAGATCAGAACCGGGTCGATTTTGACGCGTTTTCTTCATAGGGCGACTCCCGGATCAAGTCCGAGGGCATGCTTCGCTCGAAAACGCTACAGTTCATCCGCCCAGCATGCGGCTGACGATCCGCGCGGCGTAGTCCACCGTCGGAATCACCCTGGCATAATTCAGCCGGGTCGGCCCGATCACGCCGAGCACCCCGACGATATGACCGGCGCCATCGCTATAGGGCGCGATGATGGTGGAGGAACCGGACAGCGAAAACAGCTTGTTTTCCGATCCGATGAAAATCCGCACGCCCTCGGCGCGTTCGGCACGGCCGAGCAAGTCGATCACGCCGCGCTTGGTCTCGAGATCGTCGAACAAGAGCCGGACCCGTTCCAGGTCGTCCAGCGCGCGCAGATCTTCCAGCAGATTGGCGTGGCCGCGCACGATCAATTGGCGGTCTTCCTTCTCGCCGCCGGACCAGCTCGCCAGTCCCGCAGCGATGACCTTCTGGGTCAGTTGATCGAGTTCGGTGCGGTCTTGCGTCAATGCGGTTTCGAGTTCGAGCCGCGCTTCCGCCAGCGTGCGCCCCCTGATCCGCGCATTGAGAAAATTGGTGGCTTCGATCAGCGCCGAGGAAGGAACGCCCGAAGGCAATGTCAGCACGCGGTTCTCGACCTGGCCGTCCTCGCCGACCAGCACCACCAGCGCCTTTTCCGGCTCAAGCCTTACGAACTCGATATGTTTCAGCCGCGAATTGGACTTGGCGGTCAGCACCACCGCCGCAGCCCGAGTCAGCCCTGACAGCCGCGTCAACGCCTCGCCGAGCGCGGCCTCGACCGATTGCGCGCGGCCGACGGAGGCGAGCTGAGTCTGAATCGTCTCCCGCTCCGCCTCGGTGAGATCGCCGAGTTGCATCAGGGCGTCGACGAAGAAACGCAAGCCGAGTTCGGTGGGCAAGCGGCCGGCCGAGGTATGCGGCGCATAGACCAGCCCCAGTTGCTCGAGGTCCGACATCACGTTGCGCACCGAGGCCGGCGACAGCGGCACCGCGATCAACCGCGAAATGTTGCGCGACCCCACGGGTTCGCCGGTCGCGAGATAACTCTCGACGATTTGACGAAATATGTCTCGCGAACGCTCATTGAGCTGGGCAAGGCCGGCATTCGGCGCGATCAGGCCAATCGGATCGTGTTGGGCCACGGACTACTCCCCCTCGGCAATCCCTAATCTGTCCATCGCGGCGGTGGCTTACAAGGCAGCAAGATGGCCAAAACCCCTTGCCGCTACCACTTCGCCCTCCTACAAGCACTTCGAATGCGTCATTTTACCGAAACTTTCGCAACTATCGGAGGATTCACATGCGGCCAAGCCGACGTGCGCCAGATGAACTGCGCGCGGTGTCGCTCGAACGCGGCGTGGTAAAATACGCCGAGGGTTCCTGCATGGTTAAATTCGGCGATACCCATGTGCTGGTGACCGCGACGCTGGAAGAGCGGCTGCCGCCCTGGCTCAAGGGTCAGGGCCGTGGCTGGGTCACCGCCGAATACGGCATGCTGCCACGCGCGACGCTGGAGCGGACCCGGCGCGAGGCAGCGGCCGGCAAGCAGGGTGGACGGACGGTCGAAATCCAGCGCCTGATCGGCCGTTCGCTGCGCGCCGCCGTCGATCTCGAAGCGCTCGGCGAACGCCAGATCACGGTGGATTGCGACGTGCTGCAGGCGGACGGCGGCACCCGCACCGCCTCGATCACCGGCGCCTGGGTTGCGCTTGCCGACTGCATCGGATGGATGAAAAACCGCAATATGGTGAAGGGCAACGTGCTGCGCGACAATGTCGCCGCGATCTCTTGTGGCATCTATGGCGGCACGCCGGTCCTCGATCTCGATTATGCCGAGGATTCCGAAGCCGACACCGACGCCAATTTCGTCATGACCGGCGATGGCCGCATCATCGAGGTACAGGGCACCGCGGAAAAGACCCCGTTTTCGCAGGAGGAATTCCTGGCGCTGATGGCGCTGGCGCGCAAGGGCACGGCGAGGCTGGTGGATTTGCAGAAAATGGCGGTGGCGTGATGTCGGAGTGCGCGCCCGCTGGTATGGAATTGAACGTTTGTTTTGACGCGTTTTCCTGACGCGAACCGGCCACCACTTCGCTCGAAAACGCTATAGCCACATGCACCGTCGAATCACCGGCCAACTCGTGATCGCGACCCACAATCCCGGCAAGCTTGCCGAGATGCGCGAACTGCTGGCACCCCACGGCATCGAGGCGGTATCGGCCGGCGAACTGGACCTGGCCGAACCCGACGAAACCGGCACGACGTTTGTCGCCAACGCCCGGATCAAGGCGATCGCCGCGGCGCAGGTCGCAAAACTTCCCGCGTTCGCTGACGATTCCGGCCTGGTGGTCGATGCACTGGACGGCGCGCCCGGAATTTATTCGGCGCGCTGGGCCGGACCGGACCAGGATTTCACCGCGGCGATGACGCGGATCGAACGACTGTTGCAGGAGCGCGGCGCGACCACGCCCGACAAGCGCAAGGCACATTTCGTCTCGGCCCTTTGCGTCGCGTGGCCCGACGATCATCTCGAGCAAGTCGAGGCTCGCGTCGACGGCACGCTGGTATGGCCGCCGCGCGGCAGCGCCGGTTTTGGCTATGATCCGGCGTTTCTGCCGGATGGGTATCAGCGCACCTTCGGCGAGATGACCAGTATCGAAAAGCACGGTCTGCCACCGCTGGGCTTGGGCCTGTCGCATCGCGCCCGCGCCTTTGTGAAGCTCTCGGAGATGTGCCTTGAGCCAGCCTGACAGGGAAGCGTTCGGCGTCTACGTGCACTGGCCGTTTTGCCTGTCGAAATGTCCGTATTGCGATTTCAACAGCCATGTCAGGCAGGCGCCGATCGACGAAGAGCGCTTCGCGCGGGCGTTTGCGCGCGAGATCGAAACCACCGCGGCGCGCGCTGCCCGGCCGCGAGGTAACGTCGATCTTTCTCGGTGGCGGCACGCCGTCGCTGATGCAGCCGCGAACCGTCGGCGCGATTCTCGATGCGATTGGCAAATATTGGCGCGTCGCGACCGACGCCGAAGTCACCCTGGAAGCCAATCCCACCAGCGTGGAAGCGACGCGTTTTCGCGGCTATCGTTCCGCCGGCGTCAACCGGGTGTCGCTCGGCGTGCAGGCGCTCGACGACGCTTCGCTGAAGGCGCTCGGACGATTGCACAGCGCGCGCGAAGCGCTCGATGCGGTGGCGATCGCGCGCAACGCGTTCGATCGCTATTCATTCGACCTGATCTATGCCCGCCCCGACCAGACGCCGCAGATGTGGGCCGATGAATTGAAGCTCGCGATTTCGGAAGCCGCCGAGCATTTGTCGCTCTACCAGCTCACCATCGAGGAAGGCACGCCGTTCTTCGGCCTGCACGCCGCGGGCAAGCTGAAGACGCCCGACGAGACGATCGCGCGCGCGCTGTACGACGTCACGCAGGACATCTGCGCGCAGCATGGCCTGCCGGCTTACGAAATTTCCAATCATGCGCGCCCCGGCGCGGAGTGCAGGCATAATCTGGTCTATTGGCGCGGCGAGGAATATGCCGGCATCGGTCCCGGCGCGCATGCGCGGCTCGATATCGACGGCGCCCGACACGCCATCGCAACCGAAAAGCGGCCGGAATCCTGGCTGATGCGCGTCGAAGCCAGCGGCCATGGCATCGTCACCGACGATTTGCTCAGCAGCGAAGAGCGCGCCGACGAATTTTTGCTGATGGGGCTTCGGCTCACCGAAGGCATCGATCCCGAGCGCTACGCTGTCGCTGTCGGGCCGCATGCTCGATCCGACTCGGATTGCGCTATTGCGCGAGGAAGGCGCGATCGTGGTCGATGCCGACGGGCGGCTGCGGGTGACGCAGTCAGGTTTCCCGGTGCTGGACGCGGTGGTCGCGGATCTCGCTGCTTAGACTTCGTCGTCCCGGCCTTGAGCCGGGACCCATACGCCGTGTCATCGATGTTCGTTAAGAGCGCTTGTGGCCTGATCTTCCGTTTCAACAGCCACGCCAGGGGTTGAGGGTCCCGGCTCAAGGCCGGGACGACGAGAGGTTACGCGCCAAAGCTCTTCGGCGGTCCCGCAACCGCAACGCCGCCAGTCGATCCGACGCGCATGACCGCAAGGCCGCGTTCGTTGGTGCCGTCGGAGCGGAAGCGGAACAGACCATCGATGCCGGCAAAGCCCGACGGATTGGTCAGCACCTCGGCTGAGAAGCGTTGTTGCCCCTGGGTCCGCGCCAACGCCGCGACAAGCGCCACCGCGTCATAGGCGAGCGTCGCCGTGCGGACGGGATCGGAGCCATATCGGGTGCGGTAGCGTCCGGAGAAATTGCGGAAGCCGGCAGGATCGGGCGCCGCATAAAGTCCGCCTTGCAAGGACGGCGCCGCGAACACGCGCGGATTGTCCCACAGGCCGGTGCCGAGCAACTGGATATTTCTCAAATTGGCGCCGGCCGCGGTCAGCGCGTCGGCGACAGCCACTACCGAGTTGCCGTCGTCGGCCATGAAAAGCGCGTCCGCCGAACCCAATCCTTGCGCCACCGTGCGCGCCGCGCTGGCGCGATCGGCGCCATATTTTTCGAACGCCACCACTCGCCCGCCCTTGCGGCCGACGGCCTGCTTGAACGCCGCCTCCACCACATTGCCATAGGCGTTGTCAGGCAATAGCGCGGCAAAGGAGCGCTTACCGATCGAGGCCGAATAGTCGATGATCCGGTTGACGTCCGACTCCGGCAGGAAGCTCAGGAGATAGACGCCGCGGCCGGCGATGCTGGAATTGGTCGAGAACGCGATCACCGATACGCCGCGGGCGCGCGCCAGTTGCGCCGTCGCCGGCACCGACAGCGCGAATAGCGGGCCGAGAATGATCTCGGCGCCTTCGTCGAGCGCCTGCTGCGTTCCCTGCTGCGCACCCTGCGCGCTGCCGCCGTCGTCCTTGATCAGAAGCTGGATGTTCGGGTTCTGGAATTCCGCCAGCGCCATCTCGGCGGCGTTCTTCATCGATTGCGCGGCGACGCCGGCATTGCCGGCCGCCGACAGTGGCAGCATCAATCCCACCTTGACCTGTCCGTTGCCAACCGCCTGCGGCTGTTGAGCCGGTCCGGCAGGACCGGGCGGGAGGTCCTGCGATGCAAGCGGGTCGGAAGACTGGTTGAGGCTCTGCTGCACGCCGGCGCACGCTGAAAGCAATGGCGCGCCGAGGATGAGGCCGACCACGGTCCGCCGGGTCACAGGCCGGGACCGAGATTGTTCGGTATGAACTTCATCCACCGGAGGCTTGGGATCGAGCGGACCCACCATCACATCTCTTCTCTTGACTGATCTTGACCGACCGCAATCGACCACGACGTCACCCTTGGGCGAGGCTAGGGGGTGGATTCAGGCATATTGTCGACGAATAGTTAACCAAACAAATGGATTATACCCAGCCCGGACGCAGGGTGCAGCGGCTGGCATCTCGCCTGGTCCGGTTCCCGCCTGCCTTTCGAGGCACCGCGATGTAGCGCTTGCGCCTTGTCCTCTCTAGATTGGAACAATGCGGGCAAAAGCACCATCCATCCACGCATCGGAAGCGGCGGGTTCCGTGATCAGGACATTTTCCGTTGATCAGCACACCCTGACCGCGCCGAAGGCCGCGCCCGGGTTGCATCTGGTCGCAACGCCGATCGGTAACCTCGGCGACATCACATTGCGCGCGCTGGAAATCCTTGCTGGCGTCGACATCATCGCCTGCGAGGATACCCGAATCACCCGTCGGCTGACCGAACGCTACGGGATTTCGGCGCAATTAACGCCCTATCATGAACATAACGCCGCCTTGGCGAGGCCGAGGATCCTGGAACGGCTGGCGCAAGGCGCCTCGATCGCGCTGGTCTCGGACGCCGGCACGCCGCTGATTTCCGATCCCGGCTTCAAGCTGGTGCGCGAGGTATGCGCTGCCGGTTACGCCGTGATCGCGTTGCCCGGACCATCTGCGGTCATGGCGGCATTATCGGTCGCAGCATTGCCGACCGACCGGTTTTTCTTCGAGGGGTTCCTGCCGCCGAAAGAGACCGCGCGACGCGCGCGGCTCAAGGAATTGGCGCGAATCGAGGCGACGCTTGTGATGTTCGAATCGGGCAGCCGCGTGCAGGACACGCTGGCCGATCTCGCCGAGATTATGGGCGGTCGCGATGGCGCGATTTGTCGTGAAATGACAAAGCTGCACGAGGAAACAAGACGCGCACCACTCTCGCAGCTGGCGCTGGCCGCCGGGACACTGGAAACCCGTGGCGAGTTCGTGCTGGTGATCGGACCGCCCGCGGACAGGGACGTCATGGCGGTGCATCAACTGGACGAATTGCTGCGAGAACGGCTGGTTAGCGACAGCGTCAAGGACGCCGTGGCACATGTGGTCGAGTTGTCAGGCCATCCGCGCCGCGAGATCTATGCTCGCGCGTTGCAGCTTGCCAAACAGCGCGATGCGGAAGGTGAAAATGGCAAAGATTGACGCCAAAACGGTGCCGGCGAAGGCCGCTTCCCCCGAACGCATCGCCGCGTTCCGCACCGGCCTTTCCGCCGAGGCCCGCGCCGCCGCCTTTCTGATGGCCAAGGGCTACCGCATCCTGGCAAAGCGCTTTCGCACCCCTTACGGCGAGATCGACCTGGTGGCGCGCCGCCGCAACGTGCTTGCTTTCGTCGAGGTCAAGGCGCGCGCCAGCCTCGATGACGCCGCCTATGCGGTGACGCCGCGACAGCAACGGCGCATCATCGATGCCGCGCAAGGCTGGCTGATGACGCATCCCGAACATGCGCAATTCGACTTGCGTTTCGACGCGATGCTGATTGCGCCGAAGCGTCTGCCGCGTCATCTGCCAGCAGCGTTCGACGCCAGCACCTGATATCCCGCCAGCCGAGAGCCGAACCGAGATCCGCTGCCAGCCCGAGACCCGCCATGAAACTCAACGTCGCCGTCCAGATGGACCCCATCGCAAATATCAACATTGCGGGCGATTCGACGTTTGCGCTGCTGCTGGAGGCGCAGAAGCGCGGCCACGGGCTATCCTATTACACGCCTGACAAATTGTCGCTGCGCGGCGAGGAGCTGGTGGCCCCAGTTCGGGTGCTGACCGTGCGCGACGAACCCGGAAACCATTTCACCCTCGGCGAGCCCAGGCGCGAGGCGCTTGCGGCCTTCGATGTCATCCTGCTGCGGCAGGATCCGCCCTTCGACCTTGCCTACATCACCTCGACGCATTTTCTCGAACGGCGTGCATCCCAAGACGCTGGTCGTGAACGACCCCGCCAGCGTGCGCAACGCGCCGGAAAAGCTGTTCGTGATGAATTTTCCGCAGCTGATGCCGCCGACACTGATCTCGCGCGATCTCGACGAGATCAACGCATTCCGCGACGAACACGGCGCGGTCGTGATGAAGCCGCTGCACGGTCATGGCGGCGCGGCGGTATTTCGCGTCATGCCGCAGGACATGAATTTCGGCTCGCTATTCGACATGTTCTCGGTGACTTTCAGGGAGCCTTGGGTGATCCAGCGCTTCCTTCCCGAGATCAAGCATGGCGACAAGCGGATCATCCTTGTCGACGGCGAGTTCGCAGGCGCCATCAACCGCGTGCCGGCCGCCGACGATCTACGCTCCAACATGGTGCGCGGCGGCGCCGCGCATGCCACCGACCTGTCGCCGCGCGAACGCGAGATCTGCGCCACGGTCGGCCCGAGCTTGCGCGAGCGCGGGCTGTTGTTCGTCGGCCTCGACGTGATCGACGGCAACCTCACCGAGATCAACGTCACCTCGCCGACCGGCATCCGCGCCATCGCCCGGCTGGGCGGCCCGGACGTGGCCATGAAAATCTGGGACGCCATCGAGGCGAAGCGCGGCCGGAAAGTATAGCCTGACCGGCTAAATTCGCGGCACAGCACACCGGCTCACGCGGCGATCATCTGCATCATGGCCCCAAATCAATAATGTTCCTGTAATGTTCTTGCTCTTTGTCCGGTCTTCCGCTACCCTCGATTGAGCGAAGAGGGGGCCGTATGGTTCAACGCGTTTCCACCGTTGCCTTTGAGGGAATCGAGGCCCGCAGCGTCGACGTGCAGGTGCAGGTCGCACCGGGATTGCCTGCCTTCGCCATCGTCGGACTGCCGGACAAGGCGGTATCGGAAGCCCGCGAGCGGGTACGCTCGGCGCTGATCGCCTCGGGGCTGGCACTCCCGGCGCGGCGAATCACGGTCAATCTGGCGCCGGCCGCGACATCAAGGGCCAGGAAAGCGCCAAGCGCGCACTCGAGATTGCCGCCGCCGGCGGACATCATTTGTTGATGATCGGTTCTCCCGGCGCCGGCAAGTCGATGCTGGCAGCGCGGCTGCCCTCGATCCTGCCACCGCTGTCGCCGTCGGAATTGCTCGAGGTATCGATGATCGCATCCGTCGCGGGCGAAATCCGCGACGGCGCGCTCACGGCCAAACGGCCGTTCCGCAGTCCGCATCATTCGGCAAGCATGGCGGCGCTGACCGGCGGCGGCCTGCGCGCCAAACCCGGCGAGATTTCGCTGGCGCATCAGGGCGTGCTGTTCCTCGACGAATTGCCCGAGTTCGATCCGCGCGTACTGGATTCGCTGCGTCAGCCGCTCGAAAACGGCGAGGTCTCGGTGTCGCGCGCCAACCATCGTGTCACCTATCCGGCGCGTTTCATGCTGGTCGCGGCGATGAACCCCTGCCGCTGCGGCCACGCGTTCGAGCCGGGCTATTCCTGCAAGCGCGGCCGGATCGACCGCTGCACAGGCGACTATCAATCGCGCATCTCGGGCCCGCTGATGGATCGTATCGATCTTCGGATCGAGGTGCCGGCGGTGACCGCAGCCGACCTGATCCTTCCACCTCCGGCGGAAGGATCGGCCGAAGTCGCCGCGCGCGTCGCTGCCGCGCGCGATATCCAGCTTTCGCGTTACGCGGCGGCCGGCTTGCCGCATATCCGCACCAACGCGGAGGCGCCATCGGCGCTGCTCGAAGAAACGGCAAAGCTCGACGGGCAGGGCACAAAATTGTTGCGCGACGCCGCCGAGACCATGCGGCTGTCGGCGCGTGGCTATCATCGCGTGCTCCGGGTCGCGCGTACGCTCGCCGACCTCGATGGCGCCGACAAGATCGGCCGCCTCCATCTCGCCGAAGCCCTGTCGTATCGCGCGCTCGCCGAGGACATACGAAGCGCAGCGTGATGCAACTTTCACGTCACCACGTCCCGACCGCGTCAACACTCAGGTAACGAGTTCTGTTTACGCTCCGCAAACCATAAGCCCCTGTGTCTGTGTCGCGGGCTTGTCGAGTGGGTGGCGTAAAATGTTGCGTTTCAAGGTCCTGGTTTCCATTGTTCCCCTAACGGTGGCCGCCATTCTGGCCGGCGTCCAACCGACTATCGCTCCTTGGTCAAGTCGAAGACCTTGACCGCGCACGACGCGGCCCAGAGCGTCCCACATCTCGCGGCATCGCTCTAGCAAGCGGCCGATCATGTCTTAACGCTTTGTCAACCCTGTTCACATCGCGGCCGATACCGACCGCTGCCCTCAAACACTTTGCAAGGTCGCCACCGCATCGTCGTCAGCAAGCGGGGACATAGAAGAAGAATCGGGACGGTCAGTCATGGGAAAAAAACTCCGGATCAGGATGCGCATCCGCCGCTTCACGCGACGTCATTCCCGGCTGGTAGGCATTATTCGTTCCTTCATGATCTTCTCGGCCGCGTTCGGGGGCGCGTATGGCTTCATTGCCGGCAGCCGCTCAGAGCATTCCGGCTATGACCCCAACGCCTTCGCCATCGGCGCGAGCTTCCTGTTCGCGGTCGCCTGCGTCGCGCTGGCAACCCTGAGCATGCGGCTGCGCTGGATGCGCCGCAGGCTTCGCAAAATCGCAATTCACAATGAAGCGCTGGTCGACCGCAATTGGGAATTGAAGGAAGCCGAAGAGCGTGCCCGCAGCCTGTTCGAACAGCAAGGCGATCTGATCGTGTTGCGCGACGCCGATGGCTGCATCACCTTCGCCAATGACGCCTATTGCGAGCTGGCTGGCCGGGCGCGCGAATCGTTGATCGGCACATCCTTTGCCCCCGTTGTGCTCGAGCAGGGCGATTCCGCGATCGAGACCAATGGCACCAGGATACATGACCAGAAGATCGCAGGTCCCCTTGGACCCCGATGGATCGCATGGCGCGAAGGCCTGGTGCGGTCGGACGCCGGCCAGCCCGCCGAATTGCAATGCGTCGGCCGCGACGTCACCGACCGAACCGAGACCGAACGCGCGCTGGCCGAAGCCCGCGACCATGCGGATGCCGCCAACCGTGCCAAGTCGCGCTTCCTCGCGATGGCGAGCCACGAGATCCGCACCCCGCTCAACGGCATCATCGGCATGAGCGGACTGTTGCTGGACACATCCCTCACACCAGAGCAGATGACCTATACCAAAGCGGTTAAGACCTCAGGTGACGCGCTGCTCTCGCTGATCGAGGAATTGCTGGATTATTCCAAGATCGAAGCCGGCAAGATCGACCTCGAACAACGTCCGTTCACGCTTGCCGCCTTGATCGAGGACATCACCGAACTGCTGGCGCCCCGGGCGCAGGCGCGCTCGCTCGAGATCGCCGCCTATGTCGACGAGCGGCTGCCGATGCAGGTGGTCGGCGACGCTGCGCGGTTGCGCCAGGTGCTGCTCAATCTCGCCGGCAATGCCATCAAGTTCACCTCGACCGGAGGCGTGGCGTTGATTGTGGAGCCAGGCATCTGGCCCAATGAAATCAGTTTTCTGGTGCGCGACACCGGTATCGGCATCGCGCCGGAAGCGCGCGAGCGCATCTTTCGCGAATTCGAGCAGGCCGATGAGCGCATCGGCCGGAACTACGGCGGCACCGGCCTCGGACTGAGCATCAGCGAGCGCATCGTCAAGCGCATGGGCGGCCGCATCACACTGGAAAGCCAGGTCGGCGGCGGCTCGACTTTCGAGGTGGCAGTGTCGCTCGCGGCCGCCGACCGCAAGGACGGCGACCAAAAGCCGTTCGTCGCGCCCGATCTGACCGGCCAATCGATCCTGCTGATGGCACCGCAGACGATCGAGGCGTCGCTGATCGCGCGGCGGCTGCAGCGCTGGGGCGGCCAGACCTGCATGGTGTCGGATCTCGCGGTGGCACGGGCCCTGCTGCCGGAACGGTCGTGGCATACGATTCTGCTCGATCATGCCTTTGGCGCCGCAGAGGTCACAACGCTTGCCGAGGCCGCGCGCGTCCATGCGACCCAGCGGATCCTGATGTTCACGCCCGCGGCGCGGCAGGACTTGAAACTTTCCTCAGCCTTCACCGGCTATCTGGTCAAACCGTTGCGCGCGGCTTCGCTGGCGGCACGGCTCGCTACCGCGGCTCCGGAAGTTGCAGCGCCGAGCGTTGCCGGCGATCCGTTGATCGAACTGTCCGATCCTGTCGAGACAAGCCCGCTTGCGCCGGCGCGCGGTCTCTCGGTGCTGGTCGCGGAGGACAACGACATCAACGCGCTCCTGCTGCGCTCGTTGCTGGCGCGGCTCGGCCATCGCGCCGTCATCACCACCAATGGCGAGACGGCGCTGGAATCCTGGCTGGCGGCCAGATCCGCCGGCACGCCGTATGATCTCGTCCTGATGGACATCCAGATGCCGCAACTCGACGGCATCGAAACCACCAGGCGAATCCGCGCCTGTGAGGCCGGGCATCCGGGCCGGTTGACCCCGATTCTGGCGCTCACCGCCAATACGCTGGTCGAGGATCGTTCCGCCTGCTTCGAAGCCGGCATGAACGGTTTCCTGGTCAAGCCGCTCGACCGCGAAAAGCTCGCCGAGGCGCTGGCGAGCCTTGCCACTCCCCAACGCATTTCCGCCTGAACCTACAATCTGCGCAGAGCCACTGTCTCGACCACATGGTCCGCGCCCTTTTTCATGATCAGCGTCGCACGCGGCCGGGTTGGCAGGATGTTATCCTCGAGATTGGCGAGATTGGTTCGCTCCCAGATCGCGATCGCGGTTGCGGTCGCCTCTTCGTCCGAGAGCAGTGCATAGCGATTAAAATACGATCGCGGATCGAGAAACGCGGTGTCACGCAACGCCAGGAATCGTCGGACATACCAGTCTCGCAGCACCGATTCCTCAGCGTCGATATAGACGGAGAAATCGAAGAAGTCGGAGACCACCGGAACCGCCTTGCCGTCGCGCGGCAGCCGGCCGGTCTGCAACACGTTGACGCCCTCGACGATCAGAATCTCCGGCCGATCGATCTCGATCCATTCGTTCGGAATGATATCGTAGGTCAAATGCGAATAGACCGGTGCGCGTACCGGTCGTCGTCCCGCCTTGATGTCACTGAGGAACGACAGCAGCATCGGCAGGTCGTAGCTTTCCGGAAAGCCTTTCTTCTGCATCAGGCCTTGCCGCTCGAGCACGGCATTGGGAAACAGAAAACCGTCGGTCGTGACGAGATCAACCCGCGGCCGCCGCGACCATCGCGCCAGCAGCGCCTGCAGCACGCGCGCGGTGGTGGATTTACCGGCCGCGACCGAACCGGCGACGCCGATGATATAGGGCACCTTGCGATCCTGGATGCGAAGGAAGCGGCGCTGCGCATTATACAGCCGCTGCATTGCTTCGACGTAGATCGACAACAACCGCGACAGCGGCAGATAGATCTCCTCGACTTCTTTCAGGTCGAGCCGGTCATGCATCGAGCGCAGCGCCGCGATCTCGTCGGCTTCCAGCGTCATCGGCGTGTCGTCGCGCAGCCGCGCCCACTGCTCCCTGGAAAATATCCGGTAGGGATTGTATTGCTGGTCCGCCGCGCGAATATCCATGCCGCCGCCTTTAACTATTGAGCATGACCTTTTCGAAAAAACCGGCTTCCACTTTTCCGGATCATTCGCTAGAGCCTTTTACGTTCCGATGGAATCGGAACGGGGCGCTAGATTCTTGTTTAGACGCGTTTTCTTTAGTCGCGCTTGCGCGCCGCCTTTTCTTCCAGACCCGACATGCCGGTGCGTTGCGCCAGCGCCGCTTCGACGTCCTCAAGACGAATGCCGCGTGACTTCAGCAGCACCAGAAGATGAAACAGCACGTCGGCGCTTTCAGCGATCAGATGCTCGCGGTTGTTTTCGATGGTCGCGATGACCGTCTCGACCGCCTCCTCGCCGAATTTCTTGGCGCAATGTTCGGCACCCTTGTCGAGCAACTTGCGGGTATAGGACGCCTCTCCTCCCGATGCGGCGCGGGCATCGACAATGGCGGCGAGATCATGGATCGTAAAGCGCGGCATCAACTCACCCACAGGCGGCGCCCTGTCAGAATCAGGAGCCGTGCTTGCCCCCGACATCTAGCACTTCCGATACCGGGAGTCGTCAGGGATCGAGCCGCATCGGCAGCCCGGCGCGCACCATATGGTCCTTGGCCTCACGAATGGTAAATTCGCCGAAGTGGAAGATCGACGCCGCGAGCACCGCGGTCGCGTGTCCCTCGCGGATGCCATCTACCAGATGATCGAGGTTACCGACGCCGCCCGAGGCGATCACGGGGACCGAAACGCTGTCGGCAACCGCCTGGGTCAGCGGCAGATCGAAGCCCTGCCGGGTTCCGTCGCGGTCCATCGAAGTCAACAGGATTTCCCCTGCGCCGAGTTCGACCACCTCCTGGGCGTATTCGATGGCATCGATCCCGGTGGCCTTGCGGCCGCCATGGGTGAAGATTTCCCAGCGCTCCGAGCCGCCGCCGCCCCTGACCCGCTTGGCATCGATCGCCACCACGATGCACTGCTCGCCGAATTTCTCGGCGCCTTCCTTGACGAATTCGCGCCGGCTGACGGCGGCGCTGTTGATCGATACCTTGTCGGCGCCGGATCGCAACAGCACGCGGATGTCGTCAACGGTGCGCACGCCGCCGCCGACCGTCAGCGGCATGAAGCAGGCTTCCGCCGTCCGCCTGACCACGTCGAGCATGGTGCCGCGATTTTCATGGGTCGCGGTGATGTCAAGAAAACACAATTCGTCGGCGCCCGCGGCGTCATAGGCGATCGCGGCCTCGACCGGATCGCCGGCATCGCGCAGATCGACGAAGTTGACGCCCTTGACCACGCGGCCGTCCTTGACGTCGAGGCAGGGGATGACACGGACCTTGAACACCAATGTCTCCTAAGCCGCGGGGCGCGCGCTGCGGATCAGCGCCAACGCGGCCGCAGGATCGAGCCGGCCGTCGTAAAGCGCGCGGCCGGCGATCGCGCCAGCCAGCTTCCTGGCGCGCGGCGCCAGCAACGCCTTGACGTCCTCGATCGAGGCAAGCCCACCGGAAGCGATCACTGGAATCGAGATGTTTTCCGCCAGTGCAATGGTGGCATCGAGGTTAAGGCCCTTCAAAAGACCGTCGCGCGCGATGTCAGTGAAGATGATCGCAGTGACGCCGGCATCTTCAAAGCGTTGCGCGATTTCGAGCACGGTGACCTCCGAGGTCTCGGCCCAGCCCTCGACCGCGACCTTGCCGTCCCGCGCATCGAGACCGACGGCCACGCGGCCAGGGAATCTTTTCGCGGCGTTTTTGACAAGCTCGGGATCGCGCACCGCCGCGGTACCGATGATCACGCGTGAGATGCCTTTCGCCAGCCAGGCCTCGACGGTCGCGAGATCGCGGATGCCGCCGCCGAGTTGCACCGGCATATGGATCGCTTTCAGCATCGCCTCGACCGCAAGCGCATTGACCGGTTTTCCGGCAAACGCACCGTCGAGATCGACCACGTGCAGATATTCGAAACCCTGGGCGGCAAAGGCGCGGGCCTGCGCAACCGGGTCGAGATTGAACACGGTGGCGCGCGCCATATCGCCCTGCTCCAGGCGCACGCATTGGCCGTTCTTCAGATCGATCGCTGGAAAGAGTATCACGGCTTCCACTTCAAGAAATTCGAGATCAGCGCCAACCCGAAACGCTGGCTCTTCTCGGGATGAAACTGGGTGCCGATAGCCGTGTCCTTGCCGACGATCGCAGTGACTGGCCCGCCGTAATCGGCGCGCGCCAGCACGTCCGCTTCATTGGCGGCATTGAGATGATAGGAGTGCACGAAATAAGCGTGGCGACCTTTCGGGCCGAGCGGTAGTCGCTCCAGCACCGGGTGCTCGCGCAGCACATCGAGCGTATTCCAGCCCATGTGCGGAATTTTCAGGTTTTCCTCGCGCGGGGTGATCTTCTCGACATCGCCGGCGACCCAGTTCAAGCCGTCGGTAGTGACGTGCTCCTTGCCGCGGGTCGCCATCAACTGCATCCCGACGCAGATCCCCAGGAACGGCCGCGCCTTGTTGCGCACCGCCTCGGTCATCGCCTCGACCATGCCGTCGAGCGCATCGAGCCCGCGCCGGCAATCGGCGAACGCACCGACGCCCGGCAGCACGATGCGATCGGCGCGATAGGCGACCTCGGGATCGCGGGTCACGACGATCGTTTGCGGATTCTCCATGCTTCGCGCGGCGCACTCGAACGCCTTCGCAGCCGAGTGCAGATTGCCGGAGCCGTAATCGATGACGGCGACGGTCATCGTGATGCTCCCGGTTGTGGAAACGATCCGATGATCTCGCTGTGCGTGAGCAGCGGCGGCTTCGAGAACGCCTGGCCCGGAATATCGCGGGTCGGCGGCGGACCACCGCGCTCGGTCGCCGATTGATCGTTATCGAGGCCACGCTGCCGGGCGGTCCAGCGATCAAAGAACCGCCGCTCGGCGGATTCCTCGTCGTCGCCGACCACGATGTCGAGCTGGCGCCAGTTGCTCCGCGACAGCGTCCAGCGTCGCAGGCTGTCCGCCTCGAACCCCATCAGCAACGCGATCAGAAAATTCGCCAGCAATACCGCCATGCCGCCGGCGCCGAGCGCCTTCAGAGCGAAATCGACGGTCGCGAGCACGGCAATCCAGCCGATCAGCGCCAACCACAATCGATGCGAGATCAGCCAAAACGGGCCGAAAACCATGGCCCAAAAGTGAAATCCGTCGCGAACGAAGGCAAATCGGTCGGTCGCAACCAAACTCGCATCGGTCCTGGCCGGAGCATGAACTGTGTAGACCGGCATCGGTACTCTCCGCCGAGAACGCGAGAACGTAAAGTCAGCCGCCGAGCTGACCCTTGGTGGATGGCACTTCGCCCGCGGCACGCGGATCGATCGCGACCGCGGCGCGCAACGCTCGCGCCAGACCCTTGAAGCAGGATTCGGCGATATGATGACTGTTCTCGCCATATAGGGTCTCGACGTGCAAAGTCACGCCGGCATTGATCGCAAAGGCGTTAAACCATTCGCGCACCAGCTCGGTGTCGAACTCGCCGACCTTGTCGCGAGGAAATTCCGCCTTGAACACCAGCACCGGGCGCCCCGAAATGTCGATCACGACGCGCGACAGCGTCTCGTCCATCGGCATGTGGATTGAGGCGTAGCGAGTGATGCCGACCATATTGCCGAGCGCCTGCTTGACAGCCTGTCCGAGCGCAATCCCGACATCCTCTGTCGTGTGGTGGTGGTCGATATGGAGGTCGCCTACCGCCTTGACCTCGATGTCGATGCGGGAGTGCCGGGCCAACAGATCGAGCATGTGGTCGAAAAAACCAATCCCGGTCGAAACCCTGGACACGCCAGTCCCGTCGAGGTTCACGGTCACCTCGATATCAGTCTCCTTGGTCTTGCGCTTGATGGTCGCCGTGCGCATGAAAGTGCTTCCCGTCCTTGAAAACGCGCCCTTTTAACAGGCCGGCCCCCCCTTCGCTACCGCGGGATAAGCCTTTAAAGGCTGAACTTCGGGCTATGGTGACCGGAATCCGGACTGAAACCGTGCCGATTGTAACAGGGCTTGCAAACCCCTAAATCCGGGGCTGGTAAACGAGGGTCAACAATGCAGGCATCGCAGACGGAATCGCCGGTCTGGCACGGCACCACCATTTTGACGGTCCGCAAGGGCGGCAAGGTCGTGATCGGTGGCGACGGCCAGGTTTCGATCGGCCAGACCGTGATCAAATCGAACGCCAAAAAAGTCCGGAAACTCGGCAAAGGCGATGTGATCGGCGGGTTTGCCGGCGCTACGGCCGACGCTTTCACGCTGTTCGAGCGCCTGGAGAGCAAACTGGAGCAATATCCGGGGCAGCTGACCCGCGCGGCGGTCGAACTCGCCAAGGACTGGCGCACCGACCGTTATCTGCGCCGGCTCGAGGCCATGATGATCGTCGCCGACAAGGACGTGTCGCTGGTACTGACCGGCACCGGCGACGTGCTGGAGCCGGAGGCCGGCGTGATGGCGATCGGCTCCGGCGGCAACTACGCGCTGGCGGCCGCGCGTGCGCTGGTCGATACCGACAAGGACGCCGAGAGCATCGTCCGCCGCGCGCTCGATATCGCCGCCGATATCTGCGTCTATACCAACCGCAATTTGACGATCGAGACATTATGAGGCGGCTCATCGATGGCGCCCATTTATGTCTTCCATCCCATGGTGCAGGAACATCTGCCGACGATCCGGCGCTGGCTGGAGGCGCCTGAGGTGGTGCGCTGGTGGG
Source organism: uncultured Alphaproteobacteria bacterium (assembly GCA_963806075.1). Lineage (GTDB taxonomy): Bacteria > Pseudomonadota > Alphaproteobacteria > Rhizobiales > Xanthobacteraceae > Bradyrhizobium. Next base: position 556,979 of record CAWDWT010000011.1, read on the forward strand.
GCGACCCCGACGAACAATACGCGCTGGTGAGCGGCGATCTCGATCATCCCGATATGGATCAATTCATCGTCGCGCTCGACGAAAAGCCGTTCGGCTACATCCAGTGCTACGCATTGAGCACCTGGAATCAGGGTTTTGGGTCGCAGCCGCAAGCCACCCGGGGTATCGACCAGTTCATCGGCGAACCCGACATGATCGGGTGTGGCCATGGCTCGGGCTTCATCCGGCAATTCACTGATGGTCTATTCGAATCAGGCATTCCGCGCGTCGTGACCGATCCTGACTCCGACAATGCGCGGGCGGTGCGTGCCTATACCAAAGCCGGTTTCCAGAGCGAGCGCGTGATCGACACGCCCGACGGTCCGGCCCTGATGATGGTTCGCAACCCGTGACAGCGGTCCTGACCAGGCCCGCTTCGCCGCGGCTCGCTGTCTGGCAGTGGACGCTGATCGCCGCCTGCCTGATCGCATTGCAGGCTTCGATCCTTTATGCGATGGGCCGGCTGCCGATCTGCGCCTGCGGCTATGTCAAGCTTTGGCATGGCGTGGTGCAGAGCTCGGAGAATTCACAGCATCTCACCGACTGGTACACCTTCTCGCACATCATCCATGGTTTTCTGTTCTACGCCGCGACCTGGCTGTTGCTGCCGCGGCTGGCATGGCCCGCGCGGCTGATCGCGCCATGCTAGTCGAAGGCGGCTGGGAAATCGTGGAGAATTCGAACTGGATCATCGAGCGCTACCGCTCGGCGACAATGTCGCTGGATTATTTCGGCGACAGTATCGTCAACTCGGTCTCCGACACGCTGTCGATGGTGATAGGCTTCCTGCTGGCGCGGAAGCTGCCGGTCATATTGACGATCCTGATCGCGCTCGTCTTCGAAATCGTGGTCGGGCTGCACATCCGCGACAACCTGACCTTGAACGTCATCATGCTGATCCACCCCTTCGACGCGATCCGGCAATGGCAGGCCGGGCCGCCGATCATCTGACGCCCGATCTGGGCGCTTGCTCCCGTCACCTTTTGAACCTAGCTAGAGACCCATGACCGACTTCTCCCCCCGTGAAATCGTATCCGAACTCGACCGCTTCATTGTCGGCCAGGGCGACGCCAAGCGCGCGGTATCGATCGCGCTGCGCAACCGCTGGCGGCGGCAGCAGCTCACCGGCAACCTGCGCGAGGAGGTCTTGCCGAAAAACATCCTGATGATCGGGCCAACCGGCGTCGGCAAGACCGAGATCGCGCGGCGGCTGGCAAAACTCGCGGGCGCGCCCTTCATCAAGGTCGAGGCGACCAAATTCACCGAGGTCGGCTATGTCGGCCGCGACGTCGAGCAGATCATCCGCGACCTGGTCGAGGTCGCGATCGCCCAGACCCGCGAGCGCAAGCGCAAGGATGTTCAGGCGCGCGCCCAGCTCGCCGCCGAGGAACGCGTGCTCGATGCGCTGGTCGGCGCCGGCTCGAGTGCCGCGACACGGGATTCGTTCCGCAAGAAGCTGCGTGCCGGCGAGCTGAATGACAAGGAAATCGAGATCGAGACGCAATCCTCCGGCGGCTCGCCGATGTTCGAGATTCCCGGCATGCCGGGCGCCCAGATGGGTGCGATCTCGATCGGCGACATTTTCGGCAAGATGGGCGGCCGGACCAAGACCCGCCGCCTGACCGTCGAGGGCTCGCATGACATTCTCATCAACGAGGAATCCGACAAGCTGCTCGACAGCGATCAGCTGGTGCTGGAAGCGATCAACACGGTCGAGAACAGCGGGATCGTGTTCCTCGACGAGATCGACAAGATCTGCGTGCGCGACGGCCGCAGCGGCGGCGAGGTGTCGCGCGAAGGCGTGCAGCGCGATTTGCTGCCGCTGATCGAGGGCACCACGGTGTCGACCAAGCACGGCGCGGTCAAAACCGACCATATCCTGTTCATCGCCTCCGGCGCCTTTCACATTGCCAAGCCGTCCGACCTGCTGCCGGAATTGCAGGGCCGGTTGCCGATCCGCGTCGAGTTGGAAGCGCTGACCCGCGACGACATGCGCCGGATCCTGACCGAGCCCGAGGCCTCGCTGATCAAGCAATATATCGCGCTGATGCAGACCGAGGGCGTGACGCTGGACATCACGCCGAGCGCCATCGACGCGCTCGCCGACGTCGCGGTCGCGGTCAATTCGACGGTGGAGAATATCGGCGCGCGAAGGCTGCAGACCGTGATGGAACGCGTGCTCGACGAAATTTCATTTGCCGCGCCCGACCGCAATGGCGAAACCATCCAGATCGATGCCGACTACGTCCAGAAGCATGTCGGCGATCTCGCCAAGAACGCAGACCTCAGCCGGTTTATCCTGTAGTTCGTCATCGTTCCAGCCGCACCCGCCGGATGCGCACATAGAGCGCGCCCTCGCCGCCATGACCGATATGCGCTTCCTCGAACCCGACGACCATGGTTCGGAATTCCGGCAGCGCCAGCCATTGCGGCACCTGCCGCCGTAGCACGCCGCGGTCGGATGCGGCGGCCGTGGTTTTGCCTTTGCCGGTGATGACCAGCACGAAGGTCAAACCGTCGGCATGCGCCTGCCGCAAGAATTCCTGCAGCACGCGATGGGCGCGTTTCTGGGTCATTCCGTGCAGGTCCAGCCTGGCGTCGATTTCCTTGCGTCCGCGCGAAAGCTGCGATCGTTCGCGGCGCCCGAGCGGGGCCAGCGGCGGCGGCGAGGGCGCGGCAGCAACCTTGGATGCCCGGAGCATTTTGGCGGAAGACGACGGTTCGGCATGCGCGGCATTTGTCGCCGCCGCCATTTCCGCTTCCTGCGCGGCCTTGGCGGCGCGAGGTTTTTTCCGCAGCGGCCGCGTTTGTTTGGCGACGCGTCTCCCACAGCGCGCGTTCTTCGTCGCTGAGCGCGCGCTTGCGGCGGGGCGGATCGGTCAGTTCCGGAATCAGGCGGGAGCGCTTCATCAGTCGCCGCGGCCCTCATGGCGACGGTGCCGGCCCCGCTCATGATCCGGCTTGACCTCCGGCCGTGCCGAGGGGAGCGGCACAGTTGCCGTAGCGTCCGCCTCAGGCGATACGGCGGACGACGACGCAACCGGAGCGTTTTTCGGATCCTTTAAGGGATTGGTTTGCGGAAACAATTTTGCGATTCTCGCCGATGGCCTCGGATCGGGCAATGGCATCTTGCGGCCCCGCTCGACGGGATCGAGGCTCTTCGGCACCAGCATCACGAAACGCATATTGTGGCGCAGCCGGCCCGATATTCGTCCGGCATCGGCGCCGGCGCCGAAATAAAGGTCGGCGCGTGCAGGCCCCGTGATGGCCGAACCGGTATCCTGCGCGATCATCAGCCGGCGAAACGGCGTCTTCGATCGCTCTGATTCGATCGGAAGCTCGCCCTCGATGAAAAACGGCGTGCCATAGACATGGAGTGACTTGTCGACCGCGATCGAGCGGCCCGGCGTCAGCGGTACGCCCTGTGCGCCGACCGCCTCATCCTTGTCGGAAAGCTGGACTTCGCGGAAGAAGATGTAGGAGCGGTTTTGCCGTCGCACCTCTTTGGCGCCCTCGGGATTCTGCTCCATCCATTCCCGGATCTTTTGCATCGACATCTGGTCCTTGGGAATGATGCCGCGGTCGATCAGGACCCGGCCGACGGCGGTGTAGGGATAGCCGTTATGTGCATCGTAATTGATGCGAACGGTCGAACCATCCGGGAGGCGAACCCGCGCCGAGCCCTGGATCTGCGCGAACAGCAAATCGGTCTGGTCCTTAAGCCAGCAGATTTCGAGGCCACGGCCGGCGATGGCGCCGTCCTCGATCTGGGCGCGATCGTAATAGGGCACGAGCTTGCGCCGGCCGATCTTGCGGAACACCTCGCCTTTGTTCGGCAGTCCCACGGATTCCTGGTTGTAGCCGCGGACGAATAGATTGGAGGGCCGGCGATAGACCGGCACGTTGTAGACGTCGGTCCGCGTCCGTGAACCGTCGATGACGGGCTCGTAATAGCCGGTCACGAAGCCTGAGTCCTCACCGAGCCGCGAGATTTGCAGCGGCTCAAAATACTGCTGAAAAAACGCCCGCGCCCTGGCGTTATCGGCGATGTCGGCGGCCTTGGCGGCGCGGCAGGGTTCGCGCAGGGAACCACTGAGGGCCTTGTCGCCGGGAGGGCCGGTCCGCGCCGAGATCGCCTTGCAGCTGGTGCGGAACGTCTTGAACGCCGCCAAATGGTCGTCATCCTTCCAGCCGGCGATATCGGCCCACGCCACCGGCGTATATTGGCTGCCGCTGATGACAAGCGGCAGGGCGAGCTTGGGATAGGGCAGATGGCGCACATGCGAGCCGTCGGCGGGTAGCGGCGAAAGCGACAGGCTGACCGCGATCGCGGCCACCGCGACGGCGAATTTCACGCCGCCCTTGGATTTGAAATTCCTGATGCCAGCTTGCAGCCCCCGCTGCAGGAACCTCAAAATGGCGGCGCTAGTGCACGTTGCTCGTGCCAACCAACTTCCAGTTCGGATCGCGTGAGGTGACGTCACGGGCAAATGTCCAAACATCGGTAATGTCGGCGACCTTATCCGGGTTGCCCTCGACGATCGTGCCGTCCTTGTCGCGGGTGACCGAGATCATCTGCGACACGAAGCGCACGGTCAGTTGTGCCGACCGATCCCGTACGTCCGCGTTCACGAGCTCGGCCCGATCGATCGAGACAAAGCGGGTTTCGGTCTTCTGTTCGCGCTTTTCGCGATCCTTGATCGCGGCATCGAAACTTTCATAGACCTCAGATGACAACAAATCCTTCAACGAGCGGCGGTCGCCATTGGCGAAGGCCAGCACGATCATCTCATAGGCGCCGCGCGCGCCGCTGACGAAATGCCTGGGATCGAACGAGGAATCCTGCGCCGCGATGGCATCGAACCCTTGCGCGAGCGGCGTGCCTGGTTCCGCAATGCCTTTCCAGCGGTCGGTCGGTGGAACCACATCCGCCGCCGGCGCCAGCGGCGCCTGATCGATTATCGCGCCAGGGATCGGCACGACGTTGTGGTTGTCCTGGACGCCATGCACCACATTCCGCGCCGCACGATCATAGGGCGGCCGCTCGCTTCCGGTGCGCTGTCCGAGGACATTGCGCAGGCGCAGAAAGATGAAGACCGCCAGCGCCAGGAAGATGATGGTGTAAATGTCCACGTCGCGTTTGCTTTCTGATTCTGACGCCGGCAATGAGATCCGGCAGTAGAGCGTTCCCGCTTGGGGCGGGAGAGACTAACTCACGGATTAGAACATGTAGGCACGAAACTGTGCCCGGCCAATGGCGCGCGTTGGCATCAATCGTCATGCCGGCGGCAAAGATGCCAAGCCTGTGCTATCGCCCGTTTACCGCATCTGAATTGTAGCCGGTTTTTGCCGCGAGGGGAAACCCCGATAATGCCCGGAAGCCGCGCATATTCAACAATTTAGAGCGCAGCCTCGTGTGCCGGGGCGGCAGCCATCGAAAAGTTGCGGCCTGATTCAGCCCTGTATCGTCCTGCACGCCAGGCACGGGGCCGCCTCGGGCGGCTAATTGTACCTCCCCGTCGTCCTTGTGGAACAAGGCGCGCCTATGGTAGCCACTCGCCCGACAGTGGCCTTTCGCCCTTGAGCGAATTCAGACGCAACTCCGGTCCCTGCCCGCTTGAAAACGCTCCAGGAGAGAGTTCCATGACCAACGGTAACGGTACGCCCACCGAGGCAGCCGGCCCCCACCTCAATGTGCTGGCGCAATACACCAAAGACCTGTCGTTCGAAAATCCAAACGCGCCGGCCTCGTTGGCCCCGCAATCGCAGCAGCCTGCGATCAACATCCAGATCAACGTCAGCGCCAACAATGTCAGCGAAAACGAGTATGAAGCGGTGCTTCTGATCGAAGGCAAGGCCGAACACGCCGGCAAGCTCATGTTCAGCTTCGACCTTTCCTATGCCGGCGTGTTCCGTATCACGAACGTACCGAAGGATAGATTGCACGCGGTGGTCATGATCGAATGTCCGCGGCTGTTGTTCCCGTTCGCGCGCGAAATCATCGCCCGTTCGATACGCGATGGCGGCTTCCCGCCCCTGATGCTTGATCCCGTCGATTTCGTCGGCCTGTACCAACAGAACATGGAGCGGCAAGCTGCCGCAGCGCAGGCCGCCTCGGCCAAGCCGAGCTAAGATGGTGCTTTGTTGCATCTTTTCCGGCCGCCGTCACACGCCGATAAAATCATTCCAGATCGGCTTTTCGCATAGCGTGGCGACAAACGCCCGATGCTCGATGCGGTCGGCCTCGCTGATCCGTGGCGCGAGCGGCTGGCTGCGCTGCCGCCGCGGCATTTCGCCCTGTCCACCCACGCGGATGTCGCGAATCTCGGCGGCCAGGATCAGTTGCGACTGCCGCGCCCCGATGAGGTCGATATAGACCTCGGCCAGCAATTCGGCGTCGAGCAACGCGCCGTGCTTGGTGCGGCGCGAATTGTCGATCGCATAGCGCGAGCAGAGATCGTCGAGGCGATTGGAGACGCCGGGATGCTTGCGCCGCGCCAGCAGCAGCGTGTCGACCAATCGCTCGCGTAAAATGACCGGCCGCTTGATGCGCTCGAGCTCGGCATTGATGAAACTGATGTCGAACGAGGCGTTGTGGATCACCAGCGGCGCGTCGGCAATGAATTCCAGGAACTGCTCGACCACACCGGCGAATATTGGCTTGTCGGCCAGAAACTCGCTGGAAAGCCCATGCACGGCGAACGCTTCCGCCGGTATATCGCGTTCCGGATTGATATAGGCATGAAAGGTCTGGCCGGTCGGCATCCGGTTGAAGATCTCGACACAGCCGACTTCAACCAGGCGATCACCCCGCAGCGGGTCGAGGCCGGTTGTTTCGGTATCGAGGACGATTTCGCGCATCGGAAGCCGGAAGGAAGAAGGAGCAATCGCGGCGAATCAAGACCGTCGCCGCGGCATCTTACCAGCCTGATCCAGGATGTCCCGAATTCGTGCGCGCACCGGATCGAGGCCATGCGATGTATCCACGATAAAATCGGCGCGCTTGCGCTTTTCGGTGTCGGGCAATTGCCGCTTCAGAATGACATCGAGCTTTTCGTCGGTCATGTTGTCGCGCGCCAGAATCCGCTGACGCTGGACTTCCGGCGACGTCGTAACCACAACAACCGCATCGACGTGCTTCTCGCCGCCAGTCTCGAACAGCAAGGGCACATCAACCACCGCGACGGGGGCGCCGGATTGTTCGGCCGCGTCGAGAAACTTCTGATGGTAGGCGCGCAACATCGGATGCACGATCTGCTCCAGCCGCTTGATGGCCGCGGCATCGTGCATCACTTGCGCCGACAATTTGGCGCGATCGACCTTGCCGTCCGCGGTGGATCCGGGAAACGCCGCTTCGATCGCCGGCACCGCCTCGCCTTCGTAGATCAAGTGAACGGTGGCGTCGGCATCGTAAACGGGAACGCCGGCTTCGGCGAACAATTTCGCCGTGGTGGATTTTCCCATTCCGATCGAGCCAGTCAGCCCAAGAATTATCATCGGACTATCATCGAACGATAAGCCTCTATACGGCGAGCAGGCGCTCGCTGCGCAGGAACGCAAGCAAGGGCAGCAGTGGCAAGCCGAGAATAGTAAAATGATCGCCTTCGATGTGCCCGAACAAGTGAACGCCAAGCCTTTCAAGCTGGTAGGCGCCGACGCTTGACGTGGCGGCCGCGCCCACTTGATCCAGATAGGCTTCGATTTGAGCCGGGAGCAGCCGCCGCATGGTCATGCGTGCAATGGAAATGGTTTCGAACACGATCTTGCCGTCATGCGCCACCGCAACGGCGGAGTGAAGTTCATGGCTGTTGCCGGCCAATGCGTTCAACTGCTCGGCCGCCTGGGAACGATCGGCGGGCTTTGAAAAGAGCCGTTGGCCTAGTGCGAGCGTTTGATCCGCGCCGATGACTATCCGGCCGGCCTGGCGGATCGATACCCAGAGCGCCTTCTGACGCGCCAGCAGCGAAGCGATTTCGCCAGGCGCGGTAAGACCCGACGCCCGCTGGATTTCCCGTTCATCGATCTCGGCGGGCATGGCCTCAAAAGCAATTCCGGCGTTGGACAACAGCGCCTGCCGCGCGCGGCTTTGCGAAGCCAGGATTAACGGATGTTCTCCGTTCCAGATGGTCATGCCTGACAGGTCATTCTGGCAACCGCTGGCGCTGCCGGTCAGCGAATAGTTTCAGCACGGCGGCCGCGGTCTCCTCGATCGACCGCCGCGTGACATCAAGCTGGGCCCAATTGAACCGTGCGCTCAGCCGCCGCGCGAAAGCGACTTCGTCAGTGACCGCCTGGCGATCGATATAATCGTCATTGCCGGGACCAGCGCCCATGCTCAGCAGCCGGTTCTGCCGCACCTGGATCAGGCGTTCCGGCGTCGCATGCAGGCTGACCACCAGCGGCTTTTTCAGCGTTTCCAGTTGATGGGGGATCGCAATCCCTGGCACCAATGGCACGTTCGCAGTGCGAACGCCGCGGTTGGCAAGATAGATCGACGTCGGCGTCTTCGACGTTCGCGACACGCCAACCAGAACGACCTCGGCTTCTTCCAGCCCTTCGACGTGCTGACCGTCATCGTGAATCATGGTGTAGTTCAGCGCGTCGATGCGCTTGAAATATTCCGCGTTCAGCGTGTGCTGCGCGCCGACGCGTCCGATTGTAGAGGCGCCAAGGTAAGCCTGAAACAACTGCATCACCGGGCCAATGATCGAAAGGCTCGGAATATTGATTTCCTTGCACTTGGCTTCCAGCCGCGCCACCAGATCTTTTTCCAGCAAGGTGAACAGCACAATGCCCGGGGCTTCCTCGATCTCGTCGAGCACGCGGTCGAGCTGCTTCTGACTGCGCACCAGCGGATAGACGTGCTCGACCGGCACCACATTGGCGTATTGCGCCGTCACTGCGCGCGCCACTGTAATCAGCGTCTCGCCGGTCGAATCGGACACCAGATGCAGATGAAAATAGTTGCCGGTCGTGGCCACGGTAGACCCTGTATTTCCTGTGAATCATTGTGGAGCTTACATGAGAGAATCGGGGATCGATCGGTTGCTCCGGGATAACCTCACTTTTTCTTCACAGGCCTGTTCGCGGGAACAAGTCATTCGCCTGCGGTAATGATAGTGGGATTATGTGGACTTGTCTCTTCATAAGCTGGCCATGGTGCGCCGCAAGCATTTGATGCAAGTCACATTATCCCGTCAGCCGAATTCCGATGCAGAATTGTTGATGGATGCGAACAAGCTCTGAGAATTGCAGGACAGCGTTGTTCGGGACCAATTCACTGCCACTTAGACTCAAACCTAGATTCTAAAAAATATTGTTTTAGAAAAGGCCCGCTTGCGGATATGTCTCCATTGCGACCGACCGCGGTGGACCTGAAACGCTGATCCCGGCTGAAACGTTCCCGTTTTCTACGGCGGCAAACTATTCGAGAACGAGTGAGGCGCTTTTTCGTGTATGAATGGATCAAAGCAGTGCACGTCATCGCGGTCATCTCGTGGATGGCAGGGATGCTCTATCTGCCGCGGCTGTTTGTGTATCATTGCGAGGCGGAGATCGGCTCGAAGCAATCCGAAACGTTCAAGACGATGGAATGGCGGTTGCTGAAGGCGATCATCAATCCGGCGATGATGGTGGCTTGGGCGGCCGGGCTTTACCTCGCCTGGAGTGGACATTGGTTCAAGGCCGGATGGTTTGATGCGAAGCTGCTGCTGGTGCTGCTGCTATCGGGCATCCATGGTTATCTTGCCCGCTGGGCCAAGGATTTCAGATTGGACCGCAATCGGCGAAGTCATAAATTCTATCGTATTATCAATGAGATGCCTGCTATATTGATGATGGGGATCGTAATCCTGGTGGTTGTGAAGCCGTTTTGACGCATACCCTCGTCAACCCGGCAGGCCAGCATTTCCTTGCGAAGCGTGATGCGATTTTCTATATTGATGGTGCCCACCCCTACGCAGGCGGATGTGGTTGTGCTTTGGCTTCATCATTGAGCCGGCCACCGCATCAGGTTTGAAGCCTCACCCGGCACTTTCCTCGCTTGAACCTGCGGACCTTCCTGATTCGCGTCCGCATTTCCTCAAAGCACCTTGCATTCCCTCCCCCAGTTACTCCACAGGACCACCCCATGCGGGAAATAAAACTTCAAGACCTCAAATCTCAAACGCCGGCTGAGCTGGTCACGTTTGCGGAAGAAAAAGGGGTCGAGAACGCCAGCACCATGCGCAAGCAGGAGCTGATGTTCGCCATTCTCAAACAGCTCGCGATTCAGGAAACCGATATCATCGGCGAGGGTGTCGTCGAGGTTCTCTCCGACGGTTTCGGATTCCTGCGTTCGCCGGACGCCAACTATCTGCCGGGGCCCGACGATATCTACGTCTCGCCCTCGCAGATCCGTCGCTTCGGATTGCGCACCGGCGACACGATCGAAGGCCACATTCGCAGTCCGAAGGAAGGCGAACGCTATTTCGCGCTGCTGAAAGTCAATACGCTGAACTTCGAGGACCCGGAAAAGTCCAAGCACAAGGTCAATTTCGACAATCTGACGCCGCTGTTTCCCGATCAGCGTTTCCGCCTCGAACTCGAGGACCCCACGCGAAAAGACTTGTCTGCAAGGGTTATCGACATCGTCGCCCCAATCGGCAAAGGACAACGCGCGCTGATCGTGGCGCCGCCGCGCACCGGCAAGACCGTGTTGATGCAGAACATCGCGCACTCGATCACGGCCAATCATCCGGAATGCTATCTGATCGTTCTCCTGATCGACGAACGTCCGGAAGAAGTCACGGACATGCAGCGCTCGGTGAAGGGCGAGGTGGTTTCATCCACCTTCGACGAACCGGCGGTGCGTCACGTCCAGGTCGCCGAGATGGTGATCGAGAAGGCCAAGCGTCTCGTCGAACACGGCCGCGACGTGGTGATCCTGCTCAACTCGATCACGCGCTTGGGCCGCGCCTACAACACCGTGGTGCCGTCATCCGGCAAGGTGCTGACCGGCGGTGTCGACGCCAACGCGTTGCAGCGGCCAAAACGTTTCTTCGGCGCCGCGCGCAATATCGAGGAGGGCGGTTCGCTCACCATCATCGCGACCGCGCTGGTCGACACCGGCAGCCGAATGGACGAAGTGATTTTCGAAGAATTCAAGGGCACCGGCAATTCCGAATTGATTCTCGATCGCAAGGTTTCCGACAAGCGCACCTTCCCCGCGATCGATATTTCACGGTCCGGTACCCGCAAGGAAGAGCTGATCACCGATCCGCAACTGCTTGAAGAAGATGTACGTGCTGCGCCGGATCCTCAATCCGATGGGCACCATGGATGCGATCGACTTCCTGCTCGACAAGCTGCGCAACACCAAGAACAATTCGGAATTCTTCGATTCCATGAATACCTGAACCAGGTTTGGCGGGATGGGAAACAGGGCGCGCGGCGAGAGCCGGCGCTCCTTTTCGTTTCGTGCCACCGGCCATGGGTGCGGCCTGTCTGAGCGGGCTGATTTCTGGATAGGCAATCAAGCCATTGAAATAGCTGAAGCTTCAGCCGGCATCGCCATTGCGTGCGGCCAGCCCGATCTTGCTGCGCGTCTAGCCGGCATTGTTATGCTGCATCTACTACGCACCGGACAACGACTTGACGACGCCGAAGCTCGCTGACCGCTAGCTGGAATTGTTTTGCCTGTTGGGGGGACTCAAAGGCAAATAAGAGATGCATTCGCGCGACCAGACCATTTTTGCGCTTTCGTCCGGCCGGCCTCCAAGTGCAATCGCTATGGTCCGCGTGTCCGGAACGCAGGCAGGAGCCGCGCTGAGGGCGCTGACCGGCAGGATTCCGCCGCCGCGGCAGGCGACCCGGGCGCTGCTGCGGGACGGGCAGGGCGAACCGATCGACGAGGCGGTCGTGCTGTGGTTTCCCGGACCCGCGAGCGCTACGGGCGAAGACGTCGCCGAATTTCATGTCCATGGCGGACGCGCGGTGCTTGCGGCGCTGGTCGCGGCACTTTCATTACTGGAGCAAATGCGCGCTGCGGAGCCTGGCGAGTTCACCCGGCGCGCGTTCGAGAATGGCAAGCTCGACTTCACCGAGGCGGAAGGTCTCGACGATCTGATTCACGCCGACACCGATCGGCAGCGCCGGCGGGCGTTGCGGCAGTTGAAGGGAATGCTCGGCGACAAAGCGCGCGACTGGCGCGCGCGGATCATCGAAGCTTCCGCCTTGATCGAAGCGGGAATCGATTTTTCCGACGAAGGAGACGTTTCCAACGAATTGCTCGCGCCGGCGCGCGCGCCAGATCGTCGCGTTGCTGGGCGAAATTCAGGAAGTGCTCGCGGCCCAGGGCAAGGCGGAGCGCTTGCGCGATGGGTTGGTGGTCGCCATCACGGGTCCGCCGAATGTCGGCAAGTCGACTCTGATCAATCAACTGGCACGGCGGGAAGTGGCGATTGTCTCGCCGCACGCCGGCACGACGCGCGACGTGATCGAAGTGCAGCTCGACCTTGACGGCTATCCGGTGACGGTGATCGACACCGCGGGCATTCGCGAAACCGACGATCCGGTCGAGCAGGAAGGGGTGCGTCGCGCCCGCGCCCGCGCGGAAGAGGCCGACCTCGTGCTTTGGCTGATCGATACGCCGGCTGCCGATCATCCGTACGATGCCAGCAGGCCGCGCTGGATATTGCGCAACAAGATCGATCTCGATTCGCAAAGCCCGGATGCGCGATATCCGGCAACCGGCTGCACCGCATGCGGAGGGATCGACTGCGGCGAATCGAGGTGGGGAGGGAACAACCGTGTTCGAGATTTCCGCCACCCGTGGCGACGGCATTCCGGCGCTGATCTCGGCTTTGGTTAATTTTGCGCAGGATTTTTTTGGGCAAGGCGAGGGTGGCTTGATCACCAGGGCGCGACAGCGGGGTTTGCTGGAGCAAACGGCAGCTTCGTTGCAGCGCTGCATTGCGATGTTCGATCAAGGCGAGGAATTTGCCGCTGAGGATTTGCGGGCCGCGGCCTATGCCTTGGGACGCCTGCTCGGCAGGGTCGATGTCGAGGATATTTTGGATGTGATTTTCCGAGACTTCTGCATCGGAAAGTAATGAACTAAAGTTCATTTTATGTCATCTCAATATTATGGTTAACAACGAGTAAAGAATTAGGTCGGACCCCAATCTGCTGTTTCACGTGAAACGCATTTGCCGCCGGAAAATCCAACTTCCGGCTTTGTCCGGCTCAAGCTAGAAGGTCGGCATGAGCCCTCCACTCGCATCATTCGACGTTATCGTCATCGGCGGTGGCCACGCCGGCTGCGAGGCCGCGAGTGCGGCGGCGCGGATGGGTGCCCGTACCGCCCTGGTGACCCATCGCTTTGCCACCATCGGAGCGATGTCCTGCAATCCGGCGATTGGCGGACTCGGCAAGGGTCATCTGGTCCGCGAGGTCGATGCGCTCGATGGCTTGATGGGCCGCGCCGCAGATGCCGGCGGGATTCAGTTTCGCATGCTCAACCGCCGCAAGGGTCCGGCCGTGCGAGGTCCGCGTGCACAGGCCGATCGCAAGCTCTACGCCCAGGCGATGCAAGCGGCGATCATCGCGACCGCCAATCTCAGCGTGATCGAAGGCGAGGCCGACGAACTTCTGATCTCAAACAACCGGGTCATTGGTGTTCGCCTCGCTGATGGCCGCGAGCTGCCGGCGGGCGCGGTCGTCATTACGACGGGGACGTTTCTACGGGGCCTGATCCATCTTGGCGAAAAGAACTGGCCCGCTGGCCGAGTCGGGGAGGCGCCGTCGCTCGGACTTTCAGCTTCCTTCGAGCGTCTCGGCTTCAAACTAGGCCGACTGAAGACCGGCACTCCGCCGCGGCTCGATGGTGCCACGATCGATTGGTCGGCGGTGGAGATGCAGCCCGGCGACGATCCGCCGGAGCCGTTCTCGGTACTGACGAAACAGATCACGACGCCCCAGATTCAGTGCGGCATTACCCGCACCACGCCTGCTACCCATGAACTGATCCGGGCGAACGTGCACCGTTCGCCGATCTATTCCGGACAAATCAAGAGCAGCGGACCGCGTTATTGTCCGTCGATCGAGGACAAGATCGTTCGTTTCGGCGATCGCGACGGCCATCAGATCTTCCTGGAGCCGGAGGGTCTCGATGACTCCACGGTCTATCCGAACGGCATCTCAACCTCCCTGCCCGAGGAAGTTCAACTCGCCCTTCTCGCGACCATTCCGGGCCTTGAGCGGGTCCGCATGGTCCGGCCAGGCTACGCCATCGAATACGACCATATCGATCCACGCGAACTCGATCCGACCCTGCAGACCAAGCGTGTGCCGGGCCTTTTCCTGGCCGGCCAGATCAACGGCACGACCGGTTATGAAGAGGCGGCGGCGCAAGGAATCGTCGCCGGTCTGAATGCGGCGCTATTGGCTGGTGGTGCTGATCCGATGGTTTTCGACCGCGCCGACGGTTATCTCGGCGTCATGATCGACGATCTGGTAACGCGCGGGATCACCGAGCCGTATCGGATGTTCACCTCACGGGCGGAATATCGGCTGACGCTGCGGGCGGACAATGCCGACCAACGGCTGACTGATAAAGGCATCGCGCTGGGCTGTGTCGGACCCGCCAGGACGGAATATCATCGCGCCAAGATGGTCGCGCTCGAGGCCGCGAAGGCGCTGTCGAAGACTCTCACGATTACGCCCAACGAGGCCGCCAAGCATGGCTTGGCACTCAATCGGGACGGCCATCGCCGCTCGGCCTTTGAGCTACTGGCCTATCCGGAAATCGGCTGGAACGAACTGCGGGCGATCTGGCCGCAACTGTCGGCCGTTGACCCATCGATCGCGGTCCATCTCGAGATCGACGCCAAATACGATGTCTATCTGAAGCGCCAGACCGCTGACGTTGATGCTTTCCGCAGGGACGAGGGGCTGCTGCTCACGGATATCGACTACGCCGATGTGCCGGGACTTTCGAATGAAGCTCGCTCGAAACTGGAGGCCGCGCGACCGCGCACGGTCGGGCAGGCGGGTCGGCTCGATGGTCTGACACCGGCAGCACTCGGAATTCTCGCCGCGTATTTACGAAGACAAGCTCGGCGGAAGGAAACGAAGGCGTCGGCTTGAGCTGTTTCACGTGAAACGCATGTCCGAGCTCCAAGCCTCGCGCAATGCGTGCGGAGGAGAGCTCGACGCCCAGCGTTTCACGTGAAACGTTCGCGCCCCGCAGCCGGTGACCGATGCCCAAAACCAAGAAGCAGAACCTTTCCCGCGCAGCTGCCTCCGACAAAGCTGAGGCGCTTTTGCTGACGCCTGTTTCACGTGAAACGGAAGCGCGACTCGATCGCTACGTCGCGCTGCTCGAGGAGTGGCAAGCCAAAACCAATCTGGTCTCGCCATCGACGCTTCCGAATCTCTGGACCCGGCACATCGCGGATTCACTCCAGCTCCTGGCGCTGGCGCCTTCGGCTAAAATCTGGGCTGACCTCGGCAGCGGTGGCGGCTTTCCAGGTTTGGTATTGGCTTGCGCGATGGCCGAGGTTTCCGGCGCGATGGTCCATCTCGTCGAGCGCAACGCCAAGAAGGCCGCCTTCCTCCGCGAGGCCCTGCGGGTGACGGGCTCTCCGGGGACTGTTCATCTGGCGGATATTGGGGATAATGTGGATAGCATTGTGGGCCGGGTCGATTGTGTCACCGCCCGTGCGGTGGCACCGCTACATCAACTCTTGGGTTTCGCTGAGCCGCTGGTCCGACAGGGTGCAAAAGCCTTGTTCCCAAAGGGTCAAGATGTAGAGGCAGAATTGACCGAAGCTACTAAGTATTGGATTATTGGGCCTCACCTTCATTCCAGCCGCACCGGTGGACATGGCTGGATCGTCGAACTCGATGAAATCGAGCGGCGCGGACCGTCCGCCGTAGCAAATGGCGTTTAGCTATGACCGTAATGGATCAGGTCTATCAGGAGGATCGAGCACCGGCCTCGCCTGCCCATCCGCGTATTTTGTCGCTGGCCAACCAGAAGGGCGGCGTCGGCAAGACCACCACCGCGATCAATCTCGGCACCGCGCTGGCAGCGATCGGTGAGCGCGTGCTGATCGTCGATCTCGACCCGCAGGGCAATGCCTCGACCGGCCTCGGCATCGATCGCCGCAGCCGCAACGTCTCGACCTATGATGTTCTGATTGGCGAAGCGCCGCTGCGCGATGCGGTGGTTGCGACCGCGGTGCCGCGGCTGGAAATCGCGGCTTCGACCATGGATCTTTCCGGCCTTGAGCTTGAATTGGGTTCGACGCGCGACCGCGCGTTCCGGCTGCGCAACGCGATCACCGCGCTCAACATCAACGCGACCGAGGCCACCGACTACACCTATGTTCTGATCGATTGCCCGCCGTCGCTCAATCTTCTCACCGTCAATGCGATGGCGGCGTCGGATGCGATCCTGGTGCCGTTGCAATGCGAGTTCTTCGCGCTCGAAGGCCTCTCGCAATTGCTGCAGACGGTGGAGCAGGTGCGCTCCACACTCAATCCCAACCTGTCGATCCACGGCATCGTGCTGACCATGTTCGACTCGCGGAATAATTTGTCGAACCAGGTCGTCGCCGACGTCCGGCAGTTCATGGGCAGCAAGGTCTACAACACCATGATCCCGCGCAATGTACGAATCTCCGAGGCGCCATCGTATGGCAAGCCGGTGCTGGTGTACGATCTCAAATGCGTCGGCAGCGAAGCGTATCTCAAGCTCGCGACTGAAGTGATTGAGCGCGAGCGCGAGTTGCGCTCCCATTGAATTGCGGAATCGTAGGATGGGTTGAGCGAAGCGATACCCATCGCGACATGCGATCAAGCTGATGGGTTTCGCGGTGCTCAACCCATCCTACAAGAAATCGGCGTCTAATTCGGAGTAGGTTGCGTGAATCCAAGGGAGCTGGCGATGGCCGACGAAGCGCGTTCGCGACTGGGCCGCGGTCTTGCAAGTCTGATCGGCGATGTCGGCGGCGAGGCGGCACATCTGGAGCGACCGCGCACGCAGCGCAAGGTGCCGATCGAATTCCTGAAGCCCAATCCGCGCAACCCGCGCCGCGGCTTTTCCGAGGCCGAGATCGGCGAACTGGCCGATTCGATCAGGCAGCATGGCGTGATCCAGCCGATCGTGGTGCGCGCGGTCAAGGGCGTCGCCGATCGCTACGAGATCATTGCCGGCGAACGGCGCTGGCGCGCCTCGCAGATCGCCGGCTTGCACGAAGTGCCGATCGTGCCGGTCGAGGTCAGCGACAGCGATGCGCTGGAGATCGCGATCGTCGAAAACGTGCAGCGCGAAAACCTCAATGCGATGGAAGAGGCACAGGGCTATCACGCGCTGGTCAACGAGTTCAAACGCAGCCAGGACGAGATTGCCAAGGTTGTGGGCAAGAGCCGCAGTCACGTCGCCAACATGATGCGGCTGACCAAATTGCCCGCGGAGGTGCAGGCCTATATTTCGTCAGGCCAGTTGTCGGCCGGTCACGCCCGCGCGCTGATCGGCGTGCCCGATCCGTCCGCCGCCGCCAAGCGCATTGTCGAGGAAGGCCTCAATGTGCGCCAGGCCGAGGCGCTCGCGCATGTCGAGGGCGTTCCCGAACGCAAGACCCAGAAGCCGCGCGGCGGCAAGACCAAGGCTCCCGACACGCTCGCACTGGAAAAGCGAGTCAGCGACGCGCTCGGCCTCAAGGTCAGTGTCGATCATCGTGAGCCCGGCGGCACCGTCGTGATCCGCTATCGCGATCTCGATCAGCTCGACGGCATTGTGCGGAAACTGGAAGCGAAGAGCTGACACTCGCCCCGCGCTTGCGGCGAGGGAGAAGTGCGAGCGCGCGACCTACCCTCGCCGCCTGGCGTTCACGGCAATCGACAGCAGCGTACGTTGCGCGATCGCGGCGGCAAGCGAGGCCTGCTTGCGCATATCGAGCGCCGCGGTGGCGAGCAGCTCGATCACCGATACCAGCCGCGCCGGGTTGAAATGGCGTAGCGCGGTTTCGACATTGGCCTTGCGCGAAAAATGCAGCCGCGGAAAGCCGCTGTCGAGCAAGGTCGAAACCGGCGTTCCTTCCGCCGCCGCGAGCGCGGTCTTGTGCAGCCACGCGGCCTGGCGCTGGGCCGCGGAAATGATCACGCCGGGATAGGTGCCGGCGACCATGGCCTTGGCGAATTCGGTCTCGACCAGTTCGGGCTTGCCGGCGAACGCGCCGTCGACGATCGGATCGATCTTCAGTTCGGAGGCGTCGGCGACAACCGCCATGACGTCCTCCAGCGTGACTTCGCCCTTGCCGTGAGCATAAAGCGTGAGCTTGCGCAGTTCGTTGCGCGAGGCCTGGCGGTCACCGCCGAGCAGGGCGGTCAGTGACGCGCGCGCGTCGGCGGTGATGCGCAGGTTTGCGATCCGCAATTCATCGTCGATCAGTTTCGCGAGATCGCGTTCGCCATCGGGATAGCAGGCGATCGCGACCGCGGTCTTGGCGCGCTCGCAGGCCTTGCGCAGCGGATTTTCCGCGCGCAGCTCGCCGGCCTCGATCACGATGCGGCAATCCTTGATCGGGGTGTCCGCCAGCGTATCGATACCGCTGGCGAAGCTGCGCGCGCCGGCGCGGACGCGGATGGCGCGGCGGCCGCCGAACAGCGGCACCGTCATCGCTTCATCGACCAGCCGCGACGGCTCGGCCGACAATTCGTCGCCGTCGAGCCTGCACCAGCGAAAACGGATCGTTGGGATCGTCGACCGCGGACGCCAGCAGCGCATCGGCGCGCTCGCGCACCAGGCCGGCATCGGGACCGTAGAGCAGGATGATGGGGCGGCCCGGATCCGGCCGGGCCAGGAAAGTGTCGATGTCCCTTCCGCGTAGCGCGACCACGAACAGACCTGTTGGGATTAGCTGGCTTCGTCATTCCGACGAACGGATATGGCTTTCGGTCCGCTACCCGAACCTCAGACCTCAGGTGCCGGCAAAGAAAAAGGACGCCAGCCGGGTCTTGATATTTTCGGCGATTTCATTCGCGGCGCGGTCTTCGGCGTCGCGAACGGCGCGGGCGCGGGCGAACCGCTGGTAGCTGCCGGGGATATCGTAGGAGAGATGCGAGAACGTCGTGCCGTTCATCACCGATTTATTGGTTGCGAGCTCGACCAGATTGTACTGCGCATCGATGCCGTAAGTCTCGCTGTCGGGCAGTCCGGTGGCGAGGTTGACGATCAACGAAGAGCGCGTGGTCGTGAACCTGATGTCCAGCCTGTAAAGCGGCGGTGCGCCGACGGCCGCGCCATAGAGCTTGAACGCCAGCGCGTTGCGGATCGCGACCTGGACCCGGGCCTCGCGCGAGGCGTTGGGCTTGTCGACCGGCGGAAGATCAACCGTCAGCAGCTTGTCGCGCAGGCCGGTTCCGTCTTCATGTTCGGCATACATCGGCTGGAAACAGCCGGCCGTCAGCGCCGCGAGTGCGGCGACGACCAACAGCCGAACCGCGATGCCTAGCCTAGCCGACGACATTGACGATCCTCATGGGCACGATGATTATCTTGCGCACGGTTTTGCCACCCAAGGCCTGTTTTACCGTATCGAGCGCCAAAACGGCAGTCTCAATTTCCGGATTTTGGGCTTGGTGTGCCACCGTGACCTCACCCCGCTTTTTGCCGTTGACCTGGACCACCAGTGTTACCGTGTCTTCAACCAGCAAATCACGTTCGATTTGCGGCCAATTGGCCTCGGAAACCAGCCCGGGCTGCCCCAGCACCCGCCAGCATTCCTCGGCCAGATGCGGCATCATCGGCGAGAACAATTGAACGAGAATGGCCGAGGACTCGCGAATCGACCAGGCAAGATCCGGCGCGCAGCCGGGCGTGGATTGGCCTTCGCGTGCCAGGACCTCCGCCAGTGCATTGGCGAATTCCCGGATATAAGCAAGGCAGACGTTGAAATGCAGCTTCTCAATGCCTGTGGAAACCTTGTCGAGCGCGCCATGGGCAGCTTTGCGCAACGCCAGCGCGTCCGCCCCGAATGACGCCGGCCGGGTGGCCGGCGCGGCCTTGGCGATTTCAGCTGAATTCGTTGACCAGCCGCCACAGCCGCTGCACGAAGCGCGAGGCACCTTGCACGCGTTCGTCGCTCCAGATCACGTCGCGGTCGGGCGGGGAATCCGACAGCATGAACCAGCGCGCAACGTCGGCGCCATAGGTCGCGATGATGTCGTCGGGGTCGACGGTATTCTTCTTCGACTTCGACATCTTCTCGATCGGACCGATCGTGACTTCCTCGCCGGTCCCGGTCAGCAGCGCGCGCCGGCCCTTGCCGCCGGTTTCCACCGTCACCTCGGCCGGCGTGACGAAGGTGCCGTCGGCTTTCTGATAGGTCTCGTGCACCACCATGCCCTGGGTGAACATGCCGGCGAACGGCTCCTTCATGTCGATGTGACCGGTGGCTTTCATCGCGCGGGTGAAGAAGCGGCTATAGAGCAGATGCAGGATCGCATGCTCGACGCCGCCGATATACTGGTCGACCGGCATCATCCGGTTCGCCACCTCAGGCGAGGTCGGCGCCTTGTCATTCCAGGGATCGGTGAAGCGCGCGAAGTACCACGACGAATCCACGAACGTGTCCATGGTGTCGGTTTCGCGGGTGGCCTTGCTACCGCATTGCGGACAGGTGACGTGCTTCCAGGTCGGATGATGGTCGAGCGCGTTGCCCGGCTTGTCGAAGCTGACGTCCTCGGGCAGCACCACCGGCAGATCCTTGTCCGGCACCGGCACCACGTCGCATTTTTCGCAGTGGATCACCGGGATCGGACAGCCCCAATAGCGCTGACGCGAAATGCCCCAATCGCGCAGCCGGAAATTTACCCGCCGCTCGCCGACCGCCATGTTGCCGCGCATGGCGGCTTCCAGCCGCCTTGCCACGTCTTCCTTGGCCTGCTCGATGGTCATGCCGTCGAGGAAGCGCGAATTGATCATGCGGCCGTCGCCGTCATAGGCCGTATCGGTAATGACGAAGGTTTTGGGATCCTGGCCTTCGGGGCAGACAACCGGCGTGTTGCCGAGGCCGTATTTGTTGACGAAGTCGAGGTCGCGCTGGTCGTGCGCGGGGCAGCCGAAGATCGCGCCGGTGCCGTATTCCATCAGCACGAAATTGGCGACGTAGACCGGCAGCGTCCAGTCCGGATCGAACGGATGAATGGCGCGGATGCCGGTATCAAATCCCTGCTTCTCTGCGGTGTCGATGATTTCCTGCGCGGTGCCGATCCGCTTCACCTCGGCGATGAACGCCGCGAGTTTCGGATTCTTCGCCGCCGCCGCCTGCGCCAGCGGATGATCGGCGGCGATCGCCATGAACTTGGCGCCGAACAGCGTGTCAGCCCGTGTCGTAAAAATCTTCAGCTCGGTTTCGCCGGCAGGCGAGAGGTCTTCAGGCAAGGTTTTGGGATCGAGCTCGAAGCGCACCAGCATGCCTTCGCTTCTGCCGATCCAGTTGCGCTGCATCAGCCGCACCTTGTCCGGCCAGCGATCCAGCGTGTCGAGCGCGTCGAGCAGCTCCTGGGAGTATTTGGTGATCTTGAACACCCACTGATTCATCTCGCGCTGTTCGACGACGGCGCCGGAGCGCCAGCCGCGCCCGTCGATCACCTGCTCGTTGGCCAGCACGGTCATGTCGACCGGGTCCCAGTTGATCTTGCGCTTCTCGCGTTCGGCGAGCCCTGCGCGCAGGAAATCCAGGAACATCTTCTGCTGATGTTTGTAATAAGAGGGATCGCAGGTCGCGAATTCGCGCGCCCAATCCAGCGACAGCCCGATCGACTGCAACTGTTTTTTCATCGCCGCGATATTGTCGTAGGTCCACGCCTTCGGCGCGACCTTGCGCTCGATCGCGGCGTTTTCCGCCGGCAACCCGAACGCATCCCAGCCCATCGGGTGCAGCACGTTGAACCCCTTGGCGCGCATGAATCGCGCCAGCACATCGCCCAGTGTGTAATTTCGGACGTGGCCGATATGGATGCGGCCGGACGGATAGGGGAACATCTCCAGCACGTAATATTTCGGCCGCGGGTCGTCGTTTTTGGCGGTGAAGATGGCCTGCTGGTTCCACTGGCGTTGCCAGTGCGGCTCGGATTCGCGTGCGTTATAGCGTTCGGAGGTCATGGAATCGCGGGGCTTTTCGCTGGCCGGTGGCCGTTTCGGAGGACGGCGGACTAGGCCACAAAAGCGGCTGCGGGGTCAACGGCTCGAACGGCAGGCGCGCGCCGCCGGTCGGATCGCTTGATCGCAGCTCTCGGGGAAGGTGTCCGCTCAGCTCGCCATCGTCATCGAGCCGTCCGTGACTCGCACGAAGCCGTGCTCGACCACGGCGTTACGGCCGCGATGCTTGGCGGCATAAAGCGCCGCGTCGGCGGCTTCGATCAGGTCGCCCGGTTGCTGGGTATCGTTGGGCTTGGTGGTGGCGACGCCAACGCTGACAGTGACCATCTGATGTATGCTGGTGACGTGCGGCACTGCCTGGGCCGAAACCGCCTGGCGCACCTGTTCGCCGATCTCGAGGGCGCGCGCCGCCGCCGTGTTCGGCAATAGCAAGCAGAATTCTTCACCGCCGTAACGGCTGGCAAAGCCCATGGTATCGGCCGCGATTCCAGCCAGCGTTTCGCCGATTCTGGCAAGGCAGGTGTCGCCTTCGAGATGGCCGTAGGTGTCGTTGTAGAGCTTGAAGTGATCGACGTCGATCATCAGCAGCGACAGTTCGGTGTCGCATTGCTGCGCCTTCATCCATTCGAAATCGAGCCGGCTCTGGAAGCCGCGGCGATTGGCGAGGCCGGACAGCATGTCGATCGAGGCCATCACCGTCAGCCGATCGTTGGTTGCGATCAGCTCACGCTCCCGTTCGCCGAGCCTGGCCGCCATCGCATTGAAGGCGCGCGCCAGCGGAACGAATTCGGCCGGCAAATTGCGGCGTCCGGCGCGCGCCGACCAATCGCCCTGGCCGAAGCGTTTCGCGGCGGTCGCCATCATCTCGACGGGATAGACGATGAGCTTTTCCGCGGCAACCAGCGCGCCGATAAGCACGAACACGCAGACAAAGCAGAGCTGCAGATAGGCGGTGCGAATATCGCGATTGATCGCCGCCGACACCTTGGTTTCGTCGATGCTGACGATCAGGCGCGACTGCGTGCCGGGAATTCGCGCGAAGTTCACGATCCGCCTGGAGCTGTCGGCCGCGACGAACGAAATGGATCCCTCGTTCTTGTCCGAATTGAGCACCTTACCGGCGATCGAAGCCAATAGCGGGATCGAATCCAGTGACCGGCCGATGATGCTCGCTTCATCAGCCGGCGCGGCCAGCACTATCCCGGTGCTGTCGACTAACGCGGCCGAAATTCCCGGGCGGCCGCCGAGGTTGCCCATGATCGTCGACATCCAGTTCAGGCTGATGCCGGCAACGATAACCACATCGGAATCTGCGCGGATGGCGGATACCGGATAGGCTGCAATTACGATCGGCTTGTCGGTCGTGATCGCGAACAGAAAATCGCTGAACACGAAGTTGCGGGTTTCCCGCGCCTTCTTCAAATAGTCCCGCTTGCTCAGATCAACGCCGACCAGTTCCTTACGGGTTGCGCACTGGACGTGCCCGTCGCCGCCGACGATGAGCAGGCTGCTGATCCAGGGCAGGTCGACCGGCAAGCTCTCGCGCAGCAGGTCGCAGCTGCGGCCGATGCCATCCTCGGAGGCGCGAATATAGGCGGCCGATTTCAGCATGGTCTCGACCGATGAAATGACTTCGTGCTGGGTGTCGGCGCTGTGCTCCGCCAGTTCCGCGAATTCCTCGGAGGCCTGGGAGATTTGCTTGGATCGGGTATCTTCGAGCGAGCGGGCGCGATCCAGCATCAGGGGCGCCACCAAAATCAGCGCCAGCAATGCAAGCCGCGCGCGAATTCCAAGAAGCTTCTTGAGCTTTGCTTTTTTGCGGTTGAAGGTGAATCGTGACATCGTTATCCCCAGCCCCCACCAGCAACATAGGGGGGAGGGTTCAAGAAGCCTTTCCTGAACTCGGTAAAATTCGACCTACTCCGTAAATCAGGATCGGCCCGTTGCGATGACGCCCGAAAATACTTCGCCGATAACCGGGCCTTTACCAACCGCGCTTGCCGCGGTGGAGACCGACATCGTGCGCGCCTGCCAGGAGGCGCGGCGCGATCGGGCGTCGGTGACACTGATCGCGGTTTCCAAAACATTCGATGCGGAGACCGTTTCGCGCGTAATCACGGCGGGACAGCGCGTTTTCGGCGAAAATCGCGTGCAGGAAGCCAAAGCCAAATGGCCAGGGTTAATATCGGCTTATCCGGGTTTGGCCTTGCATCTGATCGGGCCGCTGCAATCCAACAAGGCGAAAGAGGCGGTAGCGCTGTTCGACGCCATCCATTCGGTCGACCGTCCGAGTATTTGCGAAGCATTAGCCAAGGAAATCAATTCTCAAAAAAAGCGGCCTGAACTGTTTGTTCAGCTCAACACCGGGGAGGAACCGCAGAAAGCAGGCATCGCGCCCGCCGAAGCGGACGCCTTCATCGCGAGTTGCCACGAGAAATACGGTTTGGAAATTTCCGGCCTGATGTGCATTCCGCCGGTCGATGAAGCGCCGGCGCCGCATTTCGCGCTGACCGCGAAGATCGCCGCGCGCAACGGGCTGAAGAACCTGTCGATGGGCATGAGCGCCGATTTCGCGGTCGCAATTCAATTTGGCGCAACCCATGTCCGGGTCGGTTCCGCGATTTTCGGGCACCGTTGACGGCCTCTTCGCTCAGCGGAAGCCAACCGAAACCTTTCCGAGCGAACCGAAATCGGCGGCCAGGAAATCGCCGGACTGGATCGGCAGCGGCGGGTGGCAGGTGCCGGTGGTGACGATTTGGCCAGCCCGCAGCGTCACGCCAAGTTGCCGCAATTCATTGGCAAGCCACAGCAATGCTTCGCGGGGATCGCCCAGCACGTTCTTGCCGTAGCCGCTATAGCGTTTGTCGCGCAGCGCAATGACCGGTCTCTGCTCGGCCAGATCGAGCTCGCGCCAATTCGACATTGCCGGCGAGCCCAGCACGAACAGGTGCGCGCAGGCATTGTCCGCAATGAGCTGCGCGGCGCCGGCGCTGACGAAATCGGAAAACCGCGAATCCGGAATCTCGATCGCCGGATGCAACGCGCCAACGGCATCGAGAACCTGATCCATCGTGTAGGGCTGCGATCGCGGCGGCAAATCCTTCGCCATCCGGAAGGCGAATTCGGGTTCACCGACCCGCATTTCATTTCCAGCCATCGAAGCGGTGCCGCCATTCGGGATGACGGTTTCGGCCAGAATGCGCCCGGCCATCGGGCCATCGACATTGATATGCTTCTGCCCGGCCTCGCTGGTGGCGGCGATCTTCCAGCCGAACAGAGGTTTGCTCGATGTGCGTTCGATCGCCGCCTGGATGGCGTAGCCGTCGGCGCGGTCGCGCGGGCCGTTGCGAGGCTTCGAGTGCGCCGAGCTTGGTGCCGGCGCGCCAGTGATCGTTCAGGATGCGCGCTGCCGCCGCGATCTGATTGTTGTCGAGCATGGCGTGATACCTTCGATCTTACTCGATCACGATTTTGGTCTGTGGACCGATCCGCTCCAACAGGCGCAACATCGCCGAGCGGGTCATCGATACGCAACCCGCGGTCGGTGAAAAATCTGGCCGCGCCAGATGCAGGAACACCGCGCTGCCGCGGCCGGCTACTCGCGGCGAAGTGTTGTGGTCGATCTCGACGATAAAATCATATAGGCGGTCCTCGCGCGTCAGCCGGTCGCCGTGGCGGTTCCGCTCGAGCCGTATGGGCCGATTGTAATGCCGGCTGGAGGGGTCCTCGCACCAGGCGTCTTCGGACCTGATCGCGCGAACCGGCAGGAAGGTTTGGGGACGCGGATGGCGATCGGCACGCCACCACACGCGCAGCGGCCGAAACGTGCCCCTTGGAGTGGCGCCGTCACCTTCGCGCTTGTTGGCCCTGATACCGCCGCGGCCAAGTGCGACCGGTACCGTCAACCCGCCCGCCGCGAGCCAGCCCCGGCGCGGATTGCCCGCTGCCGCGCGAACCCGGATGGTTGTCAGCGGGCTGCTACCTGGAGCTTTGTTGGAAGCCATTGAAATAACTTGCCTTTCTTACGAATCGCGATCTGGCTTGCCCGCCGGACCCAAACGCCGCCGAATTCCCGGGCATTACAGGACATTCATCCAAATACCTGCAAATTCTGGAGTAGACTGTCTGTCGGCTTGTGAATCGGTAACAGGCCCCTACCTCAAGACGAAACAACCCTGACAAATCCATTTTTCCCGCCAAAGACTTGATCGATCGAGATTCGACTGACCACATCCAGGACCAAGAGCCGGCCGACGACGTCTTATTCAATCGGCCCAAGAGGATTGTATGACATGGCCAACGCCCGCAAGATTCTGATCGTGGATGACGACACCGACTTGCGCGACACGCTGGTCGAGCAGTTGTCGCTGCACGAGGAATTCGAGGCCTCCGCTGTCGATACCGGCGCCAAGGGCGCCAACGCCGCCAAGACCAATGCGCCCGACCTGGTGCTGATGGATGTGGGATTGCCTGACACCGACGGCCGCGAAGTGGTGCGTAGCCTGCGCAAGGGTGGCTTCAAGGCGCCGATTATCATGCTCACCGGGTCACGATACCGATTCGGACACCATCCTCGGGCTCGAATCCGGCGCCAACGACTATGTCGCCAAACCATTTCGGTTCGCCGTGCTGCTGGCGCGGATCCGCGCCCAGCTCCGCCAGCACGAGGCCAGCGAGGACGCGGTGTTTTCGGTCGGACCCTACAGTTTCCGACCCGGCTCCAAGATGCTGACCGGCGCCAATGCCCGCAAGGTACGGCTGACCGAGAAGGAAACCGCGATCTTGCGCTTCCTCTACCGGGCCGGCCAGTTGCCGGTGTCGCGTGAGACGCTGCTGCAGGAGGTGTGGGGCTATAATTCGGGCGTCACCACCCACACCCTGGAAACGCATATCTACCGGCTGCGGCAGAAGATCGAGAAAGACGCCGCCAATCCCGAGATCCTGGTGACGGAAGCCGGCGGCTACAAGCTGGTGCCGTGATACGATTCGTTTTGTAATTAGTGCGTCCCGATTACCGGTTTTGCATGTCAATCGAAGATGACGTTGCCTTGCTGGAGCGCGTGCCGACCCTGCGCCTGCTAGGGACGGCTGCGCTGCGGATGCTCGCGATCGGCTCCGAGCAGCGCGATTTCAGGCGCAGCGATTTGTTGTTCGCCGCGGGCGACGAAGCCGATGCCGGATTTATCGTGCAGCGCGGATCGTTCCGGATCGCCGACGGCAATGGCGCCGAAACGATCGCCGGTCCTGGCGCATTGATCGGCGAACTCGCGCTGGTGGTTGCGATGTCGCGGCCGTCGACAGCGACGGCGCTGGAACATTCCTCGGTGATCAGGATCGCGCGCAGCCTGTTCCAGCGCGTGCTGGAAAGCGATCCGGCGGCCGCGCGCCGGCTTCGCGACGAATTTGCCAACCGCACCAGCCAGATCGCCAGCGATATGCTGATGGCGAGCGCGAAGCTGACGACGTAAATTTGACGCGTTTACGGTAAGCGAAACGGTCGGGCTTCGCCTGAAAAACGCGATGGCCAACACTTCCGATGGCCTACACTTCCATCGTCACCGTGACCGGGACATGATCGGAAGGCCGCTCCCAGCTCCGCGCGTCGCGGGTGATTCTGAAGTCGCTGACGCCATCCCTGAGCGCGCGGGAGACCCAGATGTGGTCGAGCCGGCGGCCGCGGTCACCGACGGTCCAGTCGGCGGCGCGGTAGCTCCACCAGGTGTAGACCTTTTCCGACAGCGGGATGCGGTCGCGCGCGACGTCGATCCATTCACCGCTGGCCTGCGCTGCCAACAGCTTCTCGCATTCGATCGGCGTGTGCGACACCACCTTCAGCAATTGCTTGTGCGACCACACGTCGTTCTCGTGCGGCGCGACGTTGAGGTCGCCGACCAGGATATGACGGTCGTCGCCGCGCGGATGCAGCGGCTCGCACGCCTTCATCTCGTCGAGAAATTGTAGCTTGTGTTCGAATTTCGGATTGAGCACGGGATCCGGAATATCGCCACCAGCCGGAACGTAGAAATTGTGCAGCACCAACGGCTTCGACAGTTGCGCGCCCGCGCCGAACTCGACCGAGATGTGACGCGAATCGAGCTTGTCGCAGAAGGTCCTGATATCGGTGGTCTCGAACGGCAGCTTCGAGACGATGGCGACGCCGTGGTAGCCCTTTTGCCCGTTCAGCGCGACATGCTCATAGCCGAGCCGTTTGAAGCGTTTCAAGGGAAAGGCATCGTCGATGCATTTCGTCTCCTGCAGGCACAGGACCTCGGGCCGCGACGATTTGAGGAATTTGGCGACGAGATCGATGCGAAGCCGCACCGAATTGATGTTCCAGGTGGTCAGGGAAAAGCGCATCGGGATGGATGTCGGCGCGAGAGAGCAGGAGCATTTGGTTCCGAAGGGACAGGCGTGCCAGCCGACAACATACGGGCTTTGCTGCCGCCTTTGCGAGCCTGGCGGGCCGCTTCGTCGGGCGAATGCGGTGGGTAACTGCGTCCGGTCCGATTCCCGAGACGTCGGTCGTGGGCGCAGGTCGTGGTTCAGCCCGGCGAGCTCGGATATTTGGTGAAGTCAATCTTGAACAGGTTGGGATCGACTTTCTTGGTGCTATCGAGATTGTAGACCGCCACCGTGGTGTCGTAGCCCTGTGGATCGGTCACGGTCCATTGCTTGAGTTGTCCGTCCTTGACGCCAACCATCAGCATCAGACGGCTGGTGCCGATCACGGCCTGCTTCTCCTCGATCGTGACGCTGATATAGAGGTCGTCCGACGTCACGCTGACGACGTTAGTGTCCTTTAACAGGTCGATGCGGTCCGACAGCAGATAGCGCAGCGGCGTTTGCGACAGCGGATAGATATCCTGGGTGGCGAGGTTGCGGTCGCGTACCGCCAGCGACGAGCCGTCGGCGATCAATTCGATCGGACTCGGCGGGTCATATTCGAAACGCACCTTGCCGGGTTTCTGGATGTAAAAATCGCCCTTGGTCTTGCTGCCGTCCGGCGCGACCTGCACGAAATTTCCGACCAGCGTCTGCAGTGACGACAGATAGGCGCTGACTTTGGCGGCCTGCGCTTTTTGATTGGCGTCAAAACTGGCAAGAATGCTGGCGGGCTGATTGCGGCGCGGATCGGGAATCACCGGATCCGGCGGCTTTAGCTGGAGAGTGCCGGTGGTTGCCGGAGCCCGTGGCGGCTCCGACGCGCTCATCTGGATGTTGCGGCCCTTTGGCGCGGGTTTTGGAATCGGCACATTCTGTCCGAACGATGGGGCCCCGAGAAGGCCGGCCGCGATCAGGATAGCCCGCGCGATTCGCGTCCTGCGAATTACCGATGGCTTGGTGACCAGGAATTTCGAATCTCTGTTCAAACGCATTGGCCTGCTTAAGCTTCGGGCCGTTCTATCGTGATTTGGGCCCAGGCGGATATCGTTTTTCCGTGAGAATTTGATTTCAACAGCTTCTGTGGCCAGGCGGCTCAAAAGCGGTTTTCTTCTTCCTCGACAAGTATTTCGCGTTTGCCTGCGTGATTGGCCTGCCCGACGATGCCTTCAAGTTCCATACGCTCCATCAGCGACGCGGCGCGGTTGTAGCCGATCTGCAGCCGGCGCTGAATGTAGCTGGTGGAGGCCTTGCGGTCACGCTTGACGATCGCTACCGCCTGCGAGAACAGGTCGCCGCCGCCATCGCCGCCCATGCCGGTGGAGTCGAATACCGCGCCGTCTTCGTCGGTCGGCTCTTCCGCGGTAACCGCCTCGAGATATTCGGGCTGGCCCTGCGATTTGAGATGACGCACCACCTTCTCGACCTCTTCGTCGGAGACGAAGGGCCCGTGGACACGGCTGATGCGTCCGCCGCCGGCCATGTAGAGCATGTCGCCCTGACCGAGCAATTGTTCGGCGCCCATTTCGCCGAGAATGGTGCGGCTGTCGATTTTCGAGGTGACCTGAAACGAGATGCGGGTCGGGAAGTTCGCCTTGATGGTGCCGGTGATGACGTCGACCGACGGCCGCTGGGTCGCGAGGATGACGTGCAGGCCCGCGGCGCGCGCCATCTGCGCCAGCCGCTGCACCGCGCCTTCGATGTCCTTGCCGGCGACCATCATCAGGTCGGCCATTTCGTCGACGATGATCACGATGTAGGGCAGCGGATCGAGATCGAGTTTCTCTTCCTCGTAGATCGCCTTGCCGGTTTCCTTGTCGAAGCCGGTGTGCACGGTACGCGTGAGTTCCTCGCCCTTGGATCTGGCCTCGCCAAGCCGCGCATTGTAGCCGTCGATATTGCGCACGCCGAGCTTCGACATTTTCTTGTAGCGCTCTTCCATCTCGCGCACGGCCCATTTCAGCGCGACCACTGCCTTCTTCGGATCGGTCACAACAGGCGTCAGCAGATGCGGGATGCCGTCATAGACGGAGAGTTCGAGCATTTTCGGATCGACCATGATCAGACGGCACTGATCCGGGCGCAACCGGTACACCAGACTCAGGATCATGGTGTTGATGGCGACGGATTTGCCGGAGCCGGTGGTACCCGCGATCAGCATATGCGGCGTGCGCGCCAGGTCGATGATGATGGATTCGCCGCCGATGTTCTTGCCGAGGCATAGCGGCAGTTTCGCTACCGATTCGTTGTGGTCCTTTACGGACAGCAATTCGCGCAAGTAGACCTTTTCGCGATGCGCGTTCGGCAGTTCGATGCCGATCGCATTGCGGCCGGGCACGACGGCAACGCGCGCCGACAGCGCGCTCATCGAGCGGGCGATATCGTCGGCAAGCCCGATCACGCGGGACGATTTGATGCCGGGCGCGGGCTCGAGTTCGTACAATGTCACGACCGGTCCGGGGTTGGCCTTGACGATCTCGCCGCGCACGCCGAAATCCCCGAGCACGCTTTCCAGCGCACGCGAATTGTTATCCAGTTCCGATCTGCTGAGCGGCTGGCGATCGGATGCCTTGGGCAGGGTTAGCACCGAGACCGAGGGCAGTTCGAACTTGCTGGAGGACTTGCGCCCGGCCGCGCGGGGGACGGCTTTCTTGCGCGGCGCGGGGGCGGCTTCTTCCTCGTCGTCTTCTTCCTCGTCCTCGAAATCCTTGTCGGCCTCGGGCGATAGTGACGGTGCCGAATGACCGCCGAGGTTAGGCTCATGACGCTCGAAAGCGGTAGCGCCCTTTGCGGGCCCGCTTGAGACCAGCCGTCGATAGGTCGCGACAATCAGCCGGCCGAGCCGGGCCTTGGCGCTCATCACGGCATGAAACACCCATCCCAGCGAGACTGAACCGCCGTCATCCTCTTGCTCGAATGGCGTGTCGTCGTCCTCGATCGGTGTTTCCTCCTCTACCTGAGGACGCGAGCCGAAGCCGCATGCGATCAGGAATGTCGCGACCATCGCGACGCCGAGCATGATTCCCAGCACCAGGCGATAAAGAAAGCCGGGCGGTCCGAATATGACGGCGGGCGCGCGCAGCAACGCATCACCGACCACGCCGCCAAGCCCGGTTGGCAGCCGCCATGCGCCGCTGTGCGGCCAGCAGCTGGCAAAGCCTGCTGCGATCACCGTACACAGGATCCAGCAGCCCAGGCGCAATGCTTCGCGATCGAAGGTGCGATGGGTCAGCATGCGCCAGCCCCACACCGCGATCGGCAGGATCAGCATGATGGCGCCGAAGCCCAGAATCTGCATCAGGAGATCCGCGCCGATGGCGCCGGGATAACCGATGACGTTGTGGATCGCACGCGACGTCGCGTGACTGAGGCTTGGATCCTGCACCGACCAGCTCATCATTGCCGCGCTTATCAGGCCCGACAGCACGATCAAGCCGAGGCCTGCGCATTCGCGCAACCGCCGCCGCAGCGCCGCGCGCATCGAGGCTGGCAATTGGCCGACCAGGGGAATGACACGTTCGATCGCTGGCATGCTCGACCTCGTTAATCCAGAACTTCGACCAGCCGATGCAACGCTTCGGCCGTAGATTCACTGTCCGCCACCAGCGCCAGGCGGATATAGCCGGAGCCGGGATTGCTTCCGTCGGCCTGCTGCCGCGCCAGATAACTTCCTGGCACCACGCGCACGCCGGCGTCGCGATAAAGTTTTATCGTCGCGGCTTCATCGCCGCCGCGACCCGAGACGTCGAGCCAGACGCAGAAGCCGCCGGCCGGCCTGACATAGCCGTAGCGGTTGCCGAGGATTTGATCGGCGAGATCGAACTTGATGCGGTAGAGCCTGCGGTTCTCCTCGACATGCGCCTCGTCGCTGTAGGCCGCGATCGCGACCTGTTGCAGCGGCACCGGCACCTGCGGCGCCGCGACATTGCGCAGTTCATGAAAGGCGGCGAGGAATTCCTTGTCGCCCGCGGCGAAGCCGACCCGCATGCCCGGCAGGTTGGAGCGTTTCGACAGCGATTGAAACGCAACGACGTTGGTGAAGTCGGGCCCGGCGCATTCCAGCGCGCTGCCGGGCATCTGCTTGGTGTAGATTTCCGAATAGCACTCGTCGCTCAGGATCATGAAGCCGAAGCGGTCGGCAAGCCTCTTCAGCCGGACGAAATAATCGCGCGAGGCCACCGCGCCTTGCGGGTTGGCGGGGGAGGCGATGTAGATCGCAACGGTTCGCGCCAGCGTGGCATCGTCAAGCGCGTCGAGGTCGGGGAGAAATCCGTTGGCGGGCGTGGTCGGCAGATAGACGGTTTCGCAATCCGCCGCGCGCGAACCCGCGCCATAGGCGGGATAAAACGGATTGGGCACCAGGATCGCCGGCCGGCCCTTGCGCGCGCCGACATAGCGCGCCGCCGTCAGCGCGGCGAAGAACAGGCCTTCGCGGCTGCCATTGAGCACCAGAAGTTCGCTCTCGGGATCGATCGGCCGCGGCAACTCGAACCGGCTGGAGAGCCAGTTGGCGGCAGCGCGCCGGAACGGCTCGATGCCCCTGGCGATCGGATAGCGGCCGAAATCGGCAATATGCTTTGCCAGCACCGGTCCGACAAATGCCGGAACAGGGTGCTGCGGCTCCCCCAATGACAGGGTAATCAATGGCTTAGCTGGCTTGTACGGCGCCAGCAGCTCGGTCAGCCGCGCGAATGGCGAGCGCTCGCTCTCCGGACTGCCGGTGCCTTGCGGCATGCGGGATGAAGCGGTCATTGCCATGGGTCGAGATGCCAGCACTCCCAGGGCGGCCGCGTCGCGCGTCGAGGCCACGCCGATAGAGGATCAGAACCACCATAGATACGGCGAGGTTAAGACGCGATTAACCATCGGCCGGCCGGGTCTATCCAGTCCCTATTTCCGCGAAAAGAAAGGGGCTCCAGCTTGCGCTGGAGCCCCTCGACGGTCAGGGCATTGCCGGGTATGTGCCCGAACCGTGGGTTCTGGGCGCGATCTCGCGAGATCGCGCCCGGCGAGACCTACATGTTGTAGGCGCGCTCGCCGTGATCGGTGATGTCGAGACCCTCGCGTTCCTCCTCGACCGAGGGACGCAGGCCGACCACGATGTCGACGAGCTTGTAGAGGATCGCCGAACCGATGCCCGACCAGAGCAAGGTCGCTCCGACCGCCTTGCCCTGCGCGA
Source organism: uncultured Alphaproteobacteria bacterium (assembly GCA_963806075.1). Classification (GTDB taxonomy): domain Bacteria; phylum Pseudomonadota; class Alphaproteobacteria; order Rhizobiales; family Xanthobacteraceae; genus Bradyrhizobium. Next base: position 590,728 of record CAWDWT010000011.1, read on the forward strand.
TCATCTGGGTGACGAAGTCGTAGGTGCCGGCGTTGTTTCCGGTGATGTTGGTGTAGTCGGTGATGCCGACGCCACCGAGCGCGGGATTGACCAGAATGCCGGTGCCGAGCGCGCCGATGATTCCGCCGATGCAGTGGACGCCGAACACGTCGAGCGCGTCGTCATAGCCGAGCGCGTTCTTCACCGTCGAGACGAAGAACAGGCAGACCGGCGAGACGACGAAGCCGAGGACCATCGCGCCGATCGGACCGGCGAAGCCGGAAGCCGGCGTGACCGCGACCAGACCCGCGACCGCGCCCGAGCAGATGCCGAGCAGCGAGGGCTTGCCCTTGACGATCCATTCGCACAGCAGCCAGGACAGCGCGGCAGCCGCGGTCGCCACCATGGTGTTGACGAAGGCCAGCGCCGTGGTGCCGTTGGCTTCGAGGTTGGAGCCGGCGTTGAAGCCGAACCAGCCCACCCACAGCAGCGAGGCGCCGATCATGGTCATGGTCAGCGAGTGCGGAGCCATCAGGTCCTTGCCGTAGCCGATACGCTTGCCGATGATCAGCGCGCCGACGAGGCCGGCGATGCCGGCATTGATGTGCACCACCGTGCCGCCCGCGAAGTCGAGCGCGCCGGCGCCGGCAAGCCAGCCGACGGCGCCGGTGACTTCGTCGAGCTTGGCCTGCGCCGCGGTCTTGGCCGCGCCGTCGGCCGCAGCGGCGAGCGCCTTGGCGGCGGCTGCGACGTCATCCGGAGCAGCCACGTACCAGACCCAATGCGCGATCGGGAAGTAGATGAAGGTCACCCACAGCAGGATGAACAGCATCACCGCCGAGAATTTGATGCGTTCGGCGAAGGCGCCGACGATCAGGGCGGGCGTGATCATCGCGAAGGTCATCTGGAACACGAAGTAGGCGAGTTCCGGAATCACCACGCCGTTGGAGAAGGTCGCCGCCGTCGAGTTGGCATCGATGCCGTGCATGAAGGCCTTGGCGAAGCCGCCGATCCACGGCGTCATGCTGCCGCCGTCGGTGAAGGCGAGCGAATAGCCGTAGAGGGTCCAGATCACGCCGACCATCGACACGATCGCGAACACCTGGGTCAGAACCGAGGCCATGTTCTTGGTGCGGACGAGACCGCCATAGAACAGCGCGAGGCCCGGGATCGACATCATCAGAACGAGCGCGCTGGATACCAGCATCCAGGCGGTGTCGCCCTTGTTGGGAACGACTGCCGCGGCGGCAGCCGGCTGGCGCGTGCAGCGGCGCCGCCGTCTGCGCCATCGCGGCGTCGACGAAGCCTACGGCGCAGAGCGCTCCGATTGCGAGGACTGCCCATCCCGCGAGGGTAGGACGTTTGAACGTCATTTGTTTTACTCCTGATTGGATGGGGTGAGCGCGAAATCAAAGTGCGGCGGCATCGACCTCGCCGGTGCGGATGCGAACCGCGTGGTCGAGGTTGATGACGAAGATCTTGCCGTCGCCGATCTGTCCGGTCTTCGCCGCGGACGTGATGGCGTCGATGGTCTTGTCGACCTGGTCGGATGCGATCGCGACCTCGATCTTGATCTTGGGCAGGAAGCTCACCGCGTATTCAGCGCCGCGATAGATTTCCGTGTGGCCTTTCTGCCGCCCGTATCCCTTGACTTCCGTCACCGTGAGACCATGGACGCCGATGGCGGTCAGGGCATCGCGGACTTCTTCGAGCTTGAATGGCTTGATGATCGCCATAACAATTTTCATGGGTCCTATCCCCGCTTGGGCCGGTCCAGACGCGACCGGGCGTGCCGACTGAGGTTCACCACGCGAAGAGAGTTCGCTACGCGGGCACGGCCAGGACCCATGGAATCAAATGCCGTGCCAGATCGGATGCGGTCCCTAACGGATTATGAACGCAGGCGTTTTCCGGCTCTGGCGAAAAGGGCCGGACTGCGCTATTCGGTCGCGCCCAAACCCTAGCCATGCCTGCCCAAACCGTAGGCATGGCAGGCTGTGACATAATGGTGCCCACAGAGAAGGCAGACAAAAGCAGTCGAGCGGAGAGCGCTCTACTGCAACGCCTCGCCGTGCTGCGAAATATCGAGGCCAACCAGCTCGTGTTCGCGGGACACCCTCAGCGGCACGAACAGCGCTGACCAGCCTGAGCAGCACGTAGGTCACGCCGGCCGACCAGGCCAGGGTAACGGCGACGCCATAGAGCTGGAGCAGGAGCTGGTGCGGATTGCCCTCGATCAGGCCGGACGTCCCGCAAATCGCGGCGGAGGCAAACACGCCGGTCAGCAGGTACCGATCAGCCCGCCGATGCCGTGGACGCCGAACACGTCGAGCGAATCGTCATAGTTGAAGCGGTGCTTCAGCCAGGTGCAGGCCCAGAAGCACACCAGGCCGGCCATCACGCCGATCACGACGCCGGCCCAGGGCGCGACAAAGCCGGAGGCCGGCGTGATCGTGCCAAGCCCGGCGACCGCGCCGGAAATCATGCCGAGCACCGATGGCTTGCGCCGCATCGACCATTCGATGCCCGCCCCAGGTCAGCGCGCCAGCGCAGGCCGCAAGGTGAGTCGCAATGATCGCCATCACCGCGCGCGAATTCGCCGCCAGCGCCGATCCGCCGTTGAAGCCGAACCAGCCGACCCACAACAGTCCGGTGCCGACCACCGCGAGCGACAGATCGAACGGCGACAAGTTCTCGCTGCCGTAGCCGTGGCGCTGTCCCAGCACCTTTGCCGCGACCAGACCGCCGGCGCCCGCCGACAGATGCACCACGAGGCCGCCGGCGAAATCCAGCACGCCGGCCGCACCGAGAAAACCGCCGCCCCAGACCCAGTGCGCGAGCGGAATATAGACGAACATGAACCAGCCGATCGAGAACGACAGATAGGCCGAGAACCGCATGCGGTCGGCGACCGAGCCTGCGACCAGCGCCACGGTGATGATCGCAAACGTCATCTGGTACAGCATGAACAGCGCTTCCGGAATCGTCTTTGCGGCGGGATTGACGCTGTCCATGGTCATGCCGGCGAGAAACCAGCGATCGAGCGTTCCGAGCCATGGACCGTCGCCGACGAACACCAGCGAGTAGCCGAACGCTACCCAGAGGATCGAGATGACGGCCACCGCCGCCAGACTCTGCGCCATCGTCGCCAGCACGTTCTTCTTGCGCACCATGCCGGCGTAGAACAGCGCCAGTCCCGGAATCGTCATCATCAGCACCAGCGCGGTGGCGACGATCATCCAGGCGGTATCGGCGGCGCTGATGGTTTGCGCCTGCGCAAACGCGGGCGTCGCAGAAGATCGTCACAAGTCCGATCGGCGCAGCCAGCTTCGCCGCACGACACAAATGTGCCCCCATGGTATTTCCCCAGCCGTTATGATCTGTCGATCGCATCGCAGGGCGTCGTTGCCGGATGCGATGGAAATGCCGAATTGGACCTAGCCCATTTGATCTAGAGCGCGTCGCTGTCGGTTTCGCCGGTCCGGATCCGCAACGCGCGATCGATCGGCGTCACGAAGATCTTGCCGTCGCCGATCTGCCCGGTGCGGGCATTGGCGGTGATGACCTCGACCGCCTTGTCGGCAATGTTCGAGGCGACCGCGATTTCGATGCGCAGCTTGGGCAGGAAGTTCACGACATATTCGGCGCCGCGATAGACCTCGGTGTGACCCTTCTGGCGGCCGTAGCCCTTGACCTCGGTCACGGTCATGCCGCTGACCCCGATCTCGGTGAGCGCCTGGCGCACCTCGTCAAGCTTGAAGGGTTTGATAATGGCGACGACGAGCTTCATGGTCAGGCCTTCGTTTCCCGGATCGCGAAACGGCGATCATGCCCGGTTTTGCGCTCCCGCATGTCCGGCATTCATCAAGTCTGGCATCTTTTTGTTCGAATGGCACAAAAAGTTTGGCAGGTCCAACCGAAAAACGGTGACCAGGGCCCATTTCTGTTTGATAGTCTGATGTTTTCGCAGGGGCCTTCGGCAAAAGGCCCGGATAATTGACCAAAATGCAATTTATGCGCTGGCACGTGCGGCCGCAGCGCCTCAAGGAAATGAAATGTCCGACCGATCCTGGTTTTATGCTGCCCAAGGCCAGCAACAAGGCCCATTTCCGGAAGCTCAATTTCGCAATCTCATCGCCAGAAACACGGTCACTGCTGATACGCTGGTGTGGACCGAGGGCATGGCGGACTGGCAGCGGGCGAGAGATATTCCGGGCCTGATGACGAGGACATCCGGCCGGCCGCCAATGCCGCCGGCGCGCGGCCAGCCAGCAAGCGCTGCAGGCCAATACGGCGCGACTGACCACTATGCCGTCGATCGTTACGGCCCGGGCGGCGGTATCGCTGTCGTTCGATGCCGGGATGTTCGAATTGCTCGGCCAGAGCCTGCTCTATGCGATCGGTCATGTTCCTGGTCGTGCCAGCGCCATGGCTCGCGACCGGTTTCTATCGCTGGACGACGTCCCGCCTGCGGGTGCCGGATCGGCCGAATCTCGCCTTCACCGGCCAGCCGATGGACATCTGGTGGGCTTTGGCTGGCCTCGGAGCGCTGATCTACGTCGGGCGGCTCGGCCGTCTGTTCAACCTGGTCGCCATTGTCGGGCAGGGCTATCTGTCATGGATGATCCTGCGCTGGATCGTCGAGCAATCTCAGCTCCAACGGTCAGCCGCTGCCGATCACCTTCAACGGCAGCGCGCTCGATCTATATCGGCTGGTACCTGCTGTTGGTCATTTCCGCCATCACGATCGTCGGCTGGGCCTGGGTCGTGGTGGCGCAGACGCGCTGGATTTGCCGCAACATCGGCGGCACCCATCGCGAGATCTTGTTCAAGGCGACGGGATTGGAAATGCTGTGGCGGACCCTCGTGTTCGGTCATCGCCTGCGTCTTCATCATCCCGATCCCCTGGATGATTGCGCTGGTATTTGCAATGGATGGTCTCGCAATTCGAACTGGTTGATCGCGGCGCATAGCGCGTCAGCGGCGAAGGCGTCTACCTCCGTTCGCGCAGCGAGCCTTCCTGCGCGACGGAAGCCACCAGCGTGCCGTCCTGCTTGAAGATCAGGCCGCGGGTCAGTCCGCGGCCGCCTTGCGCGCTCGGCGAATCCTGCGCGTAGAGCAGCCATTCGTCGGCGCGGAACGGCCGGTGAAACCACATCGCGTGATCGAGGCTCGCGGGCATCATGCGGCGGTCGAACAGCGTGCGGCCGTAACGCGCCATCGCGGCATCGAGCAGCGAGAAATCCGACGCATAGGCCAGCGCGCACATGTGCAGCGCCGGATCGTCGGACAGTTTCGAGGCGGTGCGGATCCAGACATGGATGCGGCCGTCGTCGATCTTCTGGCCGAAATAGCGGCCGAGCTCGACCGGTCGCAGCTCGATCGGGCGATCGGATTCATAATAGCGGCGGATGAAATCCGGCATCTCGCGGAACATCGGCTGTTTCGCCACTTCCTCGGCGGTGAGCTTTTCCGGCGGCGGCACGTCCGGCATCTTGTCCTGATGATCGAAGGCGCCTTGTTCCTCGATATGAAACGACACCATGATCGAGAAGATGGCGTTGCCGTGCTGGATCGCGGTGACCCTGCGGGTCGAGTAGCTCTTGCCGTCGCGCAGCCGCTCGACCTCGTAGACGATCGGAATCTGCGGATCGCCGGGCAGGATGAAATAGCAATGCAGCGAATGCGGCAGCCGGCCCTCGACGGTGCGGCACGCCGCCACCATCGCCTGTCCGATCACCTGGCCGCCGAACACCCGCTGCCAGCTCGTTTTCGGGCTGTTGCCGCGAAACAAGTTCACCTCGAGCGGTTCGAGGTCGAGAATGGAAATCAGGTCGATCAGGCCTTTGGACATTGGCGTGCTTTCGGTTTCAGCATTCGGGGCGAGGCGGTTGACGCGAGAACGCGTGGCCGGGGCGACAATAGCCAGTTGATACCCCTTGTTTCACCAACCTGTTTCGCCCAGCTATACTACGGGTAGCAAGCTATCAGTGAGCAGGTCGGCATGGATCAACGAAGCATAGTGGTTGGTGGCGGTGCGTTTGCGGGCCTGGCGCTCGCCCTGGCGCTGCGTCAGGGCCTCGGTCCCGACATTCCTGTGATCGTGGCCGATCCGGCGTTGGCCACGCGGCCGAGCCGCGATCCGCGCGCCACCGCGATCGTGGCGGCATGCCGCCGGCTGTTCGAGGCGATCGGCGCGTGGGAGGCGGTCGCAAGCCAGGCGCAGCCGATTCTCGACATGGTCGTCACCGACTCGAAGCTGGAAGACGCCACCCGTCCGGTGTTCCTGACCTTTGCCGGCGATGTCGAACCGGGCGAACCGTTCGCGCATATGATCGAAAACCGCAATCTGATCGATGTGCTGGTTGCGCGCGCAGAGGCCGAAGGCATTGAACTTGCGGCCACCGCGGTGACGGATTTCACCTCGCGCCCCGAGGGCATCAACGTGACATTGGCGGACGGCAGGAAGATCGAGGCGAGCCTGCTGGTCGCCGCCGACGGCGCGCGCTCGAAATTGCGCGAGCGTGCCGGCATCGCCACCCATGGCTGGGACTATGATCAGTCCGGCATCGTGGTGTCGGTCGGGCACGAGCGCGACCATCACGGCCGCGCCGAAGAACATTTCCTGCCCGCAGGTCCGTTTGCGATTCTGCCGCTGACAGGAAAGCGCTCTTCGCTGGTGTGGACCGAGAAGCGCCGCGAGGCCGCGCGCATCATTGGTCTGAACGAAGATGAGTTTCACGGCGAACTCGAACGGCGCTTCGGCCTGCATCTCGGCGAGATCAAGGCGCTCGACAAGCCGCGCGCGTTTCCGCTCGGCTATTTCGTCGCGCGTTCCTTCATCGGCAATCGCTTGGCGCTGGTCGGCGACGCCGCGCATGTGATTCATCCGATCGCGGGGCAGGGGCTCAATATGGGCTTGAAGGACGTCGCCGCGCTTGCCGAAGTGGTCGTCGACGCGGCCCGGCTCGGCATCGATCTCGGGCAGGCCGACGTGCTCGATCGCTACCAGCGCTGGCGCCGGTTCGACACCATGGCGATGGGGCTCGCCACCAATTCGCTGAACCTGCTTGTTCTCCAACAAGTCGACGCTGTTGCGCACCGTGCGCGACATCGGCCTCGGCCTGGTCGATCGCGCGCCGCCGCTGAAAAGCCTTTTCATCCGGCAGGCCGCCGGGCTGTCGGGCGAAGTGCCGCGGCTGCTGAAGGGCGAGGCGCTGTAGCGGGCAATGACGTTGAGGTTCGGCACTCCTACTTCTCTGCTTCCCCCGCCAGAATAAAATTCGCCACTGTATCGATCATCCTGGAATCGAGCGGCCGCTCGGCATCATTATAGGCCTTGATGTCGTCGGCTTCGTCTGACACGTCGACCAGTACGTGGTTCATGTCCGGTAACCACAACGTCTTGGCGACGGGCGATGCGGCGGACAGCGCGACGAAATCGACCCGCGCGACCTGGCGGTCGCGGCCGCCACCGATGATCAGGGTCGGCTGGGTGACCTGTTTCAAGGGATCGATCGGGTCTTCGTTGAAGGCTGAGGCAATGCCGGGCTGCATCGAGGGCGCGATCGACAATCCCGGCGGCGGCGGATCGACGATTTGTCCGGCCATGATCGCATCGATGGCTTTGGCAATCGGCGCGTAGATGTCGGGCGGAACGGTCTTTTCAAGCTGGGATTTGACCAGCTCGCCCTGCTTGCGCGCGGCGGTGACCAGCAACACCAGGCGGTCGACCGGGACGCGGCGCGCGGTCAGGATTCCGACCAGACCGCCCTCGCTGTGCCCGACCACGATGACTTTTGAGAACTTTCCGCTGCTGCGCAGATAATTCACCAGCGAAACCGCGTCGTCGACGAAGTCCTTGAAGCGGAAGTCCTCGGGTTTGCCGAATTCCGGCTTCCATCCGCCGGCGCCGCGCTTGTCATAGCGCAGCGTCGCGATTTTTCGCGCGACGAGTTGCTCGGAGAGTTTTTTCAAGGTCGCGGGTTTGACCTGCGGCCCGTTGCCGTCGTGGTCGGTGGTGCCGGAGCCCGCGATGATCAGTGCAACCGGTGGATGGTCGACCTCTGCGGGCACCGTCAGCACGGCGTCGATAGGGCCGACCTGGATCTTGCTCTCCTGAGCGGATGCGCTTGCCGCCATTGCCAAAACGCCGGATATCGCGAGCGCGGCAATGATGGTTCGGGCGCACATAGGCCGGCCGATCTTCAGTCGATCTTTCTGGCTTCTTCCGGCAGCATGATCGGAATGCCGTCGCGGATCGGATAAGCGAGCTTTGCCGAGCGCGAGATCAATTCCTGCCGTGCCGCGTCCAATTCCAGCGGACCCTTGGTCATCGGGCAGACCAGGATTTCCAGCAACTTGGGATCGACGGTGCCGTCGAGACGCTCGGGCGGGGACGTCATGTGTCAGAACTCCGAATGGATGTTCGACCCATAGCATATTCGATCCAGACGTGTCGCGGGCGGCCGCCATCGCCGAGGCCACCCGGAACAGTTCGTCGAGCACGGCCGCCCGTCTCCCTGCGGCAACGGTTTGTCCGAACGCGACGCACCAAAGCTCACTTCATTTCCAGCCGCCGGCAGGACGGTCTTTAAAACTTTAGAATAACTCCAACTTGGAAAGGGTCTTTTTGACTGCTATCAGCAAGCCGTTATCGGGTGTGGTCGATTGAAAAGGGGGGGGCGGAAGTCGAAGAGGTGCGCGAAGCCAAGTTTGGCGGCTCGGCGGCGCTGTCGCTTCGGATCGCGTCGAACGTCGTCGTTGGCGGGGAGGTCTGGTATCTCAGGCATTACGACGCCGCCGGGTTAACGGCTTTCACCGGCGACGCCGTAATGCTGGGACCGACGCTCTAATCCAGTTCACGCCCAAGATGTTTATGACCGCTGCGTGGAACACCCAGGTGTGGGGACGTGAGATCGGCAATCCCGTCTCGCTCAATCTAGCGGAGTTTCAGCGCAATCGCGCCAAACTTAAATTTGCCTACGAATTCTGATTTTCTTCGATATCCGGAAAGGCTGACATAATGGCTGCTGTATCGACCATGATGAGAAAACTGACCTTCGCCGCTGTTTGCGCGATCGCGATACTTCCGACATCCAGGTCTCAGGCGCAACAGGCGACCGAGATTCAGGTGAGCTATTCCAAGGGCCAGTTCCAGCCGAGCGAGGTGCGCGCGGCCGCCGACAAACCTGTCACTTTCCGGGTCAGGAACCTCGACGCCAAAGCGATGGAATTCGAGAGCAAGTCGCTGCGGGTCGAAAAGGTGGTCGCCGCCAATAGCGAGGGTGTCATCAATGTGCGGGCACTGAAGCCCGGACGCTATGAGTTTTATGACGACTTCAATGAAAAGGCGCGCGGCGCCTTGACCGTGCAATAGGTAGACGCCGGTGCTTGCCGCATTGATCATCGTCTTTCGCGAAGTGTTCGAAGCCGGATTGATTATCGGCATTGTGCTCGCGGTAACAGGCTCAGTCCCGCATCGCAATCGCTGGATTGGCGGCGGGGTGCTGGCGGGAGTCGCCGCCGCCTGCGTCGTAGCTGCGTTTACCGGAGCACTGTCGAGACTATTTGCGGGGATGGGGCAGGAATTGTTCAATGCGGCAATTCTGGGCGTCGCGGTAGCAATGTTGACCTGGCACAACGTGTGGATGGCGCAGCACGGCAAAGAAATTGCCGGAGAGATGCGGGCGGCGGGGAAGGCCGTGGCGGACGGAACGAAATCGCTGTTGGCGTTGGCTGTGGTAGTCGGTGTCGCAGTCTTGCGCGAAGGCAGCGAGGTGGCGCTGTTCCTGTATGGCGTCGCCGCTTCTGACGGCGGCTCGATTGCCAGTCTCGCGATCGGGGGATTCATTGGTCTGGCGCTGGGAGGCGCCGTTTGCCTGCTGACCTATTTTGGCCTGATGCGCATTCCGGCGCGGGCGTTGTTCGCGACCACGACCGCTTTAATCACGCTACTGGCCGCGGGCATGGCGGCGCAGGCCGTGGCATTCCTCGAACGCGCCAATTGGCTCGCGCCGCTGGATACCGTGGTTTGGGATAGCGGGTGGCTTCTTTCGGACAGGAGTATCCCCGGCCGAACCGCGCATACCCTGATTGGTTATACCGATCAGCCAACAGAAATGCAGCTTTTAGTGTACGTCACAGTCATCCTCGGTACGTTCATTCTGATGCGGCTGACCGCAGTGCGACAAAGCAAACCCGCCATCGCAGTCGGCTGATGGCCTGTGCATTTATCTATTCAGCAAGAATCTCAGGAAAAAGATTGATCACAAGATTAAGCTGGTGATGTTTCCGGTCGGGATGCCGATATCGTCCGCTCGATATTACTGCAACGGCGGATCGCCGCTGGTGCGTTTTTTTGCGAGGTCCATTTCGGTGACCGCGATCAGGATTTCGGCGCGGGTCTTCAAATCGGGCGCTTCCAGCATCGCCTGCTTTTCCGGCGGCCCATAAGGCGACATCATCGCCAGCGCGTTGACCAGCGCCTCGTTCGGCGCGCTTTCGATGCCTTCCCAGTCGACCTTGAGGTTGTTGGCCTTGAGGAAATCGGTCAGCATCTCGAGCAGCGCCTCGCGGTTGACGGCGTCCTCGCCCTTGCGGGCGGTGAAGTCGTCGATGTAGGGAAAATAATCCACCTTGCACTGCCGATACGCCGTCAGCACGCTCATTTCCTCGAGCACCTTGAAGCGCGCGACGCCGGTGAGTTCGAGGATGTAGCGGCCGTCGCCGGATTCGGCGAGCTGGGTGATGCGGCCGACGCAGCCGACGCGAAACAGCACCGGCTTTTCTTCGTCGGGCGAATGAGTGACATCGGGCTGGATCATGCCGATCAGGCGATGGCCGTCGCGAAAACTGTCGTCGACCATCGCAAGATAACGCGGCTCGAAGATGTTGAGCGGCATCTGGCCGCGAGGCAGCAACAGCGCGCCGGGGAGCGGAAACACAGGGATTACCTGCGGAAGCTCGCCGGGTCCGCGATATTCGCCATTGATCGGCATTTGCGTCCCGCTGTTGGCGCACAGGAACTCAAGTCCGATGCGCGTATTTTTCCCCGAAAACCGGTACGCGTCACGAAAACAGGACGGTCGACAGCCGCTTGCGTCCTTCGACGGTGGCCTCATCGGCCGCGCCCCACGCCTCGAAGAACTGCACCAGTTGTTTGCGCGCGCCGTCTTCGTTCCATTTACGGTCGCGCTTGACGATCTCGAGCAGCTGTTGTGTTGCCTCCGCGCGTTTTCCGCTGGCGTTGAGCGCCGTCGCAAGGTCGAATCGCGCCTGGTGATCGAGCGGGTTGGCGGCGACTTTCTGCTCCAGTTCCGTCACCGGACCGACTGCCTGGGCCTGTTCCGCAAGATCGAGCGCGGCCTGCACGGCCTTCACCGCGGCGTCGTTACGCTTGGACTCCGGCACCAATGCGAGCGTCTGCTTGGCCTGCTCGGTCGCGCCGGTCTCGACGTAGCATTTTGCCAATCCGGCAAGTGCGGCGATATTGGTGGCTTCGACCGCCAGCACCTCGGCATAGATTTGCGCTGCCGCGGCCGGATCGCCTTCGGCCAGAACCGCCTCGGCTTCCTGCAGGATTTCGGCGATATTGGGCTCGCCGGCGGCCGGCATGCCCGCGGTCAGCTTGTTGATGAAGGCGGTGACCTGGCTCTCCGGCACCGCGCCCATGAAGCCATCGGCGGGCTGGCCGTTGACGAAGGCGATCACGGCGGGGATGGACTGGATGCCCATCTGCTGCGGTATCGCCGGGTGGTGGTCGATGTTCATCTTCACCAGCTTGACCTTGCCGCCCGCGGCACGCACCGCTTTTTCGATGATCGGCGTGAGCTGACGGCAGGGGCCGCACCATTCCGCCCAGAAGTCGATCAGGACCGGCTGATGCTTCGATTCCTCGATGACGTCCTTTACGAACGTCTGGGTGGTGGTTTCCTTGATCAAATCGGATGCCGCCCGGGGCGCCGGTCCGCTGCCCTGCTCAACTATGGTCACGAAATCCTCGCCTGGATGTCTGGAATGAGGCCTGTTGTAGCACGGCCCGACGCGGGTGGTTCATAAGTTCTGTTCCCTTAAGTGGCGGGTAGCCCGGAAATTTCAATCGGTTCCGGAACCGGCCGGTTCCGTTTTGATGTCCGCACGATAGCGTTTTCGACCGAATTGGCGTCCGGCTCGCGCGATGAAGCGCATCAAAAAGCTGGAGCCCTGGCGCCAATCGAAACCGTGCAGGAACAAATCGCAAAGAGTGGCCCGGATCGCTTCGGACAAGGTGTGTCAGAACGCCATTTGAACCGTGAAAGATGGCGTCGCTGCCTGGGGCCAAGGGTAATTATCGGTATTTCAGGTCAGCCCAGGCAAAAACCCGCGATATCTCGCGTTCGTCTGCTTCCGGCTGGGAATTGCGGCTGTTGCATTCGAGGGCGGCATTTGGCATAGCTCTGTTCGTCGCTGGCGAGTAATCGCTGGCTTCTCGGACGCGGGTGTAGCTCAGTGGTAGAGCACGACCTTGCCAAGGTCGGGGTCGAGGGTTCGAGCCCCTTCGCCCGCTCCATATTTCTCTTTGCGACCAGTCACTTCTCTCAACCCCCGCTCGGATAAGCGGGAGACGTTGCGCGTCGTGCTCCAGCCCTTCCACCGCGAGGGATCACGCCGGCCGGAAGCGCTGATACGGGGCGATGAATTACGCTAAGCGAGGGTGTCGCGCGTGGCAAATCGCAATGCGCGCCGTGCTGAATCGGTCGGCCACCATTTGAGACTTCGGCGCCCCCAACGCCGCTCCTCGCAGGCAGATAGCGACCCCAAAGAAAAACACCCTGCGGCCACCGACGATCAGAGATTGTGCCTGGTGGGATGGGCGCTGGCGCCGTCTTTCGCTGATCTCGCACGCACTCGTCTGGCCGAAGTGATCGAGCGTTAGAAAACGTGAAGTCAACTTCCTAACTCGACGAGACGAAAATTAACCATCCTTTAACCAAACCCCTTCATGACCAGTAAACCAAGACCTTCGCGCACGAGCGTGGTGGTCGGTAATTGAGTGTTCCCTGGATCTATTCTCGGAGGTGAAGAATGTTTTTCTTTGGCAAGATCTCGAGCGCAAAAGAAAATGCCGCGAAAGCTGTAGCAATTAGTAAATCTCATGCCGTAGTCGAGCTTCGTCTTGATGGAACGGTGATCACAGCCAACGAGAACAGTCTCAAAACCTTCGGCTACACACTGACGGAGATTCAAGGCAAGCATCACGGCATGTTCGTGGAAGCCAGCGAACGATCCAGCCCCGCGTACCGAGAGTTCTGGATCAAGCTGAATCGGGGCGAGCCGCAATCGGCCGAATACAAGCGTGTCGGCAAGGACGGCAAGGAGATCTGGGTTCAGGCTTCCTATAACCCGATACTGGATTCGAAGGGAAAGCCCACAAAAGTTATCGAACTCGCCACCGATATCACCGCCAAAAAGCTCGAAGCCGTGGAGAATGCGGGTCAGATTGCCGCCATTGAGCGCTCGCAGGCGGTTGCCGCCTTCAACCTGGATGGCACGATTATTACCGCAAACAAAAACTTCCTGAACGCGATGGGCTACGTCCTTGGCGAAGTGCAGGGCAAGCATGACAGCATGTTCGTGGAGCCTGCGGAGCGAGCAAGTTCGGCCTATCGCGAATTCTGGGCCAAGCTAAATCGAGGCGAGCCTCAATCCGCCGAATACAAGCGCATCGGCAAGGGCGGCAAAGAAGTCTGGATTCAGGCGACCTATAGTCCGATAGCCGACGAGAACGGCAAGCCTTTCAAGGTCGTAACGTTCGCGACTGACATAACCAAACAGAAATTGAGGATGGCCGAGCTGGAAGGCCAGATGGCAGCCATCGATAAGTCGCAGGCGGTCGCCGAACTCGGCATGGACGGAACGGTAATCACCGCCAATGATAACTTCCTGAAAACGCTCGGTTACGCCGTCAAGGAAGTCCAAGGCAAACACCATGGCATATTCGTGGAGGCCGGCGAACGATCCAGCCTCGCATACCGTGAGTTCTGGGCCAAGCTGAATCGAGGCGAGCCTCAATCGGCCGAATACAAACGGGTCGGCAAGGACGGCAAGGAGATCTGGGTTCAGGCTTCCTATAATCCGGTACTGGATTCGAAGGGAAAACCCACAAAAGTTATCGAACTCGCCACCGATATCACCGCTAAAAAGATCGAGGCCCTCGAGAACGCGGGTCAGATCGCCGCCATGGAACGCTCGCAGGCGGTTGCCGCCTTCAACCTGGATGGCACGATTATTACCGCAAACAAAAACTTCCTTAACGCAATGGGCTACGCCCTTGGCGAAGTGCAGGGCAAACACGACAGCATGTTCGTGGAGCCGGCGGAGCGCGCAACTGCTGCCTATCGCGAATTCTGGGCCAAGCTAAATCGAGGCGAGTCTCAATCTGCCGAATACAAGCGCATCGGCAAAAACGGCAAAGAGGTCTGGATCCACGCCTTGTACAGTCCGATACTTGGCCTCAATGGCCGGCCGTCCAAGATTGTCACATACGTCAAAGAGATGAGCGCGGCCGTGCGCGAGATATACGAGACCATGATCAAACCGGAGGAAACGGTGCCGGCAGCCGCAGTCGGGCAGGATCAAGCGAAACAGGGCACTGAGGCTGGATCGCTGAGCTTGAGCATGCAACGGCTGGAGGCAAGGCGCAGGACCGCTGCCCGCCGGTCTAAATTCTCGCAATTCCTGGAAAATCTTCGGGATGGATTGAGCAATACGATGGTGAGCTCGTCGAGAGCTGTCGTCAATTTCTTGTGACGACCGGTGAGTTAAGCGGCGGCGGGTTGGCGGTCAGCAAGCGATGACCCTCGACCCGTCGTTGCATCTCACACCGAGAACGAGTTTGGGATTGGATGTATCAGTCGAGCCGTGGCCCAGCTTCGGTGCGACCTCCTCGTCAACGCATCTGATCGAGAAATGGACCACGGCCGGGCAATCGTTTTCGAAGGAGACGCCGGCCGGCCACGGCATAGCGGGAATTTAGACGCTCTCCGCCTTCACGGTCCTCGCGAGCGCGACGAGCGTTGCCCTCGCGGGTCCAACACCAAAGAAAACTCCTAAATCGCCAGATGTTCGTCAAAGTCGATCGCAACCGTTCGCCCGCGGGGTGGCAAGGGACTAAAGATTTCCCTTACTTCCTCGACCAACGGTGTCTGCGGTTTGGTGGCCTGGGTCTGCTGGTAGCCAGTCTCTTCCTTGGGCCAGCTACGCAGGATTTCGAAATGAAAAGGCGTTACCCCCGCTGCTTTTCATAAGCCTTGAGATGGATGTAGGCCGTGCGCAGCTTCGGCACCGGAACCTTGGCGGCGTCTGCGCGCACGATCAGGTCGCCGATCACGTGATCGGCTTCAACGGGAGCGCCGACCTTGATGTCGCGGAACATCGAAGCGGTCAGCGGCGAGCCTTCCGTCGTCAGCATGGTATGGGCGCGCTCGGCAAACGGCCCGCGCGGCACATGACCGGCGGCGGCCGCGATCGCGGTCACTTCATCCACCATGCCGAGCAGGAAGTCTCTGCCGCCCGGCGCCGCCAGGATGTTGCCCACCGACGTCCGCATCAGACAGGTCGACGCCGCGAGCGAGGCCAGGAACACCCATTTCTCCCACATGTCCTGGATAATGTGCTCGCTGGCCACCGAGCCGAAATTGCCGCTGGCGAACACCTCGGCAATGGCGCGGACCCGGTCCGACATCTTGCTGTCGCGTTCGCCGAAGGTCAGCGATTGCATCGGCTGCAGCTGCACCACTTCGCGCTTGTCGTTGAGCGTCGCCGCGATCGCGCAGAGGCCGCCCAGCACCCGCTCGCGTCCGAATTTCCTGTCGAGCACATCGAGATGCAGCATGCCATTGAGCAGGGGGATGATGGCGGTCTGCGGTCCCACGGCCGGTGCGAATGATCTGATCGCGTCCTCGAGATCGAAGGCCTTGCAGCTCAGGAGCACGACGTCGAATTTCTCGGCGAGCTGATCGGCCTGCACCGTGGAAGGATTTTTCAGCGTCACGTCGCCGTTCGGGCTTTTGATCACGAGACCGGCGCTCGCCAGCTCCGAGGCGCGCTTCGGGCGAACCAGAAAGGTTACGTCGCGACCGGCCTGCAGCAGCCTGCCGCCGAAATAGCCGCCGATCGCACCGGCGCCGACCACGAGAACGCGCATCGGTTGGTTTCCTTTTGTTGTTGGTTTTGAGGAGCGCGAATGGCGAGTAGGGAATGGCGAATAGAGAATGGAAATTAATTTCTACTCGCTACTCGCCATTCGCTATTCGCCCTCTTACCACTTCTCTCCAAATGGCCGAATTTCCATTTCAAACGTCCAG
This sequence comes from uncultured Alphaproteobacteria bacterium, assembly GCA_963806075.1. Classification (GTDB taxonomy): domain Bacteria; phylum Pseudomonadota; class Alphaproteobacteria; order Rhizobiales; family Xanthobacteraceae; genus Bradyrhizobium. Next base: position 607,053 of record CAWDWT010000011.1, read on the forward strand.
GCGCTGCGCGGCTGCTGATAGAGCTGCCAGTAGGAGGCCGCGACCGAGGCGGGCGGCATCAACAGATCAGGATTGTCGAGCGCCTCCTTGCCCCAAAGCTGCTCACGCCGTTCGCGCACCCAGGCGGTATCGACGCCGGAATCGATGATCAAATGCGCGACATGGATATTCTTCGGTCCAAGTTCGCGCGCCATCGATTGCGCCACGGCGCGCAATCCGAATTTGGCGCTGGCGAACGCGGCAAAGCCGCTGCCGCCGCGCAAGGAAGCGGTCGCTCCGGTGAAGAAGATGTTGCCCTGGCCGCGCGGCAGCATCAGCCGCGCCGCTTCGCGGCCCGTGACGAAGCCGGCCCAGCACGCCATTTCCCAGACCTTTCGAAAGACGCGGTCGGTGGTCTCCAGAATCGGAAAATTGACGTTGGCGCCGACATTGAAGATGGCGACTTCGAGCGGCGCATCTTTGTCAGCCTCGTTGAGGAAAGCGGCGACCTCGTCTTCCTTCCGCGCATCGAGCGATCGTCCGACGATCGTTCCACCTGCCGCCTCGACTTCCTTCACCAGCGGTTCGAGCTTTTCGCCGTTGCGCCGCCCCGCAAATACCGTAAAGCCTTCGGCTGCGAATTTCCTGGCGATCTCGGCTCCGATGTAGTCACCGGCGCCGACCACCGCGACCGTCGCGTTGCGCTTCTGCATTGAGGTTCTCCGATGCGTCCGTCATTGCGAGGAGCGAAGCGACGAAGCAATCTAGCTCTGTTTGTGGCCCTGGATTGCTTCGCTCCGCTCGCAATGACGGCCTATCTATTTCCCCGAGATCAACTCCTCGACCTCGCGTAGCTGTTCCTTGCCGAAGAACATTTCCTTGCCGACGAAGAAGGTTGGCGAACCGAACGCGCCGCGCTCGACCGCCGCTTGCGTGTTCTCGATCAGCCTGGCCTTGACCTCGGGATCCTGCGCGCGTGCAAACAACTTCCGGGCATCGAGACCCGACGTGGTGAGCGCTTCGATGGCCACTTCGGGGTCGTCCATCTTCTTCGGTTCGACCCACATATGATGAAAAGCGGCATCGATGTATTTTTCGAATACGCCTTCCAGTTGGGCTGCGATTGCCGCGCGCATCAGGTTGAGCGTGTTGACGGGGAAGAACGGGTTCCATTTGTAAGGCTTGACGCCGAAGCGCTTCACAAACCGCTCGGTCTCCAGCGCGTGAAACTCGCGCTTGTTCTTGACGCCGGCCAGTGTTTCCGCCGGCGATTTGTTGTTGGTCGCCTTGAAGATCCCGCCGAGCAGGATCGGAACATATTCGAATTTCGCTTTGCAGCGCTTTTCGATCGCCGGGATCGCTTCGTGGCTGAGGAACGCGTTGGGGCTGCCGACATCGAACATGAATTGCGGAGATGCGGTGCTCATGACGGTCTCCACTGGCGCCATCTGTTAGTTATATGATTATTATCATCCAAACCAACCTAGCGCGCCACGGTTTTCGGATCAACCGGAGTTATGCCTGTGGCTTGGGCTGGAATGCCTGTTCCGCGAGCTGTGCGGCATGCTCGCGCACGCCGGCGGGCCAACCGGCGATCAACTTCCTGAACCGTGAGGATCCGGTGCGAACAGGGCGCGGGCCGCCTCTTCGAAATGCGGCTTGTTGCCGGCCATTGCCGACATGAAGCGATAGGCGGCGTCCTGTGCCTGGCGGATGCGATCGTTCTCCTCGCCGCCACGCCGCGCCTCGTCGACCAGCTTGCGGATCGCCACGGATGCGCCGCCGGATTGCCGCGCCAGCCATTCCCAGTGCCGCGGCAGCAGGGTGATCTCGCGCGCAACCACACCCAGTTTCGGTCGGCCAGGGCTACGGTTTGTCGGCGGGGTTGGCTCCTCAGGTGCGATTTCTTCCTGCGCAATTTTATCGGCCGCCGGCAGTCGCGCCAGCACGTCATCGACAGTGCCGCGAAAATCCAGATCGACGACGTTGCTGCTGACACCGTCGAAAATCAGCACCGCGGCTTCCTTGTTCTGGTCGAGTGCCCGTTTTGCCGCGCGGGCGACGTCGCGCAGGTCGCCCGCGGCGATACGCTGCTCGCCATCGAACGCGACAAAAGCGGTGTCGGAAGGCCAATTCATCGGAAAACTCTATATGGGTTCAGCGCATTTATTACCCGGGTAAATCGTGCTTGTCAATAATACCCGGGTAATACTCGCTTCATGTCTCGACTTTCCGAGGCATGGCTGTCACCACCGGGCCGCCCCTCGGACCGCTACTCCCGGGAATCGCCATGCTTACCGCCCATCACCTCAATAATTCGCGCTCGCAGCGTGTGCTGTGGCTGCTGGAAGAACTCGACGTGCCTTACGAGATCGTTCGCTACCAGCGCCAGCCTGATATGCGCGCGCCGGCGGAATTGCGCGCAGTTCATCCGCTTGGAAAATCTCCTGTGATTACAGACAACGGCAACACCATCGCGGAGTCAGGTGCTATCGTCGAATATATCGTCGAGACTTATGGCGAGGGCCGCCTGATCCCGCCGCCCAGGACGCCGGAGCGGCTGCGCTATACCTACTGGCTGCATTATGCCGAAGGCTCGGCGATGCCGCCGATGCTGCTGAAGTTGTTATTCACGCTGATGCCGAAACGCGCGCCAGCGCTGCTGCGGCCGTTGGTACGCAAGGTCTCCAATCAGGCACTGACCGCATTGGTGAACCCGCAGCTCAAGCAGCATATGGCGTATTGGGAAAGTGAACTCGGCAAGAGCACCTGGTTCGCCGGCGAAGAATTTACCGCCGCCGATATCCAGATGAGCTTTCCGCTGGAAGCCGCGGTCGCCCGCGCAGGGCTCGATCAGGGTCATCCCCGGGCGATGGCGTTTCTCGAACGCATTCACACCCGTCCGGCCTATGTCCGCGCGCTTGAAAAGGGCGGCACGTATACGGTCGGAAAATATCGGGAAAATAGCGTCCCGTGTTTTCGCTCCCTCTCCCACAAGGGGAGCGGGAATATGCTGCCGTCGCAGCAGCCTCATCCGTCAACGCTATCGAAGCTCAGGACGTCTTCTGCACCCCGCCAACCGACGGCAAGGCTCGCACCGTAACTCCGGGCGGCGGAGCGTCATCGTCGGGCACGAAGAAATCCGACATCAGGGCGACGGAAGGATCGACGCGGTAGCGCTCGAAGTCGCGCACGCCGCTGGCATAGAGCACCTTGTCGTCGATGCAGAATTGGCCGGTGAATTCGCGCGCGGGCCGGGTCAAGATCGCATAAGCGGCATCGCCCATGATCTCGGGCGTGCGGCTCGCGCGCATCATGGCGTCTCCGCCCAGGAGATTGCCGACCGCCGCGGTGGCGATCGTGGTGCGCGGCCACAGCGCGTTGACCGCAACGCCTGCGGATTTCAACTCACCGGCGAGGCCGAGCACGCACATGCTCATGCCGAACTTCGCCATGGTGTAGGCGGTGGAGTGCTCGAACCATTTTGTCTTCATGTCGAGGGGCGGCGACAGCATCAGGATATGCGGATTGCCCGCTTTCTTCAGATGCGGGATGCAACATTTCGATACCATGAAGGTGCCGCGCGTGTTGATGTTCATCATCAGGTCGAATCGCTTCATGTCGGTCGCTTGCGAATCGGTCAGGCTGATGGCGCTGGCGTTGTTGATGCAGACATCGATGCCGCCGAACTCGGACACCGTCTGGTTGACCGCGGCGACCACCTGCGCTTCCTCGCGGATATCGCACAGGATCGGCAATGCCTTGCCGCCGGCGGCGCGTATCTCATCCGCGGCGGTATAGATGGTACCCTTCAGTTTAGGGTGCGGCTCGGCGGTCTTCGCCGCGATCGCGACATTGGCGCCGTCGCGCGCCGCGCGCAACGCGATCGCAAGCCCGATGCCACGGCTGCCGCCGGACACGAATATGGTCTTGCCTTTGAGAGATGCCATCGGAGGTCTCCTGTCCACAAATGTCGCCTTGCAAATCTCTATTTGCAAATTGCATCTACTCTCCCGCTGCTTCCGCGCCACGGGTGCGTGGATCGGGCGCGCCAAGCAATCCATCGGCGGTCACCGCAATCGAATTGGCCGAGGTCTGGCCGAGCGGTGCGACCACGATATGGCCCTTCGCCCTCAAGCCCGCGATGACATCGGCGGGAAAGCCGTGTTCGACCCTGACCCGGTCCGGCATCCACTGATGATGCAGGCGCGGGGCTGCGACCGCAGCGGCGACGTCCATGTGATAGTCGAGCACATCGACGATCACCTGCAGCACGGCGGAGATGATGCGGCTGCCGCCGGGCGACCCCGTCACCAGGACCACCTTGCCGTCCTTCAGCACAATGGTCGGCGTCATCGACGACAGCGGCCGCTTGCCTGGCGCCGGAAGATTGGCTTCGAAGCCGACCAGGCCGAACGCGTTGGACGCGCCGAGCGCTGCGGTGAAATCGTCGAGCTCGTCGTTGAGCAGTACGCCGGTGCCGTCGGCGACCAACCCAACGCCGTAGGGGTAATTCAGCGTGTAGGTGTTGCTGACAGCATTGCCCGCACTATCGACCACCGAGAAATGCGTGGTGTTGTCGCCCTCATGCGGCGGAACGCCCGAGAGCACATCGACCCAGGGCGTGGCGTGGTCGAGGCTGATGCCTTCGCGCTGTTTGGCGGCATATTCCTTGGTCAATAGCCGCGCCACCGGCGCGGTGACAAAGGCGGGATCGCCGAGATAATGGGCGCGATCGGCATAGGCGCGTTTCATCGCCTCGATCAAGAGATGCAGCGAGGACACCGAGCCTTGTTTCATTTCCGGCAGCGGAAAGCCTTCAAGGATGTTCAGTGTTTCCAGCAGCACCACGCCGCCGGACGAAGGTAGCGGCATCGATACGATATCGTAGCCGCGGTAGCTGCCGTGCACCGGCACGCGGATGGTCGGCTGGTACGATCTTAGATCATCGAGCGTCATGATCCCGCCGGCGTCGCGAATCGTTTTCACCAGCTTTTCGGCGACCGGCCCCTGATAGAAACCGCGCGGGCCTTGTTCGGCGATCGCCGAGAGCGTTTGCCCGAGGTCCTTCTGAACCAGAAGGTCGCCCTCGCGCAGCGGAGTGCCGTCGGCGCGAGACAGGAATTTCGCCGAGGTCGGCCAGCGCGAGAGCCGCTCGCGGCCTTCCGCCAGCGTGTCGGCGATATCGTCGGCAATCGTGATGCCGCCGCTGGCAAGCGCGATCGCCGGTTTCAACAACTCTGCGAGCGAGAATTTGCCCGAGCCATATTTGTCGAGCGCGAGCGAAAGGCCCGCCACGGTGCCGGGTACTCCGATGCCGAGCGCCGAATTAAGTGACCTCGTCTGGTCGGGCTTGCCATCGGGGCCGAGGAAAATATCGCGCGTGGTCGCGGCCGGTGCGACCTCGCGATAGTCGACGGCGATGTCCTGGTTGCCCTGGGCCAAATGGATGACCATGAAGCCGCCACCGCCGATGTTCCCGGCACGCGGATAGGTTACCGCCATCGCAAAGCCGGTGGCGACCGCGGCATCGACGGCGTTGCCGCCACGCTTGAGCACATCGGCGCCAATCTGGGCCGCGATCCGCTCCTGCGCCACCACCATGCCGTGCTGGGCCGGCACGGCATGAGTTTGAGGTGGATTGGGAAGCGGCTCCGCGCTTGGACGCTGATCCTGCGCGCCGGCCCGCAGGTTAAGGAAAAGCACCAGTGCAAAAGCTATCGTTACCCTGCCTAACTTCGCCGTCCATAAGCTCATCAAAATTCTGCCGGGTGTTGATGCCAATCTGGAAACAGCGGATCCGCGGGTTCGTCGCATAGCTATGCTATATGGAGCTGCATGTTACAGGCAAAGCGCCTCCTCGTGACCAGTTAGGCCATTCCAGCAGGATATTTGATGGCGATCGCATTGACCGAATCCCGCCGCGTTGATTCGACGACCGAATATCCATCGCGCGCGGCCGTAATAAGCTGGCTTTTCTTTGATTGGGCTGCGCAGCCGTACTTCACTCTGATCACGACGTTTGTGTTCGCGCCGTATTTTGCGACCCATGTTGCCGCCAATCCCGCCAGCGGGCAGTCGCTGTGGGGCTTTGCCACGGCGGCGGCGGGTCTGGCGATCGCGCTGATGTCGCCGGTGCTCGGCGCGATCGCGGATGCCAGCGGCCGACGCAAGCCGTGGATCGTGGCATTCGGCGCCTTGTTGGTGATCGGCTCCAGCCTGATGTGGTTCGGCAAGCCGGGCGATTCCAGCGTGATCCTGCCGCTGCTGCTCGCCTATGGGGTCGCGACCATCGGTGTTGAATTCGCCACCGTATTCAACAATGCGATGATGCCGACCCTGGTGCCGCCCGACAAGATCGGCCGGTTGTCCGGCACCGGCTGGGCCACCGGCTATATCGGCGGTATCGTCAGCCTGATCCTGGTGCTCGGCTTTCTCGCCGCCAGCCCCGAAACCGGGCGCACGCTGTTCGGATTTACCCCGCTGTTCGGTCTTGATCCCGTCACCCATCAGGGCGACCGCATCTCCGGTCCTTTGACCGCGGTGTGGTTCATCATCTTCGTTCTGCCGATGTTCTTGTTGACGCCGGATTATCCGGCCAAACGCGCGCTTCGCGATGCGCTGCGGGAGGGGATGACCGATTTGCGGCAGACATTGCGCGAATTGCCCGAGCGCAAATCGATGGCGGCATTTTTGCTCGCCAACATGATCTATACCGACGGTCTGGTTTCGCTGTTCGCATTCGGCGGCATCTACGCTGCCGGCACGTTCGGCTGGAATACGATCGAGATCGGCACGTTCGGCATTATTCTTGCGATCGCGGGCACGTTCGGCGGATGGCTCGGCGGCAAGCTCGACGATGCGTTCGGACCGAAGCGCGTGATCACGGGCAGCATGCTGGTGCTGCTCGGCGCGATCATCGCCATCCTGCTGGTCGACAAGGATCGCGTGCTTTTCGTCAAGGTGATGCCCCCGGCGCCCGGAGGCGCCTTGTTTGCATCTGCCGCGGAGCGCGCTTATCTGGTGCTGGGATGCCTGATAGGCGCGGCCGGCGCGCCATTGCAGGCCGCATCGCGCTCGCTTCTGATCCGAATCGCGCCGAAAGATCGCATCGCGCAATATTTCGGCCTGTTCGCGCTGACCGGAAAAGTCACCTCGTTTGTCGGGCCGCTGCTGATTGGCGTGATCACGGCCGAGACCGCCAGCCAGAAAGCCGGCATGGCGGGACTGGTCGTGTTTTTCCTTGTGGGATTGCTGCTGCTCTCGCGCGTGAGGGAATAGTCGCCATCTTCCCGAGCCAGCGTCAGCGCAAGCCGAATAACGAAGTGTAGCTAATGCCGGAAGTGCCGCACTCCCGTGAACACCATCGCGATGCCGTGTTCGTCGGCGGCCTTGATCACCTCATCGTCGCGGATCGATCCGCCGGGCTGAATCACCGCCGTGGCGCCGGCTTCGATCGCGACCAGAAGCCCATCGGCGAACGGGAAGAACGCGTCGGATGCGACCACCGAACCCTTTGTCATGGGCTCGGCGAGCTTGGCGTCGGCAGCCGCGTCGCTTGCCTTGCGGGCGGCAATTCGCGCCGAATCGACCCGGCTCATCTGTCCGGCGCCGATACCGACGGTGGCAAGATCCCTGGCATAGACGATGGTGTTGGATTTGACGTGCTTGGCAACGCGAAACGCGAATTTGAGGTCGCGCAATTCGGCGTCGGTCGGCGAGCGCTTGGTCACGGTCTTGAGCGTGACGTCATCGACCACCGCGTTGTCGCGGCTTTGCACCAACAGACCGCCAGCCACGGTTTTTGCGGTGAGACCGGCCGCGCGCGGATCGGGCAGGCTGCCCGCGAGCAGCAGGCGCAGATTACGCCGCTTGGCGATGATCTCGATCGCTTCCTCGGTCGCGTCGGGCGCAATGATGACCTCGGTCAGGATTTCCGTGATGACCCGCGCGGTCTCGGCGTCGAGCGTGCGGTTGACGGCGATGATGCCGCCATAGGGTGATTGAGTGTCGCAGGCGAACGCCTTGCGATAGGCGCTTACAAGGTCTGAGCCCTCGGCGACGCCGCAAGGGTTGGCGTGCTTGACAATGACGCAGGCCGCGGTGCGCTTCGGATCGAATTCGGCGATGCATTCATACGCTGCATCGGTGTCGTTGATGTTGTTGTAGGACAATTCCTTGCCCTGTAACTGCCGTGCGGTGGCGACGCCGGGGCGTTTGTCCGGCGTGCGATAGAATGCGGCGTGCTGGTGCGGATTTTCGCCATAGCGCAGCGCCTGAATCAGCCGGCCGCCGAACGCGCGGAAGTCCGGCGCATCGGTCTTGAGTTGCAGCGCGAACCAATTGGAAATCGCGGCGTCATAGGCGGCGGTCAGGGCATAGGCCTTGGCCGCGAAACGTCGGCGCAAGGTCAGCGTGGTCGCGCCCTGGTTCGCGGCGAGTTCGTCGAGGATGGCCTGGTAATCCTGCGCTTCGACGACGACGGCGACATCGTCATGGTTCTTGGCGGCGGCGCGGATCATCGCAGGTCCGCCGATATCGATATTCTCGATGCATTCCTCGAAATCCGCGCCCTTGTCGACGGTTGCTTCGAACGGATAGAGATTGACGACCAACAGGTCGATCGGCGCGATACCGTGTTCCTTCATCGATTTCACATGGTCGGCATTGTCGCGGATCGCGAGCAGGCCGCCATGCACCTTGGGATGCAGGGTCTTGACTCTGCCGTCCATCATTTCCGGAAAGCCGGTCAGCTCGGACACATCCTTGACCTGCAACCCTGCCGCGGCGATCGCCTTGGCAGTGCCTCCCGTGGAAACGAGTTCAACGCCATGCGCCACCAGCGCGCGGGCGAACTCGATCAGTCCGGTCTTGTCGGAAACGGATAATAAAGCGCGGGTCACACGGCGCGGCTGGTCGGTCATCGGGCGGTCCTGATTAGAAAGGACGCCGGTAGCATGGTTTTGCCGGTCACGGAACCCGCTGCGGACCGCATGCGGGGCCTGAGATCACAGATTTACGAAGGGCAATTCTGGTTCACGGCGGCCATTGCGCCGTGCCGACGTTTCCGAGGCTGACGCGGTCGATCGCACAAAACTCCAGCGGATCGAAGCTGCGTGCTTCGAATCCTGCCGGATCACGATCTGGGCGGTGCGGCGCGGACCGTCATTGCCTGCCAGGAACACGCTATCTTCCAGCTCGACCGTGTCGTCCAGCGCCTCGAAGGTCCAGACGTCGCGGTTCGGCAATACGAGCATCACGCCTCGCCCGTTGCTGAGCGGGCTCGCCTTCACCAGCGGATGCAGGTGAAATCGGAGCGTATAATCGGTGTCGCGGCCCTTGATGCGGGCACCGGGCGGCGGCGACAGCGTGTCCTCGCCGTCCAGCCTGGAACCATCCTGCGCGGCCATCAGCACCCGGCGGTGCACCACGCCGAACGGCGCCAAATAGCCGTCATGCGAGGCCGTCAATAGTTCGCCATTGGCGACCGCCTCGCGATAGCTCTCGACATGGGCCGGTCCGCTGACGATGGGTGAGCCTTGCAGCAGCCGCTTCATCGCCGAGAGTTCGACGAACTGGCAGGATGAAGTTTCGTGATAGGTCAGCGTTGAATGCGCCGACGTGCTCCGCGCGAACGGCCGCCAATTGTCCCGGCCGGTCGATGGCATGCCGCAATTGATCACGATCCGGCTCGGTCCGGACGACAGTTCGAACGACAGGCAGCCAGCATGGGCGTCCTGGCTGACATTGGCCGGCGGCGGCGCACCGGTATCCATGATGACAGTCATCGCGCCGGCATCGAGCCGTTGAAAGCCGGTATGCGGCATGTTCGCCATCGGCACGCCATGGGTATCGTCATAGGCGAGCAGCGTCGCCAGGAGATCGGACGGCGCGCTGCTCATGCTGTTGAACAGCGCAAAGCTGCCGTCGCCATGGCGGAAGAAGCGCAGCATCGGCATCATGCGATCGATCGCATTCAACAGCGCGGACGGTGGCGCGATGTTGCGGGCGGCAAAGGTCTGCCGTAGCGGCAGTAAATCGATCAGCAGCTCGATCAGCGCGCCGGGATTGCGCGAGATGTGCCCACCGTCGGGAAGAATCTGGCGCTGCAACTCATCCGACAATTTGCGCGTGGCGCTGCGGATGTTGCGGTCCTGGTTGGCGAGGCAGAGCGAAGCGTAGCACAACGCGATCACCACCTGAAGCCGCGGCACGCCGTCGGGTGTGTCGAGCATCGCAAAGCGCAAGTGGCGGATATCCCGCGTCAGTCCGCGCAGATAGCGCCGATAGAATTTGCCGTCGGTATCGCCGAGCACTAACGGTGCCTGTGATAACAGCGAGATCACGCGGCGTGCCATCACGTCGGCGCGGCGACCCATCGGACGTTTCTTCGACGCAATCGAAAACCAGTCGTCGATCAGCGAGCGGGCGTTGGCGCGGGTCAGTGCGGTATCGGCCGCACGCAAATGCCGCAGCCAACCGAAACCGAGCAGCGCCACCTCCCAATCTTCGGACGGCGGCTCAAGATCGAAGACCGAGCGGCCGTGGCAGGTGACGATCTTGCCAGCGAACACAAAGCGCCCGGCATAGATTTCCGCAGCGCGGGTGGCATCGGCAGTGCGCAGATCGTGCGGGGCGATGATCAGTCGGTCGGTGCGGCCCGGCCACAGTTGCGACAGCGCCACCGAGCTGCCGCTCGCACGCGCCATCACGTTCCGCGCGAAGCGGCCCATGATCAGTGCTGAAATGCGTCTGCGTTGAGCGACCGACACGCCTTGCCTTGGTCGGGAGGTTGCGTTGCCTTCGAGCGGGGGGATTCTCGCGAATCCTTTTAATCCGGAAACGCGGTCAAGACACCATCTTGAAAGCCCGCGAATCAGGCAGTGGAAGCGGAAATGCGGTGTAAAATCAGGATTTAACCAGCCTCGCGGCATAGAAGCCATCAAGGCCGCCGAGTCTGGGCTCGTCCCGCGGCAAATGGCAGGGCAGGGTTCGCAGATCGCCTTCGGCGGTGAGGATCTCGGCGAGATCGGCGACTTCGCTCGCATCGATCGGGGCACGGCGCATCGACGGTTCGGCGCCGAGAAAAGTCGAGATAGCCTGTTCGCCTTCTTCCGGCTCCAGCGAGCAGGTGCAGTAAACCAAAGTACCGCCGCTCTTCAGCAGCGTGGCTGCGCGCTGCAGCAATCGCGCCTGCAGCGTGACCAGGGGACCGATATCGTTTTCCTGCCGCAACCAGCCGATATCCGGATGGCGGCGGATGGTGCCGGTCGAGGTGCAGGGCGCATCGATCAGGATGCCATCGAAGCTTTCGCTGCCGCTCTGCCACTCGGCGGCGTCGGCTACCACCGTCCTGGCTTCCAGCGAAAGCCGCGCGAGATTGTCGCGCAGCCGGGCCATGCGATTCGACGAACGGTCGATCGCGGTGACGCACGCGCCCGCTTGCGCGAGTTGAGCGGTTTTGCCGCCCGGTGCGGCACAGAGATCGACGATGTTCTTCCCGGCGACGTCGCCGAACAGGCGCGCCGGCAGCGAGGCGGCGGCATCCTGTACCCACCATTGGCCTTCGTTGAAACCCGGCAGCATCGTCACGGAACCTTGCAGCAGCGTGCGCACCGATCCCGTCGGCAGTGTTTCACCATGCAGCCGCGTCGCCCATTGCGTGACGTCGGATTTCACGGTGATGTCCAGCGAGGGCTCGTGGCCGATCGCGGTCGCGATGTTGCGCGCGAGCACCTCGCCGTAATGGGCGATCCAGCGGGCCAGCAGCCATGGCGCCACATCGAGCGTCTGCGCCTTGACCTCTTCGATCAACGGCGCGCCCTCGCGCGCGCAGCGGCGCAGCACCGCATTCACCAACCCGGCATATTTGGCGGCGCGGCGGTCCGACTGCACCAGCCGCACCGAGAGATCGACCGCGGCGTGATCGGGCACATCCATCCAGAGAATTTGCGCAGCGCCGATCAACAATGCGCTTTGCGCGCGCGGCGCGTCGGTCGGAATGCCGCGATCGAGCAGCCGCGACAGCACATGTCCGAGCGTGCCGAGCCGGCGCAGGATGGTTGCGACCAGTCGCCGCATCAGCGCGCGGTCGCGATCGGACAGTGTCTTCAGTCCGGGATGCGCACCGGCGCCGTCAAGCTGGTCGTCGAGCGTGCGATGTTTGTGCAAGACGCCGTCAAGGATATCCGCTGCGATCCGTCGCGCCGCGAGACCGGGCACTTCGGATGGCAATGCAAATCGTTGAGCAGGCATGGGGGCGGAAATATCCCGGAAGCAGTGATCGGCAGTTCAATGGAACAATTCTGCCATCACCAAGGAAAAGCATCTGTGGCATGCGAATATGCCAAATATAAGAATCGCCTTTATGATTTCACAGTTCAGATATGATCTGCGGCAACGCGTTTGGAATGGACAAGGTCGCATGACTGAGACCCGGATGACAGGCGATTGTTCGCCCGCAACCTCTAGCGCATGCAGAACGCAAGCCGCTGCCGCCGGCGGCCAGGCGCGCGCTCGCCGAAGCGGAAGCCCGCAGAAAGGCCGCCGAAGCAGATCCGCATCCGATGCCGAAGGAACTGCAGGGGCCGAAGGGTCCGGAACCGACGCGCTACGGCGATTGGGAAAACAAAGGCATCGCCTCGGATTTTTGAGGTGCGTCGGTCAGTCACGCGGCAGACCACGCGAAAAGCCGCGCATCAGCGCGGCTTTTTGCCGTTCAACCGGCGAACCCGCGATCAGCGTGAAACCACGACAGTGGTTCCGACCGAAACGCGCTGATAGAGGTCGCTGATATCGTCGTTGAGCATCCGGATGCAGCCGTAGGAAACAAATCCGCCGACCGAATTGGGCACATTGGTGCCGTGGATCGCATATTCGCCGCCGGCCAGCGTCATGGCGGCTACGCCCATCGGATTGCGCGGCGAGCCGCCGGGGATCACGTCGGGGATCGACGGCTTGTCACGCTTGACTTCGGCCGGTGGCGACCAGGCCGGATTGCGATATTTGCCCTCGATCTGGGTGACGCCGGCCCATTGCTTGCCGGCCTTGCCGACGCCGACCGGGTAGCGGACCGCGTGGCCCGGATCGAGCACCAGGTACAAATGGCGCTCATTGGTCTTCACCACGATCGTTCCCGGCGAATAATTGCCCTGGAAGTCGACCACGTCCGGCCGCGCCTGAGCCTCGGTCGTTATCAACAGGCACGCTCCGATGGTGGCTGCCAGCGCCACCGCAATCCTCAGCGACATCGTGTTCTCCACTTCGCGTCCGCCCCTTGCCGGCCGGCGCTTCATCGAAAAACTGATTTACCCACGTATTTTTAACTGCGTGTCTTAACCAGGTGGTTTCCACGCTCTTGGGGTCGGGCTGTTTGCGGGCGGAACAAGAGGAAATGTTCGCGTTAAAGTAAATGACTCGAAAACAACACTCGTTTGAAAATATCGCCAGCGGGCCATTCCCGCCCCGACCATGGCGTGATTTTGCAGACAGGGCCGGCTTGTATGGCGAGAACAGATGCGTCGCCCGACGGCGGCTTTTTCCTTTGTTTGCCTCCAGTTCGCCCTTCGACCTTACGCGCCCGGCTTGGCCTTCTTCGTCCCCTTCGCGGGCTTCTTCTTTTTGGCAGCCGGTTTCGCCGCCGGCGCGCCCTCGGCCGCGGGCGGCTTCTTGCAGGCGCCGGTGGTGTCGATCGGCCACCTTGGCGTGGCGGGCTTCGCATTCGTTCAGGTAGGTCTTGCCGTTGCAGCCGCACACCGGCCGCGACACCCGCATGCAGAAATCCGGCGCCTTGACGCAGGTGCCGGCGGCGTCGGGCGCGCTGCATTGGCCGGCCGGCAATTGGCAATACAGCGCCGAATTGCAGGTGATCTTGTCGGGTCCGCCGCAGGCCTCGTCGAGATTTGCGATCACGGCGGCGGAAGCCGCTGGCGCAAAGCCGAACATCCCAAGAAAAATCGCGGCGGCGAAGCTGCCGAGATGCAATCGCATAGGCCCCCTCCTGCGGCGCGCCCTCTAGGCCCCCGCGCCTTTCTTGTTTTGCCGGTGTTCGACGAGATCGTCTACCACGGCGGGATCCGCCAGCGTCGACGTATCGCCGAGGCTGCCCGGTTCGTCCTCAGCTATCTTGCGCAGGATGCGCCGCATGATCTTGCCGGATCGCGTCTTCGGCAGGCCGGGCGCGAACTGGATCAAATCGGGCGAGGCGATCGGGCCGATGTCCTTGCGCACCCACGCCACCAGTTCCTTGCGCAGCGCATCGCTCGGCTCCTTGCCGGTCATCAGCGTCACATAGGCATAGATGCCCTGGCCCTTGATGTCGTGCGGATAGCCGACCACGGCGGCTTCCGACACCGCGTCATGCGCGACCAGCGAGCTTTCGACTTCGGCGGTACCCATGCGATGGCCGGAAACGTTGATGACGTCGTCGACGCGGCCGGTGATCCAGTAGAAGCCGTCGGCGTCGCGGCGGCAGCCGTCGCCGGTAAAATACTTGCCCTTGTAGGTCGAGAAGTAGGTCTGCTCGAAGCGGGCGTGATCGCCATAGACCGTGCGCATCTGCCCTGGCCAGGACCGCGCAATGCAGAGATTGCCCGAGGTCTCGCCGTCCAGCACCTTGCCGTCGGCATCGACGATTTCGGGCACCACGCCGAAGAATGGCTGCGTCGCCGAACCCGGCTTCAGCTTGATCGCGCCGGGCAGCGGCGTGATCATGATGCCGCCGGTCTCGGTCTGCCACCAGGTATCGACGATCGGGCAACGCTCGTCGCCGACCACGCGGTGATACCATTCCCACGCTTCCGGATTGATCGGCTCGCCGACCGAACCCAACAGCCGCAGGCTCTTGCGCGAGGTCTTCTTCACCGGTGCGTCGCCGCCTTGCATCAGCGCGCGGATGGCGGTCGGCGCGGTGTAGAAGATGTTGACCTTGTGCTTGTCGATGACGTTCCAGAACCGCGAATTGTCGGGATAATTCGGCACGCCTTCGAACATCAGCGTGGTCGCGCCGTTCGCCAGCGGTCCATAGAGGATATAGCTGTGGCCGGTGACCCAGCCGACGTCGGCGGTGCACCAGTAGATATCGCCGTCGTGATAGTCGAACACATATTGGTGCGTCATCGACACGAACACCAGATAGCCGCCGGTGGTGTGCAGCACGCCCTTGGGCTGGCCGGTCGATCCCGACGTGTAGAGGATGAACAGCGGGTCTTCCGCGTTCATCGGCTCCGCCGGGCATTCCGTCGTCACCATTTCGGCCGCGTCGTGGTACCAGAAGTCGCGCACCGGATCCATGTTGACGGGCGAACCGGTGCGCTTGACCACGACGACCCAGTCGACGCCGCCGGCTTTTGGCGATCGCGGCATCGACATTGGCCTTCAGCGGCACCTTCTTGCCGC
Organism: uncultured Alphaproteobacteria bacterium; assembly: GCA_963806075.1. GTDB lineage: Bacteria > Pseudomonadota > Alphaproteobacteria > Rhizobiales > Xanthobacteraceae > Bradyrhizobium. The sequence goes on from CAWDWT010000011.1 coordinate 622,428, forward strand.
CGCGCAGGCCCTCGTCCGAGGTGATGACGATCTTGGACTGGCAGTCGTTGATGCGCTGGGCGAGGCTGTCGGGCGAGAAGCCGGCGAACACCACCGAGTGGATGGCGCCGATCCGCGCGCAGGCCAGCATCGCGTAGGCGGCTTCCGGAATCATCGGCAGATAGATGGTGACGCGATCGCCCTTCTTGACGTTCCGGTTCCGCAGCACGTTGGCCATCTTGCAGACTTCGTCGTGCAACTGGCGATAGGTGATGTGCTTGGATTCGGACGGGTTGTCGCCTTCCCAGATGATCGCGGTCTGGTCGCCGCGCTTTTCGAGATGCCGGTCGATGCAGTTGGCGGCGACGTTGAGCACGCCGTCCTCGAACCATTTGATCGAAATGTTGCCCGGCGCGTAGGAGGTGTTTTCGACCTTGGTGAAGGGCTTGATCCAGTCGACGCGCTTGGCCTGTTCGGCCCAGAATCCCGCGGGGTCTTTGACCGAGCGCGCATACATGTCGCGATACTTGGCCTGGTCGACAAAGGCGCGCTTGGCCCATTCCGCTGAGACGTCGTAAATCTTCTCGGACATCGAAACTCTCCACGCCTCAAGGCCGGCAAACGCCGCGGCCGGCCGTCTTCATTGTTGAAATGATTATGCGTCGCCGGGCCGGGCCGCGACAAGGCGGAAACCTCTCCGACCTTGGTCGGCGGTGCCCGGCAATCCGGTCGCCTGCCGGTCCAGCTGCCGCGATCACTTTCCCGTTTTGCGCTATCCGGAAAATCAACTTTATCGCGCGAATGGAGACCATGAACGGTATTTAGAAACCGCCTGCGACCGATTCGGGACTCGCCAAAGCCGGCCGTTACCCCCTAAATGCGCCTCCCCGGGCCCTGGCGGCCTGCCGGAACCAAGCCATAACAACAGGCATTACCGGATCGAACAGGTGAGACGAGGGCGACTCGAGTCGAGTGACGGATCAGCAGAATTTCGAGGCTACGCGGCCCGTTTCCGCCGATCCTGCCGTGGCGTTGGCCGAAGCGCTCGGGCAATTGCCCAAGGAAACGTCCGTCCAAGGAACTGCCCAAGCAGCTCGCCAAGACGCCGTCGGCCAAACTTCAGCTCGTCGCCAAGACCTCGGTCGAGGAACTGGCCGAGCGAACTCGGCCTGACGCTCGGCGACCAGAACGAACTCACCATTCGCCGCATCAAGCGCGGCAAGAGCTACACATTCATTCGCGCCAACGGCACCGCGCATCCGCCATGCCGGCACCATCCGCCGCCTCAACCGGATGGCGGTGCCGCCGGCCTACCAGGAAGTGCGCTATTCGCCGGACCCGAACTCGCATCTGCAGGCCGTCGGCCGCGATGCCGCCGGCCGGCTGCAATACCGCTATCACGCCGATTGGGAGAAGGTGCGCGAGCAGCGCAAGGCGCATCGCCTGGCCAAGCTGGTCGCGGCGCTGCCGAAGATCCGCCGTAACGTCAATATGCACCTGGCCGGCGACCAGCCGACGCGCGAGTTCGCGCTGTCGGCGGTGATCGAACTGATCGCCCGCACCGCGATCCGGCCGGGCAACGAATCCTATGCCCGCCTCAACGGCACCCGCGGCGCCACCACGATGTTGAAGTCCAACGTCACCATCGAGGACGACACCATCGTGCTGACCTTCAAGGCCAAGGGCGGCAAGGCCACGCGCAAGGAATGCGACGCCGCCAAGCTGGTGCGCGCGATCGGCATTTTGCGCACCGTGCCGGGCAAGCGCATGTTCCAGTATCGCGATGCTTCCGGCGTGGCCCGCACGGTCTCGACCACCACGGTGAATTCGTTCCTGCGCGAGATCGCCGGCATCAAGATTTCGCTGAAGGATTTCCGCACCCTGATGGCGTCCGCCGTGGTGCTGGAATCGCTGTCGCGGATTTCGCCGGCGGCCAGCGCCCGCGGCCGCAAGAAGCAGGTGCTCGACGCGGTGCGCGCCGCGGCCGACGAATTGTCGAACACGCCGGCGATCTGCCGCAAGAGCTACGTTCACGACACCATCGTCACCGCGTTCGAGGACGGCATCCTCGAGCGCTTTGCCGCGACCATGAAGGGCTACCGCTCGCAGTCCAAGCGCGAGCGGCTTCTGGCGCAGGTCGTGACGGCGGCTGCGGCGTAACACAGCCTCACACGGAACGACCTCATGGTGAGCGCGCCTCCGGCGCGCGTGTTCCGGACGATGCTTCGCATCGCCGGGAGAACCATGAAGCTCCGGACGTTGCGCGTCTTCACTGCTTGTGGCCCATCCTTCGAGACGGCGCTGACGCGCCTCCTCAGGATGAGGCTTTTCTGGTCTCCGATTCATATTTCAAACAGCCACACTCGTCGTCCCGGCCATCGAGCCGGGACCTATAACCGTTAGTTAGTTCGGGCGATATCGGGCACACGACGAGACGCCGTGTGGGTCCCGGCTCGGAGGCCGGGACGACGAATTGGTATGCGTACTCGTTCTCGCGACACACATTTTGTCCGAGCTTTACAATTTCGTTCGCCCCCAAAAAGTAAGAGGGGCGCAGGGAAGACCGGGTGCGCGCTGCACCCGCGGTCTCGTGCGCAAAATGCATGCAAAAACGCACACGAGCATACAGGTTCAGCGGAGGCAGTCCGGCCTTCCCTGCGCAATGGTTTTACGGCTTATTTCGCGCTCTCCCGGGTGACCGGGCTTTCTTGCCACCCTCGCCCCTGAGAAGCATCAGCTTCTTAAGGAACTTGACGCCAGCGTCGGGGCGTCAGGACCACACGACTTCGCCGTGCGCGGACAACATCATTCGTCTTGTGATGCTGCTGCGCCCATCGCATCCCGTACCCAACGTCCGTGACGATCGCGATACGTCCCTCTTCTCGGATACGAGACCGCGTGGAGGTGCGACTGATTTGCGCTCGATATCAACCACGATGTCTGCGACAAATTAACACGACGGGCAAATCAGCCATCAGCACGTCAAGTAGTTATTTTCGGGAACCGGTCATATCCGTCGACCATCACGCGATAGTTTTTCAGTGGACGGCCGCGTTGTTCGGCAAAATAATAGGGTCGCCCACGGAGGCGACCCTACAGCAACGCGAATGCAATACTGAAGCAGGCGATCAGGGTTGCGGTGCTCAGAGACACCACGACCAATGCTGTTTCCCGGTGCTTGTCCAGATCGTCTTCCATAACGGTTCTACGCGATGCGGGCCACTTTGTTCCGGTCTGTGCGAAGTGAATTAGCTATCGCATCTATCACGCGGATCTCCGTTCCAGTTCCGCGATCTTCTTGTGGCCGACCGGCGATGCGCGCTTACATCTTGACCGTTACCTTGCGGTTCTCGCCAAGCTTCGGTTCCTCTCCGGTCAGCCTCGCCTTGGCGAACTCGAAGGCCGTCACGACAGCACTCGCTGGTCCATCCCACAGTTCGGCCGTCAAAGGCTCGATCCGCAGCAAGCAGACGTTGGGATCGCTCGGGCCGCCCGGCCACCATACCTCGTCGGTCTTTCGCCAGGCGGCCTTTGTCTTGTCGAGATCGCGCAGGACGCGAGCGCGACCGCTGATCGACAGATAGGCTTTGTCTTTCGAATCGATAAATACAAGGCCGATATCGGGCGCGGCTTCGATTTCATCTTCCTTGGCGCTGTGAATGTCGGTCACGAAAAAAATAACGCCAGCATCGCGATCGGGTCTTGCCTCGACCGGTCGGGCCCGCAGTCCACCGATAAACCGCGTCGTCAGCATGCACACGCCGACCTTTTCGATGATGTCCCAAACGCGATCGATGCTGTCCTTTTCGCTCATCTCAACCAATTCCCACAAAGTGCGGCACGCGACCGCTCGGAAATTCGCCATGGACCGCCGATCTTGATTCCGACAAGTCAGGTCACATTGCGACCTTGCGGTTGTCGCCGATATTCGGTCGATTGCCCGTGGCGACCGCCGCGGCCATCTTTACATAAGAGATCACGGAGCCCGGCGAATCCCAGAATTCCGCATCGCGGGGCGTGATCTTCAGAACGCGAATGTCGGGATCGTCCGCACTGTGCCACCAGGCTTTCGCGGGCGTCGAAAACAACTCCTTGATCTTGGCCCGATCATTGGAGACGACGGCCGTTCCCGTCAGCGAGACGTATTTCTGCGAAGAGACATCGGCAAAGGAAAGGTTGACGTCGGGATTGCGTGCGATCTCGTCGTCCTTGTGACGCCGTACGTCGGTCAGGAAATAGATCGTGTTGTTCTCGCGCTCACAAAAGGCGCTCATCGGCCGGCCGCGCAGCGTCTCTCCGTCGCGCGTGACCAGCATCGCAAAGCCGATCTTCTTCATCAATTCCCAGACGCGGTCGGTGTCGTGGGCGTTGTCGTTTGCCATGTTGCCCTCCATCGCTGCAGGAAGGCAACGGCGCTCCGGTGCTGATGTTCCCTGCCGCCCATGGTTCCGGAATACGGAACAAATGATCTGGCATTGGTTTGAGTACCCGGCTGCCGAGTCTGAAAGAACCGCCTATGAGCCGGCGGCAGAAGGCGAATGGATTACCGGGATGGCCGAGACGAAAGACGATGCCGTCAGAAAATTCGACGACAAGCTTCATAAATTGATCAAGCGAGCCAAAAAACAGCACGGCATGTTGTGGCCGTCGGTCGTTTCCAAACTCGAGCTTGCTCGGGCCGATGTAAAGGCGATGACCAAGGTTTATAGAGTCGGGCCCAAAAGGATGATGGTCAAGGAAACCAAATTCTTTAGAAAGCAGGCCGACAAAGCCGAGCGGATGGCTCTTGCGATGTCCGATGAAGAGGCCTCGCAAAGCCTGTCGAACCTTGCCCGTGCCTATCGCAGTCAGGCGGATGCCTTGAAAAAATCAAGCAAGGAGAAGTCGAAAAAGAAAAAGCAGAAAGGCAAGAAAGCAACGCAAAAAACAGCGGACAAGTCGGGAATCAAGAAGTCAAAGAAATCCCGGTTTTGAGAATAACGCACCGCAAGATCTGCCGGCTCGCGCGTGACCTGTGCGACTTTCCCGCTACCCCGCTATGCCATGCTTTCCGCGATGCACGACCCGGATGCACCTAATCCGCCCGCTGTACCAACTCGAAGGTGATGCCCTCGGGACCCTCGAACAGCCGCAGCTTTCGGCTGATGTAATCCATCTCATCGCTTAGCACGGTTACGCCGTTGGCCACGAGGTGCGCGGTCTCCGCCTCGATGTCGTCGACGCGGAATGCGAGGTGATTGAAGCCCCGTTGTCGCAGATTGGTCGGATGCGCACCCGGATCGGTCCCTGGGATCGGGTCGAACTCAAGCAGTTGGATCTCGAAATGAGGGTCCGCGCCGTCGAGCACGAGGGTGATGTGCTGCGCTTTCATGCCTGGCATGCCCATGTACCGGGCGGGAGGGCCACCGTCGATCGTCGCGACGTGATCCTTTCTGAAGCCAAGCAGCGCGAAGAACTCGATCGCCGGGCCGGCGTCTGCCACCGCGATGGTGATATGATCCGGATTGAGTATCATCTTATCACTCCCTGTCATCAACGCCGCGCGCTCGGCAGCGACGGCTCGCCTTCACGGCGGGCAACTGGCCCGCCCGGCTTGCAAAGCTACCAGTTTGCTCTGTCGCAAGGTAGCTGGCCCGCGGCGATACAATATAGGTAAGGGCCAATGTCACTCACCGCCTAACCCAACATTTGCGCTTCTACTCTCGCATGGACCACCGCCTCACACGCGGCCGAAGAAAAAACGTTGCCGTTGTGATCGGAACTTGGAACCTATACTCTGTGTCACGGGCAGGACGTCGACGGAGCGCGGAATGATCAGGCTGATTTTTGCGGTATTGGCCCTTGCGACGGCTTTCGCTGTCCCGGCGGCGCAGGCTCAAATGTATAATCCCGACTATCCCGTCTGCTTGCACGTCTTTGGTTCGCTGGATGGCGAGCGGATGGATTGCATTTTCACCTCGATTCCGCAGTGCCAGGCCACCGCCTCGGGCCGGTCGGCGATGTGTCTGATCAATCCGTATTTTGCGGGCAGACCAGTCCGGCGCAGATACTGAAGGCAACCGGTAAAGCCAGCCTCGAACTTACATGCAGGCCGTGGGAAGAAGTAAGCGCTACATCCCGCCCATCTTGCAGACCGCCTTCCACTCGTCCGCGGTCACCGGCTGCACCGACAGGCGCGAATATTTTACCAGCGCCATCTCGGCGAATTTCTTGTCGGCCTTGATCGCGGCCATCGTTACCGGCGTCTTCAGCGGCTTGTCGGCCTTGATGTCGACGCAGACGAATTTGCCGGTCTTGTCGGTCGGATCGGGATAGGCCTCCTTGATGACCTCGACGACGCCGACGATCTCCTTGCCTTCGTTGGAATGATAGAAGAAGGCGCGGTCGCCCTTCTTCATCTTCACGAGGTTCTGCCGCGCGGTGAAATTGCGCACGCCGGTCCAGGCTTCGCCCTTGGCGCCCTTTGCCACCTGCTGGTCCCACGACCAGGCCGCGGGCTCCGATTTCACCAGCCAGTACGCATGTCTAAACCTCCTTAAGGCAGAATTTCGATTGCGGTACCGGTCGCAACATGGGCCCAGATTTCATCCATCTCTCCGCTGGTGACAGCAACACAGCCGTCTGTCCAGTCTCGCTTGAGATGGAATTTATCCAGCCAACTTAGCCCATTGGGAAGCCCGTGAATCATGATGTCACCGCCGGGAGCAACGCTGCGTCGCAGCGCATCCTCACGGTCATGAGCGTTGGGATATGAAATGTGCAGCGCGAGATGGAAGCGGCTGCGGCTGTTCCTGGAATTGATCGTATATTGTCCCTCAGGCGTCCGACCGTCGCCTTCCTGCATCTTGCGGCCCACCGGATCATGGCCAAGCGACACGCGGTAGGTCCGGATCACCTTGGATTCGCGAAGCAGCGTTAGCGTGCGGTGCGCCTTGTCGATCTTGATCAGGTCCGCCTGTTCATCCGCAGCAACCGGTTGCGGGACGCGGCGTCCGATCTGCAGATAGTCGACGCCGATGAATGCCAACGCGGTCATCAACAGCACGATCAGCACGGACGCCATGGCCTTGCGGATGGACGTGCTCATCCCTCCGCCTTGAACGGCCGCGTCAGCAGGCCTTCGATCGCCGCATCGATGGTGACTGTGCCCATCAGAATCGCGGCGACCGCCGATGATACCGGCATATCGACATTTTTCGATTGCGCCAGTTCGATCAACACGGGTGCGGTGAATTCGCCCTCGGCGAGTTTTCCTGCCGGCTTTGGCTCGCCACGGCCGAGCGCGATGCCGAGCGCGAAATTGCGCGACTGCGGATTGGAGCAGCTCAGGATCACGTCGCCCAGGCCGGACAATCCCACCATGGTCTCGGCTCGCGCGCCGCAGGCGTGGCCGAGCCGAACCAGCTCGGAAAAGCCGCGCGTGGTCAACGCCGCCAGCGCCGAGGCGCCGAGCTTGCGACCGACGGCAATTCCCGCGGCGATCGCCAGCACGTTCTTGGCCGCGCCGCCGATCTCGACGCCGATGATGTCGGTCGAGTGATAGGGCCGGAAGGTCGCCGAACCCAATGCCTGCACCAAAGCGGCCGCGAGCGGCTCGTCCCGTGCCGCGAGCGTCACCGCGGTCGGAAGCCCGCGCGCGACGTCTTCGGCAAAACCCGGTCCGGACAGTATCGCCGGTGTGGCCAGAGGTGCCGTGGCCGCGATCACCTCGGTCATGAATTGATGCGTGCCGCGCTCGATGCCCTTGGCGCAGGCGATCAGCGGTTTTGATTTGGCGAGATGCGGGGCAAGCGAGGTAACGGCCTCGCGCAGATGCTGCGCCGGCGTTGCGATCAGGATGATGTCACAGGCGGCGGCCTGCGCCATATCGGCAGTGACAGTAATGACGGGATCGAGTTTCACACCGGGCAGTTTCGGATTGGTACGCGTGGCGGCGATTTTCTTCGCGCTGTCGGCATCGCGCGCGCACAGCACCACCTCGCGTCCCGCCCGCGCCGCAACGCCCGCCAGCGCCGTGCCCCACGCGCCGGCTCCGATCACGGAAACGGATTTGAATGACAGCATGGCTAGCGCCTCTTCTGCTCCCTCGCCCCGCTCTTGCGGGGAGAGGGGGGGTGAGGGGCGCGCGGTCCTGCAAATGCAGAAGATGCAGATGAACGCCGTGCCTTGCCCCTCACCCGGATCGCGACGAGCGATCCGAGCTCTCTCCGCAAAAGCGGGGCGAGGTTAGGAAGAGCGCGCTGCGGCACGGACAACGCATTTGTCAAAACCCCGCCCGCGTATTTGCAAAACCCGGTGGCGCTGTGGCGTTCTCGTCGAGACGCCAGCGCGCGCGAGGCGGAGCGTCCATCGTATCGATCATGTCGAGCGCAAGCCGCTCGGCGCCGGCCCATGCGATCATCGCGCCATTGTCGGTGCACAATGCAGGCGGCGGAATGATCAGCGTGGTCTCGGCCTTGGCGGCAACCTGTTGCAATGCGCTGCGGATCGCCTGGTTGGCGGCGACGCCGCCGGCGGCGACCAGCGCGCGCGGCGGCCCGAACTGTTCGTGGAACAGCCGCAAGCCGACGCCGAGCCGGTCGGCGGTCGATTCCAGCACCGCGGCCTGAAAGCCGGCGCAGAGATCGCTGACGTCCTGCGGCTCCAGCGTGCCAAGCCGGCTTGCCTCGTTACGAACCGCGGTCTTCAAACCGGACAGCGAGAAATTGGCGTCCGCGCGGCCGAGCATCGGCCGCGGCAACGTAAACCGCTTCGGGTCACCGCCAAGGGCCGCGCGCTCGACTTCCGGTCCGCCCGGATAGGGCAACGACAGCATCTTCGCCACCTTGTCGAAGGCTTCGCCCATCGCGTCGTCGACGGTGGTGCCGAGCCGGACATATTCGCCGACGCCGAGCACGGCGACGATCTGGGTATGGCCGCCGGAAGCGAGGAACAGGCAATAGGGAAACGCCAGCGCGCAGGTCAGCCGCGGCGTCAGCGCGTGCGCCTCGAGATGATTGACCGCAATCAGCGGCGTGTTGTGCACCATCGCTATCGCTTTTGCGGTGGTGAGACCAACGATCACCCCGCCGATCAGTCCCGGGCCCGCGGCGGCGGCGACCCCCGACAATTGCGGAAAACGCAGTCCGGCTTCCTTCATCGCGCTCGCGACAATTCCGTCGAGTGCATCGACATGGGCGCGCGCGGCGATCTCCGGCACCACACCGCCAAATGGAATATGTTCCTCGGTTTGCGAGCGCACGATGTTGGACAAAATGCGTCCAGACCCGTCGGCGCGACGTTCGATCACGGCGGCGGCGGTCTCGTCGCAGGTGGTCTCGATGCCCAGCACGAGCATCCATTTGTCGCTGGCCAATTTGAGCCCTTGCACTATCGCTGAAAGCAACGTTTGCGTAGTCTTCGGTAGCATCGCGGGGTCTTGAAGTGCAATCGTCCGTTGCCCCGGGATGCCGGGTCCGTTGAGGGTTTGACGCATGGCTGTCCTTGTCACTCGCCCGCAGCCCGACAACGAGATTACCGCCGCGGCCCTGCGCGCGCGCGGGTTCGAGGTTCTGCTGGCGCCGATGCTGCGGTTTGAAGCAGTGGCGGTGCAGGATGACGCGGACGCCCGCTACGGCGCGGTCATCGTTACCAGCGCCAATGCCTTGCGCGGCTTCGAACAGCAGCCGGCCGGGCAGCGATTGCTTGATCTGCCGCTGTTCGCGGTCGGCGAGCACACCGCCAACGCAGCCAGGCGCGCGGGCTTCGACCGGATCATCTCGGCCAAAGGCGACGCGATCGCGTTACGCGAGGCGGTGCTGGCCCGGGTCAAGACGAAAGAACTGAAGAAAACGAGTCCGCTGCTTTATCTGGCTGGCGCCGATCTGGCACGGGATCTTGCCGGTGACCTTGGCGAACGCGGTTTTACCGTTGTTACACAGACCACGTATCGGATGATCCCGGTGTCCGATTTGCCGCGCGAGGCCGCGGACGGTTTTGCCGGCCATCGGATCGAGGCGGTGCTGCATTACTCGCGGCGCAGCGCGCGCGCTTTTTTGGAGGCCGCGCGGGCGGGCGGCGTCGAAATATCGGCACTGGCTATCCTGCAGTGCAGCATTTCCGACCCGGTCGCCTCGATTCTCCGCGACGCCGGAGCTACCCAGGTGCTGGTGGCCCGTTCTCCGGACGAAAGTGCACTATTGGAAGCACTGACACGTGCTTTACGGCCCTGATCGCGCCGCGCTATGAGGGTACGGAATCTGGTACGATCCGACCACCGATGAGGGGATATTCGCGATGGCCGATGATGGGCCGAAACAGAAGTCCGAAGAGGGACTGAACGAGGCGAAGGATCCGGCGCCGCCGCCGCCGGATTCGGGCCGCGCCCGCCGCGCGCCGCCAACAATCAGACTGAGGGCCACCGAAATCTTCAACGAAACCCGAAAAGCTGGCGATGCCGCGATGGAATCGGGGCGACAGCAGACCGGGGGCGCGGACGCCGCCTCTGCTGACCCCAAGCTCTCTGCCGGATCGAGCCCCTCTGCTGTATCCGGCTCCTCCGTCGAGCCAAAGTTCTCCGTCGAACCCGAGTCCTCTGCTCAATCTGCGTTCGAGAAATCCAAACCCGAGAGATCCAACCCCGAGAAACCTGCGCCCGAACAGATCATCCCTGAGAAACCGCCCGCCGGGAGATATCCGCCTGAGAAGCCAAAAGCGGCGATCTCGCCCTGGGTGGTCGCGCCGATCTCGGGCGCCGTGGCGGCTGCGCTCGTGATCGGGGTCGGCTGGATGCTGGGCTGGCCTCCCGTTCAGCGCGCCGAAGCGCCGCAGGCGAACGCGGCCACGATCGATGCGCTTGCCGGACGTGTCGGGGGCCTCGAAGCCAGGCTGGCCAAACCAACGGAGGATCCCGCCGAGGCCGCACGGATCGCCGCGCTGGAAAAATCGTTCGCCTCGTTGCGCGAGCAGTCCGGGAAGCTCGCCGCCCAGGTGGACAGCGTCAAATCGGCGCCGCCGGCTGAAGGTGCGGCGCCCGCGGTCGACCTGTCGGCAATCACCCAGCGCCTCAACGCGCTCGAGAGCGCCGGCCACAGCGAGACCGAGACTGCGAAATCCGACGACGCGCCGCTGCGCCGCGTCGTGGTGGCCTCCCTGCTCGATCTTTCGGTGCGACAGGGCGATCCTTTCGAAGCCACGCTGGCGGCGGCGAAGGGGCTGGCGCCCGATGCGGACGCGTTGAAGCCACTTGAGGGCTTTGCGTCGACGGGCGTGCCGACGGCCGCACATCTGAGCCGCGAACTCCTGACGCTGGTGCCGAAATTATCGGCGCCGGCTCCGGAGGGCTCCGACGCTTCGAACCTGGTCGACCGGCTGCAGGCCGGCGCGCAGAAGCTGGTCCGCATCCAGCGCGGCGATGCCACCGGCACCGATCGCGGCGCCATTGTCGCGCGGGTGACTGCCGCGGCGCTGCACAACGATTTCAACGACGCGCGCCGCGAGTTGAATACGCTTGCCCCGGCCGATCGCGCCCCGGTCCAATCCTGGATCGACAAGGCCGATGCGCGCGACGCCGCGCTTGCCGCGGCGCACCAGTTCGCAGCGGACGCCATGGCGGCGTTCGCCAAACCCACGCCATAGGCTTTCGATGATCCGGATCATTTTGTTTCTGTTGCTGATCGCGGCTGCTGCCGTCGGCGCGACGTGGGTCGCCAACCAGCCCGGCGATGTCGTGTTGTCATGGGCCGGCTGGCATGCCTCGATGACATTGCCGGTATTCGCGCTGCTGCTTGGCGTCACGATCGTCACCGCGCTGTTGGTGTGGGCCGTTCTGCGTGGGCTGTGGCTCATGCCCGGTCAGATCCGCCGCCGTCGCCGCGAACGCCGCGCCGCGCGGGGCCGGCATGCCATCACGCAAGGCCTGCTCGCAATCGGCCAAGGTGATCCCGCTTCGGCCCGCGCCCATGCCATCGTCGCGCGACGCCACGCCGCACAGGATCCGCTCTCGCTGCTGCTGCACGCGCAATCGGCGCAGCTTAACGGCGACCGTGCCGGCGCGCAGCGCGCTTTCCGCGCCATGGTCGAGCGGGGGGACACCAAGCTGCTCGGCCTGCGCGGCCTGTTCATCGAGGCTCAGCGCGCCGACGATCCGTCCTCTGCGGTGATGATCGCGGAAGAAGCCCTCAAACTAACGCCATCGTCGACCTGGGCGTCGCACGCGATGCTGGGATTTCGTTGCGCCCAGAGCGACTGGAACGGCGCATTGGCGATCCTCGATACCAACTTCTCGTCGGGGCTGATCGACAAGTTCACGTTTCGGCGGCAGCGCGGCGTGCTGCTCACGGCGCGCGCGATGGAACTGGAACATGTCGACCGCGATCAGTCGCGCGACAGCGTGATGGAGGCGGTCAAGCTGGCGCCGACCTTGGTGCCGGCCGCCGTGCTCGCCAGCAAATACGAGAGCGAGGCTAACCGGGTCAAGCGCGCGATGCGCATCGTTGAGACGGCGTGGCTTGCGCAGCCGCATCCCGATCTCGCGGATGCCTACGCGCATGTGAAGCTTGGCGATGCCGCGCGTCAGCGGCTGTTGCGGATCGAAGCGCTGGCCGCGAAAGCGCCGGGCCATCTCGAGAGCGCGCTTGCGATCGCGCGTGCCGCGATCGATACGACCGAATATGCGCGCGCCCGCGAGGTGCTGGAGCCGTTCATCGCGGCGCCGACCCAGCGGGTGGCGATGTTGATGGCGGAAGTCGAGCGCACCGAGCACGGCGACACCGGCAAGGCGCGGGCCTGGACCTTGCGCGCGGTGCGCGCGTTGCACGATCCGGCCTGGACCGCGGACGGCTACGTTTCGACGACCTGGCGGCCAGTGTCGCCGGTCACCGGCCGGCTCGATGCGTTTCAATGGCAGACGCCGGTCGCAGCCTTGCCGTCCGACAAGAGTGCTGCGATCGAACCCACGCTATTCGAGGAAGAACTGCCGGCGCCGCACCACAATGTGCCCGCAAGGTTGCCGGCCGAATCGTCCATCAAACCGGAAACGGATCCGGGTGAGCCGGCCTCGATCGAGCCTATCGCCGGAGCCGCGCCGGACGATTCTGCGTCGGTGACGGAGGGCGAACCGTTGCCGGCGTCAGGGTCTGCGCGGCAACCTTCTTCCGACGACGCGCCCGCGGCGGTGCCCTTGTTCCGCGCGCGGCAAGACCTTTCCGACAGCGACCCTCCCAAAACCACGCGGTCAGGCATTCCGCCGGTAACCCCGATCGTGCGGGCGCCCGATGATCCCGGCGTCGATGACGAGGGCGCCAACGATGAATTCACCCCAGAAGACACTTCGCCGCCCGCCCAGACTGGCGGCTGGCGCGGATTTTTGTCTCGCTGAGGTTGGAGTCCGATCGGTTCGGACGGCATCGGAGTCGGGCTGGCGCGCCTGATCTTGGCGCAGTTGCGTCATGCGAACCGGGCTTCGTTGCCCCCCGACGCCGTGCGGAGCAACCCCGTTTTTCTTGCAAAACCGCACCGCGGCCGATATCAGGGGCAGGCGTTTCGGCGCGTTACCGGAACGCGCCTTCTGGTTTGCCGCAATAGCTCAGTTGGTAGAGCACGTCATTCGTAATGACGGGGTCACAGGTTCGAGTCCTGTTTGCGGCACCAATGAAATCAATGACTTATTCCCGCTTCCCTTCATGATCTCACGCGCGTCGGGCATCACGCCGCTCGTGGGCAGGCGCGAATACCTCGCCTCGCCTATCGCTCGGTGACCGACACCCGGCAACGCGCCAAGCGTGCGGCGCCGGACTTCCGCTATGCCGTTGGAACCAGATTTGCGGGTTCGTCGCCGTCCCTCTGGCTGTTGCACTGCCGGCCGGAACCTGTTTATATTGCTCGCTTTTTTGAGTACCGACCTGATTGTGGGCTGGGTCGGAGTGAATATGACGAACATCATAGCTACGGCGCGTATTGGCCCTGGCAACGCTGACATCGCGGGGGATCACGATCCCCGCCTGCGGTTTATCCTGCTGGCGACCTTCCTCGCAGGATTTGCTGTTTTAATTGCGGCAGGTGCAACCTTCCGTGACGCCAACCGTCATACGCCGGTGGCGACTGCCAAAAGCGATCTCGACGATCGCGGCACCGCGCTCAAGAAGGGTGATCGCCTTTCGTTGCCTGCGCAGGTGCAGTTTCCGATAGCGCCCCCGCAAGCTGACGACGCTCCGCCGCCGGTCGAGGCGGCGCCGGTTGTCGAAGCGCCGCATCAACAGCTTTCGCTCGCGACCGAAGACGACATCCGGCAGGCCAAGGGCGAGCATCAGCGGCATCGGGACATCTGTCCGCATGGCCGGAGGTATTACACCATCGAACATCATCGGTACTGGCGCTGCATCAAGTAAACGAATGCCGCGTGCGCCCAGAGCCCTTTCAGTTCCGATGGAAACGGAACGGGGCTCTGGCTTCTTATTTTGACGCGTTTTCTTGACGCGAACCGGTATCCACCCACGGATCAAGTCCGAGGGCATGCTTCGCTCGAAAACGCTCTACCAGAAGGCCGCCCTTCCGGCGTTGCTCCGAGCGTGAAGATTTGCACCCTCCTGTGCTGCCCAAGCAATGGATGACAGGCGCTCCTGCTTTCGGGAAGTCCAACAAGGCTTAATTAATGACATTGAAGCCGGCGCGAGCGAACCGGTCGGCCGATCAAGCGTTATGCTTCGGCGAACGGATTCCGATTGTGGATCGCGACACGAAACGAATACGGCGTTAGGCTCGCTTTGTGACTGGAAGATATTTTCATGGCGAATGAAGAAGAGAACGAAATCGACTGGCACCGAAAGCGAATTGCGGAAAATCTGTCATTGCTTGACGAACTGGAAGCCGGCAACCAGACCGGTGGAGAGGTATTTCCTGAAACACAGGCTGAAATCGAACGCCTCAGAAGTCCAGCTCGAACAATCTCAGCTGATCGTCGCAGCCCACGAGAAGAATATCTCCAACAGCTAGAGGCGGGTTGTCGCCGGCTCTTTCCCTCCAGCACCTGGCGCTGTTCAGGGAACCAATGTGCTGCCCTTTGGGTTGCCTGCGCTGGAGCATTTCTATGGCGAGGACAGGATCGACATTTGTCCGGCGTTGGATCGAGTCGCTGGGACCTTATCCATCGCTGGCGATTCTGGCCGTGCCCGCCTGCATTGTCGAGCCAATGAAGCTCGTCGCTTTGGCGGTCGCCGGAGAGGGGCATTGGTACACAGGCATTGCGATGGTCATCGTTGCTTATGCTGTGAGCCTTTTGGTGGTGGAGCGGCTATTTGTCATCGTGAAACCCAAGCTTCTGCGGATTCGATGGTTCGCCAGGCTTTGGGCCTTTGTAATCGGCTGTCGAAACAGGTTTATGAAGCGGCTGCGTGAAGCATGAACTCGCTTTGAAGAAATCACCGGTTAATCACTGATCAAGCCCCGGTACGCGTGGGACGGACGTTCTTGCGGTCGAGGCTTCCGAATTGCGCGCCAGCCTGTAACACCCGCCGCAAAAAACCTGACGGCTGTATGCCGCCCTGATTAGGCATCTACCCACCGTCCTCGGGACGCGTTTTCCCGCGCGCATACCTCCTCGGAGGCCTTTGTGCCAAAGCTTGCGCCGCGTTTTTGCGATTTTTTGCGGACAGCAAGCATGGCGTGGTAAACTCGCGCCAACGAAAAGGAACGCGCCATGTCTGATGACGATATGAAAGCTGAGCTTGAACGCCTCCGCAGGGAGAACGAGAATTTAAAGAAAGGAGCGTCCCAGGGCGTCCGCATGAAAGTCAGCGAAAAGGGCGCCCTCTCTGTTTACGGCATGGGGCGATTTCCAGTGACCCTGTACAAGGAGCAATGGTTGAAGCTTCTGAATATGTCCGATGACATTCGTGGGTTCATTACCGAAAATGACGCGCGACTGAAGGCGAAGGAATAAGGGAACCGGCTGACGGCAATAGAGAAAGGCATCTTGGCGCGAAACGCCGCTGATCGTCGTCGCTACTGCTTGCTAACGCGTGCAACCTCAAGTATTTTGCGTTCAACGTCCATCGAAGGGGCCGATACATGCGACACGTAATTGTTGCTGCCTTTTCTCTTGCCGTCATTTCCGGCTTTTCGACTGCGGCGCATTCCGAAATCCTTTGTGTAGCCGACAGCGGATCGAACAAGGGCGCACTCAAAGTCGAGTCTGGACCGAACTGCCACTCCAAAGAAACTAAAGTGGATCCCGGTAGTGTTGGCCTGCAGGGGCCTCAAGGACCGGCCGGCCCTCAGGGTCTACCGGGCCCGCAAGGAGTCCCGGGCGCACCGGGAGGCCAAGGCGCACCGGGAGGCCAAGGCGCACCAGGAGTCGCAAGGCGCGCAAGGAACCGAAGGTCCGGCCGGAGCAACTCCGGCGACAGCAGCTTCGGTTTTTCAATGTAGTTGCAGCTCGGGCGGCGGCGACACGCCTTCGGCGCCACCATATCTATCGACCGCGGATGACGCAGCGTCGAAATGCTCCGGAGGAACGGGCAGCTGCACCTTCGTCGGGCACCTGGTGAAATGAAGTCGCCAGTCGACGTCCCGATCAACTGTCAATCGGCCGCATTCTGATCACGCTACGTGACGGTCGCGTGGGCATAATTTTGATCCCGGCACTCTTGATTTCTGTGTTCCTTATGTTCGGTGTGATCGGCGGTATGGTGTTATTGCGCGCAAGCGGTATCCCCGCATGGCCGGTTGAGCGAATAGCTTCGATCATTCGGCTCGCAGCGATCGGAATGGACATTCCCAGCTAACGTCGCCGCCCGGCAAAAGTCACGCCGACCAGGAACGCGATGGCGAGCGCCGCCAGCGGTGCCTCGCGTACGGCCTGAGCCAGGCTGTCGAGGGGCATGCCCGGCCGTCGGCCGGCCTGAATGGCGTCGTTGACGTGCCGGCTTGCCGATTGAATGCCATCCAAGACTTTCGACGTGGTGCCGGGCTCCTCGTGTGCCGTGAAGTCGTCTGTCATCGTGGTGTCCTCCGGTAAACTCAATGAGAGCCGAGAACTTAGGTTCCACGGCCCATTTGCTTGGCCGGGCAGGGGCGCGGTTGGCGACCGGCTCTCTCTGCCAATTTGAATTTATTTCGTCGTCATATTCCGATGAAACAGTCCGGCAGGCCGACGAAACCATTTTGCCTGTTTCATGAAAATCGCCCGAAAAGAATCGCGCGCAGCATGTGGCTACGGATCAATTCGGGGGAGTCGATCATGGGCACGATCAAAACCGACATCAGCAGCGACGAAGTCTGGCAGGCAGCGCAGCGCCGCCGCGCGGCAGATATCGCCGCAGCGCTCGGCCGGGCGGACGGATCCGCGGCTCCGACCGACTTCAGGCGAAGGCTCGCAATCCCGACGGTCCTGGCCTCTTTGGTAATTGGCGTTGCGCTGTGGGCCGTCGCCGGACAGCCGGTACACCCGAACAAGACGCTGGTGGCTGTCCAGCACGCCAGAGCGCAATAGCAGCCTCGACGAGGTTCCCGCGAGCCGTCGCGCGCCTCAAGGAGGCGGCTTTTTTGTTTTGCGTCGTTTTTTTGCGGATCGGTGCACGGACGTTTGAAGAATTCAGATCATTGAAAAGTCCGTTGTGCCGAATAATCGATCCTCGCCCCTTTCGCGACCGAACGGCCGATTTCGCAGGCTGAGTTCGCAGTGGCCGCCACATCGCCGGCATGGCAAGTTCCGGCTTTTGGGGAATTGCCTGCGATGATCGTTGATTTGGTGTCGCCGCTGCCGCGGCAGGAGTGCGTGTCGAGGCTGCAGATGAAAACCGACCCTGCCTGGGGCGGGGCCGGCACGGTGGTCGGCTCTGTCAGAGAAACCTCGTTTCGATTGCGCAAGCGGATCTATTACCGCAATTCGTTTCAATACTCACTGTCGGGCGAGCTGATCGACGATCATGGCCAGACCCGCCTGCATTGCAGGATCGGGCTGCATCCTCTGGTGCGCATCTTCTTCACCGTCTGGTTTGGCGGGGTGCTGCTCGGCTGCGGCATGGCGAATGGTTGTCGGCGAGCACATGGCGCGCTTCCGCCGAATTGGTGGCCGGGCGCTGGCGTGCCGTTCTTGACGCTGGCAGGCGGGTTTGCGCTTCTGATGTTCGGGAAATATCTCGCCCGCGACGAACCGGCCTTCCTGATCGATTTTTTGCGCCGCGGTCTCGATGCGCGGGAAAGCCAGGGCGGGTGAGGGCCGATGGGCGCGGCTCGCCGGCAAAACGAAACCCCCGAATAAATCCGGCGGCCGCGTTTTGATTGAAGGGCTGTGTTGCTCGCGCGAGGTCGCTATTGCGAAACCGTCTGCACCACGCTGGAAACCGGGCGTGCGCTGGTCACCGCCACCTTGCTGCCCTCCTTCATCACCATCTCGTCGTATTCCGGCAGCGTCTGCAGCGGTGCCTTGGCTTTCATCTGCACGACCTTGTAGCCGCCGGCCTTCAGGCGGCGCAGCAATTCGGGCAGCGCGTCCGCGGTGTGCTTTTGGAAGTCGTGCATCAGAATGATGCCCTTGCCGAGCTTGTCGAGCTTGCTCATGACGGTCTGCACGACCTTGTCGGGCGTGCTGGTCTTGCGGAAGTCGAATGAATCGAGATCGCAGGAGAAGATCGCGACATTGCGCTGCTCGAGATAGGCAACCGCCGCCGGGTTATGCTGCAACTCGGGGAAGCGGAAGAACGGCGCCGGCGCGGTGCCGAGCGCCAGCTTCACGGCGCTGAAACCCTTTTCGATCTCGTCCTTGACCTGCTGCTCGGTCAATTTCTTGCTGTTGAGATTGGCATGCGACCAGGTGTGGGTGCCGACGGTATGGCCGGCAGCCAGGACCTGACGGAGAATTTCCGGGTGATAGCCGGCGTGCTGGCCGATCGAGAAGAACACGGCCTTGGTGCACTGGTCCGCCAGCGCCTTCAGCACGGCGGGCGTATTGCCCGGCCACGGGCCGTCGTCGAAGGTCAGTACAACTTCCTTGTCCTGGAGGAAATCGAGCTGCTTGAAATGCTCGAAGCCGAAGCCGGGTCCGCCCCTGGTGTCGATCTCGACCACGCGGCTGACGCCGAGCGCGTCCGGATTGGCACAAGGCGCTGCCGGCTGTGCGACAACGGCCGGCGCGGCCGCAGCCTGCGCAGCCGCGGCAAATCTGTCGGGAATGGTAGCGGTTACGTCGACCGTGTCCCGGGCAGCGGCTTTGGCTGCTTCAGCCGGCGGAAGCTGTTCGGATTTGGCAGCAGGAACGGTTGCGGGGGCAGACGATGCCAATTTGGCATGCGGCGAGGAAGTCCAGAACCACACCGCGGCGATCAATACGGCCGCAACAACGCTTGCCGCCATCAGGCCTAACGCACTACGCATGTTTGCACTTTCTACACACTCAAATGATGACCGGCGCCACTATGGATGTCGGCCAATGAACGGCTGCCAATATTCGAGCCTGCAGCATTCGAGCCTGCAGCCGCCTCTTGCGTCTTCGTCATTAATGAGAAATAGACGTTAACGTCGTGACAACGCCGTCCGGTTCCGCTTACTAATTTCGCCGCGGCAAATGGACCCGAACGGGTCGGGAACACGGCGCGCGCGAATACATTGACACGCAGGTGTTGGAATTTGGGGGCGCCGGAATTGAAAGACTCCGGTTTTGTTTGACGCGTTTTCCTTACGCGAGCCGGATTCCCCTTCGCTCGAAAACGCTTGTGAGGACATAGCAAGATGACCAGGTTTGTTTTGATCGTTTCGTTTGCATTGGCCTCGGTGGCCGTGATCGCACCGGCCTCGGCCCAACAGCAACCGGGCCATGACGCCTGTGCGCGTGACGTGGCGCGTCACTGCCGCAAGGTGATGAATGACGGCGACCAGGCCGTGCTCGCCTGCCTCAAGCAGAACCGCTCCCGGATCAGCAGGGGCTGCGAGAAGGTTCTGGTCGAGCACGGGCAGTAGTCGTCATGGCAGGATGCGCGTCTTCGCGTCGACTTGCATTCAAGCCGTAAGTTCATTGCCTGCGGACCCCCACCCCGACCCCTCCCCGCAAGGGGGAGGGGAGCGCGCTTTCCGAGTGGCGACTCTCGGCGTTTAAGATTTCATCGAGAAGATCGTCCCGGCTCGATGAGCGCGCACGATCTTCTCTGATATGACGGCTTTTTCTCCCCTCCCCCTTGCGGGGAGGGGTTGGGGGTGGGGGTGCCACAAGCGAAGCGCTTGGGTGAACGACGCTACGATGCGCTACGTACTCCCGCCCGCGGCGGTCGCGACTGGCAGGACCTCGCCGGCGGTGCGGTCGGGGGTGTCATCCTTCCAGCGCACCGATCCGAACGGACGCTCCAGCATGCGGCGAATCCGCACCGGATCGGGGCCAAGGTGAAAATCCATCGCGCGCTGATGCAGCGCGCGTTCGGACAGGGTCGGCCGGTTGCGCTGGCGGAGATAATCGAACCAGGTCGGGCAGTGGTAGCGCTCGGTCCACAATTCGGGATCGGCGATGTCGCGCGCGATCGACCAGCCATAGGCGCCATTGCGTTGTCTGGAGAGCTGCACGTCCTGCATCACATTGTGAAAGGCCCGCGCGTTATCCTGGTCGACGCGATACTCGATCTCGACCACCAGCGGCCCGCTGCGGCCGGTCAACGACAGCCGCACTTCGGGATCGGCCAGCACTTCCGCATCTTCGTTGCGGGCGCCGACTCTCGGCATCCGCAGGAACAGTCCCAATAGCGGCGAAAGCAACATCAGCGCGGCGGAAACCAGCAGCGCAATTTCCACGCCGGCCGCATCGGTCAGCCGTCCCCAGCCCCAGCTTCCCAAAGCGATGCCGCCGGAGATCGCGGCCTGGAACGCTGCGAGCGATCGGCCGGCGACCCAACGTGGCGCCGACAACTGTACGCCGATATTGAACAACGCGACTGCCAGCATCCAGGACGCACCCGCCACCACCAGAGCGGACGCGGTCAGCACGGGCTCGCGGCTCACTGCGATCGCGGCGATCGCGCCACCCATCGACAGAGTGCAGGCGCGCACCGCCGCCTCGCCGGTCATCCGCTTGCGCATTTCGGCGATATTGAGCGCGCCGATCACCGCGCCCATGCCGAAAGCGCCGAGCATGATGCCGTAGGTCTGCGCGCCACCGTGCAGCAGGTCGCGCGCGACAAGCGGCATCAGCGCCGAGACCGAACCGCCGAGCACGCCCGTCACCAGCGTTCGCGTCAAGACGATGCGGATCGAGGGTGAGTTGGAGATGTAACGCACGCCCGACACGATGGCGCGGCTGAGGCGTTCGCGCGGCAGCCGCGACGGCGGCATGGTCCTGCGCCACAAAAACAGCACCGTGAACAGCGGCACGTAGAGTATTGCATTGGCGGCGAAGGCTGCGACCGCGCCGGCGCTGGCGACGATAACGCCGCCGATGGCGGGGCCGAAGCTTCGCGCGATGTTATAGCTGATGCCGTTCAGCGCCACCGCCGACGGCAGCGTTTCCGCCGGCACCTGCTCGCTGACGGAGGATTGCCAGGCCGGGCCGAACAGCGCCATGCCACTGCCGACCACGAAACACAATGCCAGCAGAATTTCCGGCGTGACCCGGCCAAGCCAGAACAGCACGGACAGAGCGGCTGCACCCGCAAACGAGATCACCAGCGAAATCAGTGCGACGATGCGCCGGTCATGCATATCGGCGATGGCGCCGGCCGGCATCGAGATGAACATCACCGGCAGCATAAGGGCGGTCTGCACCAGCGCGACCTTGTCTGCCGAGGCGGTCATCTGGGTCATCGCCCAGGCGGCGCCGACGCCCTGGATCAGAAGGCCGAGGTTGGACAACAGGCTCGCGAGCCAGATGCGCCGGAATATCGCGTGGCGGAGAGGCGCGGTGATGCCGTCAGCGGCAAATGTCGAACGCTCCATTTGTTCGCTCATGACCTGTCCCGTTGACGCCGGAGCAGGGCCGGCCGTGATTCCCATTGACGCCGAAGTGATGCCTGTGAAAGTCCTTGGCTGTCCAGTGGCCAGGCGGCCGTCAGCGGTGCGTCGACACCAGTTAAGCCACTGAAAAATCTAGAACGTCCGGTCTCAGCCTTGTTCAGTCAGGAGCGGATCGTCGCGCGGGCATGGCCGGCCTCGGAAAGCCGGATTGCGGTCGCCGCACGGCCTTACTAGCTCTGTATCTCCTGATGAGGTTTGTTTGAGCCGCAAGCGATGCGACATCACCGCGTCGCGGACCCAGTCGATCTAATGTTCTGATTCCTGTTGCAAGGACGCTCCGTGAGCATCGTCGAAGCCTGCGATATCCGGACAACGCGCGCGCCGCTGGTGCCGCCAAGCCCGCCCCGCGCGTCGCGAAACCTGACGACATTCGGGCGGCTTGCGGCAATGGGCAAGAACGCATTCAGAGCCTGGGACCAGCGCGCTTATGAGGAGGACATCATCCAGGGTGGTTTCTTCGGGCACAGCAGCTTCATCCTCAACAGTCCGGACGCAATCCGCCATGTGCTGGTCGACAATTACGAGAATTACACCCGGACGCCGGCCGGCCTCCGGGTACTGCGGCCGGTGCTCGGCGAGGGGATCCTGATCGCCGAGGGGCGGGCCTGGAAACATCAGCGCCGCACACTCGCGCCGGCATTCACGCCGCGCGCGGTCTCGCTGCTGGTCCCGCACATGATCGCGGTAACCGACGAGACCATCGCCAAGCTCGATGCCAGCAGCCACGCGCCGGTCGATCTGCGCGAAGTAATGCAGCACATGACACTCGAGATTGCAGGGCGCACCATGTTTTCATTCGGCATGGCGCGTCACGGCGCGACATTGCGCGACTTCGTGACGGAGTATGGCGCGCGGCTGGCGCGGCCGCATTTGCTCGACATGGTGCTGCCGCTGTCATGGCTAAGCCCGCAGGACTTTTTTCGCGCCCGCTTCCGCAAGCGCTGGACCCGGTTCGTCGCGATGCTGATCGCCGAGCGCCGCGCCGCCGGCAAGGACGCGAACGCACCCTCGCGCGACCTGTTCGACCTGATGGATGCTGCCCGCGATTCCGAGACCGGGCAGGCCTTCACCGACCAGCAGCTCGGCGACGAGGTCGCGACGATGATCCTGGCCGGCCACGAGACCACCGCCACCGCCCTGTTCTGGTCACTGTATCTGCTCTCACTCGATCCCGCGACGCAGCAGGAAGTGGCCAACGAAGTCCGGCGTGTCGGTATCGGCGGCGCGTTCGAGCTCGATCAGCTGAAATTCACCCGCGCCGTGATCGACGAGACGATGCGGCTTTACCCGCCGGCATTCCTGATCGCTCGCGCAGCCGCCGGCCCCGACAAAATCGCGGGCCTGCTGGTCAAGACCAACGACGTGATCCTGATGGCTCCGTGGCTGCTGCACCGGCATGAAAAACTCTGGCGCGATCCCAACGCCTTCATTCCGTCCCGCTTCATGCCGCCTGCGCCGCCGCCGGATCGCTTTGCCTATCTGCCGTTCGGCGTCGGTCCCCGCGTCTGCATCGGCGCGCATTTCGCGCTGACCGAAGCGACATTGGCGCTGGCCAAGATCATCGGCGCGTTTCGCGTCACACTGCTCGACCAGAAGCCGGTGATGCCGGTGGGTGTGGTCACGACACAGCCTGATCGCTCGCCGATGTTTCAGATCGAACGCCGACGGCATCACACAGAACCGTCACTTGGTGGGGAGTGCAATGCGGCCTAAACTCGGGTCATGAGCGATACCCAGGCCCAGTTTTCGGTGCTGAAGCAGACGGCGGACCCGGCGGTCGCCGATGCGATCGCGCGCCTGATCGAGACCGGTCAGGATCATGAGCTCAACCGGATCAATGTTCTCGATTTTTCGAAGCGCACGGGGCTCGACGAAGAACGGGCGATTTCCGGCTTCCTCCATGCGTCGCGGCTCGGACTGTTCGATCTGACCTGGAACGTGCTGTGCCCCGGGTGCGGCGGTGTGCTCGACGCCCATAGCACGCTCAAATCGTTGAGGCATGATGATTATCATTGCGGCCTGTGTGCCTGCGGCTATGAAGCATCGGTCGACGAGCAGGTCGAGGTTGCCTTTACCGTCAGTCCCCGGATCAGGCGCATTGCGGCGCACGACCCCACGACGCTGCCGCTCTGGGAATATTTCAAGCAGGTGTTCTGGAGCTCCGGCGTCGATCTCAACACCGAGTCGTTCGAGGCGTTGACCGACGAGGTGACGCTGGATGCGCTGGAGCTGCCGGCGGGCGAGAAGGCCCAGTTATCGTTGCAACTGCCGTCGCAGTTCATCATCGTGTTCGAGCCGGTGACGCATTCCGCCCAGTTCATCGATGTTCAGGGCGAGCCGACCAGGGAGCGCCAGCAACTCTCGCTGATCTACAACAAGGCACATGCGCCGGTGGGGACCATGGTGATGCGGCCGGGACCGCTACGGCTGTCGCTCGACAATCAGGCCGGCATGCGGGTGCTGCCGACGGTGTTCATCGCGGCCGAGGCGCTCCATCAGTTGATAGGCAAACGCAAGCCGTTCCTCACCGCCAAGCGGATGCTGAGCAACCAGACCTTTCGCGACGTCTTCAAGGCCGACAATCTCAACATCGATCAGCGCCTCAAGATCACTTCGCTGACATTCCTGTTCACCGACCTCAAGGGTTCGACTGCGCTCTATGAGCGGGTCGGCGATCTTGCGGCGTTCGATCTGGTGCGCGCGCATTTCCACGCCTTGCTTGAGATCATCTCATCGGAAAAGGGCGCGGTCGTGAAGACGATTGGCGATGCCGTGATGGCGACCTTCATCAGGCCGGAGCACGCAATCGTTGCCGGCTTGCGGATGCGCGCGGCGATGGATGGGCTCAATGCCGAACGCGGCACCCAGGACCTGATCGTGAAAATCGGCATCCATGAAGGCCCGTGCCTTGCCGTGATGCTCAATGAGCGGCAGGATTATTTCGGCCAGACCGTCAATATCGCGGCGAGGGTTCAGAGCCTGTCGACCTCGCAGGAGATCCACATCACAGGGCCCGTGATCGATGCGCCGGCGGTTGCCGCGCTGCTGGACAAGGAGGCGATCAAGCCGATCCAGAAACAGGCGGCGCTGCGCGGTATCGCCGACAAGATCGTGGTGTATGAAATACCGTGAGAATACGTCGCGCGCGTCTTCATCCCTCGCCCCGCTCTTGCGGGGTCGAGACGAGCAAAGCTCGCTCTGAGAGGGTCGGGGTGAGGGCGCTTCCTGCGAGTGCTGATTCCGTGGTGAGCGCGGTGCCTCGCCCCTCACCCGGATCGCTTCGCAATCCGACCTCTCCCCGCAAAGAGCGGGGCGAGGCAAGGGAAGGGCGCATTGCCGAAAGCTAATGCGGCGCGCGGAACCAGCACCGATTGCACGGATTGAATTTCTGCCCCATATATGGTGCAGGCAAGCCGCAACCGCGGACCTAAGATTTTCTCCTCGTTTCGGTCAGGACGATGCTGGAAGGATTACGCCAATTCATTGCCGATGTCGTTTCTCCCGCGCATGGCGATCGAAAGTTCGACGATACCGATTATCGCCTCGCGGCGACCGCACTTTTGATTCACGTCATCTCGCTCGATGGCGAACCGTCCGCGGTCGAGAAGCGCAAGCTTCACAGCCTGCTTGAAAATCATTTTGGTCTGGACCCCGGCACCGCGGATCAGTTGATCGCCTCCGCCACGCTGGTCGAAGGCGAGGCGGTCGATCTCTATCATTTCACCAGCGTTATCATGCGCTCGGTGGACGAAATGGGCCGGCTTCGCATCATCGAGATGATGTGGGAGCTGGTCTACGCCGACGGCCAGGTCAGTGAGTTCGAGGATAACGTGGTGTGGCGCGCAGCCGACCTGCTGGGCGTGTCCGCGCGCGACCGGATCGAGCTCAAGCACACCGTCGCCGCCCGGCAACCGGCGCCGGTCAAGGACAGTTCGGATGGCGCTGGGGCCGCGACATAGAGCGTCGCACCGAACGCTCACCGCCAGACATGACGGAATTTTAATGTGCTGGCCCGATCGGACCGGCGACAAAGCCGCCTGAATCGGGCGTGCGATGCTCGTTGTGTGCGTGACGTTACGCCGCCGTACCGGCAGATGACTTGCAGCTTACGAGCCGTCCGCCTAAAGCGTATGCTTTCGTCCTGGCGTTGGCCAGTCCGCCTCGCAATGCAGTCAAGAGATCG
Organism: uncultured Alphaproteobacteria bacterium; assembly: GCA_963806075.1. Lineage (GTDB taxonomy): Bacteria > Pseudomonadota > Alphaproteobacteria > Rhizobiales > Xanthobacteraceae > Bradyrhizobium. The sequence continues at coordinate 648,556 of CAWDWT010000011.1, forward strand.
AACGTGACCGAGCGCGTGACGCTGATTACGGGAGCTTCTGCGGGCATCGGCAGCGGAGCTGGCGCGCGTGTTCGCCGCGCACGGCCATCGCGTCGCCTTGGTGGCGCGACGCCTCGATCGCCTGACGGCGCTGGCCGGTGAAATCGAAGCTGCCGGCGGCTCAAAGCCGATTGTGATCCCCTGCGATCTCGAACAGCCCGATGCCGGCGACCGGATCGCGGCGGCGTTGGCCGCAGCCGGCGTCGAGGTCGATTACGTCGTCAACAATGCAGGCTTCGGCCTGTTCGGCAACGCGATCGAACTCGATCGCGCCGAGCAGCTCAACATCATCGCCGTCAACATCCGCGCGTTGACTGAACTGTCACTGCGATTTTCCGAAAGCCTGATCAAGCATCGCGGCGGCATCCTCAATGTCGCCTCGATTGCCGGTTTCCTGCCGGGGCCCGGAATGGCGGTCTATTACGCATCGAAGGCCTATGTGCTGTCGTTTTCGGAGGCGCTGCGCGGCGAACTGGCGCGGCGCGGCGTCCGCGTCACCACGTTGTGTCCGGGGCCGGTGCCGACCGAGTTTCAGGTGCGCGCGGGATTCAAACCTGGTTTCGATTCGGCAATCCTCAACGTCTCCGCGGCCGATGTCGCCAAAGCCGGCTATCGCGGCCTGATGGCCAACAAGCGCGCCGTGCTGCCCGGTCTCGGCATCAAGACGGTGCCGCTGATGCTGCGGTTTTTTCCGCGCGGATTTATCCTGGCGGCGGTTGGCGTTTTCCAGCTGCGGAAACGCTGACAAAGCGGTCTCTCCAGCGTTTTCGAGCGACGTCACCCACGGTTCGCGTTTGGCCCGCGGTTTGCTCTGAACGTGCCAATGGTCACATGAAATTAAGATTCCTTTCGATAGGATTTGGCCAGGTAGGACCATCAGTTCGAACAACGATGTCGTTTCAACCGATCAAAACCAAGGCTGAAACCATACCGCGCTTTCCCGGCAGCCCTTTCGCCGCGCCTGAAACGATCCCAGGCCTGATGCAGGAATTGCCGCAAGATTTGCCGCATGGTCCGGCGCGCGGCTTGCTGCCGGTCCTGATTGTCCTGCACCAGGAAACCTCGACCCCGGGGCGCATCGGCAATGCGTTGCGGGCGCTCGGTTACCCGCTCGACATCCGACGTCCGCGGTTCGGCGACCCCCTGCCGGAAATCCTGGACCATCATGCCGGCGCGGTGATTTTCGGCGGTCCGATGAGCGCCAACGATCCCGACGATTACGTTCGCCGCGAGATCGACTGGATCGCGGTGCCGCTGCGGGAAAAGCGACCGTTCATGGGAATCTGCCTCGGCGCGCAAATGCTTGCCAAGCAGCTCGGAGCCATCGTTGCGCCACATCCGCAAGGCCGCGCACAAATGGGCTATTATCCGATCCGGCCGACGGCTCTGGGTCACGCCGCCTGCCCCGGCTGGCCCAGCCACGTCTATCACTGGCACCTCGAGGGGTTCGAGCTACCGGCCGGCACCGATCTGCTGGCGGAGGGCAGCGACTTTCCGATACAGGCAATCCGGCTAGGCCACGCCTTTGGATTCCAGTTTCATCCTGACGTGACCTACGCCATGATGCACCGCTGGACCACGCGCAAGTGCGATCACCTGATCCTGCCGGGCGCGCGCGAATGCCATCATCATTTTGCCGATCGCGCGATGCACGATGTGACCGAGCGCGCCTGGCTGAAGCGCTTCCTCGATGGCTGGCTGACGCGCATGCCGATGTCGGTGCTGTCGGAAGCCGCGGAGTAGAGTGGGACGCTTCGCACTCTTCCGGGATTGTGAGCCGGCGCCAGGCGTAGCTGGTCCGATCGTGGTGGAGCCAGGCGGGATCGAACCGCCGACCTCGTCATTGCGAACGACGCGCTCTCCCAGCTGAGCTATGGCCCCTCCGCGGTCGCCGCGAAGTGTGGCGGCAAGCGATCGGCGTCATTTACAGTCCGCGCCAAGGGCAAGTCAAGAACGCCGAAATCCTTGTTTTCCGGGTCATTTTGTCCCGGAACTTCCCTTGTTTGCCCGGAGGGGAACCGATATTTAGCGGGTGGTCGAATCCGCGACCGAAACCTGCGAGCAAGTCTTTCATGCGTGCCGTTCTCGACATCGTTCTCATCATCCTCGATCTCTACATCTGGCTTCTGATCGCGTCCGCCATCCTGTCCTGGCTGATCGCCTTCAATGTCGTGAACACACGCAACCAGTTCGTGGCGGGGGTATCGGAGTTCCTGTTCCGCATCACCGAGCCGCTGCTGGCGCCGATCCGCAATATCATGCCCAATCTCGGCGGTCTCGACATCTCGCCGATCATCCTGATCCTGATCATCATGTTCCTGCAGAAGGTGATCGTCTATTACATCTATCCGGCGGTGTTCTGATCGCGCAGGACGTGACGCAGATCGCGGCCGATCGCGGTCCCGCGCGCTGCCGGCGCCTTACGCAAGGCCCGGCGATATCCCGATATGTGACAGGCAAAAGGGCGAGATGACGGCTCGGATCATCGATGGAAAGGTCATTGCCGCGGAATTGCGCGGCCGTGTCGCCGGTGAGGTCGCGCGCGTTCGGCGCGACCATCAACTCACTCCGGGGCTTGCGGTTGTTTTGGTCGGCAACGATCCCGCAAGCGAGGTCTATGTCCGCAGCAAGCACAAGCAGACCCAGGCCGCCGGCATGGCGTCGTTCGAGCATGTGCTGCCGGCCGACGTTGCGCAGACGGATCTGCTGGCGCTGATCGCCAAGCTCAATCGCGATCCCACCGTGCACGGCATTCTCGTGCAATTGCCGCTGCCGAAATCGCTCAATACCGAAGCCGTCATCAACGCGATCGACCCCGCCAAGGATGTCGATGGCTTGCATCCGAACAATGCCGGACGGCTTGCCGGCGGATTTGCCGCGCTGTCGCCGTGCACGCCGCTCGGCTGCATCATCCTGACTAAAAGCGTGCACGCCTCGCTCGAAGGCATGAACGCGATCGTGATCGGCCGATCTAATCTGGTCGGGCGCCCGCTGGTGCAGTTGCTGCTCAACGAGAACGCTACGGTGACGATCGCGCATTCGCGCTCGCGCGATCTCGCGCAATTATGCGCACGCGCCGACCTGGTCTACGCCGCGGTTGGCAAGCCCGAGATGGTGCGCGGCGGCTGGATCAAGCCGGGCGCGACCGTGATCGATGTCGGCATCAACCGGCTGCCCGGCGTCGATGGCAAGACGCGTCTGGTCGGCGACGTCGCGTTTGACGAGGCCTTGAATGTGGCCGGCGCGATCACCCCGGTGCCCGGCGGCGTTGGCCAGATGACGGTCGCATGCCTGCTGGTGAATACGCTTCGCGCGGCATGTGCGATCGCCGGATTGCCGAAGCCGGCGGTGTAGTTTCTCCGTCATTCCGGGGCGCGCGCAAGAGCGCGCCCCGGAATGACGGCTACGCCGTCACTTCGCCTTCGCCCGCACCATGCCGTCCGCGATCAGCTTGTACGCTTCGTCAGGACCGGCCCAGTGCAATACCTTCACCCATTTGCCGGGTTCGAGATCCTTGTAGTGCTCGAAGAAATGCTGGATCTGCTGCAGCGTGATCTCGGGCAGGTCGCTATAGCTCCTCACCTTGTCGTAGCGCTGGGTCAGTTTTGAAGATGGCACCGCGATGATCTTTTCGTCGCCGCCGGCCTCGTCCTCCATCAGGAGCACGCCGACCGGCCGCACGCTCATCACCGCGCCCGGCACGATCGCGCGGGTATTGGCCACCAGCACGTCGCAGGGGTCGCCGTCATTCGACAGCGTGTGCGGAATGAAACCGTAGTTTCCGGGATAGCGCATCGCGGTGTAAAGGAAGCGGTCGACCACCAGCGTGCCGGCGTCCTTGTCCATCTCGTATTTGATCGGCTCGCCGCCGACCGGCACCTCGATGATGACATTGACTTCACGCGGCGGATCGATCCCGATCGAGACGGCGTCAATGCGCATGGAATGGCTCCGGGTTGGGACGACGCAGTTGCATCAATACCCAACCGTCATACGCGGGCTTGCCCCGCGTATCCATCGCACTTTGAAGAAGTCCTTAAAAAGATGGATTGCCGGGTCATCCTCGATCAAGTCGGGGACAGACGCCCGGCAATGACGATCAGATAATTGCTGAAGATCTCGGCCCGGACTCAGCTGCTCCAGGCGAAAGCGACCTTATCGAGCGACTTGGGGCCGAATTTCTCCGACGAGCGCGCCACCATGCGACCGCCGAGGGCGCGGTAGAACTCCGTCGCCGAGTCGTTGTCGGACAGTGCCCAGATCACCATGCTCTTGAGGCCGCTCTGAACGAGGTCGCGCCGCGCCGCAGTGAACAGCCGGCGACCGAAGCCGAGACCCTGGAATTCGGGGCGGAGATAAAGCTCGTAGATCTCACCTTCGAAATGCAGGCTCCGAGCCCGGTTGCGGCCGTAATTGGCGTAGCCCGCGACCTTATCGCCAAACACCAGCACGCTGACGCGGCTGCCTTTGCGGATCGCGCTGTCCCACCAGTGCGGGCCGCGGCGGTTGATCAGTTTTTCCAGTTCGGCGCCGGGAATGATGCCCTGATAGGCTGAGCGCCAGGCTTCGTCATGGGTGGACGCCACCGCGGCTGCATCCGCAGCTTTGGCCGGCCGAACCTCGATCAAGGATGTACTCATGCCCCCAATCAAAGCAAGTCAGCGCGTCCGCTTCAAGGTCCATCCTTAATTATCGGTTAACCTGTGGGTTTTTTGCATCAGTTTCTCTTCACCCTGTATCGAAAAAGGACAAGGGCGGCGGTCCGGGCGGCTGCGGCTTGCCAGCCAGGCATCGCGTAACCGGCATTTTTTTGTCGGCGCGCTGCGTTTGCGAAAAAATGCGCCGGATTTGGTTCGTCGCGGGTAGTGTGGCCAAGCCAACACTTCCTCGCTCCTTCGGCTCGCCGCCGTTTCAGGTACGTTCATGCAGCTCTTCAAGGCGCTTTTCGCTCTGGTCGTCCTCCTTCCGGCGGTTTGTCCACATGGCGCCAATGCACAGACCCGGGCGGTGGCTCAATTCGGCCCGCAAGGCGCGGAAGGCCAGCCGAATCGGCGACAGCAATGGCTGGTGCCGTCGCCCGATCCCGACATTGCGGCGCACGCGCTATTGTTTCGCCCTCCGGGCGTGGGACCGTTTCCGCTGGCGCTGATCGCGCACGCTTCCACCCAGAACGCACTGCGCCGGGCGCAAATGCCAGAGCCCGAATACGCCGCATTGGCGGGCTGGCTGGTCGCGAAAGGCTATGCCGTGCTGGTGCCGGAACGGCCGGGCCATGGCGCGACCGGCGGAAAGTATCTCGAGGATCAGGGCGGCTGCGACGACGCCAACTATTCCCGCGCCGGCTATGCGACCGCGGATTCGATCAAGGCGGCGCTTGGCTTTCTGCTGAGGCAAGACTTTATCCAGCAAGGCGGCGCGGTCGTCGTCGGGCACTCCGCCGGCGGCTGGGGCGCGCTGGCGCTGGCGAGCGAAGACCCCAAGGCAATCGCAGCGATTATCGTCTTCGCGCCGGGTCGCGGCGGCCATGCCAACGATGCGCCGGGCCAGGTCTGCGCGCCGCAGGCGCTGGTCGCATCGGCGGGCGAGTTCGGCGAGGATGCGCGGGTGCCGGTGACGTGGCTGGTCGCGGCCAATGACAGCTATTTTCCGCCCGATCTCTCGAAACAGATGGCCGACGCCTTCCGCAAGGGTGGCGACAAGGTTGATTTTCGCGTGCTGCCGGCATTCGGCAGCGAAGGACACTGGCTGGCCGAGACCGACGGGGGTGAAAAGATTTACGGTCCGGTACTGGAGAGCGCGTTCAAACCGCCAATGCCGAAGCCGGCCAGCAAGAAATGACGCGGCGATGAAGAAGCGATGACGCTCTATTCCCTCGTCAAATATCTCCACGTGCTGGGCGCCATCGTGATCCTCGGCACCGGCACGGGTATAGCGTTCTTCATGCTGCTGGCGCATCGCAGCCGTGACGCGGCATTCATCGCGCAAACCGCGGCCGTGGTTGTGATCGCGGACATGCTGTTCACGCTGTCGGCGGTGCTGTTGCAGCCTGTCAGTGGCGGCGTGCTGATGTGGCTGTCGTCGACGGCGCTTTCCGAACATTGGTTGGTGATATCGCTCGGTCTCTACGCGGTGGCCGGATTGTTCTGGATTCCCGTGGTCTTCATGCAGATCGAAATGCGTGATCTGGCGCGCGGCGCGGTCGCGCAAACTGCACTGCTGCCGCCGCGTTATTTTGTCCTGTTTCGTCGCTGGTTCCTGTTCGGTATTCCCGGGTTCGCCGCGGTGATGCTGATCCTGTGGTTGATGATCGCCAAGCCTCATTTCTAGGTGTGGAATGCCCGCTCGCAAAATCCTGTTGTTCGGCGCTTCCGGCCTGATCGGGCGGTTCGTGAGCCACGATCTCCGCGCCAAAGGCCTTCATGTAACCGGAGTCGCGCGGCGCTTGTCGCCATCGCAGAAAGCGAGCGCGCTCGATCTCGAACTTCCTGCCGTGGCGATGGACTCGGCCGCGCTCGCGCGGCTGATCCGGGATCACGATATTGATGTCGTCGTCAATTGCATCGGCGTATTGCAGGACGGTCCGGGCAGCGACACCGGCGCGGTGCATCGCGATTTCGTTGCGCGGCTGCTGCAGGCGATCCACGATTCTCGGTCGCGCCATACGCCTGGTGCATATTTCAATTCCCGGCGCAGCAAACAACGATCGTACCGCCTTCAGCCTGTCCAAGCGCGAGGCCGAGCGCCTGATCGCGGAGTCCGGCCTTGCTCACGCAATCCTGCGGCCGGGCTTTGTGGTGGCGCCGGCTGCCTACGGCGGCAGCGCGATGCTGCGCGCGTTGGCCGCGCTGCCGGTCGATCTGCCAGCCGAGGAATCCGCAACGCCGTTCCAGCCGGTCGCGGTGGAGGATATCGCGGCCACGATAGCGTGGCTTGCCGATCGCGATCTTGCCGATACCGCGGTGAGCGCCGTGGGCTGGGATCTGATGCAGCCGCAACCCGTGACGCTTGGCCGCGTGATCGAGCAATTCCGCTGGTCGCTCGGCTCGACGGCGATGCCGCGCTTCGTTTCTCCGACTTTCATGCTGGATCTCGGCGCGAAGCTCGGCGATCTGATCAACCGCCTGGGCTGGATACCGCCGATGCGCAGTACAGCGATCGCTGAATTGCGTCGTGGCGTCACCGGCAATCCAGCGGCCTGGATCACTGCGACCGGCATCGTGCCGAAGACGATCGCGCAGACGGTTGGGCAATGTCCGGCCAGCATTCAGGACAAGTGGTTCGCGCGTCTGTTTCTGATCAAGGCCCTGGTTATCGCGAGTCTGGTGCTGTTCTGGACCGTGTCGGGCTTCATCGCGCTCTTCGTTTCCTATCGGGCCGCCGCAGGCATTTTGGTCGCGCACGATTTTCCTGCCTCGCTGGTTGCGCCCGTGACGATCGGGACGAGTTTGATGGACATGACCATCGGCGTACTGATTGCGTTCCGCCGTACCTGTGCGTTCGGCCTGGTCGCGGGTATCATCGCATCGCTGGGCTACATGATCGGTGCGGCGATCCTGACGCCCGACCTCTGGATCGAGCCGCTCGGCGCGCTGGTCAAGACCGGCCCCGCCATCGTGCTGATGCTGGTGGCGCTCCTGATCCTGGATAATCGATAGCGGGACCCGGATGAGCCAATGGCCCGACGATGACGTGATCCTCTATGACGGCGTCTGCGTGTTCTGCTCGCGCTGGGTCCGCTTCGTCATCGCGCGCGACCGTGAGCTCGCGTTTCCGCTTCACCGCGATCCAGTCGCCTTATGGCACACGGCTGGCGCAAGCCTTCGGCATCGATCCCGCCGATCCCGACACCAACGCGGTGGTCCATGGCGGCATAGCCTATTTCAAATCCGACGCCGCGCTGACAGTGCTGTCGAACCTGCCGGGATGGCGATGGACACGAATCCTTTTCGTCCGTGCCAAAACCGCTGCGCGACGCCGTCTACAATCTCGTCGCGCGCAATCGCTACCGGATTTTCGGAAAGTACGAGACGTGCTTTGTACCGGATGCGGAGATGAGGGCGAGGGTGATGGAGTAGGTCGTCATTGCAATGACGTGGTTAGCTCTTCGTCACCGCCGCCATCACTTCCTTCGCTGCTCGCTCCCCCGAATCTCCCGCGCCATGCGCGGTCGAGAAGAAATTCGGCGAGGTCGCCTCTCCCGCGAAGAACAAGCGTCCATCGACGGGCGCGGCGAGCACGGCGCGCTTGCCGGCATGGCCGGGCAGGGCGTGCGAATACGAGCCGCGCGCAAAGGGGTCGTGGGACCAGCGCGATTCCGCGAGCGGCTTTAGCTTGCGGCGATAGTCGTTGCCGAGCAGGGCGGCGATCTCGTCGATGCTTTGCGCGGCGAACGCGCCGGGTCCGGCTTCTTCCAGTTCCTGGGCAAAGCTGCCGCCGAAATAGCCTTCGATGCAGGCCTGCCCGAACGGGCGCAGGTGAAAGCTGCCCATCGCGGTGCGCATGGTGGCGCCGCGCAGATTGCCGTCCTTCGGCAACGCTTCGGGTTCGTCGAGCGCAAGCATCACCTTGTCGGCAAGGCCCAGCGGCAGGCCGAACCGCGGCATCGACCTTTGCCGGGAGCGCGGGGTCGAAGACGAACCAGCTCATCGGCGATCAGGTTGGTCGGGATCGTGACGATCGCCTTGTTCGCGGTCAGCACGCCTTGCGACGTCTCGATGCGCAATTGCTTGCCCGAATGGTCGATCAGGCTGACTTCGCAATTGAGCGCGAGCGGGCATGAAGCCCCATAGGCCGCCATCAGCGCGCCATAGCCGCGCCGCACCCGCCAATTGATCTCGCTGTCCTCATAGGCGTCCATATCGAGGATCGAAACGGCATCGAGCTCGCAGCCATTGATGTAGCTCGATAGCGCATCGATCATCGGGTTCCAGCGGTTGCCCGGTTCGAGATAGTCGCTCGCCGGTTCGTCCTGGCCGCTCTGGACGGCTTTTTGCGCAGCCTGCTCGGCGCGATCGTAGAACGCATCGAGCGCGCGGACGAAATCCTGGCGCTCGGCGAGCGGAAAGCCGGCGTCGAAACTCTGCTCGCGCCAGGGCGGACGCGTCTTGTCGATCTCGAAGTTCAATTGATTGGCGATGCCGACGAACCGGTTCTTGTCGGCCGAATGCAGCCAGCCGCAGCCGAGATCGAAGGTGTATGCCGGGCGCCGCCATGATCGTATGCGCGCGTCCGCCAACGCGGTCGCGTGCTTCAAGAACGATGACGGAAAGACCGGAGTTCCGCAGCGCTATGCGCCGCGCTGAGGCCGGCAGCGCCGGCGCCGATGATGGCGACATCGACTGTGGAGGGGAGGGACATGGCAACAACGTCGGCGAATAGCGAGTGGCGAATAGCGAATGGCCAGGAAGGTATAGCAAACCGAGCGTCGGCTGAAATCGGCTCTGCTTCGCTCGTCCCTGAATGTCGCATATGCAATCCGCTAGTACGCCAATCGCCGCTTTCTTACGCCACGGCTTCCTTGGCCTTTTCCGCGCGCTTGCGGTCATTGGCGTCGAGGAATTTCTTGCGCAGCCGGATCGATTTCGGCGTCACCTCGACCAGCTCGTCGTCCTCGATATAGGCCAGCGCCTTTTCCAGCGTCATCCGGATCGGCGGCGTCAGCCGCACCGCCTCGTCCTTTGAGGTGGTGCGGATGTTGGTGAGCTGCTTGCCTTTGAGGATATTGATCTCGAGGTCGTTGTCACGGGTGTGCTCGCCGACGATCATGCCCTTGTAGACCTTCCAGCCGGGCTCGATCATCATCGGGCCGCGGTCTTCCAGCTTGAACATCGCATAGGCGACAGCCTCGCCCTGGTCGTTGGAGATCAAGACGCCGTTGCGGCGGCCCTGGATGTCACCCTTGTAGGGCGCATAGCCGTGGAACAGCCGGTTCATGATCGCGGTGCCGCGGGTGTCGGTCAGAAGCTCGCCCTGGTAGCCGATCAGGCCGCGGGTCGGCGCGTAGAACACCAGCCGCAGCCGGTGGCCGCCGGACGGCCGCATCTCGATCATCTCGGCCTTGCGCTCGCTCATCTTCTGCACGACGACGCCGGAATGCTCCTGGTCGACGTCGATCACGACTTCCTCGATCGGCTCCTGCCACTCGCCGGTGGCGTCGTCCTTTTTCAGCACGACGCGCGGGCGCGACACCGACAGCTCGAAACCTTCGCGGCGCATGGTCTCGATCAGGATCGCGAGCTGCAATTCGCCGCGGCCGGAAACCTCCATGGCATCCTTGTCGGAAGCTTCGACCACGCGCAGCGCGACATTGCCTTCGGCCTCGCGCAGCAGGCGGTCGCGGATCATGCGGCTGGTCACCTTGTCGCCTTCGGTGCCGGCGAGCGGCGAGTTGTTGACGATGAACGACATCGACACCGTCGGCGGATCGATCGGCTGCGCCACCAGCGGCGCATCGACGCTCGGATCGCAGAAGGTGTCGGCGACGGTGCCCTTGCTGAGGCCCGCGATGGCGACGATGTCGCCGGCTTCGGCTTCCTCGAGCGGCGTGCGCTCGATGCCGCGGAAAGCGAGGATCTTGGTGATGCGCCCGTTCTCGATCAGCTTGCCGTCGGCGCCCAGCACCTTCACGGCCTGGTTCGGCTTGATCGAGCCTGACGTGATGCGGCCGGTGATGATGCGGCCGAGATAGGGGTTGGCCTCGAGGATGGTGCCGATCATGCGGAACGGGCCTTCCTCGACGGTCGGCGGCGCGACATGGCGCAGGATCAGGTCGAACAGCGGCTGCATGCCGGCGTCGTGCGAAGCATCGGGACGATCGGCCATCCAGCCCTGCTTGGCCGATCCATACAGAATCGGAAAATCGAGCTGTTCCTCGCTGGCGTCGAGCGCCGCAAACAGATCGAACACCTCGTTGATGACTTCGGTCGGCCGCGCGTCGGGGCGATCGACCTTGTTGATCACGACGATCGGCTTCAGCCCGACTTTCAGCGCTTTGGAGACCACGAATTTGGTTTGCGGCAGCGGGCCTTCGGCCGCGTCCACCAGCACCAGCGCGCCGTCGACCATGTTGAGAATGCGCTCGACCTCGCCGCCGAAATCGGCGTGGCCCGGAGTGTCGACGATGTTGATGCGGGTATCTTTCCAATGCACCGAGGCCGCCTTGGCCAGGATGGTGATGCCGCGCTCGCGCTCCAGCTCGTTGGAATCCATCGCGCGCTCGACGACGCGCTGGTTTTCCCGGTAGGTGCCGGATTGCTGCAGCAGGCGATCGACCAGCGTCGTCTTGCCGTGGTCGACGTGGGCGATGATGGCGACGTTACGAAGGTTCATAGCTCTTCTTCTGACTGGGCCGATTTGGATCGGGCGTTTCCAACTAAGCCATTGGCTGGAGCGTGATCTCACCGGAAAACCGGGACCCACTTTTCCGGATCACGCTCAAAAACCTGGAATTCGACAGGGCGCTCGCTGCCCAAAAAGGAAGCCCGGCCAAAAGGACCGGGCACACCTTACGCGTTGCGGCGCAATATAGTCAGAAATCGCCGGAAAACAATGCGTTGTTTGCGATTTGGTGAGTTGATTTTGGCCTTGAACACGGTTGCCATCAGCTCCCCGGAGCGTCTTCGCTGGGATAGACCCCGCGCAGCACTTCCTCGAAGTGGTTTTTGACGGCTTCGTTGCACAGGCAGGCCCGCAACCGCAGGCCATCCGGGTTGCGCACCAGGATCGAGCCGCGGCGGGTTTCCAGCACCCCTTCGGCCTTGAACGTCTGGATGACCCGGCTGGCATAGCTGCGGCCGACGCCCAGAAGCGTCGCCAGTTGCTCATGGGTCAGCGGCACGATGTCGCCGTCGGTTCGCTCCATCGCCGAGACGATCCATTTGGCGGTGCGCTGCTCGATCGAATGGATGGCGTTGCAGGCGGTCGACTGGAACATCTGCGCCAGCATGCAGTCGGCGTAGCGCGCGAACACGTTGCGCAAGGTTGGCGATTTGAGTTTTGCCGCTTCCAGCTTTGCAACCCGCAGCCGCACGAACGGGCCGCCGAATTTGACCATGATACGGGTATAGGCCGGCAGATACCCCTCGCTGACAATGCCGCCCACAGCTCCCTCCCGCCCAACCAGGATGGTTTCGACGTCGCGGCCGTCCTCGTTGGGGACCATGTAGGTCGCCAGACTTGGCCCGCAGGGGAAGTGCACGATCTCGACGTCGTCGCCAGGATTGTAGAGCAGTTCGCTGGCCGCGGCCTCCGCGGGCAACAGATGCGGCTCGAGCAGGGCGAAATCGCTGGCGCTCAGCCGCCGCAACAGATTGTTGAACGGCCGGTCGCTGGCGTCAGCCGTTTGTCGGTTTTTAGCAAGCATTCCAGGTTCCAATGGTTCCCCGGGTAACGGGTTCCGCGCCCTGAAACGACCATAGCCGATCTTATTCGATTTCTGTGTTCACAAGTGAACAGACATCAGCATCGAGCTGTGGTGGTTTCAATTCGGGAACCGGTCGGGGTGCTCATGGCCTCGACGATGGCCGTCCCGCTCATTCGGTCCATTCCAACCCCAGACTGGCGAGATTCATGGAACCCGCCTCTTCCGGCATGCCCGCGCTTCCCCAGGATGTACTGATTGTCGAGGATGATCCCATCATCGCGCTCGATTTCGAGGACACGATTCTCGGTTTGGGGGTGAAGACGGTGCGGACCGCAGCCGGCGTTGCGCGCGCGCTGCAGATGATCGCCGATCGTGCGCCGGATTTTGCCTTGCTCGATGTCAGCCTGGTCCGCGAAAAAAGCTTCGCGATCGCCGAGCGGCTCGACGCGTTGGGCGATCCCGTTCGCGTTCGTCACCGGCTATGGCATCGACGTCCGAGCTTCCGGAAGTCTTTTCGGAGCGGCCGCGGCTATTGAAGCCCTGTTCGACCGAAGCGCTCGAGGCCGTGCTGAGGCTCCACGCCCGCGGCAGCGCGAGAGATCTCGAAGATAGCCGAGATCTCGAAGATAGCTGACGCGGCGGACGGACATTCGCCGTCCGCCACGCGCGTATCCGGCATCCCAATTTGGGATCGAGCGTGGTCGACCATAGCGCCACGTCAGCGCGATCGCGCCGCGCTACTCGGCGCCGTCGTGGAGTACCTGCCGCAAAGGGGCTTCCATGACACATCGGCAGGCCGGGCAGCCCGTGGCGCGCGTAAAACACAAAAGTCGCCGGGTGAGATCGGCGACGGCCTAGCCTGATCCGTGGCACCCAAGGCCTGCAGCCCCCGGGTGCGGTACTGTCGCGGGTGAAGCAAACAAACCATTAGGCGGTGGCGGCGAGGTGCTCACGCAATACCGCTTTCAAGCCTTGGTATTCTCCCCTGTCCGGCGTCGCCACATAGCCCGACACGATGGCGCGGATATCGTCCCCCTTGATACGAGGTTTTTGGCCGCAAGTGCTGCGACAACGCCCTCCGTGAATGCGTCAACCGCGATGCGAGCGGCCTCGGCTTCGTTAATCGTCGTCATGTTCTGCGGTCTCCTATGTTCGCAAGTGAAGTGCCTGTGCTTCCCGCAAGAAAGCCCTCTCCCGCGCCAAAAGGCAATGCCTGTCGGGTTGACCTCTTATTGAACCCGGGAAGGAAGGCTGGGAGCAAGGGACATTCGCCCGTCTCACGCGCTTATCCGCTATCCCGATTTGGGATCGAGCGTGGTCGACCACAGCGCCACGTCGGCGCGATCGCGCAACGTCACCGTCATTTGTCCGCTCGCGCCCTCGATCCTGACATGACCGAAGAACTGCATGCCATCTGACGGAGGCAGGTTCTGCTTCCCCACGCCGGGCGCCTTGACGAACTTCACTTCCGGCCCAAACGTGTTGTCGAGTTCGTTCGGCCCGAAGGTGCCGGCAGGCGGATCCCGGACAGGCGTTTCAATGTTAGAGTAATGGATATCCAGCACAGGAGATCATCATGGCGGAGCGATTGTCGGCGGAAGCGCGGAAGCAGGCCCTGAAAGGGCTGAACGGCTGGGCGGAGATTTCGGGCCGCGACGCGATCGGCCGTACTTTCAACTTCAAGGATTTCAACGAAGCCTTCGGCTTCATGTCCCGCGCGGCTCTGGTGGCGGAAAAGAACGATCACCATCCGGAATGGCGCAACGTCTACAAGACGGTGGAAGTGACGCTGTCCACCCATGATGCCGGCGGCGTCACCGGCCTCGACATCGAGCTCGCCAAAGCCATGAATGCGATCGCGGGCCAGCTCGGCGCGGCCTGAGCCGCCACCGATCTTGCGGCGAGGCTGGGACATCCCCAACTTGAGGGATGTTCGCCGCGGGCAAACATCGCGGCTGAAGGAACATGCGCACGATGGCAACCGAACACACCGTGGGTTTCGAGCCGGCCGAGCGGTTGGCGCAGGATCGCGAGAGCGTGCGCCGCCGCTTCTGGAGCAAGTTCAGGCGCGTGGTGGCGCAGCTACCGTTCGCCGAGGATTTGCTCGCGGCCTATTATTGCGCATTCGACAGGCAGACGCCGCGCCATGTGCAGGCGACGCTGCTCGGCGCGATCGCCTATTTCATCCTGCCGTTCGATTTCATTCCGGACATGCTGCCGGTGCTCGGCTTCACCGATGACGCCGCCGTACTGGCGACCGCGATCCGGCTGGTCGCGAGTCACATCACGCCGGAACATCGTGAAGCAGCCCGCGCCGCATTGAAGCGCGCGCGGGGTAGCGGCGGCGGTTGAGCCGCGCCGCCACCAACGCTTATTGGGCCGCCCGACCCGCCGCCTTGGCGCTCTGCGCGGCTTCCCACGCCTGGAACTGCTTGAACAGGACATCTCCGTCATGCGCGCGCTTCTGCAAAGTTGCGGCCTCGTCGGGGTCGGCCGGATTCGGCGGGGGAGCAGTTGCCGGCTGGCCTTGCAGCGCGGTTTGATAGGCGGCCGCAATAGCCTCGCGCGTCGGCGCAACCGCCACGGCGGTAACCGGCGCCGAAGGAGTTGCGGCGGTTTTCTCCGGTGCGGGCGCCGGGCCGCCCCTGCTGGACATCTTCGGCAGCACAGCCGTGAGCGAAGCGCTGGCATCGGCGATCAGGGTGCGGGGATCTTCCAGCATGAACAATGCAACAAGGGCGAAAAGGACTGACGTCGCCAGAATACCCTTTTTCAGGGTTGTCTTCGTGATTGTGGATGAGACGTCCGCGTCCATGCGCTCGCGGTCTGCTTCCAGGGCGGCCTGTTGCCAGCCGTCTTGATGCCAGCCGTCACGATGCCGGCTGTTTTGATGCCGGACGTCTTGATGCCGAGGTTCGTCTTGATGCCCGGTTTCTTGATCCGACGGCTCCTGGCACTCAGAAGCTTGATCCAAGCAATCTCGCTCGGAAGCTTCCTCCTGATGCAAGCTGTCCTGATGTTCAGGATCCTGATGCGTGGCGTCTTGATCGGTCGACTGCGAATCCTGATTATCAGGCGTGGAAAGAAACAGCGGCAGCGATTCCTCCAGCGGAATATCCACCTTAGCGGATCGGACCAAGCGAGCGGGCGAGAATCGGTAAGCGTGCCGCTCTTGCTTCTCGCGATCGTGCCTGTCTCGCAGCTCCCGAATGTCCTGGATCGCTTGAGCGACGTGGTCAAACTTGCCGGTACTCGGATCGTCGGATCCAGAATGCTTATTGATAGCCACCATGACGATGCTTCCCCATTACACGAACGCTACAACAGGGCGTGGCATTTTCTCGAATTGGCTTCGGATTGTTATTGTTCCAGTGCGCCCGTCCGGACGTTCGATCGCATGCCGAATTGGCCAAAAGACGGCCATCTCCGGCGTGAATTGGGAGATATTTTGGTTTCATTGCGGCATTTACCGGGCGGTTTTCTGGTCTTCGGCGATCATATACCGACGATGAGTGCTGCGGCGCCCCTGCCCTCACGAATGCCTCGATGAACAAATCTACGGATGCAGGATCACCTTGCCCATCGCCTTTCGGCCCGCCAGCACTTTCAGCGCGTCGGCGGTCTGCGCCAGCGGGAAGGTCCGATCAACATGCGAGGAAATCTTGCCTTCCGCCGTCCATTTCACGAGCTTTTCGAGATTGGCGCGGTTCTTGTCCGGGTTGAGCCGCGCCCAATGGCCCCAGAATACGCCACGGATATCGCAGCCTTTCAACAGCGCCAGATTGAGCGGCATTTTCGGGATGTCGCCGGCGGCAAAGCCGATCACCAGGAAGCGGCCTCCCCAGGCGATCGAGCGAAGTGCGGCTTCTGCGTAGCTGCCGCCGACCGGATCGAAAATAATGTCGACGCCCTTGCCGCCGGTAAGCCGGCGCAGGCCTTCCTTCAGATCCTCGTTCGAATAATTGAGGACAAGCTCCGCGCCATGCGCCTTGGCAAAATCGAGCTTCTCGTCCGATGAAGCGCAGGCGATCACCTTCAGCCCCATCAGCTTGCCGAGTTCGCAGGCCGCCAAACCAGTGCCGCCGGCCGCGCCCAGCACCGCCATGGTCTCGCCGGCCTTCGCGCCGGCGCGATCTTCCAGCGCATGCAGCGCGGTGCCGTAGATGATGATGATTCCGGCGGCGCGGTCGAAATCCAGATTGTCAGGAATCCTGACAATGGAATCCGCCGGCAGCGCGATCTTCTCGCGCGCGCCGTTATGGCCGCAGGACGCCACCACGCGGTCGCCGACGTTCAGGCCGCTGACGCCGGCGCCGACGCTTTCGATCACGCCCGCGACTTCCGCTGCCGGCGAAAACGGGAACGGCGGCTTGATCTGGTACTTGCCCTGGATCATCAGCAGGTCGAAGAAATTCAACGCCGCCGACTTGATTGCGATTACGGCGTGGCCGACCTCCGCGACGGGATCGGGAATCTCGGCCAGCGCGAGATCGTCAGGCTGGCAATATTGTGAGCAGAGAATGGCTTTCATGAATACACCCGATCTCGAATGCGCAATGAAGCTGGCTGTTTCATGCCGGATTTGATGTCGAGCTACAATCCGATTCGGTTCTCTCAGCTTCGCGATCAGCACGGTGGCGCGCATCCTGGACCAAGGGACCAGAATTGTAGCCCTGCATGTGCAACTGCTTACTAAAAGTGGATATTCCGCGTTATCCATCGGCAGTTGAAAGACGGCGAGATCGAGCCATCTTCATGTCACAATGATAAGGGAACCAGAATCGGTGATGTCTGCGCGGCGAATCCTGACAGCTCTGGTTGCAATTGTGCTGACGTGTGGGATCTCGATCTCCGCGTCGGCACAAAGCACGTCGCCGAAAGCCAAGCCGCGCGGCGAGCCAAGCCGGAAGCCAAACCGGCAGCGGTGGCGACCGGCAGCGCCGAGCCGACATTGCTGGGCCAGTACGGGACCTGGGGCGCCTATGCCGCAACGCCGAACGGCAAGAAGGTCTGTTTCGCGCTTGCCAAGCCCTCCTCGTCGAAAACCAACCCGCCGAATCGCCCGCGCGACCCGGCCTATGCTTTCGTTTCGACGCGCCCGGCAGAAAAAGTCAGCAACGAGGTTTCGGTCATGATCGGCTACGCGCTGAAGCCGGGATCGGAATCGACGCTGGAAGTCGGCGGCGCCAGCTATGCGATGTACACCCAGGGCGATGGTCTCTGGATCAAGAACGCCGCCGAGGAAGAGCGGATGGTCGAGGCCATGCGCAAATCCGCCGACGTGGTCGTCAAGGGCGTATCGACGAAGGGGACCGAAACCACCGACGTCTTCTCGTTGAAGGGCCTGTCCCAGGCGCTCGACCGGGTGGCGCAGGATTGCAAGCGGTAGCGCCGTTAACGTCGTTATTTCAGTGCGGATCGGCGCCTTTCCAGAGCGCCATGAAAAGCCTATTTGATATTCATGACTGACACCATGGTTGGCGCGACTAACGCGCCTTTGGAAAAAATCGCGCTGGAGACCTATGTGCCGCCGGCGAAGCCGTCGCTGATCGGCCTGTCGCGCGCGGAGATCGCAGATCGGCTGGCCGACATCGGCGTCGCCCCGAAACAGCGCAAGATGCGCACGCAACAGCTATGGCACTGGATCTATGTTCGCGGCGCCAAGGGGTTCGACGAGATGACCAGCATCTCGAAGGGGACGCGTTCCGAGCTGGAACAGCATTTCACCGTAGCGCGGCCTGAAGTGGTAGCCGAGCAGATTTCCAGCGACGGCACCCGCAAATGGCTGTTGCGCCTGCCGAGCGGCGATTCCGTCGAGAAGGCGCATGAGGTCGAGTGCGTCTATATTCCCGAGACCGACCGCGGCACGCTGTGCGTCTCCTCGCAGGTCGGCTGCACGCTGAATTGCTCGTTCTGCCACACCGGCACGCAGCGGCTGGTGCGCAATCTCACCGCCGGCGAGATCGTCGGGCAAATCATGGTGGCGCGCGATCGCCTCAACGACTGGGCCGACCGCGAGGCGCCGAGCGGCGGCCGCCTTGTCACCAATGTGGTGATGATGGGAATGGGCGAGCCGCTCTATAATTTCGACGCGGTGCGCGACGCGCTCTTGATCGTCTCCGACAATGAAGGTATCGGCATTTCCCGCCGCCGCATCACGTTGTCGACCTCGGGCGTGGTGCCGAACATCATCCGCGCCGGTGACGAAATCGGCGTGATGCTGGCAATCTCGTTGCATGCGGTGCGCGACGAGCTACGCAACGAGCTGGTGCCGTTAAATCGCAAATATCCGATCGCGGAATTGCTGCAGGCCTGCCGCGATTATCCGGGCTCGTCCAATGCGCGGCGCATCACCTTCGAATATGTGATGCTGAAAGGCGTCAACGATTCACTCGACGACGCCAAGCTGCTGGTGAAACTGCTCAAGGGCATTCCGGCCAAGATCAATCTGATCCCGTTCAATCCCTGGCCGGGCACGCGCTATGAGTGCTCCGACTGGGACCAGATCGAAAAATTCTCCGAATACATCTTCAACGCCGGCTACTCCTCGCCGGTGCGCACGCCGCGCGGGCGCGACATTCTCGCCGCCTGCGGCCAGTTGAAATCCGAGACCGAGAAATTGTCGGCCCGCGAGCGGCAGGCACTGCGCGCGATGGCGATGACGGATTGAGGATGAAGAGGGCCTCATGGTAAGGAGCGCGCATCTTCGCGCGCGTCTCGAACCATGATTGTTCATCCTTCGAGACGCGGCCGAGTGGCCGCTCCTCAGGATGAGGTTTGTGGATGGAGTAGGTTCCTTTCATGGCGTTGATCGGCCGTCTCTTCGTGATCATCTTCGCTTTCCTCGCCGCCTGTCTGGTGGCCGGGATGATCGTGGTCGTCGCGATCCTGTTTCCGGAGTTCAGCGATCTCGGCGCGGGCCTCGTCGACGATGGCGCGCTGAATATCGTCGTGGGGTTCGGATTCATCTTCATCAGCGGCTTTGCACTGGTGCCGGCGATGATCATCGCCCTGCTCACCGAAGCTTTCTGTATTCGAAGCGCGCTGGTCTATGCGATTGGCGGCGGCCTGGTTGGCCTTGCCTGCTATCTCGGCCTGGTTCCGTTCGATACCGATGCGCTGCGATTCGAAGGCATCGTGCGGCGGCATCTCGAGATCATGACCGGCGCGGGAATCGCCGCTGGCGCGGTGTACTGGATGATCGCGGGGCGAAACGCGGGGGCGTGGCGGCAGCCGCCGCGCCCGCTGCAGCCTCCGCCGCCGCTGCCGGCGAGTTCGACCCAGCGTCCGCCGCCGGTTTAAGCCAGGAACAATTCCTTGCTTCCCCTCCAGGGGAGGGTGAACAACCTTTCCATCGTAAATCCCCTCGGCTAAACCCGCGTCATGAACCGTACCGGACTTTTCGTCGCGTTGTCGCTGGCGCTTGTGGTCGGATTGCTGTTCGGGATTTATCCCGAGCTCGATCTGAAGCTCGCCGCGTTGTTTTACGATCCGGTGACCAAATCGTTTCCGCTGAAACTTAACCGGGCCGCCGCGATCATGCGCGACGGCGCGATGTGGCTCGCCTGGGCGATGGCATTGCCAGCGCTCGCAGCGCTAGCGATCAAATTCGTGCGGCCGGACCGGCGGCTTTTGATGTCGGGGCGCGCGATCATTTTCCTGCTGCTCACCTTGACGCTGTCGGCGGGGGTCTTCACCAATCTCGGCTTCAAGAGCTATTGGGGCCGCCCGCGCCCCGTGGTGGTGACGCAGTTCAATGGACCCGAGGCATTTGTGCCGTGGTGGGATCCGCGCGGCACCTGCGGGCGCAACTGCTCGTTCTTCTCCGGCGAGGGCGCCACCGCGTTCTGGACCTATGCGCCCGCGGCGTTGACGCCGCCGGCCTGGCGGCCCGTCGCCTATCTCGGCGCCACCCTGCTCGGTGTGGTGACCAGCGTGCTCCGGATGGCGTTCGGCGGACATTTTTTCACCGACGTCGCGACCGCCGGGCTGGTCACGTTCCTGCTGATCTGGCTGGTCTACGGTTACATTTATCGTTGGTCGCGAACCCGTCTGACCGACGAACAGATCGATGCTGCGCTGACACGAATTGCACGGCCCGGCTGGATTGGACAGCGTGAGCGCCTTAAAGGCGTGCCCATCGACCCGAAATTTGATATTCGCCCACATAAGGCCACGAGCGGCATTGCAAATCCCGACCGATTGGAAGTTTGATGAGCACGATCCTGAAAAATTTGCCCAAAGGGGAAAAGGTCGGCATCGCCTTCTCGGGCGGTCTCGACACCAGTGCGGCGCTGCTGTGGATGAAGCAAAAGGGCGCCCGGGTCTTTGCCTATACCGCCAATCTCGGCCAGCCTGACGAGAGCGACTACAACGAGATCCCGCGCAAGGCGATGCAGTACGGTGCCGAAAAGGCCCGGCTGGTGGATTGCCGCACGCAGTTGGTGCATGAGGGCATTGCCGCCGTGCAGGCCGGCGCCTTCCACGTCTCGACCGGCGGCATCGCCTATTTCAACACCACGCCGCTCGGCCGCGCCGTGACCGGCACGATGCTGGTCGCGGCCATGAAGGAGGACGGCGTCAACATCTGGGGCGATGGCTCGACCTTCAAGGGTAACGATATCGAGCGCTTCTACCGCTACGGCCTGCTCACCAATCCGAGCCTCAAGATCTACAAGCCCTGGCTCGACCAGCAGTTCATCGACGAACTCGGCGGTCGCGCCGAGATGTCGGCGTTCATGACCTCGCACGGCTTCGGTTACAAGATGAGCGCCGAAAAGGCCTATTCGACCGACAGCAACATTCTCGGCGCGACCCACGAAGCCAAGGATCTCGAAAGCCTCGACAGCGGCATCAAGATCGTCAATCCGATCATGGGCGTGCCGTTCTGGCGCGACGACTGCAATGTCAAGGCCGAGAAGGTCGCCGTGCGTTTCGCGGAAGGCCAGCCGGTCGCACTGAACGGGCAGAGCTTCGCCGATCCGGTCGCGCTGTTCCTTGAGGCCAACGCGATCGGCGGCCGTCATGGTCTCGGCATGAGCGACCAGATCGAGAACCGGATCATCGAGGCCAAGAGCCGCGGCATCTATGAGGCGCCAGGCATGGCGCTCTTGCACATTGCCTATGAGCGTCTCGTTACCGGCATCCACAACGAGGACACTATCGAGCAATACCGGATCAGCGGCATGCGGCTTGGCCGATTGCTCTATCAGGGGCGATGGTTCGATTCGCAAGCGCTGATGCTGCGGGAAACCGCGCAGCGCTGGGTCGCGCGCGCCGTTACAGGCGAAGTGACGCTCGAGCTGCGTCGCGGCAACGACTATTCGATCCTCAATACCGAGAGCCCCAACCTCACTTACAAGCCGGAGCGGCTCAGCATGGAGAAGGTGGAGGATGCGGCGTTCACGCCGGCCGACCGCATCGGCCAGCTCACCATGCGCAATCTCGACATCGCCGATACCCGCGTCAAACTGGATCTCTATGCGGATACGGGCTTGCTCTCCAGCGGCGAGGGTTCGCCGATCTTCAAGCTGGAGAACGACAAGGAGTGAGCTGCGTCGTCCCCTGCGAACGCAGGGACCCATAACCCCTGGCGTATCTGATTGCGACGGTCGTGCGCCTCGCTGCGAACAACGAAACGATACGGTGTATGGGTCTCGGCGTGCGCGGAGGCGACGAAATGAGTTTCGCGGGTGATAACGGATTGAGAAAACAAAAATGGCCGGGATTGCTCCCGGCCATTTTGCGTTGGTGGCGTGCTTACTGCGGCGGCGCGGTGCCGGGCGGCGGCGGCGGCAGCGAGGCGGTGCCGCCGTTGAGCAGCGGCGTGATGCGACGAACGGTGACGCGCCGGTTGACGAGGCTTGGTCCGTCGGTCTGTTCCTTCGGATATTGCGAGCCGTAGCCCTGCGACGTCAGGTTCTCCGCGGGAACCGCGAACTGCTGGGTCAGCAATTCGGCGGCGGATTCGGCGCGGCGATCCGACAGCGAAAGATTGTCGACATCATTGCCGACCGCATCGGTGTGGCCTTCGATCAGGAACACCTCGCGCGGGTTGCGCTGGATCGCCCGATTGAGCCCGTCGGCGATCACCTGCAGTTTCGCAGCCTGATCCGGCGGGATCTCCCACGAGCCGGTTTCGAAGTTGATGGAGTTGAGGTCGATGCTCGGCATCAACATCCGTACCGACGGGCTGTAGCGGATTTCGTCGAGCGAATAACGCCGGTCGATCCGGTCCACCGGCGCCGCCTCCATCGTATCGTAGATCAGGTCGGGCGATGCATCGGCGGCGTCGACGATGTAGCGATCGTAGGGAATGCGGATCACCGGCGGCGGCAGGTCGACATAGAATCCGCCGACCGCGCGCGGATCGCGATAGCTGTTGTCGATGATGATGATCTCGCGGCCCTGCTGATCCCGACGAATTCGCCGCAGCAACTGGCCATCGGGACCGACGGTGGTGATGATCTCGCTGCCGTCGGGACGAATCACGACGGTGCGGGTTTCGCCGCCGACATGCTGCGTCTCGATGTCGCGGGCGCCAAAGCGGAAGCGATCGACTTCGTTGTGGCGGATGAACGCCTCGCCGCTGGGATCGCGGATGATCACGCGGCCGGGTTCGGTGATGACGGTGCGGCCGCCTTCCTGGATTTCGTGCCGTTCGCCGCGGAAGTCATTCAGGTTTCGCGGTCCCGGCGCCGCGGCGCCTGCGGCGAGCGGCTTCAGGCCCTGGGCAGGCGGCGGCGCTGCCGGCAACGGCGTGGTGACGGTCGGTGCCGCACGGCGGACAAACGGAGCGGCGCCAGCCGGTGGCGCACCTTGCGCCGTTCCGGGCGGGTGTCCCGGCGTGCCAGGTAGGGCATTGGGCTGGCCGGCGGGCGCAGCATTCGGCTGTGTCGCCGACGAGTTATTGGGCGCATTGGTCGGCGGCGCGACCTGAGGCCTGACCGCATTGGGCGTTGCAGCCGGGGTCTGTGTTTGCGGCGTGACCTGAGGCGTCGTGGTCGTCGGAGGTGCGCTGGAAGGTCTTCCTCCGGCTGGCGGCGTTTGGCCCGGCGTCATCCTTTCGTGCTCATGCTCGGCAGGCGCGCCCGAAGGCCTGGCACCTGTCGGCGGCGTTTGGCTCGGAGCCATTCGCTCATGCTCACGCTCGGCCGGTGCGCCGGGAGGCGGAGTCGGTGCATGAGGCGCGGCGGGCGGAGGTGAGGCCGCGGGCGGTGTCGGATGGCTGATCTCAGGCTGCGGGTGCGCCGCCGGCGGAGCCGGAGGTGCCGCATGCGGTGAGGAGCAGGCGGCGCCGGATGTGGCGCTGGCGCGGCCGCGGGCGGCGGCGCGGCATGAGGCGGCGGCGCTGCGGGCGGTGCCGGATGCGGAGGAGGCGCGGGCGGGGCAGCGTGAGGTGCCGGTGCAGGCGGGCGGGGTGCGGAGCCGGTGCGGCGGGGGCGCGGCTGTCGGCGCTTCCTTTGGCGGGTGCCTTCGGCTTTCCGTCGGGACCCAGTTCTTCCCTGGCTTGCGCGACGACGATTGACGCCGTCTGTGCATGCGATGCGGAGCTTGCGAACTGCATCGCCGTCAAAGCCGTGGTGGCGAGCAGCACGAGACGAAGGTGTGTCATGATGATTGAGATCCCTGGAAAGGTTCTGGCGGCCGAGAAAAATTCAACAACCGAATGGTTCGGTTAGCGATCAACGGCCAGCCATTGGGCCGGATTGTGGCGGGCGAAAGATTTTATTTCATTCCAGCAATGAGTTGCAGGCGCGATCATTCATTGCGCATTCAGAAGCAGAGGCTTCAAATGACGTCTCAAGCTGCCGCTTGCGGCCCGTCGATCGCGGGATTTGGAGTGGTCGGCCCCTGCGGCCCACGCACCGGCAATTCGTCCGGAATTTTGCCGGGCAGTTCCTCGGGCCGCGGCTGGTTCTCCGGGCTCGCGCACCGGCGGAGGTATTTCCGGACGCGGACTGCCCGGAGGCGCTTCGGGCGGCGGCTCGGTGGGATTGCCCGGCGTCGCCGGGGGTATTTCCGGAGGCTCAATTGGCATTCTGTGCATCGCTAATCATGTTGCGCCTTCAGTTCATCCCGGTACAGGCAGCGATAACGGCAGGGATGCAGCGATGTTCCCGGCCGCGGAGGTATGGAACCTGGGACATTCGCTCGCGGGCCGGGTGTGCGTTACTTTTTTAGGAGCAGCGTATTGCTGCGGGTCTTGCCAACCTCGACGTAACCGCGCGATTGCATGTCGGCGAGGCAATCGGCCTGCCATTCGTTGCGGGACAGATGTTCGATGACCACCGCGCGCGGCCACAGCGACGGTGGCGCTTGCTTGAAAAAGCCGGTCAGCACGCGGTCCTCATAGCCCTCGACGTCGATCTTCAACGCATCGACGCGCGTGACGCCGGCCTCTCCAAGGATGCGCTGCAGCCGCAGCGACGGCACCTTGATGGCGTTGTTGGCGCGGTCGCCTGACACGATGTGGCTGGCGCCGAGATTGTCGCCGTCGGTTTCGATCATCAGTTCGCCGTCGGACGGTCCGGCCGCGGCGGCGACCAGCACCACCTGCGTGAAGGCGGAAGCCGCGCAGTTGAACGAAAGCCGTGCATGGGTGACAGGATGCGGCTCGACCGCGATCACCTTGCCGCTCGAGCCGACATGACGCGCCATCGGCAGGGCGTAGGTGCCGACATTGGCGCCGACATCGACGATCACGCCGCCAGTCGGCGTATGCGATCGCAGAAAATCCAGTTCCTCGATGTTGTAATCTGGATTGAACAGGGCGCCGCGTTCGGTGGCGCTGGCCTGATGATAGAATCGGAACGAAGCGCCCTGGTAGGGCACGTCGACCGGACCGGCGCGCAACAGATTGACCAGCCGCGACAGCATCGGCCGGAACGCGCCGCGCTTCAGCCGCGTGCGCTGGGCGAGGCCGATGATGGCCTGCTGCGCCGGGTTCGGCGCGAACGCGCCAAACGGCGGCGCGGTCAGATCGTTGGCCGCGGTCGCAATAGACGGATGCGTCGGTGTGGTCAAAAAGAGCCTCGCGGGGAGCAGCGGAGACGACGCCTGCATAGCCGGTTTTGCCGGGGCTTCCAACGTGGGCGGTGAGCGCGCGTCTTCGCGGCGAGCGACCTCATCTAGGGCGCGCCTGCGCTCAGGATGACGCGATTTTTCTGCGATCGAGCGAAGACCTAAATCTGCCGCTCGACCATTTTCAGCTTGAGCTCGGCGATCGCCTCGGAAGGATTGAGACCCTTCGGGCAGGCCTTGGCGCAGTTCATGATGGTGTGGCAGCGATAGAGCCGGAACGGATCCTCGAGATTGTCGAGCCGTTCGCCGGTGGCTTCGTCGCGGCTGTCCTTGACCCAGCGCGTGGCCTGCAGCAACGCGGCGGGGCCGAGGAAGCGTTCGCTGTTCCACCAATAGCTCGGGCAGGAGGTCGAGCAGCAGGCGCAGAGAATGCATTCGTAGAGGCCGTCGAGCTTTTCGCGGTCCTCGTGGCTCTGTTTCCATTCCTTTTGCGGCGTCGGCGTGGTGGTCTTCAGCCACGGTTCGATCGAGGCATATTGCGCGTAGAAATTGGTCAGGTCGGGCACCAGGTCCTTGACCACCGGCTGGTGCGGCAGCGGATTGATCTTGACCGCGCCGTCCTTCACGTCGTGCATCGAGCGGGTGCAGGCCAGCGTGTTCTGGCCGTCGATGTTCATGGCGCAGGAGCCGCAGACGCCTTCGCGGCAGGAGCGGCGGAAGGTCAGCGTCGGATCGACGTGGTTCTTGATCCAGATCAGGCCGTCGAGCACCATCGGGCCGCAATCATGGATGTCGACGTAGTAGGTATCGATACTGGGATTTTTGCCGTCGTCCGGATTCCAGCGATAGACGTTGAATTCGCGCGTGTCGGTGGCGCCCGCAGGCTTCGGCCAGGTCTTGCCGCCTGAGATCCTCGAATTTTTCGGAAGCGCGAATTCAACCATTTGTCTTGCCTCTGCGGTTAACCCGTCATTGCCGGGCTTGACCCGGCAATCCATCTTTTTACGAAGATGGATGGATGCGCGGGTCAAGCCCGCGCATGACAGGCGTTTTTAGTACACCCGCGCCTTCGGCGGGATGTACTGAACGTCATTGGTCATGGTGTAGTCGTGCACCGGACGATAATCGATCTTGGTCTTGCCCCTGTCCCCGAGCCAGGCCAGCGAGTGCTTCATCCAGTTCTTGTCGTCGCGATCGGGGAAATCCTCGCGTGCATGCGCGCCGCGGCTTTCGGTGCGGTTTGCCGCCGAATCCATCGTCACCACCGCCTGCACGATCAGATTGTCGAATTCGAGCGTCTCGACCAGGTCGGAATTCCACACCAGCGAGCGGTCAGCTCACCGAGATGTCGGCGATGCCGCCGTGAACCTTGTGAATCAGGTTCTGGCCCTCGTTGAGGATCTCACCGGTGCGGAACACCGCGCAATTGTTCTGCATCACATGCTGCATGCTGTCGCGTAGCTTCGCGGTCGGCGTGCCGCCGGAGGCGTAGCGGTAATGGTCGAGCCGTCCGAGCGCCTTGTCGGCGGAATTGGCCGGCAATTCCGGCTGCTTGCCGTTTGGCGTCAGCTTCTCGGCGCAGCGCAGCGCCGCGGCGCGGCCGAACACCACAAGATCGATCAGCGAATTGGAGCCGAGCCGGTTGGCGCCATGCACCGAAACGCAGGCGGCCTCTCCGATCGCCATCAGGCCCGGCACGACGGCATCGTCGTCGCCCTTGCGCTTGGTCACCACTTCGGCGTGGAAATTGGTGGGAATGCCGCCCATGTTGTAGTGCACGGTCGGCAGGATCGGGATCGGCTCGCGGGTGACGTCGACATTGGCGAAGATCTTCGCCGATTCGGAAATGCCGGGCAGCCGTTCGGCCAGCACCTTGGGATCGAGATGGTCGAGGTGCAGGAAGATGTGATCCTTCTTCTTGCCGACGCCGCGGCCTTCGCGGATTTCGATGGTCATCGCGCGCGACACCACGTCGCGCGAGGCGAGGTCCTTGGCGGACGGCGCATAACGCTCCATGAAGCGCTCGCCTTCCGAATTGACGAGATAGCCGCCTTCGCCGCGCGCGCCTTCGGTGACGAGGCAGCCCGAGCCGTAAATGCCGGTCGGGTGAAACTGGACGAACTCCATGTCCTGCAGCGGCAGGCCGGCGCGCAGCGCCATCGCGCCGCCGTCGCCGGTGCAGGTATGGGCCGAGGTGCAGGAGGCGTAGGCGCGGCCATAGCCGCCGGTCGCGAGAATGGTGGTTTGCGCGCGAAAGCGATGCAGCGTGCCGTCGTCGAGCTTGAGCGCGATCACGCCGCGGCAGGTGCCCTGGTCGTCCATGATCAGATCGATGGCGAAGAATTCGATGTAGAATTCCGCGGCGTGCCGCAGCGCCTGGCCGTACATGGTGTGCAGCATGGCGTGGCCGGTGCGGTCGGCGGCGGCGCAGGTGCGCTGCGCCTGGCCCTTGCCATAGTCCATGGTCATGCCGCCGAACGGCCGCTGATAGATCTTGCCATCCTCGGTGCGCGAGAATGGAACGCCCCAATGCTCCAGCTCGTAGACCGCCGCCGGCGCGTTGCGCACCATGTATTCGATCGAGTCCTGATCGCCGAGCCAGTCCGACCCCTTGACGGTATCGTACATATGCCAGCGCCAGTCGTCGGGATGCATGTTGCCGAGCGCAGCGGAGATGCCGCCCTGCGCGGCGACGGTGTGCGAGCGGGTCGGAAACACCTTGGTGATGCAGGCGGTGCGCAGGCCCGCTTCGCCGCAGCCCACTACGGCACGAAGGCCCGCGCCACCGGCGCCGACCACCACGACATCGTAGGTGTGGTCTTCGATCGGATAGGATTTTCCGTTGCTGCCCGGACTGCTGCCATTTCCGGCTTTTCCGTTGCCGTCGGCGGTCATGGATTACACTCCCGATGACAACTTGAAGATCGCGTAGATCGAGGCCAGCGCCACCGCAATGCAGAAGAAATTGTTGGCCATGATCGAAGCGAGCTTCAGCTTCTCGCCATGGATGTAGTCCTCGATCACCACCTGCATGCCGATCTTCATGTGCCAGGTGCTGGCGACGATGAACAGCAGCATGATGATCGCGATCGGCGCCGATCCGAGAATCTGCGCCGCGCCGGCCTGGTTGCGGCCGAGCAGCATCATGACAACCACGATGACCGGCGCCATCAGCAGCACCATCGCCACCGCGGTAACGCGCTGGCGCCAGAAATCGCCAGTGCCGGAATGCGAGGCGCCGAGATTGCGCACGCGCCCCAGCGGCGTTCGCATCGATTTCGAGGGAGAATCGGGCGTGCTCATCGGCCGCCTCCGATCGCATAGGCCGCGATCCACAGCAGCAGGGTCAGCGAGATGCCGCCGATCGTGGCGCCCCAGGTCAGCGCTTCGCGCTCATTGGCCTTGAAGCCATAACCGAGATCCCAGACGAAATGCCTGATGCCGCTGAGCATATGATGCAGCAGCGCCCAAGTATAACCGAACACGATCAGCCGGCCGATGATATTTGAGGTGAAGGCCTGCACATTGGCATAGGCCGCAGGACCCGTTGCGGTTGCGATCAGCCACCATGCCAGAACCAGAGTACCGAAATAGAGCGCGACGCCAGTGACGCGGTGGATGATGGACAGCGCCATTGTCAGCGTCCAGCGATAGGTCTGCAAATGCGGCGAAAGCGGACGTTCGATCCTGACGGTCATCGGCGGCTTTGCGGTTGGCGGCCCTGCGCGGGCCCTTATTTGCAGAATCGCATAGCGTAATTGTATTTACGAACTCGAAACCGTCAGCGCAACGGCGAAAATCAGCAATAGCGAACCAGTGTTCATCCTTACGATCGAGCCCTGCAATTTCGGGCGTTGACAACCGAATCCATGCCCCGACGGCCGGGTTACCTGAAGCGCGATTCAGATTGCTCGGTTCAAGAGCGAAGCTGGAAATACCGGGGTGATGGCCGCAGGACCAGGACGCCTTTCGAGCGTGTCGAACTGGCGTCGTGCTGACCACAGCCAGCGTTCTGCCGGATTTCTGGGCAGACGTTTGGGATATGCGCCGCTGGTTTTTGCCAGGTCTACGGGTGGGATCGCGAGAGGTAGTGGCGAAATTGCGCGAGCGCTAGATCGTTTCGCTGCGTGCCATTTCGTCGACCTCGCTAGCGCTATATCCGAGCAGGCCGGTCAGAACCTCGCGCGTGTGCTCGCCGAGCCGGGGCGGCGCGACGTAAGTATCGAGCGGCGTACCGCCGAGATGCATCGGGTTCTTGATGGTCTTGACGACGCCGGCGTTGGCATGCGGCATCTCGGCGATCATGTCGCGCGACTTCAGCACGTCGCTCTCGCAGACTTCGCCGACGGTCCTGATCGCGCCGCTCGGAATCCCGGCGGCGTCCATCAACGGCAGCCATTCGTCGCGGGGGCGCTGGCGGATGATGTCCTTGACAATGGGAACCAGGATGTCGCGATTGCGGACACGATCGGCCGCTTTGGCAAAACGCGGATCGTCGGTCAGTTCCGGTCGCTCGACCGCGCCGCAGAAACGCTTCCATAATTCGTCGTTGGCAACCCCCAGGCTGATCCAGCCATCGCTCGCCTCGAACGTCTCGTAGGGAACGATGGTCGCATGCGCATTCCCGCGGCGTTTCGGCGACACGCCGGTCGCGTAGTAGATGCTGGCATTGAAGGTCAGCAGCGACGCGACCGCTTCGTACATCGATACGGCAACGTGCTGACCGCGCCCGGTTGCCTTGGCGGCATAGAGCGCGGCGAGAATGGCCTGCGATCCGTTCAGTCCGGCGACGAGATCGGCTACCGAGGTGCCGACCTTGTAGGGCGCGCCGTCCGCGGCGCCGGTCAGGTCCTGGATGCCGGCTTCGCCCTGCACGATGACGTCGTAGCCGGGACGGTCCTTCTGCAGACCGGTGTTGCCGAATCCGGAAATCGAGCAATACACCAGGGCCGGCCGGCGCGCGCTGACGGCGACATAGCTGAAGCCAAGGCGATCCATCGCGCCCGGCCGGAAGTTTTCGACCAGGACGTCCGATCTGTCGATCAGCCGCCACAGCACCTCGCGGCCCCGCTCGCTCTTCATGTCGAGCGTAATGCTTTTCTTGTTGCGGTTGACCGACAGGAAATAGGCCGCTTCATCCCCTTGATAGGGAGGGGCGAACGCGCGCGTGTCGTCGCCCTCGACGGGGCGCTCGACCTTGATGACCTCGGCGCCGAGATCGCCGAGCTGCATGGTGCAGAACGGCCCCGACAGCACGCGGGTCAGATCGACGACACGTAATCCTTCAAGCGGACGCATGCTGTCTCTTGCCTCATTTGCCGCGATAACAATTTTGGGGGAACCTGACGGCTGCAATATCACGCCCGCAACTTGCATTTCAATAGCGGCCCGGCTGTCGCCGGGCATGACGGATCATACGCGCGGGGATCATCGTCGACTTCACCGATGATCCGGCTCAATCTTTGCCGGAATGTTCGAACGCCATTCTGGCGACGCGGCACACGGATGGCGCTGAAAATAGTTTCAAAAATCACGATAAGTTATTTTTCGAAACCGGCCGAAAAGCCTCCCGTAACTCGGCCAACGACGGCGCGGTCCGACCCTTGGCTCTCATCGCCGTTGTTATCGTGATCTCCGGCGACCCGCCGGTCCCTCAAATCCATCGGGAGACATTCCATGTCCAAGCGTATTGCATTTCTTTCCGCTGTTGCGTTCGGCGCGCTCGCCATCACCGCCAGCATCGTTGCGCCCGTCAGCGCGCAAGACAAGATGATGTCCGGCGAAAAGACCGTGATGGTCGGCGGCGCCGCGATGTTCCCCTCGAAGAACATCATCCAGAACGCGGTCAATTCAAAGGACCACACCACGCTGGTCGCCGCGGTGAAGGCCGCCGGCTTGGTCGATACCCTGGAAGGCAAGGGTCCGTTCACGGTGTTCGCGCCGACCAACGCCGCTTTCGCCAAGCTGCCGGCCGGCACCGTCGATACCCTGGTGAAGCCCGAGAACAAGGCGACCCTGACCAAGATCCTCACCTACCATGTCGTCCCCGGCAAGCTCGAGGCTTCCGATCTGACCGACGGCAAGAAGCTCAAGACCGTGCAGGGCGAAGAGCTGACCGTGAAGCGCTCGGGCGACAAGATCATGATCATCGATGCCAAGGGCGGCTCCTCGACCATCACGATCGAGAACGTCAATCAGTCGAACGGCGTGATCCAGGTGATCGATACCGTCCTGATGCCCTCGTAACATTACGCGTGTCCTGACTCGGGTCCCCACCGTGGATGCGCGACGGCGAGCCGGGGAAACCCGGCTCGCGTTTTTGTGAACACTTAACAGCTAACGTATGTCGACCTGAAAGCCTGTAGGGCCGTAACGAAACGTCGGTCCCCGGCGTATTAGGGGGACGGTTCAACCCACAGCGGAACTGCCATGTCCACGGTCATGTCCACGATTGCAGCCAGCGATGAGCCCACGACACGGAACACGAAGGTGATCCAGCCCGGCTGGGTGCGCGTGATGCACTGGATCAATGCGGTTGCGATCGGCCTGATGATCACCTCGGGCTGGCAGATCTATAACGCCTCGCCGCTGTTCAAATTCAGCTTCTCGTCGTCGATCACGCTGGGCGGTTGGCTCGCCGGCGGGCTGCTCTGGCATTTCGCCGCGATGTGGCTGTTGATGGTCAATGGCCTGCTCTATCTCACCTTCGGCTTCGCCACCGGCCGCTTCCGCAAAAAGCTGCTGCCGATCACGCCGTCGGGTGTGATTGCCGATACCAGGGCGGCGCTCACCCTCAAATTGTCGCATGACGACCTCACCAGATATAACAGCGTGCAGAAGCTGCTCTATAGCGGCATCATCGCGGTCGGCATCGTCATCGTGCTGTCCGGGCTTTCGATCTGGAAGCCGGTTCAGCTGCAATATCTGACGGCGCTGTTCGGCGGCTACGATTTCGCCCGCTACGTCCATTTCGCCTGCATGGCGACGATCTGCGGATTCCTGGTGGTGCATGTCGCGCTGGCGCTGCTGGTGCCGAAAAGCCTGCGCGCGATGATTATCGGACGTTAGAGCATGATCCGGAAAAATGGGAACCGGTTTTCCGTCCAGATCATGCTCAAGAAACAGATTCTAGGAGACGGGTTATGGGTCGCATTCGCTCGCTTCTGATTCCGGGTGTCGACAAGAAGCTGCTGGTCAAGGACGCTCAGAAGGTGATGCCGGATCTGGCGCGACGGCGCTTCATCGCCGGCGGCGCCAGCCTCGGCGCGCTGACGCTGCTGACCGGCTGCAACGTGTCCGACAGCTTCTCGGCCGAAGACATGCTGATTCGGATTTCGAAGTTCAATGATGCGGTGCAGGCACTGATATTCAATCCGGATGCGCTGGCGCCGACCTTCCCGGAAAGCGCGATCACCAAGCCGTTTCCGTTCAACGCCTATTACGCACTCGACGAAGCGCCTGATATCGACGGCAAGGCGTGGAAGCTCGAGGTGCGCGGTCTGGTCGACAACAAGAAGTCATGGACGTTGGACGAGCTTTACCGGTTGCCGCAAGTCAAGCAAGTCACCCGCCATGTCTGCGTCGAGGGCTGGAGCGCGATCGGGAGCTGGACCGGCACGCCGCTGCGCGATTTCTTGAAACTGATCGGGGCCGATACCCGCGCCAAATATGTCTGGTTCCAGTGCGCCGACAAGGACGGCTACAATTCGCCGCTCGACATGCGCAGCGCGCTGCATCCGCAGACCCAGATGACGTTCAAATTCGCCGACGAAATCCTGCCCCGGGCCTATGGCTTCCCGATGAAGATCCGGGTGCCGACCAAGCTCGGCTTCAAGAACCCGAAATACGTGCTGTCGATGGAAGTCACCAATGACTACAAGGGCGGCTACTGGGAAGACCAGGGATACAACTCGTTCAGCGGAAGTTGAGTTGGCGAATAGCGAATAGGGAGTGGCGAATAGGGAATAAGGAAACGCTATTCGCCATTCGCTACTCGCTATTCGCCCTCTCCAGCTTCTTCTGAAACGCCGAGGCCACCGCCGCGATCACCAGCATCGCCGCGCCCGCATTGAGCGCGTAGGACAGGCTGCCGAGCGCATCGGTGATGGCGCCGGTTACGACTGGTCCAAGCGTCTGGCCTATTCCGAACGCAATGGTCAGCGCCGCGATCGCGGTGGGCCAGGTGGCGGGCGGATAGTTGAAGCGCACGAATACCGTGGTCGAGGCGACCACCGCGAAGAACGCGACGCCGAACACCAGCGCCGACATCGCGATCAGCACCGCGGAGTGGCCGAACAGCGGCAGCGCCGCGCCGATGGCATTGACCGCGAGAATGATCGCGGTGCTGCGGCCGCCATTGTCGCGCGCCAGCACGCGGCGCCAGACCCATGGCGTCGCGAAGGCGCTGGCTCCGATCAGGCACCAAAACGCACTTTGCGCCGCGGGGCCACCGCCGGCATCGCGCACATAGGCGATCATGAAGGTCATGTAGGCGATGTAGCCCGCGCCGAACAGGAAGTAACCGGCCAGATAGATCAGCACGGGTCTGATGGCGAATTTGACCGGTGCGGCGTCGGCAATGTCACCACCGGCGCCAAACGGCGTCAGCAGTAGCGGCAAGGTCATTGCGATCGACAACAGTGTCATCGCCCACCATACGATCCACCACGATCCCGGCCCGAACGCCTTGAGCACGAAGGGGGCGATCAGGCCGGACAACACGATGCCGCCGCCGGGGCCGGCATAAAACAGGCTGAGCAGGAAATTCGCGCGCGACGGCGACGATTGCGCGATCGTCGCCGCCAGCGCTCCGCTGGCGACGAAGCCGACCGCCGCGCCGACGCCCGCCAGCAATCGGGCGAAGCTCAGCACGATGAAATTGCCCGTCAGCGCGCACAGCGCCAGCGACAGCACGCAGGCCAGCGTTCCCCAGCGCAGCGAGGCGGCTAGCCCGAAGCGCTTGACGATCGCGG
Source organism: uncultured Alphaproteobacteria bacterium (assembly GCA_963806075.1). Lineage (GTDB taxonomy): Bacteria > Pseudomonadota > Alphaproteobacteria > Rhizobiales > Xanthobacteraceae > Bradyrhizobium. The sequence continues at coordinate 682,951 of CAWDWT010000011.1, forward strand.
CCGCGATCAGCGCGCCGGCGAGGTAGCCTGCGGCGTTGATGGTGTTCATGAAGCCGGCCGCGGAATACGACCAGCCCAGCGCGTCGCGCATGTCCGGCAGCACCAGCGAATAGGCGAAGCGGCCGATGCCGAGGCCAACGGTCGGCGTCAGCGACAGAACAAGGATCAGCCGCGCAGGATGCGCGTAAGGCTGTAGAGGGGCTGATACTGGCAAGGAGGGCACTCCGGCAGGCAGCCATATAGTGGCAGCGGGAGGCCGGCTTGCACAGGGCGCGCCGGTCAAGGGTGCCTTGCCAATCGCGCAACGCCGCTTTAGCACTCCGCGCGCGGATTGATATATTCCGTCATGCCCGGCCTTTGTGCCGGGCATCCACGTCTTTTGCGTTGTTGCGGATCAAGACGTGGATGGCCGGGACCAGCCCGGCCATGACGGATTCGATGAGGGAATACCATGGCGACCCATAAACTGTTGCTTCTGCCTGGCGATGGCATCGGCCCCGAAGTGATGGCGGAAGTAAAACGCCTGATCGACTGGCTGAACGCGCAAGGCATCGCGCATTTCGAGACCGAGCAGGCGCTGGTCGGCGGTTCGGCCTATGACGCGCACAAGGTCAGCATCACCGACGAGACCATGGAACAAGCCAAGGCCGCCGACGCCGTGATCTTCGGCGCGATCGGCGGTCCGAAATGGGACAGCGTTCCCTATGAGGTGCGGCCGGAAGCTGGTCTGCTGCGGCTGCGCAAGGATCTCGGGCTGTTTGCGAATTTGCGGCCGGCGGTGTGCTATCCTGCGCTCTCGGATGCTTCCAGCCTCAAGCCCGAATTGGTCGAAGGCCTCGACATCATGATCGTGCGCGAATTGACCGGCGGGGTTTATTTCGGCGAACCGAAAACCATCACCGATCTCGGCAACGGCCAGAAGCGCGCCATCGATACCCAGGTCTACGACACCTATGAGATCGAACGCATCGCGCGCGTCGCGTTCGATCTGGCGCGCAAGCGGCGCAACAAGCTGACCTCGATGGAAAAGCGCAACGTCATGAAATCGGGCGTGCTGTGGAACGAGGTGGTCACGCAGGTCCACGCCCGCGAATACAAGGATGTGACGCTCGAGCATCAGCTCGCCGATTCCGGCGGCATGAACCTGGTGAAGTCGCCGAAGCAGTTCGACGTCATCGTCACCGACAATCTGTTCGGCGACATGCTGTCCGATATCGCGGCGATGCTGACGGGCTCGCTCGGCATGCTGCCGTCGGCCTCGCTCGGCGAGATCGACGCCAAGACCAAAAAGCGCCGCTCGCTGTTCGAGCCGGTGCACGGCTCGGCCCCTGACATCGCGGGCAAGGGTCTCGCCAACCCGATCGCGATGCTGGCTTCGTTCGGAATGGCGCTGCGTTATTCCTTCGACATGGGCGCGCTTGCCGACAAGCTCGATGCGGCGATCATCAGCCGTGCTGGCCAAAGGCCTGCGCACCGCCGACATCAAGTCGGAAGGCACCACGGCGGTGTCAACGAGCCAGATGGGCGAGGCGGTTCTCAAGGAATTGCAGGCGCTGCACGCGTGATGCGTAAAGCTCTCCGTCGGTCCCGGCCTTCGAGCCGGGACGACGAGAGGTTAGTGCTGCTCACCGCTCAGTACAGCGGGAAGGCCGTGGGATAGCCGCCCATATCCGACGGCGTATTCAGAGGCTGGCGATCGATCGGGCGATTTTTGTTCTCGCGCGCGAAAGACGGATAGCCAATATCCGGCGGGAACGCGTAGTCCTGGAATTTACGATCGCCCGGCAGCACTTCGGTGCCGGCATCGAGCCAGGAGCGCGTGGTGACGTAGACTCGCGTATGCGGTCCCTGCTGATAGACCTGATTCGGACCGCGCGAGCCGTAAGAGGGACGGCCGTCACGGTCATATTGCTGTTGCTGCTGGCGCTTGTGCTGGGACGACTGCGCGTTGGCCGGTGCGGTCGCGAAGCTGGCAAAGGCGGTGGCAGCAAGCAGCACCACGAGCTTGCTCGGGAATTTCGGGGTCATCAGGTCCTCTTGGTCAGGCGCAACGCCATATCCGATCCGGGTGTCATTTTAGCGGCGGACGAGACCGCGCCACAAGGTCAATCGGGCCACACTGCCGCATAATATGCGGCGGCGAGTGTAAAAGTTGCATGAAAACCAGCGCCTTAAATCGGTGCTCCGGCGTTCCGGGGCCAGCCCAACGAATCAGAGCGCGCCGCCGAGAGTTAGCGGCGTCGGTGATCGAGTCCGCCGAGGTATCCGGGCCGCCGCCGCTGCGCTTGAGTTCGGCGCGGGCGAACAATTCAGTGAGTTTGGCTCATTTCCTGCGCTCAGCAGATCAGGGACGGCTGCAGGCAGCCGGCCGCCGCGCGACCGGGAAAGATCTGGCTCCGGTAGGTCCAACCCAAGATCAGCAAGCCCAGATTATTTCGTAAGTGTTTGTTTTTACAGGCGACTTCTGGCTGGTTTGATGACGAAGGCCGGGTTGGACGATGGCAAGCCGCGCGAGAGCCCCTACATAAGCAACCAGCGCCACCGGCATGCCGCAATACTCGCTGGTGAGGCTGGTCCGTGCCGGATGAATTCCGGGCCGGACAGGACTGAAATCGGAAGATCGGCACAGGTGACCGAAAACGATCGCGTCAAACGTCCAGGCGCCCAGCTCGTTCCGGGTCTTTTTGGGGGCTGGTCCAGCGTTGTCTTAGGGGCGTTTCTCGCTTAGAAGCGCTGCCTCTTCCCCTTTCCGCTGTGCGGTGGGCAGAGGCATTTTTCTCGGAGAGCGAACGATGGGTTACAAAGTCGCGGTGGTCGGAGCGACCGGCAATGTCGGTCGGGAAATGCTCGGCATTCTCGACGAACGCAAATTTCCTGCGGATGAGGTGGTGGCATTGGCCTCACGTCGCAGCGTCGGCGTCGAGGTGTCCTATGGCGACCGCACCCTGAAATGCAAAGCCCTCGAGCATTATGACTTCTCCGACGTCGATATCTGCCTGATGTCGGCGGGCGGCGCGGTGTCGAAGGAATGGTCGCCGAAGATCGGCGCGGCCGGTGCGGTCGTGATCGACAATTCGTCGGCGTGGCGGATGGATCCCGACGTGCCGTTGATCGTGCCCGAGGTCAACGCGGCGGCGGTTGCCGGCTTCACCAAGAAGAACATCATCGCCAATCCGAACTGCTCGACCGCGCAGCTCGTGGTCGCGCTGAAGCCGCTGCACGACAAGGCGGTGATCAAGCGCGTGGTGGTCTCGACCTATCAGTCGGTGTCGGGCGCCGGCAAGGACGCGATGGACGAGTTGTTTTCGCAGACCAAGGCGGTCTACACCAACAGCGAATTGATCAACAAGAAATTCCCCAAGCGTATCGCCTTCAACGTGATCCCCGAGATCGACGTGTTCATGGAGGACGGCTACACCAAGGAAGAGTGGAAGATGATGATGGAGACCAAGAAGATTCTTGATCCCAAAATCAGGCTGAGCGCGACTTGCGTGCGGGTGCCGGTGTTCGTCGGCCATTCCGAAGCCGTCAACATCGAGTTCGAGAATCCGATCTCCGCGGACGAGGCGCGCGATATTCTGCGCAACGCGCCGGGCTGCCTGGTGATCGACAAGCACGAGCCGGGCGGTTACGTCACGCCCTACGAAGCGGCCGGCGAGGACGCCACCTATATCAGCCGCATCCGCGAGGATGCGACGGTGGAGAACGGTCTGGTGCTATGGTGCGTGTCGGACAATTTGCGCAAGGGCGCCGCGCTCAACGCGATCCAGATCGCCGAATGCCTGATCAACCGCAAGCTGATCAGCGCCAAGAAGAAAGCGGCGTAAGGGTTCTGACGTTTTCGAGCGAAGTGGATTGCCGGTTCGCGTGAAGAAAACCCGTCAAAACTAGAATCCAGAGCTTCGGTTCTGAATTCTATCAGAACCGAAGCTCTGGGGGAGCCGGCATTGCGATGAGCGAACAACCGGCTTCCCACAAACCCAACATCGTCGAACGCGGGCTCGAGAACGTGCTGTTCAACAGCCGCTGGTTGATGGCGCCGTTTTATATCGGCCTCGTCGTCAGCCTCGCGGTGCTGTTGCTGAAATTCCTGATGATGTTGTGGGAGTTCATCCTGCATGCGCCCGGCGCCAAGGAAACCGACATCATCCTCGGCGTGCTCAGCCTGATCGACGTCTCGCTGACCGGCAATCTGATCCTGATCGTGGTGTTTTCCGGCTACGAGAATTTCGTTTCAAAGATCGATCCTCGCGGCCATCCGGACTGGCCGGAATGGATGACCAGGGTCGATTTTTCCAGCCTGAAGCAAAAACTTCTCGCCTCGATCGTTGCGATCTCGGCGATCCAGGTGTTGAAGGCGTTCATGAACATCGATGCGGTGTTCGACGCCCAGAAGATGGGATGGCTGGTCGGCGTGCATCTGGTGTTCGTGGTCTCGGCGCTGATGCTGGCGCTGGCTGACCGCTGGGGCAGCGATCACGACAAAAGCGAATAGCGAATGGCGAGTAGCGAACAGGGAACGCCGTAAGCCGAAGGCGAGACATCGAAGGAACCCGTCCATGATCCGTCCGCGCCGCAGCCTGTTGTTCATGCCCGGATCGAATGCGCGGGCGCTGGAAAAGGCGCGCAACCTGCCCGCCGACGTGCTCATCCTCGATATCGAGGATTCCGTGGCGCCCGATGCCAAGGGACTGGCGCGCGACCAGATCGCGCAGGCGATCGCGGCGAAGGGCTTTGGCAAGCGCGAAATCTGGATCCGCACCAATAGCCTGGATACGCCATGGTTCGCCGACGACATCGCCATGGCGGGCACGGCGAGGCCAGACGGCATTCTGGTGCCCAAGGCTTCCACCGTCGAGGATCTCAAGGCCATCGGTGATCGCCTTGCAGCCATCGGCGCGGACGCATCGATCAAGGTCTGGGCCCTGATCGAGACCGCGCGCGCGGTGCTGGATGCCGACAAGCTCGCCGCCGCCTCACGCGATTCCAGAACGCGCCTTGCTGGATTTGTGTTCGGGCCGCATGATATCTCGCGCGAGACGCGGATCAGGATGCAACCGGGCCGCGCCGCGATGATCCCGATGATCACGCATTGCATCCTGGCGACGCGCGCGCATGGTCTGGAAATTCTCGATGGGCCCTACAGCGATTTCTCCAATGTCGACGGCTTCGGCCAGGAATGCACGCAAGCGCGCGATCTCGGCTTCGACGGCAAGACGCTGATCCATCCCGGCCAGATCGAGGCCTGCAATGCGATCTTCACCCCGCCCGCGGCTGAGGTCGCGGAGGCGCGCAGAATCATCGCCGCCTTTGAGCGCCCGGAGAATGCCTCACGCGGCGCGATCCAGATCGACGGCCGCATGGTCGAGCGCCTGCATGCCGAGATGGCCAGGCGCACCATCGCGATTGCCGACGCCATCGCCGCGATGGGGAATTGAGTGACTAAAGCGCTCTCCCTTCTCGCCCTGTGAGGGAAGGAGGAGTCACGCCGACTATTTCCCAAACCTCTCCGTCGCCCACGCATGGAGGCTGCCGGGAACGGGCTTCGCGCGGGCGCGGCCCTTCGGCGAGATGTGAAAGCCTGTAATGTCGGGATCGGTGATCAGCGCGGAAAAATCGGATCGATCGAAGAACAGTTTTGGCAAGGAATGAACAGCGTAAAATGACTTCAGCGGCAGGACGTATTGCAATTCATCGGCGCGGCGCGCCAGCGCGGTCAGCGCTGCGGGGCCGAACACCGCGACGCGGATGTCGGAGAGCCGGTTCGATGCGCCGCGCAGCCGATGCAGCAGAAAGGTGGCGCGATGGCTCAGCGACAGCCATTCCGGCGTCAGCTCGTTCTGCTTGATGAGATTTTCGAACGCGATGACGATCGGATCGTCCGGCGGCAGATACAGCACGGAATTGCCGATCATCCGCGGACGCTCCCACGCGAAATAGGGTTTTGCCGGATCGATCTCGACCGGCTTCAGCAGCAGCACGTCGGCGTCGAGCCATAAGCGCGCCGGATTCGGCCGCGCGTTCTTGGCCATCAGCCGGATCCGGAAAAAGTCGGAGAATTGCAGCGTGGTCCAGTCGCGCCACGAACCGTCCGGTTGCGGCGGCCGCAGCCGTTCGGAAAACGAATACGGCAGGATCGCCTCGGCCTCGGCATTGTCGACACCGTCGGGCAAACCCGGCAGCGGATCGAAACTGTAGACGGTGACCTTGTGGCCGGCGGCGACCTGCGATTTCAGGCACAGCGTACGCAGCGGATCGAGCGGCCCACGCCAGAAGGTGACGACGTCCGGCCGCATGCTGGCGTGATCCTGGCAGTGACGAGATTGGGCTAAGTAATCAGGTTGCCGCGATCAGGCCCAGGCGCGCTCGGCTTTCGCCTTGGCCTCATAGCTGTCGATCGACGCCTTCTTTTCCATCGTCAATCCGATGTCGTCGAGGCCGTTGAGCAGGCAATGCTTGCGGAACGGGTCGATCTCGAATTTCACGGTGCCACCGTCGGGCCCGCGGATTTCCTGATTGGGCAGGTCGATGGTCAAGGTCGCGTTGGCGCCGCGCTCGGCGTCGTCGAACAATTTGTCGAGGTTTTCCTGCGATACGCGGATCGGCAGCACGCCGTTCTTGAAGCAGTTGTTGTAGAAGATGTCGCCGAACGAGGTCGAGATCACGCAGCGGATGCCGAAATCAAGCAGCGCCCACGGCGCGTGCTCGCGGCTGGAGCCGCAGCCGAAATTGTCGCCGGCGACCAGCACCCTGGCGCCGCGGTAGGCGGGCTTGTTGAGGATGAAATCGGGGTTCTCGCTGCCGTCATCCTTGAAGCGCTGTTCGGCGAACAGGCCCTTGCCGAGGCCGGTGCGCTTGATGGTTTTGAGGTACTGCTTCGGAATAATCATGTCGGTATCGACATTGATGATCTTCAGCGGCGCCGCAACGCCTTCCAGCGTGGTGAACTTGTCCATCTCTGCACTGCTTTGTTCGGATTGACGAATTATGTCGCACTTTATCGCGAATGCGGGCCGCATCAAAGCGCTAATCGGTATCGTCCTGGGCCTCGATGCCGGCCATGTCGGAGTCGGATAGTCCAAAATGATGGCCGATCTCGTGAATCAGGACGTGGCGGACGATATGGCCGAGCGTTTCGTCATGCTCGGCCCAATAATCCAGGATCGGCCGGCGGTAGAGCCAGACCAGATTGGGTAACCGCGCGATGTCGTCATGGCTTCGGAACGGCAGGCCGATGCCCTGAAACAGGCCAAGCAGGTCGAATTCGCTCTCGGCCTCCATCTCGTCGAGGACTTCCTCGGCCGGGAAATCATCGACGCGGACAATCACGCCCTCGCACAGAGCGCGAAATCCTTTTGGCAGGCGCTCGAAGATATCGTGCGCCATCGCCTCCATTTCGGCGAGCGATGGTGCTTTGGCGGAGGTCCACATCATGCTTTGGCTCCCTCATTCGCAACAGAGCTAGCTGCAACGGGCGGCGAATGCTAGAATCCCGGCGGTCTTGAAGGGGTCGGATGGGCTTATGATGCGGACGCAAACGGCGGCGATATATCTCGCTTTGGCGGGCACCTTGCTTTGGCCGGCATCGGGAACCGTGGCGCAAGCCGCGTCGCCGGGGATGCAGGTGGCGCAAGTCGCGCCTGACGCCGCGCCTCCCGCACCTCACCGGCCGCTGCGGCGGTTGCGGATTTACCCGCGCTACCAGGAGGACCCCGAGGTCGATCCCCGTTATTATCCGGGACCGAATGCGGTGCGTGACTGCGTCGCGAACTATGTCGAAGAACACCGGCCGAGCGGTACCGTGATCGTACCGCGCATGCATTGCTTCTGGCGGCCCGGCTAGAGCGTTTTTGCGCTCAATCCCAGTTCTTGAATTTCCAGGATTTCAGCTTCCACGGCGTCAGGTTTTCCAGCCGCCACTGCACCATCCGGTCGGGCGGCCAATGGCTCATCCGCGACCGTTCCTTGACCGCCGCAGGCTCGACAAGGACCGCCCGGGTCTGGCGTCGCAACTGGCGCGTCGCCTCGCTGATCATATCGACGAATTCGGGTTTGTCGGCCACGGCTAGCTCCTTGCGAAAAAGCTGTCTCCGCAAGAGGCCAGTCTGCGCCCGGCAGCTTAACGAGGCGTTGCCAAATTGGTTCGACGTTGAGGCAGGGAGGGCATTTACCGCCACTCCCGGATGTCGACAAAGTGCCCGGCGATCGCGGCGGCCGCCGCCATGGCCGGCGAGACCAGATGGGTGCGGCCCTTGAAGCCTTGGCGGCCCTCGAAATTGCGGTTCGAGGTCGAGGCGCAGCGCTCTTCCGGCGACAGCTTGTCAGGGTTCATCGCAAGGCACATCGAGCAGCCGGGCTCGCGCCATTCGAAGCCGGCCTTGATGAATATCTTGTCGAGACCTTCGGCTTCCGCCTGCTGCTTCACGAGACCCGACCCCGGCACGATCATCGCGTTGACATGGCCGTTGACGGTTTTGCCTTCGGCGATCTTCGCTGCCGCGCGCAAATCCTCGATGCGGCCGTTGGTGCAGGAGCCGATGAAGACGCGGTCGAGCTTGATGTCGGTCATCTTGGTGCCCGGCCGCAGGCCCATGTAGGTCAGGGCGCGGTGCTTCGAGATCCGCTTGGCCTCGTCCTCGATCTTGTCGGGATCGGGCACGACACCCGAGATCGACACCACGTCCTCAGGGGAGGTGCCCCAGGTCACGATCGGCGGCAGTTTTGCCGCGTCGAGCCGAATCTCATGATCGAAGTGCGCGTCGGGGTCGGAGCGCAGCTTCTCCCAATAACGCATCGCCGCGTCCCAGGCTTCGCCCTTCGGCGATTTCGGGCGGCCTTTGAGGAATTCGAATGCCTTCTCGTCCGGCGCCACCAGGCCGGCACGGGCGCCGCCTTCGATCGACATGTTACAGACCGTCATGCGGCCTTCCATGGTCAGCGCGCGGATCGCGTCGCCGGCATATTCCAGCACATAGCCAGTGCCGCCGGCGGTGCCGATCTCGCCGATGATCGCGAGGATGATGTCCTTGCCGGTCACCCCGTTGGGCAACACGCCGTCGACCACGGCGCGCATATTCCTGGCCTTCTTCTGGATCAGCGTCTGCGTCGCCAGCACGTGCTCGACCTCGGAGGTGCCGATGCCATGTGCCAGCGCGCCGAACGCGCCATGGGTCGAAGTGTGGCTGTCGCCGCAGACGATGGTGGTGCCCGGCAACGTGAAGCCCTGCTCGGGGCCGATCACGTGCACGATGCCCTGGCGCCGATCGAACTCGTCGTAATATTCGATGCCGAATTCTCTGGCGTTCTCCGCCATCACCCGCATCTGCTCGATGCTCTCCGGGTCCGGATTGGGCTTGGAACGGTCGGTGGTCGGAATGTTGTGATCGACCACGGCCAGCGTCTTCTCCGGCGCGTGCACCTTGCGTCCCGAAGCGCGCAGCCCTTCGAAGGCCTGCGGCGACGTCACCTCGTGCACCAGATGTCGATCGATATAGATGAGGCAGGTGCCATCTTCGGCCTCGTGCACCAGATGGTCGTTCCAGATCTTGTCGTACAGCGTGGTCGGTTTGGACATGAGCGTCAGCTCCGAAGGATTCTTTATTTGAGCGGAGAAGCGCGAAGGCGCACCAGATGCGAAAACGTCAGCGCGGCATCAACGCGCGCAGCTAAGCTCCGACATCGCCGACGTCGTGAAGCGCCCGAAGAAGCGGCCGGGCAGGCGACTGCGATCGTCGATCACGACGCGCTCGGCAGGTCGATGCTGGTTTGATCTGGAACCACTTCAGCCTCATAGCACACGGGCTATCTAAGCGCGATATGCGTTTACGGCCAGTGTCATTGCGCTAGTCGAGGTCGAGCCTCGCCCGCCAAGCAACAACGGCCCGGCGTTAGCCGAGCCGTTCGAAATTCCAGCACTGCGCTGCGCGATCACCCGCCGACGGCGGCCTTGTGTTCTGTCTTCTCGACGATGCGGGCCGACTTGCCGCGCAGGTTGCGCAGGTAATAGAGCTTGGCGCGACGCACCTTGCCGCGGCGCACTACCTTGATCGAGTCGATCATCGGCGACATCACCGGGAACACACGCTCGACACCTTCGCCGTAGGAAATCTTGCGAACCGTGAAGCTCTCGTTGAGGCCACCACCGCTGCGGCCGATGCAGACGCCTTCATAGGCCTGCACGCGGGAGCGGTCGCCTTCGACCACCTTGACGTTGACGATCAGGGTGTCGCCGGGTGCGAAATCGGGAATCGCGCGCGCGGCGGACAGCTTGTCGAACTGCTCTTTTTCGAGCTCTTGAATAAGGTTCATTTCAGAAATCTCCATCGGCGGCGCGCCTCAGCCAGTCAACGCGGGCTGCGCGAACGTCCATCTATCCTGCCATTGCGCGGATTTGGCGCTCATATACGGCAAGCGCGGGCCGTTGTCACCCTTCTGTCTTGCTTTTAGGGCTCATTTGGCATCCTTCCGACCTGTCTTCAGCGCCCAGAGATCCGGCCGCCGTTGCCGGGTCAGGGCCTCGGCTTCCGCCTGCCGCCAGGCGGCCACCCGCGCATGATCGCCCGAGATCAGGACTTCCGGGATTGGGCGGCCCTCAAAGGTCTGCGGACGGGTATATTGCGGGTATTCCAGTAATCCGCCCGAGAAGCTTTCGTCGACGCCGGAAGCCAATTTGCCCATGACGCCCGGCAGCAATCGAACGCAGGCGTCGATCACGGCCATCGCAGCGATTTCGCCGCCCGACAGCACGTAATCCCCGATCGAGACTTCCTCGAGCCCGCGCGCCTCGATCACCCGCTGGTCGACCCCTTCAAATCGCCCGCAGACGATCATCGGGCCCGGTCCCGCCGCAAGTTCGATAATCCCCGACTGGGTCAATGGCCGACCTCGGGGGCTCATCAGGAGGCGAGGGCGGCGCTTTCGGCGCGTCGGGAGCCAGTTCGGCGGCATCGATCGCCGCCGCCAGGACGTCGGCGCGCAGCACCATGCCGGGTCCGCCGCCGGCCGGGGTGTCGTCGACGCTACGGTGGCGGTCGGTGGCGGAATCCCTGATGTCGCGGACTTCCAGCGCCCAAAGCCCCGACGACAGCGCTTTGCCGGCGAGGCTGATGCCCAGCGGCCCCGGAAACATTTCCGGAAACAGGGTCAGGACGGTCGCGCGCCAGATCGTTGGATTGGAACTCATCGCTGTTCCGTTACGGCATCCATGCGGTGAGGTCGAGGCTCGGCATCAAGTGGCATCGTGTGCGGGTTGCCTGAATCTGGAAGCTGGAGGCGTCATACCAATCTCGCATCCGGACGCCCGGGCCTACGAACTCCCGCCTTCGCAGGGGTCGTTGGCGGCGGCGGGATCGTCGCCTTCGATCTCTTCTGGCAATTCGATCACGACCCGTCCGCCGGCGATGTCGACCGTCGGCACCACGGCATTCGTAAACGGCAACAGCATCGTTGCGCCCTGTGGCGGCGCGATCTCGATGATGTCGCCGGCGCCGAAATTATGGATCGCGATAACGCGGCCGAGTGGCGCGTCTGCGCTGGTCACCGCGGCGAGCCCGATCAGGTCGGCATGATAATATTCGTTGCCGTCGGTCGCAGGCAGCTTTTCGCGCGGAATGTAAAGCTCAAGTCCGTTGAGCCGTTCGGCATCCTCGCGGGTGGCGATGCCCTTGAGCGTCGCCACCAGATGATCCTTGGCTTCGCGGACATGCGTCACCTCGAACTGGCGCGCGCCATCCTTGGTCATCAGCGGGCCGTAATGCCTCACGGCCAGCGGGTCTTCGGTGAATGTCCACAATTTCACCGCGCCGCGCACGCCATGCGCGGCGCCGATCCGGGCGACGCAGATCGGCGCGGTCATCGCCGCTGCCTTACGCCTTGGCGGCGGCTTCGGCTTGCGCTTTACGCTCCTTGCGCGGCACGGCCTTTTCCGGATTGTTGCGCGCGGTGCGCTTCACGACGCCGGCGGCATCGAGAAAACGCGTCACGCGATCGGAGGGCTGCGCGCCCTTGGCGAGCCAGGCCTTTACCTTGTCCATGTCGAGCTTGAGCCGCGCCTCGTTGTCCTTCGGCAGTAGCGGATTGAAATGGCCGAGACGTTCGATGAAGCGGCCGTCGCGCGGAAAGCGCGAGTCGGCGACAACGACATGATAGACCGGCCGCTTCTTGGTGCCGGCGCGGGCGAGACGAATAACGACTGACATTTGGTTCTCCTGATGAATGTTTGATTGAGAGTGAAATTTAATCGGTCGTCATTCCGGGGCGTGCGCAGCACGAGCCCGGAATCCATAACCACGACCGGGAGTATGGATTCCGGGTCTGCGCCAAGTGGCGCATCCCGGAATGACGGGTAGGGAGGATGAAGCGGTCATTTCTTCTTCCCCGGGAAGCCACCGAGGCCGGGCAGTGTCGGCTTGCCGCTGAGGCCCGTGAGCCCCGGCAGATTGGGCAGGCCGGAACGCAAGTCCCGCCGGAAGATCCTTCGGCAAATTCGGCAGGCCGCCGGGGCCGGCGCCGCCAGGCATCTTCTCCTGCAACGCCTTGATCTGTTCGGGCGACGGCAGGCCGCCGCCAAAACCCATCGCCTGCGCGATGCCGGCCAGCGGGCCGCGCTTGCCCGAACCCATCGCCTTCATCATGTCGGCCATGTTCCGGTGCATCTTCAGGAGTTTGTTGACTTCCTGGACCTCGAGGCCGGCGCCGGCCGCGATCCGCTTCTTGCGGCTCGCTTTCAAAATGTCGGGGCTCTTGCGCTCCTGCCGCGTCATCGAATCGATCACCGCGACCTGGCGCTTGATGATCTTGTCGTCGATGCCGGCCGCCGCGATCTGGTTCTTCATCTTGGCGATGCCCGGCATCATGCCCATCAGCCCGCTGATGCCGCCCATGCCCGCCATCTGCATCAATTGCTCGCGCATGTCGTTGAGATCGAACTGGCCCTTGCGCATCCGCTCGGCGGTGCGCGCAGCCTTTTCGGCGTCGATATTGGCGGCAGCCCTTTCGACCAGCGACACCACGTCGCCCATGCCGAGAATGCGGCCCGCGATCCGGCTGGGATGGAAATCCTCCAGCGCGTCGGTCTTTTCGCCGGTTCCGATCAGCTTGATCGGCTTGCCGGTGACCGCGCGCATCGACAGCGCCGCACCGCCGCGGCCGTCGCCGTCGACCCGCGTCAGCACGATGCCGGTGAGGCCGACGCGCTGGTCGAACGACCGCGCAAGATTGACCGCGTCCTGGCCGGTCAGCGCGTCCGCGACCAGCAGCACTTCGTGCGGATTGGCGGTCGATTTGATGTCGGCGGCTTCCGCCATCATCTCTTCGTCGAGCGTGGTGCGGCCGGCGGTGTCGAGCAGTATCACGTCATGGCCGCCGAGCTTGCCCGCCTCGAGCGCGCGGCGCGCGATCTGCGCCGGCTTCTGGCCAGCCACGATCGGCAGCACCTGGATCTCGAGATCGCGGCCGAGCACCGCGAGTTGCTCCATCGCCGCCGGACGATAGATGTCGAGCGACGCCATCAAAACCTTGCGCTTGTCGCGCTGGGTCAGGCGCCGCGCGAGCTTGGCGGTGGTGGTGGTTTTTCCGGAACCTTGCAGGCCCACCATCATGATCACGACCGGGGGCACCGCATTGAGATCGATGGTCTGGCCATCCGCGCCGAGCGTCGCGACCAGTTCGTCGTGAACGATCTTCACCACCATCTGGCCGGGCGTGACTGACTTGACCACGGTGGCGCCGATCGCCTGTTCGCGGACGCGATCGGTAAAGCTGCGGACCACGTCGAGCGAAACGTCAGCCTCGAGCAGCGCGCGGCGTACCTCGCGCATCGCGGCATCGACGTCGGCTTCGGAAAGCGCGCCGCGCCCCGTCAGCCGATCAAGAATGCCACCAAGCTTTTCCGACAGATTGTCGAACAATGCCGTTGTTCCTCTTCACCTCGTCCCGTTTGGAGACGGTCCGTCGCTCAACTTGTTGCCGTCATACCCCCGCTTTCGCGGGCGACGAAACCTCTATGTGTCTCGGCATCAATGCCAAGACGGATAGTCCAAACACTTTTGCGCCCGAGGGCGCATCGCGCTGTCGGGCGTTGACCTCCGGCCTCCAGGACCGGGCGGCGGTCGAAAAGAACGTCTTTTCGATGATTGGCTGGGGTTAAACGTCGAATATGCCGCAAAGTCAAGAAAAGTCGGGTCCACGCGGCTGATACAATCGCTCAACATATTGAAATATCGTGGTTTAAGAGGGTGGAAATACGCGTCCGCCCGGTGCAAGAAATCCACCGCAAGTTCCATCCACGGCCTGCCATGCCATATAACGGTCAATGCTGCTGTCTTCATCTTGCGTCCGGAGGTCCCGCTCCGTGCCCGTCACCCGCAGAAGCGTTCTTGGATGGCTTGCCGGCCTGGCTATTGCTGCGGGCGTGCCGTCGACCTGGATCTATCGCATGAAAACCTATGACGGCCCGGCTTCCGATCATTTCGATGGCCTGCATTTCTTTGATCCCCACGGATCGCCGCCGAAATCGCTGGGCGAAATACTGCGCTGGCGGTTCGACGGTGGCCGGCAGCGCTCAATCTGGCCGGATTGGGCGCCGAGCGGCTACGCCGATGCGCCGCCGCCGCGCGTCGACGGCGACAAGGTGCGATTGTCATTCGTCGGCCATGCCAGCTGGCTGATCCAGACCGCCGGGCTGAACATCCTGATTGATCCCGTGTGGTCGGAACGTGCCTCGCCGTTCACCTTCACCGGGCCCAAGCGTCACAACGATCCCGGGATCGCGTTCGATGTGTTACCCCGAATCGATGTCGTGCTGGTGTCGCACGGTCATTACGATCATCTCGATGTCGCCACGTTGTCCAGGCTCGCGGCGAAATTCTCGCCTCGGGTCATCACGCCGCTTGGCAATGACGTCACCATGCGCAGCAACGACTGCCGCGATCAAGGCCGAAGCGTTCGACTGGCAGGACCGCGTCGAGCTCGGCAACAACGTTGCGGTGACATTGGTGCCGACGCGGCACTGGTCGGCGCGCGGGCTGCTCGATCGCAACAAGGCGTTGTGGGCGAGTTTTGTGCTGCAGACGCCGGCGGGCAAGCTCTACATCGTCTGCGATTCCGGATATGGCGACGGCGGCCATTTCCGCAGGGTCGCGGAGGCGCATGGCCCGCTACGGCTCGCGATCCTGCCGATCGGCGCCTACGAGCCGCGCTGGTTCATGAAGGACCAGCACATGAACCCGTCCGAGGCGGTGCAGGCCCTGGCCGATTGCGGCGCGCAGCAGGCGCTGGCGCATCATCACGGCACGTTTCAATTGACCGATGAGGCCATCGATGCGCCGGCAACCGCGCTCGGTGTCGCGCTCGATGAAGCAAAAATTCCGCGCGAGCGCTTTGTGGTGCTGAAGCCGGGGCAGGTGGTGGAGATTTAGACGCGGAAAACAAAGTAGCCCTCATGCTGAGGAGGCGCACTTGCGCCGTCTCGAAGCACGAGGACGTGTGGTCCATCCTTCGAGACGCGCGCGAGAGACGCGCTCCTCAGGATGAGGTCGATCTTTGTCGTGGCGAAAAACTACGGCGCTTCGGGCTTGATCGCCCAGATCACGCTCACAGTGACCGAAAGCGTCTCTTCGCCCTGCGCCACGGGTGTTGCAACGGCCAAGGCACCGGCCATCTTGCGAAACGGCATCGGACCGGGCGCGCCCTCTTCGGAAATGCTGAGCGGTGCGCCTAGCGTGACGCCGGCGGCCTTGGCATAGATCTCGGCCTTGCGGCGGGCGTCGGCGACGGCTTGCGTGCGCGCGTCATCGAGCAGCTTCGAGGCCTGCGACACCATGAAGTTGATGCCGCCGATATCGTTGGCCCCGGCGCCGACCAGCATGTCGATGGTGCCTGCGACCTTGGCGACGTCATGGAGCCGCACGGTCACGTGATTGCTGGCGCGATAGCCGGTGATCGCGGAAGGCCCCGAATAGTTTGAGCCGTGTTGCGGCTGCAGCGACAGCCGCGAGGTTCGGATGTCCTTGGCGTCGATGCCGGCGGCCTTCAGCGCCAGCAACAGCTTGCCCATCGTGGCGTTATTGGCTTCCGACGCATCATGCGCGGTCTTGGCGTCGGAGGTGACGCCGGCCTCGACTTCGGCGAGATCGGGCGGCACCGAGATCGTGGCGTCGCCGGTCACGGAGATCGCCGGAGGCAGGCTGTCGGCCCGAACCGGCGCGACGAGCAGCATGCCCGCGGCAAAGGCGAGAAGCGCGCAATGTCCGACCGGCCTCATTTCAGCGGCACGTAGACGTTGATCACGAGCTTGTCCTCCTGCGTCTTCAGGGGGTCGGTCATGTATTCCTCGATGAAAGTATCCTTGGCCTCGAGCTTTTTGTCGTCGAGGTAGTTGGTGATCGCCTCATAGGTATTGTCCATGTTGTCGTAGGAGCCGCGATGGACAAACTTCAGCGCCTTGCCGTCGGGCGATTTGCCGATACTCATGTCCTTGCCGAGGTCCTTTGGCTCCTGATCGACAGGTAGCTCCGCCAGATAGGTAAAGCCGGTATCGTCCGTCGCGGTGTAGACGATCATGGGATTGCCCGTGCGAGGAATGTTCTGTTTGTCGAGCAGGGCGGTCAGCGTCTTGAACGATTCCATCAGGGAATCGAACGCGGAATCCCAATTGGCCGTTCCCTTCAGGATCACGACCTTTTTCGGCGCCAGCGTGATTTCTTCGCCGAAGGGATCGGCGGTCTGGACCGGCGCGACAGGGGGCGGCGGGGCGGCGGCTGCGGGACTATCGGCCGGCGATTTGTTTTCGGCGGGCGGCGGCACCGGTGGAGCGGCCGGCGCGGGGATGGGTGTCGCAGAAGTGGCAGGCGGCGTTGCCGGTGTGGCTGCCGGCGCCGGTGTCGTCGAAGTAGCAGGCGACGGTGCTGCGCTCGTTGCCGGCGGCGATTGCGCCAGCGCGGTGCCCAGACCCAGCGAAATCGCGGCTACCGGGACCAGCGCAAGCAGCGCGCGGCGGAAACAACCAATCAAATTCATTCAATATTCTCCATCCCCAAAAGGGCATTCCATATCGCGTTCCAGGTTCGCGCGTCAGGTCCCGGCAGACGCCGCGAAGGCTTGCCATACCTAACACGCCAGTCCGGCTTTCGTCCCATGACAGATGTGTCATGCGCCCCCCGCGGCGGTGGCTGGCCAATCCGCCATCATTGGCCATATAAGGCAGGCAGAAATCGGAAATTCCATGAGCGCGCTCGCCAACCACGCATTTGCCAAAATGAACGGCATCGGCAACGAAATTGTCGTGGTCGATCTGCGCGACAAGCCCGCGACCGTGTCGGCCGAGGAAGCACGTGCGGTCGCCTCGCCGGGCGGGATCGCCTACGACCAGATGATGGTGCTGCAGCCGCCTCGGCTATCCGGGCACCGAGGCCTTCATCCGCATCTACAACAGCGACGGCTCGGAAGTCGGCGCCTGCGGCAATGGCATGCGCTGCGTGGTGCGGCGGCTGTTCGAGAAAACCGGCCAGACCGCCGTGACCTTCGAGACCCGCGCCGGCCTGCTGAATTGCTGGCAGGGGCCTGCGGCCGATCTCTACACCGTCGACATGGGGCCGCCGAAGTTTGGTTGGCAGGATATTCCCCTCGCCGAGGAATTCCGCGACACCCGCTACATCGAATTGCAGGTCGGACCAATCGACGCGCCGCTGCTGCATTCGCCCTCCGCCGTCAACATGGGCAATCCGCACGCGATCTTCTGGGTCGACGACGTCAATGCCCACGACCTCGCCCGCTTCGGGCCGCTGTTGGAAAATCATCCGATCTTTCCGGAGCGCGCCAATATCACGCTCGCCCATATCGTCGATCGCGACCACATCACCATCCGCACCTGGGAGCGCGGCGCCGGGCTGACCAAGGCATGCGGCTCGGCGGCGTGCGCGACCGCGGTGGCGGCCGCGCGGCTCAAGCGCGCCAACCGTGTTGTGCAGGTCGCGCTGCCCGGTGGCGAACTCTCGATCGAATGGCGCGAGCGCGACGATCACGTGCTGATGACGGGTACCGCGACCTTCGAATATGAAGGCAAGTTCGATCCGGCGCTGTTTGCGTCCGTCGCCTGAGACGATGAGCGTCGAGATCCTCACCTTCGGTTGCCGTCTCAACGCCTTCGAATCCGAAGTGATCGCGCGCGAGGCCGAGCGCGCCGGCCTGACCGACACCATCGTCATCAATAGCTGCGCGGTCACCAATGAGGCCGTAGCGCAAGCGCGGCAGTCGATCCGCCGGATCAAGCGCGAGCGGCCCGGCTTGCGGATCGTCGTCACCGGCTGCGCGGCGCAGACGCAGGCTGACATGTTCGCGGGCATGGCCGAGGTCGATCGCGTGGTCGGTAATGACGACAAGATGCGGGGCGATGCCTGGCGCGCGACGCACGCGGCCTTCGGCCGCCCGCCGGCGTTCGGCATCGACGGACACCGAGAAGATCGCGGTCACCGACATCATGGCGGTCAAGGAGATGGCGCCGCATCTGCTGGACGGATTTGCCAAGCGGCCTGCCGCGGGCGTTCGTGCAGGTGCAGAACGGCTGCGATCACCGCTGCACCTTTTGCATCATCCCCTATGGCCGCGGCAATTCGCGCTCGGTGCCGATGGGCGCGGTGGTCGATCAGGTCCGCGCGCTGGTCGAACGCGGTCATGCCGAGATCGTGCTGACCGGCGTCGACCTCACGAGCTATGGCGCGGATCTGCCCGGAGCGCCCAAACTGGGCCTGCTGACAAAGCAGGTCCTACGGCACGTGCCTGACCTGAAGCGCTTGCGGATTTCATCGATCGATCAGGTCGAGGTCGATCGCGACCTGCTCGATGTGATCGCCGGCGACGAGCGGCTGATGCCGCATCTGCATCTGTCGCTGCAATCCGGCGACGATCTGGTCCTGAAGCGGATGAAGCGGCGGCACTCCAGGGCCGATGCGATCGAGTTCTGCGCCCAGGTGCGGCGGCTGCGGCCTGATATCGCACTTGGCGCCGACATCATCGCAGGCTTCCCGACCGAGTCGGAGGAGATGTTCGCGCGGTCGCAGGATCTGGTGGCGGAATGCGATCTCACCTTCCTGCATGTGTTTCCCTATTCGAAGCGGCCGGGCACGCCGGCGGCGCGTATGCCGCAGGTCGAGGGCGATGTCATCAAGTCGCGGGCGAGGCGCTTGCGGGAGGCGGGGCAGGCCGCGCTGCAACGGCGGCTCGATCGGGAATTGGGCTTTCGGCGCAGCGTATTGATCGAAAGCCCGACGCAAGGCCGCACCGAACACTTCATCCCTGTCGATATTGGCGGGGACACGCCCGGCGCGGTGCGGACATTGACGATCAGCGGCAACGACGGGGCACGATTGACGGTGTGAGCGTTCGGCCGGCTCAGTTGGAGGTCGTCGGCACCGGGGTCGAGCGAACCTGCCAGAATTTGAGCAGACGCTGCGCGTTCTCGAGGGTCATCTTGGCAAACTTGGCCTTGGCTTTGGCCAGCTCATTCGGCCCCATCGACCCGGTCGAATAGCGGCATTCCAGGATCGCGCTGGTGATCTCCCAGTTCAATCCTGCGACCTTGCAGGGAACCAGTACGCCATCATCGCGCAGGCTTTGCATCAGCGGACGAATGACCTCGATTGACGATTTCGACAACACCGCCAAAGCGGCGACGGTCTCTTCGTATTTCCGAGCCTTGGCGAATGCAAGCAACCTCGCTTCGTTGAGTTTGCCGCTGGCATTGAGTATTTCGACAAATTGCCTGGCCGCGGTGAAGTCGCGCGCGGCCATTTCGAGATCGACGCTGGCTGAGACCCTGGCAATCGCGTTTCGGATTTCCTCGAACAGATGCGGTGGCGCGCGCGACAACAGCCGCGATCTCACCGCCTCGGTCGCATTGCGCAGCAATTGGTTGCGCAATTCCGGCGGCAAATCGACGCGGACACCGGTATCGACGGCGAGCTCGGGATCGGATTCCGCCTGCGACACCACGATGGCAAATCCGCTGGCCGAAACCCGCGCGCCCGGGTTCTTGACGAGCCGGCGGCTAACGGCGGGAAAATGCCGCGCCAACAACGCATCGGTGACGATTTCGGTCAGCCACCAGCGTCCGGAAATCGCCAGCAGATGCTGCTCACTCTTGGTCTTGGCGATTTCGACCAGATCTTCCGCGCTCAGACGCGACGATTCGCTCAACACCGGGCCCGCAACCGTGATCGAGTCGTGCCGTGCGAGGCGGCGGATGACGGTGGGCGGTGCCTGGGCAACGCCCGCCAGTTGCAGGCTGGTTTCAACCAGCGCGACCCGCGCGCTGACATCTGCGATCGCCCTGATCTCGATCGTCTTGATGAGGCGTTCGAGCACGTTGTCGAAGAGCTCGATCTGTTCGCTATTGAAGTTTCCAGCCGATGCCAGAAACAGCGAGGTCACGCGCCTGACCGTTTCCAGGCTCTTCTCCGCGGAGCCGAGACTAATCGCCTGTTCGATTTCACTGACGATCGATTGCTCGGCATTCAACATCGCTCATCCTGAGCTGCGGCGTGGACTATTCTGGACAACACCCCTGTGTAAGGCGAACAACTAAATGTTCCGTAAAGTTTAACCATGGCGTTCGCGATAGATGCATCCGATCCGCAGAACTACTCTCCGTTCCACCCGCAGGCCCGGAGCCGCTCGTGCAGATGGGCTGGTGCCGGCGCGGTCACGCTGACCGGATCCTTGTTCTTCGAGATCGGGACCACGATACCGCGAGAATGCAGATGCAGCCGCGGTTCGCCAAAGCGCGGACCGTTGCCGTAGATGTTGTCCCCGACGATCGGCCAGCCCAGCGCGCGGGCATGTACCCGCAATTGATGCGTGCGGCCGGTCACCGGCTCCATCGCAAGCCACGTCAGTTTGCCGACTGCTTCTTCCTCCCCCCTTGCGGGGGAGGGTTGGGGTGGGAGGTCCACATGGATGGCGCCGATGTTGCTCACCGCCTCCCCGCAAGCGGGAGCGGAGAAGAAACCGCGTCCAAGTACTTTCCATCTGGTAACCGCCGGTTGGCCCTCCGGATCGGGCTTCTGCCACCAGCCGCGCTCGGCGTTGAGGCGGCCGAGCGGCATGTCGATGACGCCTTCGTCCTCGGCGGGGCCGCCCTCGACCACCGCCCAATAGGTCTTGGAAACCCTCCCATGCTTGAACAGCAATCCGAGCGAGGCGGTGGCCTTGCGGTGGCGGCCGAGGACGAGGCAGCCGGACGTATCGCGGTCGAGCCGATGCGCCAGAACCGGCGGTCGCGGGAGGCCGAATCGCAACGCGTCGAATGAAGTTTCGAGGTTGGCGCCGCCCTTGGGGCCGCGATGCACGGGCAACCCGGCCGGCTTGTCGATCACCAGCATCAGGCCGTCACGATGGAGCACGCGCGCCTGGATTTCTTCCGCCGAAAGTTCGGGAACATTCGCGCGTTCGTTGTGACTTTCGTTCATGGCGCGAAACGGCTAACACACCCCCATCATGAGCGATACCACTCCGGAAAAGACCAAACAGAGCTGGTGGCGGCGGCTATCCAGCGGGCTGAAGCGGACCTCGAGCGCGCTCGGTACCGCGGTCGCCGATCTCGTCACCAAACGCAAGCTAGACCGCGCGATGCTCGAGGACATCGAGGACGTGCTGCTGCGAGCCGATCTCGGCACCGAGGTGGCGGCGCGGATCGCGGCCGCGGTCGGCGACGGCCGCTACGACAAGGCCATCTCGGCGGATGAGGTCAAAACGGTGGTCGCGACCGAAGTCGAAAAGGTGCTGTCGCCGGTGGCGAAACCGCTGGTGATCGACGAAGCGCAAAAGCCGTTCGTGATCCTCGTGGTCGGCGTCAACGGTTCCGGCAAGACCACGACCATCGGCAAGCTGGCCGCCAAACTTGCGGCCGAGAACCGCAAGGTGATGCTGGCGGCCGGTGACACCTTTCGCGCCGCCGCGATCGAACAGCTCAAGATCTGGGGTGAGCGCACCGGATCGCCGGTGATCGCGGGCGCACAGGGTTCGGATTCCGCGGGCCTTGCCTACAACGCATTGACCGCGGCACGAGACGGCAGGTTGGATGTGTTGCTGATCGATACCGCCGGCCGTTTGCAGAACAAGGCCGAACTGATGAACGAGCTCGAGAAGGTCGTGCGCGTGATCCGCAAGGTCGATGCAACGGCGCCGCATGCGGTGCTGCTGGTGCTCGATGCCACCGTCGGACAGAACGCGCTGTCGCAAGTCGAGGCATTCCATCGGACCGCCGGCGTGACCGGGCTTGTCATGACCAAGCTCGACGGCACCGCGCGTGGCGGCATCCTGGTGGCGCTTGCGGAAAAACACAAGCTGCCGGTGCACTTCATCGGCGTCGGCGAAAGCATCGACGATCTCGCGCCGTTTACCGCGCGCGACTTCGCGCAGGCGATCGCTGGGATCGAGTAAGTTCATCCTTCGAGACGCGCGCAAGAGCGCGCTCCTGGGGATGAGGCAGAAGCAACACAGGATGTCCTCATCCTCTGAGGAGGCGCAAAGCGCCGTCTCGAAGGATGGTGACATCGGGATTCGAAGGACAAACGATGGACAAGGCCCAACCGCATCCCGTGTTCAAGCTTGCGACCGAACTCGGGCCGCTGCTGGTGTTCTTTGCCGCCAACGCCAAATTCAATCTGTTCGTGGCGACCGGCGCGTTCATGGTGGCGGTGATCGCGGCGATGATCGCGTCCTATGTGGTGACGCGGCACGTGCCGATCATGGCGCTGGTCACCGGAATTGTCGTTATCGTGTTCGGTACCCTGACGCTGGTGCTGCACGATGAGACCTTTATCAAGGTCAAGCCCACCATCATCTACGGCCTGTTCGCGGCGGTCCTCGGCGGCGGCCTGCTGTTCGGCCGTTCCTTCATCGCGATCATGTTCGATCAGATGTTCAATCTCACGCCGCGGGGGTGGCGCAGTTTGACCTTGCGCTGGGCACTGTTCTTTTTCGGGATGGCGGTCCTGAACGAGATTATCTGGCGCACCCAGACCACGAATTTCTGGGTGGCATTCAAGGCATTCGGCGTCATTCCGCTGACGATGGGATTTGCGATCACCCAGATGCCACTGATCAAGCGCCATCATCTGGAGCCCGCCACGCTGGAGTCGAGCGAGGCCGACGCCGGCGACATCAGCAAGGGCTGAGCGCATCCGTCATCTTCGCCCCGCCTTGCGGAGGGTAGGCAGCGTCCAGCAAATGCGAACGTGGTAGGAGCTGCTGACCGCCGCGCAATGCGCGTTCCCGCAAAGACGGATTACGCGTCTACGACCCCGCGCCGAGCGCCTTGTCGATCTCGGCCTTGAGCACCGTATCGATATTTTCAGGCGTCACCGGTCCGACCAGCTTGTAGAGGATCGTGCCGTCGCGCCCGATGATGAAGGTTTCCGGCACGCCATAGATGCCCCATTCGATCGCGGCGCGGCCATTGCCGTCGACGCCGACGATGCCGAACGGATTGCCGTAGCGG
Organism: uncultured Alphaproteobacteria bacterium; assembly: GCA_963806075.1. Lineage (GTDB taxonomy): Bacteria > Pseudomonadota > Alphaproteobacteria > Rhizobiales > Xanthobacteraceae > Bradyrhizobium. The sequence continues at coordinate 706,445 of CAWDWT010000011.1, forward strand.
CCGAGAAAGCGCCGGGCGTTATCGGCCGTATCCTTGTAATTGATCCCGACCAGTTGCAGCCGCTTGTCCTGGGCGAGCTGGATCAAGAGCGGCGCTTCCTCATGACATGGTACGCACCAGGAGGCCCAGACATTGACCAGGCTGACCTTGCCCTTGAATGCGCCGGGGTCGAGCCCGGGCACCTGGCTGCCAGCCGCGACAAGACCCGGCAATGCCGGCAGCGCCGTTTGCGGTACCGGCCGGCCGATCAGGGCGGAGGGAATTTTGGACGGATCGCCCTCGTGCAGGCCAAACCAGAACAAAGCTGCGAGCGCGACAAAGCCTGCGAGCGGCAGCGCCATCAGCCAGGGACGGCGCGGCGGCGCGCCGGATGTAGCGGGATCGCTCATCGTGTATCCGCAGCGCTGCGCCCGGAGCGCCTGACAATCCCGCTGGCCTCGAGTTCGCGCAGGCGGTGGGTCTGTCGGCGGTAGTCGAGCGCGATCCAGACAATGAGAAACAGCACCACTGCGGTGACCAGCACATAGGACGTCACGATGAAGGAGGCGTAGGGACCGAGCGACATCGGTTCACGCCGCCTGCCGGCTGGCTTGCATCATCTGCAAGCTGCGTACCCGGCGGCGCAGGATCTCGTTGCGCATCGCGGCCAGGTGCAACGTGACGAACAAGAGCGAGAACGCCACCGCCATCACCAGAAGCGGAAGCAGGAAGGCACGGTCGAGTGTTGATCCGCCCATCCGGAAAACGGAGGCCGGCTGATGCAGCGTGTTCCACCAGTCGACCGAGAACTTGATGATCGGCAGATTGATCGCGCCGACCAGCGTCAGGATGGCGGCGGCGCGCGCCGCGCGCGAGGGGTCTTCAACCGCGCGCCACAGCGCCATCAACCCGAGATACATCAAGAACAGGATCAGCACCGAGGTCAGCCGCGCATCCCATTCCCAATAGGTGCCCCACATCGGCCGGCCCCACAGCGAGCCCGTCACCAGCGCGAGAAAGGTGAACGCAGCGCCGATCGGCGCCGCCGCCTTGGCGGCGACATCGGCGAGCGGATGCCGCCACACCAGGGTGCCCAGCGCCGCGACACTCATAACGCCCCAGACGAACATCGACAGCCACGCATTGGGCACGTGAATAAACATGATCTTCACGGTGGCGCCCTGCTGGTAATCGTCCGGCGCCATGGCTGATTGATAAAGCCCGATCGCAAGCAGGATCGCGGTCGCAGCCGTCAGCCACGGCAGAACGCGCGCGGTCAGAGACAGGAACCGGGTGGGATTGGCGAGATCGGTCAGCGTCGTGGTTAGCGTCATGGGCTTCTGATAGTCGACACGGCGGTCACAGGCAATCTTTCACGCTGCGCAATTTCGCTTGATTGAACCGGTCCATGCGGGTCGAACCTCCTAGTCCAGTCCTTGTCGGAGGCTGGCGGCTGCGGCAAACGGTCCGACCACGAAACTGACCAGCGACAGCGCGGCCAGGATCGAAAACGGCGTTCCGAACGAGACCGGTCCGGAAATGGCGGCTTCCGACGCGGCGACACCGAAAATCAGCACCGGGATCGACAGTGGCAGCACCAGCACGGCGAGCAGCAGGCCGCCGCGATGCAGGGTCACGGCCAGCGCAGCGCCGATGATGCCGGTAAAGGTCAGCGCCGGAGTGCCGACCAGCAGCGTGAGCGCGACGGCAAACGTCGAACCCGCGTCGAGATTCAACAATAGTCCCAGCACCGGCGTGGCGACGATCAGCGGCACGCCGGCCGCGAGCCAATGGGCCAGCGCCTTGGCTGCGCAACTCAGTTCCAGCGGCGTCCGGCTCATCGCGATCAAATCAAGCGAGCCGTCGTCATGATCGGCCGTGAACAGCCGGTCGAGTGTGAGCAGGCTCGCAAGCAGCGCGCCAAGCCAGAGGATCGCCGGGCCCAGTCGGGTCAGCAGCGCGAGATCGGGCCCGATCGCGAACGGCATCAACACCACCACGGTCAGGAAAAACAGCACGCCGATCAGGGCACCGCCGCCGACGCGCAGCGCGATCTGGATATCCCGTCGAATCAGCGCGGCGAGGGCTGTCATGCGCTGCCTCGCGGCGAGTTTGAATCGGATGCTCCGGCAAGTGGACCCCCACCCCCGATCCGCAATTGCTTCGCCTCGATGCCCAATGGCGCGTGCGTTGCGGCGACCACGATGCCGCCGCGAGCGAGGTGGTCGCGCGTCACGCCGGCGAACAGCGTCTGCCCGTCGCTATCGAGCGCCGAGGTCGGTTCATCCAAAAGCCAGATCGGGCGGCGCACCGTCAGCAGCCGCGCGATCGACAGCCGGCGCCGCTGGCCAGCCGACAGATACGCCGCGGGCAAATGCGCGGCATGTTCGATCCCGACCAGCTTGAGGCTTTGCGCGGCGTCAGAAATTTCGCCGCCCAGGAAATCCCGCCAGAACGACAGGTTCTCCAGCACGCTCAGTGCCGGCTTCATGGCGTCGCGGTGACCCAGATAATGGGCTTGCTCGGCCAGCGTCAGCTCCTGCTCGCCACCTTCAAGATCGATCGACCCGCCGGTCAAAGCAACGTGCCCGGCAATGGTTCGCAGCAGCGAGGTCTTGCCGGACCCGTTGGCGCCGGTCACCGCCAGAGCCTCGCCCGAGGACACCGTAAAATCGAGGCCGGACAGCACCTCCCGGCCGCCTCGCACGCATCTGACGCCACGTCCGGAGAGCTGCATTTTTTCCGTTATCCAAGCCCTCTGGAATGCCGTGGGTACAGCAGCAGAATTTGTGTGTGATGCAATGCTGTGAAGCGATGGTGATGTGGCAGCGCCGATGGAAAGACTCTAATAAGGTTCTCTACCTCGGAACTTGATGCAGCACATGATCCGGCGCTGCAAGTCATCAGGCGTAGCCAATGGGTATCTAGTTACCGCAAACGGATACAACGACAGATTGGATTCCTCACATGACCTCGCTCGATAGCTTCAAATGCCGGAAGACACTCAAGGTCGGCAGCAAGACTTACGTCTATTACAGCCTGGCCGCTGCCGAGAAGAACGGTTTGAAGGGAATTTCCCGACTTCCCTATTCCATGAAAGTGCTGCTGGAAAATTTGCTGCGCAACGAGGACGGTCGCACCGTCAAGAAGGAAGACATCGTCGCGGTCTCGAAATGGCTGAAGAAGCGCAAGCTCGAGCACGAAATAGCGTTTCGCCCCGCGCGGGTGTTGATGCAGGATTTCACCGGCGTGCCCGCGGTGGTCGATCTCGCCGCGATGCGCAACGCGATGCAGGCGCTGGGCGGCGACGCCGAGAAGATCAATCCGCTGGTGCCGGTCGATCTCGTGATCGATCATTCGGTGATCGTGAACTTCTTCGGCGACAACAAGGCCTTCGCCAAGAATGTGGTCGAGGAATACAAGCAGAACCAGGAGCGCTACGAGTTCCTGAAATGGGGGCAGAAAGCGTTCTCGAATTTCTCCGTGGTGCCGCCCGGCACCGGCATCTGTCATCAGGTCAATCTCGAATATCTCGCGCAGACGGTGTGGACCAAAAAGCAGAAGATGACGGTCGGCAAGAAGACCGGCACCTTCGAGGTCGCCTATCCGGATTCGCTCGTCGGCACCGACTCCCACACCACCATGGTCAACGGTCTCGCCGTGCTCGGCTGGGGCGTCGGCGGCATCGAGGCAGAGGCTGCGATGCTCGGCCAGCCGCTGTCGATGCTGTTGCCCGAAGTGGTCGGCTTCAAGTTCAAGGGGCAAATGAAGGAAGGCGTCACCGCGACTGACCTGGTGCTGACGGTGACGCAGATGCTGCGCAAGCAGGGCGTGGTGGGCAAATTCGTCGAGTTCTTCGGCCCCGGTCTTGATTATCTCTCGGTGGCCGACAAGGCGACCATCGGCAATATGGCGCCGGAATATGGCGCAACCTGTGGCTTCTTCCCGGTCGATGCCGCGACCATTGATTACCTCAAAACGTCGGGCCGCAAGGCCGAGCGCGTTGCGCTGGTTTCCGCTTACGCCAAGGCGCAGGGCCTGTTCCGCTCCGCCAAGTCGACCGACCCTGTGTTCACGGAAACGCTGACGCTCGATCTCGGCTCCGTGGTGCCGTCGATGGCCGGACCGAAGCGCCCCGAGGGCCGTGTCGCGCTGCCGGCGGTCGCGGAGGGCTTTGGCACCGCGCTTGCGGGCGAATACAAGAAGCCCGGCGAAGCGGCCAAACGCTTCGCGGTCGACAACCACAATTTCGATATCGGCCATGGCGACGTGGTGATCGCGGCGATCACGTCTTGCACCAACACCTCCAATCCGAGCGTGCTGATCGGCGCGGGCCTGCTTGGCGCGCAACGCGGCGGCCAAGGGCCTCAAGGCCAAGCCCTGGGTCAAGACGTCGCTGGCGCCGGGCAGCCAGGTGGTCGCAGAGTATCTCAGCAATTCCGGACTGCAGGCCGAACTCGACAAGGTCGGCTTCAACCTGATCGGTTTCGGCTGCACCACCTGCATCGGCAATTCGGGGCCGCTGCAGGACGACATCTCCAAGTCCATCAACGACAATGGCGTGGTGGCCGCCGCCGTGCTGTCGGGCAACCGCAACTTCGAGGGCCGCGTCAGTCCGGACGTGCAGGCCAATTATCTGGCATCGCCGCCGCTGGTCGTGGCCTATGCGCTGGCGGGAACGGTGACCCGGGATCTCGCGGTCGAGCCGATCGGCGAAGGCAAGGACGGCAAGCCGGTCTATCTGAAGGATATCTGGCCGACCAGCAAGGAGATCAACGCACTGATGAAGAAGTTCGTCACCGCGACGATCTTCAAGAAGCGCTACGGCGACGTGTTCAAGGGTGATACCAACTGGCGCAAGATCAAGACGGTCGAGAGCGAGACCTATCGATGGAACATGAGCTCGACCTATGTGCAGAACCCGCCTTACTTCGAGGGCATGAAAAAGCAGCCGGAGCCCATCGCCGACGTCGTCGATGCCCGGATCCTGGCGATGTTCGGCGACAAGATCACGACCGACCACATCTCGCCGGCCGGCTCCATCAAACTGACTTCGCCTGCCGGAAAATATCTGTCGGAGCATCAGGTGCGTCCCGCCGACTTCAACCAGTACGGCACGCGGCGCGGCAATCACGAAATCATGATGCGCGGCACTTTCGCCAACATCCGCATCAAGAACTTCATGCTGAAAGGCGCCGACGGCAATATTCCGGAAGGTGGCCTGACCAAACACTGGCCCGACGGCGAGCAGATGTCGATCTACGACGCCGCGATGAAGTACCAGGCAGAGAACGTGCCGCTGGTGGTTTTCGCCGGCGCCGAATATGGCAACGGTTCGTCACGCGACTGGGCGGCGAAAGGAACCAGGCTGCTGGGCGTGCGCGCCGTGATCTGCCAGAGCTTCGAGCGTATCCATCGCTCCAACCTGGTCGGCATGGGCGTGCTGCCGCTGACCTTCGAGGACGGTGTCTCGTGGTCGTCGATCGGCCTGAAGGGCGATGAGACTGTAACCATACGAGGACTTCGGGGTGACCTGAAGCCACGTCAGAAATTGACCGCGGAGATTGTGTCAGGCAACGGCGCCCTGCAGCGCGTTTCGCTGCTGTGCAGGATCGATACGCTCGACGAGCTTGAATACTATCGCAACGGCGGCATCCTGCAGTATGTGCTGCGCAAACTGGCGGCGTAGCGCGAGCTGTGATCGATGCCTCACTGCGAAGTGAGTAGCGAGCGAGGGGGAGGCGGCCTATTAAAGGGCCGCCTTCTTGTATTGGAAGGATGGTACGATCCGGTACCGCGGAGTAGATCTGTTAACGGCGGCGGGACTTGGTTTCCCGCATGGTAACGACCTTCCAGTATGATCAAAACGATGAGCAACAATTCCATGGCGCTGTGGTCAGGTGCGCTGGGCATTTGCGCGATTGCCGCCATCATCTGTCCGGCACAGGCCGGCGACCCGCGCGCCGTTGTGGAACTGTTCACCTCGCAAGGGTGCTCATCGTGCCCGGCTGCCGACAAGCTGATGGGCGAACTGTCCAAGGATCCGTCGATCGTCGCGTTAAGCATGCCGATCGATTATTGGGATTATCTTGGATGGAAAGACACGCTTGCCGATTCGCGCTTCAGCGCGCGCCAGAGAGCTTATTCCCATGTGCGCGGCGATCGCGACGTCTATACGCCGCAAGCTGTCATCAACGGGTCCGTGCATGTGATCGGAAGCGATCGCTCCAGCATCGAAACTGCCATCGGTGAAACCGAGAAAGCCAGCGGCGTGATGTCGGTCCCGGTTTCGATGTCGGTGACGGGCAGGCAGATCAATGTTTCGGTAGCGGCTTCCCGCAACGGCCCTGCCGCGATGCACGGCGAAGTGTGGATATGCTCGGTTTCGAAAGCGGTGCCGATCTCGATCGGGCGTGGCGAAAACCGCGGCCGTGAAATCACCTACTACAATGTGGTGCGCAATCTGCTCAAGGTCGGCGACTGGAACGGCACGCCCTACAGTTGGACGGTGCCGCTGGAAAACATCTCGCGCGATGGCGTCGACGCCGCAGCGGTGTATGTCCAGGACGGCAATCGCGACAAGCCTGGCCCGATGCTCGGCGCGGCCTACACGCTGCTGCACTGAATTTATTTTCCGGAACTCTGGCCTGAACTGGTTTCCGTGATTCGCGCGGCACGGGCGTTTCGCGCGCATCTTGCGCGGCCGCGTCGGCCAACGGCACTCTAAAATTCCGGCCTGAAAAACAAAAAAGGACCAACTCTCGTTGGCCCAGTATGGGGATAAACCATCTTGCGAACAGGCCCGATCCCGACGACCCCGGGGGGCTGGGGGCTGAGGAATCCGGTGCCGAAAGGACCGGGCCAACGCAAGGTTAGCTTGTCGCAAACCGGCGAGGCGGTCGCTTGGCAGAAGTGGGGCGGTATTATGATTCTGCTAACGATCCCGTGACGTTATTTCCCCCTCGGGCGGACCTCCGTACGGACATTCGGTCGCGCGCTAATTGAGGCCCGGTCAACAACGACCCTTGCGGCGGCGGGCAGTCGGCGCAATCATGTCGGGCTTGGCATGATCCGAAAAGTGCAATCCGGTTTCGGGTTCCTGCCTTGAGGTGATGGAGATGGTGCATGAGTTCAATGTCGGAGGATACCGATCCAAGCGAGAACCGCGCGGCGGCGCGTAATGCCGCTGCGGGACCGCTGCTGAACCGGGTGACGTTCAATCGTCTCGAACTCGATCGAATTCTGAATTTGTACGGCCGCATGGTCGCCGACGGCGAGTGGCGCGACTACGCCATCGATTTTCTCAGGGACCGCGCGGTATTCTCCGTGTTTCGTCGCGCCTCCGAGGTGCCGATCTACCGCATCGAAAAGGACCCTCGGCTGGCGCGCCGGCAAGGCATGTACAGCGTCATCTCTGCGACCGGGCTGATCCTGCGCCGCGGCCATGAACTCGACCGTGTGCTCCTGGCGATCGATCGCAAGCTGGCGGTGGTGTAGTGCACGACCTCATTCTGAGGACGGCGCGAAGCCGCGTCTCGAAGGATGATCGCAGCCTGTAGCCATGGTTCGAGACGGCGCAAGAGCGCGTCCTCACCATGAGATCAGGCATCCTTCGATCAGCTTTATCCGGCACCGTCGCGCCGCCGTCGCCGAGCGCAAGCTGCATCATGACAGTGTCGAGCCAGCGGCCGAACTTGAGACCGACATTGGGATGGGTTCCGATCATCTGGAACCCGCATCTTGTGTGCACGCCGATCGATCCGGCATTGGCGGAATCGCCGATCACGGCGATCATCTGCCGGTAGCCACGCCGCGTGGATTCCACGATCAGCCGCTGCAGCAATTGCAGGCCGATGCCGCGGCGATGGATCGCAGGCTGCAGATAGACTGAATTCTCCACCGTGAAGCGATAGGCCGGCCGCGGCCGGTATGGTCCCGCATAGGCATATCCGATCACGCGGCCATCGACCTCGGCTACCAGATACGGGAAGCCGCCGTCGATCAGCGCCTTGAAGCGCCGCGTCATCTCGGCGAGATCGGGTGGAATCAGCTCGAACGTCGCGGTGCCATGGCGCACCGCGTGATCGTAAATCTCGGTAACGGAGACAAGATCGGCCTCGGTTGCGGGCCTGATTTCGGGCGAGGGCATCAGGCGAGCATAGAATCGTTTTTGCGAGAGGGATATTCGGTTTCTCGTTGGGTCAAACAAATCGGGGCCCAAACAAAAGCCCCGGCCGCGAGGCCGGGGCTCGAATGTTCCGCAGGGAAGCGGCCTGATGCGATCAGTCGCGCTGGCCGAGCAATTGCAGCAGCAGCGTGAACAGGTTGATGAAGTTCAGGTAAAGTGACAGCGCACCCGAGATCGCCGCACGTTCCGCAATATCACCGCCCTGCGAGGCATAGCCATAGATGTAATCGTTTTTCAGCCGCTGGGTGTCCCAGGCGGTAAGGCCTGCAAACACCAGCACGCCGACTACCGACACCACGAATTGCAGCGCAGAACTCGCGATGAAGAGATTGACCAGGCTCGCGATGATGATGCCGAACAGGCCCATCAGCAGGAACGAACCCATGCCGGTCATGTCACGCTTGGTGGTGTAGCCGAACAGGCTCAGCGCGCCGAACGAAGCCGCCGTGATGAAGAACACCCGCACGATCGAGGTGTGGGTGAACACCAGGAAGATCGATGACAACGAAACGCCCATCAGCGCCGAGAACACCCAGAACAGCATCTGGGCGGTTGCGGGCCGCAGCCGGTTGAGGCCGGCCGAGATCGCGAACACCATGACGAGCGGCGCCAGCATGAACAGCCATTTCAGCGGGCTTACGAACATCGCGTATCCGAATGGCGTCAGGTACGCGCTGCCGATCTTGGCGGCGGCACCGGCCGGATCGGTCGTTACCGCAGCCATGTAGACGCCGAGCGCGGCGAGGCCGGTGATGGCAAGGCCGATGCTCATGTAATTGTAGATGCGCAGCATGTAGGCGCGCAGACCGGCATCGACGGTCGCGGCGTCAACGCGCCCGGCGGCCCGGCCGAAAGGAGAGGCGTAATTACGGTCTAGGTCCGACATGATCGAATTCCCGTTGGTTGTCCGGCGGAGCGCAAGGGCATGCGGCGCCGGCTAGAAATCTATCCCAGATACCGGCATTTGCAGACATTACTTTTTCGTCATTAAACCGGCGTCTGTCCCGATTGGTATGTGGGAAACTAACACATTCGCTGCAAGCTTCCATGCGCGGCTGAATGTCGCTCCGCACCGACGAAACGTCACACGCGCACAAACGGCCGCTGATACAATTTGTCACAAATTCCGCAGCACGGTGGCAGGCTTCCGGTTTAGCGCCAATAGTGTGCCCACTAGCCCCAATCCCACCGTTACGACCAGCGCCGCCGCCACCACAGCGGCAGCACTTCCGGCCTGCCAGACAAAGCTTAACGTCATCAGTCGGGTCACGATCATCCAGGCGGCGACCGAGCCCGCGATGACGCCGAACACGGCGGTAGCCAGACCGATCATCAGATATTCCAGCGCGTAGGCGCCCAGCAGCCGGGCGCGGGTAGCGCCGAGGGTCTTGAGAATGACGGCGTCATAGACCCGGTGGCGATGGCCGGCGGCGAGCGCTCCGCCCAGCACCAGAATGGCCGAGATCAAGGTGACCGCGCTGGCGCCGCGGATCGCCAGCACGAGATTTGTCACGACCGTGCCGATGGTTTCCAGCGCCTCGCGAACGCGCACGCTGGTTACCATCGGAAAGGCATCCGCCACTGCTTTAATGATACGGGCATCGTCCGATGGATCCGGATGCGTCTCGGTCAGCGTCGCGATGTGGGTGTGCGGAGCACCCTTGAAAGCGTTCGGCGAAAACACCAGCACAAAATTGATGCCAAGACTTTGCCAGTCCACGATGCGCATGTTGCCGATGGTGGCGGTGATGTCGCGGCCCAGCACGTTGACGACGATGGGATCGCCGAGCTTCAGTCCCAGGCCGTCGGCGATCTTCTTCTCGATCGAGACCAGTGGTGGACCATCGTAATCCGCGCCCCACCACTTGCCCTCGACGACCTTCGATCCGCTTGGGAATCTCGCCGGTATAGGTCAGGCCACGATCGCTCTGCAGCACCCATTCGGAATCGGAGGAGGCATGGAGATCTTCCGCCTTGACGCCGCGCGCGGCGACGATGCGGCCGCGCAGCATCGGCACGTCCTCGACGGTCGATTGCGGCGCGGTGTGCTCGAGGAATTCGCCGAAGCGACCGGCCTCGTTGGTCGGAATATCGATAAAGTAAAACGATGGTGCGCGATCCGGCAGCGCGGCCAGGAACTGCCGTCGCAGATTGCCGTCGATCTGCGTGATCGTGACCAGCACCGCCAGTCCCAGACCCAGCGACATCACGACGGAAGGCGTCAAGGCGCCAGGCCGGTGGATGTTGGCGATCGCCAGCCTTAACATCGTGATACCACTTCGCGGCAGACGCCGCGCCGACGCCATCAGGACGGCGGCGATGCCGCGGAGGACCGCGAACACCACCATCGAGGACACCACAAACACGATCGCGACCCGCTTGTCATAGGCAAGTCCGATCGCCACCGCGATCAATAGCGCGATCACCATTGCCATCAGCGCGAGATAGCGCCAGCGGGGGCGCTGTTTCTCGCCGGTCACGGTCTCGCGAAACAAAGCCGCGACCGGCACGTCGTGAACGCGGCCAAGCGGCCACAGCCCGAAGGCCAGCGCGGTGAGAAGGCCGTAGACAAAGGAAAGCAGCAACTCATTCGGATGCAGCGCCGGGACCACCGGCAGCGGCAAAAGCCTGCCGAACACGCCGACGATAATGAAAGGCAGCGCTGCGCCGATTGCCAGTCCAATCACGGAGCCGATCACGGCAAGCACGGTCACTTGCGTCAGATAGATCGAAAACACGTCGCGGCCAGTGGCGCCGAGCGCCTTGAACGTGGCGATCACGTCGCGGCGGCGATCGATATGGCTTTTAACCGCGTTGGCGACGCCCACGCCGCCAACCAGCAACGCGGCAAGGCCAACCAGCGTCAGGAACTGCGTGAAGCGGTTGATGGTGCGCTCGAGCTGTGGCGAGGCGTTGTTGCGCGAGCGGATTTCCCAGCCGGCCTGCGGTAACGCCGTTCGCACCTGGTCGATCAACGCTGCAACCGCGGTATCGTTTGCAACGCTGTCGGGCAGCTTCAGCCGGTAGATCCAGCGCACGAGGCTGCCGGGTTGCAATAATCCGGTGGCGCGCAAGGCCTGTTCGCTGACCAGGAAGCGCGGGCCGAAGCCAAGCCCGCCGGCCAGCCGGTCCGGCTCGGTATCGACCGTGCCGCGCAATTGAAACGTCGCGCTGCCGACGCTGACCCGGTCGCCGATCTTGAGATCGAGTCGCGCCAGCAAGGTCGAATCGACCGCCGCGCCGAACGCGCCGTCGCGCTCGGCCAAAACATCGGCGATCGGCATTTTCGGATCGAGTACGAGTTCGCCCAGCATCGGGTAGTGTTCGTCCACGGCTTTGATCTCGACCAGCGCGAGCCGGTCGTCGCCGGTGCGCGCCATGGCCCGCAACGTCGCCGCAACAGAAACTTGTCCGCGCGCGCGAAGAAAGGCCACTTCGTCGGGCTTGGCCTCACGCTGGATCAGCGAGAATGCGACGTCTCCGCCGAGCAGCGTGCGACCCTCGTGCGCCAAACCCTCGCCCAGGCTGGCGGCGACCGAGCCGACGCCGGAAATCGCCATCACGCCGAGCGCGATGCAGGCGATGAATACGTAGAAGCCGCGCAGGCCCCCGCGCAGCTCGCGCAAGGCATAGCGCAGCGGAAGCGATGCGCCGCGGCCGGCGTGGACGGGTTCGGCAGCCAGACTCATGAGGCGGCTTTGCGATTGCCGCCCGCGCCGTCAATGCGGCCCGAGCGCAACCGGACAACGCGGTCGCAGCGTTGCGCCAGCGAAGTGTCGTGCGTCACCAGCACCAGCGTCATGCCGCGTTCGGCATGTTTGGTGAACAGGAGGTCGACGATCTGCTTGCCGGTGGCTTCGTCGAGATTTCCGGTCGGCTCGTCCGCTACCAGAATCGCAGGATCAGGCGCCAGGGCGCGGGCCAATGCGACACGTTGCTGTTCGCCGCCGGACAATTGCGTGGGGTAATGATGCAGCCGGTCGCCGAGACCGACCGAGGCAAGTTCCTCCGCCGCGCGCGACGACGCGTCGCGATTGCCGGCAAGCTCGAGCGGCACCGCGACATTTTCCAGCGCGGTCATGGTCGGAATCAGATGGAACGACTGGAATACGATACCGACTTGCCGGCCGCGAAAGCGCGCCAGCGCGTCCTCGTCGAGGCCATTGAACGAGGTGCCGCTAACCACCACCTCTCCGCTATCAGGACGCTCCAGCCCCGCCATTACCATCAGCAGCGTGGACTTTCCCGAGCCTGATGGTCCAATCAGGCCGATCGCTTCGCCCGACGGCCACATTGAGGCTGATATCCTTCAGGATATGAACGCGTGCCGCGCCAGTGCCCAGCGAGAGATTGACATTCGAGATCGCGATGGAGTCCGGCTCGAGGCCGGCCAGTGACGAGGGTTCGATGAGACTGTCCATGGTCCGGTCATATGGCACATCCGCGGCTCGAATCGAGGGCGGGGTGATTCTGTTCGTGCACATACTCGTGTTGATGGTCGCTTTGATGACGGCGCCCGCCGCCGTCGCGCAGGCGTCTGCGCCGCAAGCAACCAGGCCCGTCAAAATGGTTGTGTTGGGTGATTCGCTGAGCGCGGGACTGGGTCTGCCGGCCTCCGATGCGTTCCCGCAACGGCTACAAAAGGCTTTGCGGAACAATGGAATAGAGGTTGACGTTGCCAACGCGGGAGTGTCCGGCGACACCAGTTCCGGTGGCCGGGACCGGCTGGACTGGTCAGTGCCCGATGGAACCGATGCCGTGATCCTCGAACTCGGCGCCAATGATGCCCTTCGCGGGCTCGACCCGAAGGTCACCCGTGCGGCACTGTCGGACATTCTGACCCGGCTGAAGGCACGCAAGATCGCGGTACTGTTGTGCGGGATGTTGGCGCCGCCGAATTACGGCAGTGACTACGCGGCGCGCTTCAACGCCATCTATCCCGACCTGGCGAAATCGTTCGGCGTGCCGCTCTATCCGTTTTTCCTCGACGGTGTCGCGGGCAATGCGCGGCTCAACCAGGCCGACGGCATCCATCCGACGGCGGAGGGCGTCGATGTGATCGTGAAAAACATCCTGCCCAATGTGGAGGCATTTATCGGCGCGATCGCCGGAAACCGCAGTTGAAAAGCGGGCAGCGATAACCTTAAGCGAAGTGTTTTTCCCGGTCCGGTCTACGCATCCTTCGCAGAGTCACATAACTACGGTAAAAATAAGTGCCGGTGATTCGTCGCCGGGTTTGTCTCCAAGGCGTGGTCTTCCCGACGGCGGCGTGCCGTTTCGGGGACGTGCTCAGCATCGGGAGGCTTGCGATGCCGCGTTTGTTTACCGGACTGGAAATCCCGACCGAGATCGGCCAGACGCTTTCCAATTTACGCGGCGGCCTGCCCGGCGCCCGTTGGGTCGATCCCGAAAATTATCACGTGACCCTGCGCTTCATCGGCGATATCGACGGTATCTCCGCCAATGAAATCGCCTCGATGCTGTTTCGGGTCAACCGCAAGCCGTTCGAGGTGGCGCTGCAGGGCCTGTCGAGCTTCGGCGGCAAAAAGCCGCGTGCGGTGGTGGCCTCGGTGGTGCCGAGCCGGCCCTTGATCGAGCTGCAGGCGGAACTGGAACGGCTGATGCAGCGGATCGGGCTCGATCCGGAGGGCCGGAAATTTACCCCGCATGTGACGCTCGCGCGGCTGCGTGATGCCTCCAACCAGGATGTCGCTGACTATCTGTCGGTGCGCGGATATTTCCCGACCCGGGTGTTCACGGCGTCGCGCTTCGTGCTGTTCTCGTCGCGGGCCTCCACCGGTGGCGGTCCCTATGTGGTCGAGGATTCCTACGCGTTGAGCGCGTGATCCGTCTCTCTGCCTGCAGCAACAGGTCGAGGCAGAAGCTGCATACCTCCTCGCACCAAATCCCGGCTTGCAAATTTCGCTGGCCTGGGCCGTAAGGTGGGCCATGCTATCCACGCCGCCGTCTTCCTTCCGCGCGCACTACCAGTCGCTGGTTTCCTCCGGCGCGATCGAGGCTGACGCGGCGCAGGCGGCTGCTGCCGAGGCGTTCTCCGATCTGGAAGCGCGGCTTTCGACCTACAAGCCGGTCAGCAAGCAGGGACTGCTGGGCCGCTTGTTCGCCGACAAGAACGAGCCGCCGCCACGCGGCCTGTATGTCTACGGCGAGGTTGGACGCGGCAAGACCATGCTGATGGACCTGTTTTTCCAGCAGTCGCCGGTCGAGCACAAGCGCCGCGCCCATTTCCACGAATTCATGGCCGACGTGCATGAGCGGATCTACGGTTTTCGTCGGAACATCGCCCGCGGCGAGATGGCTGACGGCGACGTGATCGCGCTCACCGCGCAGTCGATCTTCGACCACGCCTGGCTGCTGTGCTTCGACGAATTCCATGTCACTGACATCGCGGATGCCATGATCCTGGGCCGGCTGTTCTCGAAACTGTTCGAACTCGGCACCGTGGTGGTCGCGACCTCCAACGTCGCGCCGGACGATCTTTATAAAGGCGGCCTGAACCGGGCGCTGTTCCTGCCCTTCATCGCCCAGATATCGGATCATCTGGACGTGCTGCGGCTCGATGCGCGCACCGATTTCCGGCTGGAGAAACTTGCCGGTGCGAAGATGTGGCTGGTGCCGGCCGATCGCGACTCCGACGCGGTGCTCGACAAGGCCTGGAGCAGCATGACCGGCAACGCGCCCTGCGAGCCGCGCGATATCTCGATCAAGGGCCGCGTGCTGCGCGTGCCGTGTTCGGCGCATGGCGTGGCGCGTTTTTCGTTTGCCGATCTCTGCGAAAAGCCGTTGGCCGCATCCGACTATCTGCGGCTCGCGCGTGATTATCACACCGTCCTGATCGACCACATTCCGGTCATGGACTATCCCGAGCGCAACGCCGCCAAGCGTTTCATCGCGTTGATCGATACGCTGTATGACAATGCCGTGAAGCTGATGGCGTCCGCGGCGGCCGATCCGCTGTCGCTGTATATCGCGACCGACGGCGATGAAGCCAACGAGTTCAAGCGCACCGCCTCGCGGCTGATCGAAATGAGTTCGGAATCCTATCTGGCACTGCCGCATGGCCACAAGGATTCCGTCGCCAGCGGATCGAGCACCGGCCTGGTGGAAACCTGACCATGATCGAAATCAGGGCAGCATCAGACAATTGGGCATGGCCTGACTTGAACGTACCAGTCGAAAGGGATAACAGCGAACGAGCTTCCTTCCACTCTCCTGCATGACTGTTCAAAGGACAGATTTCCCATGGCGCGAGACAAGATTGCCTTGATTGGCTCCGGTCAGATCGGCGGAACGCTGGCTCACCTTATCGGTCTGAAAGAACTCGGCGACGTCGTGATGTTCGACATCGCGGAGGGCGTGCCGCAGGGCAAATCGCTCGATATCGCGCAGTCCTCCCCGGTCGACGGGTTCGATGCGAGTTTTACCGGCGCCAATTCCTATGACGCGCTGGACGGAGCCAAGGTCTGTATCGTCACTGCGGGCGTGCCGCGCAAGCCCGGCATGAGCCGTGACGATCTCCTGAGCATCAATCTCAAAGTGATGGAGCAGGTCGGCGCCGGCATCAAGAAGTACGCGCCGGACGCCTTCGTCATCTGCATCACCAATCCGCTGGACGCCATGGTGTGGGCGCTGCAGAAGGCCTCCGGCATGCCGCACAAGAAGGTGGTCGGCATGGCCGGCGTGCTGGATTCCTCGCGCTTCCGCTATTTCCTCGCTGACGAATTCAATGTGTCCGTGGAAGACGTCACTGCCTTCGTGCTCGGTGGCCATGGCGACACCATGGTGCCGCTGGTGCGCTATTCGACGGTCGCCGGCATTCCACTGCCCGACCTCGTCAAGATGGGCTGGACCTCGCAGGCGCGCATCGACGAGATCGTCGACCGCACCCGCAACGGCGGCGCCGAGATCGTCAACTTGCTGAAGACGGGATCGGCGTTCTACGCGCCCGCGGCATCTGCGATCGCGATGGCCGAGAGCTATCTGCGCGACAAGAAGCGCGTGCTGCCCTGCGCGGCCTACCTCAACGGCGAATACGGCGTGAAGGACATGTATGTCGGTGTGCCGACCGTGATCGGCTCGAAGGGGGTCGAGCGCATTGTCGAGATCGAACTGGCCGGCAAGGATCGCGAAGCCTTCGACAAGTCGGTCGGCGCGGTGCAGGGGCTGGTTGATGCCTGCAAGAAAATCGCGCCCGATCTGCTCGGCCGGTGACCGGCCAGGCGGCAACGCCAACGACCGGCGTTTTGCAATGCCCGCCTGACGCGAGCTTTGGAAAACGGGCGCGATGAAATTCCGAGGCGGGTCAAAGTTGCAGTTGTTATGATATACCAGCAGAAATGAAGTGAAGTGAATCTGCGGATTCACGGCGCAAGGGTCCGGGGAGCGTCCAGATGAATATCCATGAATACCAGGCCAAGGCGCTGCTGCACGAGTTCGGGGTGCCGATCTCGAAGGGTGTGCCGGTACTGCGGGCGTCCGATTCCGATGTCGCGGCCAAGACGCTGCCCGGCCCGATCTGGGTGGTGAAGAGTCAGATCCATGCCGGCGGCCGCGGCAAGGGCAAGTTCAAGGAAGCTTCCGCCGGCGACAAGGGCGGCGTGCGCATCGCCAAATCGGTCGCCGAGGTCAATGAATTCGCCAAGCAGATGCTGGGCGCAACGCTGGTCACGGTGCAGACCGGGCCGCACGGCAAGCAGGTCAACCGGCTCTACATCGAGGAAGGCTCCGACATCGACAAGGAGTTCTATCTGTCGATGCTGGTCAACCGCGAAACCTCGGAAGTGTCGTTCGTGGCGTCGACCGAAGGCGGCGTCAACATCGAGGACGTCGCGCACACCAATCCTGAAAAGATCGTCAGCTTCTCGGTTGATCCTGCGACCGGCATCATGGGCCATCACGGCCGCAAGGTTGCGAAAGCGCTGGGCCTGTCAGGCGATCTCGCCAAGCAGGCGGAGAAGCTGGTGGCGCAGCTCTATGCGGCTTTCGTCGCCAAGGACATGGCGATGCTGGAGATCAACCCGCTCGTCGTCACCAAACAGGGCGTGCTGCGCGTGCTCGATGCCAAGGTGTCGTTCGACGACAACGCGCTGTTTCGCCATCCGGAAGTGCTGGCGCTGCGCGATGAGACCGAGGAAGACGCCAAGGAGATCGAGGCCTCGAAATACGAGCTGAACTATGTGGCGCTCGACGGCAATATCGGCTGCATGGTCAACGGCGCCGGCCTTGCGATGGCGACCATGGACATCATCAAGCTCTACGGCATGGCGCCGGCGAACTTCCTCGATGTCGGCGGCAGCGCCACCAAGGAGCGCGTCGCTGCCGCGTTCAAGATCATTACCGCCGATCCCAACGTGAAGGGCATCCTGGTCAACATCTTCGGCGGCATCATGAAATGCGACGTCATCGCCGATGGTGTCGTCGCCGCGGTGAAGGAAGTCGGCCTGAAGGTGCCGCTGGTCGTGCGGCTCGAGGGTACCAATGTCGATGCCGGCAAGAAGATCATCCGCGAATCCGGCCTCAACGTGCTGTCGGCCGACGATCTCGACGACGCCGCGCAGAAGATCGTCAAGGCCGTCAAGGGAAGCTAACGCCGATGGCCGAGGACCATCTCGCCGCGCCGACGCCGCTGGAGGAGCACCGCAAGCTCGCGGCGTTCGCTGGCGAGTGGAGCGGCGAGGAGATGGTCTATCCGTCGCGCTGGCTCTCGGGCGGCCCCGCGACCTCGCATGTTTCGGCTCGCATCGATCTCAACGGTTTCTATCTGATCCAGGACACGGTTCAAAAACGCGACGGCAAGGACAGCTTCGCGACCCATGGCGTGTTCACCTACGATCGCGAGGATCGGCTCTACAAATTGTTCTGGCACGATTCACTTGGCTACTACCCGCCGTCACCGGCTTCCGGCGGCTGGAGCGGCAAGTCGCTGGTCCTGGTGCGCGGTTCGCTGCGCGGCAACGCGCGCCATGTCTACGAAGTCATCGACGCCGACAGCTACAGCCTGAAAATCCAGTTCTCGCCCGACGCGGAAGGCTGGACCGACGTGCTCACCGGCGTGTATCGGCGCATCCATTAACCGTCGTTTGGCCCTCGCGAAAGCAGTCCCACCCATGTCCATCCTGATCGACAAGAACACCAAAGTCATCTGCCAGGGCTTTACCGGCAAGAACGGCACGTTCCACTCCGAGGCCGCGATCGCGTACGGCACCAAGATGGTCGGCGGCACCTCGCCCGGCAAAGGCGGCTCGATGCATCTGGGCCTGCCGGTGTTCGACACCGTCGCCGAAGCGCGCGAGAACACGGGCGCGGATGCCTCCGTGATCTACGTGCCGCCGCCGGGGGCCGCGGACGCGATCTGCGAAGCCATCGATGCGGAAATCGCGCTGATCGTCTGCATCACCGAGGGCATTCCGGTGCTCGACATGGTCCGGGTCAAGCGTTCGCTGACGGGATCGAAGTCGCGTCTGATCGGGCCGAACTGCCCGGGCGTGATGACTGCCGGCGAATGCAAGATCGGCATCATGCCCGCCAACATCT
Organism: uncultured Alphaproteobacteria bacterium; assembly: GCA_963806075.1. Taxonomy (GTDB): domain Bacteria; phylum Pseudomonadota; class Alphaproteobacteria; order Rhizobiales; family Xanthobacteraceae; genus Bradyrhizobium. Next base: position 725,166 of record CAWDWT010000011.1, read on the forward strand.
TCAAGCCCGGCACTGTCGGCATCGTCTCGCGATCCGGCACGCTGACCTATGAGGCGGTTTTCCAGACCACCCAGGAAGGTCTCGGTCAGACGACCGCGGTCGGCATCGGCGGTGATCCGGTCAAGGGCACCGAATTCATCGACATGCTGGAGATGTTTCTGGCCGACCCCAAGACCACCTCGATCGTGATGATCGGCGAAATCGGCGGTTCGGCCGAAGAGGACGCCGCACAGTTCCTCAAGGATGAAGCCAAGCGCGGCCGCAAGAAGCCGATGGTCGGCTTTATCGCGGGGGTCACGGCGCCTCCTGGCCGCCGCATGGGTCATGCCGGCGCGATCATCTCCGGCGGCAAGGGCGATGCTGGATCCAAGACCGCGGCGATGGAATCGGCCGGGATTACTGTCTCGCCGTCGCCCGCGCGGCTCGGAAAAACCCTTGTTGAAAAGTTGAAGGCCTAGTTCAACATTTGGTTCTTTTGAGCGCGAACATTCCGCCCATATAGGGTAAAAGCGGTTTGTCACGCTGATCCGCCTGCGGATCGGCCGTCGGCGCCGTGTTCCATGCGTGAATTGAAATCTCACCAGGACGCAATCATGTCTCGCCAGGACGCGAATGCCGCATTTGCCCTCTCTTCTTTTTTGCAGGGCACCAACGCCGCCTATATCGACGATCTCTACGCCCGCTATGAGCAGGACCCCGGCTCGGTCGACGCCGAATGGCAGGAATTCTTCAAGAGCCTGAAAGACACGCCCGCCGACGTTCGCAAGAACGCCGAAGGCGCTTCCTGGGGACGCGACAACTGGCCGCTGGCACCAAAGGACGATCTGACCTCCGCGCTCGACGGCAATTGGGCGCAACTCGAGAAGGCCGTCGGCACCAAGCTTGCCGCCAGGGCGCAGGCCAAGGGTACTGACAAGGGCGCCGAACTCTCGGCGGCCGACGTCCATCGTGCGACGCGCGATTCAGTGCGCGCCTTGATGTTGATCAGGGCCTACCGCATGCGCGGCCATTTCCACGCCAGGCTCGATCCGCTCGGCATTGAGCCGCCGCGCGATCGCGAGGAACTCGATCCGCGCTCCTATGGCTTTGTCGACGGCGATTTCGACCGCAAAATCTTCCTCGACCATGTATTGGGCCTTGAATACGCGACCCTGCGCGAGATCGTCGCGATCTGCGAGCGCACGTACTGCCAGACGCTTGGCGTCGAGTTCATGCACATCACCAACGCCGCGCAAAAAGGCTGGATTCAGGAACGCATCGAGGGCCCGGACAAGGAAATCAGTTTCACCCGCGAGGGCCGCCGCGCGATCCTCAACAAGCTGATCGAGGCCGAAGGTTTCGAGAAATTCTGCGATCTCAAATTCACCGGCACCAAGCGCTTCGGTCTCGACGGCGCTGAATCGCTGATTCCGGCGCTGGAGCAGATTATCAAGCGCGGCGGCAATCTCGGCGTGAAGGAAATCGTCATCGGCATGCCGCATCGCGGCCGGCTTAACGTGCTGACGCAGGTGATGGGCAAGCCGCACCGCGCGCTGTTCCATGAATTCAAGGGCGGCTCCGCCAATCCCGACGCCGTCGAAGGTTCCGGCGACGTCAAATACCATCTCGGCGCTTCATCGGACCGCGAGTTCGACAACAACCGGATCCATCTGTCGCTGACCGCCAACCCGTCGCATCTGGAGATCGTCGATCCCGTGGTGCTCGGCAAGGTGCGTGCCAAGCAGGACCAGCACGGCGATCCGCCGGACCAGCGCATCTCGGTGTTGCCGCTGTTGATGCATGGCGACGCCGCGTTTGCAGGCCAGGGCGTGGTGGCGGAATGCTTCGGCCTGTCCGATCTGAAGGGATACCGCACCGGCGGTTCGCTCCACTTCATCGTCAACAACCAGATCGGCTTCACCACCTATCCGCGCTATTCGCGCTCCTCGCCCTATCCGTCGGACGTGGCGAAGATGATCGATGCGCCGATCTTCCACGTCAACGGCGACGATCCGGAAGCCGTGGTGTTCGCGGCCAAGGTTGCGATCGAGTTCCGGCAGAAATTCCACAAGCCCGTCGTGATCGACATGTTCTGCTATCGCAGGCACGGTCACAATGAAGGCGATGAGCCGATGTTCACCCAGCCGGTGATGTACAAGAAGATCGCGTCGCATCCCGGCACGGTCGAAATCTATTCCAAGCGGCTGATCGCCGACGGCGTGATGACCGAAGGCGAGGTCGAGAAGGCCAAGGCCGACTGGCGCGCGCGGCTCGACGCCGAACTCGAGGCGGGCTCCGGCTACAAGCCGAACAAGGCTGACTGGCTCGACGGCAAATGGGCCGGTTTCAAATCCGCCGATGCCGAGGAAGATCCGCGCCGCGGCGTCACCGGCGTCGATATCGCGGTGCTCAAGGATATCGGCCGCAAGATCACCAAGGTGCCGGACGGCTTCCGGGTCCACCGCACCGTTCAGCGCTTTCTGGAAAATCGCGCCAAGGCGATCGACACCGGCGTCGGGATCGACTGGGCGACCGGCGAAGGACTGGCGTTCTGCACGCTGCTGCAGGAAGGCCATCATGTTCGTCTCTCGGGTCAGGACAGCGAGCGCGGCACTTTCTCGCAGCGTCATTCGGTGCTGATCGATCAGGAGGACGAGAGCCGCTACACGCCGTTCAATCATCTCGGCGGCGACCAGGGCCATTACGAGGTCATCAACTCGCTGTTGTCGGAAGAAGCGGTGCTCGGCTTCGAATACGGCTATTCGCTTGCCGAGCCGAATGCGCTCGCGATCTGGGAAGCGCAGTTCGGCGATTTCGCCAACGGCGCCCAGGTGCTGTTCGACCAGTTCATCTCGTCGGGCGAACGCAAATGGCTGCGCATGTCGGGTCTCGTCTGCATGCTGCCGCACGGTTACGAAGGGCAGGGGCCGGAGCATTCCTCCGCCCGGCTCGAGCGGTATTTGCAGATGTGCGCCGAGGACAACATGCAGGTGGTCCATGCCACCACGCCGGCGAATTTCTTCCACGTGCTGCGGCGGCAATTGCACCGCGAAATCCGCAAGCCGCTGATCCTGATGACGCCGAAGTCGTTGCTGCGGCACAAGCGGGCGGTGTCTCGGCTCGACGAGATGGGCGAGAACACCACGTTTCACCGCATCCTCTACGATGACGCGCAGATGCTGCCGGACGAGAAGATCAAGCTGGTGCCGGACGAAAAGATCCGCCGCATCGTGCTGTGCTCGGGCAAGGTCTATTACGACATCTACGACGAGCGCGAGAAGCGTGGCATCGACGACGTCTACATCATGCGGGTCGAGCAGCTTGTATCCGGTGCCGCTGAAGGCGCTGGTGCAGGAGCTCGGCCGATTCAAGAACGCCGAGGTGGTCTGGTGCCAGGAAGAACCGCGCAACATGGGCGCGTGGCATTTCATCGAGCCCTATCTCGAATGGGTGCTGAACCAGATCAACGCGCCGAACAAGCGTCCGCGTTATGCCGGACGCGCGGCGGCGGCGGCAACCGCAACCGGTTTGATGTCGAAGCACCTGGCGCAGCTCAAGGCGCTGCTCGATGACGCGCTTGAACTGAGATTCCTGAATTCGTCGTGCCTCGCGAAAGCGGGGCATCCAGTAAGCCGCACGCAGATATTTATCCGTACCGTCACGGACCAATGGATCGCCCGCCCCAGTGCGCAATTGCGCACAAGGCGGATGATGACCGTCAAAGGCCATTTGAGGAAATAGAACCATGACTGAAATTCGCGTTCCGACGCTCGGCGAATCCGTGACCGAGGCCACCATCGGTCGCTGGTTCAAGAAGGCCGGCGATGCCGTGGCGGTCGATGAACCGCTGGTCGAGCTCGAGACCGACAAGGTCACGATCGAGGTCCCGGCACCGTCCGCTGGCACGCTCGGCGAGATCACGGCAAAGGACGGCGAGACGGTCGCGGTCGGTGCGCTGCTCGGACAGATCAACGACGGCGCCGCTGCGGCTGCCAAGCCTGCGGCGGCGCCCGCCAAACCGGCTGCCGCCCGCGGCTGCCGCAGCGCCGCGCCCGAAGCGAAGCACCCAAGGCGCAGCCGACCGATGCGCCACTGGCGCCGTCGGTGCGCAAGCTCTCCGCCGAAAGCGGCGTCGATGCCGCGACCGTGCCGGGCTCCGGCAAGGATGGCCGCGTCACCAAGGGCGACATGCTGGCCGCGATCGAGAAGGCGGCTTCCGCGCCGACCCCGGTCAATCAGCCGGCCGCCGCGGTGCAGGTCCGCGCGCCGTCGCCGGCCGACGATGCCGCGCGCGAGGAACGCGTGAAGATGACACGGTTGCGCCAGACCATCGCGCGGCGGCTGAAGGACGTGCAGAACACCGCCGCGATGCTCACGACCTTCAACGAGGTCGACATGAGCCACATCATGGCGATGCGGGCCCAGTACAAGGACGTGTTCGAGAAGAAGCACGGAAGCAAACTCGGCTTCATGGGCTTCTTCACCAAGGCCTGCGTGCAGGCGCTCAAGGATATCCCGGCCGCCAATGCCGAGATCGACGGCACCGATCTGATCTACAAGAATTACTATCACATCGGCGTCGCCGTCGGCACCGACAAGGGCCTGGTGGTGCCGGTGGTGCGCGACTGCGACCACAAGTCGATCGCCGATATCGAGAAGAGCATCGCCGATTTCGGCCGCCGCGCCCGCGACGGCCAGCTCAAGATCGACGAGATGCAGGGCGGCACCTTCACCATCACCAATGGCGGCATCTACGGCTCGCTGATGTCGACGCCGATCCTGAACGCGCCGCAGTCCGGCATTCTCGGCATGCACAAGATCCAGGACCGCCCGGTCGCGATCGGCGGCAAGGTCGAGATTCGCCCGATGATGTATCTGGCGCTGTCCTACGATCACCGCGTGATCGACGGCAAGGAAGCGGTGACCTTCCTGGTGCGGGTCAAGGAAAGCCTGGAAGATCCGGCGCGGCTGGTGCTGGACCTCTGATGGAGTTGCAGGCCGAGATATCAGTGCGATCGGTTCGGTAGCTTTCGGGGGCAAGGTTTGACCGACAAGGTTGTCATCATCACCGGCGGCAGCCGCGGCATCGGCCGCGCCACCGCGCTCGCCGCCGCGGCGCGCGGCTTTCGTGTGTTGCATCGGCTATGCCAGCAACAAGCCGCGGCCAACAAGTGGTCGGCGCGATCGAGGCGAAGAACGGCAAGGCGATCGCGGTCAAATGCGACGTCGCCGAGGAAAGCGATATCCTGGCGATGTTCGCGGCCGCCGACAAGTTCGGCACGCTCGGCGCGCTGGTCAACAATGGCGGCATCGTCGGCGCAGCGTCGTGCGGGTCGATGAGATGTCGGTCGAGCGCATCCAGCGCGTGATGGCGGTGAACGTCACCGGCAGCATTTTGTGCGCGCGCGAGGCCGTGAAGCGGATGTCGACCCGAAACATGGCGGCAAGGGCGGCGTCATCGTCAATCTGTCGTCGGTCGCGGCCAAACTCGGTTCGCCCAATACCTATGTCGACTACGCGGCGTCGAAAGGCGCCATCGATTCGTTCACGGTCGGACTGGGCCATGAGGTCGCGAACGAGGGCATCCGCGTCGCCGGCGATCCGGCCCGGGCTGATCGATACCGACATTCATGCGATCGCGGCGGCGAGCCTGACCGCGCGCATCGTCTTGCCGGCAATGTGCCGATGAAGCGTGTCGGCACAGCCGAGGAGATTGCCAACGCCATCGTCTGGCTGATGTCGGACGATGCCTCCTACGTGACCAGTGCAATTCTCGATGTCTCCGGTGGGCGTTAAGACCTCTCACACAATTCAGCTACAGGATTTCCCATCATGGCCAGCTACGATCTCGTTGTCATCGGCACCGGCCCGGGCGGATATGTCTGCGCGATCCGCGCAGCGCAGCTCGGCATGAAGGTCGCCGTGGTGGAGAAGAACGCCACGCTTGGCGGCACCTGTCTCAATGTCGGCTGCATGCCGTCGAAGGCGCTGTTGTACGCCTCCGAAATGTTCGAGGAGGCCGGGCATTCCTTTGCCAAGATGGGCGTCAGCGTTTCCGCGCCGGCCCTCGATCTGCCCGCGATGATGAATTTCAAGCAGCAGGGCATCGACGGCAACGTCAAGGGCGTCGAGTTTCTGATGAAGAAGAACAAGATCGACGTCATCGTCGGCAAAGGCAGGATTCTCGGCACCGGCAAGGTCGAAGTCATCGGCGGCGACGGCAAGGCACAGACGGTCGAGACCAAAAATATCGTGATTGCCACCGGCTCCGACATCGCGCGGCTGAAAGGCATCGAGGTCGACGAGAAGCGCATCGTGTCGTCGACCGGCGCGCTGTCGCTCGACAAGGTGCCGTCGTCCCTTCTGATCGTCGGCGCTGGCGTGATCGGACTCGAACTCGGCTCGGTCTGGCACCGGCTCGGTGCCAAGGTCACGGTGGTTGAATTCCTCGACCGCATCCTGCCGGGCATGGATGGCGAGGTGGCAAAGCAGTTTCAGCGCATCCTCGAAAAGCAGGGTTTTGCATTCAAGCTCGGCGCCAAGGTTTCCGGCATCGACACCTCGGGCGAGACACTGAAGGCGACGATCGAGCCTGCCTCAGGCGGCGCGGCGGAAACGCTGGACGCCGATGTGGTGCTGGTCTGCATCGGGCGCGTGCCCTACACCGAGGGCCTTGGACTGAAAGAGGCCGGCGTCGCGCTCGACAATCGCGGTCGGGTGCAGACTGATTCGCATTTTGCGACCAGCGTGAAGGGCATTTACGCGATCGGCGACGTGATCGCCGGACCGATGCTGGCCCACAAGGCGGAGGATGAGGGCGTCGCGGTCGCGGAGATTCTCGCCGGGCAAGCCGGCCATGTGAACTACGATGTGATCCCAGGTGTTGTGTATACCACGCCGGAAGTTTCCTCCGTCGGCAAGACCGAGGAAGAACTGAAGCAAGCCGGCATCGCTTACACCGTTGGCAAATTTCCCTTTACCGCCAATGGCCGTTCCAAGGTCAACCAGACCACGGACGGCTTTGTGAAGGTTCTCGCAGATGCGAAGACCGATCGAGTGCTTGGCGTTCACATCGTCGGCCGCGAGGCCGGCGAAATAATTCACGAGGCGGCGGTGTTGATGGAATTCGGCGGTTCCGCCGAGGATCTGGCGCGCACCTGCCACGCCCATCCGACCCGTTCCGAGGCGATCAAGGAAGCCGCGCTTGCAGTCGGCAAGCGAGCGATCCATATGTGATCCCTGCGTCCGATTCGCGCCGGGCGGGGGATGACACGCATGATGCGCCGCCTGCTTCAGCCGCTCTGGGTTCTGCTCGCGATCATCTTCCTGATCGAGGCGTGGCTCTGGGATCATCTCGAGCCGGTCGTCGCGTGGTTGGTGGCGCTAATCCCGTTGCACGCCTTCAAGCAATGGCTCGCCGAGCGAGTCAATTCGCTGTCGCCGGCGATGACGTTGATCGTGTTTGTCGTGCCGGTGATTCCGCTGTTTCCGTTGAAGCTGATCGGGTTCTGGCTGCTGGCCCACGAATACTGGATCAGCGCCATCTGCACCATCATCTTCGCGAAATTCCTCGGTGTCGGCGTTGCCGCGTTTGTCTTCGATGTGACGCGGCCGAAGCTTTTGGAAATGGCGTGGTTCGAGAAGCTCTATCAATTCGTGCTCGCGTTGCGCGCCAGGGCGAAGGCGCTGGTCGAGCCGGTCAAGGTGCGCATCCTCGACCTGCTGAGCGGCGATGGCGAGGGCTGGTCGTCGCGCATGCTGCATCTGATCCAGCGCTTCCGCAAAAGCGTGCGCGAAGCGCGGTAGCCTTTCGCAGTTCAACACTTTCAAAGAATCCGGCGCCGATGTTCAGCGCACCTCTCCCTAGGGAGAGGTGAAGGAAGCAGCCGATCCGAAACGCGGCCCCTACGGCAAATGCAGCAGATGCGGCATGAAGAGGCCGAGGCCGGTGAAGGCGACGCCGACCAGCGTCAGCAAGCCCGATATCCAGGCCAATGCGATCATGCCGGTGATGATGGTCGCTGAAGCCAGCACGATGCCGATCTGAAACGCGGCCGATGCCAGTTCATAGTGGTGGTATTTTGCATGCGCGAGATCGCGCTCTTCTTCGGCCTCCTTGGCGCGCTCGGAAAGTTGCTCGGTACCTTCCTTGGTCTCGGGCTCGGAGCGATAGCGCGCCGCCGTCTTTTGCCAATCATCGATCTGCTTCTGCACTGCGGCCTTTGCGGCATCGTCGCCTGCCGCGCCAAGACCAAGCCTGGCCTGCTCGGCTGCGGTCTGCACCGTGGTGCGGCGGATGCTCTTGGCTTGGAAGAAGGCCCAGAGGTTCGAGGCTTCGACATTCTTGGCGATCGCCTCGGTCTGCGCGCCCTTGCCGAGTGTCTCCGACAGCGACAGACATAACGCAATCACGGCGATCAACAGCGCGATGTTCCGGTTCTCGTGTGAAGCTTCTTTCGCCTGGTCCGCCTGCTCCATGCTCTCATGTGCGCTCATGATATACTCCCGCTGCCTGACTGGCTTCAGGATTGACCGAACGGCATATCCGGCGCAAGGGGCAAGCGCGTGGACGAGTGTGACGTTGATAAAGCGAGAGTTGATAACGGACCCGGTTCGCTCAACGCGCGCGTGGATGCGCGCTGCGATACACTTCCAGTAGTCGCTCGCTGTCGATGCCGGTGTAAATCTGCGTGGTCGAGAGCGAGGCGTGACCGAGCAGTTCCTGGATCGCGCGCAAATCGCCGCCGCGGCTCAGCAAATGGGTCGCGAACGAGTGCCGCAACGCGTGCGGCGTCGCGCTGTCCGGCAGGCCGAGCGCGCCGCGTAGCCGCTCCATGGTGAGCTGAATGATGCGCGCGTTCAGCGGGCCGCCGCGCGCGCCGACGAACATCGGTCCTTCCGGCGGCAGCGGGTGCGGACATATCGCGGCGTATTCCTGCACCAGTTCAAGCACGTTTTGCAGCACCGGAACCATGCGGGTCTTGTTGCCCTTGCCGGTGACGACCAGCACGTCGCCTTCGCCGGGTTTTGGCACCTCGCGGCGTTTCAGGCCGAGCGCCTCGGAGATGCGCAATCCCGATCCATATAATAGCGCCATCACGGCGGCGTCGCGTGCCCAGATCCAGGGATCGCGGTCCTCGCCGGCGCGCTCGTCGGCATCGGCGAAGCGTTTTGCAGCCGCGATCTGGATCGGCTTTGGCAGGCTCTTGCCGATTTTTGGCGCACGGATCGCTGATAACGCGCCGACCTTGCCCTTGCCTTCGCGTTCAAGGAAACGCGCAAACGATCGCAGGCCCGCGAGCGATCTTGCAAGCGAACGTCCGCCGATATCGTCGGCGCGCCGCATCGCCAGGAATGAACGAATATCGGTAGCCTCGAGCGCGGCAAAGCGCTTCAGCGTCACCTGCGCGCCCCAATGCTCACTGAGGAAGGCGAGGCACTGGCGAAGGTCGCGGGCATAGGCCTCCAGCGTCTTCGCCGACAGCCGCCGCTCGGCACGCAGATGCGACAGCCAGCGCGTCATCTGCAGCGAGAGGGTCTCGTCGGCGCAGGTGGGTGCGAGGGGCGGGGCTTCGGCTTTGGCCATGGAACTGCCTTCAGCGTGATTCCGGACATTATATCGCATCTCTTTCGTTTACCGTTCGCTAACTCGCGCAAACTCTCCGCGGCGGAGGCTGGCCCCGGCCGCCATGCGGTCTTAAGTTAGCGGCGCCGCACCCTGATCCTGATTCTCGGCTTGATTCTCGATGGACCATTCGATCCGCGCCTCCACGCCTGCCGCATCGTCGAGCCGCGTCGTCGATGTGCTGGTGCCGGTCGCGCTCAATCAGGCCTATTCCTATCGCGTGCCGCGCGGCATGGAGCTCAAGCCCGGCGACGTCGTTTGCGTGCCGCTCGGGCCGCGCGAGGTGGTTGCGGTCGTATGGGCAGAAAACGCAAAACCCGATCCGCGCCTGCACAACCGCCTCAAGGATGTCGGCGAGAAGCTCGACGTGCCGCCCTTGAAGGAGGAACTGCGCTCGCTGGTCGATTGGGTCTCGAACTACACGCTGTCGGCACGGGGCATGGTGCTGCGCATGAGCTTGCGGATGGGCGAGAATCTCGGCCCGGAACGCAGCCGTGTCGGCGTGCGGCTGATCGGCGAGCCGCCGCGGCGCATGACGCCGGCGCGGCGGCGGGTGATCGAGTGTCTCTCCGATGGGCTGCTGCACGGCAAATCCGACGCGGCGCGCGAAGCCGGCGTCTCGACCGGCGTGATCGACGGACTGGTCGATGAGGGAACGCTCGAAACCGAAGCGATGCCGCCGCCTCCGCCGCCGCCCGCGCCGGATCCCGCGTTCGCTCAACCGCAATTCTCGCACCAGCAGCGCACCGCGGTCGATGCGATGCGGGCGCTGGCGGCGAACGGCAGTTTTCACACCGCGCTGCTCGATGGCGTCACCGGCTCCGGCAAGACCGAAGTTTATTTCGAGGCCATCGCCGAGACGATCCGGCGCGGCAAGCAATCGCTGATCCTGATGCCGGAGATCGCGCTGACGGGCCAGTTCCTCGATCGCTTCGCCGACCGCTTCGGCGCAAGACCCTTGGAATGGCACTCCGAACTGACGCCGCGCACCCGCGCGCGCAATTGGGCGGCGATCGCCTCTGGCGCGGCGCCGGTGATTGTCGGCGCGCGCTCGGCGCTGTTCATGCCCTACGCCAATCTTGGCTTGATCGTGGTCGATGAAGAACACGACCAGGCCTACAAGCAGGACGAAGGCGCGCATTATCATGCCCGCGACATGGCGGTGGTGCGCGCGCATATCGCCGGGATTCCGGTGGTGCTGGCGTCGGCGACGCCATCGATCGAGACCGAGGTCAATGCGCGCAAAGGCCGCTATCAACGCGTGGCGCTGCCATCGCGGTTCGGCGGCCAGCACATGCCGTATATCGAGGCGATCGATCTCAGGCGCGAACCGCCGCCGCGCGGACGCTTCATCTCGCCGAGACTGGCGGACGAGATCAGGAATGCGGTCGAGCGGCGCGAACAGGCGCTGTTGTTCCTCAACCGCCGCGGCTACGCACCGCTGACCTTGTGCCGCGCCTGCGGACATCGCTTCGCCTGCACCATCTGCGATGCGTGGCTGGTCGATCATCGTTTTCGCCAGCGGCTGGTCTGCCATCATTGCGGCTTCTCGATGCCGCGCCCGCACGCCTGCCCGCATTGCGCCGCCGAAGAATCGCTGGTCGCGGTCGGGCCCGGCGTCGAGCGCTTGCAGGAAGAGGCGGCGGCGCTGTTTCCGGATGCGCGCACCATGGTGCTGTCGAGCGATCTGATCACCTCGATCGAGACCATGCGCTCGGAATTGGCCGAGATCGCGGAAGGCCGCGTCGACATCATCATCGGCACGCAGCTGGTGGCGAAGGGGCATAATTTTCCGCGGCTCAATCTGGTCGGGGTGGTCGATGCCGATCTCGGCCTCAACAATGGTGATCCGCGTGCCGCCGAACGAACGTTTCAGTTGCTCAACCAGGTGATCGGTCGCGCCGGACGCGAGCAGGGCCGCGGCATCGGCTATCTGCAGACCCATCAGCCCGATCATCCCGTGATGAAGGCGCTGGTGGCCTGCGATCGCGAGGCCTTCTATGCCAACGAGATCGAACAGCGCGAGCGCGCTGGCTATCCGCCGTTCGGCCGGCTGGCGAGCCTGATCATCTCGGCCGGCGACCGACCGAGCGCGGAGGGGTATGCCCGCAAACTCGCGTCGATCGCGCCGATCGACGAGCGTATCCAGGTGCTCGGCCCTGCCGAAGCGCCACTTGCGGTGATCAGGGGCCGCTACCGTTTCCGGCTGTTGGTGAAATCGCTGCGCAATGTCGATCTCCCGGAATATTTGCGCGAGTGGTTGGCGGCTGGGCCGAAGACTAAGGGCAATCTCAAGCTCGAAGTGGATGTCGATCCGCAGAGCTTCTTGTAGTTAGTCGTCATTCCGGGCCCACGCGAAGGCGCGTGTCCCGGAATGACAAAACGAAAAGCCTGCCGTCATTTGCGACGACAGGCTTTTCTCTGCGCAGGACCCCCCTGCGGTGGCTACGCAACGCAACGCTTACACATCTTAAAGGATTTGGAACGCCGTCAGGAGACGACCTCGGCGGTGACGCGGCCGACGCCGGCGCTGGTCAGGCCGATGGCACGGGCTGCGCCGGTGGACAGATCGAGCACCCGGCCATGCACGAACGGACCACGGTCATTGACGGTCACAACGACGCTGCGGCCGCCATGGGTCACACGCAGCTTGGTGCCGAACGGCAGCGAGCGGTGGGCGCAGGTCATGGCGCTCTGGTTAAAATGCTGGCCCGAGGCGGTCCGGCTGCCGGACTCATTGCCGTAATAGGAGGCCATGCCCGAGAAGCTCCTGCCCGCGCTTGCGAAGGCGTGGCCGACGGCTGAGAACGGTGAGAGGAAGCGTTGGCATCGCGCCAGGAAGACCCTGCGGCAGCCGCGGCCATGCTGCCGGTATGATGGTGATGCCAGGCATGGTGACGGTAGTGGTGATGGGATTTCGGCTGAGGCTTCCGAAATTCCCCCGCCGAACACAACGGTTGCGGCGAAAACAGCGAGTGCTGTGCGTGACCGGGTTACAGTTCTGAGCGCCGGCTTTTTGGATACGATCATATATCTGTCCCTCAAGATAGTATTGCCACATATGTGACAAGTGGAACCCCCGTTCCAGTTGCGACGAAGCGCCGTTTGGTCAATGAATAAGGCGTGAATTTGGCAGTATAGCTGTTTTGTATCGGGCTGAAATATCTTGTGAGGGAACAAAGGTAATCGACAAGTAACCATTAATATTTTGCTTTAACGGATTTTTAACCAATTCATTACTTTGAATTACTGATAAAGTAAGCTTTCAATTGATGTGACGAGATTTACGCAAGTAATGCGCCGGCGGAACGACTCGGGCTTAGCTCGGGCTGTTCCAGCGGAACCATGCGTTGGAGCAGGGAACAATTTCGGGTTCCGGCGGCGATAGCCTGGAGCTGTGTGATTCGTTTTCGGCGTGCGATGCGGCACCCTGATTCTTGCAGGAATATCTGCAGGAATATTCGAATGAGAACGCAGTTGAACTCGGTGCGACGGGGCATCGCGAGGCTGCCCCGTCATGTTGCACCTGCGCGCCTGCTATGTTAGCAAAGCCGCGATTTTTGACGGTTCCGGCATTTCGTGCCGGTCAAAAATCGAAGTCCCGCTTGAATTCCAAGGGCTTGAATGGGCGCCGCAGTGTGGCGACGGTTTTTGCCTTGCGAATTTGACAGCTAAAAGAGCGCGCTTGTGGCTGCAGAAGATCCGTCGGTATCAGGTGTGTCCGGCCGTTATGCGACGGCGTTGTTTGAATTGGCGCGCGACGAGAGATCCATCGATGCCGTAAAGGCCGATCTCGATCGCTTCGCCGCGATGCTGGGCGACAGCGAAGATCTAAAGCGCCTGGTGCGCAGCCCGGTTTTTTCGGCGGACGTGCAGTCGAAGGCGCTCGCTGCCGTGCTCGACAAAGCCGGCATTACCGGCATATCCGCCAATTTCCTCAAAGTGCTCACCGCCAACCGTCGCCTGTTCGTGGTGGCCGACGTGATCCGCGCCTTCCGCGCGCTGGTCGCCAGGTTCAAGGGCGAGGCCACCGCCGAGGTGACGGTTGCCGAAACGCTCAGCGAGAAGAATCTCGACGCCCTGAAGACTGCGCTGAAATCGGTGACGGGCAAGGACGTTGCGCTCAACGTGAATGTGGACCCCACCATCATCGGCGGCCTCGTGGTCAAGCTCGGCAGCCGCATGGTGGATAGTTCGCTTCGCACCAAACTCAATTCGATCAAGAACGCGATGAAAGAGGCAGGCTGATGGACATCCGCGCCGCGGAAATTTCCGCGATCCTCAAGGATCAGATCAAGAATTTCGGTCAGGAGGCCGAAGTTTCCGAAGTCGGACAGGTGCTGTCCGTCGGCGACGGCATCGCCCGCGTCTACGGCCTCGACAACGTCCAGGCCGGCGAAATGGTCGAGTTCGAAAACGGCACCCGCGGCATGGCGCTGAACCTCGAAACCGACAACGTCGGTATCGTTATTTTCGGCGCCGACCGCGAGATCAAGGAAGGCCAGACCGTCAAGCGCACCCGCGCCATCGTCGATACGCCGGTCGGCAAGGGCCTGCTCGGCCGCGTGGTCGACGCCCTCGGCAATCCGATCGACGGCAAGGGCCCGATCAAGGCCGAGAAGCGCATGCGCGTCGACGTCAAGGCGCCCGGCATCATTCCGCGCAAATCGGTCAACGAGCCGATGGCGACCGGCCTCAAGGCGATCGATGCGCTGATCCCGATCGGCCGCGGCCAGCGCGAGCTGATCATCGGTGACCGCCAGACCGGCAAGACCGCGATCGCGCTCGACACCATTCTCAACCAGAAGCCGCTCAACGCGCAGCCGGACGAGAACATCAAGCTGTATTGCGTCTATGTCGCGATCGGCCAGAAGCGTTCCACCGTCGCGCAGTTCGTCAAGGTGCTCGAAGAGCAGGGTGCCCTGGAATACTCGATCGTCGTCGCCGCCACGGCGTCGGATCCGGCGCCGATGCAGTATATCGCGCCGTTCACCGGCTGCACCATGGGCGAATACTTCCGCGACAACGGCATGCACGCGGTTATCATCTATGACGATTTGTCGAAGCAGGCGGTGGCGTATCGCCAGATGTCGCTGTTGCTGCGCCGGCCGCCCGGCCGTGAAGCCTACCCTGGCGACGTGTTCTATCTGCACTCCCGCCTGCTCGAACGTGCCGCGAAGCTCAACAAGGACCAGGGTTCGGGCTCGCTGACCGCGCTGCCGGTGATCGAAACCCAGGCCAACGACGTGTCGGCCTATATTCCGACCAACGTCATCTCGATCACCGACGGTCAGATCTTCCTGGAAACCGATCTGTTCTTCCAGGGCATCCGTCCGGCGGTGAACGTCGGTCTGTCGGTGTCGCGCGTCGGTTCGTCGGCGCAGACCAAGGCGATGAAAAAGGTCGCCGGCAAGATCAAGGGCGAGCTGGCGCAATACCGTGAAATGGCGGCGTTCGCGCAGTTCGGCTCCGACCTCGACGCCTCGACCCAGCGACTGCTTAACCGCGGCTCGCGGTTGACCGAACTTCTGAAGCAGCCGCAATTCTCGCCGCTGAAGATGGAAGAGCAGGTCTGCGTGATCTGGGCCGGCACCAATGGCTATCTTGACCCGTTGCCGGTCAACAAGGTCCGCGCCTTCGAGGATGGCCTGTTGTCGCTGCTGCGTGGCACGAACGTCGACATCCTCAATTCGATTCGCGACAGCCGCGACCTCTCCGACGATACCGCAGCGAAGCTGAAGTCGGTTGTCCAAGGTTTCGCCAAGTCGTTTTCATAGATGAAGCCGTGCCCGGCCTGCGCCGGGCATGATGATGTTAGAAGGCTTGCGGTCTGACGCAAAGGCGCGGGCCGCCGGGGTGAACGAAGAATGGCTTCACTGAAAGACATGCGGGTCCGCATCGCCTCGACCAAGGCGACGCAGAAGATCACCAAGGCCATGCAGATGGTCGCGGCGTCCAAGTTGCGCCGCGCCCAGACCGCGGCCGAAGCGGCGCGGCCCTATGCCCAGAAGATGGACGCGGTGATTTCCAACATTGCTTCCGCGGCGGCAGGTTCGCCCGGCGCGCCGGTGCTGTTGGCCGGTACCGGCAAGGACCAGGTACATTTGCTGCTGGTTTGCACCGGAGAGCGCGGCCTGTGCGGCGCCTTCAACTCGGCGATCGTCCGCCTGGCGCGAGAACGCGCGGTGTCGCTGATAAATCAGGGCAAAGAGGTCAAGTTCTTCTGCGTTGGCCGCAAGGGCTACGAGCAGCTGCGCCGGACCTTCGACAAGCAGATCGTCGAGCATGTCGATCTGCGTTCGGTCCGTCAGCTCGGCTTCGTCAATGCCGAGGAGATCGCCAAGAAGGTGCTGGCGCGTTTCGAGGCGGGCGAGTTCGACGTCTGCACGCTGTTCTATTCGCAGTTCAAGTCGGTGATCGCGCAGATCCCGACCGCGCAGCAGATCATCCCGCTTGTCGTGGAAGAAAAGGCGCCGGGCGCTGCGGCGACATTCTACGAATACGAGCCGGAAGAAGACGAAATCCTCGGCGGCCTGTTGCCGCGCAATCTGGCGGTGCAGATTTTTCGCGCATTGCTGGAAAACAACGCCTCGTTCTACGGTGCGCAGATGAGCGCGATGGACAACGCCACGCGCAATGCCGGCGACATGATCCGCAAGCAAACCCTGGTCTACAACCGAACCCGTCAAGCCCAGATCACCAAGGAGCTGATCGAGATCATCTCCGGCGCCGAGGCGGTCTAGCGCACGAACACGACGGTCGTTCACGTACGGAATATTCGAAGGAGAGCATTGATGGCCACAGCAGCTAACCAGATCGGTCGCGTCACCCAGGTCATGGGCGCCGTTGTCGACGTGCAGTTCGAGGGCCATTTGCCGGCCATTCTCAATTCGCTCGAAACCAAAAACGGCGGTAACCGCCTGGTTCTGGAAGTCGCCCAGCATCTCGGCGAATCCACCGTGCGCACGATCGCGATGGACGCCACCGAAGGTTTGGTGCGCGGACAGCAAGTGTCCGACACCGGCCAGCCGATCTCGGTTCCGGTCGGCGACGGCACCCTCGGCCGCATCATGAACGTGATCGGTGAGCCGATCGACGAAGCCGGTCCGATCAAATCCGACGGCAGGCGGGCGATCCACCAGGAAGCGCCGACCTACACCGACCAATCGACCGAAGCCGAAATTCTCGTCACCGGCATCAAGGTCGTCGATCTGCTCGCGCCCTACGCCAAGGGCGGCAAGATCGGCCTGTTTGGCGGCGCCGGCGTCGGCAAGACCGTGCTGATTCAGGAACTGATCAACAACGTCGCCAAGGCGCACGGCGGTTACTCGGTGTTCGCCGGCGTCGGCGAGCGGACCCGCGAAGGCAACGACCTCTATCACGAGTTCATCGAATCCAAGGTCAATGCCGATCCGCACAATCCCGATCCGAGCGTGAAGTCGAAGTGCGCGCTGGTGTTCGGCCAGATGAACGAGCCGCCCGGCGCCCGCATGCGCGTTGCATTGTCGGGTCTGACGGTCGCCGAGAATTTCCGCGATCAGGGCCAGGACGTGTTGTTCTTCATCGACAACATCTTCCGCTTCACCCAGGCCGGCTCCGAAGTGTCGGCGCTGCTGGGACGTATTCCTTCCGCCGTGGGCTATCAGCCGACGCTCGCCACCGACATGGGTGCGCTGCAGGAGCGCATCACGACCACGCACAAGGGTTCGATCACCTCGGTGCAGGCGATTTACGTCCCGGCCGACGACTTGACCGATCCGGCGCCCGCAACGTCGTTCGCGCATTTGGACGCCACCACGGTGCTGAACCGCGCGATCTCGGAAAAGGGCATCTATCCGGCGGTGGACCCGCTCGACTCGACCTCGCGCATGCTGTCGCCGCTGATCGTCGGCGAGGAGCACTATCAGACCGCGCGTATGGTCCAGCAGGTGCTGCAGCGTTACAAGTCGCTGCAGGACATCATTGCCATTCTCGGCATGGACGAATTGTCGGAAGAAGACAAAATCGCCGTCGCCCGCGCCCGCAAGATCGAGCGCTTCCTGTCGCAGCCGTTCCACGTCGCCGAAATCTTCACGGGATCGCCGGGCAAGTTCGTCGACCTCGCCGACACCATCAAGGGCTTCCGCGGACTCTGCGAAGGCAAGTACGACCATCTGCCGGAAGCGGCCTTCTACATGGTCGGCAACATCGATGAAGCCGTCGAGAAGGGCAAGAAGCTCGCCGCGGAAGCGGCTTAAGAGGCGAAGCGTAGGGAGTGGCGAGTAGAAAAGCCGCTCTCTTCCTTCGCCACTCGCTATTCGCCACTCGCTATTCGCTAGGTACCCCAATGGCCACCTTCCACTTCGATCTCGTCTCTCCTGAAAAGCTCGCCTTCTCCGGTGAGGTCGATCAGGTTGACGTCCCCGGCGTCGAGGGTGATTTCGGGGTACTCGCGGGCCATGCACCGGTGGTCGCCGCGATCAGGCCCGGGATCCTGGTAGTGACGACAGCTGGCAAGCACGAGAAGATCATCGTGCTCGGCGGTCTGGCGGAAGTCTCCGACAAGGGCCTCACGGTGCTTGCCGATGTCGCGACCTCGATGCAGGAACTGGACCGGCAGGCCTTCGCCGACCAGATCGCCGGCATGGAAGCCAAGCTCGCCGAAAAAGAAGGCTCGGAGCTCGACCGCGCCATCGAGCGGCTCGATCACTTCAAGAGCATCCAGCACCAGCTCAATACGACGGCGATGCACTGACATCGTCTCACGTTTTTGCCTCGCGCGACTCGAAAAGCCGAAGAATGCAACGCGTGTGATGCGGCTAAACGCGGTTGCGCCTGAAGGCGTCTGAAGGCATTCTGCGGGCAGATCATGGCTTGAATCGTGGCTTGGGGCTTAAGCCTTCATGAAGCGCAAGATAGCGGCGATTTTTGCTGCCGATATTGCCGGTTACAGCAGGCTGGTAGCCGAGGATGAAGAGGAGACGCTGCGGCGGCTCGCTTCCTATCGTTCCGTCATCGACGATTTCATCGCCAAGGCCGGCGGCCGCATTTTCAACACCGCCGGCGATGCGGTGCTGGCGGAGTTTTCCAGCGCGGTCGAAGCCGTGCGCTGCGCGATCGATATCCAGGAAAGCCTGCGCACCCGCAACATGGCCTATCCACCGAGCCGCCACATGAGTTTCCGCATCGGCATCACGATTGGCGACGTGGTCGAGCGTGACGGTGATCTGCTCGGCGATGGCGTCAACATCGCGGCGCGCCTCGAGGGCCTCGCCGAAGTCGGCGGCATCTGCATCTCGCGCGCCGTGCATGAGCAGGTCGCCAACAAATTGTCGGTGCAGTTCGCCGACATCGGCGCGCAGGAAGTGAAGAACATTCCGACGCCGGTGCATGCTTACATGGTGGCGATGCGGCGCGAGGACGGGACTTACGCGACGCCGCAAGTCAAGAAACCGGCGAAGCCGGCTCCTGCGGCTACGGCGCCGAACTGGATGTGGCCGGTCGCGGTTGCGGTGGTGTGCCTCGCCGCGATCGGGGTCATCGGATTTCTTTACTTCACCAAGCTGGAACTGCGCGACAGATCGCACGAGCCTGCGCAGGCCAACAGCGCCGCCGCACCGGTCACGCCTGTACCAGTCACGCCGGCGACGGCCCAGGCGGCCAGCGCCGCCGGCGTCGGCGCCCGTGCTGCCGGTGGGCGAGCGGTTTTCTGCCGAAACGGTGCCGTTCGTGACGGATCGCGCCCGGGCCGTGCTGACCAACGAATATGTCGCCGCGGCCGAGCCGAAGGCTTTTGCCCTGAACTTGAACGGCGTGATTGGCCTGGCCAGCAGCCAGCCGAACGAGGAGGCTGCCAAGAGCGCGGCACTCGAACAATGTCAGAAGCGCGCCGATGCAATTCAGTCTCCACGTAAATGCGAGGTCTATGCGGTCGGCAGCACCGTGGTTTACCCCCGTGGCCGGCCACCTCTGCCGCCTTTGCCGTGGTTCAAGCGGGACCCTGTGACCGAAAAGCCGTTCGCGCCGACAGCCATGCCGTTCATGCGCGACCAAGGCAGGACGAGGCTGGAGAATGTCTATATGCCCGGGAAGAAGAGCAAGGCCATCTCGGCCGGTCCCGGCGGCACCTTCATTTTCTAC
This sequence comes from uncultured Alphaproteobacteria bacterium, assembly GCA_963806075.1. Classification (GTDB taxonomy): domain Bacteria; phylum Pseudomonadota; class Alphaproteobacteria; order Rhizobiales; family Xanthobacteraceae; genus Bradyrhizobium. The sequence continues at coordinate 744,889 of CAWDWT010000011.1, forward strand.
ACCGACGGTGCAACGGTTCCGGAAGTGGTTCGCCGGTCGCTGGAGACCTGCGGCGCGCTTGCGGGTGTTCCGTGCATGGTGGTGGCGATCGACGATCTCTTCGTTGTCCCGGTACCAACCATCATGAAACCCACCGGAATGTTCCGGGCCGGCGAAAGTCCTTCGATCGCAAGCGACGCGCGAGATGACGTTGCGCGCCAACTCGCGGAGGCATCGACAGGATGGAGCGCGGTGGCGGTCGGCTCGTCCGGCCGACCGGGGATGGCCGTCAAGGCCGCCAGCGAGCAGGACGCGGTCAACGGTGCGCTCGCCAATTGCGCCAGGCGTGACAGCAATTGCCATATCATCGCGATCGGGCCGTACACAGTCAGCTCGAATTAGAGCGTTTTCGAGCGAAGCATGCCCTCGGACTTGATCCGTGGGTGGATGCCGGTTCGCGTGAGCGCGTCAAAAGAAAAAATCAATCGCCCGCGAGCTTTGCGAATTCCTTTACCACGCGCTCATAGACCGGCCGCTTGAACGGAACGATCAGATCGGGGAGGTTCTTCATCGGCTCCCATCGCCAGCGGACGAATTCGGCCTTGTGGCCGCCGCCCGGGCTGGCGACGTTGATTTCCGCATCGTCGCCGGTGAAGCGAACCGCAAACCATTTTTGCCGCTGGCCGCGATAGCGCCCCTTCCAGGTGCGGCCGGCCACGGTGCGCGGGATGTCATAGGTCAGCCAGTCCGCGACCTCGCCAAGTTTCTCTACCGAACGGACGCTGGTTTCCTCGTAGAGTTCGCGCTTGGCCGCTTCCCAGGTGTCCTCGCCGGGATCGACGCCTCCCTGCGGCATCTGCCAGACGTGAGCATCATCGACATGCTCTATGCCGCCGGCGCGGCGGCCGATGAAGACGCGCCCCGCTGCATTGAGCAACATCATGCCGACACAGGTCCGGTAGGGCAGGTCTTCGTAACGTGCCATTCCTGAACGCCTCTTGCCGCCTCTGGCGAAGATCACCCCGGTAAGCGAGACTTCGGCCGGTCCGATGTCGCGCGTTTCGGGATCATGTCCTAGCTTGATTTTGATTTCAGCATCGCGGTTGTCAATGGCACCAGCATGATGCCATGACTTTCCAGCGTCTTGGACCAGGCGCCAATCCGCTCGATCGAAATCGGCAGCGCCGAGGCGACGCCGATGGCGGTTCCGTGGTCTTTCGCCATTGTTTCGAGATTGGCGAGCGCGCGGTCGATTTCCACTGCGGTTGGCACCGTATCGATGCTGACATCGGCCTTGGCGAACGGCATTGCTTGCGCCGCCGCCGCCGAGCCGGCGACGCTGCGCGGCGACGATCCGTCATCGAAATAACCAAGTCCGCGCTTGGCGGCTTCGCGAATGATCGGCTGCATCACCGCATCGGCGACCACGAAGCGGCCACCCATGAAATTGGCGATGCCGGCATAGCCCTGGAAACGGCTGAGATGCCAATACATCCGGTCGAGATTCTGTTCCGGGCTCAGCGTCGCAAGCAGGGTTTGCGGGCCGGGATCGTTGTCGGGATAATCGAATGGCTCCATCGGAATCTGCAGCAGGATCTCATGACGCTGCGCGCGCGCCCGTTCCGCAAGCTTGCCGGGGTCCGAACCATAAGGGGTGAACGCCAGCGTCACCGCAGGCGGCAGTTTCATGATGGCATCGGTGGTCTTTGCCGCGCCGACGCCAAGGCCGCCGACAACGACGGCGACCACCGGCATTTTCGCAGCCCTCGCACGGTCGGCTTCGGCCGCATAGACCGTGAATGGCTTCAGTCCGTCGGCGACCACCGGTATCATGCCGTAGCGGGATTTTTCGAGCAGCCGCGGATCGATCCCGCTCATGATCGACGGAAGCGTCGACGCAGCTTCGGCCTTGCCGTTGCTGTCGCCGGGCCCTATCGGGACTTCGTGATGCGCGCCGCTGGAGCCGTCGATCATGGTCACGGTCTGCTGGCTGCCCGATGCGGCCTGCCTGGGCGCGGATATCGCTGTCTTTGCTGTCGGTTCGGATGAATTGGCGAGCGCGGGCTTTTCACCCGCGCGCTCCTGCGGGATCGCGGTGCGCACCATCGGCTCGCCGCCGAACGGATTGCTATTGAAGATCGCAAAACCCGCGAAGGTCGCCAGGAATAGACCGAGCAGTACCGCGAGCGCCTGCATAGCGGTAAAAGGCAGCCGAAATCGGCGCTTGGCGCGCACGGTGTCCTGTCCAAGCGGTGCGCTCAGATCGTCGGCCGTCTCTGCCATGGACCTCCCCGAATCAGACCGGGCGAAGATAGCACGGCCGGCCAATTCAGCGGCAAATCGCAGGTTCTGGCAATTCGGCTAGCGCCGGTTCTCTACGGGCGCCGCCATCGGAACCATGCAGCAAAGAGGGCGACTCCAGGCCGCCTTTTCAAAAGCCCGCCTTTTCAAAAGCCATCCTCTCGATTCCGACCTGTCGGCGGCGGTGCGCGATCAGTTGGCTTCCTTGGCGACGGGCTTGTCGGTCGCGTTGTCGTTGGCGGCCTTGTCGTTCGCCGCCTTGTCACCGTTGGCGGCGGAGCTCGGATTGACCTTGATGCCATGCAGCAGATCGTCGGCCATCTTGAGCGCCTTGTCGTCCTTGGCATCCGGCGGCACGTAGGATTGCGAGCCGGTCTTCTCGTCGCCGTCGTTCTTCAGATGGCCGCGCAGCGAAGCTTCGCCCTTGGTATCGGTGCGCGACTTCAGCTCGTCCGGTACGTCCTGCAGCACCTCGATATCGGGAACGATGCCCTTGGCCTGAATCGATTTGCCCGAAGGTGTGTAGTAGCGCGCCGTGGTCAGGCGTAACGCGCCATTGCCGGAGCCGAGCGGAATGATGGTCTGCACCGAACCCTTGCCGAACGAGCGGGTGCCGACCAGCGTCGCGCGCTTGTGATCCTGGAGTGCGCCGGCGACGATCTCCGAAGCCGAAGCCGAACCGCCATTGATCAGCACGATCACCGGCTTGCCCTTGGTCTGGTCGCCCGGATGGGCCACGCGGCGCTGGGTTTCCTCGGCATTGCGGCCGCGGGTGGAGACAATCTCGCCACGATCGAGGAAGGTGTCGGACACCGTCACCGCCTCTTCCAGCAATCCGCCGGGATTGTTCCGGAGGTCGATGATGTAGCCTTTGAGCTTGTCGCCGATCTGGCTCTGCAGATTGCCGATTTCCTTCTTGAGGCCTTCGGTGGTCTGTTCGTTGAACGTGGTAATGCGGATATAGGCGATGTCGTCGGCTTCGACATGCGCGCGCACCGAGCGGACGCGGATATTGTCGCGCACCAGCGTGACGTCGATCGGATTGTCCTGCCCCTTGCGGATGATCTTCAGCTTGATCTTGGTGTTGACCGGGCCGCGCATTTTCTCGACCGCCTGGTTCAGCGTGAGCCCCTGCACCGCTTCGTCGTCGAGATTGGTAATGATGTCGTTGGCCATGATGCCGGCCTTGGACGCCGGCGTGTCGTCGATCGGCGAAACCACCTTGATCAGGCCGTCTTCCATTGTGACTTCGATGCCGAGGCCGCCGAATTCGCCGCGGGTCTGCACCTGCATGTCGCGGAAGCTCTTGGCGTCCATGTAGCTCGAATGCGGGTCGAGGCCGGAGAGCATGCCGCTGATGGCGGATTCGACCAGCTTGCTGTCATCAGGTTTTTCGACATAGTCGCTGCGGACACGCTCGAACACGTCGCCGAACAAATTGAGCTGGCGATAGGTGTCGGCGGTGGCGGCACGCGCGCTCGATCCCATGAACAACGAGCGTGGCTGGGTCACGAACAGCATGGCAGCCGCGCCGGTAGCGGCGCTGAGAAGAGCCAAAGTCGTCTTGCGCATCATCCGCGAACCTTCTCGCCTTCATTTGTGGCCCACCATGGGCCTGGATCGATTGGAGTGCCGTCCTTACGGAACTCGATATAGAGCACGGGTTGACTCGCGTTGGCTGCGAGAATGGACGCGACCTGGGAGGTTGTCCCCATGGTCGCAACCGGCTCCCCCGTAAGTACAAACTGGCCGATGTTAACCGAAATGCGCTCCATCCCGGCGATCAGGACATGATACCCGCCACCGGCATTGAGGATCAAGAGTTGTCCGTAGCTGCGAAACGGACCAGCGTAAACAACCCAGCCATCACACGGGGTTGTGACCTGCGCGCCGGGCCGGGCCGCCAAGGAAATGCCTTTTTCGACACCGCCCACGCCGTCGGAACCGCCAAAATCGCGAATCTTTATGCCGTTTACCGGCAAAGCAAATAAGCCCTTGGCAGCGGCAAAGGCGATCGCCGGGCTTAGTCGGGACGGATCCTTGAGCGCTCCCAGATTCGGTTTGCCGTTAAGATTGGCCGGTGTCCCCTGCAGACTGGCAATGGCAGCCGCTTTCGCGGCGGTTTTGGAATCCTGCTCCATTTTGGCAATCAGGCCCTGCAGGCTGTCGACCTGTTTGGACAGCGCGATGGCACGCATGCTTTCCGTCGCCATGTCCTTTTCGATCGAATTCTGCTGCCGCTGCCGTTCGTCGATCAGGGCTGCGAGCCTGATCTGATCGCTCTTGAGGTTGTCACGGTCGGCCGCCAGCCGGTCGCGCTCGGTGGCGATGGTCTTGTGAAGCGCGACCAGTTCGCCGAGCTCGCCGGCGAGTTTCTGTGCGCGTGCGCGCAACTCCGGCACCACCGATCCGAGCAGCATCGCGGTGCGCAGCGACTCAAGCGCGTCCTCCGGGCGCACCAGCAACGCCGGCGGTGAACGGCGGCCCGCGCGTTGCAGGGCGGCCAGCACTTCGACAATTTCGGAGCGGCGAGAATTGAGCGTGCCGCGAATTTCCTGCTCACGGGCATCGAGCGGCCGCAGCCGCGTCTCGGCGTCGTCGATCTTGGTCTCGACACCGCGCACCTGGGCCGCGATGTCGATCAACTGCTGATTGAGCTTGCTACGATCCTGCCCGATGGCCGCAATGTCGGCCTTGAGCTTCTCCTGGGCGTCGGCGGCGCTCTTTTGCTGGGCGCGGGTGGCTTCCAGTTCCTGCTCGCGCTGCTTGATCGCGTCGGGCGACGGGCTTGAAGCTGGCGCTGGCGTCGTGGCCGCCATTTGCGCCGTTGCCGGCGTGTTGCCGGAAAGTCCCGCCGACAGCAATGCGATCGAAAGCGGAATCCGGAATGCGCGGAAATGGCCGCGATGGGCGGTGTCGAAATGCGAATCGGTGTCCGGACCTCGCTGCATCGAACCCCGATCAGTGCCTTTGTCGCCGGTGCGGCTCACGCGCGGTGATACGGATGAGCGGCCAGGATGGTGGCGGCACGGTAAATCTGTTCCAGAAGCATGACGCGAACCATTTGGTGCGGCCAGGTCGCCGAGCCGAACGCAATTGCGAGCTTTGCTTTGCGCCGTAAATCGGGCGAAAGTCCGTCGGCGCCGCCGATCGCAAAAATAGCCTGGGCAACCGCTTCGTCCCGCCAGCGGCCGAGTTGCCGGGCAAAACTGGCGCTATCGAGGTTGTCGCCGCGCTCGTCCAGCGCCACCAACACCGACTTCTCAGGGATGACAGTGAAAATCGCCGCGGCTTCCTCGGCGATCCGGGTGGCGGTGTCGCGGGCTCTGCTTTCGGGAATCTCACGAATTTCGAGGCCGCGAAAGCCGAGCTTGCGGCCGATATCGTCGAAGCGCTCGCGATAGCGCTCGGCCAGTTCCCGCTCCGGGCCCTGCTTCAGCCGGCCGATGGAAACGACGACGAGGCGCATTCAAAGCATTTTCCGGCAAAGTGGCGACCGGTTTGCCGCAGAAAATGCGTCAAATCGAAACCCAGCGCGCACCTGCGCGCGTGGCATGTTACCATGCGTTGCGGCCGATTCGCATCGGCTCAAGCCTCAGATCGCCTTCGTCGCGGCCGGATCCTGCGTCCACAATCGTTCCAGATTGTAGAACTCGCGCACCTCGGGCCGGAAGACGTGCACGATCACGTCGCCGGAATCGATCAGCACCCAGTCGCAATTGGGCAAGCCCTCGACGTGGATGCCTTTGATGCCGGTTTCCTTGAGACCCTTGGTGACATTTTCCGCAATCGCGCCGACGTGCCGGTTTACCCGGCCCGTGGTGACGACCATGTAGTCGGAAAATGCTGATTTGCCGCGGAGATCGATGGTGACCGTTTCTTCCGCCTTCATGTCGTCGAGGCGGGAGAGGATCATGTTCAAGGTCTTGTCGGCGGCACCTTGCGCCTTCAAGGCCTGAGCCTTTGTCGATGTTTTACGCGTCTTGGACTTAGCTGACCCAGACTTGGACAAACCAGACTTGGGCAAACCAGACTTGGGTAAAACCGACTTGGACAATACAGATGTGGCCAGGGACCATTCCTTTCACTGTATCGCGAACGCCGAATCCGGCGCCCGCCGACCATACTACGCATGTGGGGTTAATGGTTTCAATATTCCAGTAACCCTGTCACGTCACTTCCTCCAGCTACCGTCCAGGTTCCGCAGTTCGGTCGACGACAGACGGAGTTTCATGCCCGTCAGGAAGGTCCAGACCGGCGCTCGCTGATCGGCGAGCCGGCTCGCCCTGCTCTCGGGCAGGCGGAAATTTGCCAGCGCCTGCGCCGCGGGGGAGGAAAGCGCGCGGAAGCTTTGCGGCGGGCGGTCGATGACGGCGATCGGCACCTCGGAGGCGATGCGCCGCCAGTTTTGCCAACGATGGAACTGCGCGAGATTATCAGCGCCCATGATCCAGACCAGGCGCAGGCCGGAGGTGCGGCGGCGCAGATATGCAATCGTGTCGAAAGTGTAGCGAGTTCCAATGACAGCTTCGAGACAGCTGACATCGATGCGCGGATCGTTGGCGATCCGGCGCGCCGCCTCGGCGCGTTGATTCGAGGTCATGTAGGCCGCCGTGATCCTTGAGCGGATTGCCCGGCGTCACCAGCCACCACACCCGGTCGAGGTTCAACCGCTTGATGGCAAACAGGCTGATGGCCCGGTGCGCGGCATGCGGCGGATTGAACGAACCGCCGAGCAGCCCGATCCGCATGCCATTGGTATAGAGCGGGACCGCCTGCACGACGGGGCGCGACGCAACTGGCGCTTCTTTCAACGAATCCACGGCGCCCGCGAGACCGTCGCATTTTCTTCGCGCGAAACGGAAACCACTCGGGATCGCGTCCGGGGCAGGCCGTCGCTTGGAAACGCCCTGATGTTCACGGCCGCGTCTGTCCGGTGCCATGGACGCGATATTTGAAGCTGGTCAGTTGCTCGGCGCCGACCGGGCCGCGAGCATGAAATTTCCCGGTCGCGATGCCGATCTCGGCGCCGAAGCCGAACTCGCCGCCGTCGGCGAATTGGGTCGACGCATTGTGCAGCACGATGGCCGAGTCGACCTCGTTGAGAAATTTGCGCGCGGCGCTGTCGTCCTCGGTCACGATCGCATCGGTGTGGTGCGAGCCATGGTCGTGGATATGCGCGATCGCCGCGTCGACGCCATCGACCACTTTTGCCGTGATGATGGCATCCTCATATTCGGTGTCCCAGTCTTCTTCGGTCGCGGGCTTCACTCGCGTATCGACGCGCTGCACGGCGTCGTCGCCGCGCACTTCGCAGCCGGCCTCGATCAGCATGGTGACGAGCGGCTTCAGGCTTTCCGCAGCACCGGCGCGATCGACCAGCAAGGTCTCGGCAGCACCGCAGACGCCGGGGCGGCGCATCTTGGCATTGAGCACGATCGACTTCGCCATCTCCAGATTGGCGGCGTGATCGACATAGACATGATTGACACCCTCGAGATGCGCGAACACCGGCACGCGCGCCTCGGCCTCGACGCGAGCGACGAGGCTCTTGCCGCCGCGTGGCACGATGACGTCGACGCCGCCGTTCAATCCGGTCAGCAGCAGGCCTACCGCCGCGCGGTCGCGGGTCGGCACCAATGTGATGGCGGCCTCAGGCAAGCCCGCCTTGCGCAATCCTTCCACCAGGCAGGCGTTGATCGCGCGGCAGGAGCGGAAACTGTCAGAGCCGCCGCGCAGGATCACCGCATTGCCGGATTTCAGGCACAGCACACCGGCGTCGGCCGCGACATTGGGGCGGCTTTCGAAGATCACCGCCACCACGCCAAGCGGAACGCGCACGCGTTCGATGGTCATGCCGTTCGGCCGTTGCCAGCTTTCGGTCACGCGGCCGACGGGATCGGGAATATCGCGTACGGTCCTGATGCCGTCGGCCATCGCGTCGATGCGCGCCTGCGTCAGCGTCAGCCGATCGATGAAGGCAGACGTCGCGCCGTTGCCGCGAACTTCGGCGACGTCCTCGGCATTGGCGGCAAGGATCGCGGAGGCCTGAGCTCCGGATCGCATGCTCCATCGCATCGAGCGCACGATTTTTCTGCTCGGGCGAGGCAAGACCCAGGACACGGGCGGCAGCACGCGCATGCGCGGCCAGATCGGCCATCAGGGCCGGCAGATCGGCGTTTCCGTCGATAGCCTTTAGCGGCGCGCTCATATCGGTTCCAGCTTCAATTAAGGCCATTTCGTAGCATGGAAATCGCGTCGAAATCCACGTTTTGCAAGGGAGGCAGTCGGCGTCGCCGAACGGCGTCGAAAAACTCCGGCAGGTCGGCCAATGGCCTGATCGAGAACGGGCAATAAGAAGCCGCAGCTTGCAGTGCTCTCAAATATCATTAAGTATCATTTTTTGATAAAGCGGGAGCGCAGTGGTGGCAACAAGTTACAGCATCGGCAAACACTTCGAAGAGGTGATCGAAAACCTGATCGAGGGCGGTCGTTACAACACCGCCAGCGAGGTTATTCGGGAAGGCCTGCGACTGGTTGAAGAGCGCGAAGAAAACCGTAAAGCCAAGCTTGAGGCGCTCCGCGCCGAAATTCAGAAGGGCCTTGATAGTGGCCCGGCCGAAGAGGTCAACATCGCTGATTTTATGGAAGCGATAAAAACCCGAGGACGGCAGAAATTAGCCGCACGCAAGAGTGCGAAATAGATTTCGCAAATCTTCGCGGGTTGAACTCGATCTCGATTCAATCTGGAGCTTTATCGCCGCCGATAACGTCGGCGCAGCCAACCGTCAAATTGATCGTGTTGGCGAAGTATTCGAAATGTTGCTGCAAAATCCGTTGGCTGGACGGGCGCGCGCGGAGTTGGGGAAAGATTTGCGCAGCTTCCCCGTCGGAAACTACATCATCTTCTATCTTCCGCTATCCGACGGCATCGAAGTCGTTCGCGTGCTTCACGGCCGACAGGACATCGATGCCGACGATATGCGGTGATCCTCAGACAGGATCGGTGTGCCTCGGGCCACCCACCACCAGGTCGTCCCGGTGGATCATTTCCGCCCGCCCGCTGATGCCGAGGATCGCCATCACATCCGGTGACGAGCGTCCCTTGATCTTGTCAGCCTCCTCGGCGTCGTAGGCGACCAGGCCGCGACCGATCTCATGGGTGTCGGGGCCGCGCACCACCACGGCATCGCCACGGGCGAATTGCCCGTCGATCCGGATCACGCCGGCCGGCAGCAGGCTTTTGCCCGCGCGCAGCGCGCTGACCGCGCCGGCATCGATGGTCAGGGTCCCCTTCGGCTCCAGCGAGCCCGCTATCCAGCGCTTTCGCGCGGTGACGGGGTTGGCGGGCGTCAAAAACCAGGTGCAGCGGCCGCCGTCCGCGATCGCCTGCAGCGGGTGCTCGATCTTGCCGGAGGCGATCAGCATGTGTGTGCCGGCGGTGGTCGCGATCTTGGCGGCCTCGATCTTGGTGTACATGCCGCCGCGCGACAATTCCGATTCCGCGGCGCCCGCCATCGCCTCGATGTCGGATGTCACGGACTGCACGATCGGAATCAGCTTTGCATTCGGATTGCGGCCAGGGCGGCGCGTCATAGAGGCCGTCGATATCCGACAGCAGGATCAGGAGGTCGGCGCTGGTCATGGTGGCGACGCGCGCGGCGAGGCGGTCGTTGTCGCCATAGCGGATTTCGTTGGTGGCGACCGTGTCGTTCTCGTTGATCACGGGCACCGCGCGCCATTCCAATAGCTTGGCGATCGTCGAGCGCGCGTTGAGATAGCGGCGGCGCTCCTCGGTGTCCTGCAAGGTCACGAGGATCTGACCGGCGCCGATGCCGTGATGCCCCAGCACCTCGGACCAGATCCGCGCCAGCGCGATCTGTCCCACGGCGGCCGCGGCCTGGCTTTCCTCGAGCTTCAGCGTGCCGCGCGGCAATTTCAACTTGCTGCGTCCCAATGCGATCGAACCGGACGACACGATCAGGAGTTCGCGGCCTTCCTTGTGCAATTTAGCCAGATCATCCGCCAGCGCCGTGAGCCACGAGACCCGCACGTCGCCGGCGTCGGAATCGATCAACAGCGACGAGCCGACCTTGACGACGATGCGGCGGAATTTTTTTAAGGAAGGGCGGACCATGACGGGGCTTTTAGCAAATGATTCGAGACGGAGGTCACGGCAGAAGGTGCAGGGGTGAGAGATGCTCGTTAGTCTGGAACCCCTCACCCGGATCGCATCTTACGATGCAATCCGACCTCTCCCTATGAGAGAGGTGAAGGTCAAAGATGCGATTCAGCCCATCACGAAGGCGTTGAGCTTGTTGCCGTCGAGATCCCGGAAATAGGCGGCGTAAAATCCGCCGTCTCCGCGCGGGCCGGGAGGGCCTTCATCGGTGCCGCCGAGCGACAGCGCGAGCTTGTAGATGCGGTCGACCTCGGCCCTGTCCTTCGCGGCCAGCGCGACCATCACGCCGTTGCCGACACTCATCGGCTTGCCGTCGAAAGGCTGCGTCACACCCAACCCGGCGCCGCCGTCGGCCGATCCCCAGGCAATGAAGGTATCGGATTCCATGAAGCGTCCGATGCCCATTTCGGCGGCGATCTTGTCGTAAAAGGCGGCTGATTTCTTGAGGTCTTTGGTACCGAGCGTGACATAGCCGATCATCGACTTCTCCCTGACGATTGGTGGAATTGAGTTCAGTCTTGCAGAACGCGATGGTGGTTCGAATGGTCTGAAAATGCTTCTGAAGTATGCTTAGGTCAGCTTTGCGACGTCGGCGATGCCCATGGCTCGTTCTGTGCCGCGCTTTTGGCTTTTCCCGAGACCGGCGCTTCGCCGATCACATCGGCCAGCGCCCGCAGCGCGTCCCTGACGCCATCGCCGGTGGCGCCTGAAACCAATAGCGGCGTCTTTTTCGCCGCGCGCTTCAGCCGGTCCTTTTGCTTCTTCAGGTCATCCGGCCGTCACCGCGTCGATCTTGTTCAGCGCCACGATTTCGAGCTTCTCCGCGAGCTGTCCCGCATAGGCCTCGAGTTCGGTGCGCACCGTCTTGTAGGCCTTGCCGGCATGTTCGCAGGTCGCATCCACCAGATGCAGCAATACGCGGCAACGCTCGACATGGCCGAGAAAACGATCGCCGAGGCCCGCGCCCTCATGCGCACCCTCGATCAGACCTGGAATATCCGCCAGCACGAATTCGCGGCCATCGACATCGACCACGCCGAGCTGCGGATGCAGCGTCGTGAAAGGATAGTCGGCGATCTTCGGCTTGGCGGCGCTGACGGCGGCAAGAAACGTCGACTTGCCGGCATTGGGCAGTCCGACCAGGCCGGCGTCGGCGATCAGCTTCAGCCGCAGCCAGATCCAGCGCTCTTCGCCGGTCTGGCCGGGATTGGCGTTGCGCGGCGCGCGGTTGGTCGAGGTCTTGAAATGCGCGTTGCCGAAGCCGCCATTGCCGCCTTCGGCCAGCACGAATTTTTCGCCGAGCGTGGTGAAATCGTGGATCAGCGTTTCGCGATCCTCGTCGAAAATCTGCGTGCCGACCGGCACCTTGAGCACGATCGGCTTGCCGTTGGCGCCATGGCGGTCCTTGCCCATGCCGTTGGTGCCCTTTTGCGCCTTGAAGTGCTGCTGGTAGCGATAGTCGATCAGCGTGTTGAGGCCGTCGGCCACCTCGACGATCACATCGCCGCCGCGCCCGCCATTGCCGCCGGAGGGCCCGCCGAACTCGATATACTTCTCGCGGCGGAACGCCACGCAGCCGTTTCCGCCGTCGCCGGAGCGAATATAGACCTTGGCTTCGTCGAGGAATTTCATAGCCTCACCATAGCGTTTTCGAGCGAAGTGGATACCGGTTCGCGTGAAGAAACGCGTCAAAACGAAGTCTAGAACCTCGGTTCCTACCGAGGTTCTAGGTAGGGCAGGCGAGCCGGTGCGGCAACCGTCAAGGCGCCGGCATTGCCAGAAAGCCTTAATTTTCGGGGTTTTCGTAGCGCTGTCGCGCGAGTTGACCACAAGCCCATCATTCCGGGCGTGCATCAGGCGGCGATCGCATGACGGCGGAGAGATTTTCGACTACCTGACAGGCGAACCGTTCACCCATTATGTCGGGCACATGCGCCTGTTTGCAAAAATTTCGACCTATCACGACGAACGCTCCGCGCGGCTGGCCGGCATCGGGCTGATGCTGCTGTCGATCTTCCTGTTCTCGTTCGGCGATGCGCTCGGCAAATATCTGGTCATGGTCTATTCGGTCGGGCAGCTGTTGTGGCTGCGGGCGTGCGCGGCGCTGATCGTGCTGCTGCCGATGATGTGGCGCCAGCGCGCGGAATTCAACCGGCTGCAACGGCCGTGGCTGCAATTGCTGCGGGTCACGCTCTCGACGCTTGAGGTCGCAGCGTTCTTTCTCGCGACCGTCTATCTGCCGCTGGCCGACGTCATCACCTATTACCTGGCGTGTCCGATCTTCGTCACCGCGCTGTCGGCCATCGTGCTGCGCGAGCATGTCGGCTGGCGGCGCTGGAGCGCGATCCTGATCGGCTTTTGCGGCGTGCTGATCGCGCTTCATCCGTCGTCGCAGACGGTGAGCTGGCCGGCGTTGATCGCGCTCGGCGGCAGCGCCTCGTTCGCGATATTGATGCTGATCACCCGTATGCTGCGCGACACGCCCGATATCGTGCTGGCGTCGTCGCAATTCGTCGGCACCTTCCTGTTCGGCGCGGCGATCGCGCCGATCGGATGGGTGACGCCGAGCCCGGGCAGCCTGGGTTTGTTTGCGGCGTCCGGCGCCATATCGGTGATCGCGTTGCTATGCGTCAACCGTTCGCTCAAGCTCGCGCCGGCCAGCGTGGTGGTGCCGTATCAATATTCGATGATCGTGTGGGCGGTGATGTTCGGCTACGCGGTGTTCGGCGACGTGCCGTCGATCGCGACCATCGCCGGCGCCGCCATCATCATCGGCGCCGGACTTTACATCTTCCTGCGCGAGCGCGATCTCGGGCGCGAGCAGAGCGTGGTCAACCCGCCGGCGTGAGTTGCGCCGTCATCGCCCGGCCTCGACCGGGCGATCCAGTATTCCAGAGCGTTGATGGAAGGTCAGGGCGCAACACCAGCGCTCTGGAATACTGGGTCCCCGCTTTCGCGGGGACGACAGCCAATTGTATTTTGTAGCGCGACCGCTACCGCGCCCTTCTCGTCGAGCTGCCCCAGTTCTTCAGTGACGCCCAGACGCTGCGCGACAGGCGGAAGCAATCGACCGGCGTCGATGAGCCCAACGCCTCGAAGCGATGCAGCTCGACGCCGCTCCACTGGAAGCCGCATTTTTCCAGGATATTGCGCGAGGCCGGGTTGGCGACCCGCGCGCCGGCGATCAAATGCTCGACGGCGAATTCCTCGAAAGCGAAATCGATCACCGCGCGCGCGGCCTCGGTGCCAAATCCCTGGCCCCAATGCTCGACGCCGAGCCAGTAGCCGAGTTCGGGTGCGTCCGGCTGGCGCCAGTCGACGCCGACCATGCCGACCGGCACAAAATTATGCTCGATCAGGAACACGGTTTCGCGGGGGTCGTCCGCCAGCGCGCGGACGAACTCCACGGCATGGTCCTGCAGATAGGGATGTGGCAGGCGGCGGGTATTTTGTGCAATGCGGCGATCATTGGCGAGACGCGCAATTGCTTTTGCGTCCGCGAGCGTCGGCCGGCGCAGCGTCAGCCGTTCGGTCTCGAGGACGTAACGTCTCGCTTCGCGCAACGTCGGGGGTGTCGGTAGATCCTGCAACATCTCGGCTCCTGAATGCGAAAATACGCGCAATAAAAAAGGAAGCTGGTTTCCCGCTTCCCCTTTGGAGCTTCTAGGGCTCCGCCGGTTCAACAGGATCCGGCGGAATCGATGTATTCCCCGGATTATTCGGCTGCGGCTTCCGTCATCGGAACTACCGACACGAAAGTGCGGCCGTTGGCTTTTGCACGAAACTCGACATGGCCTTCGACCTTGGCGAACAGAGTATGGTCAGTGCCCATGCCCACATTAAGGCCAGGATGCCAGGTGGTGCCGCGCTGACGCGCGATGATGTTGCCGGGAATAACGTGCTCGCCGCCATAGGCCTTGATCCCGAGTCGCTTGCCTGCCGAATCACGGCCGTTACGCGATGAACCGCCTGCTTTTTTGTGAGCCATGGCCCGTCTCCAACTTCTCTGCTTGAACTCTAGATCAATTCCTTGACCGAATTATTCCAATTTATTTCCTGCTTCAATTTGAAGCGATCACTTTTTTTTGCCCTTCGCGGCGGGCTTCTTGGCCGCTTTTTTGACCGCCGGCTTGGCGGGCGCTTTTGCCGCACTGGCCTTTTTCGCCGGCGCCTTTTTCTCGGCGGCCTTCGGCGCCTCGTCGTCGCCGTCGGCCTCGGGCTTCGCCACCACCTTCTCGCGCTTCGGGCGCGGGCCGATGCTCGGCTTGTTGTCGTTGGTCAGGATCTCGGTGATGCGAAGCACCGTGATCTCGTCGCGATAGCCGCGCTTGCGCTTCGAATTCTTGCGGCGGCGCTTCTTGAACGAAATCACCTTGGGGCCGCGCTTGTGCTGCAGCACTTCGGCCGCGACCGAAGCGCCGGCCACCGTGGGCGTTCCCAGCACCGGCTGCTCACCGCCGACAAGGAGAACTTCGCCAAGCTGCACGATCGTTCCGACATCGCCGGCGATCTTGCCAATCTCGAGCACATCATCCGGAACGACGCGGTACTGCCGGCCGCCGGTTTTGATGACTGCGAACATCGTTTAATTCCTTCGTGTTCGATCCCGGCCTCGGGGCCATTCCCAAAAGGGGACTTGCCCGGGCCGGCTTTTTCTTCAGTCGTTATGGGTTCGATTTTCGCGCGAACAGGAAGCGATCCGATAAACCCGCGCAAAAACAAACAGCGCAGGAAAACCCGCGCCGGATTGGCAGACTTATAGCGGGCGCGAGCCCAAGTCAAGGAGAAGCTGCCCAAAACGGGCCTAAATCCAAGCGATTTCGAGTATTTTTGGCCATCCGGAACTTTTTTCGGACCCATCGTTCCGGCGGTGAAACAAATGGGTTCCCTGCCCGTTGTCGTCGCGGTTCCGCACCGGCAAGGGGCAAAATGGCAGACGATATTGTCACGACCACGGGCATTGCCCGTCACGGCGGCACTCGGCTGCCGTCCGTCGACGTCGACAGCTTCAATATCGAATTGAAGGACGATGACGGCTTTCTCGGCGACCGCGCCAGCAAGGGCGCATTCCGCAAGATCCTGGATGATCTGCGCAAGCCGCTGAAGAAAGCCGGCGAGGATCCGCTCGGGAAGAAATCCGCCGAGGAAATCGCCAAGAGTGAGCTCGACAAGGCGCTTTCCGGCGAGGACATCATGGCTGCCGCGCTGGTTCATGGCGCGATCGAGGAGTTCGCCCAGGAACTGGCGTACGTCACGGGACGATTTCTCAAGTCCAAGGCCTGGGCGGATACCGAGCGCATTGTGGTTGGCGGAGGCTTCCGCCAGAGCCGGGTCGGCGAAATCGCGATCGCGCGCACCGATATTCTGCTCAAGGCGGAAGGCTTCAAGATCGACCTGGTGCCGATCCGTTTCCATCCCGATGATGCCGGGCTGATCGGCTGCCTGCATCTGGCGCCGTCCTGGATTTTCGAGGGCTATGACGGCATCGTCGCTGTCGATATCGGCGGCACCAATATCCGCTGCGGCGTGGTCGAAACCCGCTGGAAAAAGGCCCCCGATCTCTCCAAGGCCGAGGTGTGGAAGTCCGAACTGTGGCGCCATGCCGATGACGAACCGACCCGCGAGGGCGCGGTGAAGCGGTTGGTGAAAATGCTGAAGGGCCTGATCGCGGCGGCCGAAACCGAAGGGTTGAAGCTCGCGCCGTTCATCGGCATTTCCTGCCCCGGCGTCATCAATGAAGACGGCTCGATCGAGAAGGGCGCGCAGAACCTGCCGGGCAATTGGGAAAGCAGCAAGTTCAACCTGCCCGCGAGCCTGGTTGAAGCCATTCCGCAGATCGGCGATCACGACACCGCGGTGCTGATGCACAATGATGGCGTGGCCCAGGGCCTGTCGGAAATTCCGTTCATGCAGGACGTCGATCGCTGGGGCGTGCTGACCATCGGCACAGGCCTCGGCAATGCGCGCTTCACCAATCGCAAGAAGGACAATGGCAAGGAAAAGAAAGAGGACAAGAAGGAGCGCGCCAAGGACGACAAGGATGACAAGGACAAGAAAGCGAAGAAGTCCAAGGACTGAGCCGGTTCCCGAGGCGGCATTCTTCTTCCTCTCCCCGCAAGAGCGGGGCCGAGACGAGCAAAGCTCGCTCCGGGAGGGTCGGGGTGAGGGACCGCTCCGCAAACGCGGAGGATAAGAGGGCGTCTCTGAGCAGGTAACCTTGACCGGTTAGGTTAAAACCGGGATCGCGTTGCTGTCCGCGAGCGGATCGCTACCGTGGCTTCGTCGCTCCACTGGCTTGCGAAGCCGCACTTCCCAGCCAGAATTTCAATGAAGCGGCACGGGACCGCCGGTTATTTACCGCGTCTGGCGGTCCCACTTTTTCTCTGTGGCGTCTGACTCGAAACGCGGCCAGCGAAATCGGGCACCTTCCATCGGCTCGTCGTGCCCGGCCTTGTGCCGGGCATCCACGTCTTCCTTCGACGATAGCCACAAGCAAGACGTGGATGGCCGGGACAAGTGTTTAGTCCGGAGACATGACCAAAAGTGACGATCGCCGTGCCGATCGGTCGCACGAGTTCGAATCGCCACCCAATTTGCGCCCTCAGCCGCTTGCCCGGCCAGCCGTCCTCGCCTAGAACTCGCGACGACCGCGGTGAACGCAAATCACCGATCATGGCGCCCGGAGAGGTGGCAGAGTGGTCGAATGCACCGCACTCGAAATGCGGCATAGGTGCAAGCCTATCGGGGGTTCGAATCCCTCCCTCTCCGCCACCAAAGTCAGATAATATATTGATTGGCGTACTTTCTTGAAATTTGGAGTAGGCCCCCAAATTAGTTCCCAAAGGACGTAAATCGAGAAACATGAATACGTTGGCTCGTCGCGACTTGGATTCCCCTGCTGTTGTCCTTGCCCCCCACGCAGTATCGACCCGATATCGATGGCCTCCGCGCCATCGCTGTGATGCTGGTTCTGCATTTTCACGCCTTCCCGGAGGCGGTACCGGGCGGCTTCATCGGCGTCGATGTTTTCTTTGTGATTTCCGGATTTCTGATTACCGGCATCATTGCGTGGGACCTTGATCAGAAGCGCTTCAGCCTGCTTGGCTTTTACGACAGGCGTATCAAACGCATTTTTCCCGCTTTGGCTGTAGTGCTCGGGACGGTGCTCGTGCTCGGCTGGTTCTCGATGCTCCCAGCAGACTTTGCGCGGCTCGGCAGTGATGTTTTCGCCAGTGCGGCGTTCTCTGCCAACATCGCGCTGTTCCTGCAGTCCGGCTATTTCGACGTAGAGTCCGCCAAAAAGCCGCTATTGCATCTTTGGTCGCTCGGTATCGAGGAGCAATTCTACCTGCTCTGGCCGCTGCTCTTGATGCTAGCCGTCCGCTTCCGGTTGAGCATATTGGCGGTGACATTCACGCTCGGCATCGCCTCGTTTGTCCTGAACCTAGCGTTGATCGGCGTAAACCCAGTCGCGACATTTTATCTGCCTTTCACCCGCGCGTTTGAATTACTCGCGGGGGCTGCACTGGCTCGGGGCTGGGGCAGCATTAGCCAAACCGCCGCAGCAAGCAATGGGCGCGCCATTGTGGGCCTAGTGCTAATCGCAGTTCCTGTTGGCTTGCTTCACAGCCATAGCGCATTTCCGGGCTGGTGGGCACTCCTGCCAGTTGGCGGAAGCGCGTTGCTGTTATCCGCGCCCTCAGCGGGACTATGCCGCGTCGTGCTCGCGAGCAAGCCAATGGTGTGGATCGGGCTCATCAGTTATCCGCTTTATCTGTGGCATTGGCCACTGCTTGTGTTTTTCGGCATCATCAAGTTCAGTCCGCTGACGCTGCTGGAGCGTGAACTCATTCTGCTCGCAAGCGTGCTGCTGGCTTGGATGACCTATCGGTTCATCGAACAGCCGGTTCGATTTGGTAGGGCAAGCCCGCGCCAGGCGTATGCGCTTTGCGCCAGCTTGGTCCTGATGGCGGTCGCAGGTGGGGTTGTCGTCTGGGGCCGCGGTTTCGATTTTCGCCTCCCTGCGGAAATCCGCGCGGTGGCCAGCGTGAACACGGAATCCCCGTATTGGCGGCTTCACCAATGCCTGCTTGATTCGAGTCGCGAGACGTCATTTGCCGATAGTTGTGTCGACCGCGATCGGCGGCCACTCGTGCTGGTGTGGGGCAATTCGACTGCCGCCGCGCTGTTGCCGGGTTTGCGCAAGGCACAAGAGAGTAGGAATTTCGGCATCGCGCAGTTCACCTCCTCTTCCTGCATACCGGCTCTAAATGCCGATATACCTGGGGTGCCAAATTGCCGCGCCATTAACGACCAGGTGCTCAACCTAGTTCGCGAGATTAAGCCGGATATCGTGATGCTGCACGGCACCTGGGAAAAACATCTGAGCAATGTCGTCGAAACGGTCGCCCGTCTCAAACAAACGGGCGTTCGTGTGGTGGTACTCGGACAGGTGCCGGTGTGGCGGCGCGGGCTACCGAACGAGGTATTGCGCCATTTCATGCTGTACCATCGACTTATTCCCGAGCGATGGAATGGTGCGGTATCGTCCAATTGGTACGATGCAGTCATGCGCGAAAGGCTTGTTCCCGCCGGCGCGGAATTCATCTCCGCTTGGGATGCGCTCTGCAACACTCACGGCTGTTTAACGCGGGCCGGTCACAACGCAGGCGACATTTCGACGAGCGATCAAGTCCATCTGACCGAAAAGGGGTCGGTATATTTGGTCCACGCCGTCATCGACCGCGTGCTCGGCGGGCCGGTGGCCTCGACCAATCCGCGCTAGGAAGTTAGGTCTGATTTTTAGTCTCTCGGCTAACTTAATTCCATGCATTGATGCGTCGCCCCTGCGCGGCCACCGATCACTTCAACAGGAGATCGAGGAAGTGCAGATGCTCCCGTACAAATACAGGCCGTAGATGCACGTTGTCCGAAAATTTCGGCTCGCCCGCCCCGAAGAATGGTAGGCACCCGTCGCCGCTGCCGCAGATATCGGGAAGAGGATCGAGCAGTGTCGCTCCAGTGTGCTCGCCGATGGTGCGGAGTTTGGCGTCGACGGTAGCATTGATGGCTTGCAGCTCGGCGATGGGTATTGCCTTCTCAACGTCCGGAGCGATTCGAAAACTAGTCACGTTGCGCCTTACCATCTCGCCTGGATTGAACCGTTGGTGACTGGGCACGCCTAGCACCAAATAGACGTTGGCTCCCTCGCCCTGCAACAAACGCACATAGTCTTCAAGATTGGCGTAGAAATCATCCATACCCTCCATTGTGTTTAAGGGCACGCGCTTACCGTCGCGTTCGATCACCATGCCTCCGTTGCTGTAGCCCGACCATGCAGCACCGAGCACCACCGATTGCACCTTCTCGCGCCGTACCAGGTCGACTAAAATGCCGGGTAAATCGGCGCAACGCGCAAATTTATCTCGCTGGATCACGGCCGGCACCGGAGGGCACCTAGGGCCTGTCACGAAATAGGTGTTGGCTGCCAACTGGCCGTCGTCGGCTAGTTGCTGCACTCGGGGCCCGTAGTGAAACAGTTGGCTGTCGCCACTTAATGCCACCTTCCGCTCGCCATGGCCCAGACGCGCCACCAAAGTCCAGTGGTCGCTTATGACCTCCATGCCCTTTGTGGGCCTGAAGGCTGCATCGAGTTCTCGCGTCGCCTATCTTGTGGACGTCGACCCCTGGAAGGGGCGGGAAACGTTCTGGGAAACCATTCTTGGTCCACATTGCCAATCCGCAGGCACCGAGAACCGCCACGCAAGCAGCGACGATCTGGGTGCGCCGGTGGCGGTGCGCCCCAAAGCGGACCGGATACTCATTGAAACGGTAGGTAGCCCAAGCTAGCAGGAAACTGGCAGCCACAAGGGCAGTCGCCATTAGGGGCGTCGGCGGCCTGCCCAAACGAATAACATAGGCGTAAGAAATCAGCGGCCAGTGCCAGATATAGATCGGATAGCTTATCAGTCCGACGAAAACGACGGCACGGTTAGAGAACACAATTCGGTTCACCGTCGCCTTGGAGCCGGCTAGGATTACAGATGCCGCTCCCGCGACTGGCAGCAAAGCAGGCCAGCCTGGAAAGGACATCTCCGGTGTGAACAGCGCCGCTGATGTCAGCAGGGCGACAAAGCCCGCAATTGAAAGGCAGGACCCGACGATGGGCGCAAGGACAATCTGGCGTCGCCAGGCCAGGCCCGCCCCGGCCAACAGCTCCCAGAAACGTGACACAGGTAGGTAGAAGTCATCGGCGATATTGATCGTGGACAGCGCGACGTTGATTGCGAAGGAGACCAAGAATAGCACGGCCAGCAGTCTTCCCACCCTCGTCTTCATCCGGAAGGCCACCCAAAGCAATGCCGGCCAGAAGATGTAGAACTGCTCTTCGATGCCCAACGACCACAGATGCAAGAGGGGTTTTAAGCTGGCGGCGCTATCGAAATAACCGCTTTCGCTCCACAGCACGATGTTGGAGAGGAAGGCTGCGCCGAAGAACGCATGTTTGCCCAACTGTGCCAGCTCGGACGGCATTAGGGAGACAAAACCGAAACCCAAGACGGCGGCCAAGCAAACAGCAAGTGCCGGGAAAATCCGTCGGATACGCCGCCCATAGAACGTCGTGAACGAGAAGCGGTGTTCGGTCATTTCAGTGAAAAGTATTTTGGAGATAAAGAAGCCAGAAATCACGAAAAAGATGTCTACGCCCACAAAGCCGCCAGTGACGACTTTCGGGAAGGCGTGATAGAGCACTACTGATACTACGGCAAACGCTCGCAGCCCATCGATGTCGGGGCGGTAGTGGTCGGTGGCGTGCGGCGACAGAAACGGCTTCGTCATGCTCGGGGGATTGCCTGCGGTAGTTTCGATTCTGAAGAAGCAGAGTAGCCGTAGCGATCGAGTGCTATTCCCGGCTGAGAGGAGACTTCTGTACGAGCGCGCCGAGAATTAAGCACGCTCTTTCTGAATCGTTACCACAGCTCGCAACAAGACCCGCTATCAAGCCTAGACTACGGTTGCCGATGACGCGCAAGCAACGCGGATCAATGTTGAAATCTCCTTCCGTAGCGCAATTGCTTCCGCCGTAAAGCGCCCCTGCTTGAATGCATTCCGATTTCCTCTCGGTGGGCCCGGCGAAGGACCGCCGTGCATTCGGCACCTACCGTTTTCCATCGCGGGCGACTGGCACGGCTTCCCGCTCCGCGTTTTCGCTCTGCAGCGTTTGGCTCGGTGCATATCCAAGTGCATGGGGTTGATTCTCCGATTTGGTCCGTATCCCACCCCCTCCACGTTTCCTACAATGGCCTGTCCGCCTTCGTGGACGTGGACGTGTTCGACGGTAACTTTCTGTTGGCCCTTGCCCCGATGCCGGTTCAGAGCTTCCAGCAGTGTGGCGTGGGTACGCGAGAGCTTGTTTGCTTGGCTAAGGTTTTCGCGTCGGCCTTCAAATGTTTGCTCGCCTATCATGGCCCGCCGGTAGCATTTGCGACGTCCTGCACCGCAAGCAACGACGCCGCCAACAGGTCGGCGGGCTGGTCTACAATGCGGATCAGGATTGCGGATGGCCTGCAAGAATCGCGTTGCGCATGGCGCGAGCCACGATAAGCGCGGAGCGTTCGTCGAGGTGAGCATGGTCCCGAAATCGTAATTGGTCGACCGGGTAATTAAGTGTCAGCCAACGACCCGGACCTGCAAACCGCTCGTGGACCAATTTTCGCGTAGTCGTCATGACATTGGTTTCTGTCATGCCCGGCGCGAGGGGCATTTCATAGAGATAAACGTTGCTACCCCTTTTCTCTAACTGGATAACGAGATGGGCTAGCGCATCCACATTCGAAGCAATCTCGGCATCCTGATTGTGGCCGGTCCATTGCTTCTTTGCCCACTCGATATAGTCTTTGTTGTCATATTGCGCGGGGGGCTCGCTCAGGATGCTGTCATCTAGCTGTGCTGCCTTCACCTTCGGTTTAGCGGAATTGATGTAAGCAACTAGACCCCGGACCAGCGGACCGATCTTGAATTGCCGGCCTGCATCATACGAGAATTTCTTGACGAAGTTGGCGTCGTCACTCCACGTCATCACGCTCGTTTCTACAAAGATGTTAGCGGGAAGCTTTGGGTAACTGCCGAGAATTTCAAGACTGGTTACGACTGACCGACCCGGAAGAGCTAGATTTCGGACGGCCATCGGTAGGAAATATTCTTCCTTCAAACGGTAAGTTAGCGAGGTCCCGACAAGCGCGTAAAGGGGCGTTGGCTCATTTCGGTAAAGGACCAATTCCTCTGCGCCCTGGCCATCGTTTTCTGTGACCTGAACCTGCGGCGCTCCCGCAAGTATCGGCGTTACCAATGCACATAAGAGTAGCCCGCCGAAGGCGGTCAGCGCGACCTTCGCAAGCCATGCAAGTTGTTGGGTTCGTGTCATCAGCCGAGCTCAGAATTGAAAATAGATGAAGGCGGCGTTGGGACCGGCATCGGCCACCAACAATACTGCCATCATGCCGTAGAGGTAGGGCTCGGCGCGCATCATAAATCGGTGCAGAAACTCTTGTGGGACCAAATGCTGTATCATCACCGGAAGAGCGTAAAAAGTCGCGAGCGCGTAGGACAAATGGACCGGTTTAGGGCTGTCGTTGTGGTGGAACATTGCCGCCAGGTAGGCCGTTGCATGCGTGAAGTTTGGTAGTTTGAAGAAAATCCATAGCAGCGAAACGCACAGAAAGACGATCGATATCCGTGCTCCGCGAAGGATGCTCGAATTCGCGAGGTTAAGAAAGCCAATCATGGGCCGTTCGATCACGAGCAGGCATCCGTGCAGAAGGCCCCACGTCAGATAGCTCAGTCCCGCGCCGTGCCAGAGGCCACCGAGGCCCATGACAGTCATCAGGTTGAGATACGTTCTCAATTCGCCGCGTCGGTTGCCGCCAAGTGGAATATAAAGGTAGGTCCGCAGCCAGCCCGATAGCGAAATATGCCAGCGGGTCCAGAATTCGGAAAAAGACGCGGAGATATAGGGCAGGTTGAAATTGATCGGCAGCCGGTACCCGAACAGAAGTCCCAGCCCGATAGCGATGGACGAATATCCGAAAAAGTCGGCGTAGATTTGGTAGCCGTAAAGGAAAACCAGCGTCCATTTGTCGTGGGCCTGGACCGTTTCGTAAAATGGGAAGTCCATGTAGGCGGTCATCGTGTTGAGATTGTTCGCCACATAGAGCTTGAAAAAATATCCTGTCAGGATCCACTTCGCAGCGTCAACGAACTGAACATCGGCCAAAACTTTCGGCCTGATTTGGGGCATGAAATTCGCGGCCTGAGTGATCGGACCGGAAACAAGCTGCGGAAAGAAAATGATGTAGAGAAAGACGCTAGCGAGGTCGGGCGGCTTTTTCTCCGCTCGCCTCGTCAGATCGACCAGCAGACTGATGTTATGAAAAACAAAAAACGAAATTCCGATTGGCAGCGGCAGGAGCAACAGAAAGTCTAAGACAGGAACGTCAGATAGCGGTGGCGACAACGGGTTGATAAACAGCAACTTGTATTTAAAGAACGCCAGTAACGCGAGGTTGAACGTAATGCCAGCGGGCAGCCATATGACGCGATTAGCCATCGACAAGATTAGAAACAAATAGGTGCCGAAGACCGCGATGGCGAGGAGCGGCAAAAGCTCCGGTTGCCCATAGCCGTAGAAGAATAGGCTCGCCAGCACCAAGAGCTGCACTTGGTATGCCCTTAACGAGGGCAAATAGTAAATGACAAACACCACGGCGACCAACACGCCGAATTGCCACGATACGAAAGTCATTCCGCCCCCTGATATCTGGTCGAAATCTATACCAGCACGCTCCAGGGTATAACAGCCAAGGGGCGTGGGAACCCAATGAGCATTCACACTCGAATTTGATGTTTTGGCTGCCTCCGGCGGCACTTTCCCCGGCGGCGGCGCTGGCCGAGCGCGAGATGAGCGGGCAATCCGCTTTGCTATCTCGGCAACGGCCAGCTGCAGCATCAAATTCAAATACATGTGGCGCTCGGGGTTTAGCGACGAATCCCAACTGAACCCGTGTTTCAAAAATAGATTGGAGTTACGCCAACGATTTTTCAGCGCGAGAATGTTTTGCGATTGGAAATGCCTGTCTTGCCCTGCCTTGCCGGCGAGCTTACGGCCTGCCCGCCTCTAAAGGCTCGAGCAACGCGGACCAATGCCGAAATCTCCCTCCGTAGCGACCTTCGGTGCTCCCGGTGACGGGCCGCCGTGCATTCGGCACCTAGCGTTTGCCATCGCTGGCGACTGGCAGGGCGTCCCGTTCCGTGTTTTCGCGCCGCAGCGTTTGGCCCGGCGCATATCCAAGTGCATGGGGTTGATTCTCCGATTTGGTCCGTATCCCACCCCCCTCCACGTTTCCTACAATGGCCTGTCCCGGAAAGCGCGACCTGCGTGCTTGTCAGGGGCCTGAACGATGTGGCCTCCGCGACCGCCCACTGTCTGTTTCGGGCCGGATACGCCGTGTCTCTCCAGCACGGAGACGAAGCACCGAAGACCCACCGTCGAGCGATGGGGTTCGCCGACGCCTTCTTCGACGGGTCGGCCGTCCTCGCCGGAGTTGCGGCCCGGCGATGCGCGACGCCGACGGAGATGACCGTCGGACTGCGCGAGCGCGCGTCGATCCCCGTGGTCATCGGCGATCTGAGGCGCTGGCTGAGCGCATCGCCGTGGACCGTCCTGGTCAATGCGCGGATGCGCAAGCGCGTTCCGCCGGAACCCCATTGCGGTCTGGTCGCTCTGACCATCGGCCTCGGCCCCGGCCATGCGGCGCAGCGGACGGCCGACGTCGTCGTCGAGACGATCTGGGGCGACGGGCTGGGCGCAGTCCTGCGCGAGGGTTCGGCGCTGCCGCTGGCAGGTGGGCCACGCGCGATCGAGGGTGTCGGCCGCGAGCACATCCTCTATGCGCCCGTCCCGGGAGTGCTTCGCTCCGCCCTCCGGATCGGCGAGCCGATCTCGGCCGGCGCCGTCGTAGCGACAATCGACGGGGCGCCGCTGCACGCGCCGATTTCCGGCACGCTGCGGGGATTGACGAGGCCGGGTGTCGCGGTAGCGGCCGGCGACAAGATCGTGGAAGTGGATCCCCGCCCTCCCGAACACGCTAGTTTCAGCGGTCTCGGCGAGCGCCCGCGGCGGATCGCCGCCGGAGTCGCTCTCGCCATCCGCCAGTGGCTGGAGACGGCCCATGCAGCGTAGCGGCGATACCGACCGCCAACCCGCCGATCCGCCATCGCTGAAGCAAATCGGCGACGTCTTCGTGCGCTACGCCAACTTCACGCTCGGCGGCGGCAGCGCCACCACGGCCGTCATTCACGGCGAGATCGTCGGCAAGCGCCGATGGGTGAGCGAGGAGCAATTCGGACTGTCCTTCGCGCTCGGCCGGCTCACGCCCGGCACCAATGTGCTGGCTTTCTGTGTCGGCATCGGCTGGATACTGCGACGCTGGGCGGGTGCCATCATCACGCTGCTGGCGGCTTCCATCCCCTGCACGATCTTCGTCGTGATTATCACCGTGTTGTTCGCACGGTGGCCGCTATCCCGCTCGGGCGGGACGGACTGACGGGGCCCGTCACGTGGCTGACCGCGGCAGTGTGCTTCGCGCTGCTGCTAACGACCAAAATCGACACGTTATGGATGATGCTTGGCGCCGCCTTGCTATCGCTCACCGTCTCCTCGATCGGCCTCGCTGCGTACCTTTAGGAGCTTGGATCGGCCAACCACGGGTGCATTGGACACCCGGCATTCCCTGCGCCTCGCTTGAGGTGGCCGGCGCCTCTCTCAACAGAGGTCGCGCCGCGCCCTCTGCTTTGGGCTTCGCTGATTGCAAAACTCGGCCGCTGTGCATCGCGAGAAGGTTACGTCCCGACGTCATCGTCCGCGAAAGCGGACGATCCAGTATTCCAGAGCCTTGGCGAGCGGCCGCGTTCTTCCTTGATCAGGTT
Source organism: uncultured Alphaproteobacteria bacterium (assembly GCA_963806075.1). Lineage (GTDB taxonomy): Bacteria > Pseudomonadota > Alphaproteobacteria > Rhizobiales > Xanthobacteraceae > Bradyrhizobium. The sequence goes on from CAWDWT010000011.1 coordinate 771,335, forward strand.
AAATGCCAATTTCTCCTCCGGCCGCTTCACTTCACAGCGGCTCCTAGATGATGATGGCCGGGACCGGACATCGGGTTCTATGCGACGCTAACTTCATAGTCAGAATCTGTCACCTTAGTCATTTGAAGTTGTCGGATGAATTGGGTCTCCTGATCTCCTTCCGGCGGCGGGATTGCCCGCTGCGTTCCAACAATGGAGGAATGGGATGAACCACAGGTCTCTTAATTGGCTAGTTGCTTGCGTGGTCGCCGCGACGCTTGCCTTCGCATCACCGGCTCTCGGGCGGGTGGTGGTGGTGGTGGTGGTCACGGTGGGGGCGGCTTCGGCGGCGGTATGCACGGCGGGGGCGGCTTCGGCGGCATGCACGGCGGCGGTTGGGGAGGAGGGATGCATGCCGTGGGAGGAGGAATGGGTTTTGGCGGCATCGGCGGGGCTCCGCATTTTGCCGGCGCACGCTTTGCCGGAGCGCCTTTCGCGCATGCGGGGTTCTCACCGCGCTTTTCGCACGGAGCATTCAATCACCGCTTCTTCCATCACGGCTTCCGCCGCTTTGCATTCGTTGGCGTTCCCTTCGCCTACGCCGACTACGGCTACTATGACGGCTACTATGACGGCTGCTGGCGCAGGATATGGACAGCCTACGGACCGCAGTGGACCAACGTCTGCGGGGGCTACGGCTACTACTAGCCGGCATCGCCATGATGATCGTCGCCGGCATTTCCGGCTGGACAGGCCGGCGGCGGCCATCACGCTCATTTGCGAGCCTGCCAGCCATGCTGAGAGTAACATGGGTCAAAACCGACCTAACCGAGGCTCGTAGCTGATCGGTCGGAGACAGCAGACCATGACGGGAGGTCATCGCCGTATTCTGGTTGTTGAGGACGATCCTGAAACTGCCGGTCAGCTCGTGGAACAGCTCACGACCAGCGGTTACCAGGTGGATTTGGCCACTTGCGGCAACGATGCGCTGAGCCGAGGCTCGGCCTCCGAGTATGCCGTCATCACGATTGATCGCATGCTCCCGGACATCGATGGAATCGCGGTGATGCGGAGGCTGCGCGATGACGGCATCGCCGCACCGTTCCTGATCATTAGCGCGCTGGGAGAAGTTGACGACCGGGTACGTGGTCTGCGTGCCGGCGGAGACGATTACCTGGTCAAGCCGTTTTCTTTCATTGAACTGTTGGCCCGGCTGGAGGCGCTTGGTCGGCGCAGTGACACCATCGCCAAGGAGACCATCTTGCGCGTCGGCGATCTTGCGATCGACCTGATCTCGCGGACCGCCAGCCGGCGCGGCAAGGGTATCGACCTGCTTCCGCGGGAATTCCAGCTCTTGGAATATCTGGTGCGCAATGAAGGCCGCGTTGTATCCCGCGCCATGCTGTTGCAACACGTCTGGGACCTTCATTTCGATCCGTCGACCAATATCATCGATGTCTACGTTGGACGGGTGCGTCGAAAGGTCGATGACGACCAAGCCTATCCGCTGATCCATACCGTTCGAGGCATCGGGTACTGTCTCCGTGCTCCTGGCTAAGACACTCACGTCATCGACGTTCAAACTGGCGCTGATCGCGATCGGGACGTTTGGCGTGATCGTGTCGGCAATCTTCAGCTATGTCTATCTGTCGACCTCCACCTTTGTACGCAGCCGATCGGATCGTGCGATCACGGCCGAGTATATCGACCTGCAGGATGTTTACGGGCGGTCAGGACGTGACGCACTGATCAGCCTTATCCGGCAACGCACGTCCGACCCGGCTTTCGCCGGTCACGCATATGTCCTCTCCGATCGTTCATCCGCTGTGCTCGCCGGCAACCTGGGAGAATGGCCGGTGACGGCAACCGCGCCCGCGCCCTCGGGGTGGACGGAATTTCGCGCCTCCGGCGGGTCGCCGGAAGGGACCGGCGGGCCGCGGGTGCGGGGGATGATCGACACATTCGCAAGCGGAGATCGGCTGCTGGTTGGACGGGACATCAGTGATCTCGATGGCTTCACCGGAAAGATCAAGACAGCCGTGATCTCTGGCGTGTCGTTGATATTTGTGCTCGCCGGGGTTGCGAGCGTCCTGGTGACGCGCCGGACGGTGGGACGAATCGAGCAGATCAATGCCACCAGCCGAGCCATCATGGCGAGTGGTCTGGACAAGCGTATCCCGCTCCGCGGCACCAATGACGAATGGGATCGCGTTGCCGAAAACCTCAATTTGATGCTGGACCGCATCGAAACATTGATGGGAGAAGTAAAGCAGGTGAGCGACAATCTGGCCCACGACCTCCGGACGCCGCTTACGCGAATGCGCGGACGTCTGGAGATGGCCTATAACCTCCGGCGCTTTGACGAAGACGCTCAAATGTTGATCGGGGACACCATGGCCGATCTTGATGCGGTCTTGAGGATCTTCACGTCAATAACGCGGATAGCGCAAATCGAGGCCCAGGTACGGAAGGAAGGGTTTCGAACCGTGAACCTCGTCGAAATCGCCCATGAGGTCGTCGAGTTGTACGACGCCGCGGCCGAGCAGCGCGGCAGCTTTCTCTCCATGACCGGAAACGGCGAAGTGCTGGCGATCGGCGATCGCGATTTGATTTTTGATGCCATCGCCAATCTCGTGGATAATGCAATCAAGCACGGCCACAACGGAGGACAAGTCGTCGTTGCCTGCGAAACCGTGGACGGTGGCGCGGTCGTTTCGATCACCGACAACGGATCCGGAATTCCAGCGGATCAACGTGAACAGGTTTTTAAGCGCTTCTATCGACTCGAACAAAGTCGCTACACACCGGGAAACGGCCTGGGACTCAGCCTGGTCTCGGCCGTCGCCCGCCTTCATGGTGCGCGTATCGAAATGTTTGATAACTCGCCTGGTCTCCAATTTAAACTTTGGTTCTCGGCGCTGGGCACTCAGCGGCAGTACCATGCATGAGCTCCGGAGCTTCAACGTGATCGGCCGCAGAACACTTGCATCGGCCCTCAATGACCGCCTTCGCAGTCGTTCGCTCTTTTGACGGACGTCCCGCCGGCGGAAGCTTCGATTCATCCGATACGTCCGGCCGAGTTGCCGACATGCCAGCCTATTCCATCGGCCCGTCATGCCCGGCCTTGTGCCGGGCATCCACATCTTCCTTCGACGATAGCCACAAGCAAGACGTGGATGGCCGGGACAAGTCCCGGCCATGACCAAAAGTGACGATTGCCGTGCCCCTTCGCGCGCCAAGGCCCGCTTTCGCGGGTATGGCACCGAAAGGTTGTTTGAAGTCTGAATCAGAAATAGATGTGGCGACGGGCTTGCCCGCGTTACGAAATCGCAACGATCTCGAGACTGTGGCCCGAAACGTCGACCTCATCGCCGACGGCCTTGCCCATCAGCAGCCGCGCCACGGGCGACACGAAGGAAATCGAGCCGGCCTTGGGGTCGGCTTCGTCTTCGCCGACGATGCGATATGTCTGCACGCGGCCATCGTCGCGCTTGAAGGTCACCGTCGAACCGAAGGCGACCGCGTCGCTCGACGCCGGCTTGGCGACGACCTGCGCGGTGCGGACGCCGCTCGGCGAGGTAGCGCGTATCGCGGAACGGAATCGCCGATTGCCGCCGCCGCTCGTTGACGTCCTCGATGGTCTGCGCGGCCTCATAGGCCTCGCGGGCCTGCTGCAGTTGCGATTCCAGCGCCTTCAGGCCCGCTTCGCTCACGAGGTTCGGATGCGGCGAAATCGGGCGGTCGGGCAGAAAGATCTCCGACGCGGTTTCGGCACTGTCTTCCTTGGTGAAGGCAACGCTCATACCAGTCTCCTAGCGTCCGTGCGGCTCGCCCTCGATCTCGCTATTTCATAGCACCGCTGCCAGATGCAACGCGTAAGTCCATTCTGGTCCAACCGAAATGCGATTGCCTACGCCGCCGCTCGCACCGCGGCGAGGAAGTTCGCGACTTCGCGGCGCAGATGGGCTACCCATCACGGTCGGGAAAATCGGCCGTCGCGCAGAAAGGAAATGGTTTGATTGATGGCGCCTTGGTGCCTCAGCAAACCGGAATGCGTTGCGCCAAGCACGATGTGGTCGGTCATGCCCTTTAGTCTGGTGCTCTCTACCGAGACTTTGCCGTCATTTGGCCGCGGTACGATAAAGAAGGACGGAGATCGGATCGATGGTCTTGTTTCCCGCTATGATCCCGACAGAATAATCCGGCGGCGGAAGCCGCCCGGAAGATTGCAGTCGCTTGGTCCCGAGTTGCTGACCGGCAGGTCCATAAAATGCACGATAGGGCGCGGTTTCCTTCAGAAAATCCGCGACCTCGCTGCCGCCATTCGGTGGGCCGAGCATGACGACGCGATGTAGCCGGATCGGTCGATACTTTGCCAGATAGAGTTGCGCGAGCAGTCCGCCCATGGAGTGCGTGACGAAGTAAAGCGCGTCCGTCTGCATGGCAAATGGATGAATAGCTGCGTGAACATCCTCGACGAGTACCTCCAGCGGATGTTTTCGGCTCAGGTAGGCGAGGTTCAGCGTCGCGAAGCCTTCCTTTTGCAGCGCTCGTTCCATTCGCCCGAACGAGCGCGGCGTTTTTGCCAGGCCATGCAGAAGAACGACGCCTGATGAAGGCGTAGCGGTCACGCCACTTCACGCCCGGCCGTCGGTGCCGTCTCCTTGGCGAGCGCTGTCGCCGCCACGTAGTCGGTCTTGCCCGAGCCAAGCAGCGGCACCTTGTCCACCACGCAGATGTCGGCGGGTACGGCCAGTTCCGATATCCCTGACGCCTTGGCGTGGCGCTGCATCGCGGCGCGGTTGGCGTCCTTCTGGGTGGTGAGCAGCACAATCCGCTCGCCCTTGCGCTGGTCGGGAATCGAAACTGCGACCGAAATGGCTTGCGGCCAGAGGGCGGTTGCCATCGCTTCGACAACCGACAGCGAAACCATTTCGCCGGCAATTTTGGCAAAGCGCTTGGCGCGACCCTTGATCGTGATAAAGCCGGCGGCGTCGATGCTGACGATATCGCCGGTATCATGCCATCCTTCCGGCAGGGGCTCCAGCACGCCTGGATTCTCCGCGCGAAGATAGCCGAGCATGACATTCGGGCCTCGGACCGAAAGCCGCCCACCTTCTTCGATGCCGGGGACGGGATCGAGGCGCGCCTCCATCAGCGGCGACAACCGACCAACCGTTCCCGGGCGATTGGCCATTGGCGTGTTCATGGCAAGCACCGGCGCGGTTTCGGTGACGCCATAACCCTCCAGGATACGCAAGCCGTAGCGCTCCATGTAGGTCTGGCGCGTTCGGTCCTTGACGGCTTCCGCGCCCGCGAGCACCAGCCGCAACGAGCGGAAGTCGTAAGCGTGAGCCGAACGTGCGTAGCCGGCGAGGAAGGTGTCGGTACCGAACAGGATGCTGGCTCCGGTCTGGTAGATCAGCTCGGGCACGATTCGGTAGTGCAGGGGCGACGGATACATGAAAATCGGGATGCCAGCGAGCAAGGGCATCATCATGCCTCCAGTCAACCCGAAGGAGTGGAACACCGGCAGGACGTTGAAGACCTTGTCGTTGGCGTTGGCATCGACCCGCGCCAGCGCCTGCGAAGCGTTGGCGAGGATATTGCGGTGGGACAGCACGACCCCTTTGGGCGTCCCCTCCGATCCGGAGGTGAACAGCACGACCGCCGGATCATCCGCGTTGCGCGCAACTCGGGGCGCAGACCCGGCCAACAGGCCTGCCAGTTTGTCGGCAAAGCCAATTCCGGCCCGGATGTCTTCGAGGTAGACCACGCGGGCTTCGCCCGCAATCGCCGCCACCAGCTTGTCGAGCTTGCCTTTCTCAACGAACGCTTTCGACGTCAGGACAGTGCGAACCTGCGCCGCCTTCATCGCCGCCACCACGTTCGAGATGCCGGCTGAAAAGTTCAGCATCGCCGGCACGCGGCCGATAGTCTGAAGCGCCATGAATACGACCGCCACGCCGGCCGAGTTCGGCAACAGCATGCCGACATTCTCGCCGATCGATGTGCCTTGTTCGAGCTTGCGGCTCAATACCTGTGCGCCAAGGATCAGCTTGCGGTAGGTCAAGGACGTACCAAGCGCATCCTCGATGATCGGCTTGCCGGTATCGCGATCGCGATGCGCGTGCGCCAGTCCCTCAAACAGCGTCTGGTCCAGCATTGCGTTCTTCACCATGGCGTCGATCATGACGTCCTGCAAAGCGCTGCCGGCAGCGTTGCGCCGCGCCCGGCCTTTCAACAGTGGGTCAATCGCAAGCTTCGCGGGCGGCAAGATGGAAACCGTGACTTTCGGGAAAAGACTGCGCTTGATCTCGCCGTTCTTCAGGTAGCTCAGATAAGATCGCTGGGCACCTTCGATCCGCACCGGCACGACCACGGCGTCCGCCTTGTCGGCGATCATCGCGGTGCCGTCGTAAACCTTCATCAGCGAGCCAGAAACCGTGATGCGGCCTTCCGGGAAGATGACGACCGGCTCGCCGGACGCAACAAGCTTGATCAGGTCGCGTGCTGCAAGCGGCTTGGACGGGTCCATGGTGTAGTGCCGGATTTGCCGAAGGAACGGCTTGGCCCACCACGCCTTTGCGATTCCGGTGTCGACCGCGAAGCTGGCGTCAATCGGTAACGTCGCATGTATCAGCGGACCGTCGATCAAGCTGACGTGGTTAGGCGCAATCAGCATGCGGGTGCCAGGCGCGGGCAGATTTTCCAATCCTCGTATCTCGACCCGAAACAGCGCCCGAAACAACAGCGCACCGAAGTCGCGGACGCCTTCCTTGCCCCATTTACTGAGAACAAAGAAGATCGAACCGAACGACGCGAGCGCGAGGCCAAAGAAGATCCAGGTGATCGAAAGTCCGGCAGCCTGAACCAGCGCGACGACCAGCGAGCCCGCCACCATGAAGCCTGCCTGGAGAATGTTGCCGGCGGCGATCACGCGAGCGCGCTCGGCCGGCCTCGACCAGGCCTGTACGGCGGCAAAGGACGGCACAACGAACAGGCCGCCACCGAAGGCAAAGTTCGCGAAGTCGGCAACGACCCGCAGGCCACTGAACGAGGTAAGAAAGGCCAGCGGCGTAACATCGGAGCCCGGCGTGGCGTGACCCACCACCCATGCGATGTCGAGGCCAAAAATGCCCATCACGATCGCTCCGATCGGGACCAGCGCCAGGTTCGGCCTCACATGCGAAAGCTGTGCTGCAAACAGCGAACCCGCGGCAATGCCGATGGCGAAGATCGCAAGGCACATTGTCACGACGGCCTCGGTGCCGCCGATGATATCCTTGATCAACGTGGGCAGCAGCGACAGCACGACGGCGCCGGCCAACCAAAACCACGAGACGATCAGCATGCCATCCCAAAGGCGCTGCTCGCCATAAAGCGATTTGAGGAGGCGAATGGTCGAGGTCCAGGGGTTGGCTGTTATGGCAAGCTCAGGCGCCGATGGTGTCGTCGTTGGTATGCGGGAAGCAAACGCCCACGCCAGGAACGCAAGCAGCACGATCGCGGAGGCGACCCAGCCCATATGGGTCGAACCGGAGACCAGCAAGCCGCCAGCGATGGTGCCGATCAGGATCGCGAGGAAAGTCGCGCCTTCCACCAGCGCATTGCCCGTCGCAAGCTCTCCGACCGACAACTGATCAGGCAGAATGGCGTATTTTACCGGGCCGAACAGCGCGGCAACGATCCCGAACATGAAGAGCGCCAGGAACAGAAACGGGATCGAGTGCGAGAAGAAACCGACAGCGGCAAACGCGGCAGCGAAAATTTCAACGAACTTCAACCGTCGCGCCACGACTGACTTGACGTATTTGTCAGCGAGTTCGCCGCCAAGGCCCGAGAGTACGAAGAACGGAAAAATGAAAACCGCGCCGGCGACCGTCACCAGAGTCCCGCCCTGCGTGGTCGCCACCCCATAGAGCAGGATGATGACAAGGCCGTTCTTCAGAACGTTATCATTGAGCGCGGCGCAGAATTGCGCCCAAAACAACGGCGCGAAGCGGCGCGATGACATCAATTCCCGGATCATTGGCTTCCTGTGATGGCTTTGAATTGCAAATTAGGGCAAGCTTGATGATGGTGTGCCGCGGTTCATCGACTGCGTTATCAGGCCCGTTCGGCGCTCAAGAGTTTTTCCGTCCGCGCTTCCTCAATCCTGTTGATCATGCGGCCGCTCTCATGAAGGTCACGAACCGTCTTGGCGAGCGTTAAGCAAGATTAAATCAACATTCCCATTCCCATTGCGAAGTAGGCGCGCGTCCACCAATCCAGCGGAAGCGCGAAAATGCCTCCACCCACCATGAGGACAGATGTTGCGAAGGAGATGTAGGAAAAGTTGACCCAGGCGCTGGTAGGGCGATCGGAATGCGTCATATGCTGTGACATAGTAGTTCCCTGGTTAAGACTTCGGGTTGGATTCGATCAGAGTTGCAACCGGCTGCTCGGCAGCCCTGCGAAGTCTCGCCAGAACATCCGATGCGCGAATATGGGTTGGGCGGCCAAATCCAGCTTCCGACATCCGTTCGATCAGATGCTCCGCTGGCTGGGACATTTCGTGCCTTATGGCGCGGGCGTTTTGGTTGTCTGCCCTGACTTTCTCCAATGCGATTTCGGCTTCACTGAGGCTGTCGAGGCCCGTCTCTGAACCATGGATTGTGCCGGTCAGGGCGCTATCGATGCGGGCCATCCTGCGGCCGCGATCGAGATCCGATAAACGTCGGCGCTGAGCCTCGACCTCGCGGCGCGCGAGGGCAACTTCCGCGGCGAAATGCCTTGAAGCCTGCTCCGTAGCACGGATGTCACCGGACATCGCCGCGATTGCTTCAGCAGCTTGCGTTGCCAGATCGTCGCGGCCAGCCCGGAGTGCTTCGACCGCACGCTGTTCCAGGTCCTGTGTCTTGGTCATGAGCGCGCGGCTTCGTTCGGCTTCCCGGGCCTCCTCGGCGATTACGATCGCAAGCGCGCGCCGAGCCGTCATGTGAGACTGATAAGCCGCCGCCAGTGAACGATCCAGGCTCGTCAGCGGAGACAATGTTTGACGATACACGTCAATAAGGATGTCGAACATGCGGGGGAGAAGTTGGCGCATCGATCGAACTCACGTCAGGTGCTTCAGGTGGCGGAATGAAAACGGGCAACGGCATTTCCTGGCCTGCTGCCGCTGACGGCGGTTGACCAGCACCCCCGCAACGTCGCTGGCCCGGGCTATCCGTTCGATTGGGACCGAGATGAGTTTCATGAGGAATTTGGCGACAATTTTGCCGGCGCCGATGACGAGGGCGTAAGCATCCTCGGCAAAGGTAAGCGCTATATTTTCAAGCAAGAGCATTTGCATCTTCGGGGCCTCGTGCTAATTTGAACATTGTTCAAATGCGGTACTAAAGAAATGAACATTGTTCAAGAAGAATCTTTGCGGGACCAAAAAAAAGGGCGCCGGCGGGCTTTGATGCTCGATACCGCACGCCGCATTATCGGCGCTAAGGGATTGATTTCATTGAAGGTGCGAGATGTCGCCGAAGCTGCCGGGTGCTCGATTGGGAGCGTTTACAATGAGTTCGGTGACTTTGACGGCCTGATCCTGACCGTGAACCGGGAAACCGTTCAGCTACTCGACCTCGAAACTAGGCGCGGTTCCCCGCGATGACCCTCGCGCCCAGCTCCACGGCTTGGCGGCTGGTTATCTCGAGTTCGCTACGGAGCATACAAACCTGCTCCGGTCGCTATTTGAGCATCGGATGGAAAATAATCGTCCGTTTCCCAACGATATCCTCGATATGGTCATGGAGGCGTTCGCGCTGATGTACTCGCCACTCTCGCGGCTTTTAACGAAACGCGACCCGGCTGAATTGGTGCTGATCGCCCGAACCATGTTTTCAGCCGCGCACGGGATCATTTCGCTCGGGCTCGAAGACCGCATGGTCGCCGTACCATCGGCAAACCTCAGGCAACAACTTGCGCAATTCGTCGATGCGCAACTCGAAGGGTTGGGCGCGCGCGTCGACTGACGAGGCGTGACCGATGAACCGGGTATCAGCGCCCGCGCGCAAGCGCGGCGAATATCAGGCGCGTCTATCGTCTCGTCCCGCGCAAGTCGTTCGCTCTTTTGGTGGACGTCCCGCCGGCGAAACTGGCCGGCGGAAGCTTCGATTCATGAATCGCTATCCGATATGTCCGCCCGAGTTGCCGACATGCCAGCCTATTCCATTGTCGGAGATCCAGGCACCCATATAGCTGGCGTCTTGCTGGCCGATCAGCCTCGCGGGCGGCTCCTTGATCGAGCTGGATCTGGCGAAATCGTGATGGACCGGCAATTTGCATTGGCCCTCCCCACATGGGAAAAGGGACCATGGATCCGAGCAAGGTCTTCAACTGGCTGATCGCTGTCGTCGTGGCGGCGGGGCTGCTCGCGGCGCCCTTATCGGCGCCGGGAATGGCCGCATCGCAAATGGCTGCACCGCAAATGGCGGCTGCTGCCGACGAGATGCAGGCGATGGCGGGGGACATGCCGTGCTGTCCCCAGCAGGACCAGAAAGCCAAGGACTGCGGATCCTGTCCCTTCGTCGCCCTGTGCATGCTGACCATCGCCATGCCGCCACCTGATGGGAGCGGCGTGCTGGTCGATCGCACCATCTCGCTTAACGCCTTCGCTCTGCCCAATAATCTGCTGATCGATGGACTGGGCGAGCGCCCGCCGGACCACCCACCTCGAACCATCGTCTGACCGGCGCGCTGGCGCCGGAGCGTTGACGCGCGCCCGGCAAGGGCGGGCGTCCTTTCGCATGCTGTCTTGCGGCTAGGTCAGACGTTTCGAGGAATACAAATCATGAAGACTGCCATACGTGCGCGCGCCATCGCAGCCGCGCTGATCGGACTCTTGCTGGCGGGAGTGCCGAAGATCGCCTTCGCCGACATCAAGGACTACGAATTCCAGCTCGTCGACCCGACTGTTCAGGCCGGCGCCGATCGCATCGTCGCCGTTCGCCTTGTCGACAAGACGACCGGAAAGCCCGTGCCCGATGCGGTGATTTTCGCCACGCGGCTCGACATGACCCCCGACGGCATGAAGGAGATGGTGGCGAAGGTGACGTCGATCCCGGGGACGGAACCCGGGACCTACCGGTTCAAGGCGACCTTCAGCATGGCCGGACGCTGGCAGCTGTCGCTTGGGGCGAAGGTGCAAGGCGAAACAGGTACGGTCGAGAACAAGTTCGTCATTACGGCGCAGAAATGAAACGCGCAGTCATCACGGGCACCGTCGCTGCGGTCTTCGCAGCGGCGGGAGCCGCTTTTGTCGCGGGCGGAATCCCGCGATCGAAGCCGCTGTTCGGTTCTCCGGCGATAGCGCTTGCCACAGCCGCCGAGGCAGCGACGATCTATTACCGAGACCCGGATGGCAAGCCGTTCTACTCGCTTGCGCCGAAGCAGACGGCGGACGGGCGTGACTGGCGCGCCGTGCCGGCGAGCGCCGATCTGGGCTTCGACGATCCGGAGGAGGCTCCGAGCAAAACAAGGAGCGCCGACGCGAAGAGCGAACGCAAGATCAAATACTACCGCAACCCCATGGGCCTGCCAGACACCTCGCCGGTGCCGAAGAAGGATCCGATGGGAATGGCCTACATCCCTGTCTATGAAGGCGACGACGCCGACGATGGGACCGTGAAACTCTCACCGGGCAAGATTCAGCGCACCGGCGCGAAATCCGAGCCGGTCGTGCGGCAGCCTGTAAGGTCGGTGATCCGCGCGCCGGGGACTATCCAGGAGGACGAACGGCGCGTTTCGGTCATCGCACTGCGCTTCGAGGGGTTCGTCGATAGCGTCGCAAACGTCACGACCGGCGATCACGTTCATAAGGGGGAACCCCTGATGAACGTCTATAGCCCCGCGCTCTCCAGCGCCGCCGCCGAATATTTGTCCGCAATCAATGCCGGTGCGACCGGAAAAGAATTGAAGGGCGCACGGAGGAGATTGGAGAATCTGGCCACGCCGGAGCCGGCCATCAAGGAGCTCGAACGTACACGGGAAATTTCGCTTTCGATTCCCTGGCTCGCGCCGCAGGACGGCGAAATTCTCGAGCGCAAAGTGGTGAACGGCATGCGGGCGGGCCCAGGCGACGTGCTGTTTCGGATCGCCGACCATCGCGTCGTCTGGGCGGTGCTCGACATCGCGGAACGCGACCTGGCGCAGGTGACCCTCGGAATGAAGGTGACCATCAGGCCGCGTGGACTAGGCGGCCGGACTTTCACGGGCGAAGTGTCGCTGATCTATCCGCACCTGATGGCGCAGTCCCGCACGGCCCGCATTCGCGTCGAACTGCCAAACCCCGATGAGGTGTTGCGGCCGGAAATGTATGTCGATGCGGAAATAGCAACTGGCACACCGGCCCCGGTGCTCGCGGTCCCGGAAAGCGCCGTACTCGACAATGGCACACGTCGAACTGTCCTGGTCGACAAGGGCGAGGGCCGCTTCGAGCCGCGCGAGGTCAAGGTCGGCCGGCGCGGCGGCGGCTATGTCGAGATCACGCAGGGCCTCGCCGAAGGTGAAGCCGTGGTGACCTCGGCGAACTTCCTGATCGACGCCGAAAGCAATCTCAAGGCGGCATTGAAGGGGTTTGCCGAGGCGAGCGGCCCGCAAGCGAGCGAGCCGGCCAGCGGCACGGCGGTGCATCCATGATCGCTCGCGTCATCGCCTGGTCGGCCCGCAATCTGCTGCTGGTGCTGTTCGGCACCGGCTTTGCGGCTGCGGCTGGTATCTATGCGCTGGTTCATCTCCCGCTCGATGCCATTCCCGATCTCTCCGACACCCAGGTCATCATCTATACGGAGGATCCGGGCCAGGCGCCGCAGGTGATCGAAGATCAGGTCACGTATCCCCTGACCACGGCAATGCTCACGGTCCCGAAGTCGAAGGTGGTGCGCGGCTTCTCGTTTTTCGGCGTCTCGTTCGTCTATGTGATCTTCGAGGACGGCACCGATATTTATTGGGCGCGCTCGCGCGTGCTTGAATTCCTCAATGCCGCGAGTTCGCGATTGCCGACCGGCGTGACGCCTACGATCGGCCCGGATGCGACCGGTGTGGGATGGGTCTACCAATATGCGGTGATGTCCAAGGAGTTGAACCTCGCTGACACCAGGACCATTCAGGACTGGAATCTCAAATTCGCCCTCGCCAAGGCCGAAGGGGTCGCGGAGGTCGCGAGCGTCGGCGGGTTCGTGAAGCAATACAATGTGATCATCGACCCGCAGCGCATGCGCGATCTCGGGATCACCATGCAGAAGATGCGCGATGCCATCCGCGCCAGCAACGCCGACGTCGGTGGCCGGACCGTCGAGCTTTCCGAATTCGAATACGTCATCCGCGGCAAGGGCTACATCAAGAGCATCAACGATCTCGGCAACATCGTGCTGAAGAACGATGGCGGAACACCGATTCTGTTGAAAGACATCGCCCGCGTCGAGCTCGGCCCGGACGAGCGGCGCGGTATCACCGAACTCAACGGCGAAGGAGAAGTGGCCAGCGGCATCGCGTTGCAGCGCTTCGGCATGAACGCGCTTGATGTCATCAACAACGTCAAGAAGCGGTTCAAGGAGATCGCAACGAGCCTGCCGAAGTCGGTCGAGATCGTGCCCGTCTATGACAGGTCCAAGCTGATCTATGCCGCCATCGACACGCTCAAGCACACGCTGGTCGAGGAAAGCATCGTCGTCGCATTGGTCTGCATCATATTTCTGCTGCATGTCCGGAGCGCAATGGTCGCCATCCTGATGCTACCCGTCGGCGTTCTGATGGCGTTCGGTGCGATGAAGCTCCTCGGGATCGGCTCCAATATCATGAGCCTCGGCGGCATCGCTATCGCGATCGGCGCCATGGTGGATGCTGCTATCGTCATGATCGAGAACGCGCACAAACATATGGAGCGCGCCGAACCAAGCCGATCACGAATCGCGATCCTGATCGATGCCGCCTCGGAGGTCGGGCCGGCGCTGTTCTTCAGCCTCTTGGTCATCACCGTTTCGTTTATGCCGATCTTCACCCTGGAATCGCAGGAAGGACGGCTGTTCAGCCCGCTCGCCTTCACCAAGACGTTCTCGATGGCGGCGGCCGCCTTGTTGTCGGTGACGCTGGTACCGGCGCTCATGGTGATCTTCGTTCGCGGAAAAATCATTCCCGAGCACAAGAATCCGATCAATCGGTTCCTGATCTGGATCTATCGGCCGGTGATCAGAGGCGTGTTGCGCGCCAAAACACTGGTGGTCTTGCTCGCGATAGCGACACTCGCCGTTACGATCTGGCCTGCAAAGCAGCTTGGCACCGAATTCATGCCGAATCTGAACGAGGGCACGCTACTGTATATGCCTACGACCTTGCCGGGCATATCGGTCACGAAAGCGGCCGAACTGATGCAAACGCAGGACCGGATCATCAAGTCGTTTCCGGAAGTGGCATCGGTCTATGGCAAGGCTGGGCGCGCCTCGACGGCAACCGATCCGGCACCGATGGAGATGTTCGAGACGGTCATCAACCTCAAGCCCAAGGAGCAGTGGCGTTCAGGCGTCACCATCGACAGCCTGACCGCCGAGATGGACAAGGCGCTGCAATTCCCCGGCGTCTCCAACGCCTGGACGATGCCGATCAAGGCTCGCATCGATATGTTGTCGACCGGCATCCGGACGCCGGTGGGCGTCAAGGTGATCGGCACCGACCTCGTCGAGATCGATGAGCTCGGCAGGCAGATCGAGCAGGTGCTTCGGGCGGTGCCTGGGACTTCGTCCGCCTACGCCGAGCGCAACATCGGTGGTTATTATCTCGAGATCAATCCAGACCGATTGGCGCTCGCGCGCTACGGCATCATGGTCCAGGACGTGCAGGACACGATTGCAACAGCCCTCGGAGGACAGACCGTCACGACAACGATCGAAGGCCGCCAACGCTTCACAGTCAACATGCGCTACCCGCGTGATCTCAGGGACAATCCCAAGAAGATCGCAAGCGACATCCTCGTCCCCATGCCAGCGGGAGGGGCCGTCCCGCTCGGAGAAATTGCGGCGGTCGAACTGACGCGCGGGCCAACCTCAATCCGGACGGAGAATGGGCAGCTTGCCGGCTACGTCTACGTCGACATCCATGACCGGGATCTCGGCGGCTACGTCGCCGATGCGCAACGCGCGGTGCAGGCCAGCATCCAGTTCCCGCCGGGCTACTACCTGGTCTGGAGCGGCCAGTATGAATATCTGGAACGGGCCGCGGCGCGCCTGAGAATCGTCGTGCCGGCAACGCTGCTGATCATCTTCCTGCTGCTCTACCTCAACTTCCGCTCGATCACGGATACGATGATCGTGATGCTATCTCTGCCATTCGCGTTGGTCGGAGGCCTGTGGCTGATGTGGGGGCTCGGCTTCAATCTCTCGGTCGCCGTGGCGGTCAGGATTCATCGCACTCGCCGGCGTGGCTGCTGAGACCGGCGTCGTTATGCTGATCTACCTCAACTACGCTCTCGCTGAAATCAGGGCACGGCGTAATAAGGAGGGCCGGATGCTGACTCGCGCTGATCTCTGCGAAGCCATCATGCAAGGCGCGGTCGAACGGGTGCGGCCGAAGATGATGACGGCCGTTGCTATCATGACCGGGCTATTGCCCATCATGTGGAGCACGGGCACCGGTTCCGAAATCATGCAGCGCATCGCGGTGCCAATGATCGGCGGCATGGTCTCGTCCACGCTCCTGACCCTGATCGTGATTCCGGCAATCTTCGGGATCGTCAACGGCTTTGGCTTGCCGAACCATTTCAGGGATCAACCTCCGTCCGAGACTTTGGGCAAATCGGTCAAACGACCTGACCGAGTTCCCGAGCAGGCCGTCTGCCTTTCAGCGAAAAGACAACATTATTAGGCACTAGTCATGTCGCCCCGAGCGGGCGTGCATTCACATCCAAAGAGCATTCGAATGAAAATTGCAGCAATTGTTTTCGCCCTCTTCTGTTCTGTTGTTGGCGTTGAGGCCCAGGAGCGTTCCATCACGGTCGCCTCGACGACATCGACCGAGCAGTCGGGACTGTTCGGCTATCTGCTGCCGCAGTTCTCGAAGGCGGAGGGCATCGCAGTGAAGGTCGTCGCCGTCGGCACCGGCCAGGCACTGGATATCGGTCGGCGGGGCGATGCCGACGTGGTCTTCGTTCACGACCGGCCCGCCGAGGACAAGTTCATGGCCGAAGGGCAGGGCGTGAAGCGCTTCGACGTCATGTACAACGACTTCGTCATCGTCGGGCCGAAGAGCGATCCGGCGCACATCGCGGGCGACAAAGACGTCGTCGACGCGCTACGCAAGATCGCCGCGGCCAAGGCGCCCTTCGTCTCGCGCGGCGATCATTCCGGTACGCACGAAGCCGAACTGCGGCTCTGGAAAATGGCGGATATCGACGTCGCGGCCGGCGGAGGAGGTTGGTACCGCGAGATCGGCCAAGGCATGGGTCCGGCGCTGAACATGGCGTCGTCGTCGAACGCTTACCTGTTGTCGGATCGCGGCACATGGCTTTCGTTCAAGAACCGGGGCGATCTGGCGATTTTGACTGAGGGAGATAAGCGACTGTTCAACCAGTACGGTGTGATGCTGGTGAATCCGGAGAAACATCCGAACGTGAAGGCCAAGGACGGGCAGGCGTTCGTCGACTGGCTGATCTCGCCGAAAGGGCAGGAGGCCATCGCCAGCTACAAGGTCGGCGGGGAAGAGCTATTTTTTCCCAACGCGCCACACTAGCAGGAACGCTACGGTAGAGACCGCCACGCTCAGCGCCAGCAGGATCAGTCCCAGTCCGAGCGCCAGCGGCAGGTCTCCCTTGCTGGTTTCCAGCGCGATCGCGGTCGTCATCGTCCGCGTGAACCCGCGGATGTTGCCGCCCACGATGATGATGGCGCCGACTTCGGCGATAGCCCGACCGAAGGCGGCGAGGAAGGCGGTGAGCAGCGACGCCCTGCCCAGCGCGAACAAAAGCGGGATACTGCGGACGGACGACAGGCCGTCGATGCGCGCGAGGTCGCCGTATTCAGCCCACAGCAGGGTGGACGGCCGATGCACCAGCGCCACCACGATCGGCGTGGCAAGCAGCGTCTGCGCGATCACCATGGCAGTTGGCGTGAATAGCAACCCAGCCGACCCTAGCGGTCCCGAGCGGGAAAGCAGCAGGTAGAGCGCGAGACCGACCACGACGGGCGGCAGGCCGAGAAGCGCGTTGGTGAACACGATGATCACCTGCTGGCCTCGAAAGCGGGCGATGGCAAGCCAGGCCCCGATAGGCGCGCCGATCAGGAGCGCGACGATGCTGGCCGTCAGGCTCACGCGCAGCGACAGGGCCACGATGCCGAGAAGCTCGGCGTCTCCGTTGGCGATGAGCGAGATGGCGACGCCGATTGATCGGGCGAAGTCATTCATCCGCGCTTGCGCTTCAGTGCTGGGGAGATTTCTTCCAGGGTTTGGGGACTATCAAGACCTTCGACGCGCTTCATGAACTGGCATCCGCAAGGGATGGAGGCTTGGTTGCGTCCCGTAAGCATCCGTCGGGTTTAACCGGACAAGCGCAGTCAATGCTCCACGCAGTCGGCAAGGCTACAGTATGAACCAGCTTCCTGGCCCAGGAAAGGCGATCAATGGGCTATTTGCTCCAGGGACTCGGCAGCGTAAACCAGCCCGCCGTCAATTGGACCAGCTCATCGATATCGGATCGCCGCCTTGTTCGCTCTGCTGTTTGGCCTCATCTCTCTGCTCTATGCCACGGTGGGCCAGGCGGGCGGGACCGCATTCCTGGCCTTGATGGCTTTCGCCTCCTTTCCGGCATCGGAGATGCGTCCAACGGCGTTGGCGCTCAACATCGTCGCCGCGACGTATTCGACCTGGGCTTTCAATCGCAACAAAGCCGTCGATTGGAAGAAGCTGCGGATATTGCTTGCATCGTCGATGCCTGCCGCGCTGCTCGGCGGGATCATCGTGCTCGACGAACGCGTCTACAAGACCACGACGGGAGTGGTTCTGTTGATCGCTGGCGCCGTGATGATCCTGCGTCGAGATGGAGCAGCTTCACCGGATCGCAACGCGTCCTTCTGGGGCGTTGCGAGCGTGGGAGGCATCGTTGGACTGATCTCTGGCCTGACCGGGGTGGGTGGCGGTGTCTTCCTGGCGCCGACGATGATCGCATTACAGTGGACCTCGCCAAAACAAACAGCCGCATTGTCGGCTCCTTTCATCCTGGCCAATTCGTCCGTCGGCCTGATCGGAACCCTTTTGGCCGGACAGGTGCCGTCGTCTCATCTCATTCAGTACGCCGTGACCGCACTGGCAGGTGCCGTTGTAGGAACCGCGATAGGCCTGAGATGGTTGGGGCAGGCGCTAACCAGGTTCATTCTCGTGGGCATACTTTTAGCCGCTGGGACGCAATTGATATTTTTCTGACGATAGCCTGAGCTCAATGCAGAACACTTGGCATCGGTTCCGCCAATGATGATCTTCGCAAGCCCCAAATCGATGTGCGCGTTGCGGCCAAATTCCTGAAGCCCTTCAAGCTGATTTGGCCTGTCCAGATCTCGCCGAAAAAATATTTCCCTTTTCCGCGGAGGCAAATCAGTCCATCTGCGAAACCGTCTCACCCACAGAGGGGCGGGTCGCGATCGTCACGAACGCGGGTTGAGATGCGGTGGACGCGGCAGCGTCGGGCGCGTTGGTCGTCGCAGGGCGGATCGAAGAGATCCGTGAGCGAACGATCGGGCGCGCAGGACGAACGGCGCTTCAACGCCTTCTTCAAAACTTCGGACGGCAGCACATGGCTGACTGAAGCGATGACGAAGGTCGCTGCGTACGGCGAAGTCGTGTGGTCCTGGCATCCGTTGCTGATGTCAAGCTCGTGGATGCGCGCGGAGTCCCAACCGGATTTCGAGCGCACTTCATCCACGGGCGACGGTGACAAGAGGAATTCGTCGCCGGGGAGAGCTCGAAGGAAACCGTTAAAACCATTGCGCAGGGAAGGCCGGGTGTCCGGAGTACCTGTGGTGACGACCGTGTGCTTACTACCCTTGCACACGGGCTGCTGGTGCCCCGCGCACCCGGCTTTTCCTGCGCCCTCACTCTTAAGGCGCCAAGGTCCTTGCATCATTCGGGCGCACCGCGCCGCGAAATCGCGGAGTCGCGTCTCGTTTTTAAATGCGTCAAAATGTCCTTGGCAACAAACGCTCCCCGATTCTGCGCTCCAAGCCGCCGCATGACCCCGCCGGGGCTCGGCCATGCCCGGAGGCGCGACGCTTCGGGCCTATGACAGGGGTGAAAACCCCGATATAACGCCCTATCTGGGAAGCGGTCCCCGTTCCATGAGGATTGACGGGAGCGCCGGTTTTCGGGCGAGTTTGCGAGCCCGCCGAAAAGTCCCTGCACGCATCTGTAAAACGAAAGGTAATGCCACGATGGCAACAACAACCGCGGAGCTTGAGACGCTCCTCACGCAGCGTTCGCTGACCGACGCGCAGCTTCTGGCTGCGACGGAGGCTTCGGCGGACTTTCGCATCCTGCCCGACGCGACGGTTCTCAAGATCGGCGGCCAAAGCGTCATCGACCGCGGCCGGGCGGCGGTCTATCCGCTGGTGGACGAGATTGTCGCCGCCCGCAAGTCTCACAAGCTGCTGATCGGGACCGGCGCCGGAACCCGCGCCCGGCATCTTTACTCGATCGCGGCCGGGCTCGGCTTGCCAGCGGGCGTGCTCTCGCAGCTCGGAGCCTCGGTTGCCAATCAGAACGCGGTGATGCTGGGGCAGCTCCTCGCGAAGTACGGTATATCCGCGGTCGATGGCGCCGGTCTTTCGGCTGTGCCGCTCTACCTCGCCGAGGTGAATGCGGTCGATCTTCAGCGGCATGCCGCCTTACGGCCTCTGGACGCGTCCGGCCGCCGAGGGCGTCATCCCTCCCTACCGGACCGACGCCGGATGCTTCCTCGTCGCCGAACAGTTCGGTTGCAAGGCGATGATCTTCGTGAAGGATGAAGACGGCCTCTACACCGCGAACCCGAAGACCTCGAAGGGCGTCCACCTTGATTCCGAAGATCTCGGTGGCCGAAATGAAGGCCAAGGGACTGCAGGACTCGATCCTTGAATTCCAGATGCTCGACCTGCTCCAATCGGCGCGTCACGTCCGCCAGGTGCAGGTCGTGAATGGCCTCGTCCCCGGCAATCTGACCCGCGCGCTCGCCGGCGAGCACGTCGGCACCATCATCACCGCGAGCTGAGAGAACATCGCCATGGCCAACACGCCCAACAACATCAAGCACGTCCTCTCGCCGCTCGCGCGCCAGACCCTGCTCGACGGCGAACTCACCAGCCCCATTGCCGGCAAGCGACCGATCCGGCTGCTGCCCTGGCTGCAAGTGGTGAAGATCGGCGGCCGTTCGATCATGGATCGCGGCCGCGATGCGATCCTCCCGATCGTGGATGAACTTCGAAAACTTCTGCCCGAGCACCGTCTGCTCATCCTGACCGGCGCCGGCATCCGTGCCCGCCATGTCTATGGCGTCGGCCTCGATCTTGGCCTGCCGGTCGGGTCGCTCGCCCCGCTTGCCGCCAGCGAGGCTGGCCAGAATGGCCACATTCTCGCGGCGTTACTCGCTTCGGAGGGCGTCTCCTATATCGAGCACCCGACGGTCGCTGACCAACTGGCGATTCACCTTTCGGCGGCCCGCGCGGTTGTCGGGAGTGGCTTTCCTCCCTATCACCACCACGAATTCCCGGGCTCTCGTATCCCGCCTCACCGGGCAGACACGGGCGCGTTTCTGCTCGCCGACGCGCTCGGAGCGGCTGGCCTCACGATCGTGGAGGACGTGGATGGGGTTTATACCGCCGATCCCAATGGCTCCGACGGAAAAAAGGCACAGTTGCTTCGCGAGACCAGCGTCCGCTGATCTTGCAAAGTTCAAGACCACGCTGCCCATCGACATGGCGTTGGTCGAAGTCATGGCAAACGCGCGCCACATCGAGCGGGTGCAGGTCGTCAATGGGCTGGTGCCGGGACGGCTCACCGCCGCGCTGCGTGGCGAGCACGTCGGAACGATCATTCACACCGGCGCGCGCGGCCTGAACACGTAAATCCTTGCCCACGACCGGGCGCCGACAATGTTCGGCGCCCGGTGTCGGAAAGATGAAGGCCGCGTAGCGGCCTTGCGCCACGATCGCTGGCTAACCCGTCGCCGGTGTCACGCTGAAAGCCCCAGTCCGTTCGAGATCCCCGCTCACCGCCGCAGGAAGCCAATAACGCGGGGTTTGAATTCGCGCGTCAATTCCATATTTACTCCTGGTGCGTGAGTCGCCATGGGACTTGCGCCAGAGATTGACCGAAGCCAGGTTTCGCCCCAGGAGCAAGCAGCCATGCGCATCGGAGTCCCCAAGGAAATCAAGGCGCACGAGTACCGTGTTGGCCTGACGCCGGGCGCGGTTCGGGAATACGTTGCCGCAGGTCATCGCGTGGCGGTGGAGGCGGGCGCGGGCGAGGGGATCGGCGCTTCCGACGAGAGCTACCGCAAGGCTGGCGCGACCATCGCCGACACCGCGCGCGATGTGTTTTCGTCGAGCGAGATGATCGTCAAGGTCAAGGAGCCTCAGCCGATCGAATGGGTTCAATTGCGCGAAGACCAAATTCTCTTCACCTTTTTGCATCTGGCCGCCGATCCGGAACAGACAAAAGGACTGATCAAGTCCGGCTGTACCGCGGTCGCTTATGAAACGGTGACCGACGAGCATGGCGGTCTGCCTTTGCTGGCGCCGATGAGCGAGGTCGCGGGCCGGCTGTCGATCGAGGCGGCGGGGGCCGCACTGCAACGGCATAATGGCGGCCGAGGCCTGCTGATCGGTGGCGTTCCCGGTGTTCAGCCGGCCCGCATCGTGGTGATCGGCGGAGGCGTGGTCGGCACACAGGCCGCGCGGATGGCGGTTGGTCTTGGCGCGGAGGTCACGATCCTCGACCGCTCGCTGCCGCGGCTCCGGCAGTTGGATGAATTGTTCGAAGGCCGCGTTCGTACCCGGTTCTCGACCATCGAAGCCGTCGAGGATGAAGTGTTCGCCGCCGACGTCGTGATCGGGGCCGTGCTGGTTCCGGGCGCGAGCGCGCCGAAGCTGGTCAAGCGCGACATGCTCCGCTCGATGCGCAAGGGTTCGGTCATCGTCGACGTTGCGATTGATCAGGGCGGCTGCTTCGAGACCTCGCATCCGACCACCCACGCCGACCCGACCTATGTCGTCGACGGCGTCATCCATTATTGCGTGGCGAACATGCCCGGCGCCGTGCCGCTGACGTCAAGCCAGGCGCTGAACAACGCAACGCTGCCGTTCGGGTTGGCTCTGGCGAACAGGGGCATGGCAGCCGTGATGGGTAACCCGCATTTGCAAGCCGGTTTGAATGTCTATCGCGGGCGGTTGACCAACAAGGCCGTCGCGGAGAGTCTCAGTCTGGCGTTCTCGCCGGCAGGGAATATTGCTGCCTGATGGTTTGGGCTTCAAAGCAAGGAGCATGGAACCGCTTGAGCGCGAGGCCTGCCACAAAAACGTGCGGACGTTTTGCCCTCGTTAACCAGCAAGATTCGTTGCTTTTGCGCGCTATTCTGCCTAAAAGCCCGTGTGCAACGGAAAAGGCAGCCGATGGCCCATAATTTCGCTATCAATGACGACGTTCACCACCAGCAGCAGGGCCCGCAGGGCCGCGCTGTTGCCAAGGAACGCAGCGTTTATACCATCGTCGGCTGTTTGCCGATCGAGGCCGACGGTCGTCCACGTTACCGTATCAAGAGCAAAAGCGAGAATGTCGAACGCGTAGTGACCGAGGAACAGATCCGCCGGCTGGATTGACCGGTCCGTTGCTCGGTTCTGCCCTGCTATCCCATTTTGGCGACGCGATTGGCGATCGCTTTGCTCCGGCCTGATATCACCGCGCCTGGTATTCGCCCGAAATATCCCTGCGAGGCGTGCAGCGTACCAATGCCGTAGAAGAACACGAAGGCGGTAAAGATATAGAACGGCGCCTGTTCGGCCATGCGTGCGAATGCCGAGAGCAGAATTTCCTTCGGATATTGCCGAACAAGTTTGCGGCGCCTGGGTTCCATTCGGCGGCGCTAACACGCAAAAACTTTCGGCCTAAGGGCCTCCCTACGGCCACGATGCTGGTCGGATCATTGCGCGCAAAAAAGTAAACGGAGAGGGTAAAAATACGGATATGCACGTTCAGGTTTAGTGCCCTTTTTCCACTGAATCTCGGAGTTTCGTTGATCCCCCTCAGCTAGTCGATTTCGATTTAGGTATCAGGACACCGAATTTGGCCGATTTTGGTTCAAAATACCGTAATTCTACGGAGTCCAAAATTAACCATAATCAGCCGATGCCCTGTTACACAAGGTCATGTCCCAGAACGGCAAACGGCTCGGTGATTCCAATCTTTCGAAGTGGATCGAGCACGGTCCGTCGGGTGATAAATCTGAAATTCTCCGCCTCGGCGCGGAGGCATGGCCAGGCGACGACGCTGGCGTCGTACGCCAGCTCAACGGGCCGCTGACCGCGCTCCTGATCTATATCGGCGAGATCAAGAAGCACAGCCACCAGTTCGCGGAGGCTGGCGGAAACCGGGCTTACCTTCAGCAGGTGGTCGAAAATGCGCTTCAGCAAACTGAGCGCGTCTGCGCCCTGGTCAGGCAGATTGCGAATCCCCAGGATGGTCCGTTCGCGACGCCGCAGCGCGGGACCGCGTCGGCCGGTCGTGCCAAGGGCGCCGTCGATGCTGCCGCTGCCATGCTTGCGTCCGATCCCGGTCGGAAGCCGCTGACCCGGCGTGAACGCGAGGTATTGGGTCTCATCAGCGAAGGCCATTCCAACAAGCAAGGCGCGTTGCAAATGGGTATTAGTCCGCGGACGTTTGAAAGCCACCGCGCCGAGGCGATGCGCAAGCTGGGCGCGCGCAATACCGCGGACCTCGTCCGAAAGGCCCTATCGCATCGAAGCGCGGTATAACGACGGTGCCGGCGATGGCCGGCCCTGACGCTGCTCAGTAAAGGTCTTCCGCGAAAGCAGAGAAACGGGGCGCGGGTCGCAGCGCGCCGAGCGTAACCTTGGGTTCGGCCGGAATAAGGGTGATGCTCCAGCGCGTCGGAACGCTCGATTTGCACTCCAGCACGGAGCGAACGTGTCCGGTGACCGTCGATCCGTTGTATGTAGCCGTTGCGGTCCGACCGTTGAATTGCGCGATGCGGAAACGACGGACTTCCTTCTGGTCAGCCGTCTCGAACGTGAACATGGATACCTCCCGTGCTCACGTCACTCTCACCATTTAACATTAGCCGTCTATGAAAATTCGTAACCGTAGAAGTACGGCCGCGTTGAGCCGGCGGCGTCCCGTCGGGGGAGGCACGGCGACCTTCTGCGCTGGCGATAGGCGTGATCCGCAACTGACCCGAGCCGCTGTCAGGCTCGCGCGTCGTAGCCTGGGCCTGGTTCGGAAATACTGCTTGCCCAGGATAGCGGCCTCCAATGGCTTGGCAATGTAGTTGCACGGCGGCCTCTTTGCCGCGATGCGTCAGTCAATGATCGCAGCGAGGCCGAAGTAGTCTGTCGTACTGGGCCTTGACCGTCGCGTAGCATTCGCAGGCGGACCTGCGGAGACTGTCGGGATCGTTGAGTTCGAGATGCCCTCGGCTATAGTGGATCAAGTTCGCCTGCTGGAGCGTATTGGCCACCAACGATACGCTGTTGCGTCGCGCGCCGATCATTTGCGCCATGGATTCCTGGGTGAGAAACAGCTTGTCGCTGCCGGTGAAATCACGCGTTTGCAGCAGGCATCGCGCCAGCCTGGATTCCACGGAGTGGGAGGAATTGCACCCGACTGTCTGCTGGATTTGGGCATACACGGCCAACCCGTGCCGCATCAGCGTGGCGCGGAAGGTGGTGCTCTGGTCAGCTGCGTCGCGCAGGCGATCGACACCGAGTGCCGACGCAACACCAGGAATCAGCACCACCGCGCTGTTCAGCGCGATCGGATCCCCAAGCGCCGAGAATACGCCGAAGACACTGTCACGCCCGATCATCGCGACCTGGATTTGCTCGCCGCGGGCGAGCTTCACGACAAGGGAGATGACGCCGCGGTGCGGCAGATACGCCCGCTTGAGCGTATCGTCGATTTCAACCAGCACGAGATCCTCGGACAGATCGACCGTCCTCAGGTGCGGGCGAATCAATTCAAAATCATCCGCGCTTAGCGCGGACAAAAATCCATTTGGTGGACGAGAGGCCGATGGGCGAGGAGTCGAGTCCAAAGTAGTCTCCCGCATCAATGGAGCACACCGGTCTCTGGGACGCTGACATCCGCGCAGGTTAGCCCGACGCAGTTCATTGGCAAGAATAATCGGCAACCGGTTATTCACAGCAGTGTGGTTGCTGAAATTCAATGCAGCGAGCTATGCCGGTCCCAAGTTTTAGTCACTCCTCGCTGGTAGCGGGCAATGTTAGCCTGCTGCAGCGCATAATGAGCCACGCCGAGTTCGTGCGCTCCAATCATCTTTGCCAGCGGTTCCAGGTCGGCGGCAAGCTTTGCGCGTCGCGCAGTCCCTGCGCGCGCCTCGACCGAAATGAGGCGGATCGCAGGCACTGATTGCTGTACTTGCGCGAGCAGGATCTATTGATGACGCGAGCAACACACGAATGACCGCAGCTGTTGCGACCTGTTATTGCGGCTCGATCCTCCAGCCGCTCGACAGCTGAACAACAATTGAAATGATGCCACTCTCCGGGAAACCGGTGCGCCAATAGGGCGCCAGTCTCGCCCGAGGATGATTCCCTCTTGCGGATTGAAGGACGCATCCTTGTGTTAGGCCCAATCGTGGTCCCGGTTATCCGGTTCCGGTTTGCTGTCGCAGCCGATTCATGCGCTGCCTTGCAAGCAATTATTAACCGTAGGTAGCACGGAGCGTCCAATTTCTCTGTGTTGGTAGTTGTACGGGGGTGCAGTTTAACGAACGGGTAGCGCTAGTGGGACAGTGTGGCAGGGACGCCAAATGAAATAATGGCGTTGCGTCAATCAGTGTCCAAATCCAGAAGGGTATAGTCATGACTGGTATTGTTCTCTCGGCATCGGTTCGTCAGAACCTGCTTTCGCTGCAATCCACCGCTCAGTTGCTCGCCACCACGCAGAACGACCTCGCCACCGGCAACAAGGTCAACTCCGCGCTCGACAACCCGACCAGCTACTTCACCGCGGCCGCGCTCAATAACCGCGCCAGCGACATCTCCAATCTGCTTGATGGCATCGGCAACGGCGTGCAGGTGCTGCAGGCCGCCAATACCGGCATCACCTCGCTGCAGGGCCTGGTCGCCAGCGCCCAGTCGGTCGCCAACCAGGTGCTGCAGACCCCGGTCGGCTATTCGACCAAGTCCAGCGTCTCGACCACGGCCATTTCCGGCGCCACCGCCAACAACCTGCTCGGCACCGGCGCGGGCTATACCGATGCGACATTCGCAGGTGCGACTTCCACCGGCACCATCACGGCGGCCTTCACCAGCGCCACCTCAACCGGCACCTCGGTCAGCAACGACAACTCGACGCCTGCCGCCATCAGCACCTCCACCCAGCTGGTCGGCACCGCCAGCAGCACCTCGAACGACCTCGCCGCAGGCGCGATCACCGATGGCTCCACGCTGGTCGTCGACGGCAAGACCATCACCTTCTCGACCGGGACCACGACGGCCTCGTCGGGTTCGTCCTCGACCGGCTTTACCATCGGTATCGGCACCGGCAGCACCGCCACCATCCAGACCATCCTGACGGATATCGACGCCATCACCGGCGGCTCCGGCTCCACGGTCGTGGGCGGCAAGCTCGAGATTGCGACCGGCACCACCGCCAACCTGACCATCACCGGCACCGGCAACGCGCTGACCGGTCTCGGCCTTGGCACCGGCGTCACCCTGGCGCGCAGCGGCGGCGCCACCAGCACCACGGCGCTGACCGGCAGCACGCTATTGTCGGGAACCACTGCCTCCTCCGTCGGCTCCCTGACCAACGGCTTCAGCGTCGGCGATACCCTGGTGGTCGACGGCAAGACGCTGACCTTCGTGTCCGGCACCGCCGGCGCCAACCAGATCTCGACCACCGGCACGGTTGCCAACCTGCTTGCGGCGATCGACACCGCCAGCGGCAATAGTGGCACCGCCTCGTCGGTCTCCGGCGGCGTCATCACGCTGCACACCGGCACCATCAACGGCACGTTGAGCATCTCCTCCAGCAACGCCACGGCGCTGACCGCCCTCGGCCTTTCCGGCGGCGTCACCCAGGCGGCAACCGGCGCCTCGCCATCGCTGAGCGGCGAGACGCTGTTGATCGCTGCGACCGGCGGCGGCACGGCAAGCAGCATCACCTTCGGCACCGGCGCCGGCCAGGTGTCGTCGCTGAACCAGCTCAACGCGGCGCTGGCCACCAACAATCTGCAGGCGACCATCGATCCGGCTGGCATCATCACCCTGACGACCAGCAACAACGCGGCTTCCTCGACGATCGGTGCGATCACCGGCACCTCCACGGCGGCCGGCCAGGCCTTCAACGGGCTGGTGGCGGTTGCACCGGTGGCCGATCCGAACGCGCAGGCAACCCGTGCCGGGCTGATCGCCCAGTACAACAACATCCTGCAGCAGATCGACACCACGTCGCAGGACTCCTCGTTCAACGGCATCAACCTGCTCGAGGGCGATACGCTGAACCTGACCTTCGACGAAACCGGCAAGTCCACGCTGGCGATCCAGGGCGTCACCTTCAATACCGCGGGTCTTGGTCTGTCGACCCTGACCAATGGTACCGACTTCCTGGACTCCAGCTCGGCCAACAAGGTGCTGGCTTCGCTCTCCAACGTCAGCACCACGCTGCGCTCGGAAGCCTCGAACCTCGGTTCGAACCTGTCGATCGTGCAGATCCGTCAGGACTTCTCCAAGAACCTGATCAACGTGCTGCAGACCGGCGCCTCGAACCTGACGCTGGCCGACACCAACGAGGAAGCGGCCAACAGCCAGGCGCTGTCGACCCGCCAGTCGATCGCGGTCTCCGCGCTGGCGCTCGCCAACCAGTCGCAGCAGAGCGTGCTTCAGCTGCTCCGCTGATACCGGCGAACCAACACAACATCAAAACGGCGGGGGAAACCCCGCCGTTTTTCGTTGTGCGGTCGGCATTCGGAAACGAAACGGGCAGCGGGCCGCCGCGTCATCCGTATTAGCACGGATAATGAAATTAACGCGGCTGTGAAGCCGCAAAGGCTATTGATTACGGTGGCGAATGTTCTGATTGCGATGCCGAATAATCGTCGCGCATCTCAAGCGAGGCCACTTGCATGACTCTGTCGCTTTGTCGATGGCGAGAACAGTGCGGGCTGGACGACCGCACCGCAGTCACACCGTTTGAAGGCGTGTTCTGATGGATGATTTATGGCGGAAGTTTTGATCGAGACGAGCGAGAGCCTGAAGCGATGAAGAAATAGAGACTAAAATGAGAACATGTCTGGTGGTGGACGATTCAAGCGTCATCCGCAAAGTCGCACGGCGCATCCTGGAAGGACTCGATTTCCAGATCGTGGAAGCCGAGGACGGCGAAAAGGCATTGGAAGTTTGCAAGCGTGAACTACCCGAGGCGATCCTGCTCGACTGGAACATGCCGGTGATGGACGGCTACGAGTTTCTCGGCAATTTGCGCCGCATGCCCGGCGGCGATCAGCCCAAGGTGGTGTTCTGCACCACGGAAAATGACGTCGCTCACATCGCGCGCGCGCTGCATGCCGGCGCCAACGAGTACATCATGAAACCCTTCGACAAGGATATCGTCACCGCAAAATTCCAGGAAGTCGGGCTGCTCCAACCTGCCGAGCCCACATAGCGCGGCATGGACTGCCACACTCGTTCGTATCCAATTGCGTCAGGTCAAGTCATGAGTGCTGAATCAACTACCGGGACATCCCTTCAGCCTAATTGCATCGGCAGTGACTGGCATCCGAGCTCTCGCATCGGCGTAGGTGCCGCGATGCCGTCCGGCGCCTTTCATCTGAAATTATTCCGATCCATTTCGGGAGGTCGCCCGTGACCCCGCCCGACTACGAGTATTTGCGTAAATTTCTCAAGGACAATTCCGGGCTCGATCTGTCCCCGGACAAACAATATCTGATCGAAAGCCGCCTGCTGCCCATTGCTCGAAAGGCTGGCCTGCCGGGCATTGCCGAACTCGTGCTGAAAATGAAAAATGGATCGTCCCCGATCGCTACCCAGGTGATCGAGGCGATGACCACCAACGAGACGTTTTTCTTTCGCGACAAGGTCCCGTTCGATCATTTTCGCGATGTAGTCATGCCCGAGATCCTGCAGGCGCGCGCGAGCCGGCGCGCCATCCGGATCTGGTGCGCGGCTGGCTCGACCGGTCAGGAGCCATATTCGCTGGCGATGTGCCTGAAGGAAATGAGCGCCGCCCTTACCGGGTGGCGGGTTGAGATCCTCGCGACCGATCTGTCGGTGGAAGTGATCGAGAAGTCCAAGGCGGGACTATACAGCCAGTTTGAAGTCCAGCGCGGCCTGCCGATCCAGCTGCTGGTCAAATATTTCAAGCAGGTCGGCGAGTTCTGGCAGATCAACGCCGACATTCGCGCGATGATTCAGCATCGACAGCTGAATCTGCTGCATGATTTCTCCCAGCTCGGGGTCTTCGACGTGATCTTCTGCCGCAACGTGCTGATCTATTTCGACCAGGATACCAAGATCGATATTTTCCGTCGTCTTGCCAAGGCTACCGAGAAGGACGGATTTTTGGCGCTCGGTGCCGCGGAAACGGTGGTTGGGCTGACCGACGTCTTCAAACCCTATCGGGACCGGCGCGGGCTCTATCGCCCCGAAGGCTTCAATCCAGTGTCGACCAAAATCTCGGGCGGCTGTGTCAACGCGCCGAAGGTCGCTGCAATGGCGGGTATGTGACCATGTCAGAGGAAAATAAGGGACCGGAACGGGTAACGTTCAGCCGCGGATATAGCGTCTGCATCATGGGCATCGACGGCACATGGCGGCGCGACTGCACACTCAACGCGATATCGGATAACGACGCCATTCTGACGGTCGAAGGTTCAATCCAGGGCCTCAACCTCAAGGAATTCTTCCTGCTGCTCTCGTCGACCGGCCTCGCCTATCGTCGCTGCGAACTGGTTCGCGTCAATGGCGCGGAGATCGATGTCCAGTTTCTGCAAGGAAAGAACAAAAAGAGGGGTCCGGGTGCTGCTGCCCCGGAAGCCTTGATGGGCAGCTAGGGCTCCCGGTCACAGGAACCTGGCGACAGGGCCGGCGGCGGCGTCCACACGCTGTGCGACTTCAGACGAGGCCGGCGAACCTGGTTGGGCGGCGTCGCTTCCGAGTCATTCCGCCGGTTGTCGGCTGGCAGCGATCATGGCTTCGGTGTCAGTCAGGAAATGCAGGGCAGCCTCAAGCCCGGCCCTGCAGGTGTGCAGCGCGGCGTTCGCTTTCAGATAACAGGGCGTGACGTCGTCCAGAACGACGACATTCTCGCTAGTTTCCTCGTCGCCGAGCGGCAATTTGCTCGCGATCGCCCGCTCGAGCAGTTTCATGCTCGCCTGCATATGGTCGATCAGCGACATCAGGTCCGAAACGACCGAGCTATGATTGTCATTTCGGCTATCGGGCGGGACGTTATCGCGGCTTACACTATTCATGAGGACCTCCTTTGAGCGCTCATAAGCCTCTGGCGCTACTTGTGCGTTAAGTCTCTGTCCCGTACAAATACGGTGGGTACGAGCTTGACCGGTCGCAGCCATTCGGCGATCGGTATCGCGATGTCGATGGACAAAGCCAGATGGCCGAGAATTCTCCCTCACGCGGTGAGATATTTGTAGTCGATGACGATCCTGCCGTTCGCGAAACCCTTTCGCTGGTTTTGTCGGCAGGCGGCTATCACGTAATCTGCTTTGCGGATGGAGCTGCGTTGCTTGCGGTAGCGCGCAGCCGGACTCCCGCATGCATCCTGCTCGACGTGCATATTCCGGGCAAATCGGGACTCGATATTCTGAAAGAGCTGCGCGGCGAGGATTATCCCGCGCCGATCTTCATGATTTCCGGCCAGGGCGACATCAGCATGGCGGTGAGCGCGATCAAGAATGGCGCGCTGGATTTCATCGAAAAGCCGTTCCGGGGTAGCGAGATCGTGGCACGGCTGGACGAGGCGATCGATGCCTATGCGCGCCGGCATGCCGATGGGCAGGCCTCGAAAGCGGCTTCGCTGCACTTCCCTGGACGCGAGCCGTTGACCCGGCGCGAACGCGAGGTGCTGGAGCAATTCGCTTCCGGCGCTTCCAACAAGGAAGCCGGACGACAACTCGGAATCAGCCCGCGGACGATCGAGGATCATCGCGCCAACATCATGAAGAAGCTTGGCGCCCGCAACGCGGCCGATCTGATCCGGATAGTGCTGACCGCCCAGCGCACGTCCTGATTTCGTATCGGAACCGCGTCGTCCTTTCAACCGGCGAGCGCGGTGCGGACCATCACGGCCATTTCTGACTTTCGATAGGGCTTGGCTAGCAGCAGCACGCCGGAATCGAGCCGGCCGTGGTGAATGATCGCATTCTCGGTGTAGCCCGAGGTGAACAGCACCTTTAATCCAGGTTTGATCTTTTGCAGTTCGTCGGCAAGTTGCCGTCCGTTCATGCCGCCGGGCATGATCACGTCGGTAAACAGCAGATCGAACCGGTTGCCAGCCTGGACGATGGCCAGCGCTTCAGCCGCATTCGCCGCATCCAGCGTCGCATAACCCAACGAGCGCAGTTGCGTCAGCACATAGCTTCTCACCAGCCGGTCGTCCTCGACGACCAGGATGGTTTCGTTGCCGCCCGCGGCCGCAGGCGGTGCAGCTGCCCGGTCGGCACGCGATGTCGCCACGGCCGGCGGCAGATACATCCGGATCGTCGTGCCATGGCCTTCCTCGCTGTAGATCTTGATATGGCCCGCGGACTGCTTGACAAATCCGTACACCATGCTGAGACCGAGGCCAGTGCCTTTTCCCGGTCCCTTTGAGGTGAAGAACGGATCAAACACCTTGTCGAGCATGGGTGCGGGAATGCCGGCCCCGGTGTCGCTGACGGCAATCAGGGCATAGCGGCCGGGCGCAACGTCGCTGTTGGCGCTGGCATAGCTTTCGTCGAGATTGGCCCAGCCGGTCTCCAGCACCAGCTTGCCGCCATTCGGCATGGCGTCACGTGCGTTCAGCGCCAGGTTGAGAATGGCGGTCGTGAGCTGATTGGGGTCGACGGTTGCGAAGCAGGACTCGTCCGCAAGTACGGATTCGATCTCGATCTGCTCGCCCAATGTCGGCCGCAGCAGCTTGGCGGTATCAATCACGAGTGTATTGATGTCGACCTCGCGCGGCTGCAGCGGCTGCTTGCGGGCAAACGCCAGCAGATGCTGGGTCAGCTCCGATCCGCGTGACGCCGCTTCGTCGATCATCCTGGTAATGGTGGCGAGTTGCGGCTCGCTCCTGACGGCGTCGGCCAGGATCTCAATCGTTCCGGTGACCACGGTCAGGATATTGTTGAAGTCGTGCGCGATGCCGCCGGTAAGCTGGCCGAGCGCCTCCATCTTCTCTGCCTGCCGGATGCGGTCCTGCGCCGCGATCCGGTCGGTGAGATCGCGAACAAATCCGTTGAACACCACGCCATCGCGACGCCGCAGGCCAGTGATGCTCAGTTCGACCTTGATCTCCTTGCCATCGCGCCGCAGCGCCTCGATTTCGAGGCGGCGGCCCAGGATCTTGCGATGACCGGTGCGCAGAAAGCGCTGCAGCCCCGCGTTGTGGGCGTCGCGTTGCGGCTCCGGAATGATCAGCTCGTCGAGCCGGCGTCCGAGCGCTTCGCTGCGCGACCAGCCGAAGATATTTTCGGCCTGCGGATTCCAGTCGGAGATGGTGCCGTCTTCGGTCATCTGGATGAAGGCATCGAGCGCGGTATCGATGATGCCGCGCGCCAGTTGCTCGCTTTCACGCAACGTTTGCTGCGCCTGCCGGCTCTCGGTCGTGTCGCGGCCGATGAAGAAATACCGCCGCACCGGTTCGGACCACGCGCCCATCCAGGAGAGGGTGACGATGCGTCCGTTCTTGTGGATGAAGCGCGTGTCGAAATTTCGCGTGCGTTGCCGCCGACGTGCGGCGCGCAGTTCGTCGCGGGCGTTGTTGAGATCGTCGCTGAAGATGAACTTGATCGAATTGAAACCAATCATCTCCTCGGGCGCGTATCCCAGTATAGCTCGCGAACTGGGGCTGACCTGAACCAGAACGCCCTGGCTGTCGGTGACCAGGATCAGGTCCTGGGAGGTCTCGAAGATGCGCCGCCGTTCCTCGATTTCCTGGTTGAGCGCCTCCCGTGTTTTCTTGGCTTCGGTGATGTCGCGGACGATCTTGGACACGCCGATGATCGCGCCCGATGGCTCCCTGATCGGAGAAATGCTGATCGAAACCTGGACCTGACTTCCATCGCGGCGCAATCGCACGGTTTCGTGATCCTCGACCGGCTCG
This sequence comes from uncultured Alphaproteobacteria bacterium, assembly GCA_963806075.1. GTDB lineage: Bacteria > Pseudomonadota > Alphaproteobacteria > Rhizobiales > Xanthobacteraceae > Bradyrhizobium. Next base: position 804,896 of record CAWDWT010000011.1, read on the forward strand.
CCGCGGCCGATTTTACTCAGGATATGGCGCATCTCGGACCGCCGCTCGGGCGGGACGATCAGATCGATATCCTGACCGACCGCTTCAGCCGCGGTAAATCCGAACAGGCGTTCGGCGGCAGGATTCCAGCCGGTGATTTTGCCATCGAGCGATTCCGTGATGATAGCGTCATGGGAGGATTCGACCGCGGCGCTGAACAGACGTTCGCGCTCGACGAGGCGATCCCGGGCTGCCCCGGTGCGGCGATGTTCCCTGACTTCGTCTTCGAGCTCGATGGTTTTTGCATTGGCTTCGCCCATCACCCGGGCGAAGGCGCGCGCCAGCACGCCGGTCTCCCCGGATGCTTCGACCGGAATGGCGGCTTCTGCCGTTACGGCCGGCACCTTCCACCGCGGCCGTCAATTGCACGATCGGGCGGGTCAATGATCGCGCCATTAGCACCGCCAGGATCGCCGCACCCAACACGGCGACCAGGCCGCCGAGTACGGAAGTGTTCTGGATCGTAGCGGCCGTCGCCATGATCACTTCGTTCGGGGCGGTCTTGATCACCGCGACCCGTTGATTGCCGGCCAGCATGGCCGGCACGAGCGCGATTCCGCCCGGCCGTCCGTTCTGATCGGCCAGGATTCGGCTGACGCCCTGCGTCGTGTCGAGCGATACGGCGATAGAAGGGAAGTCGCTCGGCCAGTTGGTCGGCTTGCCCAGCATGGAGCCGAACTCGCGGGATCGGTCGGGATGAACGAGATAATCGCCGCTTTGCTCGATCAGGTAGACGTTTTCTCCCGACCGGGCCGAGGAGCGCACGCGGTCGAAAGCCGGCCGCATGTCGACATCGATGACAAATATCCCGAATAGCTTGCCGCCGGATGTGAAGATTGGTGTTGCCACCCGCAGCGTCGGTGCCGGCGGCATGATGATGGTCTCGCCGCGCCGGTCCAGCGTCAGCGGTGAAACATAGATTTCGTCGGTCTGCAGCTTAATGGTTTGCTTGTAATAGATCCTGTCGCCCTTCCGTGCCAATCGCTCGTCCGGAACGATCTCGATCGCGTCGTTCGGAGCGTGGCGGTCGACGCGGATGATCTCGCGCTGATTGTCGTCGACGCCGATCACGCGGATATCGGCATAGGCCGGCTTGGCTTCCAGCTCAGCCGCGAGACGGGCGGCGAAGCGCTCGCGCCAGGTCTTTTCGGAAACGCCATCGACGGGATCGATGCCTTCGGCCTGGCGGGCGCGTATCAGCCCGTCGAGGGCGGCGCCGGATTTCAGGCTTGCGACATCGCCCCGGGCACCAGCGACATAGGCTTCGAGGTCGGCCGCGACCAGCCGCGACTGGCTCTCGATGCGATCAAGCACGCGCGGCAGCAGCGCCTGTTCGAGGCTGCGATAGTTCAGCCAGCCGATCGCGGACACCGTGACGGCTACCAGCGCAATCATCGCGACGGCCAATTTGGTGGTGAGCGTCATCGGTATCTTGCGCCCTCCCCGAGTCGACATGATAACGGGATCGCCGGCACGGGCAACGCGGTTGGCGGGGGAAGGTGCCCCGGCCGCCTTGGACGACTGTGGTCAGCGCGGCGCGGCTTCAAGGCAGTTCGCGACGGATTCGAGCAGCGCAGTCGGCTTTTGCGCGATGGAACTCGGCCCGGGATTTGTCGCCGTCGTAAGGAAGCTTGGAACCGGGGCTAGCTGAAACGGTTTGCCGGAGATCATGATGATCGGAACGAGTGGCCGTCGCCGATCTGCCGCCGCCGGGTTTCGATTGCCTCCATCGCCCGCATTGAAAATATCGGGAAGGGGCGGGCCGCAATCCCAGGCGTCGAGCCGCGCCAGCCACTTGCGGTCGTCGCAGCTGGCGACCACGCTGTGGCCGGCTCGCGCCGGCGGACGCGGAATGTTGATCCGGTTGGCATTTTTGTCGTCCACGATCGCAATGTTGGCCATGCCCGGATTCCCAAAACGTCCGTCGGGACTCCTGAATGCGTTACGGATGGCTTCAATGTATGGTTGTGAGATGTCTTCAGTTCTCGCGCAAGCACTTTTTCAAGAACGGCGTTTGCCAAGAAAATCAAGGCTTAGCAGGCAACATCCCCGCTTCTGATTCTGACTCGGATATGATCAGGACGCTCGAATCTGATTCGTTGTGGCTTTTGCAGCGAAGCTCCGCGAACCAGCCGCTGGTCGCCGCCCTATTGCTGGGTGTCTAGTTGGCTGCCTTCCCGGTCCATATGCAGATAGTTGGGATCGAATACTCCGGAACTCACGAGCCAGGTATGCAGTCTTGCGATCCACGAAGCTCATTTTCGGGACTGCAGCCGGACGACGCCAGCCATCCGTTGATGCGCCGGCGCGGTCTCTGCCTCACCAAGCGTCAAGCGCGGCTTCCGTCCGCCAATCCCACCGCCCACAGTGCAAAGGCGTAAGCGATCGCGACTTCGTCGAGGCGGTCGAAGCGGCCGGAGGCGCCGCCATGGCCGGCGCCCATGTTGGTGCGCAGCAATACCGGGCCCCCCGATGTCATGGTGGCGCGCAGCCGCGCGATCCATTTCGCGGGCTCCCAGTAAGTGACGCGCGGGTCGGTCAGTCCGGCCATTGCCAGGATCGCCGGATAGTCGCGCGCGGCAACATTGTCGTAAGGCGAATAGGACAGGATGGTCTTGAAGTCTTTAGCGCTCTCGGTCGGGTTGCCCCATTCCGGCCATTCCGGCGGCGTCAGCGGCAGACTGTGGTCGAGCATGGTGTTGAGCACGTCGACGAATGGCACTTCGGCGACGATGCCGGCGAACAGTTCGCCGGTGCGATTGGCGACCGCGCCCATCAGCATGCCGCCGGCGCTGCCGCCATGGCCGACGATGCGTTTGGCGCTGGTGTAGTTGGCCTCGATCAGCGCGCGTGCTGACGCCGCGAAATCATCGAACGTGTTGGTCTTCTTCTTGCGCTTGCCGTCAAGATACCAGTTCCATCCCTTGTCCGAGCCGCCGCGGATATGCGCGATGGCGTAGACGAAGCCGCGATCGACCAGCGACAGCCGGTTGGCGGCGAACGAAGCCGGCATCGCCATGCCGTAAGAGCCGTAGCCGTACAGCAGCAGCGGGGCGTTGCCGTCGCGTTGAAGGTCCTTGCGATGCAGGATCGACACCGGCACCTCGGCGCCGTCATGCGATTTCGCCATGATGCGGGTCGTGACATAGTCGGCCGGGTTGTGGCCGGACGGGATTTCCTGGCGCTTGCGCAAGACGCGCGTCCGGCTCGTCATGTCGTAGTCGTAGACTTCCGACGGCGTCGTCATTGACGAATAGGAGAAGCGCAAATTCGTGGTGTCGAATTCATAGCCGCCGATGGTGTTGAGCGAATAGGCGGCCTCGTCGAAGGCGATGGCGTGTTCCTCGGACGTACCGAGATCGCGGATGATGATGGCGGGCAGCGCATTGGCGCGCTCCAGCCGCACCAGATGGCCGCTAAAGAGTTCGATATCCATCAGATAGACGCCAGCGCGATAGGGTATCAGGTCGCGCCAGTTGACACGCTCGGGTGACGCCAGCGGTGTGGTGACGATCTTGAAGTCGATCGCTCCGTCGGCGTTGGTCAGGATGAACAACTCGTCGCCGCGGTCGGCGATCGAGTATTGCACGCCGACCTCTCGCGCGGCGATCAGCTTGGGCGGCGCATCGATATTGGCGAGATCGATGATCCGTTGCTCGGACGTGTCGTGATCGCCGCCGGCGATCACGCAGAAACGGCCGCTGGTGCTTTCATGGATATTCGTAAACCAGCCGGAATCCTGTTCCTGATAGATCAGGATGTCGTCCGCCTGCCGTGTGCCCAGCCGATGACGCCAGACCTGCGTCGGGCGGTGATTGTCGTCGAGCTTGACGTAGAAGAAGTGCGTGGAGTCTTCGCTCCACACCACGCCGCCGTCGGTATCCTCGACCAGATCGTCATGATCCCTACCAGTGGCCCAGTCGCGCACCCGGATCGAAAAATATTCCGAGCCCTTGATGTCGGCGCTCCAGGCCTCGAGCTTGTGATCGGGCGAATGGCGCGCGCCGCCGAACCTGAAATATTCTTGGTCGGCGGCCAGTTGGTCGCCGTCGAGAATGGTTTCGGTCTCGCCGCCATTGCGCGGCATGCGGCTGAACAATTCATGCTGGCCGCCTTCGCGGAATTTGCGGAAATAGGCGAACGCGGCCATCGGCCGACGGCACCGAGGAATCGTCTTCCTTGATCCGCCCGCGCATCTCCTTGATCAGCGTCTTTTGCAGGGCTTCGGTGTGGCCGAGCAGGCTGTCGGTATAGTCGTTTTCCGCCTCGAGATAGTCGCGAATATCCTGGTCGAGGATTGACGGGTCGCGCAGCACCTCCTGCCAGTTGTCGTCCTTCAGCCAGGCATAATCGTCGGTCACCGTGATGCCGTGCAGGGTGAAGGAGTGCGGACGGCGCGGCGCCACCGGCGCGGCGAGAGGCTGGTTGCGTGGAGATTGTGTCACGTGGATCCTCGTTCGGGCCTGCGGAAAGACCTTATGCGCTTACAGTTTCGGCGAGCCAGTCGATCGCGGCCCTGGTGCCGCCTGCGCCATGCGGGATGTCGAGCGCGCCGAGGCCTACCTCGATGACGCCGAGCGTGCCCAGGATCATCGGTGCGTTGATATGACCCATATGGGCAATCCGAAACGCCTGACCCTGCAACTCTCCGATCCCGACGCCCAGCACCACGCCGCATTTTTCCTTGCAATATTTGTGCAGCGCCTTGGGATCATGATCGCCGTTCATGACGACGGTGGTCACCGTGTTCGATCGCTCGGAAGGCTCAGTGATATTGAAGCCCAGCACCTGGCCTTCGCCCCAGACAGCGACCGCGCGGCGTACTGCTTCGGCCAGCAGCCGATGACGCAGAAACGCGTTTTCGAGCTTCTCGTCGAACAGCATGTCGATGGCCTGGCGCAGCGCGAACAACAGATGCACCGGCGCGGTGCCGGCGTATTTGCGGTAATGCTCGATGCCCTCGCGCTCGGTCCAGTCCCAATAGGGCGTGCGCAGATCGGCCTTCCTGTGCACCTCGCGGGCGCGGTCGTTGGCCGCGACAAAGCTCAGGCCCGGCGGCGTCATCAGGCCCTTTTGCGATCCGGACATCGCAACGTCGATGCCCCAGGCATCCATCTCGAACGGCATGCAACCAAGCGAGGCCACGGCATCGACCATGAACAGGGCCGGGTGGCCGGTCGCCTTGATGACCTTGCCGATCGCCTCGATGTCGTTATAGGCGCCCGACGCCGTATCGACCTGCACCGCGAGGATCGCCTTGATCTCGTGATTCCTGTCCTGGCGCAGCCGCGCCTCGACCTCGGCGGGCCGGATGGCGCGGCGCCAGTCGCCCTTGAGCACTTCCACCTCCGCGCCCATTGCCGCGGCGGTGTCGCCCCAGCCGATCGCGAAGCGGCCGCTTTCCAGCACCAGCACCTTGTCGCCGCGCGACAACACGTTGCTGAGCGCGGCCTCCCAGGCGCCATGGCCGTTGGCGATATGGATGTAGGAGCGGCCCTTGGTCGCGAACAGTTTGCTGAGATCGCGCAGCAGACTGTCGGTCAGTTCCACCATCTCGTCGGAATAGATATCGAGCGCGGGGCGGTGCATCGCCCGCAGCACTTCGTCGGGCATGTTGGTGGGCCCGGGGATCGCCAGAAATTCCCGGCCTGCACGAACTGTCATTGTTGATTTTCCTTGGGATTATTCGCGAAGGCGATGCGGCCCTGGCAGGAGCGGGCTGCCCGCGATTTCGAAAAGCGTTTTACGCGGGCCGGCGCGACAAGAAAAGCATCTCAGCGCCGGGTTTCGCGGCAGCCGGCCTGTTCCGCCTCCTCGACCGAGCAGAACCAGCGGGTGCCCTTGCTGATCTGCATCTTGATCTGCGCATACCAGCGGCTTTTGGGCGTATGAAAGATGCATTCGCCGGCGCCATTGATATTGCCCTTGATGGTGCAGTCGGGCGAGGGCGCGACCGCTCCAGACGCCGACGCCAGCAGAATCGCGTGCGCATTCGGCGGCGGCTTGGTGGCTCCCAGGATCGTCGTTTTCTTGTTGCGGATGCGCCAGTCCCACGGCGCGATGAAGGCGCCCTGCCACATCCCGACCTTGGCTTCGCGCGCGGCCTTTTCGTCGGCGTCGTAGTCATGTGAGAACCGCGTATAGGACAGTGCCCATCCGCTCGACACCAGCCATTTCTGGATGTCCTCGCCGTCGACGGTGCAGTGCGCGACATTGCGGCCGCGCGGGTCGGTCCGCAAAACGTGGCAGGTCCAGCTCTTCTTGTCGGTGTGATGAATCAGGGCGTCGCGGGCGGCGACCCCGCAGGTCCAGCGCTCGCCGGTATGATTGAGGCATAACTGGTCAGCCGATGGCGCATCGATGCCGCCGAGCCGGATCCGGGAACTGCCGATCATGATCTGGTCGCCGTCCCGGATCTTGGGAACTCCGGTGATGTCGGCGGCTTCGGCCATCGCTGGCAGCAGCAACAGCACGATTGCGAGCAGGAATTTCATCAACATGCAAAAAAGGCCGCCTTTAATACGATCATTGTGATGCGGATCGCCTCGGCGCACCAGCACCCGCCGCACGCCAGCCTGTCAACTTAACGCGAGAAACGATGCCATTTCGGCCCTCGCCCCGCCCTTGCGGGGAGAGGGTTGGGTGAGGGGCACTCCGACCCGCGAATGCTGAACCTGAAGTTCGCGCCGTGCCTCGCCCCTCACCCGGATCGCGAAGAGCGATCCGACCTCTCCCTGCAAGCGGGGCGAGGTAAGAACGCCCGGGCGCTTCAGCTGGCACGCCCGGTCAGCGCCCGGCGTGCCAGCGCCAGTCCCATCAGCACGAAGGCGGAAGTCACCTCCGGGCCGCCGACCAGGATGCGGGTCGGGGTTTTCATCTTGTTCCATTCATAGCCCTTGAACGGGCCATGCCGTCCGCCCTCGCCGAGCTGGCTGATGATGCAATGCAGGGCCGGCGTAAGGCTCGCCGTCGCAGCGCCGAGATGACCGAGCGCGATCAGCGCCAGCGCCGCGTCGAAGGCGTTCATCTCGGCTGCGATCAATTCATTCTCGACATAGGCGAGCACCTTGTCCCGGATCAGGCCGAACGCGCCGTCGGGATCGATCGCGCGCCGCGCGGCCGCGGGCAATGCCATGAAGACCGCATAGCAGCGGCCGAAATAGGCGCAATAGAGCTCTGGAAGGTAATAGATATGCGAGCGCGGGTTTCTGAACGCGCCCGATAGCGCCAGCCGCTTCTGGAAATCGACAATACGTTGCACCGTGGCGAGCCGCTGCGGCGTCTCGAGCACCTGCCAGCGCGCCAGGTTGCGGAAGCTGACTTCGAGGACGTCGAGATTGAGCGTCGGATCGAGGTCGTTGCCAAAGGGCTGCTCGCCCGCGAGGTTGTCGATCCAGGTCACGATGCCGCCGTCGTAATCGATGTTGTCGTTGAGCGGCACGGTCACGCGCGGCTGGTTGCTGCCGCCGCCTACCTGATAGCCGGCATAGAAGTCGAGCAGCGGCTGCTCGAGGATCGGGTCGGTCGAGCCGGCTTGCGTCGCTGCCGAGAACGAACAGGCGGTGGTGTCGCAGTCCGGCACATAGATGCCGAAGCCGAGATCCTGCTTGATCTGCGCGAAGAACCGGCTGAAGCGCGGATGCGGGGCCGGCGCCAGCGCGGTGATGACGTGGAACGGCGCGCCATCGCGGGCACGGACTTCTTCCTTGCTGGTGACGACGCAGAATTCGACCATGTCGGCGATGGCACGACGCGCGGCATTGGTCTGGTCCACCGAGGCGAGGCCGGTTTCGGTGAAGCTCAACAGCGCTTCGGTGAAAAACGCGTCGTAATAGGCCGATCGATGCCGGATCTGCACCGGCTCCCACATTGGCTCGGCGATGCCGCGCCAGGGTGGGTTGATCAGCGCTCGCGCTGGCGAGCGCGCGATGAACACCCGTGCCAGGTTGAACAGCAAGGTCGAGTTCTTGTAGCCGCGGGCGTTGAGGCCGTTCAGCGCCATCAACAGTTCGCGGCCGCCGCAATCGGGGTCGCCGATCAGGTTGAAGGCGGCATAGGTCGGGATGAAGCCGTTGCTTTGATACGAGCGCAACAGATGCGCGCCGCAGGTGCGGATCGCGGCCTCGATCTCCGCCATGTCAGGCATGCGCCTTGTCGCCGGCACGGCGGGCGGGACCGGGTGCTTCAGCTCGATGCTGTCGAGCAGCGCCGCCACCGGGCGGCCGATCGCGTCCCAATCCGGCGAGGTGTCGTCGCGGGCCCGGATCAGCGCCTGCTGCAAGCTCTCGAACCGACCGCCGTCGCGCAGCTCCGTCAGTCCGGTCCGCCGCAACAGCGGGCGCAACGCCGGATTGCCGAGCGCGGTGCGATAGAACTTGCCGAGATGGCGGTCGCCGCCGTCATATTTCAGCAGGACCGGATCGCAGACATCGTACAGCGACGGGCCGTCTTTCCGGGCCATCAGCGCGCGGCAGGCGGCTCCGGCGATTTGGTGAAATTTCATGAATGTCGTTTCCGCATGGAACCCAGGATAAGGCCTCCTCGAGGTCCGCCAAATCCTTTCCAGCGACCGCCCACAGTTCTCTAGTCTACCCGCAAGTGCTTGAAAAGTTGCAGAAATAACCATGAAACGTGAATGTGGAGCGCATCACGGTCGGTTGGGAAAGTTTGAGTGAAAATGTTAACTGAAACGGGGTGCTATTGCCGGCCGAAAGAGCGAGCCGGGCGCTGGCTGCATGGCCCTATTCGAGGGCTTTGGCTGGGTTGCCGGGAAGGCGTGGGTGAGGTAAAGGACGGGTTGTTGCAGTGCCGCAAATTGAGCGCATTTGGACCTTAATAGGCCCTCCAACCCCCAACCCCAGCAGGCTTTGGCACGAGCAAACCCGCGTGCCTGTGGCGATGACCAGGACTGAACCGTGATGGATGTATCCAAGCTTCGTCTTTCCCGCCGTTCGATCACCGTTGCCCTCGCTTTGGCCGGCATGGCGTCGCTGGCGATCGGCGCCCATGCCGCGCTGAACAAGCGCGCGCTCGATGCGGCGAAGGCAAATGCCACCGAACAGGATAGTGTCGTCACCAGCCACTCCTCGCGGCTCGCCTTGGTGATCGGCAACGGCCATTATCCCGACGCCTCGGCGCCCTTGACCCAGCCCATCAACGACGCCCGGGCGCTGGCCGCGGCGCTGCGCCGCGACGGCTTTGAGGTCGACATGGTGGAAGACGCCAGCCGGGACGACATGACCCGCGCGGTGACCCGGCTGAAATCCCGGATCCGGCCCAATTCCACGGTGATGCTGTTCTTCGGCGGCTATGGCGTGCAGTCCGGCCGCGAGAGCTACATGATCCCGGTCGATGCCGCGATCTGGCGGGAAGTCGACGTTCGCCGCCAGGGCGTCAGCGTCGAATCCGTGCTCGACGTGATGAAGGAGCAGGGCGCCCGCGCCAAGCTCGTGGTGGTCGATGCCTCGCGCCGCAATCCCTATGAACGCCGCTTCCGCGCGTTCTCCCACGGTCTGGCGCCGATCAGCGCGCCCGACAATGCCTTGATCCTGTCGTCGGCGATGCCCGGGCAGGTGGTCCATGATTCCAGAGGCCAGTACAGCGTGCTGATGACCGAACTGCTCGACAATCTCGGCGGCAAGACCGGCATCGAGGCCGCCTTCAACAACACCCGCGCCGCGATCGCACGTTCGTCCGAAGGCGAGCAGGTCCCCGCGGTATCGTCGTCGCTGCTGGAAGACGTGAATTTCGGCGCGACCGAAAACGCCGGCGGCTGATCGCCTATTTCGCAAAAATCTCCGCCGCGCGCCTGAGCACATCCTCGCGCGCGTCCTGGTTGCCGGGCTCGCGCTGGCGCTTGCGGCCGGGATCGTCGAAATCGTGTGTCGCGTCCTCATAGTCGACCAGCGTGACCGGACTGCCCTTGTCGGCCGCCGGGTCGAGCACGCGATGGCAGGTCTCCGGCGACACTTCCTCGTCGTCGCTCCCCAGGAACACCGTGATCGGCGCGGTGGTCTTGTAATCCCGGGTCAACAGCGCGGCCGGCCCACAACCCGGATAGAACGCCATCGCGGCGCGGAAGCCGCTGCCGCCGGCCTGCGCCTGGCGATACATCACATTGAGCGTGGTGCTGGCGCCATTCGACCAGCCCTGCAGATAGATCCGCTGCGCCGTCACGTCGCCGTGCGATTGCAGATATTTCAGCGCGCCCTCGGCATCGAGCGGCCGGACGGTGCGCTCGTTGACGTCCTCGCGGTCGGGCTCACCATGGGTGAAGCGGCCGAACCCGCGGCCTTTGCCGCGCGGCCCGAAGCTGTCCGGCAACAGCGCAACGAAGCCATGCTCCGCCCAGTATTCGCCCCAGGATCGATGCCGCTTCGACAGCGTCGAGGCATTGCAGGCGGACTGCGTGCCGTCGGCGACCAGCGTGCAATCCTTGTTGTTATTCGCCGAGTAGGGCCCGGCCCGGCCATGCAGCATCACCACCGCCGGATGCGGCCCGGGCGTGGTCGGCGTGAAGAGATAGCCGACCAGTTTCGTCTTGCCGTCGGCGCTGGGGAAATAGACGGTTGAGGGATCGGCGTGGGCGGGGGAGGCGAGCAAGGATGCCGCGACTGCGGCAGCGAACGCCGCGCATCCGGCGGATGGCAAAAATTGACGGCCTCTCATGCAGCATCTCCGGTCGCGCGGTGCGTATTCTAGAGCGTTTTCGAGCGTAGCATGCCCTTGGACTTGATCCGTGGCTGGATACCGGTTCGCGTGAAGAAAACGCGTCAAACCAAGCAGCGAGAGCCACATTCCGATTCCATCGGAACGGAAAAGGCTCTGGCCCCGGAAGCGCGATGCGAGAAGGAGCGTTCGTCGTGCCCGCCCCGGGATTTCGTGATCCACGTCACGGCAGACCGGCGATATTGCGCCCAGTATTCGGCGGCAAGGCGATGCACGTCCGCTTGCCTGCAACAGGAGATCGACATGGACACTTTCGAATACGAAGCCAGCCAGCTTTCAGACGACGAACTCGACACCGTGTCGGGTGGCAGGATCAAATGGTCCGATATTCACATGGACTACAAGGCTCAACTGGACCTGCGCAACACCGACCCGCCGCCGACGCGATACGCTTAGGCGTAATGGACGAGGCCGCCGACGGCGAAAACGGCGGCCTCGTTCAATCGTCTTTGGCGAGGGACGCCAATCGCCGCCCTCGGATGCGGTGCTGGCCACCTCCCACGAACGGCGTCCGCATGCTATATACCTTCGAGGCTTGGGCGGAGGACGCAACCAGGCGAGCAGGCAAAACTGATATGTCGAAACCGGTCATTTTTACCATTTCCGCGGCTTGGGACGACGAGGCCTTGGTCTGGAGCGGACACTGCGATGACATTCCGGCTGCCGCCGATGCTCCTACGCTCGACGAGCTGCTGGCGAAGATGTCCGCGATGGCGCTTGACCTGTTGCCCGACAATCATCCCGGCGTCGATCCTGCGTCGCTATTTCTTCAGATCACCGCGTTGCGCGAAGCCGAGCCGGCCACGGCTTGAATGGCTCCGCAGTTCGACAAGCCGTTGCGCGATTTGTTGCGCGCCGCCGGCTGCACGCTCGTTCGGCAGGGCAAGGGCAGCCATGAAATCTGGCACAGCCCGCTTACGAAGCGAAGCTTTCCCGTCCCGGTAGGCATTCCGAGCCGCCACACCGCTAATGCGATCCTGCGCCAGGCAGGATTGCCGAAGGCGTTTTGATTCGGCCGGCGCCTTAGATGAACAATCGATCATCGTAAGACGCTGCGCCAATTCTCTGCAGGGACGGCGGGGAAGCTGCAGCGATCGAAAGCAACGCAGCGGCGGGCGAGCGCTCGCGATTGCATCGGTCGCTCTCCCCGCTTGTTGCGTTTGAGTCGAAGACGGCGTGTGCGTGGGCTCCGGCAGGAACAAGCAAATCAGCGCGAGGTTGCAAGGGAGAAGCGACGGAGTAGAATTGTATCCCGAGATTCGAGCGACGGCTGCGACGGCTTTCGAAGGATTTGGCGTCAGCCTGCCGGAAATTAAGAGAACTACAGCAGAGCTTCTTTCTCAGATTGGAAAAAATGGTTTCTTTGCCGAGTACTCCAAGCATGACATCTCGCATTGATAAATTTGGTGGGAGAGAAGGTGAATTCGGCAGCAACACGGTTGCGCCAAATCGAAGCCGACTTGGGCGACGAAATAACTCTAGCGAGCGACCAATTTCTCGACGCGCTTAGCAATAGCCCGTCAGATCTATTTGACACTTCTGTTTGGTCAAATCGGATCAGCAGTTGGATAAGGTGAACGTGGGTCGCAGTTCGCTTGGGACCGCAGACGCGCCAAGATTTAGTGAGGTTCAAACAAAAACGGCCCGGTCTTCCGACCCGGCCGTCCTAAACTCTCAAATCCTGAATTCTTAGCTCCGGCTCCCTCAACGGGTCGCCTTGCCCAAAACCTTAGCTCACCTTCGCCGCCGGCGCTTCGCCCGCCTTCTTCTTCTCGATCGCGCGCTTCAGCTCTAGCGCGCGGGGCGAGAGCAGGTCGGCTTTCTGCTTGAGCAGGAAGGCATCGAGGCCGCCGCGGTGGTCGACGCTCTTGATCGCGTTGGTCGAGACGCGCAGGCGCACGTTGCGGCCGAGCGCGTCGGAGATGAAGGTGACGTTGCACAGGTTCGGCAGGAACCGGCGCTTGGTCTTGATGTTCGAGTGGCTCACCTTGTGGCCCACCAGCGGGCCCTTGGCCGTCAGTTCACAGCGCCGCGACATCGTGCAAAATCCTCTGCCATCCCCGTCTCGCTCCGGCGCAACAGCGCGCGGGCAGCGGGGGTTGAAAATCGTGTCCTTCTCGGGAACCGCGGACGTATAGGGGAGAGGCTCCGGGCAGTCAAGGTTTTCAGGCCCGCCGACGCCTTGCCGAAAGCCGGTTTCGCGGGCGTTCCCCGCAGCTTATGCAAGGGCTCACCAGGATCTGAGCCATCTTATAAACGGCGTATTCAACGGCGAAAACGCCGATGTCGCGGTTATTTCCGTCGACGGATTGCGGGTTCGTTCGATCGCGCCGCAAATTATTGTCCGGCGCAGATTATTGCCTAAATGACCGACCGACCGACCGACCGCCGCGCGTGCGCAAGGACCACCCTTCAGTGACCCAGTACCGCAGGATTTCACCCGGGTTCGCCCGATTGTTGGGCGGACTGTGCGCCTGCACGTTGCTGTCGCTGGCGGTGCCGCAGGCGGCGTCGGCGCAAGGCCGGCTCGAGGCGCGCTATGAGGCGACGCTTGCCGGTATTCCCGTCGGCAAGGGCGCCTGGACCATCGAGATAGCGGACGACCAGTTTTCCGCCGCCGCCTCCGGCGGCACCGCGGGATTGTTGAAGGCGTTTTCCGGCGGCTCCGGCACCAGCGCTTCGCAAGGCCGCATCGTCAACGGCGCGCTGGTGCCGACAGGCTATACCGCGACCACGGTGACGGCGAAGAAATCCGAGTCGATCCGGATGGCGCTGGTCAACGGCTATGTAAAGGATTTCGCGATCGATCCGGAACCGCCGGTCGATGCCGACCGCATTCCGGTAACGGATGCGCAGCGCCATGGCGTGTTCGATCCGATGACCGGTTCGATGCTGCGGGTGCCCGGCAACGGCGAATTGATGGGGCCGGATGCCTGCCACGCCGGCCAGGCGATCTTCGATGGCCGGATGCGCTACGAGCTCAAGCTCGATTTCAAGCGCGTCGAAAGCGTGCGCGCCGAAAAAGGCTATCAGGGCCCGGCGGTGGTGTGCGCGATCTATTTCCAGCCGGTGTCGGGCTATATCCCCGACCGCCCGGTGATCAAATATCTCGCCGCCCAGCGCAACATGGAAGTCGTCCTGGTGCCGATCGCGGGAACCCGCGTCCTGGTGCCCTATCGCGTGATGGTGCCGACCCCGCTCGGCATGGCCGTGCTGGAAGCCACCCAGTTCCACACCTCGGCCGCCCCGCCGCGCGTTCCCAGGACGCAGTGAGCGTATGAGAACGAGGCGGCGTCGCCTTACTCCCCTCCCCGCTTGCGGGGAGGGGAGAGAGAAGCTTCGCACGGCAGGAGCCGGCCAGGCGGATCTTTCGCGCAGCTTGAGATGCCCAATGACTCCGCTTGACTCTTGTCCAGTTCTGATTCAACTCCTCCATGTCGTTCGTCTTAAGAATTTCGTCGAAAAACCGTCGCTTGTGGAGCGGCGTCAAACTTGATCTAGTGCTGTTCTGGGAAGTTCAACGCGAGATGTTGCGGTGAACGTATCGGGAGTGATGCGGAGTCAGCGATTCGGGCGCGATTCGTTCCGAACTCGTTCCAGAGATTAAACCGCGACCTGCAATGCGTCGCATCGTGAAACACCTAAGAGCCCGCTCGCGCATCCTCAGTTCGCAAAACCGGTACTGATCCTCGCGGACAACGCGCCGATAGCCGCGCAGAAAACCCTTGAAATCATGGCCTTTCCGTCGTCATCACCGTTGTTCTCCAATGACCGCGCGCCCGGCGCCGGCGTCACCGCCGTGCTCGGGCCGACCAACACCGGCAAGACCCATCTGGCGATCGAGCGGATGGTCGCGCATTCCTCCGGCGTGATCGGCCTGCCGCTGCGGCTGTTGGCGCGCGAGGTCTATAACAAGATCGTCGACCAGGTCGGCGTCGACCTCGTCGCCCTGATCACCGGCGAGGAAAAGATCAAGCCGCCGAAGGCGCGCTACTGGGTCTCCACCGTCGAGGCGATGCCGCGGGATCTCGACGTGTCGTTTCTCGCGGTCGACGAAATCCAGATCGCGGCCGATCTGGAGCGCGGCCACGTCTTCACCGACCGCATCCTGCATCGCCGCGGCCGCGACGAGACGCTGCTGTTGGGCGCCGCCACCATGCGCCCGATCATCGAGCGGCTGTTGCCGGGCGCCTCGATCGTGACCCGGCCGCGGCTGTCGCAACTCGAATTCGCCGGCGACCGCAAGATCACCCGGCAGCCGCGCCGCACCGCGATCGTGGCGTTTTCCGCCGACGAGGTCTACGCGATCGCCGAACTGATCAAGCGCCAGCATGGCGGCGCGGCCGTGGTGCTCGGCTCGCTGTCGCCACGCACCCGCAACGCGCAGGTGGCGATGTTCCAGTCGGGCGACGTCGACTACCTTGTGGCGACCGACGCGGTCGGCATGGGATTGAACCTCGACGTCGATCACGTCGCCTTTGCCTCCGACCGCAAGTATGACGGCTATCAGTTTCGCCGGCTCAACCCGGCGGAATTCGCGCAGATCGCCGGCCGCGCCGGCCGCGCCACCCGCAACGGCACCTTCGGCACCACCGGCCGCTGTGCGCCGTTCGAGCCGGAACTGGTGAACGCGCTGCAGAACCACACGTTCGAGAGCGTGAAGACCTTGCAGTGGCGCAACTCGAAGCTGGACTTTTCCTCGCTCGGCGCCCTGCAGGTATCATTGGCCCTTTCGCCCGCGCATGAGACGCTGACCCGCGCGCCGATCGCGGAGGATTTGCGCGTGCTCGACCACGCCGCGCGCGACGCCGATGTGCGCGAGATGGCGGTGGGCGCAGCCGCCATCGAGCGGCTGTGGGATGCCTGCCAGATTCCGGATTACCGCAAGATCGCCCCGGCCGCCCATGCCGAACTGGTGACGACCTTGTTCGGATTCCTGATGAAAAGGGGCCGGATTCCCGACGCCTGGTTCTCAGCCCAAGTCGATCAGGCCGATAACGGCACTGGCGATATCGACACGCTATCGGGCCGGATCGCGCAGATCCGGACCTGGACCTTCGTCGCCAACCGGCCGGACTGGCTGGCCGACCCCGAGCATTGGCAGGGGATTACCCGGGAAGTCGAAAATAAATTGTCCGATGCGCTGCATGAACGGCTCACGGAGCGTTTCGTTGACCGGCGTACCAGTGTATTGATGCGCCGGCTGCGGGAGAACACGGTATTGAGTACGGAAATCGGCAAGACCGGCGAAGTGATCGTGGAAGGTCATGTGATCGGCCGGCTCGACGGATTCACCTTCGCGCCCGATGCCGCGGAAGCCGGCTCCGACGCCAAGGCATTGCAGGCGACCGCGCTCAAGGCGCTGGCCGGTGAGATCGACGCGCGCGCCGAGAAACTGGCCGCCGCCCCCGACGACCAGTTCGTGCTGGCCTCCGACGGCACCATTCGCTGGACTGGGGACGCGGTGGCGAAACTGGTGGCGGCCGACGACGCGCTGCATCCGCGCATCCGCATCATCGCCGATGATCGCCTGAGCGGCGCGCCGCGCGAAGGGGTGCAGACCCGGCTCGATCTGTGGCTGAAGACGCATATCGAGAAACTGCTGGGGCCGCTGTTCGATCTCGGCAAGGCCGAGGACATCACCGGCATCGCGCGCGGCATTGCCTTCCAGCTGATCGAATCGCTCGGCGTGCTGGAGCGCACCAAGATCGCGGCCGAGATGAAGGATCTCGACCAGCCGTCGCGCGCGTCTTTACGCAAATACGGCGTGCGGTTCGGCGCCTATCACATCTATATTCCGCCGCTGTTGAAGCCGGCGGCGCGCGCGCTGGCCTCGCTGTTGTGGGCGCAGAAGCAGGATAATGTCGACCTGCAGCTCTTGTCGGGCGCGCAGCATCTGGCCGGCAGCGGCCGCACCTCGTTCCCGGTCGACAAGGCATTGCCGCGCGATGCCTATCGCGTGCTCGGCTACAAGCAATGCGGCGAGCGCGCGGTGCGCGTCGACATTCTGGAGCGGCTCGCCGATCTGATCCGCCCCGCTTTGGCGTGGCGCGAGACCTCGCCGGGCGAAAAACCTGCTGGCGCATTCGACGGCCGTGGCTTTGTCGTGACGCAGGCGATGACCTCGCTGACGGGGTCGGCGGGCGAGGACTTTGCCTCGGTGCTGCGCGCGCTCGGCTATCGCATGGATCGCCGGCCGCCATTGCCGCCGAAGCCGGTTGTGGTGGAAGCCGCGCCTGCCGAAGCAGCATCTGCTGAAGCCGCGCCGTCCGAGGCTGCTGCGACGGAAGGGGCCGCTGCCGCCGACGTTGCGGCGGCAACGATCTCGTCGCCCGAGGCGATCTCGCAAGACAACACGCCACCCGAGCCGGTGGCCGCCGAGCCCGCGGTCGCCGCTGAAACCGCTGACATCGCCGACGTCACTAACGCTGCGCCCTCGGTGGCGCTGCTGCCCGACGTGAGGATCGCAGCAGCGCACGAGCCCGAGTGCCCGCTGCCGCTGCAAGCAGACGGCGTCGCAGCCGACGCCGGCGATGCCGTATCCGAAACACCGCAGGCCCAAGATCCTGTTCAAGAAGATTCAGTTCAGCAAGACTCTGGTCAGCAACACGCTGTTCAAAACTCTCTTGATGTAACGGCTGCCGTCGAAGCGGCCGCCGCGCCGAAGCGTCGGCGCCCGAGACACCGGCGACGCCGGAACTCGTCGAAGTCTGGCGACCCGGCGGACGTGCGGAAGAACGCCGGCCCCGTCATGATCGCAACCGTCATCAGCGTCGCGGTCATCAAGCCACGCCGCAGGAGGAGCTCGTCGGCCGCCAGCGAAGCGGGCGAAGGCGAGAAGCGCGAGCATCATCGCCGCCGCCGTCATCGTCACAATGAATTCCGTAAACCGGGCGAGGGCGCGCCGGTGGAAGCGGGGGCCGCGCCGGCCGCGGACGTGCCCGCGATCGGAAGCGCGCGAGGGGCAACGTCCAGGATCAACGCGGGGATCGCCGCGGCAACCGTCCGCCGCGCGAGCGCTTCGAAGGCCAAGGATCGCGAGAAGGGCGGCCGTCCCGACAAATTCGGCGGCGACTCGCAACAAGGGCGACCGCAACAAGGATCGCGATCGCGGCGGGCGCGATAACGGCCGCGACAAGCGCGACAGCGGTCCGTCGCATCGGCAATGGGCCACCAGCGCCGCACCGCGCGATCGCGATCGTGCGGTCGATCCGAATTCGCCATTCGCCAAGCTGGCCGCGCTCAAGGAGCAACTCACCGCCGGCCGCAAGGACTGATCCTGTTCGGCATTCGATGGTGTTTTTTTGGAGCGCCAGCGTCTCGATAAATGGTTGTGGCACGCGCGGGTGGTGAAGGCCCGCACCAGCGCGGCCGCGTTGGTTGAGGGCGGCCATGTCCGCGTCAATGGCGTGCGCGAAAAGGCGCCGGGCCATGCCATCAAGGCCGGCGATGTCTTGACCATCGGGCTCGATCGCAGCGTCCGCGTGCTCAAGGTGACGGGCTTCTCCGAGCGGCGCGGCGACGCGCTGGCCGCGGGTGTGCTGTATGAGGATTTGCAGCCGCCCGGTTTGCCAAAACCGCCGGAATAACTATCTGCAATCGAGCAAACTAGCCGCTCCAAAACGCGCGATCGAAGCGCCCCGCTTCACTTGCGGCTGCGGAGTTCATGCGCTACGCAACCACTCAAAATCGACCCGTTTTCGGAGCCCTGGATGACTTACGTCGTCACTGAAGCCTGCATCAAATGCAAATATACCGATTGCGTTGAAGTGTGCCCCGTGGATTGTTTTTACGAGGGCGACAACATGCTGGTCATCCATCCGGACGAATGCATCGACTGCGGCGTTTGCGAGCCCGAATGTCCGGCCGACGCCATCAAGCCGGACACCGAGCCCGGCCTCGAAAAATGGCTTGAGGTGAATACCGAATACGCCAAGAGCTGGCCCAACATCACCCAGAAGAAGGACGCCCCGCCGGACGCCAAGGAGTTCGAGGGCATGGAAGGCAAGTTCGAGAAATATTTTTCTCCGGCACCGGGCACCGGCGACTGATATTCACCAGCCCCCTGAGGCTCGCCCGGTCTGCTTAACCCTAATGCCGATTGATTGACTGGATTCGTCCTAAAAACGGCTCCGAAAGCCCCTAAATCATTGAATTTTGCGGAAAATGTGCTATATTGGGCACATTAAAGCCGAACCGAGCCATGCGTACTTTTGGCGTCCGAGGTTCCCGTTAACATTCGAACAGGGGCGTGGCAGTTTCCGCGCGCAGGCTGTGTCACAGAAAACGCGTAAAAAGAGTGTTTCCAAGGTTTCGAAGAAAGCCGCTGCGGCTGACCGCGGTGCAACCAAGAGCCGTGCCCGGACTTCTCCCAGAGATACCCGGACCGCCGCCAGGGCGACGGCTGCAAAGTCCTCGAAAAACAAAAGAAGCGCGATGCCAAACAAGACTGCCAAAACTGCCGCGAAAGCGACGGGTTCGAAGGGCGTTGCTTCGAAAACCGCCGCCAAAACTACGCCGCGGACCGCCGCCAAGGCTACTTCTGCCAAGCCCGCCGCCGCCAAGCTGATGGCACCGGCCCCCCGCATCGAGGAGCCGAAGAAGGCGCCGACCCAGCGCCAGGGGTTCAAGACCAACGAGTTCGTGGTGTATCCCGCGCACGGCGTTGGCCAGATTCTGGCCATCGAGGAGCAGGAGATCGCCGGCGCCAAGCTTGAACTGTTCGTGATCGATTTCATGAAAGACAAGATGACGTTGCGGGTGCCGACCGCGAAGGTCGCCAATGTCGGCATGCGCAAGCTGTCGGAGCCGGCGCTGGTCAAACGTGCGCTGGAAACACTGAAGGGCCGCGCTCGCGTCAAGCGGACGATGTGGTCGCGCCGTGCCCAGGAATACGAAGCCAAGATCAACTCGGGAGACATCGTCGCGATCGCAGAAGTGGTGCGCGACCTCTATCGTTCCGAATCGCAACCCGAGCAGTCCTACAGCGAACGTCAGCTCTATGAAGCCGCGCTCGACCGGTTGTCTCGCGAGATCGCGGTGGTGCAGCACATCACCGAGACCGAAGCGGTCAAGGAAATCGAAAGCCAGCTCGCCAAGAGCCCGCGCCGCGGCGCCAAGGCCGAGACGGGCGCCGAGGCGGACGATGAAGCCGAAGCAGATGAAGCTGACGGCGACGATGCGGCCGTTGCGGACGAGGCAGCGTAAGCGATTTTATCGTAATGAGATTGAGAAGAGCCCGGTCGCAAGACCGGGCTTTTTGTTTGTTGGTGGTTAAATCGCTTGACTTATACGGGAGTTATTTGCGTTATTCTACTCATGGGTGTGGGAGATGCGCATGCAAGAAGTGGAAATTACGATTGGAAAGCTGTTGCGGATTTATTGGCTCCTGCTTTGGAGAGCGGCGGTCGGCGCAGCCATCATTGGTGGGATGTTTGGATTTGTTATTGGTCTCGTCATGGGACTGGCACGGTTCCCGCGCGAGCAGATAGCGCTCGTTACCGGGCCCGTAGGGCTGGTCGTTGGCGTCATCTGGTCGGTATTCGTCTTGAGGATGATGCTCGAAAAGCAGTACAAGGATTTTCGTATCGCGCTGATTGCGCGCTGACTTCGCAGGGTTTGTAGGGCGGATTAAGCGGCAGCCGTAATCCACCGCGGCGTCAATGGTGGGTAGTGGCTATCGCCTAGTCCATCGCTATAAAGCGGCGCGCACTACTTCCCGTAATCTGCTTTCAGCGTGCGCAGCGCCTCGGCGTAGCCGAACGCGGCCAGCTGGCATTCGGCAACGGCCTGCTGCTTGATCTCCGGCTGTTCCTCATATTTCGCACATGCCTTCACGAACGGCGGCAAGTGGCTTTGGCGTCATCTATCCATGGCCGCGATCAAGGAGGCGGTCTCGATCGTCGCGAAATTGCAGAACGTGTCCGAGACCGCGTAAGGAAAGATGATCTTGTCGCGATGACGCATCGCACCGCAGGTATAGACCACGTTCGGAACGTATCCTTCGCGGTCGGACGGATCGGGACGCAATAGCGGCTCGCGAAGGCGCGCGAGTACCGTCGAAGGATCCTTCTTGTCGAGCAACGCCGCTCCGATCGAATATTTCCGCAGCGGTCCGACGCCGTGGGTGAGCAGCAACCAACCTTCGTCGAGTTCAATCGGCGATCCGCAATTGCCGATCTGCACGAACTCCCAGGGATATTCAGGCTTCAGAATCGGCCGGCCGCCCTCCCAGGTGTAGAGGTCGTCGGAATAGATCAAATAGAGGTTTTCGTTATCCTGGCGCGCGATCATCGCATATTTGCCACCGATCTTTCGGGGAAATAACGCCATGCCCTTGTTGCGCGCGGCGCTGCCTCTCAAGGTCGACAGCCGGAACGATACGAAGTCTGACGTCTCGATCAGCTCCGACCGGATCGCCCGTCCGCTATAGGCGGTGTAGGTCGCGTAGTAGACCTTCTGTTCACCGCTGAACTGCACAAAGCGGGCGTCCTCGATCCCGTTCGACTGCGCTTCGGTGACCGGAAAGATCACTCGCTCGCTGATATCTTGTGCGGCCGCGAAGGTGACATCGATATCGCCGCCGCCTGCATCCGATGTCCGCCTGACAATATCGGGGCTGGATGCAAAACGTGCCGTAGGCTCGATGCTGACGGTCCCGTCTGGGGCAACAAGCCCGGATCGAAATGTCAGGGAAGATACATGGCCTTCGCCGACGGCACGAAGGCTCAGGATGAAACGAAGGCTGCCTTCCGGCGTCCCGGACTGATCGGGATGTGCGACGATACTCGGATTGAATAATGCCGACGCCTCGAACGAATATTCGTTGAGAAAGTAGGCGCCGACGAGTTGCCGCTGTACCTGCGTGAACGCAGCATGATCGGCCAGCGCAACTTCCATCTCTGCGGCGCGGGCCTCGAATGTCTGCAACAGGTTGCGGTGACGGCCGAGGAAGTTCTCCAGAACATCGGCTAATTGACGATCTGCCGTCTCGGTGTCGAGCCCGAGAACCCGTTCGACGATATGGTTGGCACGGGTCTTGTCCGTTGGATTGAGGTCGCGGGGCTCCGTTGCAGGCTTGAACGGCCGGACGATCACGCGCGTCGGATCGGGCCGCAGATGAAGGTCTTGGCGATTGAGGACGGGAAGTCGCGGCAAGGCGGCCTCTGACAGGTTGAAGGAAGGAATCGTCGTCGTTGCCGTCAAGCGACCAGCGGAGCAGGCTTGGCGCGGCTTTCGCTCAGGCGGGCAATTTGTCGAATCTCGGAAAGGCTGAGCAAATACGATACCACGGATTCTCCACCCCGGTTTTCGTTGGGACGGTCGGGGTGCAGGCCATCCCGGCAGCTTCCGGTTTCCAGGTCGACAAGGGAGACCGACAGGTCGTTGCTGCCGAGAAACCAGGCGAATACCCGCGCGGCTTCGGCTTTCCATTCGACCATCGTGATCGACGCGCCACGCGGCAAGACAGGCCGCGATGGTTGCCGCGGCCTCCAGCGGTTGCTGGTCGAACGGTCGCGGCGGCTGGCGCCTGTCGCCGAATCCACCCGTCCCGACCGGCCGGAAATAGCCTTTGGCCGAGGTTTGCCGGGCCACCAGCCAGCGCAGCGACTCGAGGCCGATATCGACATAACGCGGCGTCTTGCTGGCGATGCCGGTTTGGATCAGCGCCTGGCACAGGCGAGCGTTATCGTAGCTCAACCCATCCTCGAACCAGACCCAGTCGTCCGTCGCGACCGTGTCGAATATCCGGATCAATTGATCGGCAAGCACCGCACGCAGCCGGGTGGCGCGAAGATCGTCCGGGATAGCCGAGCAGTAAGCATCAAGCCCAAGCAGCACGAACGCCCATGCACGCGGGGAGCGAAAGCCCTCCGCCACCGGCATCGCCTCGGAAAACAGCGATGCGGCCCAGGATCGCCGCGACAGATTGGCGTCGGTGAGCGCGCAAACGCCCAGCGCCCAGAGCGTTCGTCCGTGGCTGTCCTCCGACCCCTTGTGCTCCAGCCAGCAGCGATTGAAGCCCATGAAATTGCGAAATCGTTGCGTATCGGGATTCCAGGCGTGCTGGACAAACGCGGCGAACCGCGCCGTCAGGACCTCCGGCAATCGCTGTTCGCCGGGGTTATTGAGGGCGCAGGCCACCAGCAGCGCACGGGCGTTGTCATCGACGCAATAGCCGTGGGCGCGGTCCGGTACGCTGTGAACGGCGTGCTGAAACAGTCCGGTATCGTCGCACATCGACAGAAAATGGCCGATCTGCATTTCCGGCGGCGCGTGGCTGTCGCGCAGCAGCGTGCTGGTATCCGAGCGCGCGATGGTCTTGAGCCGATGCCTGCGGCCGGCGTTTTCAAATAGCGACATATAGCGCTCGGCGGTCCGTTCCCATGTCATGGAGCGGCTGCTCGAATAGGCGCGTTTGCGCATCGCCTGCCGAAGCACGTCGTTGGTCAGCAGCTTCGCGATTTCAATGCCGAGCTCGGCCGCGTCGCCAAAGGGGACCAGGATGCCACGGCCTTCGGCGAGCAGTTCACGGGCATGCCAATACGGGGTGGAAACCACGGCTTTGCCGAGACCGAAACTATAGGCTAGCGTGCCTGACGTCATCTGGGCTTCATTCAGATACGGCGTCACGTAGACGTCGGACATCGAGATGAAATCGAGCAGCGTCTTCTGATCGACAAATTGATCGAGAAACACCACGTGGTCCTCGACGCCGGCCTGGCGTGCATGCGCCACCAGGCTGTCGCGATAGGCTTCGCCCTGATCGCGCACGAGGTTCGGATGCGTCGCGCCGAGAACGACGTAAACGGCGTCAGGTCGGGTTTTCAGGATCGCCGGCATCGCATCGATCATGACTTCGATGCCCTTGTTCGGCGACAGAAGACCGAATGTCAGGATCACGGACTTGTTGCTGAAGCCGAGTTTTGCTTTGGCAGCGTCAGGTTCGACGAATGCGAATTCCGGAATGCCGTGCGGGATGATTTCGATCTTTTCGTCGGGAACTTGATAGACCGAGCGCAACAATTCCCGGCCTTTCTCGGCCATTACCACGACCTTGGAAGAGACCTCGATAATTCGCCCAAGGACATCGCGCTGGACCTTTGTTGGCTCCGACAGAACCGTATGGAGCGTCGTCACGATGGGTATCGTGAGGCGCGACAGCAGCGTCATGATCTGACCGCCTGCCTCGCCGCCGAAAATGCCGAATTCATGCTGCAGCGAAACCGCTTCGAATCCGTGGCTGTTCAGGTACTCGGCCGCGCGCAAATAGTCATCCGGCCGATCGTCGGCGATCTGCAGGCCGACCGTGGACGGGTAGTCGTAGACCTGGCCGTGATCGGTCATCGCGACGATGACGGTTTCGAGATCTCCCCGCGAAGCCTCAACGGCGCACTGCAAATCGGTGGTAAAGGTCGCGATGCCACAGCGGCGCGGCAGTGAGTTTCCGATGAACGCGATACGATTTACGACTGCCAATTTGGGGCCTCCGGTTGTTCGAGCGCGGCATGCCCTGGGGAAGTCGGGACCAGCGGGACGTCCGTAGACGGACGTGGTATGTAGTTCGCAGCGTTGCGCTCGGTCAGCGCATCGGGATTCACGGTCGGCCCGATATAGGCCAGTAACGCTTTCAATCCGGCCGCTCCGGCTTTGATGTCGGCGTGGTCCGCTTGCAGGAACACGGCATCACCCGGCGAAAGTTTCGTTGGGCCGAGTTCGGCGTGACCTTCGATCGCCAGCAGCCAGGTTTCATTCGGTGCCTCGATCGTCCAAACCGAGCCCGGAGCAAGATCAATTTGCTCCAGAGCAAAGTAAGGATTGACCGTGAGGACCAATCGCGCGTCGCTCCATCGTTCGGGAGGCGATTGAGGTTCGCGAGGCCCGGCCGTTGCCACGGCGACGGCATTTTCGATGTGCAATTCCCGTTGCCGTCCATAGTCGAACAGCCGGAACGTGGTGTCACTGTGCTGCTGGATTTCGGCGAGTACGATGCCCGCGCCGACCGCGTGAATGGTCCCGGCAGGAATGAAGATGACGTCGCCTTGATGAACCGGGTGCCAATGCACGATGTTCGCGATCGAGCCGTCCGTGATGGCGGTTCGCAGTTCGGCGGCGGAACGCGGATAATTCAGTCCGATCGCGACCTTCGCGCCCGCAACGGCCGAGAGAATGTACCATGCTTCGGTCTTGCCGTTGGAAAGCCCGATCGATCGCGCGAATGCATCGTCCGGATGAACCTGAATCGACAATGGCTCGGTTGTGAAGAGCAGTTTGAGCAGCAGTGCCGTCTCGGGCGTAGCGAGACCTGGAGCTAGACTTGAAACTAGACCTGGGCGCTCAAACCACAATTCCCCGATCGGGCCGTCGCCTGTCGATACGCGGCTCCACGGGCGCAGATCGGTGCTGCCCCAGGGCTTCGGCTTGTTTCGTACGATGGCATGTTCGATCGTCAGGATGTTCTCCTTACCTGTGACGCCACGGATTGAACGGGCCACTGATCTGCCGCGTTGCTGGCGAGAAGGCGATCACATTCGGCTGTCCGTAGATGCCGGCCGAAAGAAATCGCGGCCTTCACGACGCCGCTATGATCGAGCTCAGTGGTACATCCAGGAAATAGACAAACCCGGACGGCTCGTAGGTGAGCTGCACGTGGCCATTCAATTGCTGACCGAGCGACTCCATCATGCGGGTGCCGAAACTGCGCCGTGTCGGACGCTGAACCGGCGGACCGCCTCGTTCGGTCCAGATCAGGCGCAGCCGCTGTTTCTCATCGTCGATCGTCCAGGCGATATCGACGCGGCCCGCAGCCATCGAAAGCGCGCCGAATTTGGTGGTGTTGGTGCACAGCTCATTGAGTGTCATCGCCAGCGCGATGACGGCGCCGGAGGTAATTCTGATATCCGGCCCGTTGAAATGCAATCGCCTGGCCCCCTGGCTGTCATACGGCTCTGTTGCGCCGCCGAGCGTGTGGGAAAGACTGGCATTGGACCAGCTGACCTGCATCAACAGATCGTGGGCGCGACCCAGCGCCACCAGACGCCCCTCCATGGCCTGCTGTCCATGTTCGATACTGGTCGAAGCGCGGAAACTTTGTGTGGCGATGGCGCTGACCGTGGCAAGCGTATTCTTGATGCGATGATGCAGTTCGCCAAGGATCAGTTTTTGCAGCTTGTCGGCGGCCTCGCGCTCCTTGGCGTCGATGCCGGCTTGCTCGAGCAACAGCTTGGCGTCGATGCCGGCTTGTTCCAGCAAGAGACGGAGGCTGTCGTTTTGGGCTGATAACTCGACCTCATGGGCCGAGCGTGACAAAGGATCAGTTGACCCGCCCAGTTGGGCAATCGGACCAAGAGGAAGGATCTTCAGCGCGCCTTCGCCCACCATAGCCTGCAATTCGCTTATCATTTGCCCGACACCAAGCGGTTTGCCAAAGAAGCGGCTGTCGGCAGGCCTTTCCGCATCGGACGGTTTCACCTGACCGGAAACAAGGATGATCTTGATTGCCGGCCAACGGTCATGCACGGCGTGAGCCAACTTCAGGCCGTCCATGGTGCCCGGCATCTGAATATCGGTGAACAACAGATCGATATCCGAGCGGGATTCCAGAATGGCGATCGCCTGATCGGCATTCACGGCTTCAACGGGAGTAAATCCGGCATCTTCCACGATATCGACGGCGCGCATTCGCAGTACCATTTCGTCCTCGACGACGAGAACGTTGGGCACTCCGGTTGATCCTGTTTTCGATGGCACCCTGAATTCCTTCTCGACATCCCTCGATAAACGGCAGGCCTTAGTCTTTCGCGGTTCGTGAAGGCCGGGGGCAGGTCCAGGCGGGAAGCGCGTCCCATTCGGCCCATCGCATCCGGCGCTCTTCATCTCCGACTTTGACAAAGACGAATGGGGCGTCATCCTGACCGGTCTTTGATCCGGCGAATGTGGCGCGAAGTCCGCCAGCATTCCTGACGGTTGCCGTATTGGCCATGTTGTTTCCTGTCCGCCGCGCGCGCAGATTTCGCTGCCGCAGGCCGATTAAAGAGGATTTACCGTTGAAGGATGATCAACGCGGCGATCAGTAGGGCGAAGAAGATCGGGATCAGGACCGGCGGCACCAGCCACTCACGAAAGTCGAATTGGGGGGTATCGGGCATCTGACCGCCTGCTGGGTTGAGGCGGGAGCGCAACGCTCTCAGTCACCGATAACAGCCAAGGGTGGGCGGTGATATGAGCCATATAGGGACTCCGTCGCCGAATAGCGAGGTGCCGGCATCGACCAAATCGGTCTTAATCGCCGTATCTTTTCGCCGGCGGCTCACTATGGTCGGGGATCCCCACGCTGAATTAATGAGGGGCATTTTCTTATGTTTAATCTTGGCCGGTCGGACCCCTCTCGGAAGGGTTTTCGGCTATTGGATGTCGCATGGTTTCAACAGATCATTTCCGGCAAGAGATCAGGTCCCGGTTCGAATTGGCGATCGCGCAAGGCCGGCCAGACCTGACCATCGAGTGTGGTGAGCTTTACTGGTCCGTCAGCAAGCTTCCTGTCTTTGATCCATGGATGATCTTCTGCTGCAACGCGATGCGCGCCGAAATGGCAAAGACGGATCGCTTGATCTTCGACGACGGCAAGACAAGCCTGCTGACGATCCACTATGCATTGCCTCGACTTCAAAGGCCGCCGCTGAAATCAAAATAGGCTCGTCGGCCCTGGGGCATTTGGGCCAACTACCGTCAGCACCAACCCAGGTGGTTTGGTTCGGTACCAAACGCTGTCACAGGGTGTGTATGGATTCCGCGGCCGCGCTTCAATCCACCACGATCTTGATACGATCGCGGGCCTTGATCTGGGCGTGGCCGTCGAGGCCGTTGAGCACGCGGAAACGCTCGACCGGGCGGTCGACGCCGGCCATGCGGTGCGACAGCGATTCGACGGTATCGCCGGGCTGCGCGGTGATCACCTTGATGCGCAGCGGGCGGGCGGCCTGGATTTCTTCCAGGGTTAGGCGGCGGAACGAGTTCACGGTCTCGCGCGCGTTGCGCTCACTTTCGGTGGTTTTTTGCTTGGCCGCGAAAATGAAACGGTAGACGTCGCTGCCGAAGCGCAGCGCATAGACCTTGAATTCCCACTGATCGCTATGCGCGGTGGCGGAGGCGGCCGGGAAGCCATTGATGGTCAGATCCTCCGTCGAGGTCTTGTCGACATTCTCCATCCAGCCGGAATTGAGATAGTCGCCGAGTGTCTGCTCCGACGGCACCCGCACCACGTCGAAACGCATCGCCTGGGCGCCGCCGTCGCGCACGCCGATCACGGCCTGCGCGGTATTGTCGAGCGTAAAGGTATCCGGCGCAATGAAGGTGAAGCCGAGCTTGGGATGCAGGAAGCGGTGGCCGCGCACGAAGCCTTCACTCGGGTCTTCGCCATAGACGATGTTGTCGATCGCAGCGAGATAGGTTTCGCGGTCGCGCTCGCCGCTGGCGGGCGAGGAATATTGCCGCGCGCTGACCTGTGCACTCTGTACGCGCTCGGGCGTGGCCGGATGCGACGACAGGAAGTCTTGGGCGCGCGGGTCGCCGGCGGGTTTGCCGGCCTTGAGTTCGGCGTTGCGCTCCATGGCCGTCAGAAAGCGCGCAGCACCATAGGGATCGAAATGAGCGCGCGCCGAAATGCCGACGCCGATGTTGTCGGCCTCGAATTCCTGCTGCCGCGAGAAGCTCGCCATCGTCAACTTGCTCTTGGCAAGTGCCAGCGCCGTCATGTCGGGATCGGTGCTGACCGCGGTAACGGCGCCGGTATTCGCCGCGGCCTCGCGCGCGCGGTCTTCGCGGATCGCGGCGTGCTTGGCCAGCACATGGGCCATCTCGTGCGACAGCACCGACGACAATTCCGAAGTGTCGCAGGCGAGCGCAATCAGGCCGCGGGTCACATAGAGCTGGCCGGTGGGCAAGGCAAATGCGTTCACCGCGCCTGAATTGAGGATTGTCACCTTGTAGGCCTGATCGGGATGGTCGGAGGCCGCCACCAGACGGTCGACCGTTTTGGTGATCAGGGCCTCCAGTTGCGGATCGTCATACGCACCGCCATAGGACGATAAAATCCGCTCATGCTCGCGCTCGGAGGCGGGCGTCTGTGCGACAACGCGCGACGGCTTTATTGGACTGGGGGCAGCAGGCGAGGCGGTTTGCAGCCGGCTACCAAGTTCGCCGCAGCCAGCCAAGGTCCAGACCGCGCATAGCACAACGGGCGCAGCCCAAAGGCGGCGGCTCATCCGGTCATTGCGCCGTCCCACACACTCCGACACCGTCGTCACTCGGTTTGGGGCGAACTAATTCTCGCCCAGCCGTTCTATTTGCCCCACCCGGAGCACTTCGATTCGGGGTCCGCCGCGCGCTTCGACCCAGCCGCGGACACGAATCCGCTGATTTTCGAGAGACTTAAGCAAAATCCCAGCCGTCTCGAAGGCGCCTATCATGCGCTTTGGAATAGTCACAGCAAAGTCCCGTGTCCAGTTCCGACCGAAATTCAGGTAAGTCATTGCCCCGGCTTGCCGAACGGACAAAACCTTGCCCTCGACCAGCATAAAACGCCCAATCCCGGCCGAAATATCGCCCGGACTTTCCGCGTTTTTTATGACGGAGCCATTGGCCCAGATTCCGCGTCTGGCGTTCCGCGCCGACGCTTCGGCCGCAGCGAGCTCTGCTGCGCAGTCCTTGTCGGTCACCGTCGCGGCGACAAGCGCATCGCCTTGCGTCAACAGTGTGGCCTGCACCGAACTTTCCGAGCCGGCGAGAAACACGAAAGCGGGCTGGCGGCCGTAGCGGTCGGGAGTATCGTCGTCGCCATGCAGCGTGATGTCGTGGCCAGCCACGATCGCCGAGAGCGCGGCAATGCGACTCGCCTTCGTCTCCTTTGCCTTGTCGACAGTAGCATCGTCAGCCGTAACGGGCTCAACGCCGGCGAGGACCACCTCGCGGCCGTCCTCCAGCCGCAACGTGCGCGCATCAATCACTGCCGTGACGCGACCGTCGCCCTGCGGCGCTAGCAGGCATCCAGCCGCGGTCGCGGGCCCGGCGGCCGTTGCCAGCACGAGGGCGCATAGCGCGATGGCAGAGAATCCGGATCGTTGGGGTTTGCGTGATCCGACGAATGGAAACATTGGGCTATTTTCACATGAAACAGCGCATTCCGCTCGGCGAAAAACGTGCGTCCGCACGGTTTCAGCGCGGCTTGCCGCCGCACATCGCCCGCGGCATGATTGCCGCAACGACACGAAGGCCGCGCGCAATCTCGGCTATATCAAGCGCAATATCAACAACGCCGAACACATGTCGCTGGAAGCCTGTTTCGACGCCGAGGCGATCCATCATTCGCGCGCCAGCGAGACCGCCGACCACGAGGAAGCCGCGACGGCGTTCGTCGAAAAGCGCAAGCCTGTTTTCCACGGTCACTGAGGTTTCAGTGTGCCAGCGTGTTCCGGACGCGGCCGCGCGCTATGACAATGCTCCGCAGAGCCGGGATTGCAACAAGGATGCCTCATCGCCCCTTGAAGTTGGCGATGCGTCGTTCGGCGGTGGCTTGGACGCCTTCCTTGAAGTCCTCGGTGGCGCGCAGTTTTGTCTGTTCGACCAGTTCATGGTTGGTCGCGGCCAGCACACGGTCGGCGAGACCGGCGCGCATGGTGGCACGGGTCGAGATCAGGCCGAGCGGCGAGCATTCCGCGATCTCGTGGGCGAGCTTCATCGCTTCGGCCCGAACCTGGTCCTGCGGCACGCAGAGATTGGCAAGACCCATCCTCGTGGCGTCCTGGCCGGTGACGCGGCGGCTGGTGTAGAACATCAGTTCGGCGTTGTTCTTGCCGATTAGTTCGGGAAGCGTCGCAGTCAGGCCGAAGCCGGGGTGGAAGCCGAGTTTGGTAAAGTTCGCCGCAAAGCGCGCCTCGGGACAGGTGACGCGGAAATCCGCCGATACCGCAAGACCGAGCCCGCCGCCGATCGCCGCGCCATGCACGGCGGCGACAATCGGCTTTTTGTTGCGGAAGATGCGCACCGCCTGCACGTAGAGATGGTTGATCGGCAGGTTGGACGCCGGATCCGCTTTGGAGTGCTCTTCCTGCTCCTGCCGCGCCGGGTCGTTGAAATCGGCGCCGGCACAGAACGCCTTGCCCTGTGCCGCCAACACGGAAGCGCGAATTTCGACGTCGCGGTCGAACTCCTCCAACGCGTCCGCGATCTGGTTGATCAGCGAGACGTTGAAGAAATTCAGCGGAGGCCGGCGGATTTCGATCAGGCCGACGTGACCGTGTTTCTCGACGCCGATATCGGTGTAGGTGCTCATGATGGTCCTCGATTGAGTGAGTTAGCGCAGGCCAAGTCCGCGGGCGATGATGCCCCGCAGGACTTCCGTGGTGCCGCCCTGGATCGTCAGCTTGGGCGCGGTCTTGATGGCGAAGGAGAGCTGGTTCTCCAGCGTCTCGCGGTTGGACGCGTTTTCTTCGACGAATGCAGCGAGATCGCGAACCCGGTGCGGCAATTGCTGTTCCCAGACCGTGCCGATGTCCTTGACGATCGAGGCTTCCACCACCGGTTCCTTGCCGGCTTGCAGCATGCCGGCAACCGAGACCGACATTCGCCGCATGGTGTGCAACTGCGCGACCAGGCGCCCGATGCCCTCGGCGCTGCGGGTGTCCGGGTTGTTGCCGACTGCACGCACCAGTTCGGTCAGCACGTAATAAGTTTCCAGGAATCGCTCGGGGCCGGATCGTTCATAAGCAAGTTCGCTGGTGGCCTGTTTCCAGGCCCCGTCGATTTCGCCGAGCACGTGATCATCCGGCATGAAGGCATCGGTGAACACCACTTCGTTGAATTCGGCCTGGCCGGTGATCTGGCCGATCGGGTTGACCTTGATGCCGGGCGTCTTCATGTCGACCAGGAACTGGGTCAGGCCGTGGCGGCGGTTTTCCTTTGTAGGCGGCGAGGTACGGAAGATCGCGATCATGTAGTCGGCGATATGGGCCGAGGAGGTCCAGGTCTTGGTGCCGTTGATCAGATAGCCGCCGTCGGTTTTGGTCGCCTTGGTTTTCGCCGCGAACAAATCGGAGCCGGAATTCGGTTCGCTCATGCCGATCGCGAAACAGACCTCGCCGCGGCAGATGCGCGGCAGGATGTCCATCTTGATGCGCTCGGGCGCGTATTTCAGCAGTACGGGGCCGCTCTGGCGGTCGGCGACAAAGAAGCGCCGTGTTGGGGCGTTGGCGACGCGCATCTCCTCGGTCACCACATAGCGATCGAGGAAGGAGCGTTCATGGCCACCGTATTTCTTCGGCCAGGTCATGCCGAGCCAGCCCTTGGCGCCGACCCTGCGGGAAAATTCCGGCGCGTCGGTATCCTCGCGGTCCGGTTTGTGCGGATCGAAGGTGCCGGCCGCGATCTCGTCGGCGAGGAAGGCGCGCACTTCCTTACGCAATTGCTCACATTCGGGCGGCAAGCGAATCGGATCGAAACGAAGAGCGGCGGTCATGTTGATCTCGACTTTCGTACCGGCGAAATTCTGTTGGAGTCAGCGCGAGGCGACCAGCGGCCACAGCTCTTCGGCGCCGCGGTTGGCGACCAGCTTGCCGAGTTCGACAGCCCAGTAACTTTCAGAGCCGAAATCGTCGCGCCAGGCCAGCGCACGCAGCGAATAGCGGTGCAAAATGTGCTCGCTGGTGAAGCCGATCGCGCCATGGACCTGGTGAGCGATGCCGCTGCCTTTTTCCGCGGCTTCCGAGCAACGGATTTTTGCGGAGACCGCTTCGAGGAAAATTTCATCGTTGAAGCCGGTCGCGTTGGCGATCGCATCCGCCGCCGAGGTCGCCGCGGCGAGGGCGGCCGCGGACTCACCGGCGAGCCCGCGCCAGATTGTGCTGCACCGCCTGGAATTTCGAGATCGTTTTCTCAAACGCGACGCGCTCGTTGGAATAGCGCACGCTGATGTCGAGCAGGAATTCCAGCGCGCCCGCGATCTGCAGGCTGCGCGCCACGCCGCCCATCAATAGTAGCGCATTGGGATCGAAGCCCTTCGGCGCCGGCTTGATGGTGATGGGCGCAACCTTGTCGAAGGTCACGGTGTCGCTGTTGTCGCCGGCGAGATTGAGCCCGACCTCGATCCGGCACTTGCTCGCGTCAACGAGTGCGATCGAAAGCCCGTTGCTGCTATTGGCCAGCACCGCGATGTGTTTTGCCGGCTTCGCAAAGGGTACGCCGCGCGCGCGGCCGGAAAGGATGCCATCGGCATTGAGCGCGATATGATCGCGGGGGCTTGCCGGCGCGACCGTCATCTCGCCTTCCGGCGAGGAGATTTTCGCCTGCGCCAGCAGCCATCCCGCGAGCATGGTTTCGGCGAGCGGCACCGCGATCGCGAAGCGGCCGGCCGCGTTCAGCACTGCAAATCCCTCGGCCATGCTGGCGCCCGAGCCGCCGCAATCCTCCGGCACCCAGGACAAAGGCAGGCCGGCATCGCTCAGCGCTCGCCAGAGCGGCGCCTTCCAGGCGCCTTCCTTGTCGCGGTTGATGGTCTGGCTGTCGCCGAGATCGGCGAATATCTTCTCGGCGGTATCGACGACGATGTTTTCGCTCTCCGCCACAGCGCTCCCCGTTTTCAATCCGGACATATGCTGCTGGGCTGTTGTCCCGAGCATCACGTGCGGCCTTTCGTTGTGCTGCATGATGGGGAAAAGTCAGCACCATGACAAGCGCCGATGTCCGCAGGGCAACCTGTCAGGTCGGCATAAGTGCCGGTTGACGCAGGCTAATCCGCGAAACGGATTGCCGGACTTGCAGGCGAAGCCTGGCGCGATATGGTAACCGCGCATCGCAAGGCTGTTAGAAAATCAAGAAGAGGAAATGCGGATGTCGAAGGATGGTCTATGCGCGATTGTAACGGGTTCGGCGTCCGGCCTTGGCGCTGCGACCGTCGCTATTCTCGCGCAAGGCGACGATGCTCGCATCGTGGTCAACTATTCCTCGAGCGCGAAGGAAGCGGAACAGACCGCCGATCTCTGCCGCAAGGCCGGCGCCGAAGTGGTGGTCGTGCAGGGTGACGTGTCGCGGGATGAGGATTGCAGGAAGATCGTCGCAGCCGCGGCTACCTGGGGCCGCCTCGATGCACTGGTCAACAATGCCGGCATCACCAAGCACACGGCGCACGAAAATCTCGATGGCCTGTCGGCAGAGGATTTCCAGCGGCTCTATGGCGTCAACACCATCGGCCCGTTCCAGATGGTCCGCGCGGCGCGAACGCTTTTGGAAGCTGGCGCCAAGGCCTCCGGCGGGATGGCGGCCGTCGTCAACGTGTCGTCGGTCGCCGGCATCACCGGCATCGGTTCGTCGATCGCCTACGCCGCGAGCAAGGGCGCGCTCAACACCATGACCCTTTCGCTGGCGCGGGCGCTCGCGCCGCTGATCCGCGTCAACACCGTATGCCCCGGCTACATCGACACGCCCTGGTTCACCAAGGGACGCGGCGTCGAAGGCGCGGCCAAGATACGCGATTCCGTAGTCGCCAAGGTGCCACTGAAGCGCGCCTCTACCGCAGGAGAGGTCGCTGAGCTGGTCTGTTTCCTCGCCACATCGGCGTCGGGCAACATGACCGGCGAAGTGGTCCGCATGGACGCCGGCGCCCATCTGATCGCGTGAGGGACCTTAACGGAGCGCGCAAGCGCTGCGTTCGTCGCCGTCATGCCCGATACCCGGCATGACGAACTTAAAGCTTCGTTACTTGTCACTTGTTGCCGGGATCGGGGATCACGCGGCTCGCCACCAGCCTGTTCCAGATGAACAGCACCACCAGCGCGCCGATCGTTGCGGTGATATAGCCCGCACCCTCGTCCAGGCTATAATGGCCGATCGCCTGGCCAACGAAGGTGGCGAGAAACGCGCCGGCAATGCCGAGCACCACGGTCAGGATGAATCCGCTCGGATTGTTCGGACCCGGCGACACGATGCGCGCAAGAATTCCGGCAACGAGGCCTACGATCAGAATATGCAGCATAGCTATCGTCCTTCCCTGAAAAAATCAGTGTACAATTCCTGCGCCCACGCGCCGCCAATGGCGCGTGGTATCGCCGGAGATCAAAGCCGGCTCGACACTTCGTTTTCGGTCGGCAGCCGGCCCTCCGGCGTCAGGTGGTTGACCGCTTCGGGCAATTGCTGGCTGAGGCCCGACAGCAGTTCTTCGCGCGACAGACCGGTTTGCGACATCAGCCCGTTGATCTGGTCGGCACCGAGCGCCTTGGCCAGATCGCCCGGCGCAATCGGCTTGTTCTGGCCGGGGCCGACCCAGGAATTGGCGGTGTCGCCATGGCCGCTCTGCTGCAATTGCTTGAGCAGGTCGCCGAGTCCGCCGCTGATGACGCTGCCCGCGGCGCCGCCGGCAAGCAGGCCGCCCAGATTACCTTTCAGGATATCGCCAAGCCCGCCGCTGCTTGTCGCGCCGCCGGGCGAGGGTGACGGCGGGGGCGACGGCGCCGGTGTCGCGCCGGGTTGGCCGGCCGTGAGATGCTTGACGGCCTTCCAGGCCAGCAGACCGAGGATCGCCATGGTCATCGGCGACATTCCGCTCGATTGCGAACTCGGATTGCTGGGGCCGCGCGGGCCGTTCTGCATGCCGTTGAGGACGTCGAGTAAACCCATGGTTCTCTCCTGCCGCTACGTGCCCCGCCGGTCGAAACATACTGGCGCGACGTGACGGTTACAAGGCGCGGTGCCTGAGGCGATTAGCGCGTGGCGACCGCTTTGCACTGCGCCGGCCGTAAGCCAACGACCATCGCCGGTGCCCATAAACGGTTGTGGAATGATCCGACCAACCGATGGATGCCGCCTTTGCACAAACACCGCGACCGAAACCGTCAGCGCCGGATTCCTGATATTTTCCGGAATGTTGAAGCTGCTGAGAAGACAGGCTCCGGCCATCGCGAAGGCCTGTTAGCGGCCGGCTTCCCGCGTCGGCATGGCCTGGCGAACAGTCCGAATCGCCCTGCTGGAGGTTCCGGGCGACGGTGATCTAAGGATTGGCCACCAGCTTGGACGCTTGCCGATTGGCCTGCAACTTGGCCGCGTTTGGCTTTGCCGCCGGCGCGGAATTGGCATCCGGCAGAACCGAACAGTGCCTTCTTCAAATCATTGATGCTTTCGGAGAGTCGCGGCCATTCGCAGGAGAAGGAATGCTGGCGCGCAGTTGGCCAATTGGGCGCGCGCCTTGCTACCGATGTTCGCGGTCGGCGGCTGCCTGTTGGGCGCTTGCACCGGCAACGGTACTCTCTGCGGTCTCGCTGCGGAACGTCGCCTTCTGCAATTGTTGCTGCTGTTGCTTTGCCGCGAACGCGGCGGCGATGCTGTTGCGCCGTTCCTGGTCGAGGAACTCGGTATATTGCTCGATCGATTTTCCGCTGTTCCTCCGGCGTCGGGTTCGGCCCCGCGATGTCGAAGCTGCGGTTCTGCATGAAATCGTAATAAGTGTAGCCGCCGCCGGGCTTGCGACGGCCGGCGAATTTCGCGTTGCATTCGGCCAGCGCCGCGGCCCTTCGTCTCCTTGGTCGAGGCCTTCTCGGCGGTGTCCGCGCACTCCTCGAAATCGGCGGGCGCATGTGACCACCATTGCGCATGTGCGCGCGACGCTTGCAGTGCGACGAAGCCGGCGAACGCGGTCGTCAACAGGATGGAGCAACGCGATGCGATCACGGACGATGTTCCCCGACGCGACTTGGAACGACAAATCATTCGGCACGAATCGCGCCTGAATGTCGCTATTATTCGCCGACTTGTCACT
Organism: uncultured Alphaproteobacteria bacterium; assembly: GCA_963806075.1. Lineage (GTDB taxonomy): Bacteria > Pseudomonadota > Alphaproteobacteria > Rhizobiales > Xanthobacteraceae > Bradyrhizobium. The sequence continues at coordinate 841,461 of CAWDWT010000011.1, forward strand.
TCAAAAATAGCGGATTTTTCTCGCATAAGTCGCAAGAATTCCTTCTTCCGTGACCGGGAGCACATCTATACCCGATGGAACCTGAGAGAACAAGCTACACGCGTGAACTCCCGCACTGAGGCCAGCGTCCAAGTCACGATGTCCAAGTCACGATGTTCAAGTCACGATGTCCAAATCACGGTGCCAGGCACGCCGACGATACGCCGCGGCATATCCATGCATTCCGAAGCCAACAAGGAGTCTTCAACAATGCTGTATCGTCATACCCAGCGCAGCATCTTTATCGTTTCTGTCTGTCTCGCGGCTGCTGGACTCAACGCTTTCCTGATCTGGCTGAGCGGCCAATGGCTGCCGGCAGGGATAGTGCTGATCGTTCTCGCTGCCGTTGCGGTCGTGTTTTCGTCTCTTACCGTCGAGGTAAGCGAGACGAATTGCGATGGAGCTTCGGGCCGGGATTGTGGACTTATCGATTGCCGCTCGGCGACATCGAAACTGTCGCGATCGTGCGCAATCACTGGTGGAACGGCTTCGCAATCAGAGTGCGTTCCGGCTTCCGGCTCTATAACGTGTCGGGCCTCGACGCCGTCGAATTACAGTTGAAGTCCCACGATATCCGTCGCATTGGCACCGACGATCCGCAAGGCCTTGCCAACGCGTTGAAGGCGTCGCCACGTCGCGGCTGAGCATCCCGGTTCGCCGGCACGGCCGAGCGCGGTTCAACCGGGTCTAATCATGCTCTGGCCGACGCGCATCCGCGCCATATCGCCGGCGCCTGTCGCCGATCGCGGTGCGCCGATCGATCACGGCATTGTGGAACTGATCGAGGACCAGTCCGTAGGCAGCGAGATCGGACGGTTCGATCGCGCCATCGTCATAGGCTTCGAGCGTCTCGCGCAGGAAGTCGTCGGCCTCGCGTTGCATGGCGTCGAGTTCATCGATCGAATTGATCTGCCGTACCAGCGCGATCGCCGCCAGCAGTTTTTCGCGATGCAGGACGTTGAGCCGGCGCTCGTCGCGCTTCACATAGTGGCGCAATCCTGCGACGCCGGATCCGAGTACGGAAAACAGCAACACCGCACCCCAGATATAGTCGCTGTAATTGTCCATGAAGGTGCGTTCGTTGCCGTCGATGTAGGCGGCAGCGCCGGGATGCGCGGGCAGCGCCGCGTCCTTGTCGGTGTCAGGCTTGGTGATTTTAGCGGCACTCGGGCAGTTCCCGTGCGAGCGAGGGCCTTGCCGCGAATAGTCGCCGGGTGATCGCGCCGACCGTGGCTTCGAGAAAGCGATTTCGGCGCCACGATCAGATGATTGATGCTGACCGTCTCGACGTTATCGTCGGGCCGCGCCGGGGATGAGCCAAAGGAGCTGGCCGGAATTTCCTCGGATTCGTACAGCGGGTGCCGCGCGGCGATCGCTTCCGAAACGTCGACCGGCAAGAACACCGGTTCCACCGCGCGCGCGCGCGGTCGCCACGATGGCTTCGGCAGTGGTCTCGCTGTCGGCCGGCCCGACGGTCATGAACGCATTGATCGTTGTGTCGCGCAACATCTCCGCGATCTCGTCGGTGCCGAATTGCTCGACCGTGACCTTGTCGGGATCGACGCCGGATTCCGTCAGGATGACGCGCAGCAGATTGACGTTGATCTGTGTTCTGCCGATCACGGCGATGCGGCGACCGGCGAGATCTCTGATCGCCTTGATCTTCGACCTGGCGCTCTTTTTCGATCCCTTGCGCGGCGGCGGCGCCCACAGCACCGACGACATTTTGCGCAGGATCGCCACGCGATTTTGGTGCCGTCGTGCATTTCCTCGTCGCTGCGGGCGACCGCAAGATCGGCCTTGTGCCAGTTCCTCAGCGCGGCAACACCGTCGACGGGGCCTGTCGAGTCGGAATCACCACGAGCCGGACTGGGCTTTGGTCGTGTGCAATTTCCGCGCCAGCGCCTGGATCAGGTTCTGGTGCTGCGCTGGCAGGGCTGACTGCAATCGCAACGTTGTCGGTCGCATGATCAGCAGGGATGCACTGACGATGGCACCGACCAGCAACAGTCGCGGCGGCCAGCACCAGAAACGGAGATCGTCTTATTTTCCGGCTGCGGAGGCCAATTTTCCCGCGCCGGTCGAACCGTTGAAACGGACATGTTGCCGCCAAGGGGCTGGCCCCGCAACAACAAAGAAAGGTTAGGACAATTGGGATTGCTGCAGGGGCCATATTGGATCGCGGCCGGGCCAATGATCATAGCTAGGAGCATCAGACTAACGGACCAAAGGTCCACCATGTACCAGCCGCCGCCCTTTCGCGAGGAGGACGTCAAGGTTCAGCATCGAGAACTTGATCCGGCGCGGATCCGTTGGGTCGTTGATTACGGCGGGGACCGGGCGACTGCTCGCCAATCCGTTTCCGTTTCTGCTGGACCGGAGGGGCACTAAGGGCAACGCCCCGGCTTCACATCGCGCGGGCCAATCCGCACTGGCGCGACTCGAAGCCGGTCGAGGAACGCCTGGTCGTGTTCCGCGGACCGACAGGATTACGTCACGCCGTCCTGGTATCGACAGCAGCGCGAAACCGGCAAGGTGGTCCAACCTGGAATGCTACGCCACGGTCCACGCCTGGGCCGTCCGCGCATGATCGTAGGACGATGCCGCTTGCCACGTCGGATCGAGGATCTGACCAGCAGCCGTAAGGCCGTCGCGCGGTGCCGTGGCAAGTCGACGATGCGCCGGTCGATTCGTCGCGGCACAGATGCCGGCCATCATCGGCTGGAGATCGCGATTTCGCGCATCGAGGGCGAGTGGAAGATGAAGTCAAAATCGGCCGGTCGCGGACACCTGGCGCCTGTCGCGCAGGTTCGCGAGGCGGGCGCGGCCGCGAAGCGATTGCGGCGATCGTCGCAACGGGCAGGCGTCGAAGAAGCTGGCTGAACAGCTTGACTGGCCAGCGATTAGATCGTCGCCGAACGAATCTCCGACAGACCCGTGATTGTGAAATCAACCATGGGATCGTGTTTCAATGCATAGGAATCGAGTACCTATATCGATGTCGATGCTGCTGACCGGTCGAAAAGGACCCTGTGAACCGATGGAGATGCGGCCAAACTGGACGACCTGCTGGTTCCGGCTCTGCCTTTGTGCGGTTGCATGAAGCCGGGAATCGGCGTGTGCGCGCGCTCGCGCGAAGAAACAGAAGCCACCGCCTGGGTGCGCAAGGCATTCAGCGAGGGGTGGGCCAGTGAGGCGGAAAAGTGGCGTTCAGCCGCTCAACCGCTTCCTGCTCCACCGCCATTACGGGGCAATGTCGTGGGAGTTTCGCTGCTCATGAACCGAACTGTTCAGCTTCCTTGAACTCCGACCGGCGTGGAGCGGGAGCTGAAGGGTAATTGCGCGGTGCTGCTGTTTGTGTCTTGAGCATGAGGAAGTGCAGATGGTGACGTCATCATTGGTGGGGTCGGTCCGGCGCACTTTATCAAGGTACTGTTGTGTGTCGCGATCCGAGGGATCCGTAACCCGCACCGAATCGCTGTGAGTGTCTGTGAGGTTCATTCGAAGAAATGGCGCTATGTCGTTGGTATCATGTGCCTGAGCGCGGTGTGCAGCGCCAATAATGATCTCGCGCAT
>CAWDWT010000012.1:0-393414 GCA_963806075.1 uncultured Alphaproteobacteria bacterium
GGCATTGAAGGGCCGCGCGATGGCAATTGCGCGCGCGGAATTCGCGGATATCGCGCAAACCCCGTACCGGGAGGATGCGGCCATGTCGGAATTGGCCGCACAGGCGCAGGAGCTGGGTCTGTACGGAGACAATAATGCCGGTCAAAGAGACATGAATGCCGGTCAAGGTCGCATCGTGTCCCTGCCCGATCCCACCTCATTCTCGTCCGAGGAACTCGGTGACATCCTGGCCAATGCCGATCTGCTCGAGCACTGGCTCGCCGAGGTCCGCGGTTTTGCACTGCAGCAAGCGCTCGCCGGCAAGCTGCCCGCCGGCTACAAGGTGGTCCGCAAGATCACCCATCGCAAATGGACCGACGCCGACGCTACCGCCAATTCTGCAGCTGGTTTACGACGACGTTCCCTCCGATGATTTCCTGACCGTCCCCGCTCTGAAGAGCCCGGCGCAGATCGAGAAGCTTTTAGGCAAGAAGGTCAAGGCCAACGGCATGCTGGCCGAGCTCGTGACTAAGCCCGATGGCGATCCGGTATTGGCCCCGACCACCGATCATCGTCCGGCGCTGCCGGTGGACGCGCGCAGCGAGTTTGTTGACTTATTGACCGCGTCCGTGGCATCATCGCCGATCGAACCTGACACTCTGAAAACCTGACACCAAGTAAACAAGGATACCCTCCCCATGCTCAAGCATCTTGCCGATCCGCGCCACATGTCCTGCTCGATCACTTCCGCCGGCACCTTGCGATTGCCCGCTGGCCGGCTGTCGTATCCGAACCTCTTGACCCCACGCGCCATGCCTGGCAAGTCCGAGGACAGCGCCAAGTCTTCTTCCGCCTGATCATGCTGCCGGACAAAGTCGACATGGCCTTGGCGCTCAAGGCGGTCACTGACTTGGCCGTCTCCAAGTGGGGCCCGGACAAGCTTGCCAAGGTCCGCAAGCCGTTCCTGCGCCATGCCGAGAAAGCCGACGACAAAGAGCTCACCGACAATTTCCCGATCCTCATTCGGCTCTCCTCCGGCCGGCCAATCCGCCAACGGTGATGTTCGCCAACGGCGAGCGCTGTTCGACGCCGCAGGAGATCTACGCCGGGCGCTGGGCGGTGATCACGGTGCGGCCGTTCACCTGGAGCCATCCCACCGGCGGCAATGGCGTCTCGTTCGGGCTGTCCAACGTGCTGCTGCTCGATCACGACGACCCGATCGGCTCTGTGCGCGCCAATGCCGAGGCCGAGTTCGCCGATCTGTTCGTGGCTGCGGACAGCGCCGCTGCCAAGGTGGTCGCTGCCGGCAATGGTACCGGCACTTTCGGCGACCGCGGCGCCACGCGCGATCCAACTCACTGTTCGATTAACCAGCTACCCGGCGGCGGGTTTCTTCATCGGGGAGCGCGCGCTTCGATGTTCAGAAAGACGGCCTGCGGCTGCCGCCGGGGGGTAGAGTCCGTTACCCGTCCCAAGGCCGTTATCGCGCGCACCTTTTCCCTCTCACTGCGCCCAATGCTGCGTCGTGTAATCGCTGGCGGCCCAGCGCCGCTCGATCGTCTCGATCGCCGAGTGTCACGATCGGCGGGATCGCCGAGATCCCGTTGACCCAGCGCGAGATCGTGGCTTTGTCGACCAGCAGCAGTTCGGCAGCCTGGTTGCCTGACAGTTCGTGCTTCGCCAGCCAATGCTTGAATGCGGTCTTGCTCATGTTAGGTTCCTTTGGGTTGTCGTTACGGTAGCCGTCATATAGTTGCAATGCGCAACCATGTCAAGGCTGTCAAGGGCGCCGTGCCTGGATTGACAGGAAAAGCAGAGTATGCAAGCCTTACAACCGTGAATGTCTTTCCCTGTTGCGGAAAGCTGTAGCTGTAAGAGGAAATGGTTGTGAGACGGCGTTGTCTTACAAAGCGCGAGCGTATGCTCGTTCTACAGGCGCAAAGTTATTGTTGCGCGTATTGTAGAAGACCTCTCTCCTTGAAATTCACCATCGATCACATCCTTCCGTACTCTATCGGAGGTGCGACATCGATTGCGAACTCTGCGGCTGCTTGTCTTTCCTGCAACCTTGCAAAAGGAGCACGATATGACACAGCTTCGCGCTTGGCAGACCGATCATCTGGATAAATGCAAGAAACGGCTTCGGGCCGGAGCTCGCATCTTCCTGTCTCAAGCGGTTACCGGTGCCGGTAAAACCACACTCGGTGTTTTAATCGCTAAGCATCTGCTTGATACTGGCGAAGTTAAACGAGTTGTCGTGCTATGTCCTAGCGTTGAGATTGCGAGCGGTTGGATTGAAAAGCTCAGTAGGATAGGCAGTATCGTCTCTTCTCGCGAGAACATCGAAGGCCCGGATGTCGTTGCCCTGGTAGTGACTTATGCCAGCGGACAAAATATCCCTTGTGGCCCAACGGTGGTCGCTACGCTAGTGATATTGGACGAGATTCATCACGCGGAACGCGAAGAGACCTGGGGTGTTACGGCGTCGAAGCTGGCAAAACAGGCGAAGTACACCCTCGCTTTGACCGGCACGCCGTGGATGACTACTGGTCAAATCGCCATTCTCGCAGATAATGGGTACTATCAGGTTCCGCGCCCCGGTGAGCAGCCCTGCATCAAATCGGATGCAAATTACACGTATCAAGAAGACCTGCGCGCTACCGATGCAGACCGGGCCACTGTTCCGGTGTCGTTTCTGTTTCATGAGAGCACGGCATCCAAAGTTGTAGGCAAATTCCGAAGCAACGGCCCGCGCACTGATAAGCTGGTACTGGAAGCGGTGACGAGAGCCAGGAAGTTCAAGCCCGCGTGACGCAGATCAAGGCGCAGATCGAGGAAACCACCTCGGACTACGACCGTGAGAAGCTGCAGGAGCGTCTGGCCAAGCTCGCAGGCGGCGTCGCAGTGATCCGCGTCGGCGGCGCGACAGAAACCGAAGTAAAGGAGCGCAAGGATCGGGTGGATGACGCGATGCATGCGACCCGCGCGGCGGTGGAAGAAGGCATCGTGCCGGGCGGCGGCGTCGCTCTGCTCCGTGCTTCCCAGCACCTCAAGGGGTTGCGCACCAAGAATGACGACCAGAAGACCGGCGTCGAAATCGTGCGCAAGGCGCTGTCCTGGCCGGCGCGCCAGATCGCGATCAACGCAGGTGAAGACGGTTCGGTGATCATCGGCAAGATCCTGGACAAGGATCAGTACGCTTACGGTTTCGACTCGCAGACCGGCGAATACATCAACCTGATCTCCAAGGGCATCATCGACCCCACCAAAGTGGTTCGTGTGGCAATCCAGAACGCTGCGTCGGTTGCGAGCCTGCTGATCACCACCGAAGCCATGGTGGCCGAACTGCCGAAGAAGAACGCTGGCGCTGGCGGCGGTATGCCTCCGGGTGGCGGAATGGGCGGCATGGGGGGTATGGACTTCTAATAAGTCCCAGCGGCGCGATCAAGAAAAGAAAGGCTCGGCAATATGCCGAGCCTTTTGATTGCTTTCGATCACTAAACGACCCAGTGCTCCGTGTAGGCTTTAAATAGCCCCTCCCGCCAAGCTGCATTCCAGTCGCCGGCATCGCGATGGTCGTTCGCGCCGACGCGGTAAACCACGCTTTCGTGCAGCCAGGCATAAACCTATCCCAGTCGGTCCTGCGGGGAAAGACGCTCAGCCTCGCGGGCGGACGACGCTGCGCCGTTTTTAGTTCGCGAAGGGCGGAGGAATATGCTTCCATGCATCATCTGCCACGGTTTGCTCGTCATCAGCGGTTTCCTTCAGCTCGGTCGGAACAATTCCCCGCGTTTTTGTTGGTCCTGTGCGATGCACTCGGGCGTCGGATGAACCAAAGTTCCCACCGAGTGTTGGGCAACGAGTGAGTTACAGAGGCGACCGCGTCATCCTTCTGCCACGCCTCGAACTTGAGCAGCCCGTGAGATGACTCGGAACCAGAGCCACAGCAAAACCGAAAAAAAGCGAGGATTTTCGCAAACCTTTGGCGATATCGCGAGCCACACCTCACAGGCCGCCGGGCGCGCCACCACGTTTCTGTTCGCTGCTCTCATCATCGTCATCTGGGCGGTGACCGGACCGATTTTCAACTATTCTGATACCTGGCAGCTGATCATAAATACGGGCACCACGATCGTGACTTTTCTGATGGTCTTCCTGATTCAGAATTCACAGAACCGGGACAGCGCCGCCATTCAGGTCAAGCTCGACGAGCTGATCCGGGTGAGCACCGCGCGTAATTCATTCGTAGGAATCGAGCATCTCACCGATGAGGAGCTCGAGAGTATCAGAAAAACTTGTGAAAGTCGCGCGGCTGCGGCGGAGGAGGGGGATGACGCGGTCAAACGAACGGGCCGAAAAGCAAGTAAAGCCGCAGACCAAATCTCTTACTGAGCTCGAGCTAACTGATGCGGCAGCTGCCGCGTTGCCGCGTGCCGGCGCACGCCAGTCGCTCCTCGAAGTGTCCGTCTGATCGAAGATAAGCTTGGCCGCTCCGCCTTCGGCCTGCTGAATTCAACGTCCTCAGCGCCATTCTTACGTTTCACTCGGCCTCGCGCCGGCCGCAGCTGAACCGTCGCCTAGGACGCCGCTTCCGGATACTGAACGTCGTCGATGACGTTATCCGGGGAATGCCTCCGGCGATCTCGGATAATTCGATTCCGGGAAGTCGGGCAGCGCGCGAAAGACGGCGTCGGGCGTCCCAGACTGTTTCACGGGGCGCGCTTAGGCCGCAACGTGTCTGCGCCGGCGCATGGGTCAACGCACGTGGAGCTCTCCGTTCCTAGATCATACGGAAAACCAGGCATCCTGACCACCGGGTTTCATTGTTTTCAGGCGTGCTGAAGGATCACCCATGAAGCGCGTCGGCGTCTATCTTCGGATCAGACGGATACTGAACCACCGAGAACCAGCGCCGCCAGCTTGAGGCGCTGGCAAACCTTCGGCAGGTGATCGGCTTCTACGAGGATGCCGGTATCAGCGGCGCCAAGGCCGCAACAAGCGTCCTGGGCTCAACCCGCACGAGCTCTGCGCAAGCGCGTGAGAGCGGGCCGGGCTACTTCGCTGGCAACAATGCGCTCCGAGGCCCACGGATGCGCGGCAATTGGTACTGCAGCGGCGGCGCCGCTCGCCTCGGGAACGAATGATCCGCGAGTAGCTTGTTTAGGCAGGATCGTCGCCCGCCGTTAACAACGGCGCATGTCGCGGTAGCCAAAGGTCATCTCGGACCCGCTGTTCAAAACACGCGCTCGCGCCGATAGCCAAAGCGGCGGTCCCTCTGTCTTGAGGAGGCTGCGATGGATGAGCAACCTAATATTCCCCTGGACCTGCAGCGGCGGATTGAGCAGCGATGGACAGCCCGGTTCGCGCGAGAACAGCCACTGAAGGACCGCCGCCTTGAAATGCCGGTACGCTTCGGACGGAGGAGACTGCGTCTGCCTAAGCAGCCAACGCACTGCAAGGGTGCAGCATAGGGGGTCAGGCGTCTCATACTCGGCTTTTCCAACGACCAATAAGGGCCGGGAGGGCACCCCTTCGGTGCAGCGCGGCAGAATTGGCGCAAGCCTCATCCCTTGGCGCTAATACCATCCGCCGCGCCGAAGTCTGCGATGGGAAAACTTCGCTGACCGCTGCCAACGATCAGTGATACGGCGGGGCGTTGGAATGGGCGGGCTTGGAGTTCATTGAGAGAACGGTGGCGGACGGGCGTGCGCCTTCGGACCTCACTAAAACAGAAGCGATGACAGAACCGCAGGGCCTCTCTTTCGAGGGCGCCGGCACCGGAGCGTAAGTGAGCGATCACGCTCGGCGCTGTAGAGATCGGACATGTGGCTAGTAGAAAGAGATAGGTTCGCCGCCGCGAAGATCACCTGGGATCAGCGTCCGCGCGCCGTCGTTTCCAAGTGGTGGCACCGGGAACAGATTCGATGAAGGGGGCAACGGGGTGGGTACGCACGCGTCGCCCAGCGCACCTTTAGAAGCGAGGGCGACTTCGCGTAAGCCGTAGGTTAGTAGGAACGGTTTTCTTTTTCCCTCATTGGTTTTGTGGCCCGGGTGCAAACTGGGCCGGCACGGCTTCGTTCCATCCTCCATGCTCTGTCCCCGGAGCCGTGCCTTTCGATGGAGGCAATGATGGCGAAGCCAACTGAAAAAGAGATCACCCTGCGCGCGTATCAAATCTGGGAAGAGAACAACCGGCCTGCTGGCAGAGATTCGGAGTTTTATAAGCAGGCAGAAAAAGAACTAAACGAACGGCCGAAGGAGGAACCTACTCTTGCCGTTTTGCCGGAGTAGGCCATGACGCGGGCGGGGTCTTTCCAGCTCGTAAATTGAGCAATGGCGAATGCAGTTATTCAGTTATTTGGGCTACCGAGCACCATCGACGGCCGAGTCCTCATCTAGCGCCATATTAACGGCGGGCGTTTGCGACCGAACCATTCCTCAAAATTAGCCTCCATCGGGTAACCTTGCGCGGAACCGATATGCTCAAAGCCCTAATAGCAGTCGCGCTGATGATGGTCCCCCTCGTTTTAGGGTTCATCCGCGTGACGTCAGATTGCTCGACTCTGCCCGAAAAAGATGGGCCTTCGCCGCGGCTGGATCCTTCGCGTAGTCGACAACCGTTTCATCCAAGCCTGCTCAGCTGATCTCTTAATCAGGAGTAGGCGACCGCATTTCTGCGGAAGCCGGTAGCACGGAGCTTCTGTCCCGCGCTTCTCAACAAGTGCGGTCACTGTTGCAATGATTAGCATTTGCTACAGATCTTTAGCTGGCGTCTCAACTTTGCGTCCGCGGCCTGATCAGCAGCTTGTTCCTGTTCCCATTGATTGCCAGATCCATCCCCGTCGAAGTGCGCGGCTTTTTGCTGGCTTCTCTTGCTAGCGGACTTCGAGCTTGCCGGTGCAATATCGTTGCCAACGGCATTTTCCTCAGGAGCTGGTCCGAGGCCATCCCAGGCGACGCCGGTAACCGGCGCGCTCGCCGTGCAACCCACACCGGATGCGCAGCAACCCGCCAGAGCGAGCAATGCCAGCAACGCGATACATCTAAAGATCATGACCAATCTATGCGGACGATCGTCCAAAAACTCAAGCCCGTGGTCCGGGCGGGGGCTCGCCGTGCGCAAGTGGCGCGCCCGCCGCAAGGCCGTGAGAACCCCTGCACCGATCGTGGTCGAGGCAAAGCCCAACGCGCGCTGGTCGCTGGCTTCTGGTCAATGATTGAGGTGCTTGAGAAATGGAAGGACCAGAGCCTTGGAAAGCTGGTCCCTGCACTTTCTGCTGACCCGGGAGATAACCCAGGGCCGGAAAATTCGGGAGGGGCAGAATCCTTCCACAGGGGATAAAAAGGCCCCAGTCTCGGGCATAAGAGCCGGGGTCAAATCTTTATCTAGCTTAGGCCGAAGTCGGTCTGTCAGGCAAGGCCGTCCCGAATGCGCGAAACGCCCGCGTAACTAGAGCCGATTCCACTTGATACCGGTCAGATGGCGGCTTGCGGCAGGATCCCATGGTCCCGCCGAAACGACACTCGCCAGGCGAGCCCGCCGACGCCACGTGAACACCAAACTCGTCGAAATGCCGTGCCGCCGCGCGATCTCCGTCACCACCGCGCCGGGCGCCAGCGTCTCTTCGATGATCCGCATCTTATCGTCGCGAGACCAGCGACGACGACGCTCAACCCCGCCCAGGACCTCTACTCACATCTACCGACCTTAAGGCTAGCCTTAAAGCTAGATCCTCGCCGGATACCTGTAACCCAACAAGGCGGCCCACCCCGGAGAAATACACTTCTAAACAGGCTAGGAATGAAAAACGTCCCAAAAAATGGCCCCCGTTAGGAGGCCATTTTTCTCTATTTAGTCTTCCCATTCGTGACGGTGGCGTCTGATAACGGTTACGTGGTCGCCGCGATGTTCCCAGCCGCGATGCCAACCACGGTCATGAAGACGGTACTCTGCGCGCGCGCCTCGGTACTCGCGATAGTCGCCACGATAGTCACCGCGATCGCGGTATCCATCGTCGCCAACGTGAACGCTAAATCCCTGGGCGCTCACAACGCTCGGGGCGGCCACAGCGAGAACGGCCGCACAAACGAAAGCAAATTTCTTCATAGCTATCTCCAGTTAAAAGGCACGGCCGTTAACGAGGAGGCACAGAGAACTGTTCCGCGACCTATTGCCGTTTTTTCCTGAACGGATGTTCATGTGGTTTCTAAAGACCAGAGAAAAGCCGTTAAAAGCGGCCTTTTTCTCGAATCAACAAAACACGTCGTCAGTGCATGGGGCCGATCAGGGCGTCGGTGTACGACTGCGGGAAGAAGTCCTGCGTCGAGCCGTCGTCGTTGACGGATAGCGATAGCAGAGGAAGCCTGCTTGAATCAATTCGGCATCAAACGTGACGAATTCGGAAGCGATTGATGCATGGGCCAAACTAAGCTTTGCAGTTATTGGAATTTGCAAGAGGGCGGGCCAGAAGTGCAAAGAACGGCCCCAGAGCGAAAATCCCTGGGGCGCCGCAGCTTCGACCGATGCTTCGTTGTTTGGCGGGTCACACGATGCCGCCTTGAGTTTACCTGGTCGTATCATTGCAGTTGATGCCGCCTGCCAAAGACGAACCTCAGAGAAGCGCGATTTGTTGTCACTAAGCACGAGCCCGGCTTCACTCGAATAGAGCCTAGGGCGCATCCTCTATGGTGTCGGTGACGCCGGGCGCTCCCAAGCACCGGCCCGGCGCCGGTTGAAGGCGCTTGATCGCTTCATCCAGCCTGGTAGTGCCATGCCGTCGCGATGCCGGCCGCCGGCTTCAGCTGCGGCCCACGCCGCGACCGCAGCCAAAAGGAGAGCCGTTGCTATCGAGAAGGATAAGATGATGGTGCTAGCGCGGGCCCTACTGATTGCCTTCCTGGAGTTCGAAATGACACTGTCGACGCGCCGCGACGCGTCCGCGCCGGTGAGACCCGTCTCGCCGCTCACCATCTGGACGAGGTAGCCGCGGTCCTCGGTCGAGACCCCATTGTGGCCTGAGGAGGTCAATAGGATCCGCCCGGCCTCAGCGCGCGCCGACGCCAAGTCGGCGTTTGCCGGCTTGTTGCGCCCGGCCCTGAAAAGCTGGTCGATCTCGTAGCTAAGGACCGAAGGCTCGGTCCCCGAAGGCGCAGCGGCCAAGGTCGAAGGTCGGCTGGCAGCCATTCCGACGAAAGCTGCAAGCAGCGTGCCGAGCACGACCGCCAAAGCCCAAGCGGCTAGGCCGTGAAAGCCGTCACGCCGTTCGGTGTCCTCCGGGTTAGCGTTATCAATCGGAGACTGCATACGGCCCGCGACGTAGCCGCCACAACCGAAGCTGATCAGGGCCTGGAATATCAGGTACATCCCCGAGAGCAGCCAAAGCGCCCACGACGCATCACGCCAAGTCGGTGCGGACGAACTCACACCGAGGCCAACCGTGGCGGCGAAGGTGACCAAAATTGACGACAGCGCGGTCGCGGTCAAAGCGCCAACGATGATCGGCGTCCACTGGAGTGCGCAAGGCGCATCGCGGCGCTTCGGTACGGCCAGCGATTCCACTGGCGCGGATTTAATTGTCATCGCGTGGCCTCCTTCAGCGCAGGCCGAAAAACGACAAGATCGCCATAACAATCACGATAAGACCGACTAGATAAATGATGCCGTCCATGATCGAAACCTCCAGGCTGTTGGCATCGCGATAAGTGGGCCGTGGCGCTAAAGTTCCTTCCTAGGCAAATCCTTTGAGCCACATGCCATGCTCCCGCAGCTTTTGATCAAATTGGCTGCCGAAAATTCCATCGGCCGCTGGGGGAGCCTGCGCTGTCAACCGAGAAGCGCCCGCCATTCGCCACCCGAGCCTGTGGATTCGGTGGACAACCCTAGTTCCCTCGAAACTGCGGAGATGGAGACACGTTCTCCTTTGATAAAGCGCAAGCAACGGACCGAGGACAATCATGATCCAGCACTTCTTACCGTCGCCTATCGACTCCTGCATGAGGCTGCCGTCGAGGACGCTATCGCCACCTGCAACGGTGACCTTCGAGGCGCTCTAAAAGCCCTGATCATTGCGAACGAGTTTCTCGAGCGGCATCTTGAGAGAGCATTGGCATCTCACGGTTCGCCATCGATAGTGCACGACGGGAGGTCCGGTTCTCGGCACGTTGGCTGGGCCGACGCGCCCGCGACGTGAAACTTGCAGTGTTGTTGAATTCCGGGTCTATAGCGAAAACAACGCCCCCGGAAGTCGATTTGTGGTTCGGCTGGTACACGTCGGAGGTCGCGCGTCTGATGCCGCGGCGCCCGTGGGCGATCGGGTTCGCGCCCAATCGATCCCACCGGAACGCAACACAATCGATGACGTTCGTGTATTTATGAAAGTCATTTTTTTGGACATAGACGGCGTATTGAATAGTGATGCGACCCCGAATCCCCGCAAGTTTCCCTACATCGTCGACAACGGCCTTCTAGCGCGGTTTAAAGAGCTGGTACGCAGGGCAGGCGCCAAAGTCGTTCTTTCTTCAACTTGGCGGGTCGACCCGGTCGGGCTCCTGGCTGCTCGCCACTACGAGGTGCCGTTCGACGACATCTGCCCGGATATGCCAGCCGCCCCGCGCTGCGAGGAGATGCAAGCATGGCTGCGGCAGAACCCAGAAGTGACCCGGTATGTAGTCTTGGATGATGACGACGATTGCCTGGATGAGCTGCCGCTTTTTCAGCCGAGCTCCAAGACCGGCCTGACCGACGAGATCGCCGACGGAATTGAAGAGTTTCTCGCCGGCCGAAGCGACAAGGATATGCGGGCGAGCGCCATCGCTAGGTTGGGACAGAACATTCATGCCTTGTTCGGTCGGGACAAAAGCTGAGGAGCTTCGGGGGAAGGCTGAGATCCGAAAAGCTGCCTGCAATGACCGGGTCGGGTGATTTGCGACGCGGTCGCCGGCGGAGCTCACGGAAGTTGCTCGAGCTCGGTTGACCTTGACGCGGCTGGCTCATTGGTGCCCGCGCGCATTACTCCCGGATGCCCGGTGCGTCAGGAACGTTCTTCCGAGCCCGGCTATTGTCTGTCCTACGAGGAGCGGGAGGAGGAACGTGATGTCAAAGAGGTCCCCGAAAGATTGGCGTTCCGACGCAACAAAGAGTCGCCTGAAGCTGGTGCCCCCGGCGCGTTCCGGCAACAAAGATCTCTTAATTGGTGAAGAGGAAGATCGTGGGCGGAGCGCAACAGCACCCTCCGAAATACCGGCTCGGGGCTGGAAAGACATCCTGATGCGCGTCTACAAGAACGTGTCCCGACATCGTGTCATGGCCCTTGCTGCAGGCATGACGTACTACAGCATCTTGGCCATCTTTCCTGCTATTGGCGCCATCGTTGCGCTGTATGGCCTGTTTTCCGATCCGTCGACTATAGCAACCCACCTCGATCAGCTGGGCGGATTTCTCCCGGGCGGGGCCATCGATGTTGCCCGCGACCAGCTCTCGCGCGTTTCCTCCAAGGGGTCGCAAAGCCTTGGTTGGACATTTCTGATTGGACTCGCCATCTCGCTGTGGAGCGCCAACGCGGCGATGAAGTCGTTGTTCGATACGCTCAATATCGTTTATGGCGAGCAGGAAAAGCGCGGGTTCTTAAAGCTGAACGCGGTCTCGCTGGGCTTCACAGTGGGCGGGATCTTTTTTGTGCTCGCCGCGCTGGGCTCGATCGTCGTCATTCCCGTCTTGCTCAACTACGTCGGACTTTCGAGGGCGGGAGACCTCCTGTTGCGGATCGGACGATGGCCGATGATGTATCTGGTCATCACCTTTGCGCTCGCCGTGGTGTACCGCTACGGTGCGAGTCGGGAAAAGCCGCAATGGCGGTGGATCACCTGGGGCAGCGCCATCGCTGCGCTGTTGTGGCTCTGCGCGTCCGGTCTGTTCGCCTTTTACGCCAGCAACTTCGGCAAGTTCAACGAGACCTACGGCTCGCTCGGCGCAATCATCGGCTTCATGACTTGGCTCTGGGTATCTGCCATTGTTATCCTTCTGGGTGCCGAGATCGATGCCGAGATGGAACACCAGACAGCGCGCGACACAACCGAAGGAGCTCCGAAGCCCACGGGCGCGTGAGGGGCGCGGGTCGCAGGCACCTTGGGTTGGGGCCGATGAGAGTGGCGCAGCTGGTGAGCATCTCGCGATGTTGCCGTGGCGCATGCGCACAACCCCTACCGCCTTTCAGCTTCCGCAGTGCCAATGCTTCGCGCTCCGCGGCGATTTCTTTGAATAAATGCTTTTGAGCCTAAAGATCCAACATTCGCCACACGTCGCGTGGACTGTTAGGCGGCCTCACATGATCGAGTAAAGTTCCGACTATAAAGGTAGGCAATGTCACATTCCTTTAAGGTGAATGAAGGCGTTCACCACCAGCCACAAGGATCCCCGAGGTCGTGCCACAGTTGATCAACCAAGGGCTTACACATCGTTCAACGAATGCCCATTGAGGCAGATGGGCTCCTTGGATACCGCATCAAAAGCGACGCTGACGAATATCGTGCGAGTAGTTACTGAAGATCAGCTGTCGCACTCTCAGTGATTTAGCGAGCTTGGTGATAGAAGGGTGTATTCGTGCTGAACGATCGACAAAATATTCTGAATGCGCTCCGCGAGAAGCCGCTCAAAGTTTATGAGGTTATGAAACGCGCCAATGTCCTGAATGAAGAAGATTGCCAATCGCTGCTGTTGAGAATGCGAGACGAAGGCCTTGTGAAGTTCGACATACACAAGGGGCGATGGCTGATCGGCTGAGTTTAAAGGAGCCTCTTTGTCGGTGGCGATTGAGGACCGAAGCCTGGTACTGGCCGAAATAGGCCACTCGCAGAAGCAAAGTAGGCCAGTGGTCAGGACGGGGACGGTGGGACGGCGGTGGCCGGAATAGGCCGCCAGCGATGAATCCGACCAAGTCGATCGCCGCCACGGCCGTGCTACCAACCAGTGCTGCTCAGACTTCCTTTTCCAAGTGAAACCCCAATAGATGGAAGCCGTCGAAAACGATCAGAACGCCAACTCCCATTGAATACCATTCGAGAAAACGGAGTACGACTGGCATGAAACGAAAGAGGCCGCCAACCGACGCGGCCTCGATCTCTCGCAGGGAGGGCTACCCGTTCCGGTCACTTTTGGGAAGCATCCTGCCTCAATGAAGGAGCCCCTCCGCCGTCATATAGAGCGTGTAGGCGGCGCCGTTCGCGCCTATGGCATGCGCCACATCGCCAGCCACCTCACAAACAGCGGACAGAATTTTTGCTCCTGTTGATGGCGCCCCGCCCGAGACGGCTTCGAGATCGTCCATCGAGAGTTCGCAAATTTCGGTAATTTCGGTCATGTCAGTCTCCTGTCGTGTTGTAGAGGGATCATTCCCTCATGCGCGGTAGACGCAGCGACATGACCAGCCGTTCGAAGCCCTTCATTTGCTCTGTGATGCAGATCACCTTTTCAAATTAGGCCACTGCGAAATTCAAATTAGGCTACGAGGGGGCCAGTACCGAAGCCTTGCAGCCGGTTTAGGTTGTCGGTGACGGTAATCCATTTGATGTCCACTCCGATTCGGTGATCGATATGTCGGCCGATCAGCCAGTCACTCATCGCCGCGACCAGTTGCATCGGACTCGAACCGGCCTATCGCGTCGTGGATACCTTAAGGAGCATGAAAGAGGCGCCCGAGCAGCGGGCCGCGGGTTTTGGATGACCGACCAGCCTTCGGAGCAAGCCGCTCATACACACGTGCGCGACCCTCGATCGCCTCGCCGCGCGATCTCTGCTGAGATATGCCGTCTTAAAGCAAGCTTGACGCGACTTAAGCTTTAGCGATGAGAAACTATCGTCCAATCAGTATCGGCCTTGTGCTGAGCGCAGGCTATTTTGGCGAAACGAAGCCAAACGGGCCGCTGGCCTAGCTAGGTGCGCGCGAATGCATCGACTTCACTGCACGCGGCCTATGGCTCAGGTGCTCGCACTACCAGATCATCGCAAGTCGCATCGGCAACTTAACTGGGGGAGGGGTTTTGGCAAAACGAACCCAATTTTTCTCAATGAAATCAGGTCGCAAGTTCTGGATAGAAGTTGCCACGAGGCTGCCGGGTCGTTTGGTGGAGCGCGGCAGAATTGGCGCAGGCTTCAGCGCTTAGCGCGAATACGGTTCGCCACGCCGAAGTCAGCGATGGGGAAAAAAACGCCGCTGAGAGCCGCCAACGATCTGGCGATACGGCGGGCGTCTGCTTGCTCGGCGGCAAATCATTATGCAGGACGCCTTAGCCTAGGCGGTCGAGGTGCTGACCGAAGCCTTGGCAGCTGCTTCGGGTACATACCGACCCGAGAAGATCGAGTGCTGGTTTCATCGCTTCTGTGGGTTGAGGTCCGAAGGCGCACGCCGGGTCAAGGCCATTCTCGTCAATGAACTCCACACCAACCCTCGCGTCGACTTCGAAGCGGAAGCCGAAACGCTCCTAGGGCCAGAGGGCTCTTTTGCGATTCTGCGAGCTCGCTGCGGCGGCGTAGGTGGTTCTGTCCCTCGCCCTGGGGAGAGAGATAGACCGGTTTTAGATCGCCCCTTGAAAATCGCTATATGACTTCCACATACCATCCTATTACCATCCAATGGGATGGAAACAGAGGGTACCTCCGTGCCAGACAATGTCCGCCAACTGCGACCCAAGGCCCCCGACACCGAGAAGATCACGATCAACCTCGGCTATGTCGACCTCGGTCAGGTCGACCTCATGGTGCAGGAAGGGTTCTATTCCAACCGGACCGACTTCATCCGGACAGCGATACGCAATCAGCTCGAACGCCATGCGGATGTCGTGAAGCAGTCGACCGTCCGACAGAGCCTGGATCTCGGTCTGCGGACCTACAGCCGCGTGGATCTCGAAGCGGCGCGACGCGCCGGCGAGATGCTGCACATCAACGTTCTCGGCCTGGCGACCATCGACCAGGACGTCACGCCGGATCTGGCTCGCGCGACGATCGCTTCGGTCTCGGTGCTCGGAGCCCTCCATGCCACTCCCGCGGTCAAGGCCGCTCTGGCTGATAGAACGAGGTGATGCGATGTTGGATCAGAATATAGTTCGCGAGGCCACCCGCCTCACGCGTGCAGGTGAATTGGTCGAGGCCACCGCGCTCCTGCGGCGCATGCTTCAGCGAGGCAGCGCACCAGCACCGACGTCCCGCAGCGCCGCTCAGGCTCCGCTTTCGCGGCTCGAGCAGCCGACCATCGACGTCCAGGCCAGTGTCGTCGAGAAGAGGGAAGGCCCGCCGACCTGGCAGCATCGCGCCGTGCAGGGACGCAAACGCACCTCACCGCTCGATCGCATGAGGAAGTTTTCTGGGTTCGGCCTGCAAGGTCCGATCGTCCACGCTCCGCCGTCAACGTCCAATATCGTACCCGAGGGCACACAATTCATCTCCGGCACCTACAGCAACGCAGCGGGAAGCCGAACCTACAAGCTGTTCATCCCGAGCCGCTCTCAGGGAAAACAGCTTCCCCTGATCGTCATGCTCCATGGTTGCACGCAGTCATCGGACGATTTCGCCGCCGGCACCCGGATGAACTTCCTGGCGGAAGAGCAGAATTGCTTCGCGGTGTATCCCGAGCAGCCGAGTGGATCCAACCAGTCGAAGTGCTGGAACTGGTTTCGCACAGGCGACCAGCGCCGAGGCGGGGGCGAGCCCTCGATGATCGCCGGCATCACGCGTCAGATCATGCGCAACCATGCGATCGATCCGAAGCGCGTCTACGTCGCGGGCCTGTCCGCCGGCGGAGCCGCTGCCGCCATCATGGGCGCGACATATAGCGACCTTTACGCTGCCGTCGGTGTTCATTCGGGCCTGGCGTGCGGAGCCGCGAGCGATCTTCCCTCTGCGTTCGCCGCCATGCGGCAGGGAGGCGGCTCCAAGGCAATTGCGGACGGCAAACCTTCTGTGCCGACGATCGTTTTCCACGGCAGTCGCGACACTACGGTGCATCCAAAGAATGGCGATCAGATTATCGAGCAGTCCGCCGGAGGGAGGAGACCGACAACGAAGGTGAAGGTACTTCGCGGACGGGTACCCAACGGCCATGCCTATACTCGCACCATTCTGAGCGACACGAGAGGTCGGGAAATCTCCGAACACTGGAACATCGATGGCGCCGGCCACGCCTGGTCGGGAGGCAACCCCGCCGGCTCCTACACCGATCCGCGAGGTCCGGACGCGAGCAGGGAAATGCTGCGTTTCTTCCTCGAACATTCGCTTGAGGGGTAGGCGGGCCTCACAACGCGGACAAGTCGTCGGGCACGTCGCCGAACTTGCGGATCAGCTTGGCGTCGCCGAATTCGCCGGTCGCCGGATCACCGGTCCGGCAGAACGCGAGCGCGCTGGTCGATTTCCGTCGGTAGCGCTCTTTCGAGGATTTCCAGGAGATCGCATCCGCAATGCCCACCGCATCGCACTCGGGGGCGACAGTATGCGCAGAAAAAAAGCCCCACGCCCCTGACCGACGCCCAAAACAGCGAAACGAGCCTCAATTGACTTCAACAAGGCAACCGAACGCCAGCGCCGCCACGCTGTCCGCGATAAGCGAAATGGCCGTCCGTCAGCTGCGAAACCGCTGTCCGGTTTTGTTCCTCCGAGGCGGAAACGGGAGAGGGGAAGCGGAGCATCAAGCATTGGCGGGTCTGATTGCTGAGCGGCGCTGCACATGAGGGGGGCAGGGCATCATCAACAAAAGTCAGTTCCATCGCCGAATCTTCCGCTCCCATCGGACGCAAAAAGAGCAATCCAGATTTCCCCGGCGCTTTAGCGCAAAGTGGCTTCAGAGGCGATCGTCCCTAGGTCCCTTGTAAGTTCAGCCCGAGGTCGTGTGACCAACCGCCGTGGAAGTGACGTCGATAACCCCAGCCGCCACGCCAATGCGGAACGGCGTACGCATACACGCGGGGTGCCGCATAGACGGGATATTCTTCCTCAACGACAACCGGGGGCGGCATTACAACGACCGGCCGGCGAATTCCGACGCGGGTGGAGCTGGGCAAACTGGTAAGAGCCGCGAGAGGGTCGGCGGCTTCCGCCATTCTGTCGAGGATCCGTTGCGCGGAAGCGGGGCCGGTTCCTGGCAGCAGGTGCAGGGGATTGCGACGCCTGAAATCACCGTCCGACTCTGAAATCGCGCTCCGATTTTAGGTCTGAAGATTGTTCCGCGAGGCGCGCTGGTTCCCGGAAATTCCGCCTATGTTATTGGAAAAACAATGTTATAAATGACTGCCGTTATTTCAGGCAGGCGGACATCTTAGGCAGGCGAACAGCTGGTCCCAAGAAGGCGGTCTGATGGTCTGCGCGCCGCGTCAGTTTTCACTGAGTGAGCATTACAATGACGTTTGTATTGAGACTTGCGACGGTGTTGATAGTTACAGTTGCACTCTGCGGTCCGAGTATCGCGCAATCTCGTCGAACGCAGAAAGACTCGCTGCTCGCAACTGGCAGCCCGTCGGAGGCGCAAATTCGAGAGCGGATCAATGCTGGAACGGTAGGTCTGGCTGGTGGTCTGCTAGAGGGGGCGCCCATCCGTTTCGCGACAGAAATGGCGCGGGTCGTGAGCGACGGCGGTGTAGTGCAGGTTCTCCCGATCGTAACCCGCGGCCCCACCGAAAACGTAAATGATCTTCTGTATCTCAAGGGGATTGATGCGGCAATTATCAATAGTGACTCGCTTGAAGAGTACAAATCTCAAGTACCGCA
The DNA here is from genome assembly GCA_963806075.1 of uncultured Alphaproteobacteria bacterium. Lineage (GTDB taxonomy): Bacteria > Pseudomonadota > Alphaproteobacteria > Rhizobiales > Xanthobacteraceae > Bradyrhizobium. The sequence goes on from CAWDWT010000012.1 coordinate 17,726, forward strand.
AATTCAGCAGCGCATCACTTATATCCTAGCTCTTTTCCCTTCCGAATTGCACATCTTCGTTCGACCGGAGATTTGCTCGCTCGCGGATTTGGCGGGGAAGAAAGTCAACTTTAATACCCAAGGTACTGCCGCGGCCTATTCCGGTCCTCTGATTTTCAGCCGCCTCGGCCTCGATGTCGAGAAGATGTTTATCCCACACCCCATAGCGCTGGAGCAAATGCGGCGTGGAGAGATTGCCGGCGTTGTCTTTGTGACTTCGAAGCCAGTCGATGCGTTCGTAAAGGGAAAATGGGAAGAAGGTTTTAAGTTTCTGCCTGTCGAATATGGAACGAAATTCGAAGATTATTATGTCCCGTCGTATCTTGACCAGGCGGATTATCCTAACCTCATCGCAACGGGCGAGCGGATTGCCACGATTGCGGTTCCCACGATACTCGCTTCGTACAACTGGCGCCCTGAGCTCGCCGCGCTATCGTCGTGTAGCACGCTTTGTCGATGAGCTTTTCGGTCGGATAGACAAGCTGCGGACACCTGGCTTCAATCCAAAATGGAAGCAGGTCAATATAACCACACAAGCCCCTGGGTTAGCACGGTTTGAAGCCGCTCAGGAGTGGATTGATCGAGCGAGTACTGCCAACCAAAGTAAGCGACCGTGATGCGATCACTGCTAATTGCTATCGTGCTCTCCAGTGCCAGCGCTACTGCTTGCGCTCAACCCGCGGAAGGTACGGTGACAAGTGTCGAAGCTTGCGTTCAGTTGGCTAGAGCTGCTGCCCAAAATTGTTATGATCCGAGAGTTGATGCAGTTGAGAGCTGGGATTGCCAGAAGACACGCGCGACGCTGGACAAATGCTTGGCGCGCGCCGTCGGATCCGCACCCCCAGAAACCAGCGCAGACACCGGCTCGTCAGAGATGCCTTCCGGAGCAATCCCGCCGGAATCGCCCCCCTCGGCCGGCTCGGCGAACAAGTCCACCGGCATCGGCTCGCCGAGCTCGCCCGACGGAGCAGTTCCATCGACACAGACCAACGCAAACGCCTTGTCAGAGAAGCCCGCGGGAACACTTGCACCAGAATTGCCCACCGCGACTGGTTCGGTCGATGCTCAATCCGCAAACGAAAGCATGTCGGGAATGGAGTCATGCTTTCAAGCGTCGCGTATTGCTGACGCCATCTGTTCGAAACTGCCAAGGGATCCAGCGCAGCGATCGAATTGCTTCCAGAAAACGCGGGCGGCTCAGCTCCAGTGTCTGGAACGGGTGCTCTCCGAAACGCCTGGGGGAGCCACGAAGGCAAGGGCGGCTCCCGATACAACCCGGCAGGAGCCGCCTGACACCGCCGCACCAGCCGAAGCTCCCTCCGAGCGCGTTTCGCCTAAACAACCCAGCCAAACCGGGTTCAGCTGGAAAATCCGATAGCCCGCCGAAGGCGGTTGTCAGAACGAAGCCGCCGGCATTACCAGCGGCCTCGGAAGTTCCGACGGGAGGAGGTCGACCGGACATGTCAACGGCCGAGGCTCCAGTAGGATCGACCGGTACGAATTGGATGATCAGTGAAACCGTATCCCCCTTGGATTACAGTCCAATCGTAACGGCGCTCCTCCGCACGACATCGCCGGTGAAGAATGCCCCCACCACACTCGCGGTTCGCTGTCGTGAAAAACGTACCGAAATCCTGGTTCGCACCGATGGAACTTGGAGCACGACCAGCGGCAAGGCCCTTCGTGTCGATTATCAGATCAACGACCAGCCCGCCGTGAGCCTCCCTTGGACTGCGTCTGCGGATGGAAAGACCGCGAGTTACAAAGACGACGCCGTCGGGCTTTTGCAATCGCTACCAGAAGACGGCCAATTGAAAATCAACGTATTCGATGGCCCCGGTCCGGGCCATGACGCTACGTTCCAAGTCGCCGGACTGGATATCGTCCGAAAAAAAATGGCGGCCGCATGCAGTGGCGCCCGTAGCAAATAAAAAGGCCATCGGACGACGTTAGAGGAGTCGCGATCAGTAAGTCTGTTAGGGCCGCACGTAGCTCCAACCCTTCTCCTCCAGCTCCATCAACCGAACAACGCCCGACGGAACAATCGTGGCTTCAGATAGAACTTCGATCGGGTGGCCCTCTTTCTTCTCCATACCTTCCTTGGTGTTGTTGCACGCGGAAAACTGAATCTTACTGGGAAATGCAAGATCCTTCAAATGTTTGATCCGGTCCTGCACCGGCGATGTGTCGGAACGTAGCATGTGTAGTCCGGGCCCATAGGCGACGATATCGACGTTCACCTCTTGACCCTTGGCGCGGTAATACTCGATCACGTTAGTGGCGTTGTTCAGCGCGAGATTCATGAGCGCTGGATCATTCTGGTCGACTTGAATGAGCAGCCGATGTGGCTTCGGCGCCGGATGTATTTCGGTACTCCTAACTTGCTTAGCTACTGGATTCTTCGCGTAACTTGCCGAGAACAGACAAACGAACACAATTGCCATAAGGGTCAAAATAACAGACAATCTGCGCATAATATTCTCCCTTTTTAAGGTACACACTCATTTGCTTTGCCGTTGGTCGAGCTTTTAATTATTCGCCGGTGAAGTACGCGAATGGGATTCATGGACCATCTCGCAGACACCCTCATCGGACACCCCTTAAAATGCTTGAGCAGCGCGAGCCCGATCATGAAGGCCCTGAACTTAGCTGTAAACCGTCTGCGCGGGGCAACAAATTCTCAATGCGCATGTTCGTTTGATTCCCCGACGACTAGGGGACGCGCCTCTAACTCCGGCACACGCCCCTAAACAATAGCACGGATGTGGTATCGCGCCAGCGACATCGAGCAGCCAGCTCCCTAGTGTCTGCTCCGTGCAATTCATCAAAGGTGGCCCGTCGGCGCTTCATATCTTTGATGGCGAGAGTTTATCATGAAGTCGGCTATGACGAAGATCATCAGCCTTGCCGATCACGAAGGTCGCCTCGTAATTTACGACAGTAGAGTAGCTGCCGCGCGCTCAGCTTCTTTGTGGGTCGCTTTGCTGCATCACCCATGCTTCGGTTTTTCCGCATTTTCGATTCCGAATGCTGATTAGCTTAACTGTGTGTCAGGGTGCATTTGAATCGCCGGATGCAGGATCGAAACCCACAACCGTCGTCTCGACAATAGACATGTTTCGCGAAGCGCAAATACCGGCATACCAAACTTCATTTTTGATCAAAAAATTAAAGAAGCGGTCTAGTCAAAATGCCTGTCGTCACGGCCGACTGATTCCCGGCGACGCCGATTATGACAACAGATCGAACGCGCGGCACGCCAGATCGCCGACAATGACCAATCAACGCTTGAGCTTGCGCGGATTGCCACGACAGCAGAGTTTGAACTGGCTTGCATCCGGCAGCTCAAGGAAGCAACGATAGAGCACGTCCTGGCGCAGGGCGATATCGATCGCTTTGACTTCGGATCGGAGGTTCTGCAGGTGGAGGCCCAATTCCGTTTGGAGAACCCCGACCGAAGGCGACCGGAGAGCAGCGCCGCGGCAGGGGCACGCCGGCAGAGCCGTCAGGTACTGGGCCGGCGCACAGGACCAATTTCAGGGCATTGAGCGTGTTCCTAAGCCAGACCCCGGCTGCCAGGCTGACAGCCAGCGCGATCGGGGAGTAGCGCCGCACGGCAGGCTCGGCAGGTGTCGGCTCCTGGCGCAAATGAACAAGCTCGCCGGTAGAGGGCGTTCCTAAGCCGCCGAACCCGACCGTCGGCGGGTCTCTGGAGGATAGCGCCGACGGCGGGCCGCACCGGCGGTTTGCGAGGCGCACCGGCGCATATGATCGATCTCACAGCAAACGGGGCGTTCTTATGGTGGTCCGCCAGGCTGGTTCCGGGACTAACCAGCGGCCCCCTCCGTCAGGCTTGCAGAGCAATCGCGCGCGCTTCGCGCCGTGACGAGGGTCGCACCAAAAGGGGAGGTTGGTTTCGTGCCTGGTAACCCGACGTCAACCGCTTGCTGATATCGAAAATCTGCCGCGGATGGGTGTATTCCGCGTATCGCGGCGCTTACCGCTATCATTCGCGTAGGTCTTGGTCCCGATAATCACCCGTTTGATCTCAAGCTTGCTCAGCTGATCTCTCGATCTGCGGGGGGCGACCGCATCTCTGCGGAAGCTGGTAGCACGGAGCTGACTTTCATATCGCAATGGCGCAGAAAGGGGAAGACTACTGCGCGGCCAGGAGATACTCGTAATGAAATGGTTGCGCGGTCAGCAACACATGCGGTCTGCAACACATTTTGCCAAGGTTATCCGTCAGTGATTTCCTACATTTGCGAGCGGGGCCGCCAGCGGCAAGGCGTTCATCCCGATGCATCAAGCACGTGCGGCTGCGCGGCGTGGCGGGTCCTTAAGACCTTCTGTCCTAATAATTCCGCTTCGCGAGTGTCCGCATTGGGAGGGCACCGCGCAGCAGATGCACCCCTACAGCTGGTTTTGTTGGGTCACTTTGCGTAGCCCTGTGATCTGAGCCGGTCGATCTTGCGATTTCCCGCAAGCCATCATCAATTTCGGTCTTGCTTGCGAACTCCGGAATGTAGTTTTTGCGAAACACGCAATGAGCTTTTCCAAGGGTAAATGCGCCCCAATTAAACGACCCACAGAATAGACGTCCCTGGGTTTGAGAAACCGCGTGATCGCAACGCTCACCGCTATGCCCCGGCTCCTTCACGCGCTGAATTGCGCACGCAGAGCAGGCTCCTCAGACTTCCCCGCCGAGCATTGGGTGCATCTGCGCACATCGAATCCAATCGAGAGCGTGTTTGTCCCGGTGCGGCATCGGACGGTGAGGACGAAGGATCGCTGTCGCCGAACCGCGAAGCTGATGGTCAAGCTGGTTGACGCCGCATCAAGGACCTGGCGCCGACTGAGTGGAACATCCACTTGCCCACGGTGATCGCCGGTGTCAGATTCTCCGACCACATCGAGCTCAGCACACCGCCTCGCTGCGGCTCAGTTCCGACGACAGGTTTGAAAGAGCGCCTGTCATCGCCCCTGGCTTATCGCGATCCCGCGTACCTGAACTCTCAAACGTGCCCAAGCTCAGTTCCTCGTTCCGGCCGGTGGATAGCCTCGGACCTGGCCGCCCTCAAACCTCCACACGGATTTGCTGTGCTAAGCGAAACTTCAGCAGTTGTTTCATCTTCGGTGAAGCCGTGCGGAAATACGCACTTTTAGTTGCAAGAAAGGGTCGACATGCGGGCGCATCAAATATTCCTCAGCTTTGCGATAGCGATGGGTGGCGGCATCACCCTTCAAAGTACCGCGTTTGCGCAAGAATATCGGGGAACGTGGGAACAACAAGCGGCCTGCACGCCGGACGTCTGGCGGCTGTGTGGCGCGCAAGTCCCCGATGTGGGCAGGATCGTGGCCTGCTTACGGCGAAACACGGAGCAACTCAGCGGACGGTGCCGCGCGGTTTTCGCGCAAGGCGATAATGCGCATAGACGCGATGAGGATCGCGATCACGGACAAAGGCGGTTGGACAGGGATTACGAGCAAAGGGGTTACGACAGGGAGTACGGCCCGAGGCCTTACGACGACGACGACGAATAGGGAAGATCGCTGGTATCTCAGGCATCTTCACCTAGAACGTTAATTTTAGTCATCTTCGAAGTCCGATCTTCAAACCTGACGCGGAGGGGGACCGCGTAGAACCGCTAGATATCACCTTTGCGCTCGCCGTGGTCTATCGCTACGGTGCGAGTCGGGAAAAGCCGCAATGGCGGTGGATCACATGGGGAGCGCCATCGCCGCCCTGTTATGGCTCTGCGCGTCCGGTCTGTTCGCCTTTTACGCCAGCAACTTCGGGACGAGACCTACGGCTCGCTAGGCGCGATCATCGGCTTTATGACTTGGCTCTGGGTGTCCGCCATTGTCATCCTTCTGGGTGCCGAGATAGATGCCGAGATGGAACACCAGACAGCGCGCGACACAACCGAAGGAGCTCCGAAGCCCATGGGCGCGTGAGGGGCGCGGGTCGCAGACACCTTGGGTTGAGGCCGATGAGAGTGGCGCAGCTGGCGAGCATCTCACCATGTTGCCGTGGCGCAGTGGGCACAACCGCAAACCATTCAGCTTCCGCAGTGCCAATGCTTCGCGCTACTCCGGCGATTTCTTTGAATAATGCTTTTGCAGTCTAAAGATCCAACATTCGCCACACGTCGCGTGCACTGTTGGGAGTCTAAAGGCGGCCTCACATCATCGAGTAAAGTTCCGACTGTAAAGGTAGGCACATGTCACATTCCTTTAAGGTGAATGAAGGCGTTCACCACCAGCCACAAGGTCCCCGAGGTCGTGTCACAGTTGATCAACCAAGGGCTTACACCATCGTTCAACGAATGCCCGTTGAGGCAGATGGGCTCCTTAGATACCGCATTAAAAGCGACGCTGACAATATCGTGCGAGTAGTTACTGAAGATCAGTTGTCGCACTCTCAGTGATTTAGCGAGCTTGGTGATAGAAGGGTGTATTCGTGCTGAACGATCGACAAAATATTCTGAATGCGCTCCGCGAGAAGCCGCTCAAAGTTTATGAGGTTATGAAACGCGCCAATGTTGTGAATGAAGAAGATTGCCAATCCCTGCTGTTGAGAATGCGAGACGAAGGCCTTGTGAAGTTCGACATACACAAGGGGCGATGGCTGATCGGCTGAAGTCTTAAAGGAGCCTCTTTGTCGGTCATCCTCTTACAACCAGGCCGGAACATATCGGGGCCCATGTGATCCGTATGACGGGAACTTCGAGTGCGTTGGCTATTCCCAGGCGATAATGAACACATCAGGTCGCAGCGTTTAAATCCGAGGCACGAAACCAGGGGACGTGGCTAAGATTGTCGCTTACGCTCGGACAAGCGGTCCGATTGAATCTCCTCGAGGAAAGTAGCTGGCCACAACGCTAGGCTGTTTCGTAAAAAAAAGTAATCGTAACGAGTATGCCTCTTTTGCGCTGGGCGCATGCTATTTTGGCGAAACGGGTCGTCGACCTAGCTCGGTGCGCGCGCTCGCATCGACTTCAACGCACGCGGCCTATGGGCCCGGTCAGGTAATGACCAAGCTGCGCATGACCCACCTACTAGATGATCGCAAGTCGCATCGGCCAATTAACGGGGGCAGGGTGTTTTGGCAAAACGAACCCAATTTTTCTCAATGAAACCAGACCGCAAGTGAAGAATTCGGAAGCGATTGATGCATGGCCGTAATTTAAGCTTTGCAAGTATTGGAATTTGCAAGAAAGCCAGGGGTGGGTATCGGTTTTCTTGCGTTTTGGGATTCCGGATTTAGGCAGTTCGTGATTCCTTTGACGGCGGGATTCGCTGTTGGAGGAGAGCCGTGAGCCAGCCCCGCGACGATCGTCAGGATGATCTGTTTGGGCCCCGCCTGGAGGAGATCATCAACCCTCGCCATCCGCTGGTCCGTCTGGCGTCGGAGATCGATTGGCAGTTTCTGGCCGGACGCTTCAGTTCGGTCTGTCGCGTCGGGCCGGGGCAGCCGCCGCTGCCAACACGGCTGATGGCCGGATTGTTGATCCTCAAGCACATGCACAACCTCTCCGATGAGGCGTTGTGCGACCGCTGGGTGGAGAACCCGTATTTTCAATATTTCTGCGGCGAAGTGGTGTTCCAGCACGCGGCACCGTTTGACCGCTCGTCGCTGACGCGCTGGCGCCAGCGGCTGGGTGAGGAACAGATTGCGGCGCTGTTGCAGGAGAGCCTTTCGGTGGCGCACCGGGCCGGGGCGATCGAGACCAAGGATCTTGAGCGGGTTGTGGTGGACACCACCGTGCAGGAGAAAGCGGTTGCGCATCCGACCGACGCCCGGCTCACCCACCGGGCAATCGAAAAGCTGGTCGATCTGGCCAAACGCGAAGGCGTCGAGCTGCGCCAAAGCTATCTGCGCCTGGCCAAGCGCGCCGCCATCATGGTCGGGCGCTATACCCATGCGCATCAGTTCAAGCGCGCCCGGCGCGAGCTCAAATTCCTGCGCACCAGGCTCGGCCGCATCATCCGGGACATTCGCCGCCAGATCGACGGCGATCCTGCGCTCGAAGACCGCTTTGGCCCGCTGCTCGATCTGGCGCTGCGGGTTCGTCATCAAGAACAGCGCCAGCGCGGCCCCAAGGTCTACTCGCTGCACGCCCCCGAGGTGGAGTGCATCGGCAAAGGCAAGGCCCGGGCACCCTACGAGTTCGGCTGCAAGGTCTCGATCGTTACCCCGGTCACCGCGCCCAAGGGCGGGCAGTTCGTGCTGCACGCCAAGGCGCTGCACGGCAACCCGTATGACGGCCATACGCTCGGTCCCGTCATCGCCGATCTTGAAAAGCTCACAGGTGCTGCGGTGCGCCGTATCCACGGCGACAAGGGCTATCGCGGCCACAACTATCCCGACCGGTTCAGGGTCTGGATCAGCGGCCAGGTCCGCCGGGTCACCAAAGTCATTCGCCGCGAGATGCGTCGCCGCGCCGCCGTCGAGCCCGTGATCGGCCATCTCAAGGACGACCATCGGATGCGCCGCAACCATCTCAAGGGCCGCGAAGGCGACCGCATCAATGCCGTGCTCGCCGCCGCCGGCTACAACTTCAGCCTGCTCAGGCGCTGGTTCGAGGATTTTTTGCGCGTCCTCTTATCGATCTTCCGTCATCGCTGGAAAATGCTGCGCCACGCCTAGGCTCGCAAGACGTTCTTCACGGGCGACTACATACTGGAGAGAGGTCGCTCATGCCAGCGAGGGCAAAGTGCGGCATCCCCACCTTAAGGGGCTGCGGGACGATCTATGGACGCTGAAATCGTGGTGCGGACCAGCTATAAATTATAATTGCGTCGAGCGGGATTGCGAGCCTTATGCCGTCACGTCATGCAGGTTGTTACTTTCAACCTCATGGACGCCTGAGTTCGTGAAGCGCCGGGCTGGGGCGAAAAGTAGCCGGTCATTTTGGCAAAACGAATCCAGGCGCCCCTCCGGCAAGCGATAATAGGCTGACACGGGCGCGGTCAAATTATTTCGCTTTTGATGTCAGGGCATGGCGGATCTTTGTTTATCTCTTGCCCGGTGCGCAGCGCTTTCATCTTAGTGCGCGGGGCCTTATTCGACATGCACCAAACCTATTTTTTCCCCGCAATTAACCAAATCGGGCCAAAGCGTATCGCCATCCATTGACGAGCTGCAGGTTGCTGGCCAGCCTTAGAATTGTGTCTAGAAACGGAGTTCCGCGTGGCCTATCTCCTCGCACCCTCGAACCTGTTGCCGCTCAGCGCCGTGTTCGGCCTTGCACTTTTGGCTCGACGGTCTCGTGTTGGAGGAATCGCTGTCGCATTGATCGTGGTAGCCATCGCCGTCGCGGCCTTAGGCCCGCTTGGGAACGTATTGTTGTGCCCGTTGGAGCAGCGCTTCCCTGAGGCATTGTATCCAGCGCGCGAGGGAGTGAAGGGTATCATTGTTCTGGCAGGGTCCTACGACGAAATACGCCACCCCTACCTCAGCAACATCGTCCTCGAGGAAGACACCGAGCCGCTAGCGCTCGTCGTTGATCTTGCGCGTCGGTACCCCGACGCCTCGGTCATCATCACTGGAGGCAATACGTTTGCGCACCGTACCAGCGAGGCTTCGATCATGAAGCAGTACTTCGCAAGCTTTGGTATTGACCCGACGCGCATCGCGACGGAGGATCAATCACTGAGCACTGCACAACATGCACAGTTTACGGCTGACCTGCTTCATCCGTCGCCTTCATCACGCTGGGTGTTGTTAACGTACGGGCATCTCATGCCACGCGCCGTAGGAGCCTTCCGAAAGGCTGGCTTCGACGTATTCGCTTTTCCTATTCATCTGCCACCGGTGGTGGTTGGAACGAGATGTGGAAGCCGGACAGTACAGGCGCAGAGAATTTGCGGAAGCTAGATCTGGCTACCTACGAATGGCTTGGCCTCGTGTACTACAGACTGAAAGGTTACTCCAACGAGCTGTTTCCAGGTCCTGCTGATAACCGAAACGACTTTCTTTCAGAAAAGCCGCCGCCGCGTTCGCTACCTTGGCTTCCATCAGCCGGCTTCGACGATGCAGAAGAAACGGCCGATAGGAATCATCCGCATTTTCCCTGAGCTGAACTAAACTAACCTCGCGCGCCGGACCCAAGTACAAAATTGCACAGCGTCGTCTGCCAAGTAGCTGCCCCACCCGTCGATTTCGGCCGACGTCTTGTTCTGTTCGCCACAGTGAGCGCCCCACACTCTCGGGGGAAGAGTGTGGGGCTTTCGCTCGGGGTTAGCAGCACACCTTCGGGGGAGGGCGCGCTTGCCGGAATGACAATTCGCCCACTGGCCGATGGTTCCTGGCATTTGTCCGGAACTCCCTGGGCCGACCAGCAATATGGAATAAGCGGCCATTGGGAATGGCAGCCCAAGCCGGGGGTGCCAAGAGATTGCTCAAGACCTTTTGTCACCGCCTGGCGAGCCGCCGCCCAGCAGCCGTGTGAATGGTCACGCTCCGCATCCTGGAAGGGGGATTCCTGGATCAGGATGTTTAACTTTTAACGATGGACTGGGGGTCGGGCGATATCCGGATAGGCCGAGGCCGCGCCCGACGTGTCCCGCAAGTTTTATATGGGATCCCACCCGAAGTCCTCATAAGCTCCGCAAACGTCAAATTGGCTCGGTTATTTTCACTCTCGCCTTTGGCATTCTTGTCGACTATTGAACCGGGTGCGCAGTCATCGGAGCCCGTCAATAGGGCTGCCACTTCGCTGAGATTTTGGACAGGCGATATAGCGACGCTGTTGGCGCGGCGCCCCGCTCATCAGCTTCATCGGACGTGATGCACGCCGAAACGAAAATACCGAGAGGGATCGAAAGCACAATCCAAGCTGCGAAGATGGTCAGCACCATGGTCATGATGGGCCCCCGTGAAGCGAATCACCGGAACATTGTAGCTCTTGACGGGGAGGAGCCTGTGGCCGTCTGGACACAATTAGATCTAATTTAGCACTTGTGCCAATGTCGGGCGATGGGCATCGCGAAACCTTCGTTCTGACTGCCTCGTTCTAGCCGGTTCTTCAAGGTAACGCCGACCTTATGATCCGCCGCGCGTGGTCGGCTCAGCAGCGTCATGTCGACTAATCTCTACCTCCCGACAACTATCATCCCGAGTACAGTCATGTAGTAGCCTTGGTTGATCAGGCGCTTCGCGAAGCGAAAGATTGTAGGCCTGCGCTAATGTTTTGGGGCAGGAGGGTAGCGGTGTTTTGGCAAAACGAAGTGCTCCATCTGGTCGTATTCGAGCCCGACATGTTCGAGCATCGGTGCAAAGCCGCTCTCGTCGATCTCATAGATCAGAACCGTAGCCGATAAAGAACGTGGAAGATATTCGGAAACGCGGCGCCGCGTGGGCTTTCGGTGTTCTCGACAACCGCGAGCGGCTGCTGGAAGTCAATGTAAGCACCTTCGTCACCGTGCGCCACCGCACGATCCGATCGAACGGCTGTCTGTCCAACAGGACCGCGCTCGCAATGGTCTTCAAATTGCTCGAGGGCACACAGAAAAGCTGGCGACGGCTCCACGGACCCCAATTGCCAAAACTCGTTCTCGGTGTGACATTCAACGACGGGATCGAGGCCGCCGCCAAGCCGACCGATCGTCAACCCGCAACCGCCGCCGCCTGACCGGCTCGGCCTGCGCCAAAGATCGGCAATAGCTCCCATCGTGCTCCGCTGGAGCAGGGACGTTGAACGCCCCGCTGTCCGGTCAGCATTGAACAAAAGCTCGACTAATTGGGGCGAAGTCTGACGCCTCATCGTCGAAGAGGAAACTGTCAAAAACGAAGCCGCCAGCCTCGGCCGGCAGCTTCGCCCGGACCCGGACGAACGGCAATGTCCGGTTCTACGACCGTATCGCCGCGCTGCGATGCTGCGGCGCACAAGTGCTTGGTGCCCCGATTAATGGCGCAGCGACGGGCGGTGGCTGGAACGCAAACCTATGATGTTACGTTATCTACGCATCTTGAACTAATTAGTTTGCGAGGCGTTGATGCGTATTCCGGCGATTGCAATAATCTCAGCCCTGCTGTCGATAAACGCGAGTTCCGTTGCGGCTCAGAGCTTTCAAGATAGATGGTCTATTATTCCGAAGGCACACGCGGAGGAGTCGCAAGATACGGATCAACACAGGTCGCCAGCGCCTCCGGCGCAATCCCCGAGGGAAACCACGGCTCCCCAGCCGCAATCTGCTGCCGCCGCAAATCCAACCCGCGACGCGCACGATCGTTCGGCGATCGGGACCTCGCGGCGTAGCTTTTCCGGAAAGGCGTCGTTCTATTCGTATCATTCAGGAAAAACCGCGAGCGGTTCGGCATTCGACCGAGAAGCGCGAACCGCTGCTCACCGCCAGCTTCCGTTCGGGACCAAAGTGCGTGTGACCAACGTCGCGAACAACAAGTCAGTGGTGGTTACGATCACCGACCGTGGACCACACAAGCGTGGCCGCGTGCTTGATCTTTCGCTCAACGCCGCGCGTACATTAGGGATGACAGATCGCGGTGTGGCAGAGGTTCGTGCTGAGGTGCTTTAACCTCTTTGCGTCGCGAAACGGTACGTGACCGTAAGCGCCCGACAAGGCAGTTCTTTGGGCCGGTGATGCGGTACGTATGGCGTGCGCGTGAGACGCGTCTGTTGCGCTCGCGGCAGGCTCCGCCCAATGGGGCCACGGATGACCCCGCTGCGTAGCGCCATCCGCAAGATCATCGTACGTCGCAACGGGAGCTAATCTGAGCGCACGGGTGTGTTTTGGCGAAACAAACCCAATTTGTCTCGATGGCATCAGATCGGCAGGTTCGTGGCGACAAGCTTGTTACGATCGCCTGGACGTAGCCCGAGCGAGACCGACCAGCATCGCCTCGCACTTCATAGCAACAGGCCGCTTGGCATGTCGCGACGCCCCAACCGGCGTGTAAGTGAGCGATCATTTCGAGTCGCACCCGACGCAGATAGGATACGATCAGCGCTTCCTCAACCAAAGCGCGCCGCCCGGGTTCTTCATGAACAGCGGCATCGCCTTCCGCATGACCTCGGAGAAGCGGCGCGCCAGATAGTGATTGAACAGCATAATCTCGAAGGCATCGTTGTGAGCCAGGAAAGCTCGCAACAAATAGACTTCGTTCCACGAACGGTTGGTCTCGAAGAACCATCCGCCGAGGCTGCGATGCCATCGTTCAACGTCCTGGAATTGTCGGGACCTGCTCCAGTGCCGTGGCCGCTGTGCCGCAGCAGATTGGAACCCGGCTTCGAGTTTACCCACCCGATTTGGAAGCAGCTTCGGTAGGGGCGGCAGAAACGTGGCAAACGTATAAACGTGGTAGGCTCCATGTTTCCGGATCACCGGCAAGTCCTTTTGTCCCAGCATCGGATTCCGCTCAGGTGTGGCAATTCAGGCATAGCGATAACGTCGCGCAGGGCCTCTAACCAGCTCAGATGATGAAGGCAGCCGACGTAATTTGGATAGGATTGCCATGAAAGCAAAGGGTTTGGCTGCACTGGCGCTTTTAGTCAGTTGCTCAATCGGCCACGCAGCCCCGCTGGCGGCTTCGGCTCCAACCGAAGTGGCCCGGTTCGCAGCCACGACGGTCACCGCGGATCAGGGCGCGCGCGCCGTCATTTCCAACCTGGACGCATCGGCAAGTGATTCGAATGTGGCCTGCCCTATGCAGGTGACATTTTATGGCTCCGACGGCGCTGTAATCAACAAGGAGGAACAGGCGCTGAAACCGGGAGCCTCGACCTCGATTGTTGCCAAGGCGCCACGAGGCCTGTTGCGAGCTACCATCAGCATCGAGGCTGGTGTCGATGCTTCCGAGCCGTGCGATTTGATAGCACGATTGGAGATTTATGACGTGCACACCGGTACGACCTTCATCTCGATTGCTCCGGACACAGTCAACAGCTCCGCCAAACCTAATGTGACTTCATCCGTTTCAGGACATAAAGTACCGAAGAGAAGGCACAGATTTCGCAGGCGTGGTTTCTTCTAATCAGGCAGCGCCTGGCAGTGGAGCATAAGTCCGATCTTCTCTGATTTGCCTTAAGAGCGTTGTGACAATCAAACGAGCTTCTTGACACCGCCGAATTCGAAAGCCGCGATCATCGACGCTGGCTTCTGTTCACCGACATGAACATTCATGGAGCGCTGTGCCCGTTCGAACCGCGACGGCAGCCCGATGCAACATTGCCGCCGAACGCAACTGTTGCCGTGTTCTTGGAAGTGGCGGAAACCGTGCCCTTCCAGCATGCACTTACTTTGATAACGAGCGTCTGTCGGGCGCCGTGCGGGGGATCAGCGTCTGGTCCGCGGGAGAAGGCAGCGGAGCCGTCAATAGGGCTGCCACTTCGCTGAGATTTTGGACGAGCGAAATAGCGACACCGTGGGCGCGGCGGCCCGCTCATCAGCGTCATCGGACGTGATGCACGTCGAAACGAAAATACCGAGAGGGATCGAAAGCACAATCCAAGCTGCGAAGATGGTCAGCACCATGGTCATGATGGGCCCCGTGAAGCGAATCACCGGAACATTGTAGCTGTTGACGGGGAGTGGGGCCTGTGGCCGTCTGGACACAGTTAGATTTAATTTAGCACTTGGTGCCAATGTTCTCGCGGCGCGATACGCCGACCCGGAAGCGGCCGCGCGAAAGCTGATCGAGATCGCCAATTCGATCGAGTCCGTCCAACACGGACGTATCTTCATCGAGAAGATCAACTGGCCTTTCTTCATGATCTCAAGGGCACGCCGGGCGAATATAAAGCTGGGCTTGATCTCGCCATCGCCCGCGGCTGGCTATGGATGCACGAGCGCGGCACCTAGGTCAGGTTCACACAGGCCGGGGCGGATCTGTTCGCGTGATCACTCCTTTTCGCGACGTACCCTTGAACTTTTTAGCGGCGGTTTCACCGCCATGAACTGGCAGCCCCATTGTTGCGCATGGTCCACGCCGTCGCACCGCCGAGCGTTGTCTTGATCTGCGTGCGTTTTTTGACAACCGCTTGCGCGCATTATCCCCGACCGGGTTATTGACCGCCACCCTCCTCGGCTGCTCTCACGGGCCGCGCCGATCGCGACCAACCGGAAGCAACCTATTCCTCCGCAGCTGGTTCCCGCGGGGTTAGGAACGAATCGCTCTCGATCGCAATCCCGATACCTGACGGAGGGTTTGGTTATTTGGGTCGGATCCAATTGGACCCCTGACCGTCCCTCGCGGGACGAGCAAGATGTTTATCTGGTGGTGTCCTAAATTTGATGCGGATCAACATCAGTTGCTGACCTAGGCTTAGGGTAGCCCGATGGCTGATCTCATCATCTTTCGTTGCTCTGACACCGGCATGAATGTGCAGACTGATCTCTCCGGTCATTTCAAGCTTGGTGGCGTTTTGCGTTGCCGCTAATCTACCGCCGCGACCGGCATAAATGAAAACGAAAACCGTCGGTTGGCGGCGGAAATCCGGTGGGTAAACTACCCATGATCAAATGTACATTCCGGTCGCGGCTGTTATCATCACAGCCAATTCCGGATCCATCGCTTGCTGCGATCTAACAGCGGCCGCATGAGATTTACCCACCGTAGTGGATGCGCTTCATCCAGTATCTGAAGCTCCTGCGGTGTGAGCATCAGTGAGAGCGCAACGGCATTCTCTTTTACATGCGCCGGCGAGCCGGATTCTGGAATTGCGATAACATTCCCGCTGCGGATAGCCCAGGCGAGCGCGACCGCGGTCGCCGAGCAACCATGTGCTGCGGCGATGCGAACAAGCGTGGGGTCACTCACCAGTGTGCTGTGGCCGAGCGGCGCATAGGCCATCACCGGCATGCCGCGCTGCTCGCACCACGGCAGCAGATCATACTCAATACCGCGGCCTCCGATATTGTAATAGACCTGATTGATCGCACAGCGGTCACCGTATGGAACACGGAAGAGGTCTTCCATGTCGCTGACGTTGAAGTTGGACACGCCCCAAGCGCGAATCTTGCCCGCCTCGCGTAGACTTTCGAACGCCGCCACAACGCCGGAGAGGTCGGTGTCCGGATTTCGCCAGTGCAACAGGTAGAGATCGAGATAATCAGTGCCGAGACGGCCGAGGCTCGCCCCGCAAGCACGCGCGATGTCGTTTCTCGTCATTCGATCGGGCGTCACTTTGGAGACCAGGAATACGCGGTCACGCTGACCGGCGATCACACGACCGATCAATTCCTCGGAGCGGCCGTCGCCGTACCCTTCCGCCGTATCGATTAAAGTCATTCCGAGCGAAAGGCCTGTGCGTAGCGCTTCTTCCTCAACAGCTTTCGGATGTTTTCCCTGCCCAAGATGCGCAGAGCCCTGACCGAGCGCTGGGACGATGGTGCCGTCGTGGAACTTTACCGCACGTCCGGCACCGTTTGAATCCGCGCCACCGGCCGCGGCGAGAGTCGATGCACCCGCCATCATTGCCGTGATCGTGGGGAGCGATAAACCGAGCGCCACGCAAAGTTTATTAAATTCACGCCGCCCCAGCGGCTGCTGACCCATTTCTTCCATGTTCATGATCCTCCCGGCGCGATCTCAGCGGGCGATATTTTTCTTGCCTTCACCCGCCCCGATTTTTATTTCGAAGCGAAAATCGATGCTATGCGCAGAACCCCGCCGCGCGGCGACGTGGAGGTTACACACCGGCGGCGGGTATTGGCAACGGCATATAGCAGAGTGAGCTGAGCGCCTAATGGGCAGGCGGCAACCGGGTAAGCAGGCTATCGCCAATTGTAATGATGATGCAGTCGAATACTGTCATCGCTCTAGCCAATACGACTCCGCAGCAAAAATGATATGGTAATTCATAGCGAGTGAAGATAATCAAACTCGACGGACTGAAACTGCGCGCGGTATATGACGCGTGAGCCGCGCTGATCGGAGATACCAAACGGCGATATCGAACACCCGTGGTGCTTATTGCCGCCCCCACCAGCGCCGATACGCAACCTCTCTTTCGCTGGCGAATTAGCACTACAGGCGCAGCTAAGTCGCCGCGGCACGGTTCATCCTGACGCAGCAAAGCGCGGAAGGTTCGACGGACCAGATAGCCGACGCGCACCGGCCGCGGCATCAGCAGCCAAAAATAAGCATAGCCTCGGTTGCGGGTCAGCGTTATGCGGCACGGCCGTTTCATTTTATTCACCGTCGCGGTCGTGATCCGAATCCTCAATATAGCCGCCGTGCAGGACATCCCCGCTTCGAACGAAGTACTTGATCGCAAGGACAGCGAAGGCCAGAAAGGCGAGCACGAGAGCAAAAATGGTTGGCGTCACGTCTTCGCTTTCACTTGTCGTGTGCGCTGCTAGTCCTAATTGGCAACGGCGTCCGCAGTGCTTCAGTTCCCGTCAAGGCAATTCGATAAGTCCGAGCGGCGCTGCCATGCTCGATCCACCCCTTGGCCAGCAACCACGCGATAAGAGCTGCTGTGCCGAGGCGCCGCCCTGGCATTTCGCCGAGCCCCAGTTCCTGCAGGGCTTTTCGTTCAAAAACGTTCCGCAGGTGGCTGTCGCGGGGAGGCATCTATTTCACCTTCGCCTTCTCACCCTCTCGGACCAGTTTGATCTCCAGTCGTCTTGCCCCCTTTATCACAATGGACAAAGTCATTGTGAGATTGGCGGCAATCCGTTCGGCGCTAAACATTTGCGCTCG
Organism: uncultured Alphaproteobacteria bacterium; assembly: GCA_963806075.1. Lineage (GTDB taxonomy): Bacteria > Pseudomonadota > Alphaproteobacteria > Rhizobiales > Xanthobacteraceae > Bradyrhizobium. The sequence continues at coordinate 35,436 of CAWDWT010000012.1, forward strand.
TTAGCTGGATAAGTTTGCGGTCCTTTTTCATTGACCAGCCGGGCATCGGTTGTTTTGCCTTTAGCCCCTATCCTCTGGCTGGCGACCAAGCGTTCCCCAAGGTCATCGACACTCGCATCGGGAAATTCCGGATTTTTTTGGCGCAGGAGGGTAGGGGTTTTTTTGGCAAAAGGAACCCAATTTTTCGCCGGTATAGAGGCAAGCTGATGACCCCCCGCTGCCGCCTGTCCAAATTCGGTGCTTTTCAGGGGTGATGTTTTACGAAGTCGTTTCGCAAGACGCGGTGAGGAAATAACCCGAACGAACGCTTGTGCTCGAAGGAGAACTTCCATGCACAGACTGCTCTCCTGGATTCATAAACGAGATACATACCTGTTGCTGATGCTGCTCGATCTTGGCACCGCCGTTGTTTTGGCGAAGCTGATTGTGCGTGTTACAAAGCTGATCGTCGGTGTTCTTTTTTAGGACACTCTCGCGGTGAGGTCCTGCCACCGACATAGCTTGTCGGCGGTACAGTACTTCCAGCTGTGGGCTTTGCCCTGACCATCATGGCTAGTCGCGAACAACGCGGGGAAGCCCCGCGGCGGTTTGGGGTGGATGCGCCGGCGCGCTAGCGTCTTAGGAATCCGCAGCCGACGGCCCCACATGAGCGGCTAACGTCAGTAATACTCGATCGACCCGCAACGCAGCGAAGCCATTCGGAAGAAGCGTTAAACCAAACATTCGGTACGCGGCTGTCAGCCTTAGCTCAAAAGACCTTGCGCATTAGCAACGCCGTTTTTCGCGTCCTTCGTCGCGCCCTGTTTTTCTAACGATCCCTTTCCGATTCAAAGCTCTCAATCGCCAATTTCAGGACAGCGATCGCGAGTTGATCATCCGTGCTCGCGAGCATGCGCTGAAGATCAACGATTTTCCGCTCGATATATTCCCGCCTAAACATCATCTGATCGGCAGATCCATCAGAATTACCATGGCGCGATTCCCACAGCCAGGAAAGTCCAAATGCTATCCTCCACCGTATCCTGTTGCCTCGTTTTTGCGGGGGCGCGTGAGGTGAGGGCGCAGGCCTGCAGCGACGCGGATTGAGGCGCTGAAAATCGGGCGCGTGGTCCTGAGAACAGAGAACGTGCGGCGACATGCTTATTGTCGGCGCGGAGACGTTGGAGCGTCTATTCGCCGGCATCTTTCGACAAGCTCGATGGGCCACTGTTATATCTCTACGCCGGTGACCCGGAATTGGCGGCGGAGATCGAGGAAAACGTTTCTCTACAAATCTTGATCGTGGTCTCAAGCTCATCGAACAGGTATGGATATGGTTGGTGTCCTTTCCGAAACTGCTTCAGTGAAGCCATTCAACCCATGCGATGCAATGAATTCGCTTGGGGCGACCAACAGTCCAATGAGGACGAAGAAGACCAACATCCCGAGATGACATACCAGCTCTGATTGATGGCGAGCGCCTGCAAGTGGGGCGCGGTGCTTCTTGGGAAGGTGCCGCGCCGATTGAGCGGCCGGCTTTGGGGGTCGGAAATTGACCCGAGCGGGGCGGCCGTGCGGCAGAGGTGCTTCAGCTGCGATCGTGCCGCTGCCAAACCCGCGCGGGCATCTAAAAGTGGATTGGGCCCGAACCCTGTCCGAAGCGGTTTGTGAAAGCTAGCCGATCCGTCTAGAGTATCGCATTATTGTGAGGGGCAAACCACATCATGTCTGCTCGACTTCCGCAGCCATCGAACAAAGAGGTCGCTTCCGCCCATCCTGAGGTCGAATTCGCGCTTGTTCTCGCCAGAACGATCGACGGTCTCACCAAGGATCCAGAACAGCTTCGCGGGGCTGTCTATGAGCTTGCACGTGAGAAATTACTGCAGCTTGCCCACGATGACCCGAGCGAGAAGGCTCGCTTGATGCGAGCGCTAGAGGTCGCTATCGGGGGTGTCGAGTTGCATGCGAGACAGTACCCGGTCGAGCGAATGGCTTTGCCGTCCCGATCAAGCAGTATCGCCGTTCCGGTGCCTGAAAACGCGATCGGCGCCGGTTCTTTCCGGGGCTTGCAGTATTCTGGGCCCGTGATCCCGGACGAAACAACCGGGTTGAACGCTCGCTGGTCGCCCGGGACGTCGAAATTTTCGCGATTGTCTTCATCGACGTCCGTGCGTTTCATGGCGGTGCTGCTTTTTTTCGGCTTCGTTGGCTTCGGCATCGTCGCCCAGAAGTGGGGCATGGATTTAAATGCGCTGAAGAACGTTGAGCGCGTCGGATCCCTTTTCGCCGCGAAACCAGCTGCGGTCCAACCGCCGCCTTCACCGGTGCAGACGGCAGCTAACCTTGCGGTCGCCGAACCCACGAAACCCTCATTGAGGCCAAGGGCGTACGGCGTCTATTCGGAAAGCGGCAATAAGCTGTACGAGTTACAGGCTTTGCCAGGAAAAGCGCCCGACCTTCGCATTGCAATATCCGCCGCCATCATCAGGCCGGCCGCAACGGTCGTCCCCGATGGTAAGCTGAAATTCGTTGTCTTCTTGCGCAATCCAGCCGGAGGGTCAGACAATATCGACGTCCGGATTGTGGCCCGCGTGAAGCGTACCACGAGCTTCAGCGCTGCTGGAAAGCCGGTCATTGAAGACAGCGAAAATACCTGGGTCATTCGCAATATTTCGATTCCCTTTCGAGCCGCGCCGGTGAGAGACGATCCGCAGATGTTCGAGATCGAACCGCGCGATCCCGATCTGACACTGACGCCCGGTCGGTATGCCTTGGTTGTGGCCGGCATCGCCTATGATTTTGCGGTTGATGGGCGGATTACCGATAAGCGGCAATGCTTGGAACAACTGAAGGCTGCCAATGGCATGTTCTATGCCGAGTGCGACAGCCACTAAGCTTTGCGCCCACGATACCGAGTTTCTTGGAGGGAGGATCTGGGCGCCGAGCCCGTCTAACGTTCCGATCGCAAAGAGCCAGTCGCTCTGTTTTTCGTCGGCTTAGATCGTTTTCGGCTGCCGTCATGGCCGCAATGTGAGTTGCCGCCATCTGCGCTCCGATAGGCTCTCGATCTGGTCATTCGGCTTGATACCCGTGACAACCGAGAGCATGAAGTTTAAATCCTAAGAAATTAGTTGCCCACAATTCAAGGCGCAGAGGGCAGGGCGTTTTTGCAAAACGAACCCCGTTCTTCCAGATAGCGGTCTGCCATGCGCGCCACGATCCAGACATCAACTGGATTTCGCCGCATGATATAACGGGTCTAATGCGTGCCGGACGGGCGGTCGCCTGAGCTGGCCAGAGCCTAAGCCGGCGAAATAGCGCCTTGCCCGCCAATTGCACGACCCGAACCTGACGGCTGGCGGCCGCATTGAAGACGGCCCCGCGGTCGCGGGCATCTAAAATTTCCGCAGCAGCGCAAGAATGGGCTCAGACCCTTTGCTGCGCGATTCGAGCTAGCGCGGGCAGGAATGGCGATCGAACTGCTCAGCCTAAACTCAAATCGGCTCCGTTGTTTGGCAAAGTCGCCCTTTGGCGTGCGTTTCGACTAGCGAGTTGAGTTTCGAGCTTTTGCTGCCACTGCAGGAACCGGTTCAGCAGCGCTTCGGACTGCGCGTGCGTTCTCGCAGGCTCGGTCGCCTGGGCCGCTTGCTCGATCGCCAGCCTCGTCGCAAGCTCCGCAAGTGCAGGCGTGGATTGCTCCTCGCGCGGTGCCTGCTTCAATGCCGTTTTCGGTAATCCCAGGATGCTGGAAGCAGTGCTTTCCTGGGCATGATCTCTCCAGAACGCCGTCCCGATGACGAGGGTGAGCGCCAGGAGGGCGACACCGCCGACGGCCACGGCGGACCACCAAGCGACCGTCCACTGGCCCAGTCCTTTGTCGTATCCGGGGGGATCGTCAACGACCTTGGGGTCGAGCGGACTACGGGTCGCCTTTTCGATCGCTTCCATCAGCGAGGACTCAAAGGAAGGCGGCGAGTTGTCCTTGGGCAGCTCCGAGATGTTTCGGGACTTCGCTCGTTCCCGCAAGGCGCGCGGTGCATAATAAATCGGATTGCTGGGATCGAGATGGGCGGGTTCACTCGAGGTACTCATATGCTACACTCCTCACGCTTGGGATTTGCACCGCCGCCTGCGTTGGTATCATCGATCATTTTCCCTACATTTGCGAGCGATTGGGATCAGCTTGGTCCCTGAAACTGGGCCGACTGTTTGGCATTCCGATCTGTTGGGCTGACGGCGTGCCACGCTGAAAAATCTGCAATCGACGCAAACGGAATAACGAAATGAATTTTAACCCGAGTGATTGAGGCTGTCCCAGCAATGCTTCAGCCATCACGACTTTCATATCGCAATGGCGCAGAAAGGGGAAGACCGCCGTTAGGTGAGATGCTTATCATAAAATGGCTGCGTAGCCCGCAACACACATTGACCGGGCTATCCGACGCGCTCCTATCGGACAATGTTGTCCTGCCTCAGTTTGCGGAAGGAGTTCCAGCAGCAGCGACGCTCGCAATCGCGCGCGACACAGTAACGCCGCAGAGAGGGCGTACGATGAGAGGATCCCAACAATCCGGTTTGCCGGCGTTCACAAAGGAACAATTGATGCGCAATGGGTCGCGGGCGAAGCCCGACGCGGAACAAGGACAGCAGACGGTGTTTTTTGAGATCGCGAACGGAAATGCGCGCCAGGCCTGCAGTCTGAAGACCAAATTCAACGCCCAACATCAGGCTTCGCGCTATCTCCGTCAGAACTGGCACATGATCGAACCGATGGCACGCGATTGTCTGGCCAGAGAATGCTTCGAAGACGGCCGCATCAAACTGATGATGATCTGAACCGAATCCAACCTTCACAAGATCTCGATCTCCGCGGTCCTTGCCCGATCGGTCCGGCCGTCAACAGTGCCGTCGCGGCGAAGGTCTCCATGAAAACACCGGGAAAAGCTTGTCGCGTCTTGTGAAACGGTCCTCACGCGGATCATGGGGCGATCGGAACGCGCTGCCGCGGAACGATCCCTGTCATCACCGGTTCACTTGGCGCTGCAACATTTCCCAGGATGATCTGGATTTCGTGCACGCGCCTTCCCGAGTGTCATCCATGACATCGTTCCGCCCTGTTCGACGCCCGCGTTCCTCCATCCCGGTCGGACTTCGCGACGCCAAGGCGCCTTCTTACGTTTGGCTTCGGCGGTTGCGATCGGAGCGTTGGTCGCAATGGCGTTCGTCAATCGTCATCTCGCGAAGAAAGCGGAGCGTGAAAATCCGGCCGCCGGCCGCTTCCTCGACGTCGACGGCGTTCGGCTGCACGACGTGGAGCGGGGCTCCGGCCAACCGCTGGTTCTTCTTCATGGCAACGGCAGCATGATCGAGGATTTCGAATCCAGCGGTCTGATCGATCTCGCCGCCAGGAACTACCGAGTCATCGTTTTCGACCGTCCCGGATTCGGCCACAGCGACGCCGGCAGTTGGTCGACGTAGCCTTCGACAGCCGTTCTGCATCGGCTTGCCCCGCGCGATATAATGCCACTCCACTCCGAGTTCCCCCGGGCGGCCCAATATGGCATTTGAAGCAAACTCGGTGCGTAGTCGCTGATGATCAGTTGGGGAGCCCCAGCAGCCCAAACATCCCTTAAAACCGCCCTTTGGCGGTCCTAATCAAACCTCCAGCTTTGCTGGAGGTTATTGGCTCACCTGGGACAAGCCAATCTGAGGCGCGATTGGCGCTGCGGCTGGGCGCATCCCCGGGAGGGCGGGGCCCAGTATCAGGCAGCGCAGCTTCGGAGCAGGCAGGCGGCCGCGAGGCGTCTAAGGGTCGTGCCTCGGTTCGGTCGCACGTCCAAGTCGCTGCTGCGGCGCACAAGTGCTTAGTTGCCCCGATTACGATGGCGCGGCGTCCAACGCCTTCGACGCTATGTTCACAAGGTAACAAACCGCGCCTGGGCGGCGACGGGCGGTGGGCTGGAACGCGAACCCATGATGTTACGTTATCTACGCATCTTGAACTAAATTAGTTTGCGAGGCGTTCATGCGTATTCCGGCGATTGCAACAATCTCAGCCCTGCTGTCGATAAACGCGAGTTCCGTTGCGGCTCAGAGCTTTCAAGATAGATGGTCTATTATTCCGAAGGCACACGCGGAGGAGTCGCAAGATACGGATCAACACAGGTCGCCAGCGCCTCCGGCGCAATCCCCGAGGGAAACCACGGCTCCCCAGCCGCAATCTGCTGCCGCCGCAAATCCAACCCGCGACGCGCACGATCATTCGGCGATTGGGACCTCCCGGCGTAGCTTTTCCGGAAAGGCGTCGTTCTACTCGTATCATTCAGGAAAAACCGCGAGCGGTTCGGCATTCGACCGAGAAGCGCGAACCGCTGCTCACCGCCATCTTCCCTTCGGGACCAAAGTGCGTGTGACCAACGTCGCGAACAATAGGTCAGTAGTGGTTACGATCACCGACCGTGGACCACACAAGCGTGGCCGCGTGCTTGATCTTTCGCTCAACGCCGCGCGTACATTAGGGATGACAGATCGCGGTGTGGCAGAGGTTCGTGCTGAGGTGCTTTAACCTCTTTGCGGGTCGAAACGGTACGTGACCGCAAGCGCCCGACAAGGCAGTTCTTTGGGCCCGTGATGCGGTACGCTTGGAGTGCCCTTGAGACGCGTCTGTTGCGCTCGCGGCAGGCTAATTTTGGCGAAACGAAGCCAAACCGGTCATCGCCTTGAGTTTTAGTTAGGGGGCCGCACCTACTTCACCGCATGCCAATCGCGCCGCCCAGTGGACCGAGGCCGCAAAAGGCGAGATCCCGAGCAATCGAGCTTCGCCTTGCTAACGGTTTCGCAGGCTCGCACTAAACCTCCTCGAATTTGATGCGTTCCACAACCTGTCAACGAACACGTTGTCCCGCGAAGCTCATGGATAGCGATGCCGTGGTTGGCGAAGATACCCGTGAAGGCCGCGCCGGGTGAACTGCGAGCCATGACGCCGATGTCACCTTCGCTTTCACCGTCTCAGCTCTCCCGATAAAGCCACCTCAATCGGTTCGGTGCAGACTTAGACCTAAACGAGGCGAGAAGCACAGCGGGACTCTTGGAGGCGCACCAGGGACTTCCGTTGGTAGCTAGTGCAGCTCAGCTGGCCCCCAACGTCGTTTTGCATTTGCACCGGCTTAAAAACGACAAAGGCGAATAGCTCAGGCGCAGCGCCCGGTAGGGTTGGCCAGCCGTGGGAAAACCAAGGAATCGTCTTAAAAAAGGCTAGAGCGGCCGTGAAAGAGGCAGGTAACAGGGGTTGGTGGTGGGGAGACCGATTGCGCGCAGGGCGAAGCTTGGCCTTACGCACAAGCCAACAAGGGGACGACATGACAGAACGGACAACTCCATCGCTCCGGCAGCATATATGGGCCAAGCCGTCCGGCCCTGAGGATGTGTCAGATATCATCGCGTCGATCGAAGCGGCAGGGGCTGCGGCGCTTAGCTCAATTCAAGCGGCCGGAGGAGCTGCTCGGAGCTGGTGGTCACAGCCACAGCTGTTTGACGATGTCGAGTCTGGCGCAAACCATTTTGCTACGAGCGTAGATGCGGCAGCGACGCCAATGCATTTGCGCAGTTCGGGTCTGACCCCCGGCCACGCCCACCATTTGAATTCGTTGCCAGATTCCGACGGCGCGCAGGACGGGAGCGCCTCGAGCGATTCCATCAGCGCGGCGTCCGCCACCAACTCCCTTTCTTCTTCCAATAATGATGATAGCGGAGTTTCAGGCTCGACCGGGCTAAGCTTACAGCAAGAGAAGGTCGTACCTGCCGGTGGCACGCTAGAGCTCTCTTCTCCATTTTCCGGCGCCGTGTCGTTTGGAGGTGATACTGGCGTTTTGAAGATCGATCATTCGGCCGACTTCGCAGGCAAGATCGCAGGACAATTGACCACCACTGACGTCATTGACTTCGCGGACATCACGGCAGGGGCGAACGCGACGATCAGCTACTCGGGTAACAACTCGCCCGGTATTTTGACGGTGAGTGACGGAGTGCACACCGCGAAAGTTGCACTTGCGGGCAACTACTCTCTGGCGAACTTTACCGTATCGAGCGACGGGCACGGTGGCACTTCGGTGGTGGATCCGCCGGTTGCCGGCGATGGATCAGCCGGTGCCCCGGCTGGTACCCCGCAATTTGCGAATATTTTAAACGGATATGCGGCGCGTCCGGCGTGGGAAGTGGCGGGCGTGGACTACGCGGTCGGAATCAAAGCCGGGACCGTGCTGAAGGATCCCGCAACCATTCACGTAGCCGGCGTGACAGTGGATCAAGGATCACATCAGGTGGTCGTAACCGGTGCCAACGTCACGCTCGATGGATATGACTTTTCGCTGGCGGGAGGTTGGTCCGTCATCACGCAAGCTGCAAATACGACGATATCCGACTCGAACTTCAAGATCGGCTCCAACGGCAACTTCACCATTTACGGAGACAACGGCTCGTCCAATTTGACGGTGACCAATTGCGTCATCGATGGAAATATGCAGACGGATCAGCTCAATAATGGGCTGATATATACCAGCACACCTGGCCTGACGGTGGAATATTCCCTTCTGAAGAATGCGTACTCCGATTTCATTCAGGCGCAGGATGGAGGCGCTGTCACGATTAAGTACAACGTCCTCAATGACAATGGGAACGCGAACGCGCATCCGGACTGGCTGCAGACATTGGGCACGGCTAGCAGCCCATTCACCGAAAGCATCATGTACAATACGGTGTACCAGACCGTCGTCGCCAATTCGGATGGTACGCAGGGCTTTATGCTCAACGACAATGGCGCAGTGCTCTCGAGCGCAGAATTGGCCTACAATACTATCGTGGCGCTGCCGGGTTCACAGGTCGGGATTGTGACGACTGTCAACGGTGGCTCGCAGCTGACGGGCACGGCCCTTGTCCATGACAACTTCGCCGACACGCGTGGAGGCACTTTTGGAAACGAGAGCTTCTTTGCCGATCCGGCCTATCCGAATAACGCCAAGTACTACAACAACACCAACATGGAGACGGGTGGAATTTACTACCAGAACGTGAGCCCTGCTCCAACTGCCGCAGTTGCTGGCCAAGTCAATTCATCAAAGGCCGTTGCAACGGATGCCGTCACTCATACCGACGGTCTCGGTCGATAGCGAAAGCGTCAATGGCACGAATGTCACTCTACAGGGTCATGCCAGCTCTAACGTGTGGGTAGGGGGAACTACTGTCGAGATCTTCGACGGTGGCAAGGCGATCGGTACCGCCAATGCGGACTCTAACGGCGCCTGGACTTTCACGACTGGCGCGCTGTCTGGCGGAAGTCACACCTTGACCGCTGAGGCGAACAATTTCTTCGGTTATGCCAGTGCCCCGGCGTCAAAAACCGCGACCATCAGCGGGAGCGCTCCTCCACCGACCGGTTCGACGGGCACTGGCTCGACCGGCACTGGCTCGACCGGCACTGGCTCGACCGGCACTGGCTCGACCGGGACCGGCTCGACCGGGACTGGCTCGACCGGGACTGGCTCTGCTGGCACTGGCTCTGCGGTGCCGAGCGCTCCCATCATCGCCTCTTTCTCACCTGACAGCGGCGTAGCGGGAGACCATATCACGAACGCGACGACGTTTAACTTAACGGGCTCGGCTGTCGCAAATAGCACGGTGCACGTGTTCGATGGCAATACCCAGATAGGCACTGCTACTGCCAACGGCAGCGGAGCCTGGACGTTCGCGACTCCCTCTTTGACGGACGGCAGTCACAATCTGCATGCCACGGCGACCAACTCGGCGGGATCCAGCGCCGCGTCGTCCACCTATGCAGTAACTGTCGACACAGTCGCGCCCAATGCACCGGTTGAAACTGCCGATTCCGTTATTAACGGCAATGCAGTCCAGGTGACCGGCACAGCTGAAGCGCACAGCACGGTCAAAGTCTATGAGGGGACGAGTCTTGTTGCGACGGCAACCGCCGATTCGACCGGAGCGTGGAACGCGACTACCGGTGCGCTCTCTTCCGGGGCCCACGCTCTCGCCGCGACAGCAACAGACGCTGCTGGAAATATCAGCGGGCTCTCGCCTGTACTTGATCCAGTGATTTCATCTGTTACCCCGCCATCGGGCGGCCAAAACGGTTCAGCCGGCGCGCCGCAGCTACCGGATCTGCTCAGCGGTTATGCCGTTCGTCCCGCTTGGCAGGTCGCCGGAGTTGATTACGCAGTCGGCGTGCAGGCAGGCACCTCGCTGAAGGACCCTGGCGTTGCGGGAAATCTTCCGCCCGGCGTGTCGCTTGATAGCGTCAACCATGTTGTCAATATCCTTGGGAACAACGTCACCTTGAACGGCCTCGACTTCTCATTGCATGGGGGGTGGACGGTAAACATCCAGCCTGGGACCACAGGGACGACGACTATAGAGAACTGCAACTTCTCCCTGAACGCAAACCAGCCGATAGCGATCAATGCCAGCTCGACCGACGTAGGAAATCTGACGGTCCTGAATTGTTCGTTCAACGGCAACCAGATGAATATTCCCTCGGTTCAGCCGCCTCCAGCAGGGACCGGGCTCGGCGCTGCTATCAGCTATGACGGTAACGGCAGTTTTGTCGCCAAATACAACTACATCCACGATATGCCCGCGGATGGAATTGACTTAGGCGATGGTACGGTTACGCCGACGATTGAGTATAACGTATTCAAGGGATTGGGATATACGCCGGGCTCTCATCCCGATCCGGTACAATTTGTCGGCGACGTCGTGAACAATGCGACGATCGCATACAACACGATCTATCAACCGCAAGGGGTGGAGGCCAATGAAGGCTTAGCGGTTCAGGCGCAACTTGGATCGACCATCACCAACACCACGATCGCAAATAACGTGATCATCGCTACTGGCCCGAACATGACGATGTCGCTCAACATTGGGCTGTTCCAGGATTCTGGTAACGTGCTCAAGGGCGTCACTGTGGCGAACAACTATGTTGATCCCACCGGGACGTTTACCACGACCGGCTTCGGCGATCTTCCGTCGGAAGTGCAAGGGTCCAATCTAACGATTTCGCACAATATCAACTTGCTCACGGGGCAAACCACCGCGCCGAGCGCGGGAACGTTCTCGACCGCTAACGTGCCGAACCTCCCGAATGATGGACCGCCGTCCGCAACTTCGGGCGGGACCTCGTCTGGAGGGACGACCCCTCCGCCGTCTCAGACCGGAGACACCGTAGCTCCCAATGCGCCTGTCATCGTTGGCGATACTGTGGCTGCAGATAAGGTGCAAGTGTCGGGAACGGCGGAAGCAGGCAGCACGATCAAGCTATACGATGGCTCGTCGTTGCTCGGCACCACGCAAGCCGCCGCCAACGGCAGTTGGAATCTGACAACCTCATCCTTGAATCAGGGCCCGCATACCTTAAAGGCAACAGCGACCGATGCAGCGGGCAACACCAGCGGCTTCTCTCAAGCAGTAGCTCCCGTGATCGGCTCTGGCAGCTCGGGACAGCAATCGCCACCTCCGCCGTCTCAGACCGGAGACACCGTAGCTCCCAATGCGCCGGTCATCGTTGGCGATACTGTGGCTGCAGATAAGGTGCAAGTGTCGGGAACGGCGGAAGCAGGCAGCACGATCAAGCTATACGATGGCTCGTCGTTGCTCGGCACCACGCAAGCCGCCGCCAACGGCAGTTGGAATCTGACAACCTCATCCTTGAATCAGGGCCCGCATACCTTAAAGGCAACAGCGACCGATGCAGCGGGCAACACCAGCGTCTTCTCTCAAGCAGTAGCTCCCGTGATCGGCTCTGGCAGCTCGGGACAGCAATCGCCACCTCCGCCGTCTCAGACCGGAGACACCGTAGCTCCCAATGCGCCGGTCATCGTTGGCGATACTGTGGCTGCAGATAAGGTGCAAGTGTCGGGAACGGCGGAAGCAGGCAGCACGATCAAGCTATATGATGGCTCGTCGTTGCTCGGCACCACGCAAGCCGCCGCCAACGGCAGTTGGAATCTGACAACCTCATCCTTGAATCAGGGCCCGCATACCTTAACGGCAACAGCGACCGATGCAGCGGGCAACATCAGCGGCTTCTCTCAAACAGTAGATCCCGTGATCGGCTCTGGCAGCTCGGGACAGCATTCGCCACCTCCGCCGACCGATGCGGTAGCACCCGCTGCGCCGGTTATTGCCGCAGAGACGGTGGTCCACAATACGGTGCAGGTGTCGGGCACCGCGGAAGCTGGCAGCACGATCAACCTTTACGATGGTTCGACGTTGCTCGGCACGACCCACGTGGCAGCGGACGGTGATTGGAATCTGACAACACCTGCTTTGCATCAGGGCGCGCACGCGCTTGCCGCTACAGCGACCGATGCGGCGGGTAATACCAGCGGCTTCTCTCAAGCCGTAGATCCCGTGATCGGCTCTGGCAGCTCGGGACAGCATTCGCCATCCCCGCCGACAGATGCGGTAGCGCCCGATGCGCCGGTTATTACCGCAGAGACGGTGGTCCACAATACGGTGCAGATGTCGGGAACAGCGGAAGCTGGCAGCACCATCAAGTTGTATGACGGCTCAACGTTGCTCGGTGCGACTCAAACTGCAGCGGACGGTGATTGGAATCTGACAACCCCTGCTTTGCATCAGGGCTCGCACGCGCTTGCCGCCACAGCGACCGATACTGCCGGCAACACGAGTGACCTCTCTCAAGCCGTGGATCCCGTGATCGGTGTTGCCAGTTCTCCTGGAGGTAGCTGGCCTGGCCACGGCCATACGTCTGTCTCCGGGGCCACCCCGCCGTTCACAGGTGTGCACCAGAACCACCACCAGCACACGGCGACGCTCACCGGTACTGCCGACTCAAGCAGCTCCGATGGCACCGCAGGCATCGGTTCAGTGACAACCAGTAGTGATGGCAATGGGACACTGACGAACTCTGCATCTTCAAGCAACCCGCATATATCCACAGGTCACCAGGTGCATAGCACCGCGAACGCGGTCACAAACGCCACTGGAGCAGTCGTTGTGGGCTCCGCTGGTCATGATCGAGATTGTTAGCACACCAGCAAATGAGACCTTGGTGGGCAATGGCGGAGCCGATTCTTTTGTATTTGCTCCGAATTTCGGCCATGACACCATAACAAATTTCACGGCCAAAGGGCCTGGACACGACACAATCGACTTCAGCAAGAGCGTGTTCGACAATTTTGCAAGCGTTCTCGCTCACGCCACCCAGGACGGACATGATGTAGTCATATCGGCCGGCTCCGAACTCGCTGACATTGAAGAACATGAAGCTCAGCACTCTCAATAGCCAGGATTTCCACTTCGGCTAAAGCGCTTTGAGGAGTGAGCCCCCTCAAAGGGCTTCATTCCGATGCCGGTCGGCACGGAAGGTGCTGCAATAGGCCTTCCGAGCCAGATTGGTTGTTGTGCGGCTGAGCCCGTTGCAGCGTTTCGATCCGCAGCGGATTCCACGCTGCGCGATGCAGGCGCACGGGATCTTCTCCCGAAGCATTCTACCGCTGAAATTTGAGCGACGCCTTGTTGTCGTCCAAAAAAAGCCGCGCGCAACAGTTGATAGTACGTTAACGTTAATACGATCCGCAGGATTGGGTAAACTCCGAGGGGGAGCTGTTCTTGAGGCCGGGATTTTTGTTGGAGAGCGTCATTTGGAAGCAACGCCCGATCCGGTGATAGGGCGAGCTTCAAACGGGGGGAAGTTCATTATGGGTGATTTCGGGATGCACCGAGATCGCGTGCTTGCGAATTTTGATGAGTTCCAACAATCGCGATTGCAAATCGGCCGAAATCGCTTGCACCCAGTTGTTGCTTGGATCCGAAAAATCGCAAAGATGGGTGGCGATCACAGACTTGCGGGCCTGGACCCAACGGCAGATTTATGGCGCCAGAGCCCGAGTTCGAGAGAGGGATCGCAGCCTTCAAGACGCTCGACGAAAATGCGCAGGTTCAGCTCGAACACCTGAGGGCTTCCGTCAAGGGCGCCTTTGAATTCGTCCGACTCAATACATTCTCTAATAGTCCGCGCTCGAAGACTGACTACGCCGAAGCTCGCTCGGAAATTTCCAGCTTTCTGGTGTCTTGTCGCCGGATTTTCTGGGCTCTCGCCATCTTTAGCGGCCTGAGCAATCTGCTGATGCTTAATGGCTCATTTTTTATGCTGCAGGTGTATGATCGAGTATTGCCTGGCCGCAGCATCCCCACCCTTGTAGCGCTTTTGATCCTTGCGAGCTTGCTGTACGCGCTGCAGGGGGGACTGGATTTGGTCCGAAATCGAATTAGCGTGCGCATCGGCCGTCATCTCGACGAACGCCTGGGCCTGCGGGTCTATGATGCTATGGTCAGGCTGCCTCTGAAGACGAGAGGTGATGGCGACGGACTCCAGCCGTTGCGCGATCTTGATCAAGTCCGTAGCTTTCTGTCGAGCGGCGGTCCAACAGCCTTATTGGATCTACCTTGGTTGCCACTCTATCTGGCCGTCTGTTTCCTGTTTCATTTCTGGATCGGGATCACCGCCCTTGTGGGAGGGTTGGTTCTCGTTGGTCTGACGGCGCTGACGGAAGTGCGGACGCGCGGACCAGCGAAGGCATTTTCGCGACATGCGATCGCGCGCACGGCCTTGGCGGGCGAGGGCAGGCGCAATGCGGAAGTCCTGCAGGCAATGGGCATGAGACGTCAAGCAGCGCTACGCTGGCAGGAGGTGAATAAAAAATATCTGGCAGCTCACGAGAGATCGAGTGATGTTGCGAGCGGGCTTGGCGGCGCCTCGAAAATTTTTCGCGCGCTTCTGCAATCCTGCGTTCTGGCGGTAGGCGCGTGCCTTGTTATCAACCAGGAATCGACCGCCGGCATTATCATTGCAGGTTCGATCCTCACCGCGCGGGCACTGGCGCCGGTTGAAGTCGCAATTGCGAACTGGAAAGGTTTCGTCGCAGCACGCCAAGGCGGGGATCGACTAGATAGGCTACTGCAGCTCCTGCCCAGAGAGGCAGAACCGCTTGAGTTGCCGCGGCCAACCCACGCGCTGACTGTCGAACAACTTTATGTGGCAGCGCCCGGCTCTGAGAAGCAGCTGGTCTCGGACGTGTCGTTTTCGCTGCAAAGCGGTCAGGCCCTCGGCATCATTGGGCCGAGCGGCGCAGGCAAATCTACGCTCGCCCGTGCGCTGGTCGGCGTCTGGCCCCACTTCCGAGGAAAAGTCAAACTCGACAACGCCTCCCTGGAGCATTGGTCCTCCGATTCGCTTGGCAAATACCTTGGATATTTACCTCAAGACATTGAACTTTTCGACGGCAGCATAGCTGCGAACATTGCACGTTTTGACGTCAAAGCAACGGCTGCCGGGGTGCTTGAGGCGTCCAAGGCCGCCGGAGCGCATGACGTTATTCTCTCACTTCCGGACGCATACTCGACACGCGTCGGCGAAGGCGGAATGGCGTTGTCGGCGGGTCAGAAGCAGCGCATCGGCCTTGCTCGAGCCTTTTACGGCAGTCCGTTCCTCGTTGTGCTCGACGAGCCAACTTCAAACTTAGATGCCGACGGGGAAGTAGCACTAACGGAAGCGATCCTAAACGTTCGCCGCCGCGGCGGAATCGTCGTCGTGGTCGCTCACCGTCCGAAGGCGCTTGAAGGCGTCGATCATGTTCTGGTGGTCGGAGAGGGCAGAATGCAGTCGTTCGGACCGAAGGACACTGTCTTGCGCAAAGTGCTGCGAAGTCCCCTGCGTGTCGTTACCGAGGATCAGAAAGCGGCGCAATGGACGGCGAAGTAAGCACTCCCGCACTGCAATCTATCCAACGATACGTTCTCGTTGGTGCATTCATCGTTCTCCTCGCGACGTTTGGGGTCGGAGGTTGGGCCACTACTTCTCAGTTCTCGGGCGCGGTGATCGGCCAAGGCGTCGTTGTTGTCGATTCCAGTGTCAAGAAGGTTCAGCATGCAACGGGTGGGATTGTAGGGGAGTTGCGGGTACGGGAAGGCGATCACGTCAATGCTGGAGACATTCTAATTCGGCTTGATGAGACACAAACCTTAGCGAACGCCACGATCATGACCCAGAGCGTCGACGAACTCCTTGCACATGAGGCCCGTCTTGAGGCCGAACGCGACGGCACCGATGACATCAGGTTTCAGCAGGGATTGCTCGACCGAAGCCGTGACAAGAATTCCGAGGCAGCCCACGTCATTGCTGCCGAACGCGCTCTGTTCAAGTTGCGTCGAGAGGCGAGGGCGGGTCAAAAGGCGCAGCTACAGGAGCGAACCACGCAGCTCACGGAAGAAATTAAGGGTTACACTGGACAAGCCGAGGCCAAACAGAAGGAGATCGATCTGATTTAGAAGGAACTCGAAGGAGTTCAAACGCTGTTCCAAAAGAACCTCGTCCCGATTTCCCGGCTGACCTCGTTGCAGCGTGATGCGGCGCGTCTGGAGGGGGAGCGTAGTCAACTCACGGGAGCGGTTGCGCAATCAAAGGGCAAGATAGCCGAAATTCAGCTCCAGATGATACAGATCGATCAGGATCTGAGAACAGAAGTTGGCAAAGATTTGATCGATGCGCGAGCCAAGCTCGCGGAGTTGGCCGAACGTAAAACAGCGGCCGTCGACCAGCTCTATCGGACAGACATTCGAGCGCCGCAGAGCGGTCGGGTCCATGAATTATCCGTTCATACCCTCGGTGGTGTAATTGCGCCGGGCGAGCAGATTATGCTCATCGTGCCCGATACCGACGCTCTTGCAGTTGAGGTGAAGATTGCGCCAAGGGACATTGACCAAGTGTATTTCGGTCAGACTGCAAATATGCGTTTTGCAGCCTTCGACCAGAAGATCACCCCTGAGATAGAAGGAACTGTAAGCATGGTTTCGCCTGACCTGACGCAGGATCAGAGAACCGGTGCGAGCTACTATACAGTTCGAATTGCACTGAAGCCGGAGGAACTTGCGCAGCTAGGGACTTCAAAAGTCGTGCCCGGCATGCCGGTGGACGTGTTCCTCAAGACGGCCGCGCGTACCGTACTCTCATTCCTGACAAAGCCCCTCATGGACCAAGCTGGACGGGCATTCAGGGAGCGTTAGGCGCCGCCTTTCTGCCGCGAGGATTGCAAGCGCAAACCAATATGCTCGACGTCGGCAATGATCTGAGATCCATTTCTTGAACAGGCCATGGGCTTGCGCTTCTTGATCGCCTATGGGCCATGAGGCTCATTTGCGCCGTGGCGATCCTCGAGCGGGTGGGTCCTTGCTGCCTCCCAAAGGCAGCCCCCGAGGTTCCCTTTTTGCTTGGATAGTTAAACCAATGAAGAGGTCAGCGAGCCAGAATTTGGGGTCGACCTCCGCATGAGGGTGAGCATCCCTGTCCGCGTGGGGTCGAATCCAACGCTGATCCCGCAAATTTGGCGTATCAAACAAGGTTAATGGGCGACCTAGAATTTTCGAACCGGAGCACCCTAACCGAATCTCGAACCTTCGCAAAAAAAGTTGAAATGTCTGAGGTGTTGAGGCAGATTATTCCAAGGTACTGGAGGCGTAATGATGAAAATATTGATTGGTCTTTTGATTGCCCTTTTTGGTGGAGTAGGTGCTTACGTCGGGTATGAAGCTACTGCCATAAAGAACTCACATAGCGGAATTTCAAGCGGTGTTCAGGGCGCCCCCGGTCCGTTGGCTGGTGCCGGACTGCCAGTGATTGCGGTCGGCTACGGGGTGTACTGGCTCGCAACGCGTAGGCGCAAAGGCAACTCATCCAAGCCAGATCAGACGCCTCGGGCTTAAGAAAAGCTAAGCTTGGTTGTCCGCAGCGGCGGTTAGCCATAGCAGCAAGCGAGAGGGTCTCTCGATAATACTGCTCGCGATGCTCGGGACACGAGCTGCCAATACTTGGCCGGCGTGCAAACTGATGAAGCAAGCAGCCGGGTTTGATCACAGGCGAGCTGACATTAAATTTTCAGGCATAGGTTGTAGAACGAAGCACTGTTTGCGCATGTAGCAAGCGCCAGCTGAGATCCTTCGGTTGGTTTGCGGCTGATCCGGGATTGGGCTGGAGCTCAACGAACGGCGATTGTGGAGAATGTGGTGAGCGCACCGGTCATGTTCGCCTGGTTGCCAAAGGCATCTCTGATCACGCCGCCGTTGAGGTCGACCGCCGTGATCGCAAGCTGAGAAGCGGCTTGGCCCTTGCCGACTGTGTAGGTGAACCGGAGGCTGTTTGCCGATCCCCCCGCGTAATGCGCGATACCTCCTGAGTTGAGCGAGAGGGTGGGATGACCCACTACTTCCCAAGCCTCGTCCATTTCGAGCACGAAGGTGATCGAATTACCCTCTGAGAGTGTTCCCGTCGTAGGAAGTACCGAAATGAAATAGACGTCGCTAAGCGCTGGATTATAGCCGGCAGCATCCGGATAAACGTAATAGGAGGCGGAGAACACCGATCTTGGTTTCCACTTGTTTGCAACAGGCAGCGCAGAGCCGGTCCTCATGTCGATCAGTGAATGTAGCGCGGACGGTCTCGGCAGCTCGGAGTGATAAAACCCAGTCGGAAACCAAGGTGATGCGGTGAAATTCGCTATTCCTGTCGGGTCAAGATAGTTATCGAAGACCGCGATGTGGTCAGCACTGGCCGGACCAGCATCCTGGGAAACGGTTGCTCCAGTTGCGAAGTTGTCTCGTACGCTGGAGATCAGAGTATTGTTGTGGACCAGGACATTGCTCATCCTGGCGCCGGAACATTCCGAGTTAGCTACGATCAAACCCATGCCGGACAAACCCGCAGCGTTTTGAACGATGGTGTTGAAACTGAGGTCGGAATTGCTGACAATCGAACCACACCATTGAAGGGTATCCGAATGGGCTGTTTTCAAACCAATATCCCTGAAGAAGTTATACTGGAGGATGTCGACCTGTGGGCCTCCGGAAAAATCCACCATATCCCCGCCGGAGTTGTGAAAGTAGTTGTATCTGAAAGTGATCGTGCCAGTATTCATGACGTTGATGGTCTGACCCCGTTGCGGAATCACCGCCAAGTTCGATCCATCGAACTCGTTGTGCAGGAACGTCGCATTGGCCAAGCCGCTCACCTCAACGATCTTGCCCAAGGCTCCTTGATTGCTACCGACGACAAACAGGCAGTTTTGAACCGTGAGATCGCCCCCCTTAATGAGGAGCGTAGTGCCATTGTTCAATGAAAAGTCGTAACCATCGAGTGTGACAGCGCCTGAACAGGTAACCGTGGTGCCATTAAGTGAGCAGCCGGATGGAAGCGGAGCACTTCTTGGATCCTTGAGGATGACCGAGCTCGGAATTCCAACCGCGTAATCAACACCAGCCACGTTCCACGGCGGTCGAACCCTATACCGGTTCAGCAGTGTAGAGAATGCCGGGTGCTCTGCTGAACCGACCGGACATCCGTCACGGAAATCTGAGCCGTGCGGACAGCCCATGGGGGGGGTCCCTGGGTTTTGCTCCGTTAGCCGTCGTTCTAATCCGCCCGGGTCAGCGTTGATGATCGGCGCGGCAGACTGGCCTGCTCCGGCGCTGGTAGCGGTGAGTAGGAAAACTCCAACAAGAAAATCTCTCCGTTCGAAATACATAGAGCCTCCGTGCCGAAAATAGGATCGGTCTTTTTACACGGTTCTCGCCACGTCGGAATTCACGGGAGGGTTCGAATGTATCATCGTTCCGACCAGTTCCCACAGTGCGGAAGCCGACGGCCATCCCAGGAAAGCCATAATGGAACGAGGAGAGCCATAATGGAAGGATATTACGACCTCGGCAACGCCGAACTAGCTCAGCGGTATCCGGAAGCCAAGATCATTGTCAGCGGAGGCAACTACAGACGCGTCTACGTCCCGTATTGCTACGCACACCTGACCTTTGTGTATGCCAGACAATTCCTTCCGACAGCGCCACCATTAGGGTTGCCATGACACGAACTTTAGCATTGGTCATCGCCAGCGAGGGCTCGCGCATGTCTTGCACATATGCTGTCGCGTCGCGGAGCGGTTCGAGAGTGCGGTGGTCAATCCTAGGGCTGATGACTTCCAGTCGTAGTTTGCTCACGGCTAGGCAACTGTAAATGTCAAATCCTCTCTTTCACATCCTCGGCCTTGAAAGGAGGCCGATCGCATCCACGACGATCTTGTTGAGGAAACGGTTCGGGCTGATTTTTCGAAACTGTCGATGTCCGACCAGAAGAGCGGCGATGTCGGACTGATTGCAGGTGTCGTCGATTGAGGCGAAAGATACCTTGTTCATGCCGGACAGCTCGTCCGGCAGTCCTTTAATCATAGGGTCGCAAACGATAACGCGAATGTCGCTGTTGGCGGCGACCAGCTTGATTACCTCGAGAGAAGGACTTTCGCGCATATCTTCAACGTCCGGCTTGTAGGTTGCACCGAAGCAGCCGACGACCGGGTTTTTGAAGCGGTCAGCATGCTGGATAATTTGGCGTGCGACCCAATGCGGCTTCGCGTCGTTGGTCTCGCGGGCAGCGCGGATGATCCGGCTCTCTTCCGGCGCGGCGCTCACGACAAACCACGGATCAACTGCGATGCAGTGACCACCGACGCCGGCGCCCGGCTGCAGGATGGAAACTCGCGGGTGTCGATTTGCCAACTCGATCGCAGCCCAGACGTCAATGTTTAATTTGTCACAGATTACCGAGAGTTCGTTAGCAAAGGCGATGTTCACGTCTCGATACGAGTTCTCGATCAATTTGACGAATTCTGCAGTGCGGCAATCGGTGATGAACATTTCCGAGCTGACGAAGGACCGGTAAAGCTCTGCCGCAGCCTGCGAGCACTTCTCGGTCATGCCGCCGATGATACGATCGTTCGTGACGAGCTCCTTTACCATCTGACCGGGCAGGATCCGTTCCGGGCAGTGGGCAATGGCGACGTCAAAGTCACCAAGGGTTTCCTTATAGGCGGGAAACCTCAGATCTGTGCGTGCAGCCGCGAGTTGCTCCGCAATGCGTTCGGTCGTTCCCACCGGCGAAGTGGACTCAAGAACGACAGTGGAGCCTGTCTTCAGGAACGGTGCGATGGATTGCGTTGCAGCGTCAACATAACTAAGATCGGGCTCGTGGTTGGCGCGAAACGGCGTTGGAACAGCAATGACATAATAGTCTGCTTCGACGGGCATGGTGCTCGCCTTGAGCCTCTCAGTGTTGACTGCAGCCTTCAACAGCATGTCAAGGTCGGGTTCAAAGAAGTGAGCCTGTCCCTTGTTGACGCTGTCGACCGCCTTGGAGTTTACATCATATCCCACCACGTTGTGACCGCGACTGGCCAACATCGAGGCGACCGGCAGTCCGATGTAGCCAAGGCCAACGACGCAAATCGTGCTCATGTGGCAAATTCCTTCTTGAGAAAAGCGATGATCTGGGCCGCGGCAGTCCCGTTACCGTAGGGAAAAACGGCGCGGGCGATCGCATTGTAATGGGTCTCGTCGTCCAGGAGCCGGGCGACCTCGTCCTGCATCCTTCTCGGGTCCGTGCCGATCAACTGCACGACACCCGTGCTGAGTGCCTCGGGTCGTTCTGTGACATCCCGCATGACGAGAACGGGACGACCCAGTGCAGGCCCTTCCTCCTGAATGCCCCCCGAGTCGGTGACAATCACCTTTGCCCGTTTCATCAGGTAGACCATATCAACGTATTCGACTGGCTCAATGAGGTGGATATTGGACTGCCCGCCCAGGCGCTGCTTGACAACTGACTGAACGATAGGATTGAGGTGAACGGGGTAAAGCACATCCACGTTCGGGCGTTGCGCAACGGCCAGAAGCCCGTCGCAAATTCGCTCGAAGCCGTCCCCAAAGCTCTCGCGACGATGCCCCGTCACCAGAATGAGATCGCGGTTTCGACCAAGGAAATCATAACGACTTGACATTCGGCGAAGCAGCGTCGGGTCATCGTTGATCAGCGTCGAGACGTATAGCAATGCATCGATGCCTGTATTGCCGGTGACCAAGATCTTCGATCGCCGGTTATATTCCCCGAGCAAATTTTCGCGCGCCGATTGCGTCGGCGCGAACATATAGTCGGCGATCGCGTCAATTGCGACCCGGTTGAACTCCTCTGGCCAAGGCCGTTGAAGATCGTTGGAACGCAAGCCAGCCTCGACGTGACCGATGGGAATTCGATTGTAGAAGCCCGCAATAGCAGCGGCCATAGCAGTCGTCGTGTCGCCATGTACGAGCATGACATCGGGCTTTAGGTCGGCGAGAACTTCGGTCATGCGCAACACGACATTGGCGGTAATTTCGGCCAGTGTCTGGCTCGGTGCCATCAGATTGAGGTCAATGTCGGGCTTCTCGCCAAAAAAGGTAAATACCTGATCGAGCATCTGCCGATGCTGTCCTGTGACCGCCACAGTTGTCTTGAATGATTTCTCTCGTCGGGCTGCTTTGACTACGGGCATCATCTTGATGCCCTCCGGACGAGTTCCGAAGACAATTGTTACGTGCTTCATTTTCCAAGCAGCCACATATGACCTGTTACGGCTTGGATGAGCTGAAGATGTTCTGAACGCTCCAAGGCCAGAATTACCATCAGCACGTGACCGCACGAATTCAATCGCGTTATGGATTTAACATTAATGTGGACCAAGTGAAGCAGATAAGACCTGCATACCGCTTTCGCGCTAATTTCAGGCCTGACCGGACCCCAAAAGAGCTCGCGTTGCTAAGAACGGTCCGGCGTTGGGCGGAACCCGGCCAACATTTGCCGAGCTTATACCAATCGGCTGATGATTCAACATGGTAACTGCTATGGCCAGCTGATTGCGGTTCGACCGGATTTTACAGCGGTTGAACAGCGGTTGAGGTGCGTCGGTTGACGGGTTAGCCGCTCAAACGAGCGGCGGGGCTGGACGTCCGGGTCAATTTTGCGACCCGCGTCTCTCCGGGATCGCTCCGCGCCGCAATTACATTCTCCGCTCGCAGTTCTATCTGATTGTCGGTCAAGTCGCCACGATGAGCACCCATGGTCATGCGGGAAGGCCGGTTCTCTGAACGAGATTTCGGCCGCTGTGTAGATGCGTTGCGCGAAGAATATGTTGGACGTCGCAGATTTGTACTTCGCATGGTCCCCCCGCCGAGCGGCGGTTTTTTTCAGAAGGTCCAGACACACTGCCTCGAAGCGAGCGGGTTTCGTCCCGGGTTGTCGCAGGCGCGAAAAACGCTTTTGCTTGACCTTGCCATCTCTCCAGATGAAATCCGCCGCAGCCTCGATCCAAAATGGCGCGGCAGCCTGGTCAGAGCCGAGAAGAATGGGATAGGGATAACCCGCTCCGCCGAATTGCAAGATTTCGAGCGTTTCAACCACCTGTTTCTGGAATGCACTGAGAGAAAGCGGTTTATGCCTGACCAGGATGTCGAGTTCTTTAAGCGCGTCCAGACTCGCGTACCTGCCAGTCAGAAAATGGTTGTGCACCTCGCGTGGGATCGCGGGGAACTCATTGCAGGGCACCTCGGCAGCTATATCGGTGACACAGCCGTTTATCTGCTCGGCGCCGCCAACTTGCGCGGCCGCAACTTGCTGGCGTCATTCCTGCTGCAGTGGCACGCGATAATCCACGCTCAGAGGATTGGAAGTCGCTTTTACGACCTCGGCGGCGTCGACGAGCAAGGCAACCCGGGAGTTTTCCGGTTCAAGCGGCGGCTCAATGGGCGCCCTTTGACGGAGCTTGTTCCGCATGAACTTGCGCCGGATCCGCTAAGTAGAGGTGTTGTTAGGTTCGCGGAAGCGGCGCGAAGCGCTGTCAAACACGGCGCTCTCCCGAATTTTAATAAAAGCTAAGCAATTTCAATAACCAGGTACAGCACGGAGCCAACAGGCCTGCTTGCGTGCTCACCCCTCAACGCGTCCAACCGATCTGGCAACACAGAGCGCACCCAAGACCGGCACGAAAAGAAAGCGTCTCGGCCAATTGGTCGGCCCACGATAACCTTTAGTAGTACTATTATACCGTGTCTGGCTTAGTAACGAAGCGCAAGCAGTTTTAGCTTTGCGGAACCCAAATGGACGCACGAATTGCATCCATTGGGACATGGCAAGGGCTCTTGGCGCCCAGTTGCTCAGTAATTCACGGAGATCATTGGCGCAGCCTCAGCACAGCAAGCACAATGCCGCCAACCAACCTCGTAAGTGGGCCCTGGGCTCCAGCCAACAGCAAAGAATGGCACGCTCAGGGGCGTCCCGCCGCGGACGCCTTGCACAAAAGCGCATCGACTGTGCCAGTAGTGATGATGATAGGAGGCAGCCCGGACCCCGGGAGAACCGATTTCTAGATCGGCGGCTTGAACAGTGACTGCCGAAACGACCGCCCCGACAGCCGCTAACAATAGAGCTCGCACTTTCGCCATCAATCCGTCCCCATCGCGAATCCGCTATTCATTCTGCACCACATCGAGGAAATGCGAAAGCCCCCTGGATGACTAGCCATGGACCGGCTGGCCGTATGGAGGAGCATACGTAGGTAGATTTCAGCGTCCGATACCGAGCGCATTCTCGGTGCTCTACGGTTCGCTTGGCGGTGCATGCCCGATCTCCAAACTTCGCTGCGAGCGCTATTATCATAGGAACGGCCCTCATCACCCAAAGACGGCCCGGTTCGACTATTTACGCGGACTTCCCTATGCGGATGAGGTGTCGCATGGGCTTTAAGAGGTTCGTCACGGACCGTTTCCTGGAGCCGCAAATTGAGGCTCCGGCGCTCGCGCTGTGTCTGAGAGCTCGGAGAGCCCAATCTCTTCGATCCAGCTCGCGGCGGGAAAGCGCGTTGTTAAACTTGTGAAAGCTGTTCGAGCAACAGCCAAGTCCGAAGCCAATTTATTGTGATCGTGCGGCCCTAACCTTGCCCTCAATTGCTGGATGATAGCTCGCGTTGGGGGCCGTGCAGTCGGTGATGATTATGGCCGTGAACGAACTTACAGCGCCCATCCCAACGCGGCCCTTGTGGGTGGCCTACGCAATTATTCTTCCATTGCTTTTCATCGCGCTTTTGACGTCGCCGATATGGATGAGCGCATACGGCGTCCTGAGGCTAATGAAACTTCTAAAAAAGCGCCTTGATCGCAGCGACGACCTTCCGGTCGGACTGTACCACAGCGGGGGTATCATGCCGAAAAATGAGCCCTCTGAGCCGCTCAGGCCGATGTCTGCTAGACCCGTTCGGGGTCTCGTCGATCAGATCCAACCGCGACCTCGTTCAATAATACGGTCAGTTCGAGGTTAGCAGAATTTGAGACCAGCCGAACTGATAGGTCGAAAAACTCGACGCGCCCAACAAGCATTGTGTCAGATCAGGCAGGTAAGAGGGTCGCGGATGATCTGTTGAAGTCCCACGTTTGTTCAGATCACGCTCACCACTTATGATAGGGGCACCAAGCCTCTGGACGAGCAGGTTTTTCTGGTTGCGGCCAGACGCTTGATTTCGGCGGCGCCCAAAGCGGGAAGCGGGACAGAGACGACGGTTGAGCAAGCCCTCTTGCGCGGGCTGGCCACCGCATGATCACCGTTTAGTCTTGGGGCTGCCTCGGTCTAAAGCCGAGCGCTAGCTTCTACTATCGACGTCAACACCCTTCTCCATTCGTACCGGCGGCACGCCGCATCCGAATGGAGCCACGGCAGCCATAAGCACCCGCTCGGCGTCAATTTCGGTTTGAGCCTGACGTCCTGCGCACCGAACGCAGCCGGTCGCCTTGATGGGCGACGTCGGCGGCGCGTTGCGCGACAGCTTATGTCGCTTCAATGGACAGCCGCTTGCCGCCGCAAGGTCAAGCGTCTGCGCCAAGTGCTGTTATTTCTGCTTCCCACTGGCCAGAATCACTTAAAACCCCTATTTTCCAAGGGGTGCCGCGTTTCGACGTCCAGATTCCGCCCCAAAATAGGGCTTTGCAGTAACAAAAGCTGTGCAGATCACGGCAATCGCAGTTTTCCGCAAGGGATTTCGAAATACTGTCGCATAGCAAGAATCAACCCACAGGAGACAAAATGGCCGTACAGATGACTAAGTCGCAGCTGATCGAAAAGATCTCCAGCGAAACCGAAGTCGCCAAGAGGGACGTCAAGGGCGTACTCGAGACGATGGCGAGTGTCGGTTACAAAGAGCTCAAGAAATCCGGCGTCTTCCTGGTCCCGGGGTTCGCCAAATTCGTCGTGATCAAGAAGCCCGCCACCAAGGCGCGGCAGGGCACCAATCCCTTCACCGGTGAAGCAATGACCTTCAAGGCCAAGCCGGCCCGCAAGATCGTCAGGGCGCGCCCGGTCAAGGCTGCGAAGGACGCGGTCTGAGTTTGAATGGCGAGGCGTGACCTTCACGCCTTGGCCGGTCCGACGCAGTTGGGATCGAATGGCAGATGACCGGTGCAGCGGTAGTTGCGCCGGTTTCTTTTGATTCCTCATCGCCCTTGCTCGATGATGTCGAGCTGCGCCGAAGAAGTCATGGCTTCGGCGCAGGGTTGCGCGCCCCGGTTTCCGGAACGGCTTCGCAGCCCGGCGGCCATTTCTTCCTGGAACGGCACGACAACGACCAGGCGATCGCGGATTTCACCGAGGCGATCCGTCTCAATCCCCGTTATTCCACGGCCTATGCCAACCGCAGCGACGCTTGGCGCTTAAAGGGTGACCTCGACCGTTCGGTCGCCCACGCCGATCAGACAATCGCGCTCGATCCGACCGATCCCTTGAACTATACCCGCTGCGCCGATACGCGGCGCTACCGTGGCGACTACACGCAATCGCCGGCCGGCAGGAGCCTATGTCTATGGTTCCCTACCGGACGGGGAGCAGTTCTATTTTGTTGCGGGCAGATGACGAATTGATCAGGGTCGCCGCTGCCGCATTTGTGCTAGCAAGCTTGACAATGGCGGGGGTTAGGAGAGGCGGCTACGGTGCGGCGGGCGAAACGAATAGGACGCCATGACGGGCCGTCTAGCCTCGCTGCGGCGCGCGGGACTAGTGGGAGGGCCCAAGGCCTCCCTCCAGCAAAAGCCGGCCGGTAGCCATGTCCGCCATCAGGCTCGATCGGGTGGTCAAGAGCTGGGGCGCGGCGCGTGCGGTGGACGGGATCAGCCTTGAGGCCGACGAGGGCTCGCTGCTGGTCCTGCTCGGGCCCTCGGGTTGCGGCAAGTCGACCACGCTGCGGCTGATCGCAGGGCTGGAGCAGCCCGACAGCGGCACGGTGATGATCGCCGGCACAGATGTCACCCATCTGACGCCTGCCCAGCGCAAAATCGCGATGGTATTCCAATCCTACGCACTGTTTCCTCATCTCAGCGTGGCGGAGAACATCATCTTCGGCCTGCGGGTGCGCGGTGTTTCCCGGGCCGAGCGCGATTCGAGGCTGAAGCGGGTTGCTGATATCGTCGGCCTGAGCCAGCTCCTGGAGCGCAAGCCGGCGCAATTGTCCGGCGGCCAGCGCCAGCGGGTCGCGCTGGGCCGGGCGATCATCGCCGAAGCCCGGCTCTGCCTGATGGATGAGCCGTTGTCCAACCTCGACGCCAAGCTGCGTCATGAAATGCGCACCGAGATTCGCAGCCCTCCAGCAGCGGCTCGGCATGACCATGGTCTATGTCACCCACGACCAGACCGAGGCCATGACCATGGCCGACCGCGTCATCCTGATGCGCGACGGCCGTATCGAGCAGAACGGGCCGCCCGAAGCGCTCTATAGCCGCCCCGAGACTGCCTTTACCGCACGCTTCATCGGCACCCCGCCGATGAACCTGATCGCGCGGGACGGCGTGCTGGTCGGGATACGGCCCGAGCATATCCGTATCGTGTCGCAGGATGGTCGTCCCGCCCGGGTAAAGAGCACCGAGCATCTCGGGGCCGACAGCATCGTGCTGTGCGAGCTCGAGGGCCAACCGGTCTCGGTGCGGCAGGACGGCTTTAGCAAGGCGGCGCCCGGCGAGACCATACAATTGGCCTGGTCAGCCGGTGATGAGCACCAATTCGATCAGGCGACCGGCGTCCGGCTGGTGCAGCAACAGAGGAGGTCAATGTGAAGAGTTTTAGGCAGGCGATTCTGGGTGGGGTGCTGGCAGCGCTGCTGATGTCGGCGCATCCGGCGGCCGCGGTCGATCTCACGATGTATTACCCGGTGGCGGTCGGCGGCCCCGTGACCAAGATCATCGACGACATGGTCGGGCGCTTCGAGAAGGAAAATCCGGACATCAAGGTAACCGCGGTCTATGCCGGCAACTACACCGATACCATGACCAAGGCGATGACCGCGATGAAGGGCGGCCAGCCACCTCAACTGTCAGTGCTGCTCTCGACCGACGTGTTCACGCTGATGGACGAGAACGCGATCGTGCCATTTGACGATTTGGTCACGGACAAAGCCTGGTTCAAGGACTTCTATCCGGCCTTCATGGCCAACGGCCAGATCGACGGCAAGACCTGGAGCATTCCGTTCCAGCGCTCGACTATCGTGCTGTACTGGAACAAGGACGCCTTCAAGGACGCTGGCCTCGACCCGGAGAAGGCGCCGGCGAGCTGGGACGAGATGGTCGCGATGGGCAAGAAGCTCGTCAAGAAGGACGGCTCCGGCAACGTCACGCGCTGGGGCGTCGAGATTCCGACCACCGGCTATGCCTACTGGATGCTGCAGGCGCTAGCGATCGAGAACAAGCAGCATCTGATGAACGAGGCCGGCACGGAAGTGTATCTCACCGCGCCGAAGACGGTGGCGGCGCTTGACTACTGGGTCGATCTGTCCCGCAAGGAAAATGTGATGCCGACCGGCAGCATCGACTGGGCGACGCTGCGCAGCGACTTCCTCGAAGGCAAGACCGCGATGATGTGGCACACCACGGGCAATCTGACGGCGGTGAAGGACGGCGCCAAGTTCAATTTCGGCGTCGCCATCCTGCCGGCCAAGGAGCAGCGGGGATCGCCGACCGGCGGCGGCAGCTTCTACATCTTCAAGAGCGCGCTCCCGGAGCAGCAGAAGGCCGCCGTCACCTTCATCAAGTGGATGACCGCGCCGGAACAGGCCGCCGAATGGAGCATCAAGACCGGTTATGTCGCGGTGTCGCCGGCGGCCTACAAGACCAAGGCGATGGAGGACTATGCCAAGGGCTTCCCGGCCGCGACGGTCGCGCGCGACCAGCTCGAATACGCCGTGCCGGAACTGTCCGTGCATGACAACGGCCGCATCTACAAATTCGTCAACGACGCCGTGCAATCGGCGGTCACCGGGACGCAGAAGCCCGAGGCCGCGCTGGCGGAAGCGCAAGCGCAATCCGATCGCGTACTGAAGACCTATAAATAACAGGAGGCTCGCCGGACGGCGGTTCGCCGCCGTTCGGATGTCAGGAATGACCGATCAAGCCGCCATATCGCCGGTCACCACGCGTGCGCCAAGATCGCACGCGTGGTGGAACGCGGTGAATGCCTGGCTGATGCTGCTGCCCGCGGCCGTGCTGCTCGTGGCATTCACCCATTACCCGATCCTCGCCACCATCAAGCACAGCTTCTTCATGACGAAGCGCACCGGCACGCAGGTCTTTGTCGGCTTCGACAATTACCAGGCGATGTTCCAGGACCCGATCTTCTGGAAGGCGCTGGTCAACAACATCTGGTTCGCGCTCGGCACGGTGCCGACCTCGATCGCGCTGGCGCTGGTGATGGCGCTGTGGGTCAATCGCAACATGCGCGGGAGAGGTTTCCTGCGGCTGGCGTTCTTCACGCCGACCGTGCTGCCGATGATCGCGGTCGCCAACATCTGGCTGTTCTTCTACACGCCCGATTACGGCTTGCTCGATCAGCTGCGCGGCCTGTTCGGCCTGCCGGGCTGGAACTGGCTCGGCGATCCCCGCACCGTCATGGGCTGCCTGATCGTGATGGTGATCTGGAAGGAAGCCGGCTTCTTCATGATCTTTTATCTGGCGGCCCTGCAGCAGCTTTCGCCCGATCTGGAGGAGGCGGCGGCGGTCGAGGGCGCCGGACGCTGGACCATTTTCCGCCGCATCACCTTTCCGCTGTTGATGCCGACCACGCTGTTTGTCGCCGTCAACGCGGTGATCAATTCCTTCAAGCTGGTCGATCACCTCGTGATCATGACCAAGGGCGGTCCGAGCAATGCCAGCACGCTTCTGCTCTACTACATCTACGAGGTCGCCTTCACGTTCCAGGATTCCGCCTATGCGGCGACGCTGACGGTCGTGCTGCTGGTGATCCTGAGCACGCTCGCGCTGGTAAAATTCGGCTATCTCGATCGCAGGATTCACTATCAATGAACCGGCGCACGCATCCGATCGAACTGGTCGCGGCGTGGCTGCTGGCGTTGCTCTGGCTAGCGCCGCTCGCTTACGCCTTCTGGAGCGCGCTGCATCCGGCGGCCTATGCGACCTCGTTCAGCCTGTCCGCGCCGTGGACGCTGGAGAATTTTTCGCGCGCCTGGAACCAGGCGCCGTTCGGGCGCTATTATCTCAACACGATCATGCTGGTGTGCCTGGTGCTGGCCGGGCAACTCGTGCTGTCGACACTGGCGGCTTACGCCTTCGCGCGTTTCAAGTTCAAAGGCAGCGGCATCGCCTTTGCACTGGTGCTGCTGCAGCTGATGATCATGCCGGACGTGCTGATCGTGGAGAATTACCGCGCCATCAGCGCGATCGGGCTGCTCGATACCATTCCGGCGATCGCGTTGCCTTATCTCGCCAGCGCGTTTGCGATCTTCTTGCTGCGGCAAACGTTCAAGAGCATCCCGCAGGAACTGGTCGATGCGGCGCGGATCGAGGGCGCGGGTCCATTGCAGGTGCTCTGGCGGGTCTATGTGCCGCTGGCGCGCCCGACCTACATTGCCTTTGCGCTGGTCTCCGTCAGCTATCACTGGAACAATTTCCTCTGGCCGCTGATCGTGACAAATTCGGTCAGCAGCCGGCCGCTGACGGTCGGGCTTGCCGTGTTCGGCGCGCCGGAGACCGGCGTCGACTGGTCGATCATTTCGGCGGCAACCGTCATGACCATGGCGCCGCTTCTGATCGCGTTCCTGCTGTTCCAGCGGCAGTTCGTGCAATCCTTCATGCGGGCGGGCATTCGCTGATGCGGCTTGTGACCTGGAACATCCAGTGCGGGAAAGGCTGCGACGGCGTCATCGATCTCTCACGGATCGTGTCGGTTGCGAAGTCACTCGCCGATGCCGACGTGTTCTGCTTTCAGGAAGTGTCGGACAATTTTACGGCACTCGACGGCGGCGCCGATCAAAGCGCGCAGCTTGCTGCTTTGCTGCCGGACCATCGGCCGATATTCGGGCCGGCGATCGAGACCGTCGACAACGAAGGCAGGGCGCATCGTTTCGGCAACATGACGCTGTCGCGGCTGCCGGTGTTGCAGATCGCCAGCCACTTGCTGCCGTGGCCGCGCACCGGCGTGTCGCGCAGCATGCGGCGCGGGGCGCTCGACGTGACGGTGCAGGCCGCGTTCGGTCCGGTCCGGATTGTCAACACGCATCTCGAATTTCATTCCGCCAGCCCAACGCGAGGTCCAGATCGCGCGGCTATTGGACTTGCAGGAAGAAGCCTCGACCAATCCCCAGGCCGCGAGTGCCGTTCATGCCGAGCCATATGCCAGTCAGACGCTGGCTGCTTCCAGCATCCTCTGCGGGGATTTCAATTTCGACGCGAGGGATATCCAGCATCGAGTGCTGCATGCTTCACAGCGACCGGGATTGAACTATCGCGACGCCTGGGAGATTTGCCGCCCGGGACAGCCGCGCCAGCCCACATGCGGCATCTACGATCGCGCGCAATGGCCCGATGGCGCCGACTGCCGCGATTTTGTCTTCGTAACCGAAGATCTCACAAGCCGCGTGCGCCAGATCGAGGTGGACCAGACGACCTCGGCCTCGGACCATCAGCCAGTGCTGATCGAACTCGCCGATTAGTCCTTGCCGCAGGTCAATGGTCCGTTATCTTCCCCCGGATGCGGTCGCGAATGATCCGTCGAGACTAACGCCAACAGCGATACCAAACGCCGTCGTCGCCCTGGAAATAGCCAGGCCTCGGGTTATGGGATCGATATCGCCGCGTGCAATAGATCGCTGCAAAATGCGAGCCTCCAGTGGGCCTGAAACCGATGAGGCCGGACGCTCCCGGCCATGCGCCAGGCGGATTTGCGGCAAAATCACCGGGGAAGAAGCCGTTGTTCTGAAAATCCCTGGTATCGCTGCGGTCGTCATAATACCAGGCGGTGGGCGGCGCGTTCCGTTGCAGAAACGGCTGGTGCGCGCTCTGCGCCAGCGCCGTGCCCGTCGAAGCCACGAGAGCGGCAGCCGCGATCCATTTGCCCAGTCTCTTCATGTCGGCATGTCCATGGGCCGCGCCGTCACCTGCAACATGGATGGTTCGTCCCCCAATCGCCCTTCCAGCCGTCGAGCTTGCCGCGCCGGAACTGCAAGTAGAGGCCGTCTCTCCGATCCGACAAGGCGCTGCCTTTGACATTGGGCAAAGCCAGAAACATTTCGTTGCCAGGACGGCCCCTGACATAGATCAGTGTCGTGCCCAGCACGGCCGAGACCTCTTCGACCTTCATGCCGAAGGCGAGCGGGGTATTGTTGGCCAACTGCGCGTGGGCCGGCGAGGGCGTGATGCCCGTCATCAGCACGGTGCAGATCGCGGCGGCGCCGAGCAGCGTTCTCCATGCCGTCGAGCGTTTCATTGCGGCACCTCCGGCGTTTGCACCGCAGCGAGCTTGCCGTCTGGCGTCCATCCACCGCCGAGCGCCTGGAACAGGCTCGAGGCGGCCAAGAGCTTGGTCAGCCGCACCTGCGCCAGCGTGTTCTCGGCGGTGAGCAGCGTCTGCTGGGTTTGCAGCACGGTGATCAGGTTGACGGTACCGGCGCGCAACTGGGTTTCCGAGACGTCGAAGGCTTTCCGCGAATTGTTGACTGCCTCGATCTGCAAACGCTCCTGCCGCGTGGTTTCCGACAGGGCGATCAGCGCCTTCTCGACGTCGGCGAAAGCCGACAGCACCGCCTTGCGGTAGGCCTGCAGGTTTTGCAGTTGCACGCCCTTGGCCTGCTTCAACTGGCTTTCGAGCAGGAAGCCGTCGAAGATCGGCTGGGTCAGCCCGGCGGCGAGCGTGTAATACCAGGCGCCCGGTCCGAACAGCGCGGCCAGCGCCGTGCTCTGCACGCCGGTGGTCGCTGTCAATTGGATCTGCGGGAAGAAGGCGGCGCGCGCCGATTCCACGCTGAAATTGGAGGAGGCGAGCTGCGCTTCGGCCTGCCTGATATCCGGCCGTTGATAGAGCAGTTCGGAAGGCAATCCCGGCGTCACCCGGGGAACGACAATCGAGGTCAGCGCGCCGCCCGCGACATTGAAGTTGGCGGCCGGCCGCGCCTCCAGAAGCGCAAGCGCAGCGATGTTCTGCTTCAACGTGACTTCGAGCGGCGGGATCGCCGCGCGTTCGGTGGAGACCAGCGCCTCCTGCTGCGACACATCGAGCTGCGATGCCGTACCGCCGGCGAATTGCTGATTGATAAGTGTCAATATGCGCTCGGCGGCGGCGAGGTTGCGCCGCGCGACGCGCAGCTGGTCCTGTGCGGCCAGCACCTGGAAGTAGCTGTTGGCGACGGTGACCAGCGTCGTCAGCGTCACCACCTCGCGGTTATAGCGGGCGACCGTCGCGCTTTCCTCGGCTGCATACAGCGTAGCGCGGTTCTTGCCCCAGAAGTCGATCATGTAGCTCGCGGAGAGGCCGAGATTGTAAGTCGAGAAAGTCGAGCCGCCGACGCCAACGTTGGCCACCGCACCGCCGCCGGCCGTCGCGGTCGTGACCTTTTGTTGCTGGGCCGTCGCCGTTCCCGTGACTGATGGAAATAGCGGGGCCCCGGAAACACCGACCTGGGCGTCGGCCTGGACGATCTGGGCCACGGCTACCGCGATATCGAGATTGAAGACCTGCGCGTCTTCCATCAGCGTGGTCAGCTCTTTCGAGTGGAAACCGCGCCACCAGTCCAGCGCCGGCACGGCGGCATCAGCCGAGCGCAGCGACGCTTCGCGATAGGCAGCGGGAACCTCGAGATTGAGTGCCGGCCGTTCGGAGCCAAGGATACAGCCGGACAGCGCGGGGGCGAGCAGCAACACGGCGAGCGACGGCGCGACGCGAATCCCGCCGCGCCACCGCGCGGTTCGGGATTTCGGCTTGCGCGCAACCCTAGTCATGAGGCACCGGCTCGAGCTTCGATCCGACATCGCACGGGGGCCGGCCAAGCGCTAGGCCTGTCATGAGGGTTGTTGTTGACATTTATTCGCCCGGTTGCAGCCGGGCTACAGCTCCGGCGCTGCCGCCTCGCCGCCGCTGGCTCCAGAGACGGAAGCGGTCGAGGTACAGATAGATCACGGGCGTCGTATAGAGCGTCAGCACCTGGCTTAGAAGCAGGCCGCCTACGATCGCGATGCCGAGCGGCTGCCGCAGTTCGCCGCCTTCGCCCATGCCGATCGCGAGCGGAAGCGCGCCGAGCAACGCCGCCATGGTGGTCATCATGATCGGCCGGAACCGTAGAAGGCAGGCCTCGTAGATCGCGTCGCGAGAGCTCAGTCCGCGGCTGCGTTCGGCGTCCAGCGCGAAATCGATCATCATGATCGCATTCTTCTTGACGATGCCGATCAGGAGAATGACTCCGATCAGCGCCATGATGCTGAATTCGGTGTGGAAGGCTATCAGGGCGATCAGCGCGCCGACGCCGGCGGACGGCAGCGTCGACAGGATTGTCAGCGGATGCACGTAGCTCTCATAGAGCACGCCGAGTACGATATAGATCGTGACCAGCGCCGCCAGCACCAGGAACGGCTGGTTTTTGAGCGAATCCTGGAAGACTTTCGCCGTGCCCTGAAACGAGCCGCGAACCGTCGCGGGCACGCCGATCTTGTTCATGGTGGATTCGATGGTGGAGACGGCGTCGCTCAGTGCCACACCGGGCGGCAGGTTGAACGAGATGGTGTTGGCGACCAGAAGGCCCTGGTGATTGACCGCAAGGGGCGTGGCGCCTTGCGTGAAACTGGCGACCGCGGACAGCGGAATCATCGTCTCTTGATTGGTGGAGACCGCGGAGCCGGTCGAAGCTGCGCCCTTGCCAGTCGCCCCGATCGAATTGGTAGCAAAGTTTCGCGCGGCTTGCGCATTGGCGGAGGTCGCGGCGGACGATAACCCCGGAGCGGTAACCGTGCCCGCCACCGCGTTGGTTGCCTGCGAGCCGCCGACGGAGCCGCCTGATGTCGAGATATAGACGTCCTTCAGCGTCTCCGGATTCTGCCAAAAGCGCGGGGCCACTTCCATGATCACGTGATACTGGTTGCGGGCAACGTAGATCGTCGATACCTGACGCTGGCCGAACGCATCATAGAGCGTATTGTCGATCTGGCTGACGGTGACGCCGAGTCGCGCGGCGGCGTCGCGGTCGATGACAAGGTTGGATTCGAGCCCCTTGTTCTGCTGGTCGCTGTTGACGTCGGCGAGGGTCGCGGTTTCCCGCTGCAGCGCGGCTGCGATCTTCGGCGACCATTCGTTGAGTTCCTCCAGGGAGGGAGCTTGCAGGGTGTATTGATACTGCGCGTTGCTGGCGCGGCCGCCGACGCGGATGTCCTGCACCGCCTGCAGGAACAGCGTAGCGCCCGGAACCACCGCCATCTCGTGTCGCAACCGTGCGATGACACGATCCACCGAGATGCCACGCTGGTTCAGCGGGACTAGCGAGACAAACATGAATCCGGAATTGGTCTGGCCGCCACCGGTGAACCCGACGGCGGTTTCGATCGCAGGATCCTGCTTGAGGATGGAGACGAACTGCGTCAGCTTCTGCTGCATCAATTGAAATGAAATACTCTGGTCGGCCTGGATAATGCCGATCATCCTGCCGGTGTCCTGCTGCGGGAAGAAGCCTTTCTGAATAGCATTGTAGAGATAGAAATTGAGACCAAGGACGACCGCCAGGATCAGCATCATGATTGCCGAGTGCCGCAGCGCCGAAGTCAGCGTTCGGCGGTAAAGATTCAGCATCCGTTCGAAGAAACGTTCGCTGATCTGATAGAGGCGTCCGTGTTGCCGGCCGGCCTCGCTGCGCAGCAATACTGCGCACATCATCGGCGTGGTGGTCAACGAGATCACGAGAGAAATCAGGATCGCGATCGAAATCGTCATCGCGAATTCGCGAAACAGCCGGCCCACGATTCCGCCCATCAGCAGGATCGGGATGAACACGGCAATCAGTGAGATACTCATGGACAGCACGGTGAAGGCCACCTCATTGGCGCCTTTCAGCGTTGCTTCCAGCGGCGACAGCCCGCCCTCGATGTAGCGCGTGACGTTTTCGAGCACGACGATGGCGTCGTCGACCACAAAGCCGGTGGCGACCGTGAGCGCCATCAGTGAGAGATTGTCGAGGCTGTAGCCGATCAGGTACATCGCGGCAAAGGTCGCCACCAACGACACAGATACCGCGACGACCGGAATAAAGGTGGCGCGCAGGTTCCGCAGGAAAGCGAACACCACGATGATCACCAGCAGTACGGCAAGCACCAGGGTGCGCTCGACGTCGTGCAGCGACGTGCGAATGGTCGTCGAGCGGTCGACTGCCAGCCCAACTTCGATCGCGGGCGAAATCGAGGCCTGCAGTTGCGGCATCAGTTGTTTGACCCGATCGACGGTACTGATGATATTCGCACCCGGCTGCCGGTAGAGGATGATCAGGACGGCCGGCTTGCCATTGGCAAGGCCGGCGTTGCGCAGATTTTCCACCCCGTCGGTGACCTCGCCGACGTCGGAAAGATGCACCGCCGCGCCGTTGCGATAGGCGACGATTAGCGATTGATAGTTGGCGGACTTGTTGGCCTGGTCGTTTGCATAGATTTGATAGCGCTGATCGCCGACGTCGATGCCGCCCTTCGGGCTGTGGGCGTTGGCGCTTGCAAGCGCCGCCCGCACGTCTTCCAGGCCAATGCCGTATTTATAGATCGCTTGCGGGATCAGATCGACGCGCACCGCGGGCAGCGAACTGCCGCTGACAACGACCTCACCGATGCCTTCGACCTGCGAGAGCTTCTGCGCCAGCACGGTCGATGCGGCGTCATAGACCTCGCCGCGCGTCATCGTATCCGAGGTCAATGCCAGAATGACGATCGGGGCGTCCGCCGGATTGACCTTCTTGTAGGTTGGATTGGTCCGCAGGCTTGTCGGCAAGTCGGCTCGGGCTGCGTTGATCGCGGCTTGCACGTCGCGCGCGGCGCCATCGATATTCCGGTTCAGTCCAAACTGCAGCGTGATGCGAGTTCCACCTACCGTGGAACTCGAGGTCATCTCGGTGACGTCGGCGATTTGCCCAAGATGGCGTTCGAGTGGACTGGCAACCGTGGTTGCGACATCCTGTGGGCTCGCGCCCGGCAAGGTTGCCCGCACCGAAATGGTCGGAAAGTCGACCTGCGGCAGCGGCGAGACCGGCAGTTTGAAAAACGCCACGGCGCCCGCCGCCGCAAGCCCGAAGGTCAGCAACGTCGTTGCGACCGGCCGGCGAATGAAGGGAGTTGAGGGACCCATCATACGGCTCGAGGCTCAGTTCAATTCATTCGCGGGGCCAGCCTCGCGCGTGCGAAAGGAAAATCGGATCGCCAGGCGGTCGAACCAGAGATAGATCACCGGCGTGGTGAACAGTGTCAGCATCTGGCTCACCAAAAGGCCGCCGACGATGGAAATGCCAAGCGGATGCCGCAATTCGGAACCTGCGCCGGTGCCGAGCATCAGCGGCAATGCGCCGAGAATCGCGGCCATCGTCGTCATCAGGATCGGCCGGAACCGCAACAGGCAGGCCTGGTAGATCGCCTCGCGTGGCGGCTTGCCCTCGTTGCGCTCGGCATCGATCGCGAAGTCGATCATCATGATCGCGTTCTTCTTCACGATGCCGATCAGCAGGATGATGCCGATGATCGCCACGATGGTCAGGTCGCTGCCGGCGGCCATCAACGCCAGTAGCGCACCGACGCCGGCAGACGGCAGTGTCGAGAGGATCGTGATCGGGTGGATGAAGCTCTCGTAGAGCACGCCAAGCACGATGTAGACGGTGACGATCGCGGCCAGGATAAGGAAAAGCTGGTTGGACAGCGACGACTGGAATGCCAACGCTGCGCCCTGGAAGCTGGTGATGACGCTTGGCGGCTGGCCGATGTCGAGCTGCGCCTGTTTCACCGCGTTCACCGCTTCGCCAAGCGAGGCGCCCGGCGCCAGGTTAAACGAGATGGTGGCGGACGGGAACTGCCCCAGATGTGAGACCTGAAGCGGCGCGGTCTCCGTGCGCATCTTGGCCATCACCGCCAGCGGCACCGGAGCGCCGCCAACCGACGAGGGCAGGTAAATCGATGCCAGCGAATCGAGCGAGGTTTGCAGGCTCGGATCGGCCTCGAGGATCACGCGGTACTGGTTCGAGTTGGTGAAAATCGTCGAGACGATGCGCTGGCCGTATGAATCGTACAGCGCATTGTCGATGGTGGCCGGCGTGATGCCGAAACGCGCGGCCTGGTCGCGGTCGATTTCCACGAACACCGAGAGTCCGTAGGCCGAGATATCGCTCGCCACGTCGGAGAACTGCGGCAGGGTGTTGAGCTTGTCGACGAGTTTTGGCGCCCACTCGGCCAGTTGGGCTGGATCGGCATCCTGAAGGATGAATTGGTATTGCGTACGGCTGACGGTGCCTTCGATGGTCAGGTCCTGTACCGGTTGCATGTACAGGCTGATGCCGGTCAGCGAAGCGGTCAGGTCCTTGATCCGCTGCATGATCGTCGTGATATTGGATTTGCGCTGGTCGTACGGTTTGAGATTGATCAGGATGCGCCCGCTGTTGAGCGTCGTATTGGTTCCATCGACTCCGATGAATGACGAGAGGCTGTCGACTTCCGGATCTTTCAGGATGACGCTGGCGAGCTGTTGTTGGCGCTCCGCCATCGCGGCGTAGGATACCGATTGTGGCGCCTCCGAGATCGCCTGGATCACGCCGGTGTCCTGCAGCGGAAAGAAACCCTTGGGAATCACGATATAGAGAACGGCGGTCAATACGAACGTGGCGAGTGCGATGAACAGCACGAAGGTCTGGCGATCGAGCACCCAGTTGAGCGCGCGGCCGTAGAGCTCGACGATCTTGTCGAATCCTTCGCGGCTGTAGCGCTGGAATGCGTTCTCATGCGTCTCTGTTTCGGGTTTGAGCAGCTTGGCGCAGGCCATCGGCACCAGGGTCAGTGACACCACGGCCGAAATCAGGATCGTGACCGACAGCGTAATGGCGAATTCCCGAAATAGCCGGCCGACCACGTCGCCCATGAACAACAGCGGAATCAGCACCGCGATCAGCGATACCGTCAGCGAGATGATGGTGAAGCCGATCTGTTCGGAGCCGCGCAGGGCGGCCTGCAACGGCTGTTCGCCCTCTTCGATGTAGCGCGAGATGTTTTCGATCACCACGATGGCGTCGTCGACCACGAAGCCGGTGGCGATGGTCAGCGCCATCAGCGAAAGATTGTTGAGGCTGAAGCCGAAGAGATACATTGCCCCCAGCGTGCCGACTAGCGACAGCGGTACCGAAAGGCTGGGGATCAGGGTAGCGCGCGCGTTGCGCAGGAATACGAAAATCACCAGCACGACCAGGACGACGGCAAGCGACAGTTCGAATTCCACGTCCTGCACCGAGGCGCGGATGGTCACGGTGCGGTCGGTCAGGATGCTGAGGTCGATCGCGGAAGGCAGGGTGGCCTGCAATTGCGGCAGCAGCGATTTGATGCCCTGAACCACCGCGATGACGTTGGCGCCGGGCTGACGCTGGATGTTCAGGATGATCGCTGGCGTCTCGTTCATCCAGGCGCCAAGCTTGTCGTTCTGCGCGCCGTCGACGACGTCGCCGACATCTCTGAGCCGCACCGGCGAGCCGTTCTTGTAGGCGACGATCAGCGACTTGTAGTCGCTGGCATTGCGGATCTGGTCGTTGGCATTAATGGTATAGGCACGCATCGCACCATCGAAATTGCCCTTGGGCGTATTGATGTTGGCGTTGCCGAGCGTGGTGCGCAGATCGTCGATGTTCAGCCCGTAGGCGGCGAGTTTGCGAATGTCGGCGCGAATCCGCACCGCCGGGCGCTGGCCGCCGGAGATGCTGACCAGGCCTACGCCGGGAAGCTGGGAGATCTTCTGGGCAAGCCGGGTGTCGACGAAATCCTCCACCTGCGTCAACGGCATGGTCTTTGAAGTTAACCCCAGCGTCAGGATCGGCGCATCAGCCGGGTTGACCTTGGCGTAGATCGGCGGCGCGGGCAGGTCGGCGGGCAACAGATTGCCGGCGGCATTGATTGAGGCCTGCACCTCCTGTTCGGCGACATCGAGTGAAATCGTCAGGCCGAACTGCAGCGTGATCACGGACGCGCCGGCCGAACTGATAGAACTCATCTGATTGAGGTTCGGCATCTGGCCGAACTGCACTTCCAGCGGCGCGGTCACCGACGACGTCATGACGTCGGGGCTGGCGCCGGGGTAGAAGGTCTGGACCTGGATGGTCGGGTAGTCGACTTCGGGGAGCGCGGCGATCGGCAGGAACCTGAACGCCAGCAGGCCTGACAGCATGATGGCGATCATCAGCAGCGTGGTTGCAACCGGCCGCAGGATGAACGGTTGCGACGGGCTCATTGCTTTTGTCCGTCGTCTTGTTTTTTCTGTTCGCTATCCTGCTTCTGTCCTTCTGAGTGCCGCCTCTTGCCGTGCTTTTCTCCTTCCGGCGCGCCGGGAGCCGCACTATTTGGAGCCACTACCGGCGCGTTCGGACCTGGCGAAGCTTCCGTCCGCACATTGATCTTGGCGCCGTCGCGCAGCTTGTCAGCGCCGTCGACCACGATGCGGTCGCCAGGTTGCAATCCGGAGCGAACCTCCACGCGGTCGCCATCGGTGACGCCGAGCTCGATCTTGCGAACCGAAACGGTGTCGTCGGCGTTGACGAGATAGACGAAGGTGCCGGGCACGCCGCGCTGAACGCCCGCGGTTGGCATCGTGGTGACGTCCTTGTGCGTGTCGAGCAGCAACTGCACGTTCACGAACTGGTTCGGATAGAGCGCCTTCGTCTCGTTCGGAAATTGCGCGCGCAGCTTGATGGTTCCGGTGGTCTGATCGATCTGACTGTCGAAGGTTTGCAGGGTGCCATCGGCGATCTTTTTGGCGCCGCTGCGATCGAGCGCGGTAGCCGGCAGAACCGCGCCGCTCTGCAGCCG
The DNA here is from genome assembly GCA_963806075.1 of uncultured Alphaproteobacteria bacterium. Lineage (GTDB taxonomy): Bacteria > Pseudomonadota > Alphaproteobacteria > Rhizobiales > Xanthobacteraceae > Bradyrhizobium. Next base: position 76,674 of record CAWDWT010000012.1, read on the forward strand.
TTTCGAGATGGCCTGCAGATTGTCTTCCGGCACCGTAAACAGCACACTGATCGGCTGCAATTGGGTGATGACGACGATGCCGCTGGTGTCGCCCGGCGTGACGTAGTTGCCCTGGTCGACCTGGCGCAGTCCGACGCGGCCGTCGAGCGGCGACAGGATGTGGCAATATTGCAGATTGACCTGGGCTGCCTTGACCGCGGCGGTGTCGGCTTCCACCGTGCCCTGATATTGCGCGACCAGCGCTACTTGCGTGTCGAGCGTCTGGCGCGGCACCGCGTTCTGCGCGGCGAGCCCCTGGTAGCGCGTCAGATCGACCTGAGCGCCCTTCAGCAGCGCCTGGTCGCGCATCAGATTGCCGTTGGCCTGCGCCAGCGTCGCCTCATACGGACGCGGGTCAATTTCCGCGATCAGATCGCCTTTCTTGACCTCATCGCCTTCCTTGAAATCGACCTTGAGCAGATAGCCACTGATCTGGCTGCGGATCGTCACGGTCGCAAGCGAGGTGACAGTGCCCAGCGCATTGAGGTTGATTCCGATGTCGCCCTTGCCGACGGTCTCGGGAACGATCGACATCGGGGCGGCGTTGCGCCCGCCACGCCCCTGGCGTTCGGGCGCGGCCTGCTGCTTGCTCCACCAGACGATGCCGGCAACGACCAAGAGCAGCACGAGGCATGTCGCGACAAAGCGCCATGCCGAGCGCGACTTGGGCGGTCCGCCGAATGGTTCGTCGCCGTACTGCGATTTGATCCGAGACGGCGTTTCCTGGGGAGGTTTGATGGGCTGATTCATGAACCTTCCATCACCGAGTTTTCGTTCATTCGCGGGCCTCTTTGTTGTGTAGCCGGTCGGGCATGAGGTCGCTGAAACAAACCGTGACGGGCCAATTATTGTAGGCGTTTTGAACGATCTTTCGCAACTGCTCAGGGACAGGAAGACGCGCTTCTAATCGCGGTTATCGCATTAATAATCGGAAAGAATTCTAGGCCTGTACTGCACCTCACACCAGCGGGTCTGCGCCTTATTCGCAAGAGATTGTCGGTTCCGGCGCCATGACCACGGGGTGTAAGAAAGAGGTCAATTCTCGGCCAATCCCTTTTCGCGCGGCTTGCCAAACCACCCTCCTGCCTGTCCTCGGCAGGAACCCCGCAGGTCCTCGGCTCGGCGTGATTTCGCCGGGTCGTGGCCACTCCCAGAGCGTTATTTTCCCGTGGTGCTGACGGGTATTATTCGACGGCGACGACTGCCCGATCTCGGCCATCGCATCCGGCGGTTCGATCGACTTGATTGAGATCTGCGAATCGTTTCGGCCGCGCTGGCGCGGTGATGGGACAAATAGTACGATTGGGCCATCCTCGAAGGCGGAAACATGCTGCCGTGGCCATTCGTGTCGCTATCGTCGGTGCCGGCAAGATCGCCAGGGACCAGCATATCCCCGCATTGTCGGCCACCGAGGGCGCCGAGCTTGTCGCGATCGCCGATCCCAATGCCTCGATCAGCGGCGTTGTCCATTTCAGGACGCTGGACGAAATGCTCGCGAGCAAGAACGGAATCGATGCGGTTGCGATCTGCACGCCGCCGCAGGTGCGTCACGCGATCGCGGCCAGCGCGTTGAAGGCCGGCAAGCATGTGCTGCTGGAAAAACCTCCGGGCGCAACCGTCGGCGAGTTGACACCGCTGATCGCGGCGGCACGGCAGGCCGGGCGAACGCTGTTTGCGGCCTGGCACTCCCGCTTTGCACCGGCCGTCGAACCGGCGCTCGCTTTCCTCGCCGACCGCGAGGTCAAATCGGTGGTTGTCGAATGGAAGGAAGACGTCAGGGTCTGGCATCCGCGCCAGACCTGGATCTGGGAGCCGGGCGGGTTTGGCGTGTTCGATCCCGGCATCAATGCACTTTCAATCATGACGCGGATCTTGCCGCGGCCGTTCTTTCTCATCCGCTCCGAACTGTCCTTTCCGAGCAACCGGGCGACGCCGATCGCGGCAGATCTCACCTTTTCCGACGAGGCCGGTGTGCCGATCCGGGCCGAATTTGATTGGCGCCAGACGGGTCCGCAGGTCTGGCATATGCACATTGAAACCAAATCCGGCCGCCTGACGCTCGGTGCCGGCGGCCGCCGACTGACCCACGGCGAACGGACCTTGGTCGACAGCGAGAAGGCGGAATATCCGGCAATGTACCGGCGCTTCATCGAGCTGATCGCCAATGGCGTCTCCGATGTCGATCTATCGCCGCTGGTTCATGTCGCTGACGCCTTCACGCTCGGGCGGCGTCGTGATGTCGAAGCATTCGAGGAATGAACGTCGCGCAGTGTCACCACACGAGAAGATTGGCGATCTTGGTGACATCCCGTTCATGAACCATCGGCCGTGGTTATTTCGCGCGAGGCCGCGAGCGCGCGATTTTCGGCGCGGAGGCGGATCGCAAGGACCGCAGCGTTGAGAATTGTGAAGAGGACCGCAATCCGGGGAAGGTGGAGCGCCAGCGGAAGCACCGCGATCTCGCAAGTGACGACCGCGTAATTGGGATGGGACAGGTATCGGTAGGGGCCGGCCGAAATCAGAGGCTCAGCGGGCACGACGATGATCCGAGTCGTCCATCGCGCACCGAGCGTCCAGAATACCCAGCCGCGAAAGCCCTGCAGGACAAGATAGGCAGCGAGCGCAATGACGTTCACGTCCTGATGTCGTCCGAACAGCCACAACGATATCAGCCAGCCCGCATGCATCGCGACGATCAGCGGATAGTGTCCCGGCGCCAGCTCGATGGCGCCGCGCGCGAGCAGCTTGCGGGTATTGCGATGGGCGACCACCAGCTCGCTGCCACGCTGTAGCGTGACCAGGCCGAGAATGAGTTCGGCTAAGGTCAAGCGGCATGCCGCAATGCGACGCAGCTTGCGGTGAAGCCGGGTCCGAGTGCAGTCAGCAGCGAACGCGGCGGCAGCCCGGCGTTGCGCGCTCGCTCCAGCACGAACAACACGGTCGGCGCCGACATATTGCCGCAGTCGGCGATTACCTGCCGCTCATGGTCGAGCGCGCCCTGATGCAGGGCCAGCGTAGTCTCCAATGCGTTGATGACTCTGGCGCCGCCGGGATGGCAGATAAAGCGATCGATCTCGGCCGTGGTCAACCCCATGTTCGCGAGAATCTGCGTCACGGCCGGATTGAAATTCGCGGTGACGAAATCCGGAATGGTACGTTGAAAGATCACGCCAAAACCTTCGGGGTCGACGTTCCAGCCCATGATATCCAACGTGTCCGGCCATAAATGTTCGCCGGAATTCTCGATCTGGGTAGTACCCTCATCGCCGGCGCGCAGGATCATCGCGGCTGCGCCGTCCCCGAACAGGCTGGTGGCGACGATATTGGCTTTGGTCAATTCGTCGAGCCGGAGCGCCAGCGAGCAGAGCTCGATCGCGACCAAAAGCACATTCGTGTCCGGCCGCGCCTGGGCCAGGCGCGCCGCGATCGACAGGCCCGATACCCCGCCGGCGCAGCCGAGGCCGAACACCGGCACACGGCTGACGTCGGATCGAAATCCTAGCCGGCCGGCGACGCGGGCTTCCAGGCTCGGGGTGGCGATACCGGTGGAACAGACGGTGACGACGGTATCGATGTCCTTGCCCGAGAGTTGCGCGTTCGCGAGCGCCTTTTCGGCGGCATCGACAAATAGCGCCTCCGCGCCCTCGAGAAAGGCCGCCGTGCGTTCCGGCCAGCCGTGCCGTTCGAGATACCACTCGAACGGCTTGACGCCATGGCGCTTGATGATGCCGGTGTTGGAAAAAATGCTCGAGAGCGTTTCGAATTGGGGGAGCCGAGATCCGAACACTTCCCATGCCGCAGCGAGAACATCCTTCTGCAAAAATACGTTGGGAGGAAGAGATGTCGCCAACGAGATCAGCGCGGCCTTAGGCGGGAAGGCAGCGATGGGCATTGCGCATTTCTCCGGAGGGGGTCGCCATTGGAACCGGGAACATCCATGTGGCGGGAATACTTCGAAAAGCCGTTAACATGCTGTACTCCGGTTTGCCACGCGATAGCCTCCGTTCAACGCGCTTTCTTTAACAACAATGAGGGAGTAACGCCATGACCCATGCGATCCGATTTCACGAGACCGGCGGCCCCGAGGTTCTGGTCTGGGAGGAGGTCCAAGCTCGGCAAGCCGGGTCCCGGTGAGGCGCGCATTCGCCATACCGCGGTCGGGCTGAACTTTATTGACATCTACCATCGCGCCGGCGTGTATCCCGTCCAGTTGCCGAGCGGTTTGGGTGGCGAGGCGGCGGGCGTGGTCGAGGAAGTGGGCTCGGGCGTCACCGATTTGAAACCTGGCGACCGCGTCGCCTATGGCGCGGCCCCGATCGGCTCCTATGCCGAAGCGCGGCTGATCCCGGCCGATCGGCTGCTCAAATTGCCCGACAGCATCGACGACAAGACGGCGGCTGCGATGATGCTGAAGGGGCTGACCGCGCAATATCTCATTCGCCAGACCTATCGCATCAAGGCCGGCGAGACGATCCTGCTACATGCCGCGGCCGGCGGCGTCGGCCTGATCCTGGCGCAATGGGCCAAGCATCTCGGCGCCATCGTGATCGGCACTGTCGGCAACGACGAAAAGGCAAAACTCGCGCAGGCCCATGGCTGCGCCCACACCATCGTCTATACCCGCGAAGATTTCGTCAAACGCGTCGATGAGATCACCGGCGGCAAGAAGGTGGCTGTGGTGTACGATTCCGTCGGCAAGGACACCTTCATGAGGTCGCTGGATTGCCTGGCGCCGCTCGGCTTCCTCGCGCTGTTCGGCCAGTCGTCCGGTGGCGTCGAACCGCTGAATCTCGGCCTGCTGGCACAGAAAGGTTCGCTCTACGTCACCCGGCCGACGCTCAACACCTACGGCGCCAAGCGCGAAAACCTGGTTGCGATGGCCAAGGAGCTGTTCGAGGTCGTGCAATCCGGCGAGGTCAAGATCGAGGTACATCAGACCTATCCGCTGAAGGACGCCGCCAAAGCCCACGCCGACCTCGCCGCGCGCAAGACCACGGGCTCGACGGTGCTGCTGGTGTGAGAGGCAAGCTTTTTCGGCAGATCGGCCGCGCCAAAAGCTTCCTTGCAAAGATTTGCAAGCACTGATTGGTTGCGATCTCCAATGAACGTAGTCGGATGATTGGATCGCCCGATGAATCTGCACCATTTGCTCAATGCCCGCCACGTGGCGGGCAAACCCGTTCGCGTCGCGCTGATTGGCGCCGGCAAGTTCGGCTCAATGTTCCTGTCGCAGGTACCGCATACGCCGGGGCTTGAGGTGCCCTTTATCGTCGACCTCGATCCGCAACGTGCGCGCGAAGCCTGCCGCACCGTTGGCTGGGACGCCGAACGGGTCGCGGCCACGACATTCGCGGCCGATGATGCGAAGGCGATAGCCGGCAATATCGACGTTGTCGTGGAAGCGACAGGCAATCCCGCGGTCGGCATTCGCCATGCGCGGGCGGCTGTCGCTGCCGGCAAGCATATCGTGATGGTCAATGTCGAAGCCGACGTGCTGGCGGGGCCGCTGCTCGCCGAAGAGGCGCGCAAGGCTGGCGTGGTCTATTCGCTGGCTTATGGCGATCAGCCCGCGCTGACGTCGGAGATGGTCGATTGGGCGCGTGCCATTGGATTTCGCGTCGTGGCAGCAGGGAAGGGCACCAAATATCTCCCGGCCTATCATGACGTGACGCCGGAAGGTGTATGGAGCCACTACGGGCTGACCGCTGGCGAGGCGCAGTCGGCCGGCATGAACCCGCAGATGTTCAATTCGTTCTTGGATGGTACCAAATCCGCGATCGAAATGGCGGCGATCGCCAATACCTGCGGACTTGACGTGCCGAGCGGCGGACTGTTGTTCCCGCCCTGCGGGGTGGACGACCTGCCTCATGTCATGCGTCCGGCCGACAAAGGCGGCGTGCTGGAAAAATCCGGCATCGTCGAGGTGGTCTCGTCACTGGAACGCGACGGCCGCCCGGTGTTCCGCGATTTGCGCTGGGGCGTCTATGTCGTGCTGGAAGCGCCGAACGACTACGCGGCGGATTGCTTCAAGCAGTATGGATTGAAGACCGACAGCAGCGGGCGGTACGCCGCGATGTACAAGCCCTATCATCTGATCGGGCTGGAACTGAATATCTCAATCCTCTCGGCCGCGCTGCGCGGCGAGCCGACCGGACAGCCGCGCGGCTTTCGCGGTGACGCCGTGGCGGTCGCCAAGCGTGCCTTGCGCGCCGGTGAAATGCTGGACGGCGAGGGCGGTTATACCGTGTGGGGCAAATTGATGCCGGCCGCCGCGAGCCTTTCCGCCGGCGCATTGCCGATCGGCCTCGCACACCGGGTCAAGCTGAAGAATGCCGTCGCTCATGGCGCCGTGGTGCGCTGGAGCGACGTCGAGATCGACGCCAACGACGAGACCGTCAAGACGCGCCGGGCGATGGAATCGAAATTCGGCGGCAACGTTTGAGGGTGGGCAGATCCGCCATCGTTTGGCGGCCGCCACACGCTCTCATGCTTGCGCAGGTCGCGGGCATGGTCGAAGCGGCTGGCCTGCAGCTCCGCGCCGCCGGTCGAAATTTCGGGTATCGCGGCCTCCGCCAGGATATTGGCCGTGACGTCCTCGACGGCGAAATCGTCGATCTCGTGAATGAAGCTGATATTTCTGTATTCGCCCGAGGCGACGCGGGCGATCACCTCGCGGCGGGTAATCTCGGGATCGACAATGGCCTCGCGTCCGCGCCGGCCATAGTCGATCATTACGACGAAGTACTGCATGACGGCCATTGTTTCTGAAAATCAGAAATAAGTCAAGTTCAGATTCTGAAAATCAGAAATAAGGCCGATGCTTCCGCAGAACGGGGACCAAAAACCGGAGAATCAGTCCGGCTCACTTCGGGGTCGCCCTGGCCGCCTTGCGGCTCCGGGCGGCGGCCTTGGCCCGCAGCCGCTCGATTTGTCCCCTTGGCAGGGTGACGCAGATTTCCCCGATCCATTCCAGCTTGACGCCCACGATCGGCTTGGCGTTGAAGCTGGTGAGGTTGACGACGCTTGCGGATTTTCCCCGCTCGATGGTCTTCAGGTAACGCTCGCCGGTCTTCAGTCGCACCGCGGCTTCTTCGCCGTAGAAGCTGGAGAGTGGATGACGTTGCTCGCGGTAAACCACGATAATGTCGCCATTCTCGTATTTTGGCAGCATGGAATCGCCGGAAACCTCGAAAGCAACGGTCTCTTCCGCGATCGGAAACGGCAGCTCGATCTCTCCGAGGCCCTCAGGGGGCACCTGCTCGTGCTCCGGTTCGATCGCAGCGCCGGCGCCCACCCGGCCCATGATCGGCACCGAATTCAGTTCGAGATAGTCGATGATCAAGGGAATTTCGGATGCCTTGATCAGCCGCAATCCGGACAGGATTTCGGAAACCGCGCCCGGACGGACGCCCATCGCCGTCGCCAGACCGCCCTTGGTCTTGCCCGGCTTTTCCAGTCCACGCTCGATCAATTTGATGTCCAGCATGCGTCATCTTTTCCGAATTTCAGAAATTATAGCAATTCCGATTATCAGAAATCAAGCTTGACTTCTATTTCGGAATATCAGAAATTACATGGGTGCCGCGGGCGACGGCAAGAGCAGGTAAAAGCATGGAATCGACAAACTGGCCGCCCGCGCATTCGGACGCGCTGCGGAAGTACTTTGCCCTGGGCATGTCCTATGCCGAGATCGCGCGGGCAATCAACGCGGAATTCAACACGAGCTATTCGCGCTGTGCCGCGATCGGCCGCGCCAGACGCCTTGGACTCGGAGCGGCCCATCCGCCGGCCGAAGCGACAACGCCGGCGCCGATACCGGCATCGATGCCGAGGTCACGACCGCAAAGTCTGCAGAAACTGGCAGATCGTTATAAAGCCATGGCCAAATGGTTCGTGCCGTTTTTCGAACAGGTTGATGCGCCGAAACTGCGTTCCGTCGATGCCGATCCGCTTCATTTGTCGCTCTTGGCTCTTGGAGCCGGAGATTGCCGCTATCCCTATGGTGGCGATGAAGAGGGTGAAGCCATCACGTTTTGCGGACGTCCCAAGTATGGGAGTTCAAGCTATTGCGCAGCGCATTTTCACCTCACGCGCCGTCCTGACGCCATGCCGCAAAGTTCTGTCAGCGCTGCCGCGCCTCGTGTCGTGGAGGCTGCATGAATCGGGAAGGTTCGGAAATATCCAAATTCATACCTGCAGGGGAGTAGTCGAAATTGGCACGGCTAAAACGCAGAAAACCATACAATCCCGCAAAACCGCACGACCGGCGATCGCGAGACTTGTTGCGCAACGCCGACGTTGCGGCGGTCGAAGTGGATGACCCGCTCGGGCTGGATCCCGGCGACAAGATCGTCACGCTGCGCTCCCTGCGCAATGATCCCCTGGCGAGGCTGCACTCGCGCCGTCAGATCGATGAAGCGCAATTCCAGGGCGGCCGGGCGTTTCAGAATGACTGGGAAAAAGCCGAACGCGGGCCGCAGGCGGTCGATCCATCAAGGGAATATGTCGATGGTGGGCAGTTCCGCGAACCAATCACGGAAGGTCAGCGCAAGGCCGTGCTACGCCTCAACCGTATCGAACGTGAACTCGGCGCCGATGGCTCCTCCCTGGTGCACGAAGTCCTGATTCTCGGAATGACCATGGAGCAGATTAGCGGGCGGCGCGGGCTGCGCGGTCAGCGCTGGCTTGATTATTTTGCGAAGCGACTTCGCGAATGCCTGGACCGGCTGGCGCTGGCCTATGGATTTGCGACGGAGAAGCGGGCAAAGCAAGCGTAGCCAATCTTCGCCGTCGTCCCCCGAGGGCGGACGACGGCGCGAGGCAGCAGGAGGCGGGTATGAAACTGCGGCTTGGGTTTGGCGTTGCGCTGGTCGTGGTGCTCTATGGCATCTGGCTACTGTTGTCGAAACCGACCTGCCTCATGGGATACAAGGCTTCGCTCGTCTCCACCACGGCCTGGGCCTGTATTCCGACTGATCGATAGAACGATGTTTAGAACGGGCTGGCGGTGAAGTTGAAGCGGCTGCACCACGTCATAGGCCGCTTTGGTGACAGGCACCGCGTAGTTGACGGTGAGTGCACCAAATGGCGAGCCCCAGGTCAGGCCGACGCCGATCGAGGAACGCAAAATATTAGCGTTGGCGAGTTGCATTGATTGGGTTGGCGCTGGCCAGGTCGAGGTCGAACTCGCCTCGATCGAGGAGGAGGTCGATGCGATCCTCCATGCTCAATTGGCGAGAGCCGCCGATCATGAGGAAAGCGCATCGGAAGCGCACGCCTTGATCGCAGCCGCGCATCGGGTCGACAATCTGATTCATCACCGCCGAATGGTGCTGGCAGCGAGGATTTCCCCGGCCGAAAAGCCCGGATAATAGGTTCGACTTGGCGACCGCCGAGTGGCATCTGGGATGAGCCGAACCTTGTGGAGCTTCGGCGACAGCCCCTAAAATCCGGCGCAGCAGGCTAACCTGCGGCCCCAGACCGTAGGTCACAAAAGGAAGCGCCGATCATGACCACCAGGCCGCTATTGCCGGAGCGAACGCCACGCGCGAAGGGCGAACCGACCGCGCTCGATGGCCTGCTGGTGGTCGATTTCACCCGTATCGTCGCAGGTCCGGCGTGCACGCAAACACTGGCCGATTTCGGCGCCGAGGTGATCAAGATCGAGAATCCGGAAGGTGGCGATGACACCCGTCACTATGAACACGCAGAAATCGGCGGCGAGAGCGCGGCCTATCTGAGCCTCAATCGCAACAAGCGCGGTATCGCGATCGATCTTACCAAGCCGGAAGGACGCGAGGTCGCACGCGAGCTGATCGCCAAGGCGGATGTGGTGGTAGAAAATTTTTCCTCCGGCGTGATGAAGAAATTCGGGCTCGACTATGAGTTCGTCGTCTCGTCCAATCCGCGCCTGATCTATTGCTCGATCTCGGCCTATGGCCGCAAGGGACCGTTTGCTACGCGTCCGGGCTTCGATCCGATCACGCAGGCCGAGAGCGGCTTCATGTCGCTGAACGGCTTTCCGGACGGTCCTCCGGTTCGCACCGGATTTCCCGTCGTCGATATGGCTGCGGGAATGTCGGCTTGTAACGCTATTCTGCTGGCGCTGGTTGCCCGCGACCGGCTCGGCCGCGGTCAGCATGTCGAGGTCGCGCTGTTCGACATCGCGGTCGCGATGACCGGTTTCTATGGCATGACTTATCTCATCACCGGCGTGAACCAGAGCCGGTTCGGCAACTCCCCGAACGGCTCGCCGACCGTCGGTATCTATGAAGCGGCCGACGGCCCGTTCTACATGGCATGCGCCAATGACCGGCTGGTCCGTCGCCTGATGATCGAAGTGCTGGACCGCCCCGATCTGGTCGCGGACCCCGAGTTCGCCACCCGCAAGACCCGTTCTGTCAGCAAGGAAAAGCTTCGCTTGGTACTCAATGAAATATTCAAAGGCGATATGCGCGAAAACTGGATAGTCAAGATGAAGAAGGCCAATGTGCCCGTGGGCTATCTTCGCACGGTTGAGGAGGCCTTCAATGCGCCCGAAGTGCGCGAGCGGCATCGGATCAGCCAGATTCCCCATCCCACGGCGGGCTCTGTTCCTAATATCGAGTCGCCGCTTCACATGGGCCTGACATCGACGGTCGATCCCGTGGCCGCGCCGCTATTGGGTCAGCACACCAATGACGTCCTGCGCGACATGCTCGGCTATGACGACGGCCGTATTGCCGCGCTGGCCAAGATAGGAGTTTTCGGCGCCTATCTCGCGGCAGCTGACGCGGCTCGCGAATATGATCGCTAGTCCACGGTAGCTGGGGCGTTCGTTGGACACTAATGTGCTGTCTATGCTCTATATCACATCGTAGCGCAGGCATCGATTTGCTAGCGTGACAAGACAACCCGTGAGGAAGCCATGACAATTATCCCTTTTCTCGTCATTGCGGCTGCGATCTACGCGGTCATGTCGCTTCGCGTGCTGAAGCAGTATGAGCGTGGTGTGGTATTTTTTCTTGGCAAGTTCGAAGGCGTGCGAGGACCGGGCCTGACGATGATCTTCGTGCCGTTACAGCAGATGACGCGGACGTCGTTGCGCACGGTCACCATGCAGATTCCGTCGCAGAAGATTATTACCAAGGATAACGTGTCGATCGATATCGCGGCGGTAGCCTATTATCACATCAGCAATCCGGAGAAAGCCGTGATCGCAATCGAGAACGTCTACAACGCGATCAGCCAGATCAGCCAGACCACCGTGCGCAACGTGGTCGGGCGCTTCAGCCTTGACGAATTGTTGTCGAACACCGGTGGAATCAACGAGCAGATCAAGGACGTCATTGACCTACATACCGAGCCATGGGGCACGCAGGTCACGGCGGTCGAGATCAAGGATATCGAACTTCCCGACAACATGCAGCGTGCAATGGCGAGGGAAGCGGAAGCCGAGCGTGAACGCCGCGCCAAAATCGTTGCGGCCGAAGGCGAATATCAGGCGGCGGTAAAACTCGGCGAGGCCGCCGATATCATCACGCAGCACCCCGTCGCACTTCAGCTCCGCACCTTGCAGACCATGGCCGAGATCTCGGTTGAGAAGAACTCGACCATCATCTTCCCCGCCCAGTTCGTATCGACGGTACAGGAGGCGATGACGTTGCTCGGCAAGAACTCGGCATCGAAATAGTCCACTCGCCGAAATTGATGCTGGTCAGGTCGGTCGCGTGATCGGCGCAAATCGTCGTTTCAGACGCTGGACTTTGCCAGTCTTGCCAGCATAGCGGCGAAAGCCGCTTTGATGCGATGGACGGCCGGGTTCTTGTAGGGGAATTCGGCGTTGTCGTCATGCACGAGCATCGAGGCATTGACCTCGAACACCAGTAGATTCGCCATTGGTGTCGACACTGCAATCGATGCCGAAATATTCCAGGCCGATACGTGCTTGAATCTTCACGCAGTGCCCGATAGTGCCGTTCATTGAAAACCCGTGTCGGATCATTCAGGAACGCGGCTTCCTCGTCCTGCATCCAGACCTGATTGGCCATGTCGGTGTTGACGTGGTGCACCTTCCAGTTATCGCAGATCGCCAGATGATAGGGCAGTACCTCGCCGTCGACGAAGATGAAGCGATATTTCCGAAAGAAGCCGTCGGCCGAGCGATAATCGGCATATTCGATAAAATAGCGGTCGGTATCGGCAGGCTTTCCCAGATAGGCTGCGAGTTCTTCCGCACCGTCGATCTTGTCGAAATCATCGCCGCCATGAGTTCCGACCGGCCGGGCCAGAATAGATGTAGCTTGCGGCAGTGCCGCTCGCAGGCTTTCGGCCGAAAGCCCGGTGCCGGCTTGTTGGCGGCATATCCTCGGAATCCGACAGCCGTCTATCCCCATCAGTAATTCCGCGACCATGTCGCGAGTGGTGCGCTCGATCTTGCGGGGATCGTTGATGGTCGGCTTGCCGAGCCGCTCGACGAGATAGGCGGCGAGCGGCAGCATGGCGCCGGCCTGATCCACATCCGAGATCAGGTTGACGACGACATCGACGCCTTGCCCAAAGGCGCCGGGGTCATAGGAATTGTTCTCGAATATAGCAAGCGTGTCGGTGTCGTGGTCGGCATTCTTGAATAGATATTCGGTCGGGGTGTTGCCGCCGAACGGTGCATAAAGTGCCAGCACGCGGAAATCCGGCGGCGACTTGATCGCTGGTCGCCGAATTAACGGCTGTATCCGCGCAGCCTGGGCATAGGCAGCCTGAGCGGCCGCGTTGTCTCCGGATCTCTGCTTGATGCCGCCGATCCAGTACAGGCTGTCCGCGTCGCGTGGATTGAGAGCGATCGCCTTTTCGAAACACGTGATGGCGTCTTGCACCTCCTCCAGTTCGTAGTGAACCTTGCCGAGTTGATGATGAAGCGCAGCCTCCTGCGGCCGTTCGCCCAGCAGTTCGAGCAGCAGCGCCTTGGCGATGATGTATTGTTTGGTTGCCGTCAGCGCCTGAACGAGGTTGGAGCGCGTCGCCCAGTGGCGCGGATCGAGCTTCAGCGCCTCAAGATAGTAGGCGATGGCATCCTGTGGCTTTCCGGTCTGAACGTGAATGTTGCCGAGATTGCACCAGCACGCCGTCAGCCTGGGCACCAGCCGCAGCGCCGCCTTGTAGTTTGCCGCGGCCAATTCGAGATCGCCGCGGATCATACTGGCGTTGCCGAGCTTGGTGTGCAGTTCGGCGATAGTCTCGGCCGGTGTGTTGTCCGCCGGCCGAGCCTCGACGGCGGCGAGGCCGAGCTGGAACGCGGCCAAAGCGTCGTCATTCCGGCCTGCGGCGTAATGTTCCTGGCCGATCCGCAACCAATGCAGGGCAGACGAGCCTGCGGGTTCGGAGCCCGTGGAGGAGGCGGGCATCGCAGTCGCGGTCATGAAATTATGCCTGTGTTAGTGAAGGTGACCGAACCATGAAGATTTTTGGTAAACAAAGTATTGTCAGCCGGATCTGCCGCGCTTGGTCTTACTTCCGGTTGTTTCCTTCCGACTGTCTGGAAACATTGGGTAATTGCGCCTGGGCGATGACGAGGGGCCAAAAATTTGTCGGTACGAATGGTCCACGAATCAGCCGATAGTGGGGTCCGCGAAGCCCATCAGCGCGCTGACCGGGCATCGGAAATCTGGGCTGTTAGCCTGCTGAAATCGTGACCAAACCAAAGCCAAAAGCTGCGCCCCCGCCTGATACTTCCGCCGAGCGCGGCTGGAAGCCCCGGTTGGCGCAGGAAGCGCGGTTAGGCCAGCTTGATGACCAGCTGGCGGATCGTCCTGCCGGGGTCGATAGTATTCCGATCGAAGTCGAGCGCGCGGTGTTGCTGGCGGCGCTCGACCGGCGGCAGGAAGCGCAACTTGCCTTTGTCGATATACTGCAACGGTCGCCGCAGAATTTCAGCGCGCTTAACGAGTTCGGCACGCTGCTGACCCAGATGGGCGCCATCGATGCCGCCTGCCGGGTCTATGCCGAGGCCATCCTGCATCATCCCCAAAACCCGATGGCGCGGGTGAACCTCGCCAATCTTCTGTTGCGGGCCAGTCGGCACGCAGAAGCCCGCGACCATTATGAAGTGGTGCTGCGGAGCGATCCGGATCACGCCGAAGCGCACCAGGGATTGGGCGCGGTGCTGTCCGACATCGGCGACCGCGAAGGGGCTCGCCGCCATTTCGAGCAGGGTTTCCGCGGCCGCGCCGTCTCGACATTGCCCTATCGCGGCACCAGGCCGCCCGTAACGCTGCTGCAACTGATGTCGTCGGGCGGCGGTAACATCCCGACATCGGCCCTATTGGATGATTGCACGTTTCTGACGACGGTGATCGTCACCGATTATCTCGACCCTCGGATCGCATTGCCGCCGCATCAATTGATCTTCAATGCCATCGGCGATGCAGATCTTTGCAAGCCCGCTCTCGAAGCAGCCGTTCGCTTAATCGACCGGACGACGGCGCCCGTGATCAACGACCCCCGGGCGGTGATGAAGACCGGCCGGATGGACAACGCCGTTCGGCTCGGCGTCTTGCCCGGCGTGGTAACCCCGAAAACGATCCCGATCGAGCGCGATCTGCTCGCCGGCCCGAGGGGTTCCATCTCGGTAGCAGATCTCGGGTTTTCATTTCCGCTGCTGCTGCGCTCGCCCGGCTATCACACCGGTCGAAATTTTATCTTTGTCGAGAAGGCATCGGAATTGGCTGCGGCTGCAGCCGACCTTCCCGGAGACGAACTGCTGGTCATCGAATATCTCGACGCTCGTGGCGGCGACGGCAATGCGCGGAAATACCGGGTGATGATGATCGGCGGCCGCATCTATCCACTACATCTGGCGATATCACGAAATTGGAAGGTGCATTATTTTACTTCCGATATGGCAGACAAGCCGGATCATCGGGCAGAGGAGGCGCTTTTTCTCGCCGACATGCGGGCCGCGCTGGGCGATAAGGCGATGAGTGCGCTGGCACAGATCCGTGACGAGCTCGGCCTGGACTATGCCGGTGTCGATTTCGGGCTGGCGTCAAACGGCGATCTGCTGCTGTTCGAAGCCAACGCCACCATGGTGATCGCCGTGCCGGACGCGGACGAGCGGTGGGCCTACCGGCGAACCGCCATCAGTAGCATCATCGATGCCGTGGTCGCGATGATCGTACAAAAATCCATCGCGACGCAACGAAGTCCACAACCCTGACGGATTGTTCGCGTAGTCGCAGAGATCGTCGTTTCAGGTTATGCGTCAGCTCCCAAAAACGGCTGCATCACCGATCGAACAGGCCGAAACGAGGCGTGTCGGGGGCGACAGTTTCTGGCTCGTCGTTCTCGACGACGACATCTCGTGCGTTACGGTCGCGAATAACGACGTCAGGCGCGGCGTCTCGGTCGTGGATTAAGCGTCGGACTGCAACCGTAGCGACTTCCAGTTCCCTTTGTTTTCGCTGCTGTTCGGCAACCTTCCTCGCATCGCTCCGCTTCCTTCTTTCCGCCAGCTTCGCCTCGGCCGCGCGTGCCTTGTTGGCACTCGTCCTCGGCACGTCGAACCGGTCCGGATCCGTCTGCTCGCCGGAAGCGGGCGCAGTATTTTCCTCTGCGGCAAAGGCGTGAGTGTTTTCGGAAGCATTTTCCGCAGCCTTTGCCTCGACTGGCGGGGCCGGAGCCTTGGCCTCGACCGGCGCTACAGGTTGCGTCAGGGCCGCTGCGGGCGAGGCGGCCGTCACGGCTGGCGCGTCGGGAGTTGCTGCGGCGACCGCTTGAGGCTTCGCTGCGGGTACCGCGGCAGCAACTTCAGGCTTTGCCGCGACCGGTACCGATGCGGAGTTTTGCGTTGCGGAGCCCTTTGCGGCGTGATCTTCGGCCGCCAGCCGCTGCAATCGGTTTGGAGGATCGATACGGGTCGGATTCGCCAGGAAATAGCCACCGGCAAATCCTGTCGACAAAATGACTACGACGGAGCCGACGCCCGCCAGGTATGAGGTTGTGTTGAACGTCATCGGACATTTCCTTCGCCAAACCGCCAACAGGAAACATCGTGAAATAAGAACCGTTCCGGCATATCGCTGAATTTTGCCGATGTGAGTTCCGTTCGGGCCTTTCAGCGGAGTGAAAATCCTCGTGTCTAGGGAACCTGCCGCAACCGGCCTACTTGATTTGCAGTGCGCCCTCCAACCGGAACCGGGGTCTGCAAATGAAGGATTTTTCAAACGCCGCATTTTCACCCGATCAGATTGAGGCAATGCACCAGGCATTCGAGCGCGCGGTGGCCACCTTGCCGGATCCGGTAAGTGCGATGCGCGTGCAGACTATCGCCGAAAGTATTCTGCGGAGTGCAAATCAGGGTGAGCGCGACATCAGAACCCTGCAGACAATGGCCCTGCTCGAAATGCAACTTCGATGCGGCGAGGATGTTTGAGATGAGCCTTTCGTGCTCAGGTCTTTGACGGTTGGCTTTTTGCTCCGCCGTTGCATGCACGAATGGCTTCTTCCACGCTGTGGAATTGGCGCCCGTTCTCGAGCAATGCATCAATGCCGAATTTCTCGATCGCTTGCTGCGCGCGCGCCGATTCCAGTCGCGCAATCGCAAAGCCGATACCGAGCGCGCGGCAGGCATTGATCGTGTCGCTCAGGATTTGAGCCGCGGTGAAGTCGATCTCAACGATACCGGTTGCCTCCAGCACGATCAGGTGAAGCTGCTGCGCCCGGGACTGCACCAACGCCATCACGTCGCGCCGGAAATGATAGGCGTTGAGGAACGACAACGGCGCCTGAAAGCCTGCGACGACGACATCGGGTTCGGTTTCGCCACGAATGTGTGGGTTGGACGGCCACCAGATCGAGGTGCCTGGCACACGTTCGAACACCGTGACGCGGGCGCGGGTGGTGCTCCAGATGCCGTGCAGCAGCGATAGCGCGATCCCGATCGCAACGCCCTGTTCGATCGGCAGGACAATAATCGCGGCTGCAGTCGCAATGACCAGCACCAATTCGCCGATCGACTGCCGGTAGATTGCAACGATCTGATTGACACGGATGATCCGCATCGCGACAAACAGCAGGACGCCGCCGAGCGCGGCCTGCGGCACATGCCGCAGCAGCGAGCCGCCGAAAGTAAGCAATCCCAGGATGATGGCGGCTGCAACGAGAACTGCGAGCTGCGATTTGCCACCGGTCTCCGACACGATCGCGGTACGCGGCGGGCTGGCATTGACCGGAAACCCGCCAATCAGCCCCGACAGGATGCTGCCGACCCCGACACCGATAAAATCCCGGTCGACATCCGGCGGCTGGTTCTTGTCCGACACGAATGACCGGGTCGTGGCCGCGGTCTGCACCATGACGATGATGGCGATGATCAGCGCCAACGGCACCAGTTGCAGCCATCGGGCAATTGGGACGTCAGGAATATCGAGTGCCGGCAGTGCTACCGGGATATTGCCGAGCACCGCAACGCCCCGGTTTTCCAGCCCCAGGAATACGACCGCGGCCGCGGCCCCGATCAATCCGACCAGAGCGCCGGGAATGCGGACGTCGATGCGCTCACAAATCGTGACCAGGCCAAGCACGCCAAGGCCGATGCAGAGCGTAAAGGGATTGGCGTGCGATAATTGTTCCGCCAAGGTCGCAAGGCGCTGCAGCATCGCGCCAGTTGGCGTCGGCAGCCCAAGGATCGCAGGCAATTGCGAGATCAGGATATGCACGGATATGCCGGCGAGAAATCCGACGGTCACCGGAATCGAGAGCAGGTCGGCGACCCAGCCGAGCCGGAAGATGCCGCCGCACACCAGCACGAGGCCGACCATCAGCGCCAGGACGCCAGCCAGCGCGACATAATCGGGCGAACCGGCGGCCGCCAGCAGAGCGAGACCGCCGGCGAAGATCGGCGTGATGGTCGAGTCGGCGCCGCTTGACAGCAAACGGTTGCTGCCGAACAGGGCAAAAGCCACCGACCCCGCCAGGAATGCAAAGAATCCGATCTGCGGCGAGAATCCGCCAAGCCGCGATGTCGCGAGTTGCTCGGGGATCGCGATGGCGACAAGGGTAAGCCCCGCGACCAGGTCGTGCGCCAGGTATGATGGCCGATATCCCTGAAGCGAGCGCAGCAATGGCCAGCCACGGCTCTTCGCGGCGTTTGAAGCCGGAGAAACATCGGTCATGAACGTGCCGCCTTTGCAAAATCATGCGACGAGCCAGCGATCTTACCGGGAACCTGACCGGAAGTCCTCTAGCAAACGCAAGCTCGTTGTGGCTGACCTCGCGATCATCATCGCAAAGATGTATTGAACCGGCATTCTGGTGTTCGCCGGGTTCAAGTCGATGCGGCGCTTGCCTGCATCTCTGCAGGAGCGTCGACCCGTCAGGGCGATACAAGAAATCAGGGCTTACTGAATAGCCGGAGCGTCCGTCGCGGATTTTTGATTTGGCGCGGATGACTATCGGCAGCGGATCCTGGACCCCGTCTAGCCTACCTCATCCAGTGCTTCGTGCCGGTCCGCTACGGCGCGGTGGAATTGCTCGAGCGCGAGGCCAAATGCCGAGAGATCGCCTTCCTCGATCGCGCCGTCGTCGTAGGCTTCGAGGGTCTCGCGGATGATGGCATCGACTTCACGCTGCATGTCGCGCAGCTGGTCGGTGGACTTGCCGTCGCGCGCCAGCGCCGAAAGCGCCAGCACGCGGTCCCGCAGTACGACGCTCTTGGCCTTTTCATCCCGTCTCAGGTAGCTGCGGAACCAGGCGCCGGCGGATCCAAGACCTGATAACAGCAACAGCCCGCCCCAGATAAAGTCGCTGTATTTCTCGAGGAAGGTTCGTTCCGTCCCGTCGATATAGGCCGCGGCGCCGCGATGCGCCGGCCGGGCGGCGTCCTTGTCGGTATCGGGCGTTGCGATATTGGCGGCTCCGGGCAACTCCCGGGCCAATGCCTGCCGGACGCTGAACAGTTGCCGCGTGAATGCGCCCACTGCAGTCTCCGACAGCTCCCGTCGCGCCACAATGAGATGATTGACTCCCACGGTCTCGATCTTGTCGTCGGGCCGGGCGGGCGACGAATTGAACGTGCTGCCGGGAATCTCCTCGGATTGGTAGGCCGGATGCTTCTGCGCGATCGCGTCGGAGACGTCGATCGGCAGAAATTTCGGTTCGCCCCGCTCACGGGCGGTGGCGGCGATGGCTTCCGAGGTAATCTTGCTGTCCAGCGGGCCCACCGACATGAAGGCGTCGATAGAGGTGTCGCGCGCCATCTCGCTGATCTTCTGGATCGAGAACTGAACCACCGCGACCTTCTCGGGATCGATGCCGGACTCGCTCAGAATGACACGCAACAGCGTTACGTTGGCCTTCGTGGTCCCGATCACGCCGAGGCGATGTCCCGCCAAATCCTCGAGTGTCTTGATTTTGGGCACTGGCGCTTTTTTGGATCCCTTGGCGGGAAGGCCCGATGGCGACCATAGCACGACGACATTCTTGCGCAGGATGGCCACCGATTGCGCATCGGCCGGCATATCAAGATCGGCGCGCGCCACCGCGAGGTCGGTCCTGTCGTCCCCCAGAAGCGCGAGGCTCTCGGTCGGTCCGTCGGTCGGGATCGGCTGCGAGCCTGACCGCGGTTCGCTGTCGTGCGAAGGTCGCTGCCAGCGCCTGAACTAGCTTTTGATCATCGCTGTTCGACGGGCCGACCGCAATGCGGAGGGTTTCCGGTCGCAAGGCAAAGTAAAGCGCCCCTGCCGCGGCCAGGAAGACAGCTATTCCCGGCAAACAGGATGAAAAACGAAAACCGCTTTCGCTTTTTGCGAAGCAGCGGTGCTGCGTTCTGCTGCTGCAGGTCGGGAGAGGCGTCCATGGTTCCTTCAGCTACCGGTGGCCCTAAGTCTTGGTTTGGGCGTAGAGGTAGTAATCGCCCATCGTCCCATTGTCACCTGCAACAGGGTCGCGGAGACAGATTTCATCGATATGGTGTACGGCAAGCTCGGTCTTAAGGAGCGCCTGAAGGAATAAGTTAAGTGGCGAAACTATGGCTTGCGCCTCGATTTTGCGATTCGCGCGGCAACCGTGCCGCGTTCACGAAGACCCGGCTGCAGCAATGTGATAAACTTAACAAGAACCGAGGAAGACGAAATGGCGGATCCCAAACTCGAAGTGCCGGCGGAGCTGCGCGATTTGGTCGAAAAAGCCGTTGATCAAGCGGAAAAGGCTTTCGGGATGTTTTTCGATGCCGCAAATAAATCGGTGGCATCGGTATCAACCCCGGGCACGGAGACTGCAAAACAGGCGCTGACCTTCACCGAGCAGAACATGAAGGCAGCATTCGATCATGCGCGCAAGCTGGTTCATGCCACCGACCTTCAGCAAGCAATGCAAATTCAATCAGAATTTTTGAGGAGCCAGTTCACCAATGCAGGCGAACATATGCGGCAGATTACTGAAAATGTTATGTCCGCGGCAAAGGATGCATCGAAGTTTTAGTTTCGAGGCGCATTCGCAACGTTGCTTGCAACCCAGCGTCTCGCAACCCTCATTGCATTGCTAATTATTCTTGGTGTGATACAAGCGCGCTTTCAAAAAAGAGGAGCCGTTATGGCCAAGAAGAAAAAATCCACCAGGCGCGCGTGGACTCCGTCCGATGTGCGTGAATTGAGATCCTTGGCGAAAAAGAAAGTTGGTGTTGCCAGAATTTCGAAGGCGTTGAAGCGAACCGTTGGCGCGACTGCGGTCAAGGCGCATCAACTCGGTGTGTCGCTGGATACGAGAGGATGAACAATCGGTGATCGCAAGTTTGCTGTCCGCAAAATGTCCTTTCCAGGATTTTCCCGGCGGACTTTGATGCGCCGCGCACGCCTTTGACGGTGCCGGTGATCGCCCTACGCTGTCCGTCGCTTTTTCCGCAAATCCCCGCCGGTTGGCCGGCGGGGATTTGCATGTGAGGATTGGCAGAAGCGGAACAATATGGATACCCTGCTCACGTGACGGGTCCGGGACAGCGGTATTGGCGGTCCGGCGCGACGATCCATGAACGACCCATGGCGCGCCGGCTGGGCACCATCCGCCGTCAAGGAGATTCTCGCGCCCGCCGCGCTCGTCTTGGGGATAACTCTGCCAGGTGCCGTGCGCTGCTGCCGGTTGTGGCGATTGTTTCTAAAAGCTTCTGGTAGAACCGTAGTTCTACGGCATAGCAAATTAACCAGCAATAATAACCTTACCGGTATCCACCATCGATCTTGGAATGTGATCGCCGGGATACTTCACCGAACCGCGTGTGGTCGCGTGCGCTTTTTACGGTCTGACCTCGCCGGCAGGCCACTTGGGGCAAAAGTTAACGAAGGGCTATGCAATGTCGTTTCTGTCGCGGTTTCGGATATTGACCAAAATTCTGGCAATCATCGTGGTGATGGGAGGCATGGCGGCGGCGATTACCTTCGTCGGCTCCAACGCCCTCAAATCGCTTAATGAGAACGCGAGCAATATGGGCGCCGCAGCCCAGCGATCGATGCTTGCAGCGCGTGCCAAACAGAATGTGCTGGCGATAAGCCGGGCCGAATTTCGCAGTGCGCTGGATCCTCGCCCCGAAAACCGAGACTTTGCGCGCAAGATTATCGAGGAGAACGTCAAGCAGTTCGAAGTACGGATCGGCGAACTAGAGAAGGCCACGGATGAGAAGGCGCGGGAGATGATGCCAGCCGTCAAGGCGGCATTCGCAGCCTATCAGAAGGATATGGAGAATACCCTTCGTCTCGTCGACGGCGTCAAGGACATTCAGCTCGGCGAAACAACGATACAGTTGCGCGATGCCGCTATTAAAAGCCGTGCGACTGCTGAAGAATTACAGGGCAAGATAAAGATCGTTGCCGAAGAGCTGGATAGTCGGGTCGATCGTCTCGCCAAGGATTCGACAACCGAGTATGAATCGGCAAGTCACATGATGATCATCTGTTCGGTTATCGGCATTGCCCTAGGGTTGATGCTGGGTTTCCTGATCGGTCAGTATGGTGTCGCCAAGCCGCTTTCTGCGATCGTCGATCTGTTGCAATCGCTCGCGGAAGGCCATTTCGACATCAACATCGACGGCACCGATCGCAAGGACGAAATCGGGCACGTCGCCAAGACCGCGCTGGTCTTCAAGGAAAACGGCTTAGCCAAGATCAAGATGGAAGCGGAGCAGAAGGAGGCCGAGCAGCGAGCCATAATGCAGCGCAAGCAGGACATGATCAAACTTGCCGATCAGTTCCAAGGCGCCGTGGGCGAGATCATCGAAACCGTCTCCTCGGCTTCGACTGAATTGGAAGCTTCCGCGAGCACCCTGACGGCGACTGCCGTGCGGGCCCAGGAAATCACCACGACAGTTGCGGCAGCTTCCGAAGAAGCTTCCACCAACGTGCAGGCTGTGGCGTCCGCCACGGAGGAAATGGCATCCTCGGTCAACGAGATTGGCCGTCAGGTCCAGGAATCGGCCCGGATGGCCGGAGAGGCCGTCGACCAGGCCCGCAAGACCAACGACCGCGTCAGCGAGTTGTCGAAAGCGGCGGCCCGCATCGGCGACGTCGTCGAACTGATCAACACGATCGCTGGACAGACCAACCTTCTGGCGCTCAACGCCACCATCGAGGCGGCGCGCGCCGGCGAAGCCGGACGTGGCTTCGCGGTCGTGGCTTCCGAGGTAAAGGCACTGGCCGAGCAGACCGCGAAAGCAACCGGCGAGATTGGCCAGCAGATCACCGGCATCCAGGCGGCGACGCAGGAGTCGGTCAGCGCCATCAAGGAGATCAGCAGCACCATCGAGCGGCTGTCGGAGATTTCGTCGACCATCGCAGCCGCGGTGGAGGAGCAGGGCGCAGCGACGCAGGAGATTTCCCGCAACGTACAACAAGCTGCGCAAGGCACCCAGCAGGTCTCTTCCAACATTACCGACGTCCAGCGCGGCGCCGGCGAGACGGGATCGGCATCTTCCCAGGTGCTCTCAGCGGCGCAGTCACTCTCCCGCGACAGCAACCGCTTGAAGCAAGAGGTCGGCGAGTTCCTCAACACGGTGCGCGCCGCCTAAAGCGATGACGCATGCCATGCGGCGGACGGCGTGGTGAGCGCCGTCGCCGCGGGCGCCGGCCGGCACAATTCACCCCGATGCCGTGGCGAGGAGCAAACCTGCTCACGGGTCGTGCCTCAGATCTCTGTTCGCAGGAGATCGGGCCTTTGCCCGTAGCGTCGCTAAATGGCTTCGTCTCAAGGCGCGACTGGATAGCCGGTGGGCAGGGCAATGCCTTTCTCGCCGGCGACCTTGCGCAATAAATCGGGCCTGTCCGAGATGATTCCGTCGACGCCGATATCGATCATCCGCGCGATATCCTCCGGCGCGTTTACCGTCCAGACCACCACCTTCAGTCCGAGTTGGTGTGATTGGGTTACGAGGTCCGGATCGATGTCGCGAAAATAGGGCGACCAGATCGCACCTCCCGCCGCCTTGATCGTGCGCGGTAGAGACCGACCGTATTCGGCCGGATTGAAGCCGGCTGTCCACTCTGTGGCCTTGTCCAGCGAATTCGTGGCTCCCGATCCCTTCTGCAGGGTCAGATAGACCGTCGGGACGTGGGCCGCCTGCTTCTGGACCAACTGCAATGTTCGCCAGTCGAACGACTGAACCATGACCCGGTCGCCGAATTTCTGCTTCTGAAGCAGATCGAGCAGCAGGTCGACAAAGCGCTGGGGATCAGGAGACTCCTCGGAATGATTGGGATCAATCTTGGTCTCGATGTTGAAGCGGACCTCCGGATCGCCCGACCTGCGCACGAGGTCGAAGACCTCGATCAGCGTGGGGATCGGCGTTCCCGGCACCGAGCGCTGGTCCGGGAATTGTGCCGCATAGCCGCTCCCCGGTTGGATCTGGCCCACGTCGTATTGTTTGACCTCGTCGAGCGACAACTGGATGAAGGGAATGCCGGGTGCCGCGACGTAGATGCCGTTGGCGTTGCGGGCCAGGTCCGGGTTGAGCTTGCGCTCATGCGACACGATGATCGCTGCGTCCCGGGTAACACCGATATCCAGCTCCAGCGTATTGACGCCCATCGAGAGCGCGTTAGCAAAGGATTGCAGGGTGTTTTCGGGGAACAGGGCTCGCCCGCCCCGGTGAGCTTCGATATCGAAAGCCATAGCCCCTCCGCTTACGCTCAATAGAACCGCAAACGCCAGCGCTGCGGGACGAAAGAGTGCCATCAATTTGTTTCCGTCGGCGCGGAATCGCGGCATGGTATCGCTACGTTTCCGGTCCATGGAACGATTTTCACGTACCGTTTATCAATACGCCATGCGGCATGGCAACGGCTTCGACAGGCTAGCCCAATGACAGATCAATCCGAACGGGCGGTCATCCCCGGACCAGACTCGAGACTGTTGATCGGACGTGCGACCTTGGCCGTGACCATTGGCAATATGCTCGAGTTCTACGATTTCATTACCTACAGCTTTTTTGCCATCCAGATTGGTCACACATTCTTTTCCTCCGATAATCAGTTCGCCAGCCTGATGCTCTCGCTGGCGACGTTTGGCGCGGGCTTCGTGACCCGGCCGATCGGCGCGGTGGTGATCGGATCCTATTCGGATCGCGCAGGTCGTCGTCCGGCAATGATCCTGAGTTTTGCAATGATGGGGTCGGCGATTATCGTGCTGGCGCTGACGCCGTCCTATGCCACCATCGGCATAGCCGCGCCGATTATCGTCATCATTGCGCGCATGGTGCAGGGGTTTTCGCTTGGCGGCGAGGTCGGTCCCACCACGGCCTATCTGATGGAGGCCGCCCCCCCGAACCGGCGAGGGCTCGTCGTCTCATGGCAGCCGGCGAGCCAGGAAATCGCTGCGACCGCTGGGGGCGCTGGTCGGCGTGGTGCTGTCGAGGACCATGAGCGAGGCGGCGCTCGATTCCTACGGCTGGCGGATCGCCTTCCTGATCGGTGCGGCATGCCTGCCGTTCGGATTGTGGCTGCGGGCCGGTCTGCCCGAGACGATTGATCTGCAGGCAGCGGGGATACATGTGAAACGCGCGCGCAAACGTCTCGGGGCGGTCCGCGCCCACAAAGGTATCATCATTCTCGGTCTATTGGTGCTGGCGAGCGGCACCATCATCACCTATGTCGGCCAGTACATGACGACCTACGCCGAGAACACGCTGCATGTGGCGACCGAGCTTGCCTTTGCTACCTCGGTCATCAGCAATGGCCTTGGCATTGTCGGCGCGTTGGCCGGCGGCTGGCTCGCGGATCGTGCCGGACGATGGCCGGTCATGGTGTGGCCGCAGCTTGCCGCTTTGTTGCTGACCTATCCGATCTTCCTTTGGATTGTGGACACCCAGAGCGCGTGGGCGTTGCTGGGCGGCTTCGGATTCCTGTCGCTGGTCGGCAGCATTCCGTACAGCGCATTCTATGTCGCCTTGGCTGAAGCCTTACCACAGAATATTCGCGGTGGCGCCTTCGCTACCATCTATGCGGTGGCGATCGCCGCCTTCGGGGGCACCGCGCAATTGATCGTCACCTGGCTCATTCACGTTACAGGCAATGCGCTGGCGCCGGCCTGGTATATGCTATTGGCGACCGCAATTGGGCTGGCCGCGATGGCGATGATGCGTGAAACCGCGCCCGACAGAACGGCCGACGCGGGCAAGTAGGCGAGTAGCCGCTCCGCTGCAACATAGTGCCTGCATCCTGACAGCCGTAAGATTAACCGCGACGGCAAGCTGGCCTTAACTCTGCTGATTAACCCCTGATCGAACAAGCGGGGTTAGGTTATACGTCATTCGGGATAGATCCACGGGCGATTCGGCGATGAGCGTAGGCGTTATCGAGCCAGTGACAGACGGCAGGCCGCGGCAAGCCAAGCCTTCAGCAGCCAAGATCTGGTTGAAGGCCATTGAACTGACCTCGCGCATCGAGGCGAATCCGAACAGGTTGTTCGCCGACATCATCGAGGATCACGCCGCGTGGCAGCCGGATCGCCCGAGCCTCCTGTCGGAAAGCGAATGCTTTAGTTACGCCGAACTGGCGCAACGCATCAATCGCTACGCGCGCTGGGCACTGTCGGCAGGGATCAAGTCAGGCGACACTGTCTGTCTTTTCATGCCCGGTCGGCCCGACTACGTCGCAGCCTGGCTCGGTATCACCAAGATCGGCGGTATTGCGGCGCTTATCAATACAAAACTGATTGGGCCATCGCTGTCGCATTGCGTCAATGTCGCGGAAGCCGATCATGTTATCCTGGCTTCGGATATTGCCGACGTATTCGAGACTGCTTTACCGTATTTGACCCGGGTGCCGAAAATCTGGACTCTCGGCGGCCACGCCGAGCTCGACGATCACAATGCCGGAACGGTGCTCGATGATATTCTCGATGCTCTAGACGGAAGTCCGCTAAAGGCGGAAGAACGAGAAGCTGTTACCATCAATGATCGCGCATTGCTGATCTACACGTCAGGCACGACCGGCTTGCCGAAGGCCGCAAGTGTAAGCCATCGTCGCATTCTGAACTGGGGCGGCTGGTTTGCAGGCCTGACCGGCGCGACGCCCGAGGATCGTCTCTACGACTGCCTGCCGTTGTTCCACAGCGTTGGCGGCATCGTTGCGCCCTGCAGCATGCTGAGCGCGGGGGCTTCAGTGGTGCTGTCGGACAAATTTTCGGTGAGCCATTTCTGGAACGATATCGCGCGCTGGGATTGCACCATGTTCCAGTACATCGGCGAGCTTTGCCGCTATTTGCTGAAGGCGCCGCGATCCGAATTCGAAAACGAACACCGGTTGCGGCTGGTCTGCGGCAACGGATTGCGCGGTGACATCTGGGAAGCCTTTCAGTCGCGTTTTGCCATTCCACGAATCCTTGAATTCTACGCTGCGACTGAAGGCAATTTTTCGCTCTATAATGTCGAAGCCAAGCCCGGCGCGATCGGCCGGATCCCTCCGCTGCTGGCGCATCGCTTTCCTGCAGCGATCATTCGGGTCGATCCCGAGCTCGGCACGCCCGTTCGCAACGCGGATGGCCTTTGCATCGCTTGCCCGCGTGGCGAGACGGGTGAAGCTGTTGGCCGGATCGGAACGGCCGACGAGGGGGGTGGCCGCTTTGAAGGCTACACCGACGCGGCGCAGACCGAAAAGAAAGTTCTGCGTGACGTGTTTGCAAAGGGTGACGCCTGGTTTCGCACCGGCGATTTGATGCGGCGTGACGAGCAAGGCTTCTTCTACTTCGTCGACCGGATCGGCGATACTTTCCGCTGGAAGGGCGAGAACGTCGCGACTTCGGAGGTAAACGAAGCGGTTGCGGATTGCCCAGGCGTTACCGAGGCAACTACCTACGGTGTGGAAATTCCCGGTGCCGATGGCCGCGCCGGAATGGCAGCGGTGGTGATCGATGCCAATTTCGACATCAGTGAATTCGCGGCCTGTCTTGCGCAACGGCTTCCGGTCTATGCTTGTCCGGTGATGATCCGGATTTGTGCGTCGCTCGATGCCACCGAAACCTTCAAGCAGAAGAAGCAGGAGCTGGTTCGCGACGGTTTCGATCCGCATCACGTAACGGATCCGCTATTTTTCCGAGAGTCGAAGTCCGGAGCCTATCGTCCGGTCGATGCGCGGGCCTACGAGCGCATAGTCGATGGCTCGATCAGATTCTAATTGTTCGCGCCATCGCGCGACGGGGGGTGGCGATCTGCGGTTTACCAACGAACGCAAAAGATCAGCGCAAGCCAAAGATATTTCAGATTTGCGCTCTATGATGGGCTTTCGCAATTTAACGAGAAAGCGAAACGATCCATGTCGGTAAGGTTAAGGATTATCTCGGCGATGCGGCAGGTCGCAGAGGAACAGAAGGTCACTCTGCCACCGCTTGATGATGCGCTGTCGCTTCACGAAAGCGGCTTCGACTCTCTCGGCTTTGCCATCCTGGTGGCGCGCCTCGAAGACGATCTTGGTGTCGATCCGTTTACCATTTCGGAGGACGCCGCGTTTCCTCTCACCGTAGGCGACTTCATCAAGGCCTATGAAAATGTCCCCGCGTGAAGTCTTCGCGCTTCGGGACTATCTCGGTCCGAGTCTGAAAAGCCGCACGATTTCGGATGCGCAACGGGTTGTCCTGCTAACTGATATTCTTGAACGCACCTGCCTGGCGGATCGCCTCGGCGAACTTTCCGGGACGATCGGTGCTGATGGCGGTCTCCGATCAGTTGCTCTCCGGCCTTGTGATGACCGAGGTCGATGGCGTGGCCCGGCGCTTGTTGCTGTGTCCGCCAGATCTCAATGCAGGTCATTTGCAAAGCCTGATGCAGGATGCCGACATTGATGCCGTGGTCACCGATCAGCCCGAGCGATGGACTGCCCCTGACATCAAGCTGATCGTGCCGGCCGGCGTGCTGAAGCGGACGGCGAGCGCGGCAAAGACCGAACGCGCGACGGAATGGTTGATGCTGACGTCGGGCACGTCGGGTGTGCCGAAAATCGTTGGCCATACGCTTGAAGGCTTGACGGGCGCGATTGTCGCCGACATCCCCGCGCGCAACGGCGTCGCGACCTGGGCGACCTTCTATGACATCCGCCGCTATGGCGGTCTCCAGATATTCCTGCGCGCCATCATCGGGGGCGGCTCGATGGTGTTGTCGAGCCCTGGCGAGGCGCTTGCCGATCACATGACCCGACTGCAGGCGCGCGGCGTGACGCACATTTCGGGCACTCCCTCGCATTGGCGCAAGCTGTTGATGAGCGGCGCCATAGCAAGCTTCACGCCATGCTACGTTCGGCTGTCGGGCGAGATCGCCGACCAGGCTGTGCTCGATGGTTTGAGTGCTGCGTTTCCGGCGGCTTCGATCGGACATGCCTATGCCTCGACCGAGGCTGGCGTCGGCTTTGCCGTCAACGATGGCCGTGAAGGCTTTCCGGCCACGATCATCGGCAAGAATCGCGATGGCGTCGAAATGAAGGTGGAGGATGGATCGCTCCGTATCCGCTCGCAGCGGACGGCGTATGCCTATGTCGGCCGCGAGGCTGCCAAGTTGACGGACGACGAAGGCTTCGTCGACACGGGCGACGTGGTGGAGCTGCGCGGCGACCGCTATTACTTCGTTGGACGCCGCGGCGGCATCATCAACATCGGCGGCCTCAAGGTTCATCCCGAGGAAATTGAAGCCGTCATCAATCGGCAGGCCGAAGTGCGGATGTCTCGCGCCAAGTCGCGTCGTAGTCCGATCACGGGGGGCATCGTGGTTGCCGACGTCATTCTGGCCGACAATGTCGACACCGGCCAGAGCGGTGAAATCCGTGCCCGGATATTGGCCGATTGCAGGGCGTCGCTGGCGCCCCACAAGGTGCCTGCCGTGATCAAGTTTGTCGCCTCGCTCGATATCACGGCGGCCGGAAAGCTGGCCCGACACGATGCATAATGTCCTGGTGACCGGAGGCAGCCGCGGCATCGGCCTCGCCATCGCACGGCGACTAGCTGCGGCTGGCTACCATGTGATCGCGGTGGCGCGACGCGAAAGCGACGAATTGAGACCGGCGATCGCCGATGCGGTGAAGCAGGGCAGGGGCTTGATCCACTTCAAGCCGTTCGACCTCAGCGAAATCGATGCCATTCCGGCCTTCGTCAAGGAATTGCGCGACGAGTTCGGCGCGATCTATGGCCTGGTCAACAATGCCGGTATCGGCACCGAGGGTCTGCTCGCGACCATGCACAATTCCGAGATCGAGGCGCTGCTTCGGCTCAATGTGCTTTCGCCGGTGATCCTGACCAAATATGTAGTGCGCCACATGATGGCTGATGGCGCCGGGCGCGTCATCAACATGTCCTCGATCATCGCCAGCACTGGCTATAACGGTCTGTCGGTCTACGGTGCGACCAAGGCGGCCGCGACCGGCTTCACCAAGTCGTTGGCCCGCGAGGTCGGCAAGCTTGGCATTACCGTGAATGCGATCGCGCCAGGTTTTATCGATACCGAATTAACGCAGAGCTTGTCGAGACGATCAGCGCAAACGGATTGCGAGCCGAAGCGCGCTTCGCCGTTTGCCGGAGTCCGACGATGTCGCCCGTATGGTGGAATATCTGCTGGGCGACGGAGGCCGTAATATTACGGGTTCAGTGATGACGATCGATGCCGGTAACACCGCCTGAACGCTGAACATCCTGCGGCCATGATTGTTCTCTTGATAGTCCTGAAAATGCGCCAACCTCTGACGTTTTTGGCCACAATCAAAAACGAGCATTAAAGCATGCGGACCTTGGCCGTTATTTCAATTTTGGCGTTGATCGTGATCGGTGGGGCGGTCTATTCCGATCAGGTGCTGACCAGTCAGCAGCAACAGGTCATGCAAAAAGCGAATTGAAGCAACTTTCGAAGCAATCTTGTCGGGCGGTGTTGGGGGACACAAGCAATGCTTTCGGTAGATCAATTTCTTAGGCTGATTGCTGTGCCGGCGGTCGTGGCCGCGTTCCTGATCGCATCTCAGGTTTCGGGCGCGGGGGTCTTCCATACCGCGCCCACCCCAATCACGGGCGGATAGCGCCAACGCTTCTCTGCCGGTGTAATCTCCGGGTGGGAATCATCGTGTTGCAAGAGCCCGGGCGCCTCGCTGAGGTCGATCTACGTCGTTTTCAGGAAGCTTTCGCCGTCATCGCGCCGGATGCCGATGCACCGGCAGGTCGTAGATCGAAGTTCTGATTTCGCGGTTCGATGCGCGAGCCTCGGCTAGGAACCCGATCGATCTCCACCGGGCGGATTGGAAACGACTGGCGCGGCCGGCGCGGGCGCGCTCGGGTCTGACGGGGGATTGGAAACAAGCGGCTGATCCGTGTTGTTCGGCGACAACTCGCTCGAATTCTTTCCGCCGAGGAAGCGATCGAGCGTGCCCTGGATCTTCTCCTTCACGGAATCGGGACCGCGGTCACTCATCTCGGTGTGCTGGAATGGCGTCTTGATGATGTCGACGCCATCCTTGACCGCCTGTTGGGCGTTTGGCAGCACACCGGGATCGGTCTTGAAGTTCGGATCCTTGGAGCGGAACGACAGGATCTTCACCTTGTTGTTGAGAACAAAGGGAACCCGCAGATTATCGAGCGTGACCACTTTGGTTACGAGGTCGGGATGCTCCTTGGCGAAGTACATGGCGGTATCGCCGCCATTGGAATGTCCAACCAATGTAAGATGGGCGTAGTCCGCATTGGGCTGCCTGTTTTTCAGTTCGCCAAGCACGAACAGGATGTTGGCCTCACCCTTTTGGTACACTCCCAACCGGCCGACATAGGGTGCTCCAGGCACGGTCATCAAAGGCGGATCGCTCGGAATATCCTGCTGAATGCTGGCGACGAGATAGCCTCTTGCCGCAAGGACGTTGGCCAGAAACGAGTACTCGGTATTCTTGACGGTATTGCCGTTGCTGATGACGGCGACGGGCAGTTTCCAGAATCCGTCGTCTGCCTTCAATTCGTAATCACGTCGCACGGCAAGATCCACCGCGACCGGGCGCTGCCGCGAGGCATCGAACAAATCGAGCGTTTCGTGCCGAATGCCCCACTTGCTGATCGCGAAATAGACGCCGGCCGTGAGCAGGCTGACGCAGACCAGGACGGCTATTCCCCGCTTCATGACTTTCCTCGATCACTTTTGATTCAACAGATGGTGTACAACGTTTATGGTTTGAGAGCGACGCGATGGACCGCTAAATTAATTTTGAGCAATCTTGCTGCTATGCAGCAAACAAACGGCGCTGGTATCTTGGAACTCCCCGGAAGCACGCTACGATCTAGACTAATTTCCTAGCCGTCATCACCGACTCGTAATTGGGCTGTGCCGTTTTTTGTCACGATCGGCTCGCTAAGTCGCCGCGTCTTCACCGTCGCGGTTTCGGTTTGAAAGAGACCGAAAGGCGACGCAATTTTTTTCTCTGCCATTGCAGGAGTGGTCCGATGCGAGCGGCTTATCTCGCCCCTTTGCACTTGCTGTCGGGTTCTTCGCCTCCAACGTTCAGGCCGCGGACGCACCGCGCGAAATCAAGGGCCTTTATCTGATGACCGACTATCCGACGGTTACAGTGAGACCCGGTACCACTTCGAACATTCCGTTGCACCCTGCGCGGCATAACGCGCAGGGTGCGTGTGACATGATTTCGTGCTCTGAGCTGGGAGCGGAGACCTAACGTCGACGCGCGACCGCGACACCGAATAGAAACGCCACGAACAGGCTTGCCAACGGCGCTTCCCTTGTGATCGCCTTAACAGTGGAGAGCGGCTGTCCTGGCTGCCGCGTTGTCGTGATCGCGTCGCTCAGACGATCGACCGCGGCGCGAAGCGCCATGGAGACGTCGGTCATAGTGCGGGATAAATCGGTCGCCGTATCGATAGCGCGTTCGGCCATGCCCGGTTGTGGCAGCATTGATGGCGGCTCGATATTCATCCAGACTTTCCTGCCCAAAAAGGTCCCGCTCTCCGGAAATCGAAGAAGCAAATCGAAGAAGGCCGCCACCTTTGGCTATCAGCGCGCGCGCGTGTTTGCACAGCGGGTCCGCGAGAACCTTTGGCTATCCGCGACAGCGCCGTTTTTAACGGCGGGTGGCGGCCTCGATCGAGCAAATGCACATTCGGCGAGTTTGTTCCGTGACGAACACGGAATTCGCGTTGCGGGCCGATCAGCGGCGGTCGGCGTTGAGAATGATATGGCGCCCGTAAGCCACAGGTGACAGGTGACGAACCTATTGCTGCGGAACATCCCTGATCACGGGGCCTCTTGGGGCGGGTGCGGCGGCTACCGGTGCTTCTGGGGTTTGGGCCGCCGGCTTGACAGATTTGCTGTTGCTTCCGGGAGGCACGAAGAAAAACGCAGCCGCAAGCACAGCAATCGCGACGATGGCGCCCAGAATTCCGGCAGCTTTTTCGGATTCCATCTTCCTGTCCCTCCGAGCACTTTACCATATTTTCAGGTTCGAGAATGACCTTGAGAACCGGCTGCTGCCGCTTTCTAGCAGCAGCGCGCTACCGCCAGCAACGACCTCGGAAGACCAGTCCACTGGACCTTAGCCTCATGGGGCAATGCTCGACAGGTTTTCCGCGATCGATGCAACCTTGCAACAGGGAGCTGCCCATTGCAGGATTGAAGCCGGGCAGATGCGGTCTCTCATCGCAATTGCTGACCGCCGGGGGCGGGACTGATTAATGATACGGTCGTCAATTAGAAGGCAGATCCTCGGCATTGCCGTCGGGCTGATCATTCTCATGATCATCGTCTCGGCGTTGTCGACAGTGATGACGCGAAAAGTCGCCCATCAGCTCGATGAACTGACGACGAAATATGTCGAGGCAAACAACCATCTGGCGCGGATGCAGGCGGATTCGCTCGAACGCTCGCTCGAACTGCGCCGGATGGTGATTGCCAAAATGCAATCGCCATCCGATGAAGCGGGCTTTGCAGAGCGCAAGCAGCGCTATGACGCGGCGAGCACCGCCATCGGGCAAGAGGCCAGCGCCATTCATGTGCTTCTCAATGCCATTATCGACGATCTCAGTACCGATTCGGACAATGCGGCGCTGGGTCGGATTGATGGCCGGATCGACGATATCAGCAAGGACGTCCTGCGATATCTCGACGAGGAGCACGCGCGCCTGTTTCCGTTGCTGGAAGCGAAAACCCAGGACTTTCCCGAAATCAG
The DNA here is from genome assembly GCA_963806075.1 of uncultured Alphaproteobacteria bacterium. GTDB lineage: Bacteria > Pseudomonadota > Alphaproteobacteria > Rhizobiales > Xanthobacteraceae > Bradyrhizobium. The sequence goes on from CAWDWT010000012.1 coordinate 110,348, forward strand.
GAGAATTCTTTCCCGGATCGACACGCTGCGCGACGAGCTCAATCAGCGTATCGACAGTATCCGCGCGGATATGATCGCGCAGGTTCGCGCCGACGCTGCGGTGACGATGCGGGATCAAAAGCATACGATCGCCATTTCGGCCGTTTTGACCGGGCTCGCCGCGATACTCGGACTGACGTTCTCGATGTTTGTCAGCTCCGGCATCACGCGGCCGGTCCGTCGTCTGCTGGACGGCACCCGGGCGGTTGAGGCCGGCAAGCTGGACGGATCGATCGACGTCACCACACAGAATGAGATCGGGCAACTGACCGCGGCCTTCAATGCGATGGTCGCGCGGCTGCGCCGAAACGAGAGGATGCGAGAAACGTTCGGCCGGTACATCGATCCCCGTGTGGTCGAAACGCTTGTTGACCATCCGGCGCTGGCTGCAACCGATGGCCAGCGGCGCGTGATGACGGTGCTGTTCTGCGACATGAAGGGATTTACCAGCCTGAGCGAGGGAATGACGCCGCAAGGTCTCGTCAAGGTGATGAACCACTTCCTTACCGCGATGTCAGAACAGGTTCGAACCAATCACGGTGTGATCGATAAATATATCGGCGATGCGGTCATGGCCTATTGGGGACCTCCGTTCACCGAAAGCGGCGAAGGCGCCCGGCTGGCGAGCGCTGCGGCGATCGGAATGCTCGGACGCATCGCGGCACTGCGAACCGAATTGCCCGAATTGCTCGGCGTGCGCGGAGCCGGCTCCGAATGCGACGTTCGCATCGGCATTGCGACCGGCGAGGTATTGGTCGGCAGTATCGGCTCTGAATTCATGATGAGCTATACTGTGATGGGCGATACCGTGAATCTGGCGTCGCGCCTGGTCGGTGCGAACAAGGTCTATGGCACCCGTTGTTTGATTTCCGACGCGGCGAGGTTAGCCGCCGGCGACGCCATCGAGACGCGCGAGGTGGATCGGCTGGTGCTGGCTGGCCATACCCATTCCGAGACGGTGTTCGAGATCATGGCAGCCGCGGGTGGTCTCAAACCACAACAATCGGCGCTGCGGGATCGCTATACCGAAGGTCTTGCGGCCTATCGGGCCCGGCGCTGGGACGATGCACGCCGGGCCTTCCGCGCTGCGCTCGAGGCCGCCCCCGACGATGAGCCGTCAAAAATCCTGATCAAGCGAATGGAAGATTTCGGGGTTAATCCTCCGCCCGGCGATTGGGACGGTGCGTGGCATTTCGATCATAAATGATCGGCATGCGTGGATAATCGTGGAGCGGCTACCGATCCTAAAAATATGGGCACCCGAAGCTTCGCCCGTCACCGGCGCAATCGCGCCGGCAGAGCCAAAGGCCGTGACAAGCGCCGATCGAGGGGATTCGCGGTGGATGGCGGGTACTATGTCGAAAGGATCGCGGATCATCGCGTTCCCTACCACGCGATGCCTAACCCGTCACGGAAGACCCTATCAAGGCAGCCACTGCCAGAGCCATCAATCCGGTGCCGACCCAGCCGAGCACGATCAGCCAGGAGGCGGCCCTGAACCGGCCCATCAGCCGCGAATTGGCGACGATCACCATCATCATCGCCATGATCGGCACGGCTGCGATGCCGTTGAGGACGGCGCTCCACACCAGCATGTGAATGGCGTCAATGCCGGTGAAGCCCAGTCCGAACCCGATCACGGTGGCGGCCGCGATGATGGTATAGAAGCCAACGGCGTCCGGCGCCTTTGCTTCCAACGTGGCCGTCCATCCAAATGCTTCGGATACGCCATAGGCGGCAGCGCCGGCCAATACTGGTATCGCCAGCATTCCGGTGCCGATAATTCCGAGGGCAAACAGCAGAAAAGTGAAGTTGCCCGCGACCGGCCGTAACGCCTCGGCCGCCTGGGTGGCCGAATTGACGTTGGTGATTCCGTTAGCATTGAGCACCGCGGCAGTGGTGAGGATGATGGAAAAAGCGATCACGTTGGAGAAAATCATCCCGACGGTGGTATCGATGCCGATACGATCAAGCTCGGTAGCGCCACCTCTGGTGAGTTCGCGCAGCGGCCGGCGAATCTTGCCTTTGTGCATTTCCTCGACTTCCTGCGAAGCCTGCCAGAAAAACAGATAGGGACTGATCGTGGTGCCGAGGACGGCAACCACCATCAGGAAATAGTCGGCATTGACGCTGGCTTTGGGCCAGACCGCAGCGAGCAACGCCGTTCTCCATGGGATATTCACGGTCAATGCGGTCGCGACATAGGCGAACAGCGTCAGCGTCATGAATTTCAGGACCGGCGCGTAGCGGCGATAGGGGACGAAGACCTGAAGCAGGGTGGAGGTGGCGGCAAAGATCAGCGCGTGCTCATGATCGAGTCCGCCGATCACCAGCGAAAGCGATTCACCCATCGCGGCAATGTCGGCCGCGATGTTGAAGGTGTTGGCGGCGACCAGTAGAAAGATCAGCGCCAGTACCAGCCAGCGCGGCGCGACTTCCGTGACGTTTGCGGCGAGGCCTTTGCCGGTGACCCTGCCGATCCTGGCGCTGATCACCTGGATCGCAATCATGAAAGGTGTGGTGAGGAATACCGTCCAGAGCAGGCCGTAGCCGAACTGGGCGCCCGCCTGCGAGTAAGTCGCAATGCCCGACGGATCGTCGTCGGCGGCGCCCGTTACCAGGCCGGGACCCAGCAATCGAAATACGATGTTGCGGGGCTTTTTGACTTCCGTCCGACTGGGTTCGGCCATCAAATGCCCCGATGCTTTGAAGCACATTGGTGCTTGGAAGCAGGTTGAATCAGCAGATGCTGAACAACAACAATCGCTATCTTATCCCGGCGCTCAAGGAAGTCCCGGACAAAAAGGAGGCCGCCCGGCAACGCGGTCTCCGGATTTCAGGACCCTCCTTTCTCGGCAGAACACACGGCACACGGCGTGCACCTTGCGCCAATTACATTCAAGCCGGGTTAGCCCACGGCTTTCGTTTTTGCGCGCGTCGATCTGCATAATTTCATATGCCGCAAATTTGTTCCCGCCAAAGAAGCCGCTTTGTCGGCGTTCACTGCGGAACCTTCGCCCTCGCGATGATTTATTTTGCGACCGGATAGCGCATCAGGTTCATTCAATGGCAAAAACTTATTCGACACAAACTATGCCGACACCCAGAATACATGGGCCGCTCGCTGTTGCTTTGGCGGTCGCGGTGTTGGGTGTAGCAGCCATGCTGCTGGTGGATCACGGCCCGTGGAACAAGCCTCACTTGCGGACGGCGACGATCAATTACGGCACCACGGCCGCTGCGGCCCAGGCCGCCGGCGCACGAGTGACGCCGACGCTCCGGAAGCCTGTCATTGAACCAGAAGCCCCGGGACCGAAGCCCGCGCAACCCGCCAACGACGTCGCGCCATAGTCGTCGAGTTGCTGGGTTCGAACTTCTCGCTGCCTCAGCGGATGCTGACGAACCTGGCCCAAACGGCAGCCAGAATGGCGCCCACCAGGACATAAACCGGATTATCGCAAAACGTGCTGCCGTATCGGCACACATCGCTGCCCCAACTGCCGAGTTCACTATTGCCGGCGGCGTAGAACAGACCAGCCAGCACAGCGAGCGCGGCGGCCACGAAATACATCGGATATCCTCCGTTCGAATCCCGTTCAGCCGATAATGGCCGTTTTGAATCCGCCTAGCCAGAAGAGGAAACCGCAAACTAAAAATAAATTGGCGCCAAGGGACCCCGCTGACCATAGAGCGGTATTGCTGTAGGTAAATGGCGGGCGGCCGAGTGGCGGATCGCGTTGACGATCACGCCGGTGGCGCGTCGGATTTTCCTTCGATCGTCGAGCGCGCTTGGGTCAAGACGGAATTGAAGTAGGCTTCGCGCTCGCGTTGGAAGCGATGCTGGTGCGCCCGAAAGGCCGCAACCCGGCTCTGGATTTCCTTGCGCACGTCGCCTTGGGGTAGCGCTCTAAAAGGAAGCATCCCGGGTAGCGGTGCAGCATCGGTTGGCGCCGTACTCTCGATCGACGGAACAGACGGCGCGGAGAAAGGCTTTTGGGCTCGAAGCGATTCGGCCGGGAGAGGCTCAACCGGGAGAGGCTCGACCGCCACCTCCGGCTTTCGGTCCGTTACCGATCGAACAAATGCCATCGTCTGCGCGATCAAATCGTCGCGCTCTGTTGCCCACTTCGTCATATGACCTCAACCCGGAAACAACTCAGCAAAATGTATCTGACGAATCAAGCAATCCGATCGCGCAATCAGGCGATTGCGCCAGTTGTGTACAGAAAAACCTGAGACGGTGGATAAATTACCGGCGCATGTCTGCGTTCGGAAAAGCCAACCTGCCGACCGAACAAGTCGGGGACCATTCCAGATTCAACGGCTTTCAACTTTTCAGCGCAGACATTCTCTGCAGCCTCTGAGGGTGAGCGGCGATTGGTTTCGCGCTGCCGTTAGTTTCGTTTCGACACTTGACTTGTCGGGCAAATCACCGGCCTATGCCCATCGTCGCGAGCATAAGGTTCGTCCGCCCGAACTGACCGCGCGTTTTGTTTTCAAGAATGTTATTTCGAAGAGCTTTCCTGGCGGACGTCGCATTGAGCTGCGATTGAATTTTCCGCGCCGCCGCGAGCTCCGTTTTTGAAACTCGACTTGTCGGGCAAATCACCGGCTTATATCCATCATCGCAAGAATTGAGCCCGCGCCGGGAAAACCGGCGGCGGGTTTTTTCATTTGGAAATTTCGAATCGGACGGCGGCCGCGCGGCACGGCGCCACACCTCCCACCGTCGCCCCTGGCGTCGCCAGTGTGTCGCCGTCTGAACCCTTTTGATTAGCCGGCGTGCGCGAACGCGCCGGCTGCGGCGTGGCTGAAGCCACGATCGCACGCGGCCCAGCAAGGGATAAGGCGTTCGCGCGCTGAAATGATCGCTTCACGCGGGTCATGCCGCATCTTTCATTCTTTCAAGCAAACAGAATTGACATGACCGCCTATTTGATATCGCTCGGATTAGCGGTCTTGACCGTGATCATTGTCTGGGAAGGATTATCGTGAGCGGCGACGTTCGCAATCTTGGCCGGCGCGCTGCTTCCTCTCGCGATGCAGGAAATTCAGATGCCTAGATCCATCACTGAAATCCGTTTGATGGCGCGGACCCATACCCGGACGGCGATCAATGTGCTGGTCGGCATCATGCGCTCGAAAGACGCCACCGCCGCGGCGCGGGTCACGGCGGCGAATGCGATCCTCGATCGCGGCTGGGGCAAGGCCGCCCAACCCCTGCAGAACGGCGACGATGGGGCGCTGGAACTGATCCACCGAATCGAGCGTGTCATTGACCACACGGCCAAGTCGATCAAGTCGCTGGAAGGTTTTCGCATCGCCTGGATCGATGAGGCACAAACGCTGAGCGTGCGCAGCCTGTCACTGCTCCGACCGACCATCCGCGGCCGAGGCGTCTGAGTTGTGGGCGAGCTGGAATGGCCTGCAATTGCGTCTGATGCGAGCCATGGAATCGCGAGCCCGTAACAACGGATGGAACTGCGTGGTTTCCGATACCACTGATAATGTCGTTTCGGCGAACAACTTTATTCGAGCTGGCTACCGCTTGTATCGCCGGCAAGATCCATGGGCATGGCCTAACACACTGTATTGGCGAAAGGTCCTCTCGTGATGGCGTGATTGGTTAATGTAACGCTTGAAACGCGCTTTCCGGCGCGCCTATGCTTTTGAATAATAGCTTGTCTTGCCCGGCAGCCTCTGCGGTTGCCGGGCATTTTCGTTTTTTAGGCCTAAATACTCGCGGCATTGTATTGCGCTTTCCGATGCAGTATAGGGCGGGGAGGGAGCATCGCATGGCGCTGTTGAACAAGGTATTCACAACCAAGACGCTGCTGCAGATTATCTTTGTGTTGGCTACCGCGGTTATTATGAAAGCGGTTAGTTCGCACTACGATTTCAGCTGGGCGACCGCATTGGTGGCGGGTTAGCCGGTTGGTCCGAACGGCTGTCCGGCTGGCGTGCCCGGGTGGACTAGGACCATAGCGGTTGGTTCCGGTTGTTCCGGCTGCAGCCGATATCAATAATTCCCTGGTCATCAGAGCAGAGCTCGCGGCATCAGACCGAACCGTCGGTTGTGCTGGGGGGAATTGTGCGGCCGTTGCGAGATGTGCTGCCAGCGCGCTCGGCACGGCCTGCGCTGCCAGATCGAGCGATTCTTTCCGTGCTGAGCGGCTTCCAATCCTGTTCGACGGCCCGGTGTAGCCTGTGAAACACTGCGGGAGTTGCGGCGTGCCTTGTGGCTTATATGGTTTCGCACCAGCGCAATAACTAGCTCCTCCAAGTTTAGTACCTAATTAAAAATCAACCAGAGGTCGCAAGTTTTACCGATGGCTGAAACGTCGAGGATCGGCAGCCATTTCTTGCTGTAGGCAACGTGCCGGCGTATAACGCCTGCGGCCGATTGACAATCCGTGAGCCATCGCTTGATCCCTCGGATGTCTGACAACGTAAATCATCAGATGGTCGTGAGCGGCGTACCCCAAGACAAAAATATTGTGCCCCGGTCGGTGGCGCGCAGTACGCTCGCTCTGCTGCGCAATCATCCGATTTTTTGTGATCTCGAACCCGAAGCACTCGATCAGCTCTGCCGCTACGCCAAACATTCCACCCTAAAGCGGGGTACTACGATCTTTTCCAAGGGCGATCCCGGCAACAGCCTGTTTGCGGTGATCAGTGGCACGGTGAAGATCAGCATCTCGTCAGCCGATGGCCGCAGCGCTATTTTGAATCTCATCGGAGCCGGCGAGATATTTGGAGAGATCGCAGTTCTCGATGGGCAGGCGCGGACGGCCGACGCCACGGCGAATACCAATTGCGAGATTTTTGCGATCGACCGTCGTGAATATCTTCCGTTCGTACGGAGCCAGCCCGAGTTAGCGATGAAGTTCATTGAATTGCTTTGTACGCGGCTGCGATGGACCAGCGATCAGGTCGAACAGGTGATCCTGCAAAATCTACCGGGCCGGCTCGCCGGCGCGCTCATTCGTCTGACCGAGAAAGAAGAAAAGCTCGCGTCCGGGGGACGGACGATTGCCATTACGCAGCAGGAAATCAGCGAAATGGTCGGCATGACGAGGGAGAGCATTAACAAGCAGCTGCGGGTCTGGGCGCTGCGCAATTGGGTTCGCCTCGAACACGGAGCCATCGTTGTTCTTGAGACCGCGCCGCTCCAGGCGTTGGCCGAAGCGGCGCCGCAAAGCGAAGGCGATTAGCTCTCGGGCACGCCCCGTCCAAGCAAATTCCAACTGTTTTATAGCAGCAAATGTGAGGCGCCTTACATTCGATCGGACTGTCGTGGGTTATTTCACGGTGGGTGGAGATTTTCACCAAGGAGATATCCATGCATGGCTCGTTTGATCGATCCCAGGAACAACATGACAATGTAGAGCGGGATTGGAACATCGTTCTTTTCGTGCTGCCAGTACTTGTTGTGATAGCGCTGGTTGCGCTAGCGATCCTCCAACCTTCTGCGCCCAGCTGGATATCGGAAGCGGCACAAGCCGAGTTTGTTGGAATAAATTCGCCGGACGTCGCTCCCGCACAACCGGCCATGCAGATCCGAACCGTCAAGGCCGACTAACATACTGCTCGATTGTTTTGCCTGGCGAAGGCTTGCTCTGGTCGGTCCAGCCAGACGAGACTCAACGTTTGTGCGCGTTGCTCGCGCATCCCGGTTTTGACATGTCGGCGCGCGAATTGATCGACGCGACATTGAGGAAGAGTGGCCACGGCGACATAGAGGGGCTGGAGGCCGATATCTGGCGCGATCTGCAGCCGGACTTCCGCACCTCGCATTACCTCGGCGGCTTTGCGCACGCCGACAAGAAGTTTCACTTCAAGGCCGATTGGGCGCGGGTTCCGCTCCGCAACGCCGGAATGATGGGGCCATGGGACCGGATGCCGTCGCTGCCGGATCACTGGGCTATCATCGAGGAAGTGGATCCAGTGCATCCGTTCCGGCTCGCCACCAGCCCTTTCGCGCAGCTTTCTCAATACCACATTCAACGAGACGCCTTCGTCACAGGCACGCGAAGGCGCACCGACTGTAATGATCCATCCCGACGATGCTTCCGCGTTTGATATCGGCGATGGCGATGCTGTCACGCTCGGCAACATGCGCGGCGAGACGACGCTAACCGCCAGATTGTTCAACGGCGTACATCGCGGTGTACTGGTTGCAGAATCGGTACATCCGAACAAGGCTCATATCGGCGGCTATGGTTCAATATGCTCACTGGGGCCGAAGCCGTGGCACCCGTCGGCGGCGCCGCGTTCCATGACAACAAGGTCTGGGTCAAGAAGGCTGTGTCCGCAATTCCGACGCCTTGACGCTGTAAATCATCCTCGCGGCCGATGGTTTTCCCGCCGTTAATAGCCGCCGAAAACCCATCAGGCAGGCGAGCAATGACCGACAATACCAGCGTTCTATTAGAAAAGCGCGGGCAGGCGTTCTGGATTACCATCAAACGGCCGGACAAACGCGATGCCATCAATGGCGATTTGATTGCCGGTATCGCCGAGGGCTATCGCACCGCGCACGACGATGACGAGGTACGAGTGATTGTCCTGACCGGCGCCGGCAATAGGGCGTTCTGCGCAGGCGCTGACCTGCAGAACCGCGAACCGCGTTTTCGCGCGATTTTGCCAAGCCGAATGTCGACTACGCCGATCTGTTGCGGCTATCGCAAAGCGCCACCAAGCCCGCAATCGCACGCGCTGGCACTGGCGCTTCACGGTGCGGACAAGGGAGGATTGCTAACGCGCCCGCTGTCGAAACTCATCACCAGCACACGCGCGACGTGAAGGGCATCGCGATCCGAACCATCCTTGATCTGGTGCCGGCAGGATGTGCCATCTGCGACGATTAGCGTTGCGGTGTCCGCGCGCCGCACCGCGGGCAGCAGCGTCAATTCACCCATCTCCATCGAGGCGTCGTAGGTGTCCGCGCCGTAGCCGAAAGCGCCGGCCATGCCGCAGCAGCTGGACTCGATGCTCACGACCTCGAGACCGGGAATAAGACCAAGGATATGTTCGACCGACGTGAATGCGCCGAAGGATTTCTGGTGACAATGGCCATGCAGCAGCGCTTTAGCGCCGATCGGGCCGAGCGCCATTCTCAGGCGGCCGGCGTCCAGCTCACGCGCCAAAAATTCCTCGAACAAGAGGGCGTGCGCGCCGATGTTTCTGGCGGTTGCATCCGAGCGCAACGACTGCAACTCGTCGCGGAGAGTCAGCAGGCAGCTTGGCTCCAGTCCGACAATCGGCACGCCGCGTGCTGCGAACGGCGCATAGGTTGCGACTAGCCGATCGAGCTCGGCGCGTGCGTTATCTACAAGTCCTGCTGAAAGGAAGGTTCGCCCACAGCACAACGGCCGGCCGTTGTCGGCAGGTCTTGGGATATGAACGCGATAGCCGCCTTCGATCAACACGCGCAACGCGGCGTCGAGGTTCTCGCGCTCGTAGGCTCGGTTGAAAGTATCGGCGAAAAGCACGACTTCGCGGCCGTCGACCGGTCCCATGCTCTGCGTCTGCGGATCAAATGCATCGCGCCGGAATGCGGGCAGCGCGCGCTTGGCGCTGATGCCGGCGATTTTCTCCAGCAACAGCCGTAACAACGAACTTCGGTTACGAAGATTGGCCAGCGGGGCGAAACAAGAGGCCAGCGCAACGTAGTGCGGTAGATAACCGATCAGCCAGTCTCGCAGTGAAAGTCCATGCGCGGCCACTCGTGCGGCCAGCACCTCGATCTTCATCTTGGCCATGTCGACGCTGGTCGGACATTCATGGCGGCAGGCCTTGCAGGATACACAAAGCTTCAGCGTGTCCATCATCTCAGCCGAGGAAAGTGCATCCGGCCCCAACTGGCCGGAGATCGCGAGTCGCAGCGTGTTGGCGCGGCCGCGCGTGACATCCTTCTCGTTGCGCGTGGCGCGATAGGAGGGGCACATCACGCCGCCCTCCAATTTGCGACAGGCGCCGTTGTTGTTGCACATCTCGACGGCGCCCTGGAATCCGCCGCCGGCGCCGGGATAAGCCGACCAATCGAGTTCGGTCTTCAATTCGCCGACGCGATAATCCGGCGAGTAGCGAAATAGTTCGCGATCGTCCATGTCAGGCGGATCGACGATCTTGCCGGGATTGAGCACATTATCCGGATCGAAGCGATGCTTCACCTCCCTGAAGTCTTCGATGATGCGCGAGCCGAACATAGCCTCGTGAAACTCCGATCGCACGATTCCGTCGCCGTGCTCACCGGAATGCGACCCCTTGTAGTCCCGGACCATCTCGAAGGTTTCCTCGGCGATAGCGCGCATCGCCTTGACGTCCTGCTCGAGTTTCAGGTTCAGGATAGGGCGAACATGCAGACAACCCTCGGAAGCGTGCGCGTACATGGTACCGCGGGTGCCATGTTTGGCGAAGACGGTATTGAGCCGCTCGGTATAGTCTGCGAGATGAGAGAGCGGCACGGCGCAATCCTCGACGAATGAAATCGGCTTGCCCTCCTGCTTCATCGACATCATGACGTTGAGGCCGGCGGCGCGGAACTCGGCGATGCCGGTTTGCAGTGCCGGCTCGGTGATCTCAACCACGCCGCCCCATTTGCGTTGCGGCCTATCCCAGCCAAAGCCCAGGTCCGCCATCACCTCGCTGAGTTGTTTCAGGAGGCGCAGGTTGTCGGCCTGATATTCCTCGGCAAATTCGACTATAAGGACGGCGTCGGGATCGTCGCGCACGGCTGTGCCGATGATCGGCTGAAACATCGCGATCTCGCGGCCAAGCGCCAGCATGGTGCGATCGACAAGTTCGACGGCGATTGGGCGCAGCCTGACCAGATGCTGGGCGGCATCCATCGCCTCGTAAAAGCTGCCGAAATGACAGACGCCGAGCACTTTATTGCGGATCACCGGCCACAGCTTGAGTTCGACCTTTGTGGTGAGGGCAAGGGTACCTTCGGAGCCGACCAGAAGATGCGCCATGTTGTTTGCGGCGTTGCGCGGCACCAGCGCATCGAGATTGTAACCGCCGACGCGGCGCTGCACTTTTGGAAATCTTTCGGCAATCTCTGCCGCTTCGCGCTCGCCGAGCGCCAGCATGTCGCGAAACAGGCTGCGTCCTTTGTCGTTCTGATCAAAGCCTGCGAGATCGCGCGGTACCTCGCCGAAGTGTAGTAACGTGCCATCCGCCAAGGCGCCGTCCATGGATAGCGTGTTGTCGCGCATGGTGCCGTAGCGCAGCGAGCGACCGCCGCAGGAGTTATTGCCCGCCATGCCGCCAATCGTGGCGCGTGAGGCGGTGGAAACATCAACCGGAAACCAGAGGTTGTGCTGCTTGAGCTGACGGTTGAGATCGTCGAGAACGATCCCTGGCTCGACAACGCAGGTACGATTGTCGACATCCAACGATACGATGCGGTTGAGATGTTTCGAGAAATCGATAACGATGCCATCATTGACGGTCTGGCCGCATTGCGAGGTGCCACCGCCACGCGGTGTTACGATCCGGCCGTGGTCGCGGCAGATCGCCAATGCCCGCAACGCCTCATCGACGGATTTGGGAATGATCACGCCCGCGGGCATGATCTGGTAGAACGAGGCGTCGGTCGCGTAGCGGCCGCGATCGAAACGATCGAACAAGACCTCACCCGTCACCTCGTGGGTGAGCCGGTTTTGAAGTGTCGTCAGACCCTGGTCGGAAATTTCCGGCAGGCCTTTACTCCCCTCGCATCGATTGCCTATCTTTCGAACGCTGAAGCGTCTGTACCTGCCTTGAATTCTGAATGCAAAAATATGCCTTTGGCTAATTGGCCGGATTTTCGGACCCGCTCCAGCGCGACCCGCTGATTCGCCTTCACATGCTCGATGGCAGCGATCGGCTTGTTGCGCGGATGGACGAACAGGATATCACTGAGTTCCCGCCAAGCCCTGCGGCACAGCCGTACCAGGATGGTCTCGCCCCATCGTTCCCGCTTGCGGGTAATCAGCGGAGTAGCATCCGCCTGACCGCCCTGCGAAGTTGATTTTGAAAATAGTCGTGCCCCGTATGATATCGACTGGCGCTTCGGCCACATCCGCATACGCGGGCCGCACGCTGGACCCGGGTCTTCGAACCTGGATCTTGGCATATGAAGATAAGATCATATTGTTCGGCGCCCATTTCGATCGGGCTGGAGTTATCCATCGCCCCGGATTTGTCGGCTCGTCGCTATCCCGAATTCGTCCAGCCGAGGCAAAAAGCCTGCCTTTTGATGCATTGACGGTATTCTCGGAGCGGGGGACAAGCATGCTGAATAGTGATATTCGAGCGGCTTGCAAAGCCAAGGAAGGACAAGACGATGACGTTGCACACTGGAAGGCATTTTCTCCAGATTCCAGGACCGACCAATGTGCCCGACCGGGTGCTGCGCGCTATGGACATGCCGACCATGGATCACCGCGGTCCCGAGTTCGCCGAACTCGGACATGCTGTGCTGGCGGGCATAAAACGCATTTTCCGGACCAAGCAACCGGTCATCATCTATCCCTCGTCGGGAACCGGCGCTTGGGAAGCCGCGATCGTCAATACTCTGTCGCCAGGTGACAAGGTGCTGATGGCCGAGACCGGCCAGTTCGCGGTGCTGTGGCGAAGCATGGCCGATAAATTCAAGCTTGACGTCGAGTTCCTGCCGACCGATTGGCGGCGCGGCGCCGATGTGGCGCAGATCGAGGCAAAACTGGCGGCGGACCTGCAGCACAAGATCAAGGCCGTGATGGTGGTCCATAACGAGACCTCGACCAGCTGCGTCACGCATCCTCTCGAAGTCCGCAAGGCACTCGACCGTTCCAAGCACCCGGCGCTATTAATGGTCGACACCATCTCAGGTCTTGCTTCGCTCGAATACGAACATGATGCCTGGGGTATCGATGTCTCGGTCTGCGGATCGCAAAAGGGCATGATGCTGCCGGGTGGCTTGGGCTTCAACGCGATCTCGGAAAAGGCGCTTGCTGCATCGAAGGCGAATAGCGGGATGCGATCGTACTGGGACTGGGCCGACATGATCGCGAACAACAAGCTTGGCACGTTCCCCTACACGCCTGCGACTAACCTACTGTTTGCGCTGAAGGAAGCCATCGCGATGCTGGAGGAGGAGGGACTCGATAATGTCTTCGCCCGGCACATGCGTCATGGTTCGGCAACCCGAGCGGCGGCGAAAACGTGGGGCCTTGATCTGGTTTGCCTCGATCCGCATTGTTATTCGCCGGCGCTAACCGCGGTCATGGTTCCGGAAGGGCATGATTCGGATGCTTTCCGGAAAGTGGTGCTGGAAAACTTCGACATGTCGCTCGGCGCAGGCCTTGGCAAGATCAAGGGCAAGGCGTTTCGCATCGGACATATCGGCCACTTGAACGATCTGATGCTGATGGGGACGCTGGCCGGTGTCGAGATGGGTCTCGATCTTGCCAATATCCCGCATCGCAGCGGTGGTGTTCAGGCTGCGATGGATGTCCTGAAGGCACGCGAAGTGGTGTCGATGCCAAAATCGAAGGTCGCCATCGCCTGAGCTGAATTGGATTCCGGTCCGAGCATGGTTTGATTCCTGTCCAAAACAGAGGAGCGTGCCATGAACGCCCCGAGCGAAGCCACAGGAGACCTGCTGTGCTCTATCAAAGACGGCATCGCCCGAATCACGTTTAATCGCCCGCAGGCGCGCAATGCGTTGACCTTTGCGATGTACGAGCAAATGGCGGCGATCTGCGAAACCGCCAATGCAGATCGCTCGATCAAGGCCATGATCCTGACCGGCACGGGTGAGAAGGCGTTCGCTTCGGGAACCGACATCTCGCAGTTTCGCGCCTTCAAATCCGCACAAGACGCACTCGACTACGAAGCCCGGATCGATCGCGTGCTCGGCGCCTTGGAAACCTGCCGGGTGCCGACCATCGCGGCCATTGCCGGCGCTTGCACCGGGGGCGGCGCCGGCATTGCGGCCTGCTGCGATATCCGGATTGGCACCGCAGCGACTCGGATCGGCTTTCCGATTGCGCGAACGCTCGGCAATTGCCTGTCGATGTCCAATATCAGCCGCCTAGTCTCGTTGATCGGGCCGGCCCGGACCAAAGATCTGATTTTCAAGGCCCGGCTGGTTGAAGCTCCCGAGGCGCTGGCGCTCGGCCTGCTCAACGAGGTAGTACCCGATGTCGCCACCTTGCAGCAGCGTGCCGACGAAACCGCGAAGCTTGTCGCTAGTCACGCGCCGATTACGCTCGAAACTACCAAAGAAGCGGTACGCCGAATCCGCCGGACGCTATCCCGCGACGAGGGCGAGGACTTGATTCTCCGCGCCTATATGAGCGAGGATTTTCGAGAGGGAATGGATGCGTTTCTAAACAAGCGCTCGCCGGTTTTTAAGGGCAAATAAGCCCTTCGGACGCCTGACCTTATGCGAAAGTCATGACCGGTCGCTGGGGACCCAGCGATCCAGTTCATTCCGAGGCCGGACCATATCCCGCGATGCGGCCGAGCACGTTGTTGATCTCGGCCTTCGATAGCAGCGGTGGCGTGCCGATTTGCAAGCAACCATGGTACTGTCGCGCCAGTGTCTCGACCTCGACCGCAAGCCACATCGTCTTCGAAAGTGATGGCCCGATAGCTATCATGCCATGATGTGCCAGCAGACAGGCGGAACGGTCCTCAAGCGCTTTGACGGCATGCGCCGACAGTTCCTGGGTGCCATAGGTCGCATACGGTGCGCAACGGATCGTATCTCCACCTGCAACAGCGATCATGTAGTGCAACGGCGGAATTTCCAGGCCCATTATCGCAAGTATCGTCGCAAATGGGGGATGCGCATGAACGACCGCGTTCACCTCCGGTCGGGCTTTCAGGATGTCGAGATGAAAACGCCATTCGCTCGAAGGTCGCTGCGTGGGATCGAACGAGCCGTCGAGCGCCATATAAACGATCTGTTCTGGTCGCATCGCTTCGTAGGGAACGCTGGTGGGTGTGATCAGCATTCCGGCCTCATGACGCAGGCTGATATTGCCTGATGTACCTTGATTGATGCCGAGCTGGTTCATGCGCAGGCAGGCATCAATGATGGATTGGCACTTTTCTCTGACGTTCTTCAACATCGACTTTCCCTGAACAGGCTAGATACCGCATGGCGCGCCGCGCCACCAACCGAAGATTCCGCTCGCCAGAGAACAAACGTTTGATTTTTGCGCCGGGATATAGTCGAACATTTCGGGTGCTTTGGGAACTGGCCGTGTTTGGCCTTTTCGCCGTCGAAGCAGGTTGGAAAACGTGATGGCAAAGGCCGTGCTTGGCATCATTGGCGGCTCCGGGATCTACAATTTGCCGGGCCTTGAAAATGTCCGCGACGAGGTACTTCAAAGCCCATGGGGCGAGCCGTCAGGACCGCTCCGTTGCGGCACGATCGCGGGGCTGCCGATCGTGTTTCTGCCGCGGCACGGCGAGGGACATAGGCTATCGCCCTCCGACATCAACTATCGGGCCAATATCGATGTACTGAAACGGGTCGGCGTCACCGATCTTGTTTCGCTCTCGGCATGCGGCTCATTCAAAGAGGAACTTTCGCCGGGGGTTTTTGTGCTGGTGGACCAATTCGTCGACCGCACTCACAAGCGCGAAAGTTCGTTTTTTGGAAAAGGATGCGTCGCGCATGTCTCCATGGCTCATCCAGTGTCGCCAAGACTGCGGGCCCATCTGGCCGCGGCGATCGAAGCCGAAGGCGTCGCGGTCGCGAACGGTGGTACCTACGTCTGCATCGAGGGTCCGCAATTTTCTACCCTCGCCGAAAGCCTGACCTACAAGGCGCAGGGGTATTCGGTGATCGGAATGACCAACATGCCAGAGGCGAAGCTCGCACGCGAAGCCGAGATCTGTTACGCCAGCGTGGCGATGGTCACTGATTTCGATTGCTGGCATCCCGATCATGACGCTGTCACGGTCCAGGACATCATTCGCGTCCTGAATTCAAATGCCGAGAAGGCGAGGGCGCTGATAGCCCGTCTCGCCGTCGATTTCCCGCGCGAGCATGAACCATGCCCGGTCGGCTCCGACCGGGCGCTTGATACAGCACTGATCACCACTCCCGAAGCGCGCGATCCAGCATTGTTGAAAAAGCTGGACGCCGTGGCGGGACGGGTGCTGCGGAGATGAAGGTCGACGGTCAGCATTTCCGCAGCATCTGGCTGGAGCCGGATGGCTGGTCTGTCGGCGCGATCGACCAGCGGCGATTGCCCCATGACTTTGCACTGGCCCGAATTGCAAGCGTCGAGGCTGCAGCCGACGCGATCCGCAACATGCTGGTGCGCGGCGCGCCGCTGATCGGCGCCACGGCAGCCTACGGCGTCGCACTGGCGATGCGCGCCGACGGGTCCAATGCAACACTTGACGAGGCCTATAGGCTGCTGATCGCCACCCGGCCGACCGCGATCAACCTAAAATGGGCACTCGACGAGATGCAGCAAGCGCTTCAGTCGTTGCCTTCCTCGGCTCGCGCAGAGGCGGCCTACGGGCGTGCCCGCGAAATCGCGGAGCAGGACGTGGCGATCAACCGGGAAATCGGCCGGCACGGCGTCGCGCTGATCGAAGAGGCTGCGGCGAGCAAGAAGCCGGGCGAACCGGTCAACATCCTAACTCATTGCAATGCCGGATGGCTGGCGACGGTGGATTGGGGAACCGCGACGGCGCCGATCTACTGTGCTCACGACCGAGGCCTCCTCGTCCACGTCTGGGTCGACGAGACTCGGCCACGCAATCAGGGAGCTTCGCTGACCGCTTGGGAGCTTGGCCATCACGGAGTCTCGCATACGGTAATCCCAGACAACACCGGCGGCCATCTCATGCAGCATGGAATGGTCGATCTTGTCATCGTCGGAACCGACCGGGTGACCGCTAACGGTGATGTCTGCAACAAGATCGGTACCTATCTGAAGGCGCTCGCGGCGCATGACAATGATGTACCGTTCTATGTTGCTCTACCGTCGCCGACTATCGACTTTAGCATTGATGATGGCTTGACTCAGATTCCGATCGAACAGCGTGCGGCGGGGCGAGGTCGCAACCGTGTCCGGCCGCACGTCTGATGGACGGATCGAGACCGTGCGAGTGGTACCCGAGGACTCACCGGTCGCCAATTACGGGTTTGACGTGACACCGTCACGACTGGTGACCGGCCTGATCACTGAACGCGGCGTGTTGAAGGCGGACCGCAATGCACTATGCCGTGTATTTCGGGATCGGGTTGCCGGCCGCTGACGGTCTGCTATCGCAGATTAGTTGACGCGTATCTCCTAACGAACCCGATTGTTGCTTGCTAGATCTCCAGGCGTCTCGTCAGCCGGAAATCGAAGACAGCTGGTTAGGACCGTGGTTGAGCCGAAAGGTGGCTAAACCACCTTGGCTTTCCGCAACTCCTCGATTTCGCCTTCGGAGAAACCGAATTCGGCCAGCACCTCGTCGGTCTGCTCACCGAATTCCGGTGGCGGGGCCGCCATCTTGCTTGGGGTGCGTGATAACTTCATCGGCTGGCCGACAAGCCGGATATGCCGGCCTCTCGGTGTTGGGGACATCTTGGGCGATACCGAGGTGTTTGACTTGCGCGTCGTCGAACGTTTGGTCGATCGAATAGATAGGACCACAGGGTACGCCGGCCTCGTTCAGCTCCCTGACCCAAGTATCCGTTGTTTTTTTTTCGGTGAGCTTGTTGAGCTCGGCATTGAGCGCCTTGCGGTTCTTCGAGCGATCCGGCGCGGTAGCGTATTCGGGGCACGTTGGAAGGTCGGGCGCGCCGAGGGCCTGCGCGCAACGCTCCCAGATCCTGCCGCCAGCGGTGGCGATATTGATATAGCCGTCGGAAGTCTTGAACACCCCGGTGGGGATGCTGGTTGGGTGATCGTTGCCGATCTGCTTGGCCACTTCCTTTTCCATCAGCCAGCGTGAGGCCTGAAAATCGAGCATGAAGATCTGAGCCTGCAGCAGCGAGGTCTGCACCCATTGACCCTCACCGGAGACCTCTCGCTCCAGGAGTGCGGTAAGGATGCCCATGGCGCAGAACAGGCCCGCGGTGAGGTCGGCCACGGGAATGCCGACCCGCATCGGTCCCTCGCCGGGAGCGCCGGTGATCGACATCAGTCCGCCCATTCCCTGCGCGATCTGGTCGAAGCCGGGACGTTTGTGGTAGGGGCCATCCTGGCCGAAGCCGGAAATGCTGCCATAGACGATGCGAGGATTGATCTTGCGTACGCTCTCGTAGTCGATGCCGAGCTTGTTCTTGACGTCGGGACGGAAATTCTCGACCACAACGTCCGCCTTTTTTGCCAAGCGCATGAAGGTCTCGAGGCCCTTGGGATGCCTTGAGATTGAGTGTCATCGCTCGCTTGTTGCGGTGCAGGTTCTGGAAATCCGCGCCCCGCCGTGCGCCGCCAAGCTGCTCGCTGTCGGCGTTTTCCAGCAGGGCGTCAATCTTGATGACATTGGCGCCCCAGTCTGCGAACTGACGTACGCAGGTCGGCCCGGCGCGGACCCTGGTCAGGTCAAGTACGGTGAAGCGGGATAAGGCCTGCGAGGCGTGCGGGATAGGCATTCAGAAGCTCCGGTGTGGACCAAGGCACCAGGAATGCTGGCTGCGGAGCACCATCGCCGAAAGCTCGGATCTTGTCATGCGTCCAGACGCGTAATTGTCTGCGCTAGAGCCGCCGGGGCACGAGATGATCGCCCCGCATCGTCCAAATCGGGTGCGACCAGCCCGGTTTTAAACGCAAAGGCTTCGCCCATCGCATAGGAATTGTGGATCACGCGCACCCTGGGATCTCGGAGCGCAAAACGATCCATTATAGCTCCCGTGTCATCGGTGCTACCGTCGTCGACGAGGATGATTTCGAAATCCTCGAGGAACATTCGTGCTAAGGGTAATATGCCTCCGACGATTTCGGCAATTTTGCCAGCTTCATTCAGCGCCGAGACCACAATTGATAGCCCGACTTTCGGCATTCTGATGCTCGCTTTAGTTAAAGGGAGACGGCTCGCTGGCAACGGTGATCGACATCAACCTATGCATGCCCCGCACAATCTGATCGAAGCCATGGACGTAGGACCGTCCTGGCCGAAGTCGGAAGTGCTGCCATGGACGATTCGAGGATGGATCTTGCGCGCGCTTTCATAAATCCGCTCCTTGACGCGCGCCGCCACAGTTGGTCGTGCCAACGTCTTCCAGCAGCCATCGATCTTGATGACATTGGCGCTCCAATCCGAGAACTGGCGCTCGCGGATAAGCCTGGAGCGCACCCGGGTGAGATCGAGCATGGTAAAGCGATAGGGCCTGCGAGGCGCGGGGAATAGGCATTCGGAAAGTTCCGGTATGGTCAGAATGGCTGCCCGCCATTGCCCAAAGTCGGCCGCTTGTCATCGGCACGACCGGATTTTTGCTTGCAGGCACGTGCAAGGCAGCCGACGGGCCAGCGTGGCGTGCTGGAAATGCCCGAGGAATCGACCACAGAGGCGCTCAGCATAGGCTGGCGTGGCCACGGCCGCGCGCAGCACGTCGCGAGCAGGTCGCCTTGAGCGGCCAGCAAGGAAGTCGTAATGCTTGATCGGTCATGATCTTTCCTGCAGGCTCGGGTATCGGACGACTTCTGAAGCCTTAAGGGAATGCAATGGCTGAAACAGACGCCACCGCAGTAGCAAATGGGTCCGATTCCGGCGATATCGTTTTGAAACTGAGGACCCGTCTGATTGAGCATTCGTTTCCGCTGTGGTCGACGGAGGGATGGGATCACACCACCGGCAGTTTCATCGACCGGCTCACCCCGGACGGCTGCGCTGATCGTTCCGCGCCGCGTCGCGTATTCGTTCAGGCCCGGCAAATCTACTGTTTTGCCAAGGCGGCCAAGATCGGCTGGTACCCGCAGGGCCGTGAGATCGCGCTGAAGGCGCTGGAGCATCTCCTAACCAAAGCCAAGAGTCCCGATGGCAAGCCGGGTTTTGTGCATGCGTTGGCGCATGATGGCTCGGTCCTGGATCCGCTGCGCGACAGCTACGACCACGCATTCGTGCTGCTCGCATTGTCCACCGTTTATGCGCTCGATTGCGATGCGCAGGTTCGCGCGGAGATCGACGCGCTGTGTGCCTATATCGATAGCCAACTGCGCTCGCCGCATGGCGGCGTCCTGGAAGGATGGCCAGCGTCGATGCCGCGGCGGCAAAATCCGCAGATGCATCTGTTCGAAGCCATGATTGCCGCCTTCGACGCGACCCACGACACAGTGTTCCAGAATCGTGCCGGCGATCTCTTCGCGCTGTTCCTGGCAAACCTCTACGACAAGCAGACAAAGGTCGTCGGCGAATATTTCGAGGACGACTGGTCGCGGATCGAGCCGGTCAGCGTTGAACCCGGACACCAAGCGGAATGGGTCTGGCTGCTGAAGGGATTCGAACGCATCACTGGCTGCCCGACTGGACGCTTCCGCGCCGAATTGCTGGCGTCGGCACTGCGCTATCGCGACGAAGCTACCGGCTGCCTCGTCGACGAGGGCAATGCGCGGGCCGAGATCAAGCGGCACAGCCGGCGCTTCTGGCCGCAGACCGAAATCGCCAAGGCTTGGACCGCGCAGGCCGAGTCGGGCGAAGCGGGGGCCGCTAATGAAGCGCGCGCGGCGTTGTCGCGTCTGGAACGGCACTATCTTCGCCATCCCGTCGCGGGCGGTTGGTACGATCAGTTCGATAGCGAAGGCAAGTCGCTCATCCCGACCATTCCGGCCTCGTCATTCTATCATGTGCTTTGCGCGGTCGGCGAAGCTGAGG
Source organism: uncultured Alphaproteobacteria bacterium (assembly GCA_963806075.1). Taxonomy (GTDB): domain Bacteria; phylum Pseudomonadota; class Alphaproteobacteria; order Rhizobiales; family Xanthobacteraceae; genus Bradyrhizobium. Next base: position 131,192 of record CAWDWT010000012.1, read on the forward strand.
CGGTATTGGAGGGATAGCTTCCTCTCGACTCACTCGGCGGTGGGAAGAGAGCGTCGTCTCTCGTCACAGCCGCCCTTTTCTTCTCTTGAAACTCTTCAAATTCTTTAAACTCTTTCGCTGGCCGCCGGTGCCGCTGAGGTAAAATTCCTGACGTCTTCGTGCCACAACTCGTGGGGCTACTGTCGAGCGATCTTGCGTTGCTTCAACAAGCAGCCGTGGCTTACGACGGGGAGCGTTGTGGTGGCCGTTTTGGTGTAACAGCACGATGGTAACGCCGAGATCGAGGCTGATCTCATAGAAGATTGCCAAGACTTCCTTAACCAGGAGTGGCGCCCGAGCCATGGCCGCTGTCCGTCGGGGCGCTATCAGTCGGTCCGGTCGCCAGCATCTGCTGCTCGTCTCTCAGCTAGCAGCTTGTCGACCTCTTCTTCGTCTTCGGTAAACACCAGTTTGGCTTCGCCGTAGCTCAGAAGATCGGCCGACATCGACCGCGTCCTGACAGAAACCCCGATGAATGCGCTCGAGCAGGAAAGCTGCTGCAGCTCGAGGATGGCGGGATACAATTGTGGATCTGAGCGGAGCTAGACTAGGAGAATATCAGCGGACCTCGGTTCAAGCTATGCTTTGCCTGCATAATTGGCGTGAGCTGCGAAAGCTGTAAGTTGCCTTGCCATTAGACTTAGCCAAGGTCAGATGTTATGGCCTGCGTTGTGACCGGCTGGCGGGGTCGCGGCTGCTTTGTTGGAGAAGATATGGTTCAGGATGCGAAGCGGCGTGTTGCCCTGATTACCGGCGTCACCGGGCAGGATGGCGCCTATCTGGCTGAATACCTGCTTCGGCTCGGTTACGAAGTCCATGGCATCAAGCGCCGGTCCTCCTCCTTCAATACCGCGCGCGTAGATCACCTCTATCAGGATCCCCACGCCGGCAACGTGCCATTTCTAATGCACTACGGGGATATGACGGACTCGACCAATCTGATCAGGCTGATGCAACAGATCCGTCCTACCGAGATCTATAACCTCGCCGCCCAAAGCCATGTCGCCGTCAGCTTCGAGAGCCCGGAATATACCGCGAATGCCGATGCACTCGGCGTGCTCAGGCTGTTGGAGGCGATCCGGATCCTCGGCATGGAAAAGGAAACGCGCTTCTACCAAGCCTCAACCTCTGAACTCTATGGTCTGGTTCAGGAAGTACCGCAGAAGGAAACGACGCCGTTTTACCCGCGTTCGCCCTATGGTGTCGCCAAGCTCTATGGCTATTGGATCACGGTGAACTACCGCGAGGCCTACGGTATGTATGCCTCGAATGGCATCCTGTTCAATCATGAAAGTCCGATCCGCGGTGAGACCTTCGTGAACTCGTAAGATCACCCGCGGTGTCGCCCGGATTGAGGCAGGTCTTGAAGACACGCTTTATCTTGGAAATCTCGAGGCCAAACGCGACTGGGGACATGCCAAGGATTTCGTCGAGGGTATGCACAAGATCTTGCAGGTGGACGCGCCCGACGATTTCGTGCTGGCGACCGGCGAAACCCGGTCGGTGCGCGAATTCGTCGAGATCGCGTTTGCAGAAATCGGTCGCGGTATCGAATGGCGCGGCAAGGGCGTCAATGAGACCGGAATCGACAAGACGTCGGGCAAAACGGTGGTGCGCATCGATCCCGCCTACTTCCGTCCCACCGAAGTCGACCTTCTGATCGGGGATGCCAGTAAGGCCCAGCAAAAACTCGGCTGGAAACCGAAGACGTCGTTCGCTCAGCTCGTCAAGGAGATGGTGGCGTGCGACCGAGCAATTGCCAAGCTGGAGATGGCTCATGGCAAAAACCCCGTTTGAGTTGAAAGGCAAGACGGTCTTCGTCGCCGGACATCGGGGGATGGTCGGCGGCGCGCTGGCGCGCCGGTTGGCGCAGGAAGACGTCGAACTAGTGACGATGGAGCGCAGCGAGGTCGATCTGCGCGATCAGGCGGCGGTGTTCAAATGGTTCGCCGACAAACGTCCGCAGGCGGTATTTCTAGCAGCGGCCAAGGTCGGTGGCATCGTCGCCAACGATACCCTGCGCGGTGAATTCATCTACGACAATCTGGTCATCGCCACCAATGTGATCCATGCCGCGCATACCAATGGCACCGAGAAGCTGATGTTTCTTGGCTCATCCTGCATCTATCCCAAATTGGCGGCGCAGCCGTTGCGCGAAGATTCCATGCTGACCGGACCGCTGGAGCCGACCAACGAACCTTACGCGATCGCCAAAATCGCGGGCATCAAGATGGTCGAGGCCTATCGCAGCCAATATGGCGCCGATTTCATCAATGTAATGCCGACTAATCTCTATGGCGCCGGCGACAACTATCATCCTGAATACAGCCACGTCGTGGCCGCCTTGCTCCGCCGGTTTCATGAGGCAAAGCTATCGGGTGCCTCCGATGTCGTGGTCTGGGGTAGCGGCATGCCGCGTCGGGAATTCCTCTATGTCGACGATCTCGCGGATGCCTGCATTCATCTGATGAGGATCTACTCGGAGATGGAATTGGTCAACATAGGCACCGGCGAGGATATCAGCATTGCCGAATTTGCGCATCTGGTCGCCGCAACCGTCGGATACGCCGGCAAGATCAGCTTTGACCCCTCGCGGCCCGATGGCTCGCCCCGCAAATTGCTTGATGTCAGCCGTCTCGCCAAATTGGGTTGGCGGGCGCGCACCTCGCTCGAGGACGGCATCCGGCTCGCCTATCGGGCGTATTTGAGCGAGCACCACTAAATTCATGACCTTTCAGGCGAAATGGCCGGTCGGCGTCACGAAAACGCGTCACAATACAAGCTGACGTTTCGATTTTATTGAAACGGGGGCTTGATTACTCGCCGCTTCGCATGCTGGGTCGCAGGTTTAGCGTTGCTTCTTTAGCGGCTTGTATTCCGCCGTCTGCCGAGGGCTGCCGCCATCGTCAAGATCAGCGGCTTCATGAAGAAGGCGTCGTTGGGGGGATAGATATCGGTGTGCAACCCGTGCGATTTAAGCTCGTCCGAGACCACTGGCCCCACCGACGCGATTGGGGTGCGCTTGAGGCCATCACGTAACTGCGCTTCGCATCCGTGCGCTTGGGCGACTGCGATCAGGCGTCGAACCTGGCCTGAACTGGTCAATGCGATGGCGTCGATGTGCCCTTGCGCCATCTCGGCAATCGCGGTGACGATGTTGGCATCGGCCGTCTGCGTGTCATAGACGTAAGGCAAAACCGGATCGACCGTGGCGCCTTGCGCCGAGATAGCGCCGGTCAGAACGCCGTGATCCTTGTCCGGGTAAAGTTGCAGCCCGACTCGATGTCCGTTGAGATCGATGCGCGCGAGCATCTCGGCAATGCCTTCGGAAGTCGGCTTCTCGGTCGTCACCTGCGGCTGCAGCCCGATCTCGCGCAGTGCCCGGCCAGGCTTGGGTCCGCGGGCAAATTTTCGGGTCTTGCCGAGGGCGGCGATGAAGTCCTGCTCTGTGCCGGTTCGCCCTGCGACCTTCATCAGCCGGCGCAGGCCTTCGCCGGTCATCAGCACCAGATCGTCGCATGGCCGGTGGATGAAGCGCCTGATCCAGGCCTCGATCGGCTCGGGATTGGGCGCGTCGTCAATGGCGAACATCGGACATTGCAGCACGTCCGCGCCCTGTTCCGCCAGCAGCCGTGAGAATTGCGCTTTCTCGCGGGTTTCCAGGATCAGGATGCGATAGCCATTTAGTGTGTTAGTCATGATATTGCTCTAACGCTGACTGACCGCCCTTTGTTGTTCATCTTGCCGTCCCGACGGGGATTGGCGCAAGGGCACTGCCGGTGATAGAGCAGGGCAGTTCCGTTCTCAATCCGAGCCATCGCAAGTGCCATGCTCGACGATCAATTTGTCCTGACCTTGTCCTGTCCGGATCGGCCCGATATCGTATCCGCAGTGTCGACGTTTCTCGCCCACAATGGTCAGAGCATCCTCGACGCCCAGCAGTTCAACGACGTCGAGACCCGACATTGCTTCATGCGGGTGGTGTTCGATGCGGCCGATCTCGCGGTCAACCTGGCCTCCCTGCGGACCGGATTTACAGCGATCGCCGATCGTTCGGCATGGACTGGCAGATGGGCGACCGTGCCACGCGCCGCCGGGTGATGCTGCTGGTTTCGAAGTCGGATCACTGCCTCGCCGATATCCTCTATCTGGAATGATTTCCGACCGCGATTGTCTCCAATCATTCGCGCGAGACCTACGACAATCTCGATTTCGGAGAGATACCGTTTCATTTTCTCCCGGTCACCAAGGAGACCAAGCGCGAGCAGGAGACCGCGATCTGGGATCTGGTCGGCTGGACCCAAACCGATCTGGTGGTGCTGGCGCGCTATATGCAAATCCTGTCGGATGGAATGTCCGCCAAACTATCGGGGCGCTGCATCAACATCCATCGCTCGTTTCTGCCGGGCTCCAAGGGCGCGCGACCATATCACCAGGCGCATGAACGCGGCGTCAAATTAATTGGTGCTAACGCCCATTACGTCACTAGCGATCTCGACGAAGGTCCGAGCATCGACCAGGATGTCGAGCGAATTAGCCATCGCGATACACCGGAAGATCTCATCCGCAAGGGGCGCGATATCGAACGCCGGGTATTGGCGAGTGCGGTGCGTCATCATCTAGAGGACCGCCGTCCATTCTCAATGGCCGCAAGACCGTCGTCTTTCCGGGTTGATCACCGTTTGTTGGACTCGCCACGCCTGATACAGTCATTTTCAGGCTTGATACAGTCAATTTCGGGCTTGGAGCTTCGAAATCGAAGCGAGGGCTTTGCCGCCGGAGCTATTGAGTAATGAAACGTGCGTTCGATACCGTGGCGTCAGCGCTATTTCTTGCCATGGTCTGGCCGGTTCTGCTGATCATTATTATCGCTATTCGCCTCCAGGATCCGGGGCCGGCCATTTTCGCCCAGGTCCGGGTCGGAAAAGGCGGCCGTCTTTTCACTTGCTACAAGTTACGGACAATGTATTCGGGAACGCTGAACCTGCCGTCGCATCAGGTCGGCGCGGCGTCGGTGACCCCGCTGGGCACTCGACTCCGCCGCTTTAAGATCGACGAGCTTCCGCAACTCGTGAACGTACTGATCGGCGAAATGAGTTCTGGTCGGTCCGCGGCCTTGCCTGGCATCCCAGACCGAACTAATCGAGGCGCGCCGGGAGCGAGGCGCGCTGGACGTGTTGCCCGGCATCACCGGACTAGCTCAAGTCAATAATGTGGATATGTCGAATGCGCTTCGGCTCGCCGAGATCGATGGGCAATATGCCCGGACTTAGAGTTTTCTTGGAGATCTCAAGCTGATCTTCGCTACCTTGGGTGGACAAGGTGTCGGCATCGATCAGGTTATTCGCGAGCGAGAGTAGCTTACGACCAGCACATTAGTCGAATGCCGGGTGGAACGAACGCGGCTTCCAGCCGAAGTCTTGCGCCGCTGGCGTCGGATCGAACGCCATGTCCTTCATCATGCGCGTCCCCATTGCCGCGTTGGCGCCTGGGAACAGCGGCTTGGCAACAACGAAGGCCGCTTTCCACAATGACGGCGGGATCGAAACCGTGCGGCGCGGCCGATGCAACCCGTCGAATATCCGGCCGACCATCTCGTGATAGGTGACGGTTTCGCCGCCGGGCAGTGCATAGAATTTATTGACGGCGACCGCACTCAATGCGGCGGCAATGGCGCCGATTGCGAGATCCTCCGCGTGCACCGGTTGCCGTAAGCCCGCACCGCCGCCGACCAACGGCATGAAACCGAAGCGCCGGATCAGTTTCGACAACGGCGTAATGTTGCGATCGCGGCCTTCGGCATAGATCAGGGTCGGTCGCAGGATCGTCCAACCGACGTCGTTCTTCTCGCACGCCGCGGCAATCTGCTCTTCGGCTTCAGCGAGCCTCCTCAAATGCTCTCGCTCTTTGACAATTTTGCTGTCTATCTTGGTGATGACGCTGGTCGAACTGAAGACCACGACGCGCTTCAGCGATGGATTGAAGAGATGCGGGAGCGATGTCGACAAAAGGATGGCGCTGGCGGTGCAATACAGGGTCTCAAATGGCGGAAATTTCAACGTCTTAGGCTCCTCGATGTCACCCTGAAACCACTCTGCATCGGTTCGGTTTTGTTGCGATCTGGACAAGGCGAACGGACGCTGCCCGCCGCGAACCAGGTGCTCGACGATATAACCGCCGACGAGCCCGGTGGCTCCTATTACCAGAGATTTTGCAGGTTTCGGTTCCACTCTCGCATCCACTCTACTGATTAGCCGTCGCTCAAAATCCTGAAATGGCGCACGGCGCAAGGCCGATATTTGAGATTAATCCTGTAAATCGCGACTACGGAAGGAAACATGCGCATTAGGCTGCAAAAGTATTGCTATCGCTTCGGTCGGAACTCCGACCGAGCGGAGCTTTGGTGTGCGGTTAATGGACCGCGTTCAACCCCGCCGATGGCAATTGACCGGCCTCTTCCTTCGGCGACGCGGGCTCGAGGCGCTTTCTGTCCCGTTCCCGCATGAACTCGTCATATTTCGCCGTGCCCGGTCGGGGCGGGACGTCCGCGGGCAGGCCGCCAAGCCATTGGGGGATGTAGTCGACGGCAGTGTAATCTGGGCTATGGTAAGGCAGACCGGGACTTGGTTCAACCAGAAGGCCGATCAGGGGGAGAGTGTTCAGGTTCGTTCGCACTAAAATATTGTCAGGAGCCGCGGTCGGCGTGGTGATCTTGGGTGCGGTTGCGCTGCCGCCGGCCCGGGCGCAGGACGCCGTCAAGATCGGCCCATATCTGCCGATGACCGGCGGCCAAGCCTCGACCGGCAAGCAGATCGACAATGCGGTCAAGCTGTAGATGCAGCAAAACGGCGACACCGTCGCCGGCAAGAAGATCGAAATCGTCCTGAAGGACGACGCGGCCATTCCCGACAATACCAAGCGCATCGCGCAGGAATTGATCGTCAACGACAAGGTCAATTTTATCGCCGGCTTCGGCGTCACCCGGCAGCACTTGCCGGCGCCAGCTCGCAACGCAGGCCAAGATGCCGGAAGTGGTGATGGCCGCGGGCACCTCGGTCTTCACCGAGCGTTCGCCCTATATCGTGAGCACAAGTTTTACCTTGGCGCAGTCGTCCACTATCATCGGCGACTGGGCAGCCAAGAACGGCATCGAGAAGTCGCGACGCCGCGATGTCAGAAAGACCGAGGCGACGATAGGATAACGGCTCATCGAAATTTACCCCGGAATCGAAAAACCCCGAAGGAGTGCTGGTCGATGGGTTAACGAAAGTTATCCATCGCAGGTAACGCTACGATGAATGGCATAAACATCCCAGGCCTTAATCCCGATCGCAAAGATCGTCGGGACGCGAAAATCCGGTCAGCACCCATAGGGTGGCCGTCCCAACAACGAGACCAACCACAGGGAACGTGGCGAGAAAAAGCAAAATTCGGAATGCGTCGCGCCATCCGAAAAGGTGGGTTTGCAATATCCAATCGTTGCCGCCAATCAAACATGAAAAGCCGCCTGGAACGCGGTTGCAACTACCCAAAGTGTGCTCGATCGCAAACATTATCCAAGTGGTAGAGGCAATTATCCAGACCGTCAGAAGTTCGCGCGGGAGATCTCTCGCAATTGGTAGAGGAGGCTGCGGAGTTGTTTTTGTCAGTTTGGTTTCTTCGAATCCCGTCTTCGCCATAAAGACCTTGCGGCTGTCGAGCCAATAGGCGGCCCAGAAACCGCCGGCGAATATCAGAACCGAAACGACGAGCATGAAGTGATGGTTGTTAGTCATGCCATTCCTGATGCTGCCTCGGCACTCTACTGTCGGAGGACCACAAGGGCGGACCTGTTCAGGCTGCGTCGGCGTGCCGAACTAACTGCAGGGCGAGAACGCCGCCAAGACGCAGGCTTTGGTGACTTTGCTGGCGGCCTTTCAGCAAACGTGGGGATCGAAGGCCTGGAGGCGATCCTGACTATGCGATACCGCCATATCCATCAATCCGGATCGCGCTTGCAAATTTCGGGACAAATTTCCTGGTAACCTTTAATAATAGCGCGCCATGCGAACTCCGCACAGTGCTGAAGATGTTCTCGCATTGCGCTTCTGGCACTGTTGAAGGCGCGCTGGCCATTATGGCCGGGAGCGCCGCGCCATGTCCAGAGGGACAATCCTTAAAGGCGCCGCAGCCCCGCGCCGTGGCAATTTCGGCAACCAACTGTCCGGCAGCCAGTGCTGGCGATCGGACGGGCGCTGACGATCAATCCGAAGGTGCTGTGGACGAGCCGACCGAGAGGCTGGCTCCGATCATCGTCGAGGAACTGCTGGAGGCGCTCGGCGCTATCAACCGCGCGGGCGGCACCTGTTCTGTCATTGAGGAGCAAAATGCGCAAAAGATTCTAGGGCTCGCCGACCGCGCGTTGTGATATGGAGCGCGGAGCGATCGTTCACGACGCGGCGAGCGCTATCTCGGCGTTTCCGGCGCGGATGCACATCAGACTATCCGAACGCGGTTTCTTCATGCGGCTACTGCGCTTGAAGATATACTGAGAAAATCTCGGGAGTTTATGACCATGCAGCGAATCACAGCACCGTTTCGCGCCGATGCGGTCGGCAGCCTGTTGCGGCCGCCGCGTATCAAGGAAGCGCGCGCCAGGCTGGGAAAGGGCGAGATCTCGGCTGACGAGTTGCGCAAGGCCGAAGACCTCGAGATCGAAAAAATCGTGCACAAGCAGGCGTCCACCGGGCTGAAGCTCGCCACCGACGGCGAATTCCGCCGCTCCTGGTGGCATTTCGACTTCCTTAGCCATCTCACCGGTTGCGAATTGTTTCACGCCGGCGAAGGCATCCAGTTCGCCGGCGTTCAGACCCGCCACGATGCGGTCCGTGTGATTGGCAAGCTGGATTTCCCGGCCGACCATCCGATGCTCGCGCATTTCAAATTTTTGAAGAGGAAGTGCGACATCGCCCATGTCACGGCGAAGATGACGATCCCGTCGCCCGCCGTGCTGCACTTCCGTGGCGGACGCAAACTGATCTCGAAAGAGGTCTATCCCGATCTCGAGTCGTTCTATGCGGATCTCGGCAAGACTTACCGCAAGGCGGTCAAGGCATTCTATGATGCCGGTTGCCGTTATCTGCAGTTCGATGACACGGTGTGGGCCTATCTTTGCTCGCAGGATGAATTGCGGAAGTGCCGCGAGGGCGGCGACAATCCCGATGGCCTGCCGGAAATCTACGCGCGCATCGTCAATTACGCGGTCGCCGAGCGCCCGGCAGACATGGTGATCACGACGCATGTCTGCCGCGGCAATTTCCGCTCGAGCTGGATTTCGTCCGGTGGCTACGAGCCGGTGGCCGAGACCTTGCTGGCCGGCACCAATTACAACGGCTATTTCCTGGAATATGATTCCGATCGTGCCGGCGGCTTCGAGCCGCTGCGCTATCTGCCAAGGGGCAACAAGGTCGTGGTGGTCGGCATCATCACCTCGAAGACCGGTGCGCTGGAGAAAAAAGACGATATCAAGCGCCGGCTGGAAGAAGCCGCCAGATTTGCTCCGCTGGAGCAGCTCGCGCTGTCGCCGCAATGCGGATTTGCCTCGACCGAGGAAGGCAACCTCCTGACCGAGGAGGAGCAGTGGGCGAAGCTGCGGCTGGCGGTCGAGGTCGCCACCGAGGTGTGGGGCAAATAGCCCGATCCATTGGCGGAGGGGCAGGTTGCAAAGCCCGGACGTGATCATTGTCGGTGCCGGCCCCGCAGGCCTTGCCTGTGCCATGACCATGCGCAAGGCCGGGCTTGCCGTCGCCATGCTGGAGAAGGCCGATACGGTCGGATCGGCCTGGCGGCGCCATTACGATCGGCTCCATTTGCATACGGATCGAAGGCATTCCGGTCTGGCCGGCATGGCGATGCCGGAAAGCTACCCGGCCTATCCGTCGCGCGTACAGATGATCGACTATCTCGAAGCCTATGCGGCGCGGTTCACTATCCGGCCTGCCTTCAACACCACGGTATCGAACATCCGGCGCGATGGCGCGCAATGGCGTGCGGAAACAGCGCAAGGTCACGTGTCGGCGCCGGTGATGGTAGTTGCCACCGGCATCGCCGATGCGCCCTATCAGCCGGCATGGCCCGGTTCGGACAATTACCGCGGCTCTATCGTCCACAGCAGTTTCTATCGCAATCCTGCGCCCTACGCCGGCAAGCGCGTGCTCGTGGTCGGCTTCGGCAATTCGGGCGGTGAGATCGCGCTTGATCTCGCCGATGCCGGCATCGACGTGGCGCTCGCGGTGCGCGGTCCGGTTCAGGTCCTGCCGCGTGACCTCCTTGGTTTCCCGATTTTGTCGTGGGCGATCTTGTACCGGCGTCTGCCAGCGCGTTTCGTCGATACGATCAACGCGCCGATCCTGCGGCTTGCGACAGGCTCGATCGAAAAACTCGGGTTGCAGCGCGCCGCCAAGGGGCCGCGACAGATGGTCGAGGAAGACGGTCGCGTGCCGCTGATCGATATCGGGACGCTTGCCAGGATGAGGGACGGCTCGATCAGAATACGCGGCGGCATCGATCGCTTCACGCCGGATGGGGTCGTGTTCGCCAACGCGCGTGAGGAGCAATTCGATGCCGTCATTCTCGCGACCGGTTTCCGTCCCGATTTGCGCCGCTTGATTCCGGAGGTGGAGGGCGTGTTCGACCCGCACGGCATGCCGCGCTTGACCGGACAGGCGACGGCTGCGCCGGGGCTTTATTTCTGCGGCCATATCGCCTCCGCGACCGGACAATTGCGCGAGATCGGCATCGAAGCGCAGCGGATTGCGGAAGATGCAAAGCGCTATGTCGCGGCGTTGCGCGAAGGCTGAGCGGGTTGAACGGGCGCACGCGCGCGACTTGCCGTTCTCGCGACACACTATGCCCGAGCTTGGCAAAAAGGTAGAAGACACACGGTAGTCACCACAGGGCCACCGAAACGCCCGGCGTTGGGGCGCGGGACACGCAACAAAGGCCGGTTGATTTGCCCGCAAAGAACGCGGAAATTTTCGAGCGATGTCTGGACAGGCCAAATCAACCTGAGCCCGTTGCAGAAAATCGCCAGTATGCGCATCGAAAGGATGCTCGCAGGCGGGCGGGTTTGTCCCTCGAACCAGCTAGTCGAGCGCTGCTACGGCGTTGGCGCCGTTGGGCAGATGATGGTAGGACTGTCGCACTGTCAGGGGCTGCCCACCCATCATCCCAATCCTGATCTCATTCCGGCGCGATGAAAAACGACCAGATTCTCAGTCAGATCACCGAATTCTGCCGACGGGCTGATATGGCGGAATCGACCTTTGGCCGCCGCGCAGTCAATGACGGCAAGCTGGTGCACCGGCTGCGCGAGGGCAAGCGCATCACCATCGATACGCTGGATCGCATTCAGGCCTATATCGCAGCCTCGACGCCGGGCGGGATCGCGCCGCCGCGCGACCTCGAAGTGCCGCCGGAGAAGCGCGACCCGCGCGGCAATTTCCGCTTCTTCGAGAACCGGCAGAAGTACCTGCTGTTCGTCCATACCTGCAGCGAGAAGCGGGTGATCGCGGAACGGGTGGCGCTGGAGCTGTCGAGCATCCATCCCCGGCCTCCGGCATTGCGGGTGTTCGACGCCGGCTGCGGCGACGGCACCGTGCTGGCGCGGATGATGCGGTCGATGCACGGCCGCTTTCCCCACATGCCGTTCTATATCGCCGGCAAGGAGCTCTCACTGGAGGATGTGCGGCTGACGCTCGACAAGGTGCCGGACCGGCTGTTCGAGCATCCGGCCACCGTGTTCGTGCTGACCAACATGTATTACGCCGAGGCGCCCTGGCTGACGCCGGCTTCACCCAGCGGCCGCTTCCGGGATGATCTGGCACGAGGTGGCGTTGCGCGGGGCTTCTTCGGGTGAATTCGAAGCCCAGATCGCCGAGCTCGGTCCGTTCCTGGAGCAGAACTGGCGGGCCAATGTCAGCCCGCGCTCGGGCATGCCGGTCTATGAGCGGCCCGTGGCGGTCGTGCTGTATCGGGAGGACCACCGTTTCCTGCTTGATTCGATCATCCCGCGGGCCGGCCGCTCCGAGGCCAATTTCGACCTGATCATCGCTTCCCAGCCCTACCGGGCCAAATCTTCTGTGAATTTCCGGGCCAAGCGCATCATCGCACCGCTGGCGCGGGCCTTGCGGGCAGGGGGCCGCTTGATTGGAATCCACTCCCATGGGCAGGATCCGGGCCTTGAAATAATCCAGGCGGTCTGGCCGGGAGAAAATCCTTTCGCGGTGAGCCGTCATGAGCTATTGCGCGCGGTAAAATATGAGCTGGGTTCGGCCGGGCGGGACCTCAATTTTAATGCCTACGCCGATAACCGATCGATCTTCCGCTATGATATGGAAGCGCTGCCCAACGAGGTCACCGGATCGATCGGAACCTCGACGGCCTTTGCGGCCTGGAACGCGGCGGTGTACGTCGCCCAGATCGAAGACGACCGGCTGACGGAAATGGCCCAAAGCAGCGGGGCTCTCGATGCCGCCAGGGAGGTTTTGCGCAAGCATAACGGGCTCTGGTTCTACGACGAATCCTACGTCATCTCGCGCCGTCGCGACTGACAATTCAGGGACACACAAGACAGGGACCGCCGAGGTCCGGCGGAAAAAAGGGGTTGGTTGATGCGCGAGTTTTACTTGTTCACCAGTGAGTCGGTTTCAGAGGGGCATCCGGACAAGGTCTCGGACCAGATTTCGGATGCAATCCTCGATGCGTTCCTGGCCAAGGACGTCGAACTCGGCATCGCCGACAACAGCGCGGTCAATACGAGGCTCGGCTGCGAGACGCTGTGCACCACCAACAAGATCGTGATCGCTGGCGAAGGCCGCGGGCAATTGTTCCGCACCATTCACGGTGTCTCGGTGGTCGACCGCGAACTGATCAGCGAGATCGCCCGCGGCGTGGTCAAGGATATTGGCTACGACCAGAACGGCTTTTCCTATCACGGCGCCGACGTCGAGGTGCTGCTGCACGGCCAGTCGCCCGACATCGCGATGGGCGTCGATGCCAAGAAAAAGAAGAATGGCGAGGAAGAGGGCGCCGGCGATCAGGGCATGATGTTCGGTTACGCCTGCAACGAAAGCGAAGTGTACGAGAAGGGCTCCTACATGCCGGCGCCGATCTACTTCGCGCACAAGATCCTGAAGGTGCTGGCGGAGAAACGGCGCAACGGCCAGCTCGCCGATCTGCAGCCGGACTCCAAAAGCCAGGTCACGGTGCGCTATGTCGACGGCAAGCCGACCGGCTGCACCAAGGTCGTGGTCTCGACCCAGCACAACGAGAAGAGCCGCAACGGCAAGAAGTACTCGCCCGGCCTGATCAAGGAGATGATTTCGACCGCGGTCGAATCCGCGCTGCCGAAAGGCTGGATGCCGCAGAAGAATTCCGACTTCCTGGTCAACCCGACCGGCAATTTCGTGGTCGGCGGCCCCGACGGCGATTGCGGCCTCACCGGGCGCAAGATCATCGTCGACACCTATGGCGGCTACGCCCCGCATGGCGGCGGCGCCTTCTCCGGCAAGGATCCGACCAAGGTCGATCGCTCCGCCGCCTATGCCGCGCGTTATCTTGCCAAGAACGTGGTAGCGGCCGGTCTCGCCGAACGCTGCACCATTCAGGTTGCCTACGCGATCGGCGTCGCCGATCCGATGTCGGTACTGGTCGATACCCACGGCACCGGCAAGGTCGACGAGAAGAAACTCGAGAAGGTGCTGCCGCAGTTGTTCCGCCTGACGCCGACCAACATCCGCCGTTCGCTGAAGCTCAATCGCCCGATTTACCGCCGTACCGCCGCCTATGGTCATTTCGGCCGCGCGCCGGAAAAGGACGGAGGCTTTTCCTGGGAAAAAACCGATCTCGCTGGCTCGCTCAAGGGCGCGGTGTAACGACTGGATTTGCGTAGCTTGCGACAAATTTAAGCCGTTATGGCCGGGCCAAAAGCGCGAAGCGCGTCTTCGCCGTAGATGTCCCGGCCATCCACGTCTTGGTTTTCGAAAGCAAAGACGTGGATGCCCGGCACAAGGCCGGGCAAACGAGAAAAATCAGGAACCCATCACCATGACCTCCACCGCCAAGAAGCCCGGCTTTTCCGACTACGTCGTCAGGGATATCTCGCTCGCCGACTTCGGCCGCAAGGAAATCTCGCTGGCTGAGACTGAAATGCCGGGCCTGATGGCGACGCGCGAGGAATATGGCCCCAAACAACCTTTGAAGGGCGCGCGCATCGCGGGCTCGCTGCACATGACAATCCAGACCGCGGTGCTGATCGAGACGCTGGCGGCGCTCGGGGCCGATATCCGCTGGGTCTCCTGCAACATCTATTCGACCCAGGACCATGCGGCGGCGGCGATCGCGGCGGCCGGCATTCCGGTGTTCGCGGTCAAGGGCGAGACGCTGACCGAATACTGGGATTACACCGCAAAGCTGTTCGACTGGCACGGCGGCGGCACGCCCAACATGATCCTCGACGACGGCGGCGACGCCACCATGCTGGTGCATCACGGTCTGCGCGCCGAGAAGGGCGACACGGCGTTTCTCGACAAGCCGGGTTCGGAAGAAGAGGAAGTGTTCTTTGCGCTGATCAAGCGGCTGCTGAAGGAAAAGCCGAAGGGCTGGTTCGCCGAGATCGCCAAGAATATCAAGGGTGTATCGGAGGAAACCACCACGGGTGTTCATCGCCTCTATGAAATGGAAAAGAGCGGCAAGCTCCTGTTCCCGGCGATCAATGTCAACGACAGCGTGACCAAGTCGAAATTCGACAACCTTTATGGCTGCCGCGAGTTGCTGGTCGACGGCATCCGCCGCGGCACCGACGTGATGATGTCGGGCAAGATCGCGATGGTTGCTGGCTTCGGCGATGTCGGCAAGGGCTCGGCCGCCTCGCTGCGCCAGGCCGGCTGCCGCGTGATGGTGTCGGAAGTCGATCCGATCTGCGCGCTGCAGGCCGCGATGGAAGGCTATGAAGTCGTTACCATGGAAGACGCCGCCCCGCGCGCCGACATCTTCGTCACCGCTACCGGCAACAAGGATATCATCACCATCGAGCACATGCGCGCGATGAAGGATCGCGCCATCGTCTGCAACATCGGCCATTTCGACAACGAGATCCAGATCGCGGGCCTGAAGAACCTGAAGTGGAATAACATCAAGCCGCAGGTCGACGAGATCGAATTCCCCGACAAGCACCGCATCATCCTGCTGTCGGAAGGCCGTCTGGTGAATCTCGGCAACGCGATGGGCCATCCGAGTTTCGTGATGTCGGCCTCCTTCACCAACCAGACGCTGGCGCAGATCGAACTGTTCGCCAACAACAAGGGCGGCAAGTACGAGAAGAAGGTCTATGTGCTGCCGAAGTCGCTCGACGAGAAGGTCGCCCGCCTGCACCTCGCCAAGATCGGCGTCAAGCTGACCACGCTGCGGCCGGACCAGGCCGACTATATCGGCGTCAAGCCGGAAGGCCCGTTCAAGAGCGACCATTACCGGTACTGAGACGCCGCGTCGGCGACGATACCGGCGCGAATTTTAGAAGGTACGTCATGGCCGGACTTGTTCCGGCCATCCACGTCTCTAGTATCCGGTAAGGGAAAAGCGGATGCCTGTGACAGATGCGGGCATGACGAGGACCGGCGATCCCATGACCGCCTCAGAACATTTCGATATCGTCATCGTCGGCGCAGGCCTGTCCGGCATCGGTGCGGGTTTTCACTTGCAGCAGAAATGCCCGGGCAAGAGCTGCGTCATTCTCGAGGGCCGCGATTGCATCGGCGGCACCTGGGACCTGTTTCGTTATCCCGGAGTTCGCTCCGATAGCGACATGTTCACGCTCGGCTATTCGTTCAAGCCGTGGACCGAGCCCAAGGCGATCGCCGACGGGCCGCGGATCCTGAACTATGTGCGCGAGACCGCCGCCGAGAACGGCATCGACCAGCACATCCGCTATCATCACCGGGTCAAGCGCGCGTCGTGGTCGACGCCCGACGCACGCTGGACCGTGGAAGCCGAGCGCATCGCGGGTGGTCGCGCAAACGAGACCGTGCGCTTCACCTGCAATTTCCTGTTCATGTGCTCGGGCTACTACAGTTACGAGAGCGGCTATTCGCCGGAATTTCCGGGTGCAAAAGATTTTGCCGGCCGCATCGTTCACCCGCAGAAATGGAGCGACGATATCAAGTATGCCGGCAAGCGCGTGGTGGTGATCGGTTCGGGCGCGACCGCGGTGACACTGGTGCCGGAAATGGCGAAGACGGCCGCGCATGTCACGATGCTGCAGCGCTCGCCGACCTATGTGGTGGCGCGCCCGGCACAGGATCCGGTTGCCAACAGACTGCGCGCCAGGCTGCCGGCGAAGCTTGCCTATCAGCTGATCCGCTGGCGCAACGTGTTGCTCGGGATGTATTTTTTTCAGCTCGCACGTCGCAGGCCGGAACGGGTCAAGCAACTGATCCTCGGCGGCGTCAAAATGGCGCTGGGGCCGGACTACGACGTCGGCACGCATTTCACGCCGCGCTACAATCCCTGGGACCAGCGGTTGTGCCTGGTGCCTGACGGCGATCTGTTCAAGGCGATCCGCGACAAGCGCACTTCCGTTGTTACGAACCAGATCGATACCTTCACGCCGAAGGGCATCCGGCTGAAGGACGGCAGCGAACTCGAGGCCGACATCATCGTCACTGCGACGGGATTGAACCTGCAAGTGCTCGGTGGCCTTGCCGTCGAGGTCGACGGCCGCGCGGTCGATTTCGCGCGCACCCTGAACTACAAGGGCATGATGTATTCCGATGTGCCGAACCTGGCGGCCGCCTTCGGTTACACCAACGCTTCATGGACGCTGAAATGCGACCTGACCTGCGAATATGTCTGTCGGCTGATCAACTACATGGATCGGCACGGCTACAAGCAGTGCATGCCGCACAATGTCGATCCGTCCATCACCGAAATGCCGTCGCTGAACTTCACCTCCGGTTATGTCCAGCGCTCGATCGCCAAGATGCCGAAACAAGGCTCGAAGCGGCCGTGGCGGCTTTACCAGAACTACGCGTTCGACATCGTCACCCTGCGCTTCGGCAAGGTCGACGATGGGGTGATGCAATATTCGTGAGGCTTGGCGGTGTTTCGCGCGGACGTGGAAAGATTTGCTCGGCGTTTTCTCGCGGAGCCGAATTTGCCAGATTTGATTTGGCAGAACAATTTTCTGACGCGATGATGCCTGCTGCGGCCCGCTTCACGCCGCGATGATCGCCAGGCTCGGCGTTACCAGGAGAGCAAATGATGCAATCGATCAGATCGTTCGACGGGATCAACCGCGACCGCCGCCGCTTGCTTCGCGCCGCCGCGATGACCATGGCGGCCGCTCCGTTTGCGTTCAGCGGTTCGGCCGCGGCGCAATCGTCGGGCGTGCCCGCGATCAAACTGGGCGCCCACACGTCGTTCGGGCGACTCAAGCAGATCGACGCCGGGCTGTTGAATGTCGGCTACGCCGAAGCGGGTCCCGCGGGCGGCCCTCCGGTCATCCTGCTGCACGGCTGGCCCTACGACATTCACAGCTTCGTCGATGTGGCACCGCAACTCGCGTCCGCGGGCTATCGCGTGATCGTGCCTTATCTGCGCGGCTACGGCCCCACGCGCTTTCTCGCCAGCGATACGGTCCGCAACGGCGAGCCGGCGGCGCTCGCCAGCGATATCATCGATCTGATGGATGCCCTGAAAATCGGAAAGGCGACCATCGCCGGTTTCGACTGGGGCGCGCGCACCGCCAATATCATCGCGGCCCTGTGGCCCGAGCGCTGCAAGGCGATGGTCTCGGTCAGTGGCTATTTGATCGGCAGCCAGGAATCCGGCAAGGCGCCGCTGTCGCCGCAGGCCGAACTGCAGTGGTGGTATCAGTTCTATTTTGCCACCCCGCGCGGCGAGGAGGGATATGCGAAGAACCGGCACGATTTCTCGCGGCTGATCTGGCAACTGGCGTCGCCGAAATGGGCGTTCGACGACGCCACCTTCGATCGCTCGGCACAGGCGTTCGACAATCCCGATCATGTCGCGGTGGTGATCCACAATTATCGCTGGCGGCTCGATCTTGCCAAAGGCGAGGCGAAATACGACGAGCTGGAAAAGAAGCTCGCGGCGTTTCCGGCGATCAGCGTGCCGACCATCACCATGGAAGGCGACGCCAATGGCGCGCCGCATCCGCCGCCGAACGCCTATGCCAGGCGCTTCACCGGCAAATACGAGCACCGCGATATTACCGGCGGCATCGGGCACAATCTGCCGCAGGAAGCGCCGCAGGCGTTTGCGCAGGCGGTGATCGACGTCGATCGCGGCTGATCGAGCGCGCATCAGCAAAAGGCGCCGAACCACGTTGCGGTCATTTTCGCATGAGTGCCAGGTCCGTTACGCCGCCGGCTTGCCGATCGATATTTTCAGGGTGCCGACGCCATCAACGCCGCATTCGATCTTGTCGCCGGGCGAGACCGCGGCGACGCCTGCCGGCGTGCCCGTCATGATGATGTCGCCGGCGGCGATCGCGACCTGCTGCGACAATTGCCAGATGATCTCGGGCACGCTCCAGATCAGTTCGGTGAGGTCGCCCTTCTGCCGCTCGGTGCCGTTGACCGAGAGCCAGATCTTGCCTTTCGAAGGGATGGCCGATCCTGGAGGCCGGCTGCAGCGCGGAGCAGGGCGCGGAATGGTCGAACGACTTGCCGATTTCCCATGGCCGTTCTTTCTTGCGCGCGGCCTGCTGCAGGTCGCGGCGCGTCAGATCGATGCCGACAGCATAGCCGTAGATGTGATCAAGCGCCTTGTCGGCCGGGATGTTCAGGCCACCGCTCTTCATCGCCACGATCAGCTCGACCTCGTGATGCAGGTCCTTCGTCAGCGGCGGGTAGGGAATGGTGGCGCCATCGGGCTCGAGCATGTCGGCATGCTTGGCGAAGAAGAAGGGCGGCGCGCGCTCGTCGTTTCCCATCTCGCGGATGTGCTCGAGATAGTTGCGCCCGACGCACCAGATGCGGCGAACGGGAAAGGCTTTCGATTCGCCGGCGACCGGGATCGAGGCTTGCGGAGCGGCGGGAATGACAAAGGACGTGGCGTTCATGGAGGCGCTCGAAACGTTACGGCTAGCTTTACGCGGTTGCGCTGATCGGCGCCAGGGTAACTGGACCCGCATCACGCTGTTGCAGACGAAAGAACGAGGCGTAGCGGCCGCCGCGCCGCAGCAAGTCGTCATGCCGGCCGCGCTCGACGATCTCGCCGCCCTCGACAACCAGGATGGCATCGGCATGCATGATGGTGTGCAGCCGGTGGGCGATCACGATGGTGGTGCGGTTCTGGCACAGATGCTCGATCGCTTCCTGCACCTGCTGTTCGGATTCCGAATCCAGCGCTGCGGTCGCCTCGTCGAGCAGGATGATCGGGGCGTTCTTCACCAACGCCCGGGCGATCGCGATGCGCTGCCGCTGACCGCCGGAAAGTTGCGTGCCGTGTTCGCCGACCGGCGTGTCGTAGCCGAGCGGAAAGCCCATGATGAATTCATGCGCGCAGGCGGCCTTTGCGGCGGCGATGATCTCGTCTTCGCTGGCCCCCGCTTTGCCGAATGCAATGTTCTGGCGGATGGTGTCGCGGAACAGGTAGACGTCCTGTCCGACATAGGCGGTCTGATGTCGCAGCGAGTTGCGCGATACCTTCGAAATGGCCTGACCATCGATCAGGATATCGCCCTCGGTCACCTCGTAGAACCGCAGCAGCAGCGCCAGCACCGTCGACTTGCCGCCACCGGAGGGGCCGACCAGGGCGGTGACCTTGCCGGGCTCGGCGACAAAGCTCATGCAGTTGAGCACCGGCTCGTCCGGGCGATAGGCGAAAGTAACGTCGCGCAGTTCGACCCGCGCGTCGCTCAGCTTCAGCCCGGGCTTGTCATCTTCGGCCGGCTCGCTGGCGGGGCTGTCGACGATCTCGAGCAGCTTGCGCGCACCGATCAGGTTGCTGTTGAGCTCGATATTGAGACGCGCCAGCCGCTTGGCCGGCTCGTAGGCGAGCAGGAACGCGGTCACGAATGAAAAGAACTGGCCCGGCGTCGCGCCCATCGCGACCACCCGGTAGCCGCCATACATCAGCGCGCCCGCGATCGCAAAGCCGCCGAGCGTTTCCATCAGCGGGCTCGCGCGGTTGGAGACGCGCGCCATCTTGTTGGCGGTGCGCTCGACCTCGCTGATGCTGACGTCGATGCGCTCGCGCATCACCTGTTCGAGCGTGAAGGCTTTCACGGTGCGGATGCCCTGCAGCGATTCCTGCATGGTCTCCATGATGTCGGCGGTGCCGCTGAACTGGCTATGCGCGAGGCCCTTGATGCGTTTCACCAGCTTGCGCAGCACCAGCATCGCCGGCGGCGCGACCAGAAAACCGAACAGCGCCATGTAGGGATCCTGCGTCACCATCACGATGACGAGTCCGATCAGCGACAGCAGGTCGCGCCCGACCGCGTTGATCAGCAGATTGAGCACCTGCGTCACCGAATTGGCGCCTGCGGTCAGCCGCGCCAGGAATTCCGACGAATGCCGTTCCGAGAAGAACGCCACGTTTTCGTTCATCAGCTTGGCGAACAGCCTGCGCTGGTTGTTGGCCAGGATCGCGTTGCTGATCTGCGACAGGATTACGGAGTGTCCGTAGGTCGCAGCGCCCTTCAGGATGAAGATCACGACAGTGACCGCGGACAGGATCGCGATGCCGCCGATGTTCTTGTCGACATAGGCCTGGTTGATGACCTTGCCGAGCAGATAGGCCGATCCCGCGGTGGTCGCAGCCGACACCGCCATCAGCGCGAACGCCTGTAGATAGTGCCGCCAGTAGATGGCGCCCTGTTCCACGATCAGGCGGCGAATCAGGATCGCCGCGCCGTAGGGATCGTCGGTGATTTTTCGTGGCAGTTGTTTTGGAAGCTCGGTCATCCGCTTTCCATTGACGGCGCCGCGACCGGGTATCAGCGCGGCGCGCGTCAGGCTGCTGGGAGATGACTCCTTGCCTGCTATGGCAAGGATTTTCAAGCCGAATCAGGGGTCGCGCCGGCTGCGATTTTAGGCCGACGCGGCGTGCTGCAGTTCGCCGTTTCGCTCACGGAACAGCTTCTTCTCCCAGGCCAGCGCATGGGCCGCGATGGAGGCGAGGTCGTCGTATTGCGGTGCCCAGTCCAGCGTCGAACGGATACGCCTGGTATCCGCTACCATGGTCATGATGTCGCCGGGCCGGCGCGCGGCATATTGAACGGCGAAATTGCGCCGCGAAACGCGCCGCACGGCTTCGATGGTCTCCAGCACGGAATAGCCGCGGCCATAGCCGCAATTCAGCGTGGTCGAGCGGCCGCCGTTGCGCAAATAAGACAACGCGGCGCGATGCGCCTGTGCGAGATCGCTGACGTGGATGAAGTCGCGGATGCAACTTCCGTCCGGCGTCGGGTAGTCGGTGCCGAACACGTCGATCTTGGCGCGCTGACCGGTCGCGGCTTCCACCGCGATCTTGAGCAGATGGGTGGCGCCGACGGTCGCGAGCCCGATGCGCACCAGGGGATCGGCGCCGGCGACGTTGAAGTAGCGCAGCACGACGTAGTTCATGCCATGCGCGGCAGCGACGTCGTGCAGCATGATCTCGGTCATCAGCTTCGAGGAGCCGTACGGCGACATCGGCCGGGTCGGTGCGGTCTCGGGCACCGGCAGCTGATCCGGATTGCCGTAGACGGCAGCGGTCGACGAGAAAATAAAACGTTTGATGTTGCACTTGACCGCAACGTTGAGCAGGCTGCGCGTCGTCATGGTGTTGTTGCGGTAGTAGGCCAGCGGATCGCGCATCGAGTCCGGCACCACGACCGATCCCGCGAAATGAATGATGCTGTCGATCGGGTGTGAATTGATCACGCCCTCGACGAGGTTTTCGTCCGCGGCATCGCCGATGAACAGCGGCACGCTCTCGGGCAGGAAATTGGAAAAGCCGGTGGACAGGTTGTCGATCACGACGACGCTTTCGCCGGCGTCCACCAGCGCGCGAACCATGTGACTTCCAATATAGCCGGCGCCGCCGGTGACAAGCACGGTCATGAGCTCACTCGTTTCCCTGTTACGGGAGCGATGCTATCCGGGCCGCGGTGAAGAGTGGGTTTCGGCCGGGCTGAACTGGCCACTATGCTTAATGTTGCGTATAGGAGGTGCGCGAAACGGAGCCCGACGTGCCGATCGAGAACATTTCCGCCGCCGATCTGCAGCTGATCGTGCCGAATTTGCACCGGCGCTATTCCGGCGTCACCGCGACCAACCGGATGGTGGCGCCGAAACTCGCATCGATGCTGCGCGCGGCATGGTTTGGTCCTGACGCGCCCGATGGCATCGCACGGATGGGCGTGGCGGATCTTTTTCGATTGTGGCGAAGGCCGACGCCGCTGATCTGGCACGCCCGGCGCAACAACGAGATGATCGTTGGCGTCTTGTTGCGCACGCTCGGCTGGCCGCTGAAGCTGGTGTTCACCTCGGCGGCGCAGCGTCATCACACATGGATCACGCGATGGCTGATCCGCCGAATGGACGCGATCATTGCGACATCGGATGTTTCAGCATCCTACCTCAAGCGCGCTGCCACCGTGATTCCGCACGGCGTCGATACCGATCGCTATGCACCGCCGGCCGATCGCGCGGCGGCGTTCGCGGAATCGGGTCTAGCCGGCCGTTACGCGATCGGTTGTTTCGGCCGGGTGCGCGCGCAAAAGGGCACCGACGTGTTCGTCGAAGCGATGTGCCGGCTGCTGCCGCGCTATCCCGACTTCACGGCGGTGATCGTCGGCGCAGTCGCGGTGGAGCAGCGCGCCTTCGCCAATGATCTGAAACAGCGGATCGAGGCGGCGGACCTCGCATCGCGCATCGTCATCACGGGCGAGTTGCCAATCGAACAGGTGCAGCGCTGGTACCAGCGGCTGACGATCTATGCCTTCACCTCGCGCAATGAAGGTTTTGGATTGACCTTGATCGAGGCGATGTCGGTTGGCGCGGCGCTGGTCGCCTCTCGCGCGGGCGCAGCCGAACTGGTGGTCGAGGATGGCATTACCGGCGTGCTGACGCCGCCAGGCGACACCGATGCCTTGATCGCGGCGCTCGAGCCATTGATGCGCGACGTGGCGGCAGCCTCCGCAATGGGCGCACGCGGACGCGCGCGGGTATTGGTGCAATTCAGCCTCGATGCGGAGGTAAGCCGGATCGCGGAAGTTTATCGCACGCTGATTTGACGGATCACGTCCGCGACGAATGCATCGAGGTCGCCCCCTGCAAACAGAAATCCCGGCAAGCGTGCGGCTTCCGCGGCCTCGATATCGTTGGCACGATCGCCAATGACAAAACTGCCGTCGTGCCGCACTGGCCAGTGCCGCATCAGGTCATGGATCATGCCGGGACGTGGCTTGCGCCAATGATGGTCTTCCAGATAACCGACAATCGATCCATCGGGATGATGCGGGCAATACCGGATATCATCAATGATTGCTCCTTGGCCGGCCAGTTCGGCGCACATCCAATCGTGCAATGCGCGCAGCTCATCCTCGTCAAAGAAGCCGCGCGCAACGCCCGACTGGTTGGTAAATAAGAACACCCAATATCCAGCTTCGTTGAGCCGGCGGACCGCCTTTGCTGCATTCGGCATCCAGCGAAACCGTTCCCGCGTACCCACATAGCCGTGATCGTAGTTTACGACCCCGTCACGGTCGAGAAATGCGGCGGGTTTGAGTGGGCGGGTCGAAATCGATGACGTTCATTTTGAAGTAACGATCCTATCACCGCGTTTGGACGTCGGCCAGTACCCGCTGGGTTGCGGTTACCACATCAGCCACGAGAATATCGCGCATGCAGCGGTGCTCGTTCATGGTGCAGACCGGGCGGTGGCACGGTTGGCACGGCACGACGGTCCTGGTCTGGATCGTCGCGGCGAGACCGTTCAAGGGCGCCCAGAGATCGGGACTGGTCGGACCGAAAATGCCCATCGTGGGCGTGCCGATCGCGGCTGCGATATGCATCAGGCCGAAATCGTTCGAGATCGCGACGCTGGCCGCCGCGACCGCCAGAATGCCATTGCGCAGATCGTTGCCGGTGAGATCGCGGACGCGCGGTCCGCCGGCGGCAACGATCTCGGTTGCCATCGATTTTTCGGCGGGGCCGCCGACGACCCAGACATCGAGGCCCTGTTCGACGAACAGTTTTGCCGCCTCTGCATAATAGGTCCAGCGCTTGGACGAGCCGACCGATCCCGGCGCCAGCGCGATCGGCGGGACGCGGTGCCGAGGCCATTGGCCTGCCGCCAGCGGTGGCGTTCCTCAGCGGGAACCACCAGTTGCGGCACCGGCCATTCCGGCGGTAGCGGCGCGCCGTCGGGCAGCGCCAGCGCGGCATTCTTGTCGATGAAGCGGGGCAGGCGCCGCTCGCCCCAGCGCCAGCGATTGAGCAGACCAAATCTCGCCTCGCCGACAAAGCCTACGCGTTCGGGAATGCCCGCCAGCGCCGGCGCCAGCGCCGATTTCCAGGTGCGGGGCAGCACCAACGCGGTGCCGTAATTGGTTGGCGCGGAGCCGGCTCGCCAGGCCCCATTGCCTGGCGAGCGCGAGCCGGCTGCGCGGCAGGTCCCAGACAATCCCGGCGCGCACCCCGGGCATGTAATCGACCAGCGGCGCGCATTGCGTGCTCACCAGCAGGTCCACCGGCCGGTTCGGCCAGCGCGCCTTAAGCACCCGCACGACCGTGTGGCCGCGCACGAAGTCGCCGATCCACATATAGGGCACGATCAGGATCGGCCGGGTGTCGGCCAAATCCTCTACCGTTGCCTGATATGGTGAATTTTGGTTCATATGTTAGGTATGCCGCTCAGCCCGATTCGGCCTCGTCGGTAGCGGCTCCTCTCAGGCAGGTAAAGACAAACCGCGGCATCCACCGAAGTCTTCAGCAAACCGCGCCGTCCTATTTGCCTGACGGACGCGACTGGGGCAAAGCTGGCGCTGCACAAGGGCAGGACCTCTTCATGTTGTTGGTGACCGGGGGTGCCGGATTTATCGGATCAAATGTGGTGGCTGCGCTGAATGATTCGGGCCGCAGCGACGTGGCGGTCTGCGACCTGCTTGGCCAGGGCGGCAAATGGCGCAATCTCGCCAAGCGGCAGTTGGCCGACATCCTGCCTCCGGCCGAATTGCCGGCATGGCTGAATGGCCGCCGCCGGCTCGACGCCATCATCCATCTCGGCGCCATATCGGAGACCACCGCGACCGACGGCGATCTGGTGATCGAGACCAATTTCCGGCTCTCGATGCGTCTGCTCGACTGGTGCACGGTGCATGCGACGCCGTTCATCTATGCCTCGTCGGCGGCGACCTATGGCGATGGTGCGCAGGGGTTTAGCGACGACCCGCAGCTCGCGGCGCTGAAGGCACTGCGGCCGATGAACCTGTATGGCTGGAGCAAGCATCTGTTCGATCTGGCGGTGGCGGAACGCGCGGCGCGCGGCGAACGGCTGCCGCCGCAATGGGCCGGTCTGAAATTCTTCAACGTGTTCGGCCCGAATGAATATCACAAGGGCGCGATGATGAGCGTGCTGGCCAAGCGCTTCGACGAGGTCAAGGCGGGCCGCAAGGTGCACCTGTTCAAGTCGCATCGCGACGGCATCGCCGACGGCGACCAGCGGCGCGATTTCATCTATGTCGACGACGCGGTGCGGGTGATGCTGTGGCTATTGGCGACGCCGTCGGTCAGCGGCCTGTTCAATGTCGGCACCGGCAAGGCGCGCAGCTTCAAGGACCTGATGCTGGCGGCCTATGCCGCGCTCGGGACCCCCCCGAACATCGAATATATCGAGATGCCCGCATCGATTCGCGACAGCTATCAGTACTTCACCCAAAGCGATGTCGATCGGTTGCAGCGCGCCGGATATAATGGCGGCTTCACGGCGCTGGAAGATTCGGTCGGCAGCTACGTCAGGGATTTCCTCGACCGCGCCGATCGTTTCCGCTGACGGCGCACCAAGCAACAGATACTGACGCAACAGGCCATGAGGACAGATGTTCGATTTTGACGCCCTGTCGAAAGCCATGACCCGCCAGACCGTGCTGTGCGTCGGCGACCTGATGCTCGACGAATTCGTCTATGGCGAGGTGTCGCGGATTTCGCCGGAAGCGCCGGCGCCGGTGATCGCGGTGCAGCGCAGCGAGACCGATATCGGCGGCGCCGGCAACGTCGCGCGCAACATCGCTTCGCTCGGCGCGCGCTGCATGTTCGTCGGGCTGGTCGGTGAGGACGATGCGGGCGCCAAACTGAAAGCCGCGCTGGCGCAGGAAAGCCTGATCGAAAGCGCGCTGGTATGCGACCCGGCGCGGCCGACGACGCGCAAGGTGCGTTTCGTCTCCGAACATTTCTCCACCCACATGCTGCGCGCCGACTGGGAATTGGCCGCGCCGGCGTCCGCCGATATCGAGCAGAAACTGATCGACACCGTGCTGCCGCTGTTGCCGCGCGCCGATATCGTGCTGTTGTCGGACTATGCCAAGGGCGTGCTGACGGCGCGGGTGATCCGCAACGTCATCGACGCCGCGCGCAAACTCGGCAAGCGCGTGATCGTCGATCCCAAAAGCGCCAATTTCGCGATCTATCGCGGCGCGACCTCCTGACGCCTAATCGCAAGGAATTTGCGGAAGCGACCCGCAGCCGCGCCGATACCGAGAAAAGTATCGGCGATGGCAGCCCAGGACATCATGCAGCTGGCCGATTGCGAGGCGGTGCTGGTGACGCAAAGCGAACACGGCATGACCCTGGTGCCGCGCAACGGCGAGGCCATTCATGTGCCGGCCCTGCCGGTCAGGGTGCGCGACGTCTCGGGCGCAGGCGACACGGTGGCCGCGGTGCTGGCGGTGACGCTGGCGGCGGGCGCCGACTGGGAAGACGCGGTGCGGATGGCGAACGCGGCCGCGGCGGTCGCCGTCGGCAAGCAAGGCACCGCGATCGTCACGCCGGCGGAATTGCGCCGCAAGATCCTGCCGCATGCGTTTCTCGCGGCGGAAGAAAAGATCGTCGCGACAGCGGACGAGCTCGATCGCGCAACTGCTGAATGGCGCAAGCAGGGACTTGCGGATCGGTTTCACCAATGGCTGCTTCGACATCCTGCATCCCGGCCACGTCAAGCTGTTGACGGCCGCGCGCGGCGACCTGCGACCGGCTGGTCGTTGGTCTCAACAGCGACGCCTCGGTGAAGCGGCTCAAGGGCGACCGATCGGCCGGTGCAGGACGAGCGCGCCCGCGCCGAAGTGCTGGCGGCGCTGGAGGCGGTCGATCTCATCGTGCTGTTCGCAGAGGACACGCCACTGAGATTGATCACGCAGATCAAGCCGAGCGTGTTGGTGAAGGGCGCGGACTATACCCGCGAGCAGGTCGTCGGCCACGAGGTCGTCGAGGCCTATGGCGGCGAGGTGAGACTGGTCGAGATCCTCGCCGGCCACAGCACGACGTCGCTGGTCGACCGCGCTCGCGGTGGCAAGGCGTGAGCGTCGGCGCGGCAGAGCTTCGACGCCGGTCCGGCACTGCCGGCCTGGCGCGATCCGGCGGCCTGGGCCAAGCCGCGGATATCGTTGCGCGGCTGCTGATCGCGCTTTCGCTGCCGTGGTCGACGTCGCTGGTCGGAATCTTCGCACCGTCGTGGTCGTGCGGTTGCGCCGACGATCGATGTTCGTTCCTGATCGCGTCGCTGAAGCGCCCGATCTGCGCGCTGCCGGTCGCGTTGTTTGCCTTGGCCGATGATCGGAACGCTGTGGTCGGACGCGGCCTGGGGCGTGCGGCTCTATGCGATCCGTCCGACCGCCAAGCTGTTGCTGCTGCCGGTTTTGTTCTATCATTTACGAGCGTTCGCACGCGCGTCTTGTGGGTCTTCGTCGCCTTTCTTGATCTCCTGCAGCCTGCTGATGGTGATGTCGTGGGTCGTTGCGTATGATCCCAGCCTTGACGCTCAAGGCCAGGATGGTCGCCGCGCGCGGGATTTTCGTCAAGAACTACATCGACCAGAGTCAGGAATTTGCGCTGTGCGCGGTGGCGCTCGCTTATCCCGTCTTCCTGCTGCGTGACGCGAAAATCATTCTGCCGGCGTTGCTGCTGGCGCCGTCGCGCTGAGTTTCGTCGTCAACATGACCTTCGTCATCGTGTCGCGGACGGCGCTGGTCACCATGCCGATGATGCTGGCGGTGTTTGCGCTGCTTCATTTGAAGTGGCGAGCCAACATCATCGTCATGGTGCGCGGCGATCCTGCTGGCGGCGCTGGCATGGGACAGCATCGCCGCAATTGCGGTGACGATCGCGTCGTTCAACAGCCAATATCAATTGTACAAGGAACAGACCGCCGACCTCGATGGGCATGCGGATCGAATTCTGGAAGAAATCGCTGCGGTTCTTTGCCGAGGCGCCGATCTTCGGGCACGGCACCGGATCGACACGCGGACTGTTCGAGCAGGCCGCGATCGGCCAGACCGGTCCTGCGGCGGAGGTCATCGGCAATCCGCACAACCAGACGCTCAACGTCGCGGTCCAGTGGGGAGTGACTCGGGATTGTCGTGCTATATGCGATGTGGCTGGTGCATCTGCTGTTGTTCCGCGGCGAGGGCCTGATCGCCTGGATCGGATTGCTGGTCGTGGTGCAAAATATATTCACTTCGCTGTTCAATTCTCACATGTTCGATTTTCACGAGGGCTGGATGTATGTCCTCGGCGTCGGCGTCGCCGGGGGAACTTTGCTCAAAGCAGCGGAACTGCCGCGCGCGCCGACGACGGATGACACGGCTGGCATAGCACGCAGGATGAGGCTATCAGCAGCGTAAGTCCAGCCGGATTCCGCCGCACGGCCAGCGAATGACGCGTCCTTCCAGCTGACCTCGCGCAACTGCTTGATTGCGCTGCATGACGTGGCGACGACGGTCGTTGCGTTTGTGCAGTTTCTATCTGCGTTTCGAGGGCGGACGAATATTTCTACGATCGTCTGCCGCTGTTGCTGCAGATCTTGCCCTATTTCATCGCGTTCAGCGTGGTGGTTTGCTACCTCTTCAATCTGACGACCACGAAATGGCGTTTCATTTCGCTGCCGGATGCGCTCAATATCTTGCGCGTCGCCACCGTGTCTGACGCTCGCGCTATTGGTGCTCGACTACATCTTCTGGCGCCCAACGTCCACGGCACGTTCTTCGTCGGCAAGGTCACCATCATCCTGTACTGGTTTCTCGAGGTATCTTTCCTGAGCGCGCTGCGCTTTTGCCTATCGTTATTTCCGGTACACGCCGAGTCCGCCATCATGCCCGGACCGACGGCGCCTCGCCGGCGCTGCTGATCGGGCGCGCCGCCGACGCCGAGGTTTTGTTGCGCGGCATCGAAAGCGGCGCCGTACAAGCGGTGTGGCCGGTCGGCGTGCTGTCGCCGTCGATGGCCGATCGCGGCCAGTCGATCCGCAATGTTCCAGTGCTGGGCGACATCGACGACATCGAGGACGTGATCCGCGATTTCGCCCGGCGCGACAAGCCGATTCCGCGCGTGGTGATGACGCCTTCGGCGTTCGAGCCGGAGGCGCATCCGGAAACCTGTATGATGCGGGCGCGCCGCCTGCGGGCTGATCGTCAGCCGCCTGCCGTCGCTCGAAGGTGGCGATGCGCCGCGCCTCACTCCGGTCGCATGTCGAGGATTTGCTGCTGCGTCCAGCGTCGACGATCGACTATGCAGCGCCTCGGGAAGCTGGTGAACGGCAAGGCGGTCATCGTCACCGGCGGTGGCGGTTCGATCGGCTCGGAGATCTGCCATCGCGTCGTCAACGTTCGGCGCGGCGCGACTGCTCGTGATCGAGCATTCGGAGCCGGCGCTTTATGCGGTCGACCGAAGCGCTGCTGCCGCGCGAGACCGAGCGCGATGATCGAGGGACGGATCGCCGATATCCGCGACCGCGAGCGCATCATGCGGCTGATGAGCGAATTCAAGCCGGATATCGTGTTCCATGCCGCCGCGCTCAAGCATGTGCCGATTCTCGAACGGGACTGGAGCGAGGGCGTCAAGACCAACATCTTCGGCTCGGTCAACGTCGCCGATGCGGCACTGGCCGCCGGCGCCAAGGCGATGGTGATGATCTCGACCGACAAGGCGATCGAGCCGGTCTCGATGCTCGGCCTGACCAAGCGATTTGCCGAAATGTATTGCCAGGCGCTCGATCACGATCTGCCGCGCAAGCCAGCACGCAAGCGGATGCGGCTGATCTCGGTGCGGTTCGGCAATGTGCTGGCGTCGAATGGCTCGGTGGTGCCGAAATTCAAGGCGCAGATCGAGGCGGGCGGACCGGTGACGGTAACGCATCCCGACATGGTCCGGTACTTCATGACCATTCGCGAGGCCTGCGATCTCGTGCTGACGGCGGCAACTCACGCCCTGACGCCGCCGCGCGCAGAAGTTTCGGTCTACGTTCTCAACATGGGTCATCCGGTCAAGATCGTCGATCTGGCCGAGCGGATGATCCGGCTGTCGGGCCTGCGAGCCTGGACACGATATCGAAATCGTGTTCACCGGAATGCGGCCGGGCGAGCGGCTGAACGAAATCCTGTTTGCCAGCGAAGAACCGCCGGTCGAGATCGGCGTCGCCGGCATCATGGCGGCCAAGCCCAATGAGCCGCCGATGCAGGCGCTGCGCAAGTGGATCGCGACGCTCGAGCAAGCCATCGCCAATGACGATCGGGTGACGATCCGGGCTATCCTGAAGGATGCGGTGCCTGAATTCGGTTCGACCGCCGCCTGACGGTTATGACCGTGTGCCAATCTGCGGCCGCGAAAAACGGAACATCAGCGCCGATGACGCGATGCCGCCGATCGCCAGCAGGAGAATCTTGATCGCGACCGGCGAAGCGGCGGTGGAACCGATCGCAAGCGCGGCGAGCGCGATGTTGAGCGCGAACACTTCTCCCACCACGCGCCAGACCGTAAAGCCGTTGTCGGTGGCACGCTGGTAGAAATGGGTGCGATGTGCGGCCCAGAACGGTTCGCCGCGTGTCATCCGGCGCAACAGCGTCACGGTGGCGTCGAGAAGATAATAGAATGGCAAGAGCAACGCGGCGATCAATTGCTGATGCCAGGCGAGCTCGAGCAGGCACCAGCCAAGCAGCAGGCCGATCGGCAGGCTGCCGACGTCGCCGAGGAAGACCTTGGCGATCGGCCGATTGAACGGCGCAAAGCCAAGCATCGCGCCGCAGAGTGCCGCCGCGATCAGCGTCGTCGAGGCGGGCAATTCGCCGAGCGTGCCGAGGATCACGATCGCTGCGGTGACCGGCACGACTTCCGCGACCGTCATCCAGTCGAGCCCGTCCATGAAGTTGACAAGGTTGACGAACCAGAGGCCCGCCAGCAGCAGGATGGCGCGCTCGATCCAGAGCGGACAAGCGGGAAAGATCCGCAGGTCGCTGGACGCGGTGACGACGATCGCAGCGACGGCCGCTGCCTGCAGCAGCAGCCGCGGCAGCACCTCGATGGATTTGATGTCGTCGGCGAGGCCGACGATTGCGATGAACAGCGTTGCGGCGGGCACCGCGACCGGGATTGTCATCTCCGCGGCATCGCTCCACGTCATGATGGCGACCGCGACGAAAAGCGTCGCCGCCATCACCGCGATGCCGGCGCCCTGCGGCGTCGGCACGCGATGCGATGACCGTGCATTCGGCCGCGCCAGCGCGTAGCGCTGCAGCAACGGCCAGATCGCCTTGGTGATGGCAGCCGACAGCGTCGCGGCGGCACCGAGGGCTATGAGCGACGTGAATAATCCGGGCGTCGTCATTTTATTCGGGAATCTCGATCGGCATTGCGCCGCTCGCGGCCTTTTCGGCGCTGAAAATCCACACCAGCCCGCCGACCGCGCCGACGATGAAGGATACCATGCCAAACAGCAACGACACATTCACTCCCTCGTTGGCCGCCAGCCCCGCGTAGCCAAACGCAAGTCCCATGGTGGCTTCACGGAGACCCCAGCCGGCAATTGAGATCGGCATCATGGTTATCAGCATGACTGGTGGAACCAACTGAAAGGCCTGGCCGAACAGCACGGGAGCAGCGATTGATCGCACAACGCACCAGACGATGACGACAGCCAGTACGTGCACCAGCAGTGAATACGCCGCAAGCCTCGGTCCGCGCCGACGGCTGAAGACGGCCCGGTTCGCGATCACCGAACAGGCGTAGAGGTGATGCGTTCCCCACCAGCTCTTAAGCCACGTCCACGGCAATCTGCCGAGCAGCAGAAACCCCGCGCCGGCGGCGAGCGCTGCAAAATCGACGAACAACAACGCCGAGCGCCCATCCGGATCACGGATCAAATTGTAACTCCAGGGCAGGCTTGCCACGATAACGATGGCAAGCGCAACCAGGCCGACTGCGCGGTCGACAAAAATGGAATAGGTCGCCGCGCGCCATCCGGCGCCACCGCGTGCGACCAGCCAGAGCCGCATCGCATCGCCGCCGATCGAGGACGGCAGAGTCTGGTTGAAGAAAGTTCCAATCACACTGAAACGCATCGTCTGCCGAGTCGTCAGCGGCGCGTCGCACGGCGCCGAGATTTCGTACCATCGCAGGGCGCCGACCATGAGCTGCAGGAACGCGACAGCGATCGCCAGGCCGATCCAGCCGAGGCTTGCAACATCGATGCGGGATGCAAGCTCGGAGAGATTGACCTTACGCAGCGCAAGATAGAGCAGCGCCGCTGAGATCAGAATTTTGATTGCAGAAAACAGGATTTGGCGCATCTCGTCCGCGCTTCGTGTGCAGTGGGAAGCAGGTGGCAACAGCGCAACTGGCGCCGTGCGCCCCAATGCGCCTTGGTATGTTTTTGAAGCCAATCTGGCAATAGCGGCGCATACGACTATTGCGATCCCCTCGACGCAATGGGTAAAGAGGCCGAAGGCCACCACGTGCGGGACGGTGCCGATGGCTTTGGAGACGGGATGTCGGATCAGACAATATTGGTTACAGGCGCGGCGGGCTTTATCGGCTTTCATATCGCGCGCCGGCTGCTGGCGGAGGGCCGTGAAATTGTCGGTCTGGACAGTCTCAATGCCTATTACGACCCAGGCGCTGAAGCAGGCGCGGCTGGATATTTTGCGCGCCGATCCGCGGTTCAGTTTTGTGCAGGGCGACCTGGCGAATCGTGTGGCAATGGCGAAGTTGTTCGCCAAACATCGCTTTGGCGTGGTGGTGCACCTTGCCGCGCAAGCTGGCGTGCGGCATTCGATCGAGCATCCCCATGCCTATGTCGATGCCAATCTGGAAGGTTTTAGCAATGTGCTGGAAGGATGCCGGCACAATCAGTGCCGCCATCTTCTGTACGCGTCGTCGTCCTCGGTCTATGGCGCCAACACCAAGGTGCCGTTTTCGGTCGACGATAAAACCGACCATCCCGTCAGCTTCTACGCCGCGACCAAGAAGGCCAACGAGATGATGGCTTATTCGTACAGCCATCTGTATCAACTGCCGGTCACCGGCTTGCGGTTCTTTACAGTCTACGGGTCCTGGGGCCGACCCGACATGGCTATTTTTCTGTTTACAAAATCCATTATCGAAGGCACGTCCGATCAAGCTTTTTAACCATGGCAGGATGCGCCGTGACTTTACCCATATCGATGATGCAAGCCGTATAGTATTGCGTCTGATCGATCACGTTCCCGTTGCCGGACAGACACGGGGCTGCGCCGGCTCGGATCTACAATATCGGCAATCAGCACCCGGAAAACCTGATGGATGTGGTGGCGCTGCTGGAGAAGCAGTTGGGCCGCACCGCCGTAAAGGATATGCTGCCGATGCAGCCGGGTGACGTTCCGGAAACCTTTGCCGATGTCGGCGAACTCATGCGCGACATCGGGCTGAAGCCCGAGACGTCGATTGCGGACGGCATTGCCGAATTTGTCGCGTGGTATCGCAGCTATTACGGGGTTTGAGCAGCCGATGGATCGACGAATTGTTCCATTGATCATGTGCGGCGGCGCCGGAACCCGGTTGTGGCCCGCCTCGCGCGAGGTCCGTCCGAAGCAATTTTTGCCGTTGTTCGGCGCGCGCTCAACCTTCCAGGACACCGTTCTTCGGGTGTCGGACAAGGCGCTGTTCGAGCGTCCGATCGTCATCACCAATACGGCGTATCGCTTCATGGTGCTGGAGCAACTGGCGCAGATCGGACTAGAGGCCGATATCCTGCTTGAGCCGGCCCGGCGGGATTCCGGACCAGCGATTACCGCGGGCGCGGTATATGCGGAACTGCGCGATGCCGACGCGATCGTTCTGGCGCTGGCGGCCGATCACGTGGTCCAGGACGCGGTGCCCTTCATCGCCGCCTGCCGGCAGGGACTGGCCGCAGCGGCTGACGGACGCATCGTGACCTTCGGCGTTCAGCCCGAGCGTGCGGCTACCGAATATGGCTACATCAGTCCAGGCGAGGTAATTGCGGGCGAGGTTCGCGCGGTCGCCGAGTTTGTCGAGAAACCCGATCCGGCGACCGCCGCCGCCTATATCAGCGCGGGGTATCTCTGGAACAGCGGCAACTTCATGTTCCGCGCCTCGGTACTGCTCGACGAATACCGCAAGGTCGATGCCGAAAGTGTTGCGGCGGTTAGCGAAGCCGTCGGCAAGGCCGGACGCGATCTCGGCTTCGTGACGCTCGATCCGCAGGCGTTCGAAAAGGCGCTGGCGATCTCGATCGATTATGCCGTCATGGAAAAAACGTCGCGCGCCTCGGTCGTGCCCGTCTCCTGCGGTTGGTCCGATGTCGGCTCCTGGCATGCGGTGTGGGAACTTTCCGGCAAGGACGAGCA
This sequence comes from uncultured Alphaproteobacteria bacterium, assembly GCA_963806075.1. Lineage (GTDB taxonomy): Bacteria > Pseudomonadota > Alphaproteobacteria > Rhizobiales > Xanthobacteraceae > Bradyrhizobium. Next base: position 166,107 of record CAWDWT010000012.1, read on the forward strand.
GGGCAATGCGGCGCAAGGCGCTGCGGTGTTCGAGGATTCGCGCAATTGCAATGTCTCGACCGACAAGGCGCTCGTCGCGCTGGAAGGGGTCGACGATCTCGTTGTGGTGGCCACCGAGGATGCGGTGCTGGTGTCGCGCCAGAAGGATGCCAACGGATTGAAGCGGCTGGTCGCCAAGGTGAAGACGGTGGCGCCCGAAGTGACCCAGAATCACCTGAAAGTGCATCGCCCTTGGGGATCGTACCAGTCAGTGGCCAGTGGCGACCGCCATCAGGTCAAGCGCATTATTGTGAAGGCTGGCGAGCGGCTGTCATTGCAGAAACATCATCACCGCTCCGAACACTGGATCGTGGTGCGCGGTACCGCACGGGTTACGGTGGACGACCTGATCAAGATCGTGCACGAGAACGAATCGATCTACATCCCGATCGGCGCGGTCCATCGGCTGGAAAATCCGGGCAAGATCCTGCTGGAACTGATCGAAGTCCAGACCGGCAGCTATCTGGGTGAAGACGATATCATCCGCATCGAGGATGACTACCAGCGCTCCTGAGCGGCACAAGCCGGCGACTTTTGCAACCGATCTTGGGCTTGTCCACTGAAAAATCAGTGTAATTCTTTGAATCAAAACGTGTCCCAGATTTGCTCAGGGCGTTCGCCACATTTGTGACGGTATGCTAGGAGACCCACCGGGGAGTTCGCGAAGAGAGAATCGCGACGGGGATATAACCGAGGTTAACGGGATGAGTTCAAAAGGGGTTGCATCGAACGGGAAGGGCAATGCAAATCGTTCGCTGCGTGTTGGCGTCATCGGCGCGGGCGTAATGGGTAGCAATCACGCCCGCGTGCTGGCGGGCTTACCGGAGACCACGCTGGTTGGCGTCGTCGATCCGCTGCCGGCCCATCGCACGCGCGTCGCCGAAATGACGGGCTGTCGTACGTTCGAAACCGTCGACGACTTGATCACGGCCGGCATCGACGCCGTGACCATCGCAGCACCGACGCATCTGCATCATGAGATTGCGTTGGCCGCCATCGCGCACAAGATTCACGTGCTGGTCGAAAAGCCGATCGCCTCTTCGGTCGAAGAGGGCGAGGCAATCGTCACGGCCGCCCGGCGCGCCGGCGTCACGCTGATGGTCGGGCATGTCGAGCGATTCAACCCGGCGGTCGCCGCGATCAAGCAGGCGATATCGGGCGAAGACATCCTTTCGATTGCGATTACCCGCGTCGGCCCGTTTCCCGCCGCGGATGTCGAATGTCGGCGTTGTGATCGACCTCGCCGTGCACGACATTGATCTGATCCGCTGGTTCACCGAATCCGACATCGTCGAGGTGCAGCCGCAACTATCCAGCGCGGTCGCCGAGCGCGAGGACATCGCACTGTTGCAGTTCCGTACTGCATCAGGCGTGCTCGCGCACATCAACACCAACTGGCTAACCCCGTTCAAGGCGCGCAACGTCACGGTCGCGACCCGGAATAAATATGTCACGGGCGATCTTCTCACCCGCCAGGTCACCGAATGCTTCGGCTTCATGCCGGACGGCAGCTACTCGATGCGGCATCTGCCGGTCGGACATGACGAGCCGTTGCGCGCCGAGCTGATCGCGTTTCTCGCTGCCGTCCGATCCGATGGTGTACCTGCGGTAACCGGCGACCAAGGCGTCGCCAGCCTCGAAATCGCGATTCGCTGCCTTGAAACTCCGGCAAGGCCTGCCGCAGCGGCTTCCCGCAAGGGGTCGCTCCGCGTCGCCGGCTGATCTGTTCTTCTTTTTCTTGCGCTTTTCGTCGAAGGCTCCATGAACCAGCACATGCCTCCAGAATCCGTGCCCTTTATCGACATCGGCGCGCAGCGCCGCAGGCTCGGCAAATCGATCGACGAGGCGGTGGCCCGTGTACTCGCCCATTGCCAGTTTATCAATGGCCCGGAAGTAACGGAGCTTGAGGCAAGACTTGCCGAATTCTCCGGCGCGAAACACGTGGTGAGCTGCGCTAGCGGGACCGACGCGCTGCTGATGGTGCTGATGGCCAAGGGCATCGGCCGCGGCGACGCGGTGATCTGTCCGTCCTTTACGTTTTGCGCAACCGGCGAGGCGGTGGCCCTGACCGGGGCGACGCCGGTGTTCGTCGACGTCGATGAGGCGACCTTCAACATGGATGTCGCTTCGCTCGGGCGCGGCATCGCGGCGGCAAGGAAGCACGGCCTCAAGCCCAAGGTCGTGATCCCGGTTGACCTGTTCGGGCAGAGCGCTGACCATGATGCTATCGGCGCGGCCGCGGAAGCCGAAGGCCTGTTCGTTCTTGATGACGCGGCACAGGGATTTGGCGCGAGCTACAAGGGCCGTCGGCTCGGCACTTACGGCGATGCTACCGCGACCAGCTTTTTCCCGGCCAAACCGCTCGGCTGCTTCGGCGATGGTGGCGCGATCTTCACCGATGATGCCGAACTTGCGGCGACACTACGTAGCATCCGCGTCCACGGCCAGGGCGCGGACAAATACGACAATGTCCGTCTCGGCCTCACCGGACGGCTCGACACCATGCAGGCCGCGATCCTGATCGAGAAGCTCAAAATCTTCGATGACGAGATCGCCGCGCGCAACAGGACTGCGGAGCGCTATGCGCAGGGTCTCGGCAATGTCGTGACCGTGCCGCATCTGGCCGGGAATTGCAGCTCGGTCTGGGCGCAGTACACCATTCGGCTGCCCGGGGACTGCGATCGCGAGGCTTTTGCCGCGATGCTGAAGGCGCAGGGCATTCCGACCGCGATCTATTACGTGAAATCGATGCATCAGCAGACCGCCTACCGGGATTGCCCGGTCGCCGACGGCGGTTTGCCGGTCAGCGAAAAACTGTCCGCCGACGTTATCAGCCTGCCGATGCATGCCTATCTCGACGAGCCTACCCAGGATCGGATCATCAGGACTGTGCGTCGCGCGCTTTCATCCTGATTTCGCCGTTTTGAAGGGCTGCGGCTTGCTGTAGAAGCGGCCTATGCTCGGTCGTATCTTTACCGTCGGCGGTTATACGCTCCTTTCGCGGCTGACAGGCTTTGCGAGCTCGATCATGCTCGCGGCGATCCTGGGCGCCGGGCCGATGGCGGACGCGTTTTTCGTGGCGCTGCGACTGCCGAACAGCTTTCGCGCGATCTTCGCCGAGGGCGCTTTCAACACCGCATTCATTCCGGCCTATGCCCATGTTCAGGGCAAGGGTGGCGTGAGTTCGGCGCGGCTGTTCAGTGACCGTATCTTCACGTTATTGTTCCTGTCGCAAGTGGTGCTGTTGATCGTGGTGTGGTTGTTCATGCCGCAGGCGCTCAGCATTCTCGCGCCAGGCTATACCGACGATCCACGAGCAGCGCCGGCTCGCGATCGAACTGACCCGAATCACCTTTCCCTATCTGCTGCTGATTACGCTGGTGACGCTCTATGGCGGCATCCTCAACGTGATGCACCGCTTCGCCAGCGCGGCGGCGGCCTCTATCCTGCTCAATATTTCGATGATGGCGGCGCTGGCGCTGGCGGCGCTTTTTTCCGACCGCCGGCCACGCCGCGGCGTGGGGCGTTCTGGTATCCGGCTTTCTGCAATATTTCCTGCTCGCGGGAGATTTGTCGCGGCATGGCGGCCTGCCGCGATTTGCCTCGCTCAAGTTCGACGAGGACGTGCGTGCGTTCTTCCGTGCCATTGGGCCCGCGACGCTCGGTTCGATGGGGACGCAGGTAGCGGTTTTCGCCGACACCATCATCGCAACCTTTCTCGCTGCAGGGGCGTTGTCGGCGCTGTATTACGCCGAGCGGCTTTATCAATTGCCGATCGGCGTGATCGGCATTGCGATCGGCACGGTATTGTTGCCGGAAATGTCGCGGCGGATCACCGCCGGGGACGATGCCGGCGCGATGGCTTCGCAGCGCCGCGCCTTTGAATTCACCTTGTTGGCCGCGGTGCCGTTCGTCGCCGCATTCCTCACCGTGCCTGTTGTCCTGATGCGCGCGATCTTCATGCGCGGCGCATTCACCGACGCGGACGCGGCGGCCGCCGGCGCCACGCTGGCCGCCTATGCGGTGGGCCTCGTTCCGTTCGTGATGATCCGCAGTGCGGTCTCGGCGTTCTATGCCCGCAAGGACACCGCGACACCGGTAAAGGCATCGCTGACAGGTCTCGCCGTCAATCTGACGCTGAAAGTCCTGCTGATGGGTTCGCTGGCCCAGGTCGGCCTTGCGCTTGCAACCGCGACCGGCGCCTGGATCAATCTTCTGCTGGTGCTCGGTTTCGCGGTGCGCGCCGGCTATCTGGAGTTCGACAAGTCGCTGGCGCAATCATTGGCAAAATTTGCCGCCTGTGGCGTCATACTGGCTGCGGCCTTGTGGTTCGCTGCGAAATTCGCCGGCATCTATCTGGCGCACATGGCAACCTTCCGCGATGAGACGGTGCTTCTGGTACTGATCGGTGTCGGCGCGATCGTCTATGGCGTCTCGATCGTATTGCTGTTCGGCACGGGCTGGCTGCGATCGCTGGTGCGAAGCTAAACCCTTTGCGCCGCCGCGCGATCCGCTGCAATATGTCCGCCAATCGCGACTGCAATTGGAGAGACGATGGGTGCTCCCGTTAAATTCGGCGTCGGTCAAAGCGTGCTGCGCAAGGAAGACGACAAGCTTATTCGCGGCAAGGGTAGCTATACCGACGACCACGCGCCGCCGGCTTCGCTGCATGCGCTGGTGCTGCGCTCGCCACATGCGCACGCAAAGTACACCATCGATGCGAGCCGCGCCCGCTCGCTGCCGGGAGTCGGCCTGATCCTGACCGCTGCCGATGTCAGCGATCTCGGCAGTCTTCCCTGTCTGTTCAATTTCGAGGTCGATCCGTTCACCGGTCCACCCTATCCGATCCTGGCCAACGGCGAGGTGCGGCATGTCGGTGACGCCGTCGCCTTCGTGGTGGCGGACTCCATCGACCAGGCCCGCGATGCGATTGAGGCGATCGAAGTCAACTGGACGCCGCTGCCTGCCGTCGTTGGCGTTGCCAACGCCGTGAAACCCGGCGCGCCGCAGGTCTGGCCTGATCAAGCCGGCAACGTGCTGTTCGACGTGCCGATCGGCGACAAGAAGGCGACCGACGCGGCGTTCGCCAACGCGCATGCGGTGGTGGAAATTTCGATCGTCAATCCACGCGTCGTCACCAATTTCATGGAAACCCGCGCCGCGGTCGCCGAATACGATGCCGAACGCGATCATCTGACCTTGACGATCGGCAGTCAGGGCAGCCACCGGCTGCGCGAGATCCTGTGCCAGAATGTTCTGAAAATGCCGCTCGAGAAAATGCGGGTGATTTGCCCCGATGTTGGCGGTGGCTTCGGCACCAAGCTGTTTCCCTATCGCGAATACGCGCTGATCGCGGTCGCCGCGCGCAAACTGCGCAAAACAGTGAAATGGACTGCCGATCGCGCCGATCATTTCATCGGCGATGCGCAAGGCCGCGACAACGTCACCACGGCGCGGATGGCGCTCGCCGAGGACGGCAAGTTCCTTGGCATGGACGTCGACCTGATGGGCGACATGGGCGCGTATCTGTCGACCTTCGGTCCCTACATTCCGCATGGCGGCGCCGGCATGCTGCCCGGTCTCTATGATATTGAAGCGTTTCACTGTCGGGTGCGCACCGTCTTCACCAACACGGTGCCGGTTGATGCCTATCGCGGCGCAGGGCGCCCGGAAGCCGCCTATGTGGTCGAGCGCCTGGTGGATGCCTGCGCGCGCAAGCTCGGCATGACGCCGGATGCGATCCGGCGCAAGAATTTCATCACGCCGAAAGCGATGCCGTACAAGACCGCGACTGGCAAGGTCTATGATTCCGGCGACTTTATCGCGCATATGAAGCGCGCAATGGAGATCGCCGGCTGGAAGGAATTTCCCAAACGCGCCAAGGCGGCCAAGAAACAGGGCCTGGTGCGCGGCATTGGATTGTCGACCTATGTCGAGGTCTGCGGCACCATGGGCGAAGAAACCGCCAATGTCAGGCTCGATCCCAATGGCGATGTAACGGTGCTGATCGGCACGCAGTCGAGCGGGCAGGGGCACCAGACAGCGTACGCCCAGCTTGTCGCCGAACAGTTCGGCCTTGCACCCGAACGGGTCCATATCTTTCAGGGCGATACCGATATGATCGCGAGCGGGCTCGGCACAGGCGGCTCGGCGTCGATTCCCACCGGCGGCGTCAGTGTCGAGCGTGCAACCCGCGCGCTTGGACAGAATTTGCGCGAGATCGCCGCCGAAGCGCTGGAGACCAGCGCCGGCGATCTCGAGATTTCCGACGGTACGATTCGTGTCGCCGGTACCGATCGCGCGATCAGCTTTGCGGATTTGGCCAAGCGGCCAGGCGTTGATCCGTCAAGGCTGAGCGCCAGCGCAACCTTTGCCAGCGTTGACGGGACGTTTCCCAACGGCACCCATATCGCCGAGGTTGAGATCGATCCGGCGACCGGCATCGTCAAGATCGTCAACTACGTCATCGTCGACGATTTCGGGTTCACGCTCAATCCGCTGCTGCTGGCCGGCCAGATCCACGGCGGCGTCATGCAGGGGATCGGCCAGGCCTTGATGGAGCGGGCGGTCTACGATCCCACGGATGGTCAGCTCGTCACCGGCACGTTCATGGATTACGCGCTACCGCGCGCGGCCGACGGCCCATCCTTTGTGTTCGAGACCCATAACGTGCCCTGCAAGACCAACCCGCTCGGCGTCAAGGGCGCAGGCGAGGCGGGCGCGATCGGCTCCTGTCCGGCCGTCGTCAATGCCATCATCGAGGGGCTGTGGCGCGAATACAGGATCGATCACATCGACATGCCCGCGACCGCGGAACGGGTCTGGATCGCGATCCGCGAACACCAGCGCCAGCATAGCCTTTAGAGCGGCTGAACGTGTCGGCCGTGCTGTGCAATGAGGTCTCGCTGGCACAGGTCGTGGAATGCCAAAGTGCTGATACCCGCGCATCAACAATCGATAGCGCGGCATCTTGCCGCTCAGGGTGAGCGCTTGATGCGCTCGCCCTTTCTTTATGACAGTCGCGGAAGGTTATCGTCAGTTACTTGGTCACCTGGCCGCGAATTTCGCCGCCCGGATTGGCCGCGGTGTGGACGTTGATGTAGTACTGGCCGGCCATCAGGTCGGCGGCCTGCGCGTCCGTCAGTGTGGCACTGCCTTCGACCGGGCTCGAGCTCGGGTTCGGGATCGCAACGGCGACGGCGGCATTCTTGCTGGGATCGGCGGGACCGTGAAAATGCGCGGCGGTCGGGGGACCGGAAAGCCCCGAATAAGTCAGCTTCCAGGTCAGCTTCTTGGTGGCGGCATCATAGTCGAGGTCGGCAGTGCCCTTGCCGGCGCTCGAATTCGGAGGATTTTCGGACTTGGCATCAAGGGTTGCCTTCATCTTCTCGGCGAAAGCGGGACCAGCGAATGCGATGCCGATGGCGAGCGTGGCGAGCAGGGTCTTGGTCGTGTGCATGTTTCTCTCCAGGTTGACGTCAAATAGGGGTACCGCATGAAAATGGTGATATTTGCTCAAGACAACCTCGGTTCCGCTTTATTCCCCGCGGCGGCCAAAAGTTGCGGACAATCTATGGCAGGGATGGGGGTCATGCCAGCTGTTAGGTAGGCGAGATCGCGCGCGACGCCAAGCTGCGGATCGATAGGGGTGGGTGCTTCAATGCGCCGCTTTTGCGCCGCCAGTTCGATCGACGGTGCGTAAGGTCAGGGCCAACGGCACCATCACCATGGCGATTATTGCCAGCAGCATAAACACGTCGACATAGGCGAGGATCGTGACCTGGCTTTGAACCATTTGGCCGATGATCGCCGCGCTGGTGCCGGCGGTACTGCCGGTGGCCGTACGCCCGGTCAAATAGGTCTGAATGTGATTCACGGTTTCATTGTAGAACGGATTCCATGAACCGAGATGTTCGACCAGCCGGCTTTGATGAAATTGCTCGCGTCGCGCCAGCACGGTCTGGCTCAGCGCCACGCCGATCGAGCCGCCGAAATTTCGTGCAAGGTTGATCAGTGCCGAAGCCTGGTCGGTCTTGTTGGACGCGATGCCATCATAGGATGCCGCAGTAATCGGAATGAAGATCAGGGGCACCAAGTCCCGAGATGGATTCGCGACCAGGCGAAGGACCAGCAGTCTTTCAGATGTCAAAACTGGACTCGTAGCCAAGCGAATCCGGGTTGGCGAAATCGTTTCGGGACGATCGCGAAACGTGTCACTGCCCACAGGAGGGACACTGAAGAATGCCGACAGTCACAGCGATGGGCTGAACGGCGACGAGGCTCGGTCCGCGAGGTTCTGATCCGTCAGGTTCTGATCGGGATCATCGTCCATCATGTTGCTGTTTTTCTTTGCCGTCGGGTCGCTTCGCTGCTCGATAAAAAATGCCGCTACGGCTCACTTGCCCGGCGGCTAACGATAGGGGGTCGCGCGAGCGCGATTCAGGCGTGGGCAATCAGGCAGCGCGGAGCAACAGGCTCACCAGCTGGCATGCACCGCCTTCTGCACTGATCCCCTCACTGCGGCCGGTTCGGACGCGCTGGTGTTTGGCACGAAGGGGTCGGTATGACAGCTGGCGCCGACGGTTCTCGCGATCCGTGCCACGCTGTCGGTCATGGCTGGCGCACCAGCGGCATAGACGAGATCGCTCGGCAATAATTTCGGCAAATGATCGGTGGGCCGTCCGATGCGGATGGCGGAGGAGACGGATTGCTGCTCCGATACGGTCAGAATGATGGTGACGTTGGGAAACAGCGCCAGGCGGCAAAGCGCGGTGTGCATGTAAAGCGACCGAAGCCGTCGCGCCGAGACGACGAATATGATTTCCCGCTGCGGCCGCTCCAGGATCGCCGCGGCTGCGACCGACCACATCGGTGCGAAACCGGTGCCGCTGGCGACCAGAACAAGGCGGCCGGAATGGTTTGGCCGCAGAAAGGCGCCGCCGGATGGACCCGTAACCTTGACGCGGTGGCCGATGCGGATCTGCCGGCCAAGCGCTGGAGATACCCTGCCGTTATCAAGCCTGCGGATGTGAAAATGCAGCAGCCTGTTGTCGGAGGAGCCCTCGAGCGGATAGGTCGGGCTGTAGGATCTCGCCGGGAAGTTTCGAAATTGTACCTTGCAATACTGACCCGGCAGGTAGCGAAACGGTTTCGGCAGCTTGACATCGACCCCGATGACATCGGGCGCCAGCGGCACGATGCGGGTCACTTGAGCTGACATCGAGACCGGTTCGGGAACGTCTTCGATCGTGATCTCCAGATCGGAGACGATCCGGGCCTGGCAGGCATGAATCATGTCGTCACCCGGCGCATGGCCGCCAAAGACCTTGCCGTCCACGAGACGAACACGGCAGGCGCCGCAAATCCCGGAGCGGCAGTCGTGCGGCAATTCAACGCCATTCAGCAACGCCCAATCGAGCAACAGTTCGCCGCAATTGGCCAGAAATGGCTCGTTGTTCACCGTCACTTTGCAAATCTTCCGCATTATTCCACCTCGATACGGATTGGCCGGACGTGGCGTGTGTGTCTGATCTGGCTATGATCGAACGCTGCTACCCGCATGAATACGCCGGTTTGCAGCGGCACGTCATATCGGCTGCGGGTGTCCAGTCGACGCGCTACCTCGAGCGCCCAGTGCCCGGAGGCCCAGCGGGCGGCACATCGAACGTCCGCCCGATCGCCGGAGAATTCACCGTCAATGATGACGCCTGGAATGACCGTGCCTGGGGGGATGCTCTGATCCCGGTCGACCGAATACGGCGCGGATTCCGCCGCCATCATGAACCAGCGCGCGCCCTCGCTCTCGCCGAGATCCGGATCGAGAGCGGCTGTTGCTCCCATGGCGGTGGCCGTCGCAGCGAGGTCGGTGGGCAGCCGCAGCGGCCTGACAACGCCGCCGGCCGAATTGGCGTCGACGACAAAATTGTCGCTGTAATTCGCGCGACCCGGATCCGCGGCAAAGCCGCCCGGGTAAGGGCTGAGATTTGCCCGCTGCGTCGGCGTTGGATCGAGTGGCGGCCCGAAATGGGCGTCATCCATCCAGCCCGTTGCGCCGCTGCTGGTGGCCTTCCATTCCCACACATCGGCGTAGCCGCCGTCCGTTGTAAAATGCAGGCCGCGGCCGGTAAGGCTGGCGGGCGCGTCGGCGATCGGACGAACGCCGGGATGAAACGTCCGGTCGCCGGCAAGGGTCACGTTTGACGTGGTCAACAGCACCGAAAATTTATCCTCATTGAATTCATGCTCATCCCCGGTCTCAAAGCCTTTGTGAAGCAGATGCCAACCATCGCTTTGCTTGATCAGCGGCAGTTGTTTCAGCGAGCGCGTCGGGTCGTCCCAGGTGAACAGGAAATACGCCCAGGTGCCGTCGTGCGCCGCACGAATGTCGACCCGCGTCTCTCCCTTGCCGTCAAAATTGCCGCCGGCATTGGTCATGACGGAATACGGTTCAATGCTTCGCCAAACTCGATCGGAGGTGTCGCCGTCGAGGATCGGCGCGTCGGCTGCTGCGATGCGGTGGACCTTTAGGCTGTCGACACGGAGCCAATCGGATGCGGTGATCACCGAGGCACAGGTGATGGCCATCGCCGCAGCGACCACGAAGGGATTGGATTGCAGGGTCGGGTTTTGCGGATGGGCGATGCGGCGCGGACCAGCCCGTCGGGCAGGCGGGCGAGCGACGGCGTGACGCGATTCGGTCCGACCAAACGATATCGGGCCGGACGGCTGCGCCGGTTGCAGCGATGGCTGGGAGGCAGCCTCGCTTTCGGTCTCGGCCTCCGGCGCCAGCCTTTCCGATTGCGCGACCAGCAGCGTCAGAAGTTCGACGGCGTCAAGCTTCGCTGGTGGGGCTGGCAGGCCCTGCGGCCGGAGGATCCGCAGCAATTGCGAGAAGCCACCGAGCCTGTAGTGCACCAGGATGTGAAGACCGGTGAAGGCAAGCGTCAGCCACGTCGCGTACCAGTGCACCATCACGGCGATGTAGCCGGCGAAAATGCCAAAATAGAGCGCGCTGCCGCTGATCATCAGCGCCAGCATGGCAACGAAGAAACCCCAGGTCAGCATCACGCTGATAGTGCCCGACCGCGCCTGTCGGCGGCCCAGAAGACCTTGCAGCCGACTTCTGTCGAGCGCGACACGACGGCTGAGGCCAGATCGGATCAAATAGATGGTATAGGCGAGCGACACCGCGAGCAGCACAATGGCGGCCTGCATGTGGGATACCCAGACCCTGGCGAGTGGCAGCACGGGATCGAGCAGATTGAGCCAACCCTGATCCGGCATTTCGGTTGCAATACGCAACCCGCTGAACAGGGCAACGCCGAACGCGGCGACAAGCACCCAGTGCAGGATGATGGTGCCGTAATCCGTCTTGCGGCGCGTCATCGGCGCCTCTCCGAATGAGGATGGCCGCAGCCGGCGCTATCGATCGGAAGAGTGGATCGAATGTGGATTGTATCTTCGGTGCGCGAGCGCGCGCGGAATTTCCTTGCTTCGGGCTGCACCAGATGCTGCCCGGCGATGCTGTTGTTGTTACGCAAACTAAACTCTCCCCCTAAAGGATGCCGACCCGCCGAAGTCGGTAAAAAGTCCTCTCTGTTTGTGAACGAATTACGTCGTGCACGGAGGGTTCGACCAACCACGCGCGGCCGAATCGAACGATACACCCGACAGCCCCCAGCGCCGCAGCGGATGCTGTCGGCGCCGGAGACTCGTCGTACCCGCTATCCCCACATATGCTGAAAATGGTGCGCCATCTCGGTCAACGCGATGTGGTGCGGGTCGATCGCCGGATTGGCGTCTGAATGGCTGGCATCGGCGCCGCCATTCGACGCTGGCGTGCCAGTGCCGGCGGCCGTGGCGGCCACATTTTGTGCGACCGGTGCGGCCGCTTGTGCGACCGGTGCGGCGGCCGTCGCAGCAGCAGGTGCGGCGCCGCCGGTGCCGCTGCAACCGCCGCTGCGGGGGCGGTCCCTGCTGTCGACAGCACGTCTGCCACTGTCAGACCGTCCGGATTATAGGTGCCGCCGTTTACCGGGACATTGTTGCCGCTGACGTCGGCGGCATTGGCGTGCATCTCGTCGGCGGCAGCCGCCACGAGTGCCGCATTTCCGGTCTGCAATCCCGTGACCATGGCAGACACTTCGGCGCCGAGCGTGCTGGTTTGGCCCAGCAGTTCGTTGTCGAACCGTGCCTCGAAGATGCCGCCCTGGGCGGAATCGAAGTTGGTGGCGCTTGTCTGGAAATTATGAAGCTGAGTGATCAGCGACGAAATCGCTTGTGGATCGTTGGCTGCAACGGCGGCCTCCGCCTGCTGTCCGAGCGAGTTGGACTGCGCCATGAAGTTGGCCCAGAAGGTGGTCTGCGCATCATTGTCCATGTATTTCGGCGTCGGGTTGGCAAAATCGGGGAACGGGCTGAAGCCGGAGACGCCGCCCTGGTTTGCCATATTCGCCAGATTGGTATCGCCCTGCACGATATCGATGATGTCGAGGATATTGTCGTTGCTGGCGCGCCCGGCGTCCGGACTGATGCCAGCCTGGTTGATGTACGTGTTCTCGAGCTGGAGCTGGCGAATGACGGTGTCCGCATGAACTCCGGTCAAGCCGCCGAACAGCGTCGGGTTGGCTTGAATCAGCGCCTGCATGTCGGTGATGACGGCGTTGACATCGTTGGTTATCGTGCCGGCGTTGTCGGCGTTGACGCCTCCGAGGATGCGGTTCGCGGCATCGTTGAAGATGGCGCCAATCTCCGCGAGATTGGCGTGAGGCGCGTTGGCCGCCGTGGTGCCGTCCGGAAGGGTGGCGGGTGCCGCCGTAAATCCGGTCGCGCCGTTCTGGGTCGCCAGGCCGGCGAGGGTGGGATCGTTGTTGACGATATTGAGAATGTCGAGGTGGCTGTTGTGCAGCGCAGTTTCAGCCGCCGCGACGCTGCCGAACGATCCGCCACCGCTTACGGACGCGCTTGCCGCCGACAACGCCGTAGTAATGTCGGATAGGATGGTCTGAACGTGGTTCAGCGTCGCGCCGGAGAATTGCCCGGCGTTGACTTCCGCCGTCAGGCCGGTTTGCACGGAGGTGAGATCGTCGGTGTACTTTACGATGCTGCCATTTCCCTGGCCACCTTCCTCGACCACGTTTTGCCACAAACCGCCCACGAGGAAACGCGTCGCGTCATTGAACGTCACACCAAGATCGGAGAATGCGGGAGCATCCGCGGCCGGCGGAGTTGGAGACCCCGGGGAAGTCGTCGGTGGCGGAGTCGGATCATTATCTACCGGTTGATCGTGATGATGATGGTGATGATGAGATGCCATTTTTGTTTCACCTTTGTGTTACGCGGAACTTGAAAAAACTCATAGGCGCCCCCCGACCTCGCAATATGAAGATTTGTTTACGTTCATGCGTCGCGACTTTCAGCCGACAGCAAGATCAATACGTACGGAAGCAAGGTGATAGCCGGACAAATCTATGGCACTGGCTTTTGTGTTCGTGTGCTCGCTCGCAGCCAGGTATCGAGATCGTCGTCGACAATTTGTCGCGGACAGATGAGCGAAAATCTTCACGCATTCCTCTTGTTAGAATGCATTTGGCCGTAGCGGAATAATAAAGACTGTTCCATTGCTCCGCGAATTGCGTCGGCGAAGAGAAATTAGCGACGGTCCCATTGTTGCCGGAAAATCGTCAGTATCGACTGTCAAGGATAGCCGAGCAGATCGCGAGATCGGCCCATGGGAAGGCGTTACAGTATGAGTGTTGCTCAGGGCGGCCCGCGAACCGTCTCGTTCGCGGGGCCAGTCGAATCCATTACCCGCCGCCGAAGCGAATGATCCGGTGACGCTTGGGCTGCGCGAGAGCGCGCGGCGCATGATCGGCATCGCCGCATTCAGCGGTGTCATCAATATCCTGATGCTGTCTGGCTCACTCTATATGTTGCAGGTGTATGATCGGGTGATTCCGAGCCGCAACATCGCAACCTTGCTCGGGCTGTCGCTGATCGTGCTGTTCGCCTATCTGGTGCAGGGCTATTTCGACGCGTTGCGCTCGCGCATGCTGTGCAGGGTCGCAACCCTGTTCGACGTCGGACTGCAGGAATCGATCCATACCGCGCTCGCCACGCTGCCGCTTCGCGGCGTCAAACCCGTGCTAATGCAACAGCCGTTACGCGATCTCGACCAGGTCCGTGCCTTCATGTCGAGCATGGGGCCGACCGCGTTCCTCGACATGCCGTGGATTCCGATCTTTCTGATTGCCTTATTTCTATTTCACCCCGCCATCGGAATGACGGCGCTGTTCGGCACTGCTGCGATCATTGCAATGACGCTGCTGACCGAGCGCATGTCGCGCGGTGCAGCCAAGGCGGCGATGGACTGTAGCGCCCAACGGCAGGTGCTGGCGGATGCCACACAGCGCAATGCCGAGATCATTCGTGCGCTCGGCATGACGGATAGGCTCACCACGCGCTGGTCGCAGGCCAACGAACGTTATCTGCGCCAGAATATCCGGGCTACCGACGTCTATGCCAATCTCGGCTCGGGCGCGAAGGTGCTGCGCTACATTCTGCAATCGGGAATGCTGGGGATCGGTGCCTATCTCGTGGTGGCGGACCGGGCGTCGGGCGGCATCATGATCGCGTCGTCGATCATGATGGGCCGTGCGCTGGCGCCTATTGAAGTTGCACTCGGCAGCTGGAAGCAGCTTATCGCCGCACGCCAGGGCATCGGGCGCCTGCGTGAAATCTGCAAGGTGACGGCGAAGCCGCCGACACCGCCGGTGGCATTGCCGCGCCCCCACCGTGAGCTTTCGGTGCAGGAGATCGCCATCGCCGCTCCGGGGACGGACAAGCCGATTGTGTCGAACGTATCGTTTTCGCTCAGGGCGGGCATGGGACTCGCGCTGCTGGGCGCCAGCGCGTCGGGCAAGACCTCGCTGTCAAAGGCGCTGGTCGGAATCTGGCCCGCCACGCATGGCGTCATACGGCTTGACGGCGCCGCGATCGATCAATGGAGCAATGAGGACCTCGGGCGCCATATCGGCTATCTGCCGCAAGATGTCGCTTTGTTCGACGGTACCGTCGCGGAAAACATCTGCCGGTTCGATGACGCGGCGACCTCGGACGCCATTCTGAAAGCCGCGCAGATCGCAGGTGTCCATGAGATCATTCTGCGGCTGCCAGAGGGGTATTCGACGCGCATCGGTCAGGGCGGCATGTCGCTGTCAGCCGGCCAGCGCCAGAGAATAGGCCTTGCGCGCGCCGTATTCGGCGACCCGTTCCTGGTGGTGCTCGACGAGCCGAATGCCAATCTGGATGCCGACGGCGAAAACGCCCTCGGCCGCGCGATCCTGGTGCTGCGCCAGCAGCAATGTATTGTGATCGTGATTTCGCATCGTCCGAGCGCGCTCGCGGCATTGGATATGACGATGGTGCTTCATGAGGGCAAAGCGATCGCATTCGGTCTACGCGAGCAGATCTTTGCGCGCGTTCACAAGGCATCAAGCCAGCCTGCTTCGGCCCCGCAACCTTTCGCAACGCCTGCTTTCGCAACACCTGGCACGAAAACGGTTCATCGCGCCGCTGTTGCCGAGCGGGTGTAGCCATGAGGCGCGAACCGGACGCACTCCATCTCGACAGGGACGAGCGAGGCACGATCGAAGATTCCGGCCGCAGCGAATTGGGGCCGCAGGGCGCCGCCCTTATCCTGGAACTGCAGCGTCTGCGGCACGCGTTCGAAGGCGAGGACTGGCACGAGCCACGTGCGCCGCAGCCGAATCGCGCGCAGCGCCCCTCGTCGGGACCGAGCCGGCGTCCGCAGGCCGGCAGGCCGACGCGGCGGCGAAAGAGCAAGATGGGGCGGGCTCTCGACGTTTGCCTCGGACAATTCGGCCTGAAGGCGGCCACACCGGATCCGCGCATCGGCGAAACACCGGCCGAGGCGGTCGGGTCGCCGGAACGCCGCCAGAACCGGAGCATTGCGGCCGACGTCTCTGCGGTGATGGACCTCACCAAACCCGGACCGGAAATTCCGCGGCCGAGTCACGTACATCAGCCCATGCTGCTCGAGAGCCCTCGATTGGCGTCGTCCGACGCTGCGAGGTCGAGCGCGGGTGAGTTGATCGGGCGGTGCCGCGCCGCGCTGATCGCGGGCGTGGCCTTCGTCGTCAATAGTGGCGATCCGGCTATTCAGAAGGAAGCTTCCGGCGATAGCCTGAAGTCGGGGGTGGGGTGGTCGTTCGAGCATGAGCTGCGAACCGGGCTTCGGATTCTCATCCTCGTGGTGCTGCTGGCCGGCGGCTGGCTCGTGTTCATGCCTCTGGCGGGGGCCGTCGCGGTGCCGGGCAATCTCGTCGTTCAATCCAACGTCAAAGCCATTCAGCATCCCACCGGCGGGGTCGTTGCGGAGATCAAGGTCCATAACGGAATGCGGGTGGCGGCCGGCGATTTGCTGGTTCGGCTCGACGCGACCCAGACCCAGGCCAATCTCCAGATGGTGAGCAAGCAACTCGATGAACTGCGTGCCCGGATCGCGCGGTTGGTGGCCGAACGTGACGGTCTGGATCAACCTCGAATTCCGTCCGAACTGGCGAATCGGTCGACCGAGGATGCCGTCCGAGTTCTTCTGGCGTCGGAAGATTTGCTGTTCAAAGCGCGCTTGAACGCGCGCACCAGCCAAAAGGACCTGCTGCAGGGCAAGGCTGCCCAACTCAACGAGGAAATTTCCGGCCTTGAAGCCCAGGTCGCATCCAAGGCCAAGCAGATCGAACTGATCTCCGGTGAAATGACCGGCGTTCAGGACCTGTACGACAAAAGGCTGGTGCCGCTGGCGCGGCTCACCGCGCTGCAGCGCGAGATGGCGCGGATCGAGGGCGAGCGCGGGCAATTGACATCGGCGATCGCCGAGACGAAATCGAAAATTGGCGAGGCCCAGCTACAGATCGTCCGGCTTGAGCAGGATTTTCGCACCGATGTCGTCAAGGAACTTGGCGAGACGCAGGGCAAGGAAGCCGAGCTGGTCGAGCGCAGCGTAGCTGCGCGGGATCAGCTCGACCGCATCGAAATACGCGCGCAAACGTCGGGAGTGATCAATCAACTATCCGTCCACACCATCGGCGGCGTCATCCGCGCCGGCGATACCATCATGGAAATCGTCCCGGATACCGACGACCTGCAGATTGAGGCGCGGCTGCAGCCCAACGACATCGATCAGGTGCGGGTAGGTCAGAAAGCGTTTCTGCGATTCTCGGCCTTCAACCAGCGTCTCACTCCGCAACTCATCGGTGCCGTGTCCTACGTATCGGCCGATACCAGTCACGATCAGCAGAACAATGCGCCGTATTTTACGGTCAGGATCGCGCTGTCCGAGGATGAATTGCGCCGTTTGGGCGGCCTGCAACTGGTGCCGGGCATGCCTGCGGAAGTGTTCATGCAGACCGGCAGCCGTACCATGATGAGCTATTTGCTGAAGCCGATCACCGATCAGCTCCATCGCGCCTTCATCGAACGATGAACCGCGGACCGGCGCAGAGAAAACGCGCCAAAACAAAACCAGAGCCCGTCTGATTCAATTGGAGCCGAGCGTTAGTAGAACCGGGGCTAGCCCGGACCGAACGCCTTGAAGGTGATGATGGTGTGGGTGTCCTGGATGCCAGGGATGACCTGTACTTTCTCGTTGATGAAATGGCCGATATCGGTGTCGTTATCGACATAGAATTTGACCAGCAGATCGTAATCGCCCGCAGTCGAGTAGATCTCCGAGGCGATCTCGGCTTCGGCCAGTGCATTGGCGACGGCGTAGGACTGGCCTAGCTTGCATTTGAACTGGACGAAAAAAGGAACCATCGCTGTCGTCTCCGAAAGGCGCCGGACGTCAATAGAGCAAAGTTCAACGGGTCATGGCAAGCGAACTTGCTGCCTCGGGCATGCCGCGTTAGGACAGAACATGACTTGTCAGGTAGCGCTGAAATGGCTGTGGGCAAGGCCGTGACGATCCCGGTCGCACTCACGATTGCCGGTTCGGATTCTTCCGGCGGCGCCGGCGTGCAGGCGGACCTCAAGACGTTTGCGGCACTCGGGGTCTATGGCGCTTCCGTTATCACGGCGCTGACCGCGCAGAACACCGCCGGCGTCAGCAGCATTCACGAGGTGCCGGCCAATTTCGTCACCGCGCAGATCGATGCCGTATTTGGCGATCTCGACGTCAAGGCCGTCAAGATCGGGATGCTGGCGCAGCGCGGAGCCATCGAGGCTGTCGTCGCCGGGCTCTCGCGCTGGTCGCCGAAACAGGTCGTGCTCGATCCGGTGATGGTGGCGACATCGGGCGATCGTCTGCTGGCGCAAGATGCGGTAACGAGCCTGCGGAACACTCTCATTCCGCGTGCTTCGTTGATCACGCCGAATCTGCCTGAAGCCGCCGCGCTGCTCGAGGAGCCGGTGGCCGAAAGCGAGGCGGCCATTGCGCGCCAGGGCGAGCGCCTGCTGTCGATGGGGTGTGGCGCGGTGCTGATCAAGGGCGGTCACGGGCATGGCAGCGAAAGCACCGACTATCTCTTCAAGGGCGGTCAAACCATCGCACTGGCGGCGCCGCGCATCGTCACCAAAAATACCCACGGCACCGGATGTTCGCTGTCTTCGGCAATCGCGGCAGGTCTCGCCAAAGGCGAGGATTTGGAGACCGCGGCGCGCGGCGCCAAGGCCTGGATCAGCGCAGCGATCGAAGCGGCCGACCGGCTCAATGTCGGTCACGGCCACGGCCCGGTGCATCATTTCCACCGGTTCTATTAACCAGTGTTAACGCGCCGCCTGCTGTCGCCTCGCTGTCGCACGCCGCTGCTAATCCCGGACTGGGCAAACCCACATTGATTCGCGACCGGTTAACGGACGCGGGCGGCTCCATCCCGAGCGTGAATCGTCATCGCGCTGTCACGGGACTTTGCTAGGTGTTTTGCAAATGGGAAGTGACTCCTTGAGTGAAGAAAGCCCCGAAAGGCGCTTTCGCACTTTGTTTATCTCCGACGTCCATCTCGGAGCACGCGGCTCGCAGGCCGAACGGTTGCTGGATTTCCTCCGAAGCCATGATGCCGATACCATTTATCTCGTCGGCGATATCGTCGATGGCTGGGCGCTCAAGTCCAATTGGTACTGGCCGCAATCGCACAACGACCTCGTGCAGAAGATGCTGCGCAAGGCGCGCAAGGGCGCCAAGATCGTCTACGTTCCCGGCAATCACGACGAGTTCCTCCGGAACTATTACGGCACGCATTTCGGCGGCATCGATGTCGTCGAGAACACTATCCATATCGGCGTCGACGGCCGCCGCTATCTGGTGATTCACGGCGATATCTTTGATCTCGTGGTGCAGAATGCGCGCTGGCTCGCCCATCTCGGCGACAAGGCCTATGATTTCGCGATCCAGATGAACCGGCTGGTCAATTTCTTTCGCCGCGCGTTCGGCGTGCCCTACTGGTCGCTGTCGCAATGGGCCAAGCTGAAGGTGAAAAATGCCGTCAACTATATCGGCGCCTTTGAGCAGACGCTGGCCGCCGAAGCACGGCGCCACGGCGCCGATGGCGTGATTTGCGGCCACATCCATTATGCCACCATCCGCGACGAGCACGGTATCCGCTACATGAATTGCGGCGACTGGGTGGAAAGCTGCACCGCACTGGTCGAGCATGAAGACGGCCGTTTTGAAATCATCACCTGGACCGATCCGCTGCGGCGGGCAGAGCCCGTCGCTCGCGTCACCGCGCGCGCGGCCTGATGCGAATCCTGGTCGCGACCGACGCTTGGCACCCGCAGGTCAATGGGGTGGTACGGACGCTTGCGATGCTGGCGGAGGCGGCCGCGGCGTTCGGTGCGGAGATCGGCTTTCTGACACCGCAATCCTTCCGCACCTTTGCGATGCCGAGCTATCCCGATCTGCGACTGGCATTGCCTGGTCCGGCCAGGACCGCGCGGCTGATCGAAGCAGTACAGCCCGACAGCATCCACATTGCGACCGAAGGGCCGATTGGGCTGTCGGTGCGGCGTTACTGCCGCAAACATCGCCTGCCGTTCACAACGAGCTTTCACACCCGCTTTCCCGAATATATTTCGGCGCGGCTGCCGATCTCCGAAGCCTGGACCTGGGCGGGCTTACGCTGGTTCCACGGCGCGAGCCAGGCGGTGATGGCGGCGACGCCCGCGCTTGCCGCCGAATTGCGGCTGCGCGGTTTTCGCAATGTGGTGCTTTGGCCACGCGGCGTCGACGCGAAACTGTTTCATCCGCGCGCGGTCGATCTCGGCCTGCCGCGCCCGATCTTCGTCTGCGTCGGACGGGTCGCGGTCGAGAAGAATCTCGAGGCGTTTCTCGATCTCGATCTGCCCGGCACCAAACTGATTGTCGGCGACGGACCGGCGCGGGCGGCGTTGTCGCGGAAATACCCGGAAGCGGTGTTCATCGGCGCGCGGCAGGGCGAGGAACTGGCACAGGCCTATGCGGGCTCTGACGTGTTCGTGTTTCCAAGCCGTACCGACACATTTGGACTGGTGCTGTTGGAAGCGCTGGCGAGCGGTCTGCCGGTCGCGGCTTTTCCGGTGACCGGCCCGCGCGATGTGATCGGCAGCGCGCCGGTCGGCGTCCTCGATGAGGATCTGCGCGCGGCGTGCCTGTCCGCGCTCAACCTGTCGCCGCGGGCCTGTCTCGAATTCGCAGCCAAACACACCTGGGAAGCCTCGGCGCGGGCGTTCGTCGATCATATGGCCGATATCCGCCACGCCGATCCGGATGATGCCGCGGTTCAATTCGAGCCGGAGCATCCGCGTTTCGTCGCCTGATCTGGTTCCGGCACCTTGCCGATGAGCCGCAGGACGCGATAGAAGACGCTCATGCCTCAATCGCAAGATCTTCCCGTCGCTCCGTCCGATATCGACGCTGCCGCCCGGGTCATCGCGCCCTATGCGGTGCGAACGCCGCTATTGTCGCCACCGGCTCTCAGCGAACGCGTTGGCGCAAAGGTGTTTATCAAGCCGGAACTGCTGCAGCGGACCGGATCGTTCAAGTTTCGCGGCGCTTTCAACAAGCTGTCGTCGATTCCCGCTGCGGCGCGCGGCAACGGCGTGGTGGCGTTTTCCTCCGGCAATCATGCTCAGGGCGTAGCGGCGTCGGCGCAGATTCTTGGGATGCACGCGACCATCGTGATGCCCAGCGACGCGCCGCTTTCCAAGCGCGAGCGCACCAAGGGCTATGGCGCCGAAGTCGTGCTGTACGATCGCGATCGCGAGGATCGCGAAACCATCGCGCGCGAGATCGCCGGCAAGCGTGGCGCGACCGTTGTGCCGCCCTATGACGATGCCATGGTGATCGCGGGGCAGGGCACGGTGGGCCGGGAGATCGCCGAAGACCTGTCCGCGCTCGGCGTGACGCCCGACATCGTGGTGGCGCCGGCCTCCGGCGGCGGCCTGATCGCGGGCATCGCGATCGCGGTGAAGGCGCGGTTTCCGAACACGGCGGTGATCGTGGCCGAGCCCAAGGACTATGACGATCATGCGCGCTCGCTGCGCGCGGGCCAGCGCGAGGCCCATCAGGCCAAAGGCCGCACCATCTGCGACGCGCTGATGGCGGAGATGCCGGGACAGATTACGTTCGCGATCAACAGCCAATTGCTGGCGCAGGGCGTTACAGCGTCGGACGAGGAAGTGGGGCAGGCGATGGCGTTTGCATTCCGCGAACTGAAGCTGGTGGTCGAGCCGGGTGGCGCGGTGGGTCTGGCGGCGCTACTGGCCGGCCGCATCGATGCGCGCGGCAAGAATGTCGTGATCGTATTGTCCGGCGGCAATGTCGACGCCGATCTGTTCGCGAAGCTGATCGCATAGCGTTTTCGAACGAAGCATGCCCTCGGACTTGATCCGTGGGTGGACTCCTGGTTCGCGTGAAGAAAAAAGCGTCAAAAGAAAAATAGAGCCGATCCTGATTCAATCAGAACCGATCAGGCTCTATCAGGAAAACAGCGCGATCTTCTCGGCCTGGCTCAGGTTCCGGAGCGCAGCCAACGGACCGTTGGCGGCCTGCCTTCGCAGTAGTCCGCCGGCGACCAGTGCCGAACCAATCGATGGTTCTGGTGCCGAGGGCGAGGAAGGCTCCGGGGAGCGTTGGGCTCCGGGTTGAAGCGTCACTGCGGCGGGTGGCTCGATCGTCGGCGCGGTCGCCGCTGCAACCGCAACCTGTTCGGCCGGCGCCATTGAACTGGGGCCGGCGACATGCGTATCCGCCTCCAGCATGTCCATATCGTCGAAATCGACATGGGCGTCCGACACGTCAGGCGCGGACATTTCGGCTGCAATCAGGTCGAGCATCGCATCGTCATGCGCATCGGCCGCCTCGTCACTCATGCCAGCGCCGGCCTCGGCGATCCCGGCAGGCATCTCGGTCGCGGCGTGCCGCCGCCGCTTCGGCTGCTTGCGGCGTCAGATCGGAAACTGCCGCGCTTACCTCGACGGTTTCGACATCCATTTCAGCCGCGACATCAGCCGTCGCAACGGCTGGTTCGGCCATGCTCTGCCGATGCGTCGATTTCGGCCTCGATCGCTCGAAGCTTCAATCTGCTCGGCGGAAGCGACGGGCGTTTCAACGGATGGAGCAGAAGAGCGGCGTCGGCAGTCTCCGCAACAGCCTGCTCCGGCGCATCGTCGCTGTCGTCGAACGCTGCGATCTGGCGGCCGATCAGGTCGAAGGCCTCACGCAGTGCGCCGTGCGGATCGACGGTCGCAAGCTGTCCGCAGCTTGCTTCGATAGCGCCGACTTGCAAATCGATCAGGTCGCAGATCCGACTGTCGGCGCCGATTTCGCGCCAGCGCCACGATATCTCGCGGATCACGCGGGCGGCCTTGCGGACCGGCGCGAGTTGCTGCTCGATCGCGAGATCGTCGATCGCGGAGGCTGCCGCCGATCGCGCTTCCTGCAGCGCAGCCTTGATCGCCTCGATCGCTTCCGCAAGTCCGTTATCGGCAACGGGTGCCGGCTCCGGCTGCTTCTGGGCGGCGAGCGACTGCTCGATCCGCGCCACCGCGTCGAGCACCATGCGGGTGTCGGCGTTGCGGTTGCGCTTGGCGTATTCGCCGAGAAACCAACGGCCCCGTGACGTCTCCATGAAGGCTTCGCTGATCGCATCGTAATCTTGCTCGCTCGGCTGGACCGCGCGGGCGGAGATCGGCGATAGGGCAAATGCTTCGTCTGCCATGCAAAACTCATCGCGCAAATCACGGCGCGTTACGCTAACGATCATCACGATATCAAGCGAATCGCAATTGAATTGATGGCCGCCGAATCACAAATCCCCATCGCATCTCAAGGCCTCTCCAGGCGATTCGCGGTGCGGTTGGCGCTGTTTTATGCCGCGTCATTTGGCACGTTGGGTACCCATCTGCCGTTCTTCACGGTGTGGCTGAAGGCGGCAGGGATCGACGCGTTATGGATCGGCATCATTTCGGCGGTTCCCGCGGTGACGCGGTTCACGACCCTGCCTGTGGTGACCGGTTCGGCCGAGAAGCGTTATTCGCTGCGCGGCGCACTGATCGCCACCGCCTTTCTCACGGCTCTTTGCTTCTCGATCGTCGGGACCCAGCATCGGGCGATCGCCGTGTTCCTTGCTTATGCGGCGACCTGTTGCGTATGGACGCCGATACTGCCGCTGACCGACGCCTATGCGCTGCGCGGCGTCGTGCGCTACGGCCTCAATTACGGACCGCTGCGGCTGTGGGGCTCGGCAGCCTTCGTGGCGGGCGCGCTGGCCTGCGGGCTTCTGGTCGACATCATCGCGGCCCGACATTTGATCTGGGTCATCGCGGCAGCGGCTTCGCTCAGCGCGGCGATCAGCCTGGGCTTGCGGCCGCTGGAGCGGCCGAAGACCGCCGCAGCGACGACGCATGGCACCAACGTCCTGCTGCGCGACAAGGGTTTCCTCGCCATTGTCCTGGCGTCGGCGCTGGTCCAGGGCAGCCACGCCGCCTACTACACGTTTGCCTCCATCAATTGGCAGGCCTCGGGTCTCGGCGGGCTGACCATCGCGGGGCTCTGGGTGCTCGGGGTGCTCGCGGAGATCGTGGTGTTCGCGCTGTCACCGCGATTTACGCTGGCGCCGGCGCTGTTGGTGGTGATCGGGGCGGCGAGCGCGGTTGCCCGCTGGCTGATCTATGCGCAGGAGCCGCCGGTCGCCGTGCTCAGCGTGGTTCAACTCGCGCATGGGTTCACCTATGGCCTGACGCAGGTCGGCACCATGAGCCTGCTGCTGCGCCATGTGCCCGCGCATTTGATGGCGCGCGGGCAGGGCTATCTGGCAGCGTGCGCCGGCGTCGTCAGCGGCAGCGCGTCGATCGTGTCGGGTGTGGTCTATGGCCAATACGGGCAGGGCGTTTATTACGTGATGGTCGCGATGGCGCTCTCGGGCGCGATCGTGATGTGGCTGGCGCGGCATCGCCTGGCCCATCATCCCGCCCAGGCTCAGCCCCAGAGTGCAGCTTCCGGCGGATAGACCAGGCTGCCATCGTAGCGCAATCCGTCCTCGCGATCGCGCTTGAGCAGCAAGGGGCCATCGAGATCGACAAACCGCGCTTGCGGCGTGAGCAGCATTGCCGGCGCCATGGCGAGCGAGGTCGCGACCATGCAGCCGACCATGATGTCAAACCCGAGCGCGCGCGCGGCGTCGGCCATCGCCAGCGCTTCGGTCAGGCCGCCGGTCTTGTCGAGCTTGATGTTGACCGCGTCGTAGCGTTCGCGAAGGCCCTCGAGGGTGGCGCGGTCGTGCACGCTTTCGTCGGCGCAGACCGCAACAGGGCGCTTGATGCGCGCCAGGGCCTCATCGCGGCCGGCGGGAAGCGGCTGCTCGACGAGCGTGACGCCGACCTCGGCGCATTCGGCGAGGTTTTGTTCCAGATTGTCTGATGTCCAGGCTTCGTTGGCATCGACGATCAGTTCGGATTCTGGCGCGGCCTTGCGCACCGCGACGATCCGCTCGCCATCGCCGTCGCCGCCGAGCTTGATCTTGAGCAGCGGCCGGTGGGCCGCCTTGGCGGTCGCCGCCGCCATCGCTTCCGGGGTTCCCAGCGAGATGGTGTAGGCGGTGGTGCAGGCCAGCGGTGTGGGCCGTCCGAGCATGTTCCAGACCCGCTCGCCGCGGATCTTGGCCGCAAGATCGAGGAGGGCGCCGTCCAGTGCGTTACGGGCGGCGCCAGCGGGCATCAACGCGTGCAGCGCCTCGCGCTGTCAACCCCCTGCGCAGCGGCTCCCGCGCCGCCTTGAGCGCGGCCAACGTGGCTTCCGGCGTCTCGCCGTAGCGGGAATAGGGCACGCATTCGCCGCGTCCCGTCATGCCACCGAGGCTGACCGTCGCCACCACGGTTACCGCCTCGGTCTTGACGCCACGGCTGATGGCAAAAGAGCCGGCGATCGGCCACCGCTCGATTCGGGCATTTAGCTTGAGATTATCGCTGGAAGTGGTTTTAATGTCTGGCAATTTCTGAACCGTATGCTTGGCCGCCGTGACCAAGTATGGCTGGGTAGGGTTCGCTTCCGCAAGGTTGCGCGGCGGCAGGGTGGAAACTTTCATTTCCATGAAGTGCGGGGAATAGGCCGTGGGGCAGGCAATCATGACCGGCGACCCGACATTGGAACGGATCGCCAAGGGCAATGGCCTTGCGCTGTGTGCCGCGGGGCCATGGATCGCCCGTTTTGCGCCGGTGCTGGAACAGATGGTGGCCGACGCCGAAAAACTTGGCGGCAGCCGGCCCAACATCTTTATCGACGTGTCGCAGGTCGACAAGCTCGACACGTTCGGAGCGTGGTTGATCGAGCGGCTGCGCCGTAGCCTGACCCAGGGCGACGTCGAAGCCGAGATCGCGGGCCTTTCCGCCAATTATTCCAGCCTGGTCGACGAGGTACGCCGGGTCAAAGCCGCGCCAGCCGCCGACATCAGGGACGCTGAGCATCACCGGCATGCTGGACCAGATCGGCCGCAGCGTCGCAGGTTTTGGCACCACCTTGATCCAGCTGATCGACATGCTCGGTGCCGTGCTTGCGGCGACCGGCCGGGTGCTGATTCGCCCCAAGACCTTCCGCCTGACCTCGACCGTGCATCATCTCGAACAGGTGTGCTGGCGCGCGGTGCCGATCGTCGGGCTCATCACCTTCCTGATCGGCTGCATCATCTCGCAGCAGGGCATCTTTCATTTCCGCAAATTCGGTGCCGACATCTTCGTGGTCGACATGCTGGGCGTGCTGGTGCTGCGCGAGATCGGCGTGCTGCTGGTCGCGATCATGGTGGCCGGCCGCTCCGGCAGTGCCTACACCGCCGAGCTCGGCTCGATGAAGATGCGCGAGGAGATCGACGCGCTGCGCACCATGGGCTTCGATCCGATCGAGGTCCTGATTCTGCCCCGGATGCTGGCGCTGATCATTGCGCTGCCGATCCTGGCGTTTCTGGGTGCGATGGCGGCGCTGTATGGCGGCGGGCTGGTGGCGTGGCTCTATGGCGGGGTTGATCCCGAAGCCTTCCTGTTGCGGCTGCGCGACGCGATCTCGATCGACCACTTCATCGTCGGCATCGTCAAGGCGCCGGTGATGGCCGCCGTCATCGGCATCGTCGCCTGCGTCGAGGGGCTGGCGGTCGAGGGCAGCGCGGAATCGCTCGGCCAGCACACCACCTCTTCGGTGGTGAAGGGAATTTTCTTCGTCATCGTGATGGATGGCGTGTTTGCGATCTTCTTCGCGTCGATCGGGATGTGACATGACGCCAGTAAGTGACCGGGCGGCCGAAACCAGCGATGCCATCATCCGGGTTCGCGACATCACCGTGCAGTTCGGCGTGACGCGGGTGCTCGACGGACTCGATCTCGATGTCAAGCGCGGCGAGATCCTCGGCTTTGTCGGGCCCTCCGGCGCGGGCAAGTCGGTGCTGACGCGCACCATCATCGGCCTGGTTCCGAAAGTCGCCGGCCGCATCGAGGTGTTCGGGGTCGATCTTGATTCCGCGAGCGCGCGGCAACGGCGCGGCGTCGAACGGCGCTGGGGCATTTTGTTCCAGCAAGGCGCGCTGTTCTCCTCATTGACGGTGCGGCAAAATATCCAGTTCCCGGTGCGCGAATATCTCAACGTCTCGCAGCGCCTGCTCGACGAGATCATGGTAGCCAAGCTCGGCATGGTCGGACTGCGCCCCGAAGTAGCCGATCGTTTCCCTTCCGAACTGTCCGGCGGCATGATCAAGCGCGTGGCGCTCGCACGCGCGCTCGCGCTCGATCCCGAACTGGTGTTTCTGGATGAGCCGACCTCAGGCCTCGATCCGATCGGTGCCGGCGATTTCGATGAGCTGGTGCGCACCTTGCAGCGAACTTTGGGGCTGACGGTTTTCATGGTAACCCACGATCTGGACAGCCTCTATACAGCTTGCGACCGTATCGCGGTTTTAGGCAACGGTAAGATCATTGCCGCGGGATCGATGGCCGACATGCAGGCTTCACAGCATCCCTGGCTGAGGGCCTATTTCCACGGCAAGCGTGCGCGCGCTGTCATGGGATGATCTTGGGATGATCTTGAGCTGATCGTGACGTCGGGGTGCGGCACCGGAGTTGATTTGATGGAAACGCGGGCGAATTTCGTCCTGATCGGATCGTTCACGCTGGCGGTGATCGCCGCGGCGTTTGGCTTTGTGATGTGGTTTCAGAGTCTGCACACCACCAAGGCGCGCACGCCCCTGCGCGTTATTTTCGAGGGCCCGGCCTCGGGTCTGCGCAACGGCGGCAGCGTCAATTTCAATGGTATCAGGATAGGTGAAGTGGTGTCGGTGAAGCTCGACAATCCGCGCCGCGTCGTGGCATTGGCCATGATCGAAAACAACGCCCCGATCCGAAAGGATACGCTGGTGGGGCTCGAATTCCAGGGTCTCACCGGGGTCGCCGCGATTTCGCTCAAGGGCGGCGAGGAGGCCGCGCCAAGCGTGCCGCTTGACGAGGATGGCGTACCCGTACTGACGGCCGATCCGAACGCGTTGCAGGACGTCACCGAGGCGATCCGCGGCACGCTGCAGAACATCAACCGGGTGGTCGCCGACAACCAGATAGCGGTCAAGAATTCGTTGCACAATCTGGAGACCTTCACAGCCTCGCTGGCCCGCAACTCCGAAAAGATCGATAATGTGATGCTGAAGGTCGACGGCGTAGTGACCAAGGCCGACAGTCTGATGCTCGGTCTCGACACGCTGGCCGGCGGCAAGGACGGCGGTGAACTGCTTCTCACCGTGAAATCGATCCGCGAACTGGCCGACGATTTCGACAAACGCTCGGGCGCCCTGATGTCCGACGGTCGCCACACGCTGGCCGATATCAGCCGCGCGGTGAACAATCTCGACCGCAATCCGACGCGGCTGTTGTTCGGTCCCGGCAACCACGGCATCGGCACCTGCTGCGTCTCCGCCAGCCCCTGCCAGCGAGAGGAAGCCGGCCGCGTCAGCGAGAGGAAACCGGCCGCGGTCAGTGAGAGGAAAAGGCCGTAAAGAGGGCGAATAGCGAATAGGAAGTAGCGAATAGGGCTCACCAAACAAAAACGGAGGCAACGATGCCTCCGTTTTTCATTTCGTTTTCTATTCGCTACTCGCTACTCGCCACTTGCTATTCGCCACTCGCCCTTTACCCCAACCGTCCCGCCGCGTGCGCCAGCAGCGTGTAGACCAGTCCGGTCTCGGAGGTGAGGTGGCTGCGCAGCGCCGCGGGGCCGCGGTCGTCGCGCGCGACGTCGTCGAGCAGGCGCTCGAACTCGGTGATGTAACGGTCGACCGTCTGCTTGAAGCTGCGGTCGGCGCGGTATTTGCGAGCGACCTCATCGAACGCCTTCTGGCCGGCTGGCGTGTAGAGCCGCTTTGTGAAGGCCTTGCTCTCGCCGCGCTGATAGCGATCCCACATTTCGACCGCGAGATTACGGTCCAACAACCGCCCGATGTCGAGCGACAGCGTTTCCAGCGGATTGGCGCCGCTGGCAAGTGGCTGCGACCCACGCCCGCGCGGGGTGTCCTGGTTGCCGCTGTCGGCGCGGTTCAACAGGCCTGATAGCCATCCGTCGTTTCCGGATTCGGAACTGGCGGGGCTGACCGGCGGCGCGTCGGTGCGTCGCGAGGCGGGCATGCCGAGATCTGGCGGCGGCAAGTTGGAGGCGCTGTCGCGCATTCGCGACGGCGCCGAACGTGATGACGCATCGTTGCGAGCGCCCACGGTCGCCAGCATCGCCTCTTCCTCGCGTTGGGCGCTGGAACGCCCGCTATTGGTGCCGACCACGTCAAGGCCACGACCGTGACGTGCGACGATACGGTTCAGTTCGGCCAGCGCCTCGATCTGGTCGACAATGACCTTGCGCATCTGCGAGGTACTTTCGGCGGCTTCCTGCGGCATTTCCAGTACGCCGCGGCGCAATTCGTTGCGCGTGGCTTCCAGTTCCTGCTGCATTTCCCCGGCCATCTGCTTCATGCTCGTGACCACGGACGCGAACTTGTCGGCGGACTGCTTGAACATCGCGTCCGCTTCCCGGGTGCTCTGGTGATAGAGCTCGCTCATGGTGTCAGAGGTAATCCGGCGTTCCTGTTCAGCGGCCTGGCGGACCGCCTCGAACTGGCGACTGATCGCGGACGAGCCTGCACCCGCGGTTTCCGCCACCACGCGGGCGATATCGCGGGCGCGCTCTTCGGCGGCCGCAAGCGATTCATCCAGCAGGGTGGTGAAGCGCGATAGCCGCTGATCGAGATCGGCGGTGCGCAGGTCGATGGTGGTGACGAGCGATTCCAGCGCCGCCTTGCGTTCGGCGACTGAAGCGGTGGTGCCGCGGTTGCTCTGTTCAACCACCGTCGCTGCCTCGACCAACGACCTGCCATGAGCCTCGAATTGGCTGGACAGTGAGCCTAGATTGGCCAGAGCGCTCGCGGTTTTGGAGTTGAACACGTTTAGTTGGTCTTCCAGCGCATGCGTCGCAGCGCCGTTGCGGGAGGTCACGTCGTTCATGGCGGACACGAAGTCGGCCACGCGGGTGACGAGCGCGCGCTCCAGCGAGTTGAGATTGTCGTGGGCGCCGGTCAGCACTTCCTGCAACAGGATATTGCCTTCGCGCAGCCGCTCGAACAAGGCGACCGTGTCGGTGCGCAGAATCTTGCTGGTCTCCTGCATTTCGGTGACCGCCGCGATCGATACCTGACGCGACTGGTCGATCGCCGCCCGCGACGACTGCTCGACGTCCTTGAGTGACTTGCTGACCGCACCGGTAGCCATTTCGCCCGCCGACGTGATGGTCCGCGCGACGTCGGATCCCTTGGCCGCCAGCGACTGCGAGAAAGTCTGGCTTCGGATTTCGATCGATTGCAGGGCTTCGGAGGTGACACGATCGATGTCGAGCGTAAGCTCGTCGGCCTTGACCCCGATGGCCTCGACCAGCGTGCCGCGCTTGCCGTCGATCATCTGCCCCAGCCGCTCGCTCTGTTGCTGGATATAGCTGACGATCTCGTCGGTCTTGCCGCTCATGGTGGAACCGAATGTGCCGCTGGCGGCGAGCACCGAGCGTTCGACATCGGCCGAGGTCGACTTGATCTTGGAACTGACCTCGTTCGATGCGGCGATCAGCGCGTTCTGCGCATTGAGCGCAGTGGTCTGGATATTGTCGCTGGTATTGATGGTGACCGTGGCGAGCGACCGCTCGATCTCGGCGGAGATCGACCTGACCTGGTTGGCGGCATCCGACGACGCGGCGATCAACGTGCTCTGCGCATCGCGCGCGCCGGTCACGATGGCGCCGGCGGTGGAGGTGCCGGCGGCCGACAGCGTTCGCTCGACGTCGGCCGACAGTGTCTTGATCTGGTTGGCGGCGTCGGCGGAGGAAGTCACCAGCGTGGTCTGGGCCTCGCGCGCGCCGTTCAAGATGGAATGGCGGCGCCGGTGCCGGCGGCCGACAGCGTTCGCTCGACGTCGGCCGACAGTGTCTTGATCTGGTTGGCGGCGTCGGCGGAGGAAGTCACCAGCGTGGTCTGGGCCTCGCGCGCGCTGTTCAGGATGGAATGGGCGGCGCCGGTGCCGACCGCCGTAAGGGCGCGCTCGACTTCCGACGAGGTCAGCTTCAATTGTGCTCCGACGTCGGAGGAAACGGTCAGCAGCGACTGCTGCGCGGCGCGCGCGCCGGTCTGAATGGTTTCGCTGGTGTTGACCACGAGGGTGGTGAGCGAGCGCTCGGCATCCTCGACATGGGACCTGATCCCCGCCGACAATTCCTCGGCGCGCGCCATCAGGCCGTCGCTGGCCTGCCGTCCGCTGCTTTCGATGCGGCCGGCCACGGCTTCGACACGCGAGCCCAGCAGGTCTTCGAACTGTGTGACACGAGTGTCGATATCGTTGGCGACGGCGCCGACACGGGATTCGATGCCCTGGTGGATTTCCTGGAAGCGCGCCGTGATGGTATCGGTCAACTGCGCGCTGCGACCGTCGATGCTGTCGGTCGCGGCCAGGATGCGCTGATCGACCGCTTCGACCGCTCGCGCAGCGCCGTCGGTCAATGACGTCGTGAGATGGGTGAGGCGAGAGTCGATCGACTGGATCGCTTGCGTCGTGCCGTCGGTCAGCGACGAGGTCAGCTGGTTGAGGCGGGAATCGATCGAATGGATCGCCTGCGCCGCGCCGTCGGTCAGCGACGACGACAGCGTGCCGAGACGGCTGTCGATGGTCTCGGTCACCGATTTGGCCCGCGCATCGAACGTCTGTTCCAGCGCCTTGAGGCGACCGTCGACCGACTCGTCGAAGCCCTTGATTTTCGGCTGTCGAGCGAAGCGTCGAGATCGGCGACGCGATTGCCGAGCGTGGTCTCGAACTGCACCAGGCGCTGGTCGAGCGAGGCGGTGATCTCGCCGCCGTTCGAGGTCAGGCGGTTGTCGAAGTTGTCGACATAGGTCTTGAGGTTTTCGGCGATATCCTGGGTGCGCTGGCCCAGCCGTTCGACGATCTCGCCGCCGAAGGTTTTGACGGTGCGGTCGAATTCCGAGATGTGGCGGGTGATCAAAGCGCCGAGCGTGCCGCTGTCGCGCGCAAATTTTTCTGCGAGTTCGCTGCCCTGGTTCTTCACCAGTTCGTCGAACGCGCTGATCTGCAGCGACAGCGAGTTGTGCGCGGTTTCGGTCTGGCTGACGACCTTCGCCACCAGCGAGTTGACGGTGACGTCGAGCGCTTCGCTGGCCTTGTCGCCGCTGCCCAGGATCTGGGTCGCGAGCCGGTTGCCGGCATCGTCGATCTTGCTGACGAGATCGCCGCTGCGCAGTTCGAGTTCGAGCAGCAGCGAGTCGCCGGAATTCTTCAGGGAGTCATGGACCTGCTCGGTGCGGTCGGAAATGCCGTCGACGATGGTTGAGGAACGCTGCTCGAACTCGCTGGTAATGCGGTCCATGCGTTCGTTCAGCATCTCGTGGACGCGATCGGCGAGATCGACGAATTCGTCATGCACGTGCCCGGTTTTGAAATTGAGGCTGGTGGTGAGACGTTCGCTGGCGTCGAGCACCGCGCGCGTGGTCTCGGCGCTGGCTTCCTCGAGGCGGTCGAGCAGGTCGCCGCCGCGCTCGCCGAGCGCCAGGATCATGTTGTCGCCGGCATTGCTCAGCGCGCTGGTGATGTGGGCGCCGCGCTCCTCGAGCGCGCCGGTGATGCTCTTTGGCGACCTCATCGACTCGCGAGGCGATCGCGTCCGAGATCAGCGCGATGTCGTGGCGCAGGTCGATCTGCACGCCGGAAATGGCGCTGCGCACCTGTTCGGCCTGGCCGACCAGGTTGTCGCGCTGATGGGCGATATCCTGCAGCAGCGCGCGGATGCGCACTTCGTTGTCGCTGTAGGCGCGCTCCAGCGCGGAGACTTCGTTGGCGACCAGGGTTTCAAGTTCGCCGGCGCGCGCAATCGCGCGTTCGACGCCGTCGCCCATGGCGGCGACCTCGCGGCGGATCGCCTGACCGACGGTGACCACGGAGTCGCTGGCCGCGCCCTCGGGTTCCGAGAAACGCAGCGCGACCTGCGCCATCGACTGCGCGATCATCCGCATTTCCTGGCCGCGCCAGGACAGGCTTGCCAGGAAAAACATCAGCAGCACCGGCGCGACAAACAATGCCAGCAGACCGGCAAGCGCCAGCGTTCCGCCGGCGCCCTTGCCGATCGCGGCCTGCAGCGAGGGCAGGAAGCTGATGGTCAGCAACAGCGCGCCGATCACCCAGACCACGGTGAACAGCGCCGCGAGCGTGAAGACGCTGCGGGCAGGGCGGCCCTTCTGGATGGCCTGCAGGATCTGCCCGATGTTTTCGCGGTCGTCATTGGCGGCGCGGTGGGCCGGACGCGAGCCGTCGATCGGATCGATCGGCCGTTCGGTAGCGGTCGTCTCGTCACGGAATGAAGAATTCGCTGTAAACCGACGACGAGATCGGCGTAGCTGGTGTCGATGCGCATTGAGTCGTCGCGCATTGAATCGCCGCCGTGGCTGGCGTTCGACGTGTCGCCGATGTCCAAGGCTTCCTGAATGGCAGAAAGCGCCACCTCGGTAGGGTCTTTGACCTTCTTGGGATTGTTCGCCATGTTCGGTTTGAGCCCCTCGTTTTATTTTGTACGCGTCCGGCAAGGCTTTGCGCGCCCCACGCAAGCCAGCGACGGTCCATCCCCAGATCGGTGCGCAAGCGCGGTGATCGGCCGGCCTGTCCGCTACATCCCGACATCCTATTGGCTGAGCGATGCTAATGAAATGGTTCCGATTAACACAATCTTAACCATCCCCGATCATCGTTAACGGCACTGCACTGCGCCGCAAGATATTCAAAGTTCTGGGAATTCCGGTCTGCTCCGGCCAATCCCGGCAGCTTTTCGCTAGAAAAGCGGCGGACTTGCGGCGCAAAACTTTCTGTTAACTACTTCCGTGTTTGGCTGGTGAAAACTGTGCTGCCGAA
Source organism: uncultured Alphaproteobacteria bacterium (assembly GCA_963806075.1). Taxonomy (GTDB): domain Bacteria; phylum Pseudomonadota; class Alphaproteobacteria; order Rhizobiales; family Xanthobacteraceae; genus Bradyrhizobium. Next base: position 200,100 of record CAWDWT010000012.1, read on the forward strand.
ACCGGCAGGCAGCGGGAACCGGATTATCTGCGATGCCACTTCACCTTGAACGGATCGAATGGATGCCATCGCCGCCGCTCGCCCCTGATGACGGTCCAATCGACAGCGGACATCTCGACCGAATGACGCTGGGCGATGCCAGCCTGACCCGCGAGGTGCTGGCGATGTTTTCGGCCCAGGCCGTCGGCCTGATCGGCCGTCTGCAAGACGGTCCTGCCGAAAGCTGGCCGGCGAACGCGCCGGCGCTGGCGCATACCCTGAAAGGTTCGGCGCGCGCGGTCGGCGCATTTCGCGTCGCCGACGCCGCCGAAGGACTGGAAGTCGCGATCCGGAAGGGCGACGATCCGGCCGAGGCGCTGGCCGGTTTGAAAGAGGCCATTGTCGAGGCGCGGACGGCCATCGACGCGATCCTGCGTCGTTCCTGATTGATCGATGGCTTGCTGAACGCTGCCATGCGGTGCAGTCCCGCGGACTAGCGCTGAGCGGATCGACCCGTTATAGGACAGGCCGGATCCCTTTTACTCTCCGCTAGTTACGAGCAATCATGGCCAAGATTACTTTTGTCGACCATTCTGGCGAGTCCCGCGTCGTCGAGGTTGAAAACGGCGCGACGGTCATGGAAGCGGCGATCCGCAATACCATTCCAGGCATCGAGGCGGAGTGCGGTGGCGCATGCGCGTGCGCGACCTGCCACGTCTATGTCGATGAAGCCTGGCGCGAAAAGGTTGGCGCGCCCACGCCAATGGAAGAGGACATGCTGGATTTCGGCTACGACGTGCGACCGAACTCGCGGTTGTCCTGTCAGATCAAGGTCAGCGACGAACTCGACGGCCTGGTGGTCGCTACCCCCGAGCGGCAGGCCTAAAATGCGGGCTGCGCCATATTCATCCCACGTCGTAGCCAGGGCTGAAAATTCCTGACGATCTCGGCAGTTAGCGGCGTCGGCTTATGGGTGACCTCAGCTATCATCACCGACACCGATTGCGCCGAGACGACGCATTTTCCAGCCGAAAATACCACCTGATCGAACATTACCGACGTGCGGCCGAATTTCACCAATCCCATTTCGATCTGACCCGGCCAGCGCAGCTGGGCACGGAAATGCATGTCGAGCCGCACCATTATCCACGCCAGTCCCTCCTTCATCAGCGTGACGCGGCCGGTTTCGAAATAGACCGCGTTGTTGACGTGGTGGTTGGGATCGAGATCGGCAAACCGGACATTGTCCGGGACCCGAAAGGGGAAATCCTCAAGCTTGGATCGTGAAGCCTTGGATCGCGAAGCCCGCTGTCCTGAAGCCTTGGATCCTGAAGCCTTGAATCCTCGAGTTTTGAGATTCGGCGGCTTGCGCATTCACGGGATGATCTACGAAAGTCTCCGTGCCTTGAAGCCGAGTTCGACAACTCCGGCAAGGGGTTGCGGGGCACTGCTGGCTGGCCATTTATGGCTTTCCTCAAGCGGCCGTCTTGGCTAGACAGGCGCGGCTGGAACGCTTTCCAGACCTGCTTTGCAGGATTCAACCGAAAAGAAGCTGACATGAGCGAAGCGATCAAAACCGATGTGCTGATTATTGGCGCGGGCCCGTGCGGCCTGTTCGCCGTTTTCGAATTGGGTCTGCTCGACATGAAGGCGCATCTTGTCGACATCCTCGACAAGATCGGGGGCCAGTGCGCCGAGCTGTATCCGGAGAAGCCGATTTACGACATTCCCGGCATTCCCTTTGTAACCGGCCAGGGTTTGACCGACGCGCTGATGGAGCAGATCAAGCCTTTCCATCCAACCTTCCATCTCAACGAGATGGTGGAAAAGATCGAGAAGATCGGTGATCCCGGTTTTCGCGTCAGCACCGACGCCGGCCAGGTGTTCGAATGCAAGGTGGTGGTGATCTCAGCCGGCGGCGGCTCGTTCCAGCCGAAGCGGCCACCGGTGCCCGGCATCGAGGCTTACGAGGGCACCTCGGTATTCTACTCCGTGCGCAAGATGGAGCAGTTTCGCGACAAGGAATTGCTGATCGTCGGCGGCGGCGATTCAGCGCTGGACTGGACCCTCAATCTGCACCCGATCGCCAAGCGCGTGACGCTGTTGCACCGGCGCGATGATTTCCGCGCCGCTCCGCATAGCGTCGAACAGATGCGCGCGCTGGTGGCTTCGGGCAAACTGGAATTGAAGATCGGCCAGGTGACCGGTCTTGAAGGCGAGGGTGGGATGCTGTCCGGCGCCACCGTCAAGGGCAATGACAATGCAATCTCGAAAGTCCGCTGCGATACCATATTGCCGTTCTTCGGTCTGACCATGAAGCTTGGGCCGGTCGCGAACTGGGGCATCGCGCTTGAGAACAATCTGGTGCCGGTGGAGACCAGCGCGTTCGAAACCAGCGTGCCCGGAATTTTTGCGATCGGCGACATCAACACCTATCCCGGCAAGCTGAAGCTGATCCTGTGCGGTTTCCACGAGGGAGCGCTGATGGCGCAGAAGGCGCATCGCTATGTCTATCCGGACAAGCGGCTGGTATTCCAGTACACGACATCGTCGTCGAGCCTGCAGAAAAAGCTCGGCGTCAATTGACCTGACTGGTCGCGCGTGGCGAAGCCGTCACGCAATCGCCGCGAGCGAGGACGGCGCGTTTTGGCAGGCTTGACGGTTCCGGGAACCGGTAGGGCCAAATGCGGCACTGGAACCGTTCGCGAAATGGCCTTAGTCTGGGTCCATTATTCCTGTGAATTGGTCAGGTGAATATGCGGACTAGTGTATCCAGAGTTGGACTGCCGTCATCGATTGCGGCCGGTTTTGCCGGGGCCCTTGCTTTTGTGGCGCTTGCCATCATGTCCCCCGCAAACGCAATGGACCCTTCGGCGGCGGGATTGTGGCAGAAGGTCGAGAACGGCAAACCGGTGGTGTGGGTTCTCGTGGTCGATCACGACGGCGTCAATTTCGAAGGTGTGATCGCCAGGGAATTTCCCGAGCCCGGTGAAACGACGGTATCCGACGACGTTTGCTCGAAGTGCACCGACGATCGCAAGAACGCGCCTGTGCTTGGTATTTCCTTCATCCGCGACATGAAGCGCAACGGATTGAAGTACGAGGACGGCAACGTGCTCGATCCGCGCGACGGCAAGATCTACCACGCCAAAATGACCGTCAGCCCCGATGGTCAGACGCTGACGATGCGTGGCTACATCGGCATTGCGCTTTTGGGCAAGGACGAGACCTGGCACCGGCTGCCGGATACCGCGATGGCTTCGGTCGAGCCCGCTATTATCCAGAAATACCTGCCGACCCAGGCGGCCGCGATGAAGCAGCCGGGTGGTGGCGCCAAGAGGAACCTGGCACCAGGGCGTTGACGCGCGCGCTCTTCGTGCGCGACCGACTTCCACCTGTTCCAATCCAGGATCCACGGCGCCTAAATTAGCGCCCGCTCGGTGTGATGGGTACAGGCGGCTGCAGCGGCGGGACCGGCTCGGATGTCACCTCGCGCCACCGCGGCATCGAGACGCAGCACCGACGTTGCCGCCGGCAATGCCGCATCCGCCATCACGGCGTGGCCTTCGGCGGTGGGATGGATTGCGCCGCCATAGACCGCCGACAGAATTCCCCAGGTCGCATCGTGGATGTCGGCAGGCTGCATCGCCGACGGCAAGCCCCTGCGGATAGGTCATCGCGGCGAAGTAGCTGTCATTGGCATCGCGAATCCATCGCGCACGTGGCAGATAGGCGCGGTATTCCCCGGCGCTGCGGCCGCAGATCAGCGGCTCACTGGCCGCGTTGACGATATCGGGATCGAAACTGTCGCCCTTGTCCGAGAAACAGGCCCGGTCAAATGCCGGGTCACCTTCGGCGCGGGCGCAGAATCCATGGTCAGCGAACGACACCTGATGGGCATCGACAAAGGTCATGCGGTCGCTCGAGGGATCGCGGCACAGCACGCCCGATTGACACAGCGCGAGCGCCTTCAGCTCCGGCAGGAATTCGTTCTGCACGAACCCGGCGACACTGGCGAGCCGCTCCGGCGCGGCGTTGAAGGAGGGATGAATATCGAAACCGGCGCGGCCGCCGGGGCAGGGCGCGCCGCTGCCCGCCAGCGCCGGGTTGGCGTAGGAGACATAGACAACGCGCGAGAGGTCGCCGACCAGCGGTTTAAGCGCGTCGCGAAGTTTGGCGAAGCCGCGCGGTAGGTCGCGCGCCAACGACGCGCGGGAATCGTCGACCGATCCGATCACCCCGATGCGCCTGAACAGTGCGCGTTCAGTCGGCGCGTCGATGATGGTATCGGCGACCAGTCCGGAGAAATTGATATCGTTGGCGCCGATCGACAACAGCACGAGGTCGAGCTTGCGGTCGGGTTGCCGGCGTTTGGCCGCCGTAAGCGCTTCGCGCAATTCGCTCACCTGCGCGTTGACGATGCCCTGGCAGGTGGCGGATTTCGCGGTCGGGCATTCCCGCGCGCGTTGCGTGCCGAGCAGGCCGTCGGCGATGGTGGCGCCGGTGCAGGCCAGCGGCAGATAGGTCACCGCGATATGCGGATAACGCACCGCGAGCGCCAGCGCGGTGCGGGTCTGGTAGCTGTAAAGCGAACGGTGGCAGGCTGAATTGAACCAGACCGCGCCCTGGCGCTGCCAGTTCTGCAGCGTGTCGGGCGCCTCGCAGGCGCGGCCGCCCTTGTAACCGGCGCGGCTCGGACGGAAATATTGCTTACTCGCGGTGCCGAGATAGGAGCGGAAGCAGAAGCCCTCATCGGCTAACGCGACCGGCCGGTCCGGATTGCCTTCGCCGGAGGCGATGCTGTCGCCAAGGCCGGCGATGAAGATGTCGCGCACCTCGATAGCGGCAGCGAGCCGCTGCGGAGCATCGGTGCTCGAGATATCTACGGTGACGTTGGTCGCGCGGCCGTAGCGTACCCTCAGGTTGATCGGCTCGGCGCAATCGAACGTCGATTGCCGAGGGGGATCGCCGTCGTCGAACGACCAGGCGCAGATGGCGCCAACCGGAACCTGGCCGGTGAGACGAACCGTTACCGAATGGTCCACCGGCGTCAGATAGCTTTCCTTGACGTTATCGCGCGTGCAGGGCTCGCTGATGCGGCCGGTCAGGTCAATGCAGAGGCGATTGACGATGTTGCGAGACCAGCCGCGGCCGTCGCTCTGCTGCTCCAGCACGTCCTCCGACGCCAGAATGTTGCCGGCCTGGGCGCTTTCGGTATGAAGCTTGAAATCGCGTTCTTCGCGGAACAGCCGGAAGCGGTTGCGAACTTCCCACGAAATCTGCATCGGTGCGGTGCCCGGCGCGCTGAACGCTGTCGACGGCAATGTTTGCGTCAATGGGGGCGCGGTTTGGGCTTTAGCCCATTGCATCGGAAGTGCGGCGAGCAGCGTGCACGAGACGATCGACAAGAGTGGAATTCGGATCATGGCGCGTTTGACTTTATTGGTGGGGCAGAAATAAGAGCGAGCGGCGCTCAAGCTCGGTTCCGTTCCAAGCCTGCACGCTCTCCATCTCAAGCGCCATCAAGAAGCAATCCAGCTGTCCTGAAACCGACCAGACTGGCGGCGCTTGATCAGGGGGCCCCGCGACGAAACCGCCTGGTAGTCAGCTCATCGGTGTCAGCCGCTTGACCGGTCGCGGCACCGCTGTTTGGCTTGACCAGTTGCGGTATCGCTGTTTGGTTCGAATATTTGTCATCCATCCGTCGGCGCTCTTGCCAGGGCTGCACGACGTTGAGCCACAGCTCGCGGGTGCCCATGATGGAAATCGCGATGCCGAACGGAATCAGAAAGTACAGCACCCGGAACACCAGCAGCGTGGCCAGCAACTGTTCGCGGCCGAATTCCGGGAGCGCCACCAGCATCGCGGCGTCGAACACGCCAAGGCTTCCCGGCGCGTGGCTGGCAAATCCGAGCAGGGTCGCGAGGATGAACACCACCGCCAGCGAAATGAAATCGATATGCGGCTCGACCGGCACCAGAAGATACATCGCCAGTGCGCAGAAGGTCAGATCGACCACGCCGATCAGCATCTGCAGCAGCGTCAGCCGCGCCGAAGGCAGCACAACCTTCCAGCCGTTTTGCCCGAGCTCCCTGCGGTTCTTGCCCGACACCAGCCAGACGAAATAGGCGGCGATGCCGGCGAGGCAGCCAAGCGCGATCAGCCGGTTGATCGCCGGCGGCAGCAGGTCCATCGCACTGGCCGCCCATGGGTGCCACGCCATGCCGAAGCCGAGCACGAACAGGTTGCCGAGCCAGAAGGTCAGGCCGGAGAGAAAGCAGATCTTGGCGACGTCGATGGCGTTCAGTCCGTAATCCGAATAGATGCGGAAGCGGATCGCGCCGCCGGTAAACACAGTGGCGCCGATATTGTGGCCGATCGAATAGCTCGCAAAGGCCGACATCGCGGCGATCCGGTAGGGCACATGCCTCTCGCCGAGTGTCCGCAGCGCGAAAAAATCATAGAATGTCAGCGTGCAGAACGCCCCGATCACGCACAGTGCGGCAAGCGCGATGTGATGCGGTGATATTTCCGTCAGCGCCGTCAGGATTACGCCGGTATCGACGCCCTTAAGGGTGCGAACTAATGTCGTGATCGCAAGGACGATAATGACGAGACTTGCGACTATCCCCAGCCGCTTCCAACCAATCCGTTCCTTGAAGCCACGCCCCAGCGTGGTCAGTAGTCGATGCATTCATCCTCCCGGCGGGGCGGCGGCAACAGGCGTGTCTTTCTTGAAACCATTGATAGCAAACCGCTGTCAATCGCTCCATAGGGGTAGACACATAAGGTAAAAACGGGCCGATGTGCAGTTCTTGACAAGGTTACTTGGGGTTCTCGGCCTCAAAATCTGTCATATCCCGTACATATGTCCTTTACGTAGTGTTTGACGCAGCGGATTCGAGTCCTGAAATGCAGGTCCTAAAGTAAATGCAGGACCCCCTGAAATCACGGGCGCGGCGGCGACGGGCTACCGGTCCGGTCGGACTGCCTGTTCCATCGAGATGTTTTTCGCGCGGATTGAAGGAACGTGGCAACAGTAGGCCGGTTAGCGCTTGTCAGTAATCGAACACAGGGCGTGCCGAGGGCAAGGCAGCTCGGTCGCAACGATTGCGCCAGCGTGCTGCAGCGGACACTTGAGGAAGAAAAGGCCACCGACCAGAAACTGACGACGCTGGCGGAAGGCAAGGTCAATTTGCGTGCCGCAGGATGATCGCAGCAAGCTGACCATTGTCACAATTGAGGCAAAACGCCGCGCGGACCGCTGTCCTGCGCGGCGTTTTCGCTGGTCGGAGCGCGGGCCTGTCGCCGGCTTTCACGCATAGTTCGACCAGTAACGAAGCGTCTCATGGCAACGAGCGCCTAGATCAGGCGTTGCTTCCCGAATGGAGGTGACCATGCCAGGCACATCATTGAAATGTTCTGCGACCCTGCATGACGCGCCGCAATCCCGGTCGAAACCGGATCGATCCGGTTTCTCGACGTCACTGACGCTGGCGGCGATGAGCCTTGGCTACGGCGTGGTTCAACTCGACGTCACCATCGTCAACACCGCGCTCGGCAGCATCGGCGCCTCGCTCGGCGGCGGCGTGTCGGGTCTGCAATGGGTGGTCAGTGCCTATACGATCGCGTTTGCCGCCTTTATCCTGACTGCGGGCGCGCTCGGCGATCGCATCGGCGCCAAGCGGGTGTTTGTCGCGGGCTTTGCCATCTTCACTGCCGCTTCGGTTGCCTGCGCCCTGTCACCCAATGCCGTAATCCTGATCGCGGCGCGCGCGGTGCAGGGATTTGGCGCGGCCGTTCTGGTGCCGAACTCGCTGGCGCTTCTGAGCCACGCCTACCCCGAAGACAAGGCGCGCGGCCGCGCGGTCGCAATCTGGGCCGCAGGCGCGAGTCTTGCGCTGACGGCGGGTCCATTGGTCGGCGGCGGACTGATCGCGCTGGTCGGTTGGCGTTCGATCTTCCTGGTCAATCTGCCGATCGGGCTCGCCGGCCTCTGGTTGAGCTGGCGCTACGCCAGCGAGACCACGCGCTCGCCGCAGCGTGAGATCGATCTGCCGGGCCAGCTCGCGGCAATCGCCGCACTCGGCTCGTTCGCCGGCGCCATCATCGAAGGCGGCTCGCTCGGCTGGAGCAACCCGTTCGTGATCGCGGGCTTTGTTGCGGCCGCCGTGCTGGCAATGTTGTTCGTGTTGCAGGAACGGCGCGCGTCGCAACCGATGCTGCCGCTGTCGCTGTTTGGTCACCGGATGTTCGCACTGACCTCGCTGGTCGGTCTGTTGGTCAACGTCGCCTTTTACGGGTTGATCTTCATCTTCAGCCTGTACTTCCAGCGCGTCAACGGATGGTCGCCGTTCGAAACCGGGCTCGCCTTCGTGCCGATGATGGGTGCGGTGTTGCCGGTCAATTTGCTGGCGCCGCGTCTGGCCGAACGGATCAGCGCGCCGGCGACGATCGCGCTCGGCGCCGCATTGTCGGCGCTTGGATGTCTGGCGTTGCTCGTGGATCGGGCAGGGCACCGGCTACCTGACGATGTGCGCGCAACTGGTCCTGATCGGCGGTGGCCTCGGGCTACTGGTGCCGCCGCTGACGTCGACGCTGCTTGGAAGCGTCGAAAAGCAGCGCTCGGGGATTGCCGCCGGCGTACTCAATGCGACGCGACAAACCGGCAGCGTGTTGGGCGTCGCCCTGTTCGGTTCGCTCGCCGGCCAGCACGATACATTGCTCCATGGCGCTCATCTATCGCTCGTGATTTCCGCCGGCTTGCTGCTTGTCGCCGCTGCCGCGATCTGGTTTGGAGCGCGTGCGGGCACGCAAATGAAAGTCTAGGCCCTGCGCAACGCGAAATACGCACCACAAAAAGCCATTGCCGCGCCGAGGCACAACGCCGCGATCCCCGCGAGCACGCCCGACATGGTCGGGGCGGAACTCGGCCCGGAGGCGACCGCGGCCGCCCCGATCAGCAAGAGAACGCCGACCGCGATCAGGAACTGGCGCATCCGCTGCGGGATTTGTCCTGATACTGCGCTATGCATCAGATTGGCGGTGAAATAGCCGCCACTAAATCCAGCCGTCGCAAGTCAGCCACCACGCGATCGCTGCACCGGCCGGCATGAATTCGTGGGTGTCCGATCGCCAGAGGCCGCCGAGGTCGAGCCCGAAGCGCGCGCCGAGCATATGCATGGCCAGCGCCAGCAGCACGCCCGAAACCACGGCACTGGCCAGAATCAAGCGCTGCGGAAAAAAAGTCGTCTCGGCCATGCCGTGCTTGTAAGATAAAGCCGGCCGGCCGCGCAAGTCGGCGTCAACCGGATCAACAACTGGATCAAATCAACTGCAGGAACAGGACCAGGCAACGTTATCGGCGGACGGCGCTCCCATCATTCAATACGCCTACAGGGCTTCGCTGGTCGGAGCCGCCCACCGGTTCGAACTGACCGATCAAGGCCTGTCCTGGCGCCTTGCCGGCAAAACCGGCGTCTGGCCGTATGCGGCCATTTCCAGAGTGCGTCTGTCCTTTCGTCCAGTGTCGATGCAGGCGCGCCGGTTTCGCGCCGACATTGAAAGTGCCGATCTCGGACGCATCGCCTTGCTGTCGACGAGCTGGCAGACCTCTGCGTTGATGGCGCCGCAGGACCACGACTATCGTATCTTTATCCTTGAGCTGCACCATCGCATGGCGGCTGCCGGCAGTCAGGCTGAGTTGATCGGGGGCCTCAAGCCGCGCCTTTATGTTGCAGCACTGGTGATGCTGGTGCTGGTCGGGCTCGCGATGGCTGGGCTGCTGGTTCGCGCCATCCTGTCGGGCGAACTCGCCGGGATCCTGTTTCTTGTCGGTTTCGCGGCCTTGTTCGCCTGGCAGGTCGGCGGTTTCGTCGGCCGCAACCGGCCGCAGGCTTACAGCTTCGATCATCCACCGGAGGCGTTGCTGCCGTAACGGCGCATCGCAATCAAGCGCAACGAAAAATGATTTTGCTTGCTGCACCTATGGACGGATCGAGCTCTGCTAAGTCGCTTTATCGGGGAGTGGATCGAATCTGACGGGACGGCGCCAGCGGAAAATTCAGTTGCGTACCACCAGTACCGAGCATTTGGCGTAGCGCACGACATGGCCGGCGTTGGAGCCGAGAAAATAGGTCCGCATGGCAGGCCGGTGCGATGTCATGACGATCAGGTCGGCCTTGACGGCGGCGGCTTCTTCCAGGATTTCGTGATAGATACCGCCTTGGCGCACGACGCTGGAAATCCGGGCCGTGTCGATGCCGGATTCGCGCGCGACGATAGTGAGAGCTTCCTCGGAGGCATGGCGCTGCTGGGTGTCGAAATCGACCGGCACATATTCCGCCAGCATCACCGGCGTCATCGGCAGCACGTTCAGAAGGCGCACCGCGCCGCCCCAAGTCTGCGACAGCGTCGCCGCGGTCGCAATCGCGGGCTTCGCCAGTTCGGTGTCGGAAAGATCGATCGGCACGAGGATGGATTTGAACATCTGCGCCTCCTCTTCGTCTTTCAAAGTTTTCGTGTCTTCCAGAGCGCTAATCGTCCAAGGTCTGCTTCAGCAGTTTCGGACTGACAAAAAGCACGAGCCGTCCGCGGCGGAATGCCACATCGGACCAGTTGTCGATTGCAAAATCGATGATCGCAAGACCCGACGTCGGCAGATTGTCAGCGAGCGTCCGGCGTCCGGCGGCGTCGCCGCCATCGGTCAGAGCCAACGCCAGTTCGTGCATGCCCGGATTGTGCGCGATCACCATCAGCCGTTGCGCTGCGCGCAAGGAAACCTCGCGGATGCTTTGCAGCAATTGGGCGGAATCGGCGCCATAGAGATCGGGCTCCAGTTCCACATGCGGCTGAGGAACCAGGTCCTTCATCGCCGCCCAGGCCAGTTCCCAGGTCTCGTGCGCCCGGACTGCGGATGAAATCAGCACGGACTCAGGAAATGGGGGATGGGTGGCAATAAAGCCGCCGATCTCGGCGGCGTCCCTGCGGCCACGCTCGTCGAGGCGGCGGTCCTGATCCCGGCCGCTCGGCGCGTGGTTTTCGGTCTTGGCATGACGCAACAGCATCAAACGGCGCATGGCGCAATCTCAATTCGTTCAAAGTCCCGCGGATTAATGTACAGACTGTGGCTCAGGGCAAGGTGACAAGCGCCCGATCGATCCGTAAGAAAACGACATGAGCGAGACATCCACCGACGCGCGCAGCCTATCCGACACCGCAGCGGTGCGCGAGCGCTCGCGGCTGTCGTTCGACCTCGATGTCGATATCTGCGTGGTCGGCGCCGGCCTCGCCGGTCTGACGGTCGCGTTGGAGGCGGCGCGGCTCGGCGCCAGCGTCGCGGTGCTCGAGGGCCGCCATGTCGGCTGGAATGCATCCGGCCATCAACTCGGCACGGTGATGCCGGGCTACGGCCTGCCGATCGGCGAATTGATCGAACGCGTGGGCTTCGAGGATGCCCGCGAACTCTGGTCGTTGTCGAAGCAGGGGGGACGACTATGTCCGGACCAACGCCACTGAAGAGCTGATGCCGGGCATCGGCCTCAGCGAAGGCGCGCTGGAAGTATCCAATGTCGATGTCGGGGATCAACTCATCAGCCGGCTGCAGACGCTGAACGAGGATTTCGGCACCGAAGTGGAGGGTTGGCAGGTCGATCGGGTCCGCGACCAGCTCAAGACCGGACGTTATTTCCATGGCGTGTATTACCCCGGGGCATTTCAGCTCGATGGCCGCAAATATGTTCACGGCCTGGCGGCGCTGGCGCGGCGGGCGGGAGCGCGCATTTTCGAAGATACACCGGTCGTTAGCATCGACCCCTCCGGTATCCGCAAGCGCATCGTGACGCCATCGGCGCGGCTGCGCGCCTCGCATATCGTGCTCGCTGGCAACATTCATCTCGGCGCACCGCTCCGGCGGTTGTCGGAAACGCTATTGCCAATCTGGCGCTATGCTGCGGTAACCGCGCCACTTGGCGAGCGACTCGCCGAGGCGATCACCTTCCAGGGATCGGTCACCGACAGTGACGGTGTCGATCACTACCGGATCGTGGATGGCGACCGCCTGATGTGGGCGTCGCCGGAAACCACCTGGGCGGCGCGGCCGCAGCGGTTTTCCGCCGCGATCGCGCGCCGCATCCGCACCATCTTTCCCCAGCTAGGCGAGGTACAGATCGCAGACGTCTTCGGCGGCGCGGTGGGGCAGACCGTGCACGGCATGCCGCAGATCGGCCAGTTGCGCAAGGGCCTGTGGGTGGCCAGCGGTTTCGGACGTCAGGGCCTGAACACCTCGGCAATGGCGGGCCAGTTGATCGCGCAGAGCATTCTGCGGGGCGACGAACGCTGGCGGCTATTTTCGCCTTTCGAACTGGTATGGGCGGGGGGCCCGACCGGCCGGGTCGCCGGCCAAGTCGTTGCTTTGTGGGTCAGGGGAAGCTCGGCTGCGGCCGGCGCCCTGGCGCGCTATCGGGAGCGTGCCCGGGCCAAAGAACGGCTTCGCGAGGCGCGGCTGGCCGAGGCCAACCGCCAGGCTGGAACCCGGTCGGCGCGCCCGCGTCCGCCACCCCGCGCGCCGCGTCCCGAACGGCCGCCGGCGCCGGTCGCAGCAGAACCGGAGCAGGACGATAGGAGGAGGTCGCCTTCCCGCTCGCAAGAAAGTGAGAAGGTTTGGCCCGGACCGGTGTAACTTCCGCTGCCTGGCGCCGTATCTCCCGGCGACGACACTACATTGCGCCTAACGCCACGGAGACCATCATGATTGACCGCCGTATCCTGCTCGCATCCGTTGCCGGTCTGGCTGGCATTGCCGGCTTGCGCTGGCTGCGCGCCGCGCCGGCACAGGCCACCGAGAAGTTCGAAATCGAGAAGACCGACGCCGAATGGCGCGCGCAATTGACGCCGGAGCAATATCAAATCCTGCGCCAGCAAGGCACCGAACCTCCCTTTACCAGCCCGTTGCTTGAGGAACATCGCAAGGGCATCTTCGCCTGTGCCGGCTGCGACCTGCCGTTGTTCTCCTCGGAAACCAAATTCGAAAGCGGCACCGGCTGGCCGAGTTTCTATCAACCGCTGGAGAACGCGGTCGGCAAACATCAGGACCGTATGCTCGGCATGCTACGCACCGAGATCCACTGCCGCCGCTGTGGCGGCCATCTCGGTCACGTGTTCGACGACGGTCCAAAGCCGACCGGCCTGCGCTACTGCATGGATGGCCTGGCGTTGCAGTTTCATCCAACGGCCGCGTCGGCGACCTGAACCGCTTCCGCGGAACGCGCGCGAGCCCGGCAATATTTGCCAGCCCGGCAATTGTGCCCCGGTCTTTGGACCGGGGCATTTCTATTTAAGCGTCTGAAATGATGCGATTTTCATTCTTGGCACAGGGCTTGCGACGTCTCCCCGTGACGAAGGCCACGGCAATGCCGGCTGGCCGCCTCGGATCGAATGTGGAGACAATGTTATGGGTATCTTCGACGCGCTGAATACGTCGGTTGGCGGTCTGCAGGCTCAGTCCTTCGCGCTGCAGAACATCTCCGGCAACATCGCGAACACCTCGACCATCGGCTACAAGGGCATCAATACCACCTTCGAGGATCTTGTCGCCCAATCGGCAACGCCGAGTGCGCAAGTCGCCGGCGGCGTCAGAGCTCTTTCGCAGCAGACGCTCACGACGGCGGGCACCGTCTCCTCGTCGACCGTCGCAACCAACATGGCGATCAACGGCGACGGCTTCTTCTCGGTGCAGAAGCCCACCAGCGTCGTGGACAACCAGCCGGTTTTCGACGGTGTTACCAACTATACCCGCGCCGGTGATTTTCAGGTCAACGCCAACGGCAACCTGGTTAATGGCGCCGGCTATTATTTGATGGGCGTGCCGGTCGATCCGAAGACCGGCAACCCGCTTGGCAGCGTTCCGACGATTCTCCAGTTCCAGAACAACTTCGTTCCGGCGCAGTCCACCACTGCGATTCAGTATGCCGCCAATCTTCCGACGACGCCCGCAACCTCGGCGGCGTCTACCGCAAGCGCCAACACGATCACGTCCGTTGGCGGCCTCAATCCCTCCGACTATGCCACCAATCCACTGATCATTGGCTCGCCGGCGCCGCCCGTCAACGCCAACATCACCGGCTCTGTCGTCAACAACCAGCTGGCAACGCCAGCCCCGATTACGGCCAATACACTTCTGTCGGGTTCGACCGGCACGGATTCGCTGACCCCCGGGTTCACCGCAGGCGACAGCATTACGGTCGACGGCACGACGATTACCTTCGTTACTTCAGGAGCTACCGGCAATCAGCTCAACGTTACCGACAATGTGGGAGCGCTGCTCGCCAAGATTTCAAATCTCACGGGTGGTATTGCGACCCTCTCGGGAGGTCAGATCACCCTGGGCACCGGCACCACGCAGAATCTGAATATCGCCGCCGCCGGGACCAACCCGGCTCTTGCCCAGGCCCAGGCCGGTCTTAGCGCACTCGGCTTTGGCGCAGCGCCGATCACGAAGACTCTAGGCGTGGGCACCAATGTCGGCCAGGGCGTGGTTACCGCCAACGACCTGACGGCATTCACCAGCGAATCCGTCAGCGGCGGCGCGGTAACGGTCTACAATGCGGCAGGAACGCCGCTTAACCTGCAATTGCGCTGGGCCTTGACCGACAGCGCTGCGCTCGGTGCGGGGCATCAAAACACCTGGAACCTGTTCTATGAGTCCAACTCCAGTGCGACCGGCCTGAATGCGCAGTGGACCAACGTCGGCACCAACTTCATCTTCAACTCCAACGGCACCCTGGTCAGTCCAAGCGGTTCGGGCATCACGATTCCCAACGTGAGCGTGAACAATCAGACGCTTGGCAATGTGGCCTTGAATTTCAGTTCCGGCGGCTTGACGCAATTTGCCAGCACCACCGGCGCGGCGACCGTCAACGAGATCCAGCAGAATGGCTTCGCCGCGGGTCAATTGCAGTCGGTCGCCGTCAACAATAGCGGGCTTGTGATCGGAACGTTCTCGAACGGACAGAATCTCGATCTGGCATCCGTGACGCTGTCGCATTTCAACGGCACCAACTATCTGCAGGCGCTTAGCGGCGAAGCCTACGCCGTGACTGAACAATCCGGCCCGGCGATTGCCGGCGCGTCGGGCACGATCAGCGGTTCGGCGCTTGAAGGATCGAACACCGACATCGCCGACGAATTCACCAAGCTGATCGTGACGCAACAGGCTTATTCGGCGAACACCAAGGTGATCACCACGGCCAATGACATGGTTCAGTCTCTGCTGAGCGTGCTGCGTTGATCGGCCGAGCGTGACGCCATTGTGAAGTGATCGAAGGCGGGTAACAAGATGGGTTTGGGTGCTGCCCTTGCAACTGCGATGTCCGGTCTGCGCGCCAACCAGGCCGCGCTTTCGATCACGTCGGGCAATGTCGCCAACGCGCAAACGCCGGGCTATGTCACCGAGACGCCCAACCAGATCGAGGTGGCTACCGGCAGCACCGGTGCCAGCGTTCAAGTCACCGGCGTCAACCGCCAGCTCGATCTCTATGTCCAGAGCCAGTTGCGCACGGAAACTTCGGGCGGCGCCTACGCCGACCAGATGGCCAATATTCTCGGCCAGTTGCAGAGCGTCTACGGCCCGCCCGGGGGCGATGGCACGCTCGAAACCTCCTACAACAACTTCACCACGGCATTGCAAGCGCTGTCGACCAGCCAGGGCAGCCAGTCGGCGCAGAACGCAGCACTCGGGGCCGCGCAATCGCTGACGCTGGCGCTCAATACGGCCACACAGGGCGTCCAGACGCTACGCAGCAATGTCCAGCAGGATATCGGTTCGTCGGTGACCCAGGCCAACGCCGATATGACCCAGATCGCCACCATCAACGGCCAGTTGCAGGGACTGGCGCCGACCGATCCCTCGGCTGCTACCCTGATGGATAAGCGCGACAACGCGATCAACGATCTGTCGAAACTGATGGATGTCCGCACCGTCACCAACTCTTCCAACGAAGTCAGCGTCTTTACGACGACTGGCGTGCAACTGGTTGGCGACCAGCTGGCATCGAAGCTGTCGTTCACCTCGCCGGGAGCGCTGTCGGCCAATTCGCTGTACAGCAGCGACCCGACCAAAAACGGCGTCGGTTCGCTGACGATCCAGCTTCCGAATGGCGGCAGCTACGACATGATCGCCAACAACGCGATCACTTCCGGCCAGATCGCGGCCGACCTGAAATTGCGCGACCAGACCCTGGTGCAGGCGCAGACCCAAATCGATCAGCTTGCCGCGTCGATGTCGAGCGCGGTGTCCGACACGACGACCGCTGGCAGTACCGTCACCGGACCGCCGGCCGGCTTCAGCGTCGACACGTCGAACATGCAGCCGGGCAACACCATCAACCTGACCGTTACCAACAGCAGCACCAACGTCCAGCAGCGGATATCGATCGTCAACGTCACCGATCCGACCGCGCTGCCGCTGCAGAATGCCGCTAACGCCAGTCCGAAATTAATCGGCGTCGATTTGTCCGGCGGCATCACGCCAACCGTGTTGTCGCAATTGAACGCGGCGCTTGGCCCCGGTGTGGTGTTCTCCAATCCATCCGGCAACACGCTGAAGATTGTTGGATCGGGCACAGCGGCGGTCAATTCGGCTTCGACGACGTCAACGGCTACCTCGCTGACAGGCGGCACCGCGCAACTGCCGCTCTTCACCGACGGCACCGCGCTCTATACCGGCGCGATCACCGGCGCAGGCTCGCAGATGACCGGCTATGCCGGCCGCATCACCGTCAACCCGGCGCTGGTGAACAATCCGGCGAATTTCACGATCTACGGCAATTCGCCGGCAACCGCGGCCGGCGATACCACGCGTTCGGATTTTCTCTATTCGCAGCTGACGACGAGCTCGTTCACCTATTCGCCGCAGACCGGCCTCGGTTCGACCGCGTCGCCGTTCTCCGGCACCATCTCCGGCTTTCTGCAGCAATTCCTCAGCCAGCAGGCCAACGCGTCGACTACCGCGACGCAATTGCAGCAGGGCCAGGACGTCGTGGTCAGCACGCTGCAGCAGAAATTCAATTCGGTCGCGGGCGTCAGCATCGATACCGAAATGTCGAACCTGATCGCGTTGCAGAATGCCTATGCCGCCAATGCGCACGTGATGTCGGTCGTGCAAAGCATGATGAACACGCTGATCCAGGCACAATTGTAGGACGAGTTAGATGTCGATCACTAGCATAGGCTACGCCACTTCGCCGCTCGGTCAGGCGATCCAGAGCCTCAACAACCAGATGACCACCCTGTCGCAGCAACTTGCGACCGGCGCGAAGTCGAACAATTACGCCGGCATGGGTCTCAACGAGAGTTTTGCCATCGCCGCGCGGTCACAGCTTGCCAATATCTCCGCGTTCACCGACACCATCAGCAATGTCTCGACCTCGATCCAGTCGGCCAATAACGCGTTGCAGGCGATTTCCAATCTCGGCGGGCAGGTGCAGAGCTCGGCGGCCTCGACTCCGCAGACGCTTGATAGTTCCGGCCAAACCATCGCCCAGGAGAACGCCAACGCCGAACTGTCCTCGATGGTCGGCATCCTCAACACGCCGTCCGGCGACCGCTATCTGTTTTCCGGCAACGCGATCTA
Organism: uncultured Alphaproteobacteria bacterium; assembly: GCA_963806075.1. GTDB lineage: Bacteria > Pseudomonadota > Alphaproteobacteria > Rhizobiales > Xanthobacteraceae > Bradyrhizobium. Next base: position 217,708 of record CAWDWT010000012.1, read on the forward strand.
TACGCCCGCTACGGTTCCGGTCGACGAAATGCTCAATGGCACTACGACCCAGGCCGGGTTGAAGACGGTCATGGCGGAACGCGCGCAAGCCGACGGCGCCGTTCCGGGCGGCACGGGCCGGCTCGTGATCACGAATCCCTCGGCGACGCCGACGGTGGTTTCGGTGGCGGAAGATGCCGCCGGTTCGCCGTTCGGATTGAAACTGAGCCAGGTGACGTCGTCGCTGACGGGCGCCACCGTGACCGGACCATCGGGCTCGCCGGCCGCGATCTCGATCGATCTCGGCACCACCAACCCCAGCTCTGGCGACCAGATCAGCTTCACCTTCAATCAGCCCGACGGCACCACCGCGTCGGTGCAGTTGACGGCAACGACGACGTCGCCTCCGCCGACCGGCAGCTTCCTGATCGGAAGCACGCCTGCCGCAACGGCAGCGAATCTCAACACGGCGCTGAATACGGCGATCGGCACAGTGGCCAATACGACGCTGGTCGCGGCGTCCGCGATCGAGGCCGGCGACAATTTCTTCAATACCGCAAGCGTTGCGACCGGGAATACGCCCGTCACCAATCAGGCGGTACCGCCGACCGCGATCACGGCTGCAACCGCTTTATCAGGTTCGACAGGCACGGATTCGCTGGCGCCCGGCTTCACGGCCGGCGACACCATTACGGTCAACGGCACCACGTTGACCTTCGTGAACGGCACCGCCGGATCGGGGCAGATCAGCACGACCGCCACGGTCGGCGATCTCTTGAGCGCGATCGACTCCATCACCGGTACCTCGACCCCCTCGACCATCGATGGCGGCGTGGTTGAAATTCACACCGACGACGCTTCGAGCCTGTCGATCACGACCTCGCCGCGGGCGCACTCGCAAGACTCGGTTTCAGCGGCACCAGCATAACAGCACCGGTGCCGCCCTTGCGGGTCAGCGGCTCGCCGCTGAGTTCGGCAACGTCGCTGGTCGCGGGCACCTCGGCCAACACGGTGCAATGGTACACCGGCAATTCGGGGCCGGGATCGGCGCGGGCCTCGTCGACCGCCCGGGTCGATTCCGCGATCACGGTGCAATACGGCGCGCAGGCCAATGAATCGGCGATTCGTTCGCAGCTGCAGTCGATTGCGGTGTTCGCGGCGTTCACGGTCTCGCCGACGGGCGCGAATTCGGCTGCACAGATCTCTGCGATAAGCCAGAGGATCGCGACCAACCTGACGCCGCAGCCGGGCCAGCAGACCATCGCGGACATCCAGACGGATTTTGCCCGTGCGCAAACCGTGATGAAGGACACCAGCGCCCGGCAGGCGCAGACCCAGACCATGCTGCAGACCATGGTGGACAATACCGAAACCGTTTCCACCCAGCAGGTCGCCAGCGAAATCCTGGCGCTGCAGACCGCCCTGCAGGCGTCCTATCAGACCACCTCGATGATGTCGCAACTGACCCTGACCAAGTACCTGCCGGTCGGCTGATCCACATCATCTGCGGGCTAAATCAACGGAGGCCTCCCATGGAGCTCAAGCGCGCAGATCGCGCCGAACTCGCCAGCTATCCCTGCGCCGATCGCATCGGGTTTGCGAAGCTCACCACGATGGCCTTCAATGGCGTCGATCTTCGTCCGATGCGCGACGCGATCATGGCGAAGATCGCCATGGGAACGGTCGATGCCGGCGAGGGGCTCGACCTGTCGCTGATCGCGCAACTGCTTGGCGACAAGCAGATGGGGCTCGCGGTGCAGGACGAGGTGCTGGCCTTCCACCGGTTGTTCCGCTCGCCCTGTTCGCTCGACCGGCCGAAACTCCGCGTGCTCGCGCTCGCAGCGGTGATGGATATGGGCGGCAACACGCCGATCGAGTTTTTGCTCGAGCATTCCGGCATCGAACTGCAGACGCTTTATGTCGTGAACGGCGTGGAATTGCCTTCGCCGCTGCCGGAGCATGACGTCGCGATCGTGATCGCGTCCGATTCGGAGGAGTGCCGGGAAGCGCTGCGCAAGATCGATCGCGTCGCAGCGCAGCTGGCCGCGGCCGCTGCTCAATCCGCCGCAGCGCGTCGGCAATCTCGATCGCGACAAGCTGCATCGGCTGCTGCACGGCATCGACGGCCTCGATATACCCGCGACCGAAGCCATGACCCGTGCGCGGCTCTCGGATTTGGCGCGCATGGATGGTCCGCTGGCGGATATCGCCGCTGATATGCGGTTTCCGATCATCATCCGGCCGCGCGGTTCGCATGCCGGCAATGGACTCGCCAAAATCGACGGCCGTACCTCGCTCGGCCGCTATCTCGCCGAACGGCCGGACCAGGAATTCTTCGTCTCGCGCTTTGTCGATTACGGCAATGACGACGGTCTGTTTCGCAAATACCGGATCGTCTTCGTCGACGGACGGCCCTATGCGTGCCACATGGCGATCGCCGATCGCTGGGACATCTGGTATCTCAACGCCGGCATGGCCTTCAGCGAGAGCAAGCGCGCGGAAGAGGCGAACTTCATGCGAGCGTTCGACGATGAGTTCGCCGTCCGCCATCGGCAGGCGCTCGCTGCAATGGCCGAGCGTGTCGGTCTCGATTATTTCACGGTCGACTGCGCGGAAAACAAGGCGGGCGAATTGCTGATCTTCGAGGCGGACAATACCGCGGTGGTCCACAACATGGATTCGCCCGAGATGTTTCCCTACAAATCGCCGCAGATGAACAGGATTTTCGATGCCTTTGCGGCAATGCTGTTGGGTCGCGCCGGCGGACGCCGCGAATGCGCCGCATGATGCCGGGATAAATGCTATTTTGCCGGACATCGGTTGATTCGAAAGCGCTCTCCGTTGTCGGCAAAATGGAAAAATCCGTCCGGGCGGATGCCGAACCTGTCTCGCTTGCAACGGCAGGCGTCGAGTTCGTTTCAGGAGGGCGATCTCGACACGGCGGAACGGCTGTGCACCGACATTCTTGAATACCGTCCTGAAAATTTCGATGCGCTGCATCTGCTCGGCATGCTGCATTTCCAGCGCCAGCGCATGGTGGAGGCGCTGCGTTTGCTGTCAGCGGCGCTCAAGGTCAATTCGAATTCATCCGATGCGATGTCGAATCTCGGCCTCGCGCTTCATGCCACCGGACGCTTTGACGAGGCGATCGCAAGCTATCGCAACGCCCTGCGACTGGCGCCGGATCATCCGGAAATTCTCTATAACCTCGCCAACGCCTTGCTTGAGCTCGGCCGGCTCGACCAGGCGCTTGCGAACTACGACGCTGTACTGGCCAAGACGCCGAACCACGCCGGGGCCCTGGTCAACCGGGGCAATACCCTGCTGCGGTTGAATGAGCCGGAAGAGGCAATCGCGAACTATGATTCCGCGCTGGTCGAGATGCCCGGTCATCCGCAAATCCTGACCAATCGCGGCCACGCTCTGCGTCGGCTTGATCGGCCCGAGCAGGCGCTGGTTGATTTCGCGGCAGCCTTGGCTGCCGCGGGCGAATTTGCCGAGGCGCATTTCGAAGCCGCGATGACTCGACTGACATTGGGCGATTTCGCCAGGGGCTGGAAGCAATATGAGTGGCGCTGGAAAACCGGCGCCTTCGCCCGGCATCGGCGGTCATTTCGGCAGCCGTTGTGGCTCGGTCATGAGCCGATCGCCGGCAAGACCATCCTGCTGCATGCCGAGCAGGGTTTCGGCGACACCATCCAGTTCATCCGCTACGCGCCGCTGCTTGCAGGGCAGGGCGCCAACGTGATCTGCGAGGTTCAGCCGGAACTGATGCCCCTGTTGTCGCAACTCGACGATGTCAGCGTGATCGCGAAAGGCGAAGCACTGCCGGCATTTGACCTGCACTGTCCGCTGCTCAGCCTTCCCTTGGCGTTCGGGACGCGGCTTGAGACGATCCCGGCTAATGTACCCTATCTCGCGCCGAGGGCAGATCGTGTGGCGCATTGGCGCGAGCGCTTGCCGCCCGACGGACCCCGCGCGGGCTTTGTCTGGTCCGGTTCGCCGACGCACAAAAACGACGCCAACCGTTCGATCGCGCTCAAACAGCTCGCTTCGTTGTTCGAAGCTCCACCACTGCGTTGCCTCAGCCTTCAGACCGAGTTGCGCGCCGCTGACCGCGAAACATTGCGCGAACTGCCGGAGCTGATGCATCTCGGCGATAAGATCGGCGACTTTGCCGATACCGCCGCGATCATCTCGCTGCTCGACGTGGTGATATCGGTCGATACCGCGGTCGCGCATCTGGCGGGCGCGCTTGGCAAGCCGGTCGTGATCCTGCTGCCTCATGCCGCGGATTTCCGCTGGATGCGGCAGCGCGCCGACACGCCGTGGTATCCGAGCGCGAAATTGCTGCGGCAACCGGCTTTCGGCGATTGGGCTAGCGTGATCCACGGCTTGCGGGGCGAACTTCGCACCGCGGGTCAGGAGCAGGCGGGATGTCCCGCCGCATTCGAAGGCTCCGCCGGGTTCGGACGTTAGGATTTCGTTAACCACGTCTATTTACTGTTTGGTGAGGATTGCAGGCGGCTTCTGCCGCTTCGGAGCCAATCATGACCGAGCGAATTCATCTGGTGGTCGCTACGCCCTGTTTTGGAGGGCAGGTTTCCAGCATCTACGCCAGCTCCATCTTCAAACTGCAGAGCGCCATGCGCTCGAAGTCGAACGCCGAATTCAAGGTACTGCTGCGCGACGGCGATGCCCTTATCACGCGGGCTCGCGCCAACCTGATGACGCAGTTCCTCGACGATCCCACCACGACGCACTTCCTGTTCGTCGATGCCGATATCGGCTTTACCCCAAAGCAGGTTTTTCGCCTGATCGAATCCGGCCTCGACGTGGTCGCCGGTCTTTATCCGATCAAGCGCGTCAACTGGGACAAGGCGCGGCGGGCGATCGCGAGCAACAAGCCGAACGTGCCAGCCTCCTCGCTCGACTATGTGCTGGAGATCAACGATCCCGATCATGTCGAGGTTGTCGACGGCTTTACCCGCGTGCGCTACGCCGGCACCGGTTTCCTGATGATCCGACGTCACGTGTTCGAAAGGTTGTGCGCGGCCAATCCTGCGCTGCAATTCTTCCGCGAGCATTCGCTCGATGCGCTGGCCGGCAGCCCCAATCGATTTGCCTTGTTCGAATGCATGATCGATCCCAAGACCGGAACTTACCTGAGCGAGGATTTCGCTTTTTGCAAACGCTGGACGGATATCGGCGGCGAAATCTGGGCCGATCTCGAAAGCCGGCTCGATCATGTCGGTCCGTCCGTGTTCAACGGTGATATCTCGGCGCAATTTGCCGCTCCGGTGCTTGCGACCGATGCGGCGTGAGATGCCGCCGACCTGCGTGGACCGCCTCGGCGTCGCCGCGCTGACCCGGATGCAGGTCAGAGGTCACGATCTTCGCCCGCTGTGGCAGAGCCTGATCACAAAACTGATCGACGGCACCGTGGATGCGGGGGAGGGGCTCGATCTGGCGCTGATCGCCCAACTGCTCGGCGACAAGCCGGCCGGACTTGCGATCCAGCAACAGATCCTGGCCTCGCACCAATTATTTCGCCTGAAGGATTCTCCCGCACGGCCGCGGCTGCGTGTTCTCGCGCTCGCCGCCGCAACCGACATCGGCAGCAATACGCCGATCGAGTTTCTGCTGGCCAATTCCGAAATCGAATTGCTGACGCTCTATGTCGTGCCGGATGCAGAGCTTCCCACACCGCTGCCCGATCACGACGTCGCCATCGTGATTGCCTCGGATTCCGAGGAAACCCGCGATGCGCTCTCCATGATCGAGCGCGCCGCTGCGCGCTGGCCGCGCCCGTTGCTCAATCCGCCTCATCTGATCGGCAATCTCGACCGCGACAAATTGCATCGCGTGCTCGATGGTGTCGAGGGCTTGCAGATTCCGACGACCGTCGGCGTCGCGCGCGCGCGACTGCATGAGCTTTCGCGCTCACCGCTCGCATTGTCCGACATCGCGGGCGACCTTGCCTTTCCTGTCATCGTCAGGCCGCGCGGGTCGCATGCGGGCGCGGGCCTTGCGAAGATCGACGATCGCGCCGCGCTGCGGAATTATCTCGACGGCCGTCGGGAGCAGGAATTTTTCCTTTCGAGATTTGTCGACTATGCGAGTGAGGATGGTTTGTTTCGCAAATACCGCATCGTGTTTGTCGACGGCCGACCTTACGCCTGTCATCTTGCGATCGCCGATCGCTGGGACATCTGGTATCTCAACGCAGGCATGTCGCAGAGCGCGAGCAAACGGCTCGAAGAAGAAAATTTTATGCGCGCATTCGATGGCGATTTTGCGCGGCGTCATCAATGCGCGCTCTCGGCAATTGCGGCGCGCATCGGTCTGGATTATTTCATCGTCGATTGCGCCGAAACCAGGGATGGAGCGCTCCTGGTCTTCGAGGCCGACAATACCGCGATCGTGCACGATATGGATCCGGTCGATCTGTTTCCCTACAAGCAGCCGCAGATGCGCAAGATATTCGACGCGTTCACCGCGATGCTCGACTGTCGCGCAACGCAACAGCAGGAGCGTGCAGCATGACCATTCTCCAGCGCCAGCAATCACTGCAATCCGGATCGAGCGAAAACCTGGATCCACAAAACTGGGACGAGATACGCGCGCTGGGTCATCGCATGCTCGACGATATGCTGGATTATGCCGCCAACATTCGTGAACGTCCGGTGTGGTCGCCGATACCGGACGACGTTCGCGCGCGGTTTCGCGCGGCCGTCCCGGGCGCGCCGACCGCGCTCGACGAAGTCTATCGCGAGTTCGCCGATTTCATCTTGCCCTATGCGGCCGGGAATGTGCATCCCGGCTTCATGGGATGGGTGCATGGTGGCGGCACCGCCGTGGGCATGCTGGCGGAGATGCTGGCCGCGGGACTCAATGCCAATCTCGGCGGCCGCGATCACATGCCGATCGAGGTCGAACGCCAGATCGTGGAATGGATGCGTTCGATGTTCGGCTTTCCCGCCGAGGCGAGCGGGATTTTCGTCACTGGCACGTCGATGGCGAATTTGATGGCGGTGCTGGTGGCGCGAACGGCGGCGCTCGGATCGTCCGCGCGGCAATCCGGTATCGGCGAGCACGGCGCGCTGTTGACGGCGTACACCTCGAAGGCGGCGCATGGCTGCATCAGCAAAGCAATGGATATCGCGGGTTGCGGCAGCAATGCATTGCGCAACATCGCGGTCGATCGCGAGCATCGCATCGATGTGGCGGCCTTGCGCGTCCAGATCGCCAGGGATCGCGAGGCCGGCCTCGCGCCGTTTCTTGTCGTCGGCTCCGCCGGCACGGTCGACATCGGCGCGATCGACGATCTCGCGGCGCTGAGCGAATTGTGCCGCGAGCAAAAAATCTGGTTTCACGTCGACGGCGCCTATGGCGCGCTCGGGGTTCTCGCGCCAGCGCTGGCGCCGCGACTTGCCGGAATCGAAAATGCCGATTCGATCGCGCTCGATTTTCACAAATGGGGTCAGGTGCCCTACGACGCGGGGTTCCTGCTGGTGCGCGACGGCCACCGGCATCGCGATGCGTTTGCGGCGCCGGCAGCCTATCTGCGGCGCGAGACCAGAGGGCTTGCCGCCGGCTCGTCGTGGCCTTGCGATATCGGTCCGGACCTGTCGCGCGGCTTTCGCGCGCTCAAGACCTGGTTTACACTGAAAACCTATGGCACCGAAAAGCTCGGAGCGGTCATCGCACGCACCTGCGCGCTGGCCGGATATCTGGAAGCGCGGATTCTGGCCGAGCCGCGGCTCGAACTGATGGCGCCGGTTCAGCTCAACATCGTCTGCTTCCGCTATCGGGCCATTGAACCTTGCAAGATCAATCGCGACATCGTCGCCGACATTCATGAGTCCGGGATCGCAGCGCCGTCGACGACGGTGCTGGATGGCCAGCTCGCGATTCGCGCGGCAATCGTCAATCACCGCACCGATGTTTGCGATGTCGAGGCGCTGATCGCGGCAGTGCTGGAATTCGGCGCGCAACGCGCGCGTTCGGAAAGCGGCCTGCTTGATGTCGCGCCGTCGCCGCCGCTTGCGATGTAGCGGGCGGCCGTCAGGCGGCGCTTTGCTTGTTCTGGACGGCCCGGTTGTGGTCCCAGCAGCTTCTTCTCGTAGGCGATGAGCTTTCTGGCTTCCTTCAGCGCATGATACAGATCGCCGCTCAGGATGCTGTTGTTGATGCCTTCGATGATCGGCCACGCGCTCGGTGCGGCGGTCACGATATCGCGCACCAGGTTGAAGTAGGTGCCGTGATTGACCTGCGGGTTCGGCGAAATATACATCAACTGCACCGCCAGATAGACCAGCTTGGCCGGGGTGTCGGCGGTGGCGGGGGTCAGGATGTCCTTCTCACGCAGGATCGGAATCTTGTCGCCGTCGATGAGAAGCCGCGCGCGTTGATCCGTGTTGGTAATGACGCAGCTGCCGATGATGATGCGTTCATTCGGCTTGAGTTCGACTTTTAGAGCCATGCCTGTTCTCCGTTGCCGCTTGTTGCGCCGGCCGTCATTGTAACCAATTCGAGGTACGTATTGGCTTTGGCGTTGCCGGGGGCGCGCTGTCGCCTTTTTAAGTGATCTGGCCGCAATCCTTTCTGAATATGGTTAACGCGGGGTAAACGCGAGACCCGGCCGGCTTTGGCCGGGTCTCGCGAATGCGCAGCGATATCAGCACGATCCGCCCGATATAGCGGTGGCAAAGCCTGACGCCCGGCGTTTCGGCATCGAGCTAAAAGCGGCCATTTGGACGGATTCCATTCATATTTTTTTAGAAACTTGCTCTCAGGGTGAGACGTCTACCGACTCGAATGGTCGGGACTACGTGCACTTGTTTCACACCAGAAGGGTATGAAAATGACTGGTATTGTTCTCTCGGCATCGGTTCGCCAGAACCTGCTTTCGCTGCAGTCCACCGCTGCGCTGCTCGCCACCACGCAGAACGACCTCGCCACCGGCAACAAGGTCAACTCCGCGCTCGACAACCCGACCAGCTACTTCACCGCGGCCGCGCTCAATAACCGCGCCAGCGACATCTCCAATCTGCTTGATGGCATCGGCAACGGCGTGCAGGTGCTGCAGGCCGCCAATACCGGCATCACCTCGCTGCAGGGCCTGGTCGCCAGCGCCCAGTCGGTCGCCAACCAGGTGCTGCAGACCCCGGTCGGCTATTCGACCAAGTCCAGCGTCTCGACCACGGCCATTTCCGGCGCCACCGCCAACAACCTGCTCGGCACCGGCGCGGGCTATACCGATGCGACATTCGCAGGTGCGACTTCCACCGGCACCATCACGGCGGCCTTCACCAGCGCCACCTCAACCGGCACCTCGGTCAGCAACGACAACTCGACGCCTGCCGCCATCAGCACGTCCACCCAGCTGGTCGGCACCGCCAGCAGCACCTCGAACGACCTCGCCGCAGGCGCGATCACCGATGGCTCCACGCTGGTCGTCGACGGCAAGACCATCACCTTCTCGACCGGGACCACGACGGCCTCGTCGGGTTCGTCCTCGACCGGCTTTACCATCGGTATCGGCACCGGCAGCACCGCCACCATCCAGACCATACTGACGGATATTGACGCCATCACCGGCGGCTCCGGCTCCACGGTCGTGGGCGGCAAGCTCGAGATTGCGACCGGCACCACCGCCAACCTGACCATCACCGGCACCGGCAATGCGCTGACCGGTCTCGGCCTTGGCACCGGCGTCACCCTGGCGCGCAGCGGCGGCGCCACCAGCACCACGGCGCTGACCGGCAGCACGCTATTGTCGGGAACCACTGCCTCCTCCGTCGGCTCCCTGACCAACGGCTTCAGCGTCGGCGATACCCTGGTGGTCGACGGCAAGACGCTGACCTTCGTGTCCGGCACCGCCGGCGCCAACCAGATCTCGACCACCGGCACGGTTGCCAACCTGCTTGCGGCGATCGACACCGCCAGCGGCAATAGCGGCACCGCCTCGTCGGTCTCCGGCGGCGTCATCACGCTGCACACCGGCACCATCAACGGCACGTTGAGCATCTCCTCCAGCAACGCCACGGCGCTGACCGCCCTCGGCCTTTCCGGCGGCGTCACCCAGGCGGCAACCGGCGCCTCGCCATCGCTGAGCGGCGAGACGCTGTTGATCGCTGCGACCGGCGGCGGTACGGCAAGCAGCATCACCTTCGGCACCGGCGCCGGCCAGGTATCGTCGCTGAACCAGCTCAACGCGGCGCTGGCCGCCAACAATCTGCAGGCGACCATCGATCCGACCGGCGTCATCACCCTGACGACCAGCAACAACGCGGCTTCCTCGACGATCGGTGCGATCACCGGCACCTCCACGGCGGCCGGCCAGGCCTTCAGCGGGCTGGTGGCGGTTGCACCGGTGACCGATCCGAACGCGCAGGCAACCCGTGCCGGGCTGATCGCCCAGTACAACAACATCCTGCAGCAGATCGACACCACGTCGCAGGACTCCTCGTTCAACGGCATCAACCTGCTCGAGGGCGATACGCTGAACCTGACCTTCGACGAAACCGGCAAGTCCACGCTGGCGATCCAGGGCGTCACCTTCAATACCGCGGGTCTCGGTCTGTCGACCCTGACCACCGGCATCGACTTCCTGGACAGCTCTTCGGCCAACAAGGTGCTGGCTTCGCTCTCCAACGTCAGCACCACGCTGCGCTCGGAAGCCTCGAACCTCGGTTCGAACCTGTCGATCGTGCAGATCCGTCAGGACTTCTCCAAGAACCTGATCAACGTGCTGCAGACCGGCGCCTCGAACCTGACGCTGGCCGACACCAACGAGGAAGCGGCCAACAGCCAGGCGCTGTCGACCCGCCAGTCGATCGCGGTCTCCGCGCTGGCGCTCGCCAACCAGTCGCAGCAGAGCGTGCTCCAGCTGCTCCGCTGATACCGGCGAACCAACACAACATCAAAACGGCGGGGGAAACCCCGCCGCCTATGGACGAGGCCGCGAGGCCCATCGGTTAGGAAATCGTTAATCGAATAATTTAAGCGGCCGTTAACCATACTTTAAAGACCGGCTCGGTAAAACCATCCTGGACTAGATTCTAGGAGGGTTAGACCCATGACCGGCATTGTTCTCTCGGCATCGGTTCGTCAGAACCTGCTTTCGCTGCAAAACACAGCGCAGTTGCTCGCCACCACGCAGAACGATCTCTCGACCGGCAACAAGGTCAACTCCGCGCTGGACAACCCGACCAGCTACTTCACCGCAGCCGCGCTCACCGGCCGCGCCGGGGACATCTCCAATCTGCTCGACGGTATCGGCAACGGCGTGCAGGTGCTGCAGGCCGCCAATACCGGCATCACCTCGCTGCAGAGCCTGGTCGCCAGCGCCCAGTCGGTCGCCAACCAGGTGCTGCAGACCCCGGTCGGATACGACGTCAAATCCAGCGTCTCGACTCCGCCGATCGCGGGCGCCAATGTCAACAACCTGCTCGGCACCGGCGCGGGCTATACCGATGCGACATTCGCAGGTGCGACCGCCACCGGCACCATCACGGCGGCCTTCACCAGCGCCACCTCAACCGGCACCTCGGTCAGCAACGACAACTCGACGCCTGCCGCCATCAGCACGTCCACCCAGCTGGTCGGCACCGCCAGCAGCACCTCGAACGACCTCGCCGCAGGCGCGATCACCGATGGCTCCACGCTGGTCGTCGACGGCAAGACCATCACCTTCTCGACCGGGACCACGACGGCCTCGTCGGGTTCGTCCTCGACCGGCTTTACCATCGGTATCGGCACCGGCAGCACCGCCACCATCCAGACCATACTGACGGATATTGACGCCATCACCGGCGGCTCCGGCTCCACGGTCGTGGGCGGCAAGCTCGAGATTGCGACCGGCACCACCGCCAACCTGACCATCACCGGCACCGGCAACGCGCTGACCGGCCTCGGCCTTGGCACCGGCGTCACCCTGGCGCGCAGCGGCGGCGCCACCAGCACCACGGCGCTGACCGGCAGCACGCTATTGTCGGGAACCACTGCCTCCTCCGTCGGCTCCCTGACCAACGGCTTCAGCGTCGGCGATACCCTGGTGGTCGACGGCAAGACGCTGACCTTCGTGTCCGGCACCGCCGGCGCCAACCAGATCTCGACCACCGGCACGGTTGCCAACCTGCTTGCGGCGATCGACACCGCCAGCGGCAATACCGGCACCGCCTCGTCGATCTCCGGCGGCGTCATCACGCTGCACACCGGCACCGCCAATGGCAGTCTGACCATCAGCAGCTCGAATACCGCGGCGCTGTCGGCGCTCGGCCTTGGCACCAGCGTTACCCAACCGACGGGCGGCTCGGCGCTGCCTCTGGCCGGCAAGACGTTGACCATCGCCGCTACCGGCACCGGCACCCCGACCAACATCACCTTCGGCACCGGCGCGGGCCAGGTCTCCACGCTGAACCAGCTCAACGCCGCGCTGAATGCCAACAATCTGCAGGCGACGATTGACTCGACGGGTGTCATCACCATCACCACGAGCAATAATTCGGCGTCGGCGACCATTGGCGCGATCGGCGGCACCGCCGCTTCGGCAGGTTACGCCTTCAACGGGCTGGTGGCTGGACAGCCGGTGGTCGATCCGAACTCGCAGGCGACCCGTGCGGGATTGATTGCGCAGTACAACAACATCCTCAAACAGATCGACACGACTTCGCAGGACTCCTCGTTCAACGGCATCAACCTGCTCCAGGGCGACACGCTGAACCTGACCTTCGACGAAACTGGCAAATCCACGCTGGCGATCCAGGGCGTCACCTTCAATACCGCGGGTCTCAGCCTCTCGCCGCTCACCGCCGGCACCGATTTCCTCGACAGCAATTCGGCAACCACCATTCTCAACCAGCTCAGCGCCGCCAGTGCGACCTTGCGCTCGGAGGCCTCGAACCTCGGTTCGAACCTGTCGATCGTGGAAATCCGTCAAGACTTCTCCAAGAGCCTGATCAACGTGCTGCAGACCGGCGCCTCGAACCTGACGCTGGCCGATACCAACGAGGAAGCGGCCAACAGCCAGGCACTGGCCACTCGCCAGTCGATCGCCGTATCGGCGCTGGCGCTCGCCAACCAGTCGCAGCAGAGCGTGCTCCAACTGCTCCGCTGACGCCGGCGAGCGGATACAACGGAATCAAAACGGTGGGGCAAACGCCGCCGGTTTTCGTCGTGGCAATGGGTAGTTTGGCTGCGACAAAAAGCCAGAATTCTTTAGCGTCCTGAGGCATTTGAAAACAATCGATAACCATATTTTAAAACCAAGGAAGTATAAAACAGGGGCAGTTCCGGTCGTTGCTTTCTGCATAAATCCCAGTTGAGGTCATGAATGTCGAATGCTGCTCAAGCCTACTCTCGCACCTCGCACACCACGGGTGCTCCTCGGGAAATCGAGGCGCAGGCGCTGTTGAAGGCGGCACAACATCTGCAGGACGTCCAGACCAACTGGCAGGGTCCCGACAAGAACATGCACAAGGCGTTGCTGTTTAACCGTCGGCTGTGGTCGATCTTCATGAGCGCGGCGGAGACGACGGACAATCCTCAGCCGCCGGAAGTGCGTCAGAACATCCTGCGCATCGCCATCTTCGTCATGCGGCAGACCGTCGACATGCAGCTCGATCCGGATCCGGCGAAGCTGAAGTCGCTGATCAGCATCAATTGCAATATCGCGGCCGGCTTGGCGGGACGCGTCTGATCGCCGCTCGGCGATTCCTCGGCCGTTACGATTCCGGGCCTTCCAGATCAAGCCTCTGAATCCGGCTTTCCGGATCGGGCCTTGTTAGCTCAAGCCGTGCGATCGGTGGCGAGCGGCCGTGTCGGCTGGTCCTTGGTCAGATCAAGGGTGTGGTAGTAGGCGCGCCGGCGCAGCGTCGCTTCGTCGGGATATTGCTCCACCACCTGGTTCGTCTTGCTGTCGATGACCTGATAGACGATCGAGCCGGCGGCGCGATCGAGGAAGGCCTGATGCGACACGAAATCGCTCGGAGGCGGCGAATCGTTGCGCACGCTCGCGCTGGCGTCGGGCACGGTGACGCTCTGGCTGGCTGGCAGCACGGTCTGAACCGCGTTATTAGTTGCCTCGCTCACAGGCGGAGCAACGGGTATGGCAGCCGGCGCCCCCACCGGCTTGATGCTGAAATCCGTACTCATGGCAGCCTCCTGGCTTCCCTCGAGTCAAATCCCAACCCCTCCAGTCGGCCAATTATGACCGGCACCCCTCAACGGTGCGTTAGAAAACGCTGTGAATCTTGAACTGAAATCGGCGGGCAAATTTGCTTAAAATTGTTCGCAATCGTCGATCGCCGCGCCAGGCGAGGGCGCCGCAGAAAAACAAGGCCAACGGAAATCAGAGCGAGCGGCTGACTGCGAGCGGCGCGTTGTGACGCGATCCGGGCGATGCGCGCTGTCCGGTAGCGGTGTAGGTGTTGGGCATGTTGCGGCGTTGCATCTCGGTGTTGACGCCGCGGATGATGCTCTCGGACACCGCGTGCGCGGTTGCGAGCACCGTCAGATTGATCTGCAGCATGGCGCGAAACGTATCGTGATGACGATGCAGCGTGGCCAGGAGTTCCGGCGCCGACTGCTGCAGATATTTCTGGCTGGCCTTCAGATGGGTAATCGCGCCGACGTAACGGCGGGACAATTCGGTCTTGTTGGGCTCGAGTGCCATCGCCTCGCGAACCTTGCCGGCGCGCACCAGTTCGGTTTCGCGCTCGATGAGGCCGAGCAGTGTGCTCATGACGTCCATCAGGTTCTCGGCGAGCTTGCGCGCTTCGGCCGGCGTCACCGCGAGCGGAACAGGTGCGGGCGCTGGTTGCCGTTGAGGATGCTGCTGCATGGCTGTTTTCCCCCGAGGTCTAGCTGGCGCGGTTGGCTTGCTGCAGGATCAGCGTGCGATAGACTTCGTTCGAGATGCCGACGCCGCCCGCCTGGGCAAAGGACTTCGAATATTGTTCCGTCAGCATCGAGCGCCACACGCCGGTGCCCTCGGTATCGCCGAACGGACCTTCGCCCTTCAGGCCACTGGTCATTTGCGCGAACATCTGATTGAGAAACATCGCCTCGAAATCGGTCGCGGTGGCCTTGGCCTTGGCCTGAGCCTGCGGCGACACTTTCTTCAGGGCATTCGCCATGTCGTAGTCGGGATGACCGTTGTAGGACGGCATCGCCGGCTTGCGGTTGGCGGAAAGGCTGCTGGTGATGCTGTTGTTAAAAGCGGCCTGCATCACATCACCTCGATGTCGGCTTCGATGGCGCCCGCGGCCTTGATCGCCTGCAGGATGCCGATCAGATCGCGCGGGCCGATGCCGAGCCCGTTGAGGCCGTCGACCAGTTGCTGCAGCGAGACGCCGTCCTTGACCAGCGCGAACTTCTTGCCGTCCTCGCTGACGTGGACGTTCGAGTTCGGCGTCACCACGGTGCGGCCGCGCGACAGCGGGTTGGGCTGGCTGACCTGCGGGCTTTCGGAAATCGTGACGGTGAGGTTGCCTTGCGCCACCGCAACGGTGGCGACGCGGACATCGCGGCCCATCACGATGATGCCGGAACGCTCGTCGATAATGATCTTGGCCGCCAGATCCGGCTCGACCTGCAACTGCTCGATCTCGGTCAGGAAAGCGACGACGTTGCCCTTGAACTCCGCCGGGATCGTCAATTGCACCGTCGAAGGGTCGATCGGCTCCGCGCTCTTGGCGCCGAGATAATCGTTGACCGCGGCCGCAATCCGCTTGGCGGTGGTGAAGTCGGCATTGCGCAGCGCCAGCCGTACATTGGGCAGGCGGTTGAGCGCGAACTCGATTTCGCGTTCGATGATGGCGCCGTTGACGATGCGGCCGACCGTCGGCACGCCGCGGACGACCTTGGCGGCTTCGCCCTCGGCCTGGAACCCGTTGATGGCGACCGAACCCTGGGCCACCGAATAGACGTTGCCGTCGGCGCCGAGCAGCGGGGTGACGAGCAGGGTGCCGCCGCGCAGGTCCTTGGCGTCGCCGAGCGAGGACACCGTGACGTCCATACGGGTGCCTTGAGTCCCGAACGGCGGCAAATTGCCGGTCACCATGACGGCGGCGACGTTGCCGGTCCGGATGGTGGCGCCGCGGATATTGACGCCCATGCGCTCGAGCATCGCCTGCAGCGACTGCTTGGTGAAGGGAATGTTGTTCAGGGTATCGCCGGTGCCGTTGAGGCCGACGACCAGGCCGTAACCGACCAGCTGGTTCTGCCGGACGCCCTCGATATTGGCGAGATCCTTGATGCGGGAGGTCGCAGCCGCGGGGCGCACGGGCAATGCCGTCGCCAGCGCCAGCAACGCGGCACAGGCCACCCGAAACAGTTTCGCCGAATACACGCCAGGCATCCTCTGCTCCCCGCTGAGGTCTTCGCTTCAGATCGTCGTCCGGATCCCGCGTGCCACTCCCATGACGGCGGGTCCGGCATTAACCATGCGAACCCCATGCCAGATTGCATTTTGATCTATTCAATTGATTTTATTGGATAAAAATTGAATGCGCTGTATCGCTCGGAAGGCTGTCGTCGCGGCGAAAATGCCCCGTGCGGCAGATTTTGCCGGGCCATTTACGCCCCGTTAACCATTACCGGGCCAAGCTTGCGCGACACAGCGAGACACCACCATGCGCATCCACGGACCGAATGGCACCACTCTGGGGTCTCCGGCGGGAGCCACCAGGCGAGCCAGCTCAAGCAGTTTCGCGCTGCCGGAAGAAACCACCGCGGCCGCCGAGAACCGCGCTGTCAGCGCGCCCAAGGCTGCGGCCAACATCGATGCCTTGCTGGCGCTGCAGGGGATCGAGGAGGATCCGATCGAGCGTCGCCGGCGCTCGGTGCAGCGTGGCAAGGGTGCGCTCGACGTCCTCGACGACCTCAAGATCGGCCTGTTGTCCGGCAATTTTAACGCGTCCACGATCGGTCGGCTCCGGGATGCCGCCGCCAACCTCAAATCCAGCTCCGGCGATCCGGGCCTCGATGCCGTGCTGTCCGAGATTGAACTGCGAGTCGAGGTGGAACTGGCGAAAGCCGGTCAGTTCTGAGCCTCCGCCGTCGTCCCGCGCTCAAAACGCCCGCCGAAGCCATTGGCATACTGCCTTTTTCGAAGGCGGTTTTTCCCAGGTTCCCCGCTCAAATACCGGCATCTGCATATCGGCGGCCCGGAGGCCGATATTGTCTGTCACAAGACACCGCTATATAAGGCCGCGCGGTCGGCCCCTTTTTTTGGGCTGTTTTGCACGTACAGATGGGCTGGTCTTGGAAAAGAAGAACTATCGACCCTCCGAAAAAGAGCCTTTCATGAACGACCGGCAGCGCGATTATTTTCGCGCCAAGCTTCTGGCGTGGAAGGACGAGATCCTGCGGGAATCGCGGATCACGCTGCAGACGCTGCAGGAAGAGAACGTCAATCATCCGGATCTCGCCGATCGAGCCTCGTCGGAAACCGACCGGGCGATCGAACTGCGCGCCCGCGACCGCCAGCGCAAGTTGATCTCCAAGATCGACGCAGCGCTGCAGCGCATCGACGACAACAGCTACGGCTATTGCGAAGAGACCGGCGAGCCGATCTCGCTGAAGCGACTCGAAGCGCGCCCGATTGCGACCCTCTCGGTCGAAGCCCAGGAGCGCCACGAGAAGCGCGAGAAGGTTTATCGCGACGAGTAGAGTCGCGGCGCGCTGATATGCTACCGCATCATCGCTGGATGGAAACGAGGCTCATCAGGCCAGTCGTCCGTCTTCAGCGGCCTGGTTTTCGCGGATGGTCTAAAGACAACTTCGCCAACACGCGCCGCGTGCGCTCTCGGTCATTGACCGGACACATTTGCAAACTCAGAGCATGCGCGGCCGCATCAGAATGCGACCGCGCACAGGCACCGACTCCGACCACCTTCCGAGACCAATCGTGTCGGTTAAGTTTGGATCGCATCGGGCCGACGTTGACGTCGTTGACTACATCAATGGCCGCGAGAGATCTGGAGTCGATATCAACCGGCTCAGGCTTTAAAATACAAGGCATAGACCACCACAAAGGCTACCACGACGAGCCCAATGCTCCACACCAGCATGTTGCGCACCGTCGGTCCGCGCTCCGCTCCTCGCGCTTCGAGTGTGGTCTCGACGATGTGTCCGTCTTCTAGCTTTGGCATTTGTTCCTCCTGGATTGAAAGAGTCCGTCAACACAGGCGATTTTAATCGCGGTGTCGGGATTCAATCCGATGAATTGGGTTTCGTTCCGACGGGAACGCATCGACGGCACCGGGAACAGAAGTCCGATTTGTTCCGGCTGCAATCACGCTGCATCACATTACAACGAAAACAGGAACGATGCGTTGCCATCTTGATTGATCGGACGAAACATCCCGTTTTTGAAGGAGTATCCGATGGATCTGAACGGCAAGAAGATCGCTATTCTCGCTACCAATGGCTTCGAGCAGGCGGAACTTGAAGTGCCGCGCGACCATCTCAAGAAGGCCGGCGCGAGCGTTGATGTCGTCTCGTTGGCTGCCGGCGAAATAAAGGGATGGGACAAGAAGGATTGGGGCAGAGCTGTCAAGGTCGACAAGACACTCGATCAGGTCTCGCCATCGGAATATGACGCCGTGGTCTTGCCGGGCGGTCAGATCAACCCTGATCTGCTGCGCGTTGAACCCAAGGCGCTGAAATTCATCAAGGACATTTTCGACGCCAGGAAAGTCGTCGCGGCGGTTTGCCATGCACCTTGGCTGTTGATCGAGACCGGAATCGCCAAGGGCCGGAAAATGACATCCTACAAGTCGATCAAGACCGACGTCATCAATGCCGGCGGCAGGTGGGAAGACTCCGAAGTCGTGGTGGATCAGGGCGTGATCACGTCGCGCAATCCCGGTGATCTCGAAGCGTTCAGTGCCAAGATCATTGAAGAGGTGAAAGAAGGCCGTCATCTCGGCCGCAACGCGGCTTAAGTGGAAACCATCGACAGGCCCCGCGAGAAGATGGCAATCGAAGGCATCGGCAACCATGTGTCCGGCAACTACGTGACGTCTCGATTATGGCTGCCGGTTTTCCCGGATGGCGGAACAGCCGCGCGGGCCGCCGCATTGTGAGTCATGGCCACCGCAATCATCTCGAATCGTTCTCGAAAAACCGATCTCGCGGATCAGGGAAACCTGCGAGATGATGGGCATTGGGCCCAAATTCGATCGGGCGTTGCCGGAACTCGAGACCTATCTCGAAAGTCAGGTGGCTGACTGGCGAGAACAGTGAAACCGTGAAACACGACTGACCTATAACGGGCTATGCGCGCTGCATCAGGTGACGCCCGTCACAAAAGGCCGGCGCTATGCGTTCCTCGCGTTCCTCTACGGCGAGGAAGACGCTAAAAAGCGCGAAGCCAACAATGCCAGGCTGCATGCCGGCGAGCAGCAATATATCGCCGGACGGGACAGGCTGTTTCCTGAAGCCGCACCTGAAGAACACCTGGTCGCGGTGGCGTGATCCGGCCTTCGATGCGCGGCGTCATCGCGAGGAATCGTCCGGCAATTCGAACGTGCCGAGGCGAAAATCATCTTCGGTCTCTGCTGCCGACGGCCGGTATAGCGTGAATGCGGCCTGCGGGAACTGCTCCCACACCGCAAGCTCGGCCGCGGTGATCGTGAGCCAGCCGAACTTGAACATATAGCGGCCGGGCTCGGTCACGCGTCCGACCTGTGACCAGGTGACCTTGTTGACCGGCACACCTTCTCCTTTACGAAACGGCCGACGCGGGGCCCGTCTGCGAAACTCATTTTGGCTTTGGCGGTCTGCCTCGCTTGGCGAAGCGGATGCCTTGTTGATCGGCGGCCATCCGCAGCCGGCCGGCTTTCTTCAGCGCGTCGCTTCGCGCCGCGCCGTTCGGCAATCGAATGGCCTCCGCAAGAGCTTCGTCGGCCCGTATGGCTGAATCATGGATATCGGGGTCGTTTCGTTCGCGACGCGGCATGTTCCAACCTGAATAGCCCGCACCCGGCGCACCATAGCGCGCAGGCGCTTCGCCGGTCTGTCCACTATGGGACTGATGCCAAAACGACTGCGGCCTCCGCCAGGGGAGCTGACAGAGGCCGCGTAGGACATCTCATCGCGCCTAGGTTCGCAAATGAGATGTGGGAGCCCTTGAAACGAAACGTCAGAACGGCAACAGTATGTCCATCACCTGCGAGCCGTAGCGCGGCTGCTGCACGTCGGTGATCTGGCCGTGGCCGCCATAAGCGATGCGGGCCTGCGCGATTTTGCTGGAATCGATGGTGTTGTCGCTCTGAATGTCTTCCGGCCGCACGATGCCGGCCACGATCAGTTCGCGCATTTCGTAGTTGACGCGGATCTCCTGCTTGCCTTCGACCACCATGTTGCCGTTCGGCAGCAATTGGGTGACGACGGCCGCGACGTTGGTGGTCAGGCTTTCCTGCCGTTGTGTCGAACCCTTGCCCTCGTACGACGAGTTGCTGTCGGCGGTCAGGATGCGCCCAGGCAGCACCTTTGCAGCGCTCCCGGTCAGCAAGCTGCTTCCCAGAAAATTAGTAACGCCGGAATCGTCCGTACTGGCTCGGCTGCGCTGGGTCTCATTGGCGAAGTTCGCCTGGTCGGTGATGTTCACTGTGACGGTGAGCAGGTCGCCGATCTGATGGGCGCGCTGGTCCTTGAAGAACGAGCGCGAGCCGTTCCGCCACAGCGAGTTGGCGTTGTAAGACACCGCTTCCGGCTTCGGCATCGGCATCTGCACTGGCTTGTAGCCGGGTTGCGTGGTCGGATTCTCGATCGCCGACAATTTCGGCGTCTCGCCGATTTGTGAAAGACGGTCGATCGAGGAACAGCCGCCAGCGACGCCGACGATGCTCAACATGGTGCCGGTAAGCGCGATGCGACGGATACGTGAGAAGCACATTGAACTTTACTCGGCTTTTGGAGCGATGGGTGAGCTGTTGCTGGCGGTGACCGAAGCGGCGGCGGTTTGCGCCGAGCCGACGTTGGAAGAAGCCGGAATCTCAGCGGCCGGCGGCAGGCGAGGCGTTGCGACCGAGATTGCGACCTGGCCGCGGCCGATCACGACGCCGGATATGGTGCGCTTGGATTGCAGGTTGAGCACGCTGACGGTGTCGCCTTCGGCGCCGCTGTCGAGCGCCTTGCCGCGAATGGTGAGGTAAAGGCCGGTCGATTCATAAATCAGGGTGACGTTGTCGTCGCGCTGCACGAGGTCCGGCTTGGCGAGGTCGGCGGTCCGCAGAGCCTGCCCGGCGCGAAGCTGCTTGCGCATCTGCATGCCGACCGCGGCATCCCGCACGGCGGCATCGCTGCCGACCTCGGCTTTCGGCCGCCGCTCGGTGATCACGTCGGACGATTTCAGGACTTCGTTGCGCTGGACGTCGCGGGTCAGCACCGCGGCCTCCACGGTTTCGATCGCGGTGCCGGTGAAGCGTAGCTTGACCGGCGCCGCGTTGTCGTCGTTGCCGATCTCGAATCCGACATCGAAGCGGCCGCTGCGCGGTTCATAGCGGACCGCGGTCGGCCGGATTGCGCCGGTGGCGGAAGCATCGAGCTGCAGATCCTGCACGTCGCGATCAAAGGTCAGCGACAGGTTGGCGGCATCGCCGAGGCCGTTGCGATGTTCCAGCGCGCGGCCGACCTGCAGCCGGATTTCTCCGGCCTCGACCAAGCGCGACAGCCGAGTGACCGAAACCGCCTTGATGTCCCTGGTGTCGACGCCGATCACCTGATGCGCCTGTAGCGCCGACAGCACCTGCGCGGTCGGCAGCGAACCGGTGGTGCCGAGATCGGGCGCGCGATAGATCGCGATCTGGGCCGCGGTGCCGGCGTTGTCGATGATATCGCCGATCCGCACCACGTCGTTGGCGACTGCGACGTTGGCGCGCAGCACCGGGGGCGCGATCGCGTCGTCGCCGTCCCGGCCGAACGCCGCGACGGCAGTGGCCGCGAGCAGGGCGGTTGCGAGCAGGACCGAACGAAAGATCATCATCAGCTCCCTCAACGGAACAGCGCGGAGGTGGTTTGCAGCATCTGGTCGGCGGCGCTGATCACCTTGGCGTTCATTTCGTAGGCGCGCTGCGCCGCGATCATGTCGGACATTTCGGAGACCACATCGACGTTGGCCTGTTCGAGGCTGCCTTGCGTGATGTTGCCGTAGCCTTCGGCGTTGGCGAGGCCGTCCTGCGGTGGACCCGACGAGGGGGTGTCCTGGAACAGGTTATTGCCGACCGGCAGCAGGCCGGCCTTGTTGATGAATCGCGTCAGGCCGATCTGGCCAATGATGGTCGAGGTCGTGGAGCCCGGCAGCGTCACTGACACCTGGCCCTGGGCGTTGACGGTGAGCCCTGAGGCATTCTGCGGGACGGTGATCGCCGGCTGCACGAGATTGCCCTGCGCATTGACGATGCGGCCCTGGTTGTCCATCTGGAAGGTGCCGTCGCGGGTGTACTGGAAGGTGCCGTCCGGCATCTGGATCTTGAAGAAGCCTTCGCCGGTGATCGCGAGATCGAGATCGTTGCCGGTCTGCGACAGCGTTCCCTGGGTCATCGAGCGCGGCGTGCCGACGGTCTTGACGCCGCCGCCGATATCGATGCCGATCGGCAGGATGTTGCCCTGGTCGGAGGATTGCGCGCCGACGCGGCGGATGTGTTCGTAGATCAGGTCCTGGAACGCGGCGGTCTGTTTCTTGTAGCCGGTGGTGCGCAGGTTGGCGATGTTGTTGGAGATGACCTGGACGCTGAGTTCCTGGGCCGCCATTCCGGTCGCAGCAGTATGAAGCGCTTGCATTTTCTAGTCTCCAGAATGGCCGTTACGCCGGAACTTCGGCAAGTTTCTCGATCGCGCCTTTGTGCAGGTCGCTTTCCTGCTGCAGCATGGTCGCGATCTGGGTGTAGGCGCGCGTCACCTCGATCATGCGGCTCATTTCCGCGACCGCGTTGACGTTGGACTTTTCGATGTAGCCCTGCTGCACCGACGATTTCAGGTCGGGCTGGGCCGCGCCACCTTCGCCGGCGGAATAGAGGTTCGAGCCCTCCTTCAAAAGCTTCTGCGCATCGGTGAAGCTGACAAGGCGAAGCTTGCCGCGCAGCGAATCGGTGCGGCCGTTGCCTTCGACCACGGTGACGGTGCCGTCGGGCGATACGTTGATGTCGTGATCGGTCGGCTGGAACACGATCGGGCCGCTGGTGCCGAGCACCGGGTTGCCGCCCGCGGTGACGAGCTGACCCTGGCTGTTCATCTGCAGGCCGCCGTCGCGGGTGTAGCGCTCGCCGCCGGCGGTCTGCACCACGAAGAAGGCGTTGCCGGTGATGGCGATATCCAGCGGGTTCTTGGTTTGCTCGGCGGGACCTTGCGTGAAATTGCGATAGGTGCCGCGATCCTGGACATAGCTGACGCGGCGGTCGCCGGCCTTGAAGTTGTCTTCATGGGCGCCCGGACATCAGATATTCCTCGAACAGCGACGAGTCGGCCTTGAAGCCCGCGGTGTTGACGTTCGCGATGTTGTTGGCGACGACGTCAAGCTGCCGCTCCAATACCGTCTGCCGCGAAAGTCCGATGAGAAGCGCGTTCTCCATCGATGGTTCTCCCCTTAAGATGATCCGAAAAGCGGCCCTCCCAGGCCTCTCCTTGCGGATGTCCCGAAACCGGTGAGCTCTCCCAAGCCGCGGTTCGCATTCACTGACAGAGCGAAAGCCGTGCCAGTTTGAAAATCATCTATTTTACAATTGGTTAGATGCTATGCGCAGGGTCGTGACGGGGCGGCAGAAAGGTCTTGTTGACCATGTTTGCCCGGCAACTTTTTCCTACTTGCGGGCCAAACGAAAGATTCCGTTAACCATTGTTACCTTAGCGTTGCCGGAAGTAGCGCGCGTTGCGCTGGCGGCATTGTATCGCGTACCTGAGCCTGTCCGGCGGCATCGACTTCACGATGAAATCCAATCGGGCAGTGCAATGGCAGACACCGAACAGGCAGCAGAAGGTGGGGCGGACGGCGAAGCCGCGCCGGCGCCAAAGGGCAAGCTCAAGCTGATCATTGCCGCGCGTCGGCGTGGTCGTCATTCTCGGCGGTGGCGCCGGCTGGTTCTTTTTCTTCCGTCATCACGGCGAGGAGCAGCAGCACGCTGAAGCGCCGCCGCCGAAGCCGCCAGCCTTCATCGAAATCCCGGACATGCTGGTCAACCTTGCGGGGCTGCCCGGCGAGCGCGTGCAGTATCTGAAGGTGAAGCTAACCCTTGAAGTCAAGGAAGAGAAACAGGTCGAGGCGATCAAGCCGAACCTGCCGAGGGTTACCGATCTTTTCCAAACCTATTTGCGCGAGCTGCGGCCGATCGATCTGAACGGCTCCGCCGGCCTGTTTCGCCTCAAGGAAGAGCTGACCCGCCGGGTCAATGCGGCGGTCGCGCCCAATGAAGTCAGCGCTGTGCTGTTCAAGGAAATCGTCGTCCAATGACGAGACGGAACTAGAATCATGGCGGGCAACGATCAAGTCGACCAGGATGCCATTGCGGCGCAATGGGAAGCATCGCTGGATTCGGAGGACCCGACGGAGGCCGCGGAAGCCGCTGCCGCCAATGAACTCTCCGGCACCATGGCGCTGCAATGGGCCGCCATGGTCGAGGACGGCGGTCGCGAGTTCGGCGGCGGCAAGAATGGCGGCGAACGGGTTCTGTCGCAGGAGGAAATCGACAATCTGCTCGGTTTCAATGTCACCGACATCAATGTCGACGACAATTCCGGCATTCGCGCCATCATCGATTCGGCGATGGTTTCCTACGAGCGTCTGCCGATGCTCGAAATCGTGTTCGACCGCCTGGTGCGGCTGATGACCACGTCCTTGCGCAATTTCACCTCCGACAACGTCGAAGTTTCGCTGGATCGCATCACCTCGGTGCGGTTCGGCGACTACATGAATTCGATCCCGCTGCCGGCCGTGCTGAGCGTGTTCAAGGCCGAGGAATGGGATAATTTCGGTCTCGCGACGGTGGATTCGAGCCTGATCTATTCGATGATCGACGTGCTGCTGGGTGGCCGCCGCGGCCAGACCTCGCTACGCATCGAAGGTCGGCCATATACCACGATCGAGACCAATCTGGTGAAGCGGCTGGTCGAAGTGGTGCTGTCCGACGCCGAGCAGGCGTTCCGGCCGTTGTCGCCGGTGACCTTCACCATCGACCGGCTGGAAACCAATCCGCGCTTCGCCGCGATCAGCCGGCCCGCCAACGCCGCGATCCTGGTGCGGCTGCACATCGATATGGAAGACCGCGGCGGCAATATCGAGCTGCTGTTGCCCTATGCGACCATCGAACCGATCCGCAGCGTGCTGCTGCAGATGTTCATGGGTGAGAAATTCGGCCGCGATCCGATCTGGGAAGGTCATTTTGCGACTGAAATGGCGCAGGCGGAGATCTCGGTCGATGCCGTGCTCTACGAAGCCAATATTCCGCTCAAGCAATTGATGCTGCTCAAGGTCGGCGACACCTTGCCGCTGGAGATGCGCGCCGACGCATTGGTGGCGGTGCGCTGCGGTAACGTCACCTTGACGGAGGGACGAATGGGCCGGGTCGGCGATCGCGTCGCCATCCGCGTCACCAAGCAACTGCGCAAACCGAATACCACGTTGGCGATGTTCGAGAAGGCCGACGAGCAAACAAAGATGATGGAGGCCCAATGAGTCATTCATTAGGAATCGCGATCGAGAGCCTGGTGGCATTTCTGCTATTGGTCACAATCGGCTATTGCATGTTGCTGAATTCGAGGCTGAAGCGCCTGAAGGCCGATGAAAGCTCGCTGAAGGCGACGATCGGTGAATTGATCACCGCGACCGAAATCGCCGAACGCGCCATCGGCGGCCTCAAGCTCACGGTCCGCGACGTCAACGAGAATCTCAACGCGCAACTGACCGCCGCGGGCGCGATCTCGATACAGCTCAAAAAGCAGCTTGCCGAGGGCGATATGGTGGTACGGCGGCTGTCCAAGATCGCAAGCGCCGCGCGTCCTTCGCCAGCTCCGGCGCCCGAGCCGGCACCCACGGTCTCGAGCGCCAGGGCGATCGCCCAGGCAGCGCAGGAGTTCTCCGAGCGCAGAAGGTCTAACGGCCTCGCCGCATGAAATCGCTGCGCGACATCCGGATTCTTCCCGTCGTCGTGGTGGCGATCTTCTGCTTTGCAGTCCTGAAGATCGCAGGCCTCGTGCTCGATGGCGGCTATGTGTTCGACTACGACCCGCATTCAACCAAGGCGTCCTGGGCGCAGGAAACCCTGAACTTCCCGACCGGCAGGCCCGATGTCGGCGATATCACCGGATCGGTCCACGAGAAGAAAAAGGAAGAAGAGAAAAAGGACGACAAACCCAAGGAAGACAAGAAGGAGGAAGCGCCGAAGCCCGACGCGCCCGCCACCGAAGCGGCGCGGCCCGAGGGGACCGTGCTGTATCCTGCCCAGGGCCAGCCCGTATCGGCGTCTGAACGCGCGGTACTGGAGCGGCTGCAGGCGCGGCGGCAGGAACTGGAGGCGCGCTCTCGCGAGATCGATATTCGCGAAAGCCTGCTCAAGGCCGCGGAGAAGAAGGTTGAAACGAAGGTTGAGGAACTGAAGGGCGTCGAGTCCCAGATTTCGACCACGACCGAACAGAAAAACGAAGCGGATGCAGCACGTTTCAAGGGGATCATCACCATGTACGAGAGCATGAAGCCGAAGGACGCCGCCAAGGTGTTCGACCGGCTCGAAATGCCCGTGCTGTACCAGATCGCCTCGCAGATCGCGCCGCGCAAGATGTCCGATATCCTCGGTTTGATGTCGCCGGACGCAGCCGAGCGGCTGACCACCGAAATGGCGCGCCGCGCCGGCTCCGACAAATCCGCCTCCGCCGAGGCGCTTCCCAAGATCGAAGGCAAGATGCTGTCGCAGAAGCCCAATTAGCCGGGATAATTAATAAGTCCTTAAATCGGCAATTCTAGATTCAAGCGCGCGGGCGAGGGCGCTCCGCTGCCGACCGGGCCGGTGAACCGAGAGATCCCAGAGCAAGATGCGGAAAAGTGGATACCGGCTTTCCGGAAAACGTCTGCTCAAACAAAAAGGATGGAGCGGGATGATGCTTCGAAGAGAAGTCATCGCGCTCTAGAGCTAATGGCGCGAATGGCTGCCGCTGGATTTTGGTTGCTCTTGCGTGCATCGGCGCGAAGCGTCCGGTGCTGGCTGGACGTAGCGTCATGCCTTGCCGCCGTATTGATCCTGATCGGATCGACCGCCTCCGGCCGTTGCGAGACCGATCCGGTCAAGGGTGAAGCGACGTTCTCGGCCGCCGGCGGCTACGCCCGGCTGGTGCTCAAGCTCGCCGACGAAGTCAATTCCGAGGTGACCGTGGCCGGAAGCATCCTGGTCATCCGCTTCAAGCAGCCCGTCGATATTCCGGTTGACGAGATCGCCGAAGCGGTGCCCGACTATGTCGGCTCGGCGCGGCGCGATCCCGACGGCATGGCGATCCGGTTGTCGCTATCGCGTCGGGTCACCATCAACACCATGACGGCGGGGGAGCGGATCTTCGTCGATCTGTTGCCCGATAGCTGGTCCGGCGCGCCGCCAAGCCTTCCGCAGGACGTGATCAAGGAACTGGCCGAGCGGGCGCGTGCGGCCGAGCGTGCCTTGCGTGTCCAGCGCGCCACGGATGCTGCGAAGAAGCGAGCTCCGATTCGCGTTCGCGCATTGGTGCAGCCGACCTTCGTTCGCTTCGTGTTCGAAATGCCCGATGGCGTCAACGTCTCGTCAGTCCTGAACGAGCAGAAGCTCACGTTGTTCTTCAATGCCGTGCTCAATTTCGACCTTGCCGACGCCAAGATAGCCGCGCCCGCGAACGTCGCCTCGATCACCCAGAAGGTCATTGGCGAGCAGTCCGCCGTGGAAATCGCACTGATCGGCGATGTCGACGTCCATTCCTTCCGCGAGGACAGGAACTACAATGTCGACGTGGCGTTCCAGCCGGCTGAAAAGCCGGCCGCGCAATTGCCGGTAGCGGCGACCGCTCCTCCAGCGGCTCCGCCTGGGCTGGCGGCCGCAACCCCGGTCGAACCGGCCATGGCAGAACCGGTGGCTGCCGCGCCGGCGCCTGCGAACACCGTGCCTGCCAAATCGGCTGCAACCGAAGCCGCTCCAGCGAGCGCGTCCGCCGCACCTGTTAAGCCCGCCGTTGAAGCGCCGTCTCCGCGGCCAGCCAGCGAAGCCGCGCCTTCGGTGCCGGAGAAGCCTGCCCAGCAAACTGGTGGCGACGTCAAGCCCAAGGCAGAGCTCGAGAGCACGCCGGAGATGAAACCGGATGCGGCGCCATCGCCGCCGACGCCATCTGCCGCACCGTCCGCATCCGAAACGCCGAAGCCGGAAATGGCGAAGGCAACTGCCGATGTGCCTGCGCCCGAACCGATACCCGACGACAATGCGGCCACGGTGAGCGCAATCCGCGACAGCGAAGGCCTGCATGTGAGGTTTTCCTTTGCCACCACGACGCCGGCGGCCTTGTTCCGCCGCGCCGATACCGTGTGGCTGGTGTTCGACACCACCAAGCCGCTCGACATCGCGCCGATCCGCGCCAATGGCGGCTCCATCGTCGCCGAAGTGAAGCCGTTTCCGCTGGACAAGGGGCAGGCGATCCGTATCCGGCTCAACCGCCCGCAAATGCCGTCGCTGACCAGCGAAAATGTCGACGGCAACGCCGACTGGGTACTGACCTTTGCCGAAACGATGGTGACGCCGACGCAACCCTTGACGGCGAGCCGAAACATTACCGATCCGGCACTTGCCAACGTCACGGTGGCGCTGGCGAAGCCCGGACGGCTGCATCGCTTCATCGATCCGGAGGCAGGCGACACGTTACTGGTCATCACCGCGCCACCGCCGGTTCGCGGCTTCATCAAGCGACAGGATTTTGTCGAGATGTCGCTTCTGGAATCGATCCACGGCGTCGCGGTTCGCCCCAACGCCGACGACATCTCGGCCGAACTCGCCGCCGACAAGATCACGCTCGGCCGGCCCGGCGGTATGACGCTGTCATCGGCCAACGCTGCCTCCGAGCGCGCGCCGAAGATGGCGCGGGCGATTTTCGACGTCGACGAATGGAACAAAAATCGCGAAGGCATCTTCGATACCCGGCTCGACGCGCTGATCGAAGCGGAGGCCGCGCTGGAGGCCGACCAGCGCATGCCGGCGCGGCTCGACCTGGCGCGTTTCTATCTGGCGCGCGGATTTTATCCGGAAGCCAAGGCCGTGCTCGACACGGTATTGGCGGACGCCAGGCCGGGCGCGGACGATCCGGTCGCGCTGATCCTGCATGCGGTCGCGAGCATCCTGATGGGTCGGCCATCGCTCGGACTGAAGGATCTCGCCAATCCCGTGGTTGGCAACAACTATGATTCGCAATTGTGGAAGGCGCTCGCCTTTGCCCGGCAGGGCAAATGGGCGCAGGCGCGCGAGAAATTCAAGAACGTCGAATTCGCGATCACCTCGCTGCCGATCGATCTGCAACGCATCGTGATCGCGGACGCGATGCGCGCCTCGCTCGAAGTCAGGGATTATTCCGGCGCCGACAAGCGCTCGAGCGACCTCGGCGTCATCGGCATTCCGCCGGAACAAAAGCCCGCGATCTCGGTGATGCGCGGCCGGCTCGCCGAGGCGCTCGGGCACGACCAGGACGCACTCGGCGAGTACAGGTTCGCGGTGGCCTCGTCCGACCGGCTGGCCGCGGCCGAAGCCAAGCTGTGCGAGGTTGCGCTGCTGCAGCGGCGCAACGAGATCAGCCAGGAGGACGCGCTGCGCGAACTGGAGACGCTGCAGGTGTTGTGGCGCGGCGACGGCCTCGAGGTCCGCGCGCTGGAAACGATGGCGCGCATCTATTCCGAAACCGGCCGCTATGGCGAGTCGCTGACGGCAGCGCGTACTGCGACCAAGCTCGACCCCAATTCGGAACTGTCGCGGCAGGGCCAGGACGCCTCGTCGGCGCTGTTCGCCCAGATTTTCCTGGGCGCGAAGGGTGACGACCTGCCGCCGGTCGACGCGCTCGGGCTGTTCTATGAATTCCGCGAATTGACGCCGATCGGCCGGCGCGGCGACGAAATGATCCGCCGCCTCGCGGACCGGCTGGTCGCGGTCGACCTGCTCGACCAGGCGGCCGAACTGCTGCAATATCAGGTCGATCACCGTCTTGAGGGCGCGGCGCGCGCGCAGGTCGCAGCAAAGCTTGCGATGGTCTATCTGACCAACCGCAAGCCGGACCGTGCGATCGCGGCGCTGCGCACCACCCGGATCGCCGATCTTTCCGGCGAATTGCGACAACAACGGTTATTGCTGGAGGCGCGCGCGCAAAGCGACGTCGGCCGCCATGATCTCGCGCTCGACATCATCTCGAACCTCACCGGCCGCGAGGCGATCCGGCTGCGCTCCGATATCTACTGGGCGTCGCGGCGCTGGCGCGAGGCGTCCGAGCAGATCGAATTGTACTATGCCGATCGCTGGCGCGATTTCAAACCGCTGAATCCCGCGGAAAAGAGCGACATCATCCGCGCCGTGGTCGGATATGCGCTGGCCGAGGACAGTATCGGACTGGCGCGCTTCCGCGAAAAATACGCGCCGCTGATGAGCGGCGACGCCGACCGCGCGGCGTTCGAGACCGCCAGCAAGCCGGCCGCCGCCTCCAGCGCCGAATTCGCGGAGATCGCCAAGATGGCGGCCAGCGTCGACACGCTCGACGGCTTCCTGCGCGAAATGAAGACCCGCTTTCCCGATGCGAGCGCGAAGGCGACGCTGCCGCCGGACGTGCAGAAAGCCGATCCGTTCCCCACCGGCTCGCTGCCCAGGATCGTCGGCATGAAAAAGGGCTGACGCTGCAAGGTCGTGCGCGTCGGCTGCCCCGGGCTGCTTTGCCGCTGTGAGTTGCAACTCACAAAATTGAATTTCACGCCTGTGTCACACGCACTTGATGCTCAAATGTGATGTGCACCACACGCATGTTCGTTCTGCTGCGGTATTTTCAAAACACGTTTTTCCATGGAGAGCACATGTCATTTTCGAATGAAGGATCGAGCGGTTTTGCCGTTTTAGTCGGCTTCGGGGCGATATGCGCCATTTTGCTGGCGCTGGTCGTTGGGCACCCGAAGGCGGCCACATGGATTGCGGAAGCGGTCAACGCTGAATTGCCGAACGCCCAGGGCGAGGTTACGGCATCCATCGGACCGGCAAGCTCGCCAATGCGCAAGCCGATAGAATCGAATGCCTGGACCGAAGTCGTTGACCGGGCCAAATGAGCATCCGCCAAATAACATGGCGCTTCCATTGCTAGCCCGCAATCACACCTCAAGCTATCGCCTAACTTCGTCGAACGTAACGAAACTAGAGGCGATCGCGAACAAGAAGTAACAAGTCACAGCCGACACTAGGGCTGCACAGCCGTTAATAATCAAGATCGTTTTAACAAGCTCAATGAGCGAGAGCACTGTGGCTGTGGCCTCAACTGGTGCTACAACGAACGCGTACAGAAACGAACCAAATATCACGAGCGAAGCGATGCCGCCCACAAATTGAAAGATATCCAGCCTGACAGTACGTGCGGCGAAACGAAAATTGAGATACAGGGTGCCTCCGAGCACGAACAGCCATCCAACGACACACACGGTGTGCATCACATTCCAGCCGAGCAGTGCACCCGGCAGTTCAACCAGCGATACGATCGCGCCGACGCTGAATGCCAAGTTTAAATTTGGCATTCCTCGCACACCAACGGCGCTTCGATAGGTTTCGAGTGTCGAAGAGAGCGGTAATCGAGCCAGACGTAGAAAGAGTATCGCTATAAAAAGGCCTGATAGCGCGCCGATGAAGGGGCCGAGCTTAACGGCCGACCATGAATGCAGCCCGAACATCGCAAATGCAACTGCAACGATAGCTCCCAAAGCCGAAACGAGAACCGCGAATGGCATTGTCCAACACCCGATTAGCGCCGCAGACCCGTTGAGGGTGCGTTTCAGACATTAACAATTCGCGAAAGGCTGATCTCAAACTGTCAAATGAGCCGGAGTGCGAGCATAGTGTCCGCTGCGCCTCGCAGGCAACGGTTCCTTAATGCAATCGTTTGCCTTGCATGTGGCGTGTACCAAACAAGCTAAAATTGTGCTTCAAATCACGGTGCCTGCGCCGGGCGACCACGCGTCCCTCGAACGGGCCAAGAATCGCGCCTGTTCCTGTGTCCGGCGTGAATTGCTGATCGTAGTTTCCGACCAGGCCGATAATGAATTGCTTGGTGAGATATTTAGTCGCGGCCCATTCCAGATGGAATTCGTCGCCGGTTCTGTAGTAGGTGGCCGTATTAGTCTGGTTGAACGTGCAATGCGGAATCGGCCTGTGACTCTATGCCGAATTGCCTGAGCCGCAATACAATTTGTACGAGAATCGCGGGCGAAGACTTGTCGCGCTTCAAGATATTGAATTGTTGGACAACGTGCATCGGTGAGGAGAGATCGGCAAACGAATTCGCAGCACTTGCCGGTTGTAAATGACGCAATTTGATCGTTGTATTCGCGGCGCCGCACCGTTGCATTGGACAGCGACGCTGACCCTTGCTTCCCGAATTGCTGCGCTCTGGAAAACGCAGGCCGACAGTGATCAATAATATCCTATGGTTCAACCTCGGGATGAGGAATAGGGTGACGAGCTGAAAGCGCGCCTGAATGCGATTGGAGCGCCATGACAACGACACTACCGTCGGCAAAGGAGCGCGGCGATCCGTCATCGGCGGATGACCGCGCCAATGACATGGTCCAGGCGGCGAGCCATTCCTGCTCAAGACGACAAGGCACTGGACGAAGCCACCGCGAAGGCGTGGACCGTCGTTGACATGAAACGTGACTGGAAGACGATTTTCCCGATCGAGAAGTGAAGGTGAGAAACGATGAAGATGCTGTTGCTCGCTATCCCGCTCGCCACTGCGATCTCGCAAGGCTCCTTCGCACAGACGCTGACGCCGGACCAACTGGCGCAGCGAACGATCGAGCGCCGCGCCGTCGAGGCCGTGATCTGGGGCATGCCGGCGGTGAACTATGAGCTGATGCTGCAGGCTGCGATCAACGCCAGGGCCAAACCCAATCAGGTGGTCTACTGGTCGCGCCTGCCGGACTGGAAGAACCAGACGCTGACGCCAAATCCCGACGTGATCTATCTGATGCCTCTGTTCGACACCAAGGAGGTCGGACCGATGGTCATGGAGATTCCGCCGGCCGGTCCCGCCGGCTCGATCACCGGAAGCATCGACGATGGCTGGCAGACGGCCCTGGAAGATGTCGGTCCTGCCGGCGCCGACAAGGGGGCGGGCGGAAAATATCTGATCCTGCCGCCCGGTTACAAGGACACTCCACCGGAGGGCTATATCGCGCTTCGCTCGCCGACCTACCAGAGCTATGCCCTGTTGCGCTCAAACCTCGCCAGCGGCAGCGAGGCGGATATCGCCAAGGCGGTGGCCTACGGCAAGACCGTAAAAGTTTATCCGCTGTCGCAGGCCGCCAGGCCGCCGGCGACGACATTCGTCGACGCGATCGACGTCGTGTTCGACAGCACCATCCCCGGCGATCTCAGGTTCTTCGGGGCGCTCGATCGTTTCGTGCAGCACGAGCCATGGATCGACCGCGACCGCGTGATGATCGACATGCTCAAATCGATCGGCATCGAGAAGGGCAAGAGTTTTGCGCCCGACCCGGCAACGCAGGCCGTCTTGAAAGACGCGATCGGCGAAGCGCGCGCGTGGCTCGATCACCGCTACGAAGACGTCTTCACGACCTCCTTCAACGAGGGGCAGCAATGGGTGCTTCCGGCGCCGCCGGATGTAGGTGAGGGGATGATGACCAACTTCGCCAATCCGAACGCCTATCCGGTGGATGGACGCGGCGTCGCTTATTCGATGGCGTTTTTCAGCGCGAAACATCTCGGCGCCGGGCAGTACTATCTGATGACCATCCGGGACAAGGATCACAAGCCGCTCGACGGCAATGGCGGCTACCGGCTCAACGTGCCTGCCAACGCGCCGGTGAAGCTGTATTGGTCGGCCACGGTCTACAACCGCGCCACGCACGCGCTGATCCGCGGTCAACCGTGGTCGAGCCGCTCCTCCAACACACCGAAGCTGCAGAAGAACGCCGACGGTTCGGTGGATGTGTTCTTCGCGCCGAAAGCGCCCGCCGGCAAGGAAACGAACTGGGTGCCGACCGACGCGAACGGCCGCTTTGAAGTCCTGTTTCGTCTCTACGGCCCGGAGAAGCCGTTCTTCGACAAGAAGTGGGTGTTGCCGGACATCGAGAAGGTGAATTGAAGGAGGAAGCCATGAAAACGATCCTTGTGATCGGAGTTGCTATGACGACGTTGGCCGCGATCGGCGCGGTTCAGGCGCAATCTGCCGCGGCGCCGGGTGGCGACGCCGTACCTGTCGGCGTCGATAATTTTCCCAGGGCGGAGTCGGATTTGTACTTCGGCAACATGGTCAAGGATGGCGCGTTCGGCAAATTCCTGCATCGCCGCGAGCCGGCCGAGATCGATAAACAGACTGTCATCCGCCTTAACCGCGATACGCTTTATTCGTCGGCGGTGTTCGATCTCGACGCTGGGCCCGTGACGATCACGATGCCCGACGCCGGCAAGCGTTTCATGATGATCCCGGCCCGCATACCTTCACCAGGGATCAGGTCGGCACGCGCTATATGGTGGTAGCTGTCCGCACGCTGGTCGATCCCGCCGATCCGAAAGATGTCACACAGGTCCATGCGCTGCAGGACGCCATCAAGATCAGCCAGAAGGCTATCGGCAAGTTCGAAATACCGAACTGGGACCAGGCCAGCCAGAAGAAGGTTCGAGACGCGTTGCTCGTCCTTTCCATGACTATCCCCAGCTTCACAAAGGCATTCGGCACCAAAGAGCAGGTCGATCCGATCCGCCATTTGGCCGGCACCGCGGCCGGATGGGGCGGCAACCCCGACAAGGACGCGACCTACCTCGGCGTCACACCGGCCAAAAACGACGGAACAACCGTCTACAAGCTCACCGTCAGGGACGTCCCGGTCAACGGTTTCTGGTCCGTGAGCGTCTATAATGCCGAAGGCTATTTCGAGAAGAACCCGCTCAACGCCTACTCGGTCAATAATATCACCGCGCGGAAAAGCGCGGACGGCGCGGTCGCGATCCAGTTCGGCGGCTGCGATGGCAAGATTCCGAACTGCGTTCCGATCATGAAGGGCTGGAACTACACGGTGCGGCTTTATCGGCCGCGCGAGGAAATTCTGAACGGGAAGTGGAAGTTCGCGGAGCCGCAGCCGGTGAGTTGAGGTCTGAGCCACAGCCACCAACAAGGGATCGAACTGAGACGTCAACCATCGGAGAGGCAAGATGGCGAAGTTATTGGATCGACGGACAACGCTTCTTGCCATCGCCGCCGCGATGGCGCCGGTCGGGAGATTTCCCGCCCTTGCTCAGGGCGGGGATTCCGGGCTGAAACCGGACGAGGCCCGCGCGCTCGCGCAAGAGGCGTGGGTCTTCGGAATGCCGCTGGTCTACATCGAGAAGCAAATCGACGTATTGACGCACGTCACGAAGCCTCAGGGGGCGCTCGCGCCGATCAACCAGTTTGCGCACTACCGCGAGTTTCCGGACGCCTCGAACAAGTCGGTCGTCGGTCTCAATGTCGATACCCTCTACTCGCTCGGCCAGCTCGATCTCGCGCAAGGTCCGATGGTCTTGTCCATTCCCGAGATGGGCAATCGCTTTTGGCTGATGCAGATCGTCGACGCCTGGAACAACGTCCCTCACGCACCGGGCTCCCGCACCGTCGGCGGCAAGGGGGGCAATTTCGCCATCGTTGGCCCGGACTGGAAGGGTACGTTGCCTGCCGGCTTGACCGAACTTCGTATTCCGACGAACCTGGTCCTTTTAGCCGGGCGCACATACACCGCGAACAAAGACGACTATGCCGCCGTGCACGACCTGCAGGACCAGTACAGACTGGTGCCCTTGTCGGAGTGGGGCAAGCCCTACGTTCCGCCGGTTGACGTTCCGCTCAAGCCTGGCGTTGACGCCAAGACGCCGGTCCCAACGCAGGTGCTGGCGATGTCACCCGAGGCTTTTTTCGGCCGGTTGAACGCGCTGCTGGTCGCCAATCCCCCCGAGCCCGCTGATCCCGTGACAATGGCGCGTATCGCGAGGCTTGGCATCGCGCCGGGCGCATCGTTCAGCTTGGCCGCTTTCGGGCCTGATGTACGCAAGGCGATCGAGGAGGGCGTTGCCGCCGGCCAGAAGCAGATGCGGGAAACGCCGCGCGGCAAGAATGTAAATGGCTGGGAAATCACGCTCGACATGGGGCGCTACGGGACCAACTACCCCTACCGCGCATCGTGGACGTTTTTCGGAGTTGGCGGCAACTTGCCGGAGGACGCGGTGTATCCGGCCGCAAAAACCGATGGCGACGGCAAAGCGTTGAACGGTGCGAATGAATACGTCCTGCACTTCACCAAGGCCGGGATTCCGCCAGTGAATGCGTTCTGGTCGCTGACAATGTACGACGCCGACAGCTATCTCGTTCCAAATCCGATCAACCGTTACGCGCTCGGCGACCGCAGCGGAATGAAGGTCGGCGACGACGGCTCGCTCACGATTTACATCCAGAGCGAATCGCCCGGCGGGGACAGGCAGGCCAACTGGCTGCCCGCGCCGAAGCAAGGCGCGTTCCTGGTCGCGTTGCGCCTCTACGCGCCGAAGAAGGAAGTCGCGGACGGAACATGGGCGCCGCCGCCGATCAAGCGAGTGCAATAGATATGAGCGGCTTCGACATCTTCGCCTGGATCGTCCTGTTCATCCTCGTCGCCAGCGCGATCGCGCTGTTCTGCATCGCGGGCTGGCTGCCCGGACACATCGCAAAAACCCGCGGCCATCCGCAGGCGGAGGCGGTGACGGTGGCGGGCTGGGTCACGCTGATCTGCGGTTTTGCGCTTTGGCCGGTCGCGCTGATCTGGGCCTATGTCGATGTGCCCGCAGCGCGGGCGAAGGAGTAACCGGCCATGATGATCGCCATCATGGCCGTCTATCTGGTGCTGCTGTTCGTCATCGTGCGGCTCGGCATCGTCTCCTTCAACCTGTTCTGGAAATCATCGCCCTTCATCGTGCTGCTGTTGCTGAACCTGCTGCTGTTCATCCCGATGGGATGGGGCGCGCCGGAGGGGCCGGCGCTGGTGGTCAGGAACGCGGTTTCCATCGTGCCCGATGTGGCCGGCGAAGTGATTGACGTTCCGGCGCAGGCGAACACGGCGCTGAAGGCCGGCGACGTGTTGTTCAGGATCGACCCCGTTCCCTATCAGGCGCAGGTCGATGCGATCGAGGCGCAGCTAAAACTGTCGACAACGCGTCTTGCCCAGATGACGCAATTGTTCGAGCGCGATTCCGGCCGCGGCTTCGACGTCGAGCAGCGACAGTCGGAGGTCGACCAGCTCAAGGCGCAGCTCGAAAGCGCGAAATGGAATTTGGACAAGACGGTGGTGCGTGCGCCAGCCGACGGCTACGCCACCAATGTCGCGCTGCGCAAGGGCGCGCGGGTGGCCAATCTGCCGCTGTCGCCGGTGATGGCGTTCATCGATACATCCGACACTCTGCTTGGTGTCGAAATAACCCAGAACGATGCGCGGTTCATCAAGGCCGGCCAGCCGGTGGAAATCACCTTCAAATTCGAACCCGGCGTTGTCAGGACCGGCAAGGTCGAGACGATCCTTCAGGCTGTTTCGACCGGGCAGACCCAGGTTTCCGGAACGGCGGTCGCGCCCAGGGAGATCCAGTCGGCGCCCTTTGTGGTTCGCGTGCGGCTCGACGACGAAGCGCTGGCGCGGCGATTGCCCGCCGGTAGCACCGGCACGGCCGCAATCTTCACCGAGGCAGTGAAGCCGACCCACATCATCCGGAGGGTGCTGCTGCGCCAAATCGCGATCCTGAACTACGTCAATCCGTTCTGAAGAGAGTTTCTGAAGAAGGCAGGCGCAGCACGACAGTTAAAAGAACCTGACTAACGGGAGCGTGAGACACGGATATGCGCTGGCTGCGATCGGGATTGAAGGCGGTGGCACTCGCTATGGCGCTGCTCCTCGTCACGTCAGTGTTGCGCGGGCCGACGAAAATCACCGCTGGAACCGCCCAAAGAATCAAGACGGGCAACTCTCTTCGCTATTAATTTGCGCGACGGGCAATGTTGGCAAAAGGGCTTCTACTGCCCGTCGCGCAGGGGAAGCTCCGGAAGCTCAGTTCTCGGTGCAGACCTTCATGGTCTTCATGCCGGTTTCGGCCTCGGTTTTCGTCTTGAAGGTGCCGTTGTCGACGATCGTGGTAGTGGTCGTCGGCTTCTTGTCGACGACGGTGCATTTCTTCGTCGTGGCGTCGCGAACCACATAGTATTCGCTGGAGACGGCGTGGTCTGGGCAAGTGCAGCGGTCGCAACGAACGCCGCTACTGCGCCTACTGCGCCAGCAATCAGATATTTCTTCATAACGTTTCCTCCAGTTGGCATACGATGCGGAACGCCCGATGCTGGAAATGCAACAAAATGAATTGCCGAAAGTTCCCCCGACCCCATGGTTAACCGAGGGCCACACTCGTCTTGTCCGGGAAAAGACGGCAATCATTCACGATAGCAGCGCTGCAGCAGCCGTCGGCGGACCAATATGGTCCGAGGCAGATCGAAAAGATTCGGGAACATTCGGCAATCCGAAGGGTTCTCCCGCATCCAATCAAAGGAATCGAATTATGAAAAACCTGGTTATTTCTCTCGCTATCGGCGTCGGCGCTATAGTTTCAACTGGGGCTAGCGCGGCACCGCTCTCGGTCGT
Organism: uncultured Alphaproteobacteria bacterium; assembly: GCA_963806075.1. Taxonomy (GTDB): domain Bacteria; phylum Pseudomonadota; class Alphaproteobacteria; order Rhizobiales; family Xanthobacteraceae; genus Bradyrhizobium. Next base: position 256,568 of record CAWDWT010000012.1, read on the forward strand.
CCCTTTGGTGCGGCTGGACAGCGGCATCGAAAATGTGCGGTTGGTCTGCGACGAGTACCGCCGATGTTACCGCACCCACGATAGCCGGCGCGTCGTCGTTCAGCAGCCATACGGCGATAGCTACGATTATGTTCCGCGCGAGCGTTACGTCGAGCGTCGCGGATATTACGATGGCAGTACTATGACAACGGTCCGAGCGTCGGCATCGGCGTGGGGCCGGGTGGCGTCGGAATTGGCGTAGGCCCGCGCTGGTAACTTTTCCAAGCTGCCAGGAAAGGCCGCGGAGTTCTCCCGCGGCTTTCTTTTTGCACGCAGGCAACTGCCGAGACGCGCCATTGCGCCGATGGCGGACGTGGTGCCGCCTTATTGTTCCGCAGGAAGCGTCGGCAGCCTGGCGACGCGATCGTCGGCGCGACGAAGCCGGCGGCAAAGCTCGCGATTGATATTCTGCATGATGATCACATACGCGTGGATGTCCGCTTTGTAGCACCGGTAGAGGTTTTGAGCGGTGAGCTCGTACAGCGTCGTTGCGGTTTCTGCGATGACGGTCGCTGACCGGTTCTGCATTTCGATCAAGGTCATCTCGCCGAAAAAATCACCGGGCTCCAGACCTCCCATGCGAAGGATGCGCCCTGCGTCCAATTGTTTGTTCACCGCCAATCGGCCGGAGTGAACAATGTACATCGAGCGCCCGGGTTCTCCTTCCGCCACGATTGTGGCGCCGGCGTCGAAGCGGCGCTCGACCAGCATCGAAACCAGAAGATCGAGGCTTGCGCTCGAAAGCCCGCCAAAAAACGGGGTGGCGAGCAAGAACGCTTTCAGATCGAGGGAGCCGTCAGCCATGGGGCAAGTATAAGCGCGCGCCCTTGGACGACAAGCAACGCAAATGGCGGCTCGCGCGTGTTTTCCGCAGGGACGGCCTTGGCGGGGCCGCTGATTTGCCTCCCCCTGCAAGCACTTTTTTCGGCCGAGGCGCAGGATTTGCCGCTTTCATTTCCAGGCAAATCAGTTGCCTTTACCGTCTCGTCCCGTCCCGAACGAGGGGCGTATCATGATCGTCATTTACGCGGGAAAGGGATGCGGTGGACGCTGTGGTGTCAGGCGCGCCAGGGATGGTGCGCAGACGACTGACGCTTGCGGCGTACGGCGAAGCCGTGTGGTCCTGACGCCCCGACGCTGGCGTCAAGTTGGCGATGATGCCTGGAGTTTTTCTTGGCATCACGCTGGCGACGGTGGCAAGAAAGCCCGGTCACCGAGGAGAGCGCGGAGTAAGCCGTAAAGCCATTGCGCAGGAAACGCCGGACGTGTTCGGAGTGCCTGTGGTTTCGAACTCGTGTGCTTTCTTCTGCACACGAGGCCGCGGGTGCCCCGTGCGCCCGGCGTTTCCCGCGCCCTTGAGGGTCGCGCGCCTGCTTTTGGGCGGAGTTTCCTTGCAAAACCCGGACGCATCGCGTCGCGAGAATGCGCAGTTATGTCCTGGCGACGCCGATAACGACAATGCGCGCTATCCGCTGCCGTAGCTCTGCACCAGGCTTCCCGCCACCAGCGACCAGCCGTCGACCAGCACGAAGAAGATCAGCTTGAACGGCAGCGACACCACGGCCGGGCGGAAGCATCATCATGCCCATCGACATCAGGACCGATGCGACCACGAGGTCGATGATCAGGAACGGCAGGAACAGCAGGAAGCCGATCTCGAAGGCGCGTTTCAGTTCGGAGATCATGAACGCCGGTACGACGATCCGCAGCGGCATTTCCTCGGGCGTCGCCGGCGGCGGTTCGTTCGACATATCCAGGAAAAGCTTGAGGTCCTTTTCGCGCACGTTTTTCATCATGAAGGCGCGCAACGGCACCGAGGCGCGCTGCAGCGCGTCCTCGACGCCGATCTGGTTGGCGACCAAAGGCCGGATGCCGTCATCATAGGATTTCTGCAGCACCGGTCCCATCACGAACGCAGTCAGGAACATGGCGAGTGCGATCATCACCGAATTCGGCGGCGCGGTCGCGGTGCCGAGCGCGGTGCGCAGCAACGACAGCACCACGACGATGCGGGTGAACGACGTCATCATGATCAGGATCGACGGCGCGATCGAGAGCACCGTGAGCAGCGCGATCAATTGGATCGAGCGCTCGGTGACGCCGCCATTGCCCTGGCCGAGATTGATGCTGATATCCTGCGCGAACGCCGGCTCGACCAGCGATCCGGCGGCAATCAGGGTGGCAAAAAATAAAACTCTACGCGGGAGGGTCGCCGATCTCACGAAGGAGACTTCGGACGACCCAGCAGGGAGGCCATCTCGTCTTCCAGATTCTCAAACCCGGTTTTCGGTCCTGGCGTCTCACCGGGCGGCGCGATCGACGGTTCGGCGCGCGAGGCGGTGCGGCCCGGCGGCTCGGGCGCGACCGGCGGCGCGCCGACGCGTGGTTCGCTCGGTTCGGCCGGCCGGCGCAGCGCTGCTTCCAGCCGCTGCGCCATCTCGGCGAGGTTTTGATCGGCGCTCGACAGCGTCGGCGCAGGCACCGGCGGTGGCACCGGGGGCGGGGACGGCGGCGAGGCGGCGGGACGTTCGGCGCGGATCGGCGGCGGCTTCGCGCTCTCCTGTCGTACCGGGCGCGGTATCATCGGTTCGGTGCGCGTGTGTCCTTGGCGCGACGAGTGGCAGTGTCGCGCGGTTCCGAGGCGCGGCGCGATCGGTTCCGGCGAGAAGCCCGCAAGCGGATCGCCGCGACGCTCAAGGTGCGGCTGCGCCGAGCGGCGAACCTCGTCGGCGAAGGGAGGACGCGGGAGCTGCTGGCGGCGGCTCGGGCATTTGCGGATCGGCATGGTCGAAGGCGTCGGATCTGGCGCCTTCGCCGTCGTTCCAATTGCCGTCCGGCAACGGCGCAATTCGCGGCGGCGGCTCGCTGCCGACCGCGGGCCGCTGTGCCATCTGGTCACGTGCGACTGTTGCGCGGACAATATTGGGTTCCACCACGATGTCGGTCGGGCCGCCGATCATCAGCAGATGTTCGACGTTGTCGCGCCGAACCAGCACCAGCCTGCGGCGGCCGTCCACGGCCGCAGCATCGATTACCGCCAGGCGGGGTCCCCGGCCGCGATTGGTGTTGTGCTCAGGCGGTTGCCGGCGAATCGGCGAACCAACCAGGCCCCGGCGCCGATCAGCGCCAGCACGGCTACGAACGCGAAGATAAATGTCAGTGCCTGCATGCTTGTCCCCGGGAACGCCGAACGCGGTCAGAGATCATTTCGATCTCTTAATACTCGGGGCAGGAATTGCCGCCCCATTACCCTTAATAACCTATGAATCGGCTGGGCCAAAACGACTTCTCATGTCCTGGTCGTTCCGGCAATCCGACTGGTTAACGGAGTTTTCGTGGCGAAAATGCGCTCGGAACGACCGATCGACCCGCCGCCCGCCGCCCATCTCGTCCGCGCAAGGGGGCTTCTTAACCCGCTGTTAACCATACAGGCGGCAAATTCTGCCTACCGAGGGCGTCCTGCCCGGACGGCAAGGGGAGAGCGAAAGCGATGTCGATCGGCGATCTTCCAGTGCTGTCGGCGTTGCGTACGCGGATGCAGTGGCATCAGGAACGCCAGCGGGTGCTGGCCGAAAACGTTGCCAATTCCGATACGCCGAATTTCAAGCCGCGCGATCTGATGGAACCCAAATTCGACGCGACCGGCGCCAGCGCGCCCGGCGGCGCCATGGGGACGCTGCCGATGATGCGCACCAGCGCCAGCCATATCAGCGTCTCGGGGGCGCCGGAGACCTTCGACCAAAATCGCAAGGTCGGCTTCGAGACGCGGCCCGCGGGCAACGCCGTCAATCTCGAGGACGAGATGCTCAAGGTCTCGACCAACCAGATGGACTACGCCGCGGTGACTTCGCTCTACAGCCGCAGCCTGCACCTTCTGAAGACCGCGATCGGCAAGGCTTGAATGAACAAGGCTCGAAATGAACAAGGCTTGGAACTGAACAAGGCTTGACGCCGAACATGGCGTGGCGCGCAGCCGGAAAGGAAGACGATGGCAGACCGTCAGGTTATCGCAGATTTCGCCAGATCGATGGGGATCGCGACCTCAGGCCTGCGCGCGCAGGCCGGCCGAATGCGTGTGATCTCGGAAAACATCGCCAACGCGGATTCGACCGCTTCGACGCGCCGGCGGCGACCCCTATCGCCGCAAGGTGCCGACTTTCGCTTCCGAACTCGATCACACCCTGGATGCCCAGGTGGTCGCGCTCGGCAAGGTGGTGCCGGATTCCACCTCGTTCCGCGTCAAGCATGAGCCGAGCAATCCCGCGGCGGACGCCAATGGCGACGTCAAATATCCCAACGTCAATCCGCTGGTCGAAATGACCGACATGCGCGACGCCCAGCGATCCTACGAGGCCAACCTCAATATCATCCACGCCACGCGTTCGATGATCCAACGCACGCTCGACATCCTCAAGTCCTGAACTGGAAAGCTTGAACCATGGCTTCACCGACAATTGCTGCAAATGCCTACGCCAACCTCGCCCGCCTGATGGATCCGGGCGCGGCGGGCAAATCGCCCGACGCCGGCGGTCCCTCGTTCGGCGACCTGCTGAAGGACGCAATGGGAAGCGTGGTGGACGGCGGACGAAAATCCGACCAGCAGACCGCCGCGATGGCGACGGGCAAGGCCAATGTGATGGACGTCGTCACCGCGGTGGCTGAGACCGACGTCAAGATATCGACGCTGGTGTCGGTCCGCGACAAGGTCATCTCGGCCTATGAAGACATCATGAAGATGCCGATCTGACGGGCCTCACCTTGGCGCAAGCGCATCCCGAAGGATGCAAGAGTTTTGAATCGATGGTCCGGTAGTGCGCGAGGATGCGCGCTCCTCGCCAGAAGGGAAAGAGGAATTGACATGACCGGTGCTGAAACCCTCGACGTGGCGCGCGATGCGATCTGGACTATCGTCGTGGTGTCGTCGCCGCTGATGGTGGTCGGCCTCGTCGTCGGCGTGGTGGTGTCGCTGTTCCAGGCGCTGACGCAAATCCAGGAACAGACCCTGGTGTTCGTGCCCAAGATACTGGCGATTTTCGTCACGCTGCTGTTGGCGTTGCCGTTCATGGCGGACGCCCTTCACAGCCACATGATGCGGATATCGTCGCGAATCATAGGTGGTTGATGCACTATGCGTAGATCATGCGCATCGATGTCTCACTGCTGCCGGTGCTCGCCGCCACCTTCATGCTGGTGTTCGCCCGCGTCGGCGCCATGGTGATGCTGTTGCCGGGATTGGGTGAGTCGAATATTCCGGTGCGCATCAAGCTTGCGGTCGCGGTGCTGCTGACGCTCGTCATCCTGCCGCTGCATCGCCAGGCCTACCAGATCGACATGCAGTCGATGGCGCCGCTCGTGGTCATGATGATCCATGAGCTGATTGTCGGCATCGTGCTCGGCGCCACCGCGCGGGTGACGCTGTCGGCGCTGCAGGTCGGCGGCGCCGTTATCGCCCAGCAGATGGGGCTGGGTTTCGTCACGTCGGTCGATCCGACCCAGGGTCAGCAGGGCGTGCTGATCGGAAACTTCCTCACCATGCTCGGCGTGACGCTGCTGTTCGCGACCGACAGCCACTATCTGGTGATCGCGGCGCTGAACGACAGCTACGCCATCTTCTCGCCCAGTGACCTGATGCCGAGCGGCGACATCGCCGCGCTTGCCAGCCGCGCCTTCACCGCTGCCTTCAAGCTCGGCATGCAATTGTCGGCGCCGTTCCTGGTGTTCGGCCTGGTGTTCAACATCGGGCTCGGTGTGCTGGCGCGGCTGATGCCGCAGATGCAGGTCTATTTCGTCGGCGTGCCGCTGTCGATCCTCGCGGGCTTTCTGATCTTTTCGCTGGTGCTGGTGGCGATGATGAGCACGTTCCTCAATTATTTTACCGGCGTCATGCACGATCTGACGCCGTAATCCGAAAGCCTTTACAATGGCCGACGACAATGACAACTCTTCCGATAAAACGGAAGACCCCACCCAAAAACGTCTGGATGAGGCGCTTGAGCGCGGCGACGTCGCCAAAAGCCAGGAGGTCAATACCTGGTTCCTGATCGCCGGCGCGACGCTGGTGTTGTCGACGTTCTCGGGGTCGATCGGCAGCATTCAGGTGCCGCTGCGCAATCTGATCGCCAATTCGTGGATGTTCCACACCGACGGGCCGAGCCTGCTGGCGCTGGCCGAGAAGCTCGAATATGTGCTGATCGCAGCGCTCGGCGTGCCGCTTCTGATGCTGGTGATCTCGGCGATCGCGGGCAACATGCTGCAGCACCGGCTGGTGTGGTCGGGCGAGTCGCTCAAGCCCAGCCTCAGCAAGATTTCGCCGGCCGCCGGCGCCAAGCGGGTATTCGGCAAGCAGGCGGCGGCGAATTTCGGCAAGGGCATTTTCAAAGTCGTAGCGCTCGGCAGCGTGATGAGCATGATCCTGTGGCCGGAGCGGCTTCGCCTGGAGTCGATGCTGCAGCTCGGCCCCGTCGCGATGCTCGGCATGATCACCAGCCTGACGCTGAAATTGCTGGGGGCCGTGGTGGCGATGCTCGCGGCGGTCGCGATCGCCGATTATTTCTTCCAGTACCGGCAATGGTACGAGCGGCAGAAGATGTCGCTGCAGGAGATGAAGCAGGAGTTCAAGCAGTCGGAAGGCGACCCGCACATCAAGGCCCGAATCAGGCAGTTGCGGCAGGCGCGCATGAAGAAGCGCATGATGGCTTCGGTGCCCAAGGCTTCCGTGATCATCACCAACCCGACGCATTACGCGGTCGCGCTGTCCTACGAGCGCGGCATGTCGGCGCCGATCTGCGTGGCCAAGGGCACCGACCTGATCGCGCTCAAGATCAGGGAAATCGCCAAGGAGCACGACATCCCGATCGTGGAGAACGTGCCGCTGGCTCGCGCTTTGCACGCGGCCGTGGAAGTCGACGACGAAATCCCGGTGGAGCACTATCATGCGGTCGCCGAGGTCATCGGCTACGTCATGGGCCTCAAGCGCGGACTTTCCGGCCGGCCGGCATGAAAAGCCTGAGAAACCGGACGGAAAGGCCTGCGATCGGGGAAATAACCGCCTGATGGACTTGCGCCCGGCCGGCCCAATTCAGGCACTCAGGGGCCGGCGTGGGCGAGCGCGTCCCACCCTTACCGACAGGCTGCTGTCCGCTGCTTATGACCGCTGAATCCGACCATGATCCGTCACAGCCGCCGATGACCGTGCAGGAGCCGGCGCGGCGCAGCGGAAGCATCGTTCTGGTGCTGCTGGTGGCCGGCGGAATCGTCGCAGCCGCCTTGGCCCTGATGACCATCGGCCGGGCGCAGGCGCAGCCCTATATCCTGGGATTGCTGGCGCTACTGGCAATGGTCGGGCTGTTCAATCTGTTCGCTTTCGCCGCGGGTATCATTCGCTTCGCCGACCGCGCCGCCGACGACCCGGTGATGGGTCATATCGCCGACCACGCCTATGACGGGCTTGCCGTCACCGACCCGCGCGGCCATGTGGTCTATTCCAACGCAAATTACCTGACGCTGACGGGCGCCGCGAGCGCGCAGGACGTGCGTCCGGTGGAACGGGTCTTCATCGGCAATCCCGATGTTTCGGAAGCCGTGTTTCGCCTGCTCAAGGCGGCGCGCGAAGGCAAGCGTCAGCAGGAGGAAGTCCGGATCGCCGGCAACGACGGCAGCCAGGACAGTGCTCATGGCCGCTGGCTGCGGATGCGGGTTCGGCCGCTCGGCCATGGCAAGCGCGAGGCGAAATACGCGGTGTGGTCGATCGCGGACATTACCCGTGACCGCGAGCGCCAGGAGGACGTGTTCCAGGAATTGCAGCACGCGATCGAATATCTCGATCACGCGCCGTGCGGCTTCTTCTCGGTCAATCCCGCCGGCGATCTGGTTTACGTCAACGCGACGCTGGCGAACTGGCTGGACCACGATCTGGCGGAGATCGGCTCGGGCGGTCTGAAGCTGACCGACATCGTGTCCGGCGACGGCGCTTCGCTGCTGACCTCGATCGTGGCGGTGCCGGGCGAGGTCAAGACCGAGGTGTTCGACATCGACCTGCGAATGCGCGGCGGCAAGACCGTGCCGGTGCGGCTCTATCACAAGCTGGCATTCGGTGCCGATGGCGCGCCCGGCGCCTCGCGGACGCTGGCGATCAGCCGTGCGCGCGACGAGCGCTCCGATCCGCAGCGCGCCGCCGAAGTCCGCTTCATGCGCTTCTTCGATCATACGCCGATGGCGATCGCGACCGTCGACCGCGCCGGCGCGGTGGTGCGCGCCAATGCGCGTTTCGCCAAGCTTGCGCAAAGCCTCGGCCTCGAAGCCTCCGCCAACAATTCGATCTTCCGGACCGTCAATGCCCGCGACCGCAGCTCGCTGATCGCGGCGATCAACCAGGCCGCCGAAGGCCAGGGCGATATCGCGCCGGTCGAGGCGATGCTCGATGGCGGCAAGGAGCGGTGGGGACAGTTTTTCGTCACCGCGGTCGAGCCCGACGAGCGCGAAACCGAAGCCGCCATCGTCTACATGCTGGAGACCACCGAGCGGCGCACGCTGGAGAACCAGATCAACCAGTCGCAGAAGATGGACATGGTCGGCCAGCTCGCCGGCGGCATCGCGCACGACTTCAACAATGTGCTCTCCGCCATCATGATGGCCAACGACTTCCTGCTGAACGCGCACAAGCCGACCGACCCGTCGTTTCAGGACATCATGCAGATCAAGCAGAACGCGACCCGCGCGGCGACGCTGGTGCGGCAACTGCTCGCGTTCTCGCGCAAGCAGACGTTGCGGCCCCAGGTGCTCGATCTCGGCGACGCGCTGTCCGATCTCACGATGTTGCTGCGCCGCCTGATCGGCGAGAAGGTCAAGTTCGATCCGGTGCACGGCCGCGACCTCTGGCCGGTGAAGGTCGACGTCTCGCAATTCGAGCAGGTGATCGTGAATCTCGCGGTCAATGCCCGCGACGCGATGCCCGGCGGCGGCAAGCTGACGATCAAGACCGCGAATGTGTCGACGCAGGAGGCCGAAAAACTGTCCTACAAGGGCATGCCGCCGGCGGATTATGTGCGGATCGACGTCTCCGATACCGGCACCGGCATTCCCGCTGATATTGTCGACAAGATCTTCGAGCCATTCTTCTCGACCAAGGAGGTTGGCAAGGGTACCGGGCTCGGTCTGTCCACGGTCTACGGCATCGTCAAGCAGACCGGTGGCTTTGTCTATGTCGACTCCGAGGAAGGCAAGGGCACCACGTTCCACATTTTCCTGCCGCGGCACCATCCGGAGCAGGAAGTCCAGCACGAGCCACAGGCGACGAACGGCGCGATCAAGGACGCGGCCGCCGCGCCGAAGCCGAAGGTCGATCTGACCGGCCAGGGAACGATCCTTCTGGTGGAAGACGAAGAGGGCTTGCGCTCGCTCAATGCGCGCGGTTTGCGTTCGCGCGGCTATACGGTAATCGAGGCTTCGAACGGAATCGAGGCGCTGGATGCGCTGGAGGAAAGGGACGGCGCGATCGATCTGGTCGTCTCCGACGTGGTGATGCCGGAAATGGACGGTCCGACGCTGTTGCGGAAGATGCGCGGTCGCAATCCGGATCTCAAGATCATCTTCGTCTCCGGCTATGCGGAGGACGCGTTCGCTAAAAGCCTCGAGGAGAACGAGAAGTTCGATTTTCTTGCGAAGCCGTTCGCGCTCAGCGCGCTGGTTGCCAAGGTGAAGGAAACCATGGCCCCCTCATAGGCCGGGCCCACCGCAGCAAATTGCCCGATTGCCGCATCCCCGCGACCGAGGGCCGCAGACGCGGTTCCCGAGCGTGGCTTCACATTCAGGCAACACTGCCCATCTTAAGAGGCGCTTCCCCTTGCTGGGGATTTAAGGAACGTAACATGGGATTCTCCTATCGCGCACGCGGCATCGTCCAGGCGATCGCTGTCGTTCTGTCGCTGGCGTTGCCGTTGATTTCGGCGGCTTCGCCGGCCGACGCCCGGGTTGGCGGCGGCTTTAGTTCGGGTTCGCGGGGCACGCGGACCTTTTCCCCGCCGCCGAGCACATCGACCGCGCCCGGCACGGCGCAGCCGTTCAATCGCACCTTCGGCCAACCGGGCAGCCCCGGGGTCGGCACATCCACGGGCGGTTTCTTCAACCGGCCCGGCGGCGGCATGCTGCGCGGCCTTGCCGCCGGCTTCCTCGGCGCAGGGCTGTTCGGCATGTTATTCGGCGGCGGCTTGTTCGGCGGTCTCGGCGGCTTGTCGTCGCTGTTCGGCCTGATCCTGCAGATCGGCCTGATCGTTTTCGTGGTGCGGATGGCGATGTCGTGGTGGCAGCGCCGGTCCACGCCGGCCTATGCCGATACGGCGCCGGGTGGATCGGGCGGCGCATCGAGCTTCCGAACGGGAGCCGGTTTTGGCCTGGGGTCGGGTGGCGCGCCGCTTCAAATTGCGCCGGCCGATTATGAAGCCTTCGAGCGGTTGCTCGGCGAGATTCAGGATGCGTGGTCGAACGAGGACGTCGCAAGATTGCATACGCTGGCGACGCCCGAGATGGTGTCGTATTTCAACCGCGACCTTGAGGCGAACCGGGCGCGCAATGTCGTCAACAAGGTTTTCGACACGAAGCTTTTGCAGGGCGACCTCGCCGAAGCCTGGCGCGAAGGCGATACCGACTTTGCCAGCGTGGCGATGCGATACTCGCTGATCGACAAGACGCTCGATCGCGCCAGCGGCCGATTGGTCGAAGGCAGCGAGCAGCCGATGGAGGTCACGGAAATCTGGACTTTCCTGCGGCCACGCGGCGCCAATTGGGAGTTGTCGGCGATCCAGCAGACCTGACCGGCCCGCAGAGCGATCAAGTATCGGGCGTCGCGATCTGTTTCGCGACGCCCTTTTTGCGACAGCGATCGTGGTTTCGGTGTCCTGCGCCGGAATAATGTCACGCAACACGGGTTGATGTCTGAACGAGCGCTGGCGCCTGTGCCGGCCCAGAAGTAATTGGGAGGATCCGATGCCTGTCTCCGCTTCAAGTACTTCGCGTGCACTTTCCGGCCTTGCCGCGATCGCTTGCCTTCTGATGGCCGCGCAACCGGCGAACGCGCAGGCAGCCGCCATGACGTTCTTCGTGACCAGCACCGGCATCGGCAACGGCGGCAATCTCGGCGGCATCGCCGGCGCCGACAATCATTGTCAGGAACTGGCGCAGGCCGCGGGCGCCAATGCTTCCGGCGTCAAGACCTGGCACGCCTACCTCTCGACCCAGGAAGCTGACGGCAAGCCCGCGATCAACGCGCGCGACCGCATCGGCAAGGGGCCCTGGCAGAACGCGAAAGGCGTCGTGATCGCGAAGGATGTTGCGGATCTCCACAGCGCCGCCAACAATTTGACCAAGCAGACCGCGCTCAGCGAAAAGGGCGACGTCATCAATGGCTTTAGCGACAAGCCGAACCGCCACGATATGCTGACGGGATCGAAGCCCGACGGCACCGCGTTCCCGGCCGGCGAAGATCGCACTTGCAAGAACTGGACGAGCAGCACGCAGGGATCGGCGATGCTCGGCCACGCCGATCGCACCGGGTTGCGTGACGATGATGTCTCGAAATCCTGGAACAGTTCGCATCCGTCGCGTGGGCCGGATGGCGGCTGCTCGCAGGCCGATCTCAGGAGTACCGGCGGTGACGGCCTGATGTACTGCTTTGCGGTGAATTGAGGCGAGCGCGGCTTACGGTTTGCGAATCGGCATTGAAAGGTGGATGCGAGACGCGCGCTCGGGAATGACGGGTTACCTGTTTCGTCCATCGATCGGTGTCATCGTCAGTTTCGCGAGTTCGATGCCGTCGATGCAGTTGACGTTGAGCGCTACCACGTCGGTGCCGTCGGGCTTACTGCCGCGCGCGAATACGTCGACCCCGCAGTCGATGCAGAGCTGATGCCGGATCGCGTGCTTGTTGAAAAGATATTCCCGCAGGTTTTCCGTGCCGGCACGCAACTGGAAACACTTTGGCGGCAGGAACGTGAAATGCAGGCCCTTCTTCGTGCAGATAGAGCAATTGCACGCGGTCACCATCGCAAGATCGGTCGTGCATTCGAACCGCACCATGCCGCAATGGCAACCGCCGGTGTAGGTTTTGCTGTCTGGCATTCCGGGCTCCGTGTTGCTACCAAATGCCGGGAAGCAGACGATAGCGCACCTGCGAGGTGTAGTCTGCATAACCTTCAAGACCTGCCTTCAGCATTCGTTCCTCGATCGTGATACGGATTGCGAACATAACGGCGAGCAACGGCGAGGCGATCAGGCCCCAGAGTGATCCCAACAGCAACGGAATGCCGATAAAGAACGCGATGGCGCCGGTGTACATGGGATGCCGCACCCAGGCATAGGGGCCGCTATCGATCACGTGATGGCCGCGCTCGCTCTGTATCTTGACCAGTGGCGCCGCGAACGAGTTCACGCGCATCACCCACATGATGAAGACGGTGGAAACGAGCTGCAGCGCGAGCCCGAAGATCTGCAACGGAAGCGAAAATTCGGAGCCGTGCAGGCGATGATCGATTCCGATCAGGACAAACCAGCATCAGGAAGGCGGCGGACAAGGCCGGGACGAATAACTTGTCCGCGGCGGGCTGCTCATCACGCGCGGTCAAGCGCATGCGCTCGGCGAACAGCTCCGGATCGGTTCTGGCCAGCCACAATCCGGCGAACAGCCCGGTCAACACCATGGCTGCGAGGAAGATCCATGCCGCCGGCCAGCGCCAGGTGCCGGCGGGCACGAACAACAGCGCGCCCATCGCGACGATCCAGATAACGCTTTGAAATGCCCATTTGGCGATCATGCGTTGCGCCGTCCATACGGGACGTCATGATCGCGCCGTTTCCGGCAAACTTGCGGCGGCGGTCGACGGGTTAGGTCCGATCGATTCCGATGCCGCCGTCAGACGAGCTGATCGATCCGCGTGCCCTGGCCCGGCGGCAGAGGTGCCTGCGTCGGCTGGGCGGAACTGGAATCATCGGCGTCGTTGTCTTTGCTCGGCACCGGCGTGCTGGGCGGATTGTTGCTAACAGCCGGGGTCACCGGGGGAGTTGCTGAAACGCTCGAAATACTCATGGGATCGAAATCCTGACGGCTATGGTACGCCATTGTGGCGAGGCGGGAACCAACGTCCGGTGAATTCAACCGTTAAAAAGCGAACGATCGTAGCCGGTGTGCTGCGAATGGTGAACGGGAAGCTTCGATTTCGCCTGAAAAGATCGATTCCAAAACCGGATCGTCACCACCCTTATTGATCGGTGCTTCGGGAAACCGCGATCGAGGCCTCGGTTTTGGTCCGGACGCAGTGCATGTCGAGGCGGCGGTAGCGCGTCGTGACGTCGTCGCCGTGGATCAGGCCCATCCGCTTGATGCAGCGGGTCACGCCTTTCAGCATGTCATCCTTCGGCAAGGTGAAGATGATGGCGGCGCCGCTGGCGACCAGATTCGATAAACGCCGGCGTCGGCTTGCGGCCGACGCCTTGGCGAACAGCTGGTTGGAATAGCTGCGGCCGGAGCAGCCGAGCGAAAGCTGCTTGGCTTGGGGATGCGACAGATAGATGACATTGGCCGCGGTCTTGCCGACGGTCAGGCCTTCGATCTGGTTCTTGAGCTGGCCCGCCAGATCGTCGCAGCGATCGGCGCGGGCAGGCGAGGTGGCCAGCGCCAACAGGCCGATGACCACCAGCATTTGTGCAATCGAAATCGTACGGCAATTCTTTATCATCGATACCCCCAATTCCATTGAAGCCCGCGCGAGGCCTTCTTGCAAGGGGCAGATCGTCAAGTCCGCCCGTCGTGCAATCCCGTCATGACTTGCCACCCAGAATCTTCCTTTTCCGGCAAAAGTGCTTAGAACGGTTCAATCGCCGGCGTCTCGGCCCCAAATCCGCGAGCTGATCCATGAACGCCCCCACCGCCGTTCCCGACCAGAAGCCCGTTCCGCCCTACAAACACACCCCGCTGTTTCCGCTGGGTGCCGACACCACACCCTATAAGAAGATCACGACCGAGGGTGTGCGGGTCGAGAAGGTGCTGGGCAAGGACATGCTGGTGGTGTCGCGCGAGGCGCTGCGGGCGCTCAGCGAGGCCGCGTTCGGAGACATCAACCATTACTTGCGGCCGGGGCATCTGAAGCAGCTGCGCAGCATCCTTGACGACAAGGAAGCCAGCGACAACGACAAGTTCGTCGCCTTCGACTTCCTGAAGAACGCCAACATCGCCGCCGGCGGCGTGCTGCCGATGTGCCAGGACACCGGCACCGCGATCATCATGGGCAAGAAGGGCTGCAACGTCATCACCGACGGCGATGACGAGGCCGCGCTGTCGGAAGGCGCGCGCGACGCCTATCTGCGCCGCAACCTGCGCTATTCGCAGGTGGCACCGTTGTCGATGTATGAGGAGAAGAACACCGCCAACAACATGCCGGCGCAGTGCGAGATCTACGCCGAGGGTGATGACGCCTACAAGTTCATGTTCATGGCCAAGGGCGGCGGCAGCGCCAACAAGAGCTTTTTGTTCCAGGCGACGCCTTCGGTGCTGACCAAAGACCGCCTGCTGGCGTTCCTGAAGGAGAAGGTGCTGACGCTCGGCACCGCGGCGTGCCCGCCGTATCATCTGGCGATCGTGATCGGCGGCACCTCGGCCGAGCTGTGCATGAAGACGGTGAAGCTGGCCTCGGCGCGCTATCTCGACGCGCTGCCGACCCATGGCTCGGCGGATGGCAACGCCTTCCGCGATCTCGAGATGGAGCAGGAGATCCTGAAGATGACGCAGTCGCTCGGCGTCGGCGCGCAGTTCGGCGGCAAGTATTTCTGCCACGACGTGCGGGTGATCCGGCTGCCGCGCCATGGCGCTTCGCTGCCGATCGGGCTCGGCGTGTCCTGCTCGGCGGATCGCCAGGTGCTGGGCAAGATCACCAAGGACGGCGTCTATCTCGAGGAGCTCGAGCACAATCCGGCGCAGTATCTGCCGGCGGTCGAGCAGTCGCTCGGCGGCGAGGTCGTCAAGATCGACCTCAACCAGCCGATGAAGGAAATCCTGGCGACGCTGTCGAAATATCCGACCAAGACGCGGGTCTCGATGACCGGCACCATGATCGTGGCGCGCGATTCCGCGCACGCCAAGCTGCGCGAGCGGCTGGAGAAGGGCGAGCCGCTGCCGGATTATTTCAAGAATCATCCGATCTATTACGCCGGCCCCGCCAAGACGCCCGAAGGCTACGCCTCCGGCGCGTTCGGCCCGACCACCGCGGGACGAATGGATTCCTTTGTCGACCAGTTCCAGGCCGCCGGCGGCTCGATGGTGATGGTGGCCAAGGGCAACCGCGCGGTCGCGGTGCGCGAGGCCTGCAAGAAGCATGGCGGCTTCTATCTCGGCTCGATCGGCGGCGCGGCGGCGAACCTCGCCGAGCATTGCATCAAGAAGGTCGAGGTGGTGGAATATCCCGAACTCGGCATGGAAGCGATCTGGCGCATCGAGGTGGTGGATTTCCCGGCCTTCATCATCATCGACGACAAGGGCAATGACTTCTTCAAGGAATTGAATCTGGGGTAATGCAGGTTCGAGCCAGCATGGCTCTTGTTCCAATCAACCACATCAACGCCGCGCAACGAACAAGCCAGAACCGCGATTTCTTCGCAAACATGGCGAATTTTCGGCGTTTGAGTTGATTCAGATGATCAATGGAGTTCAACAATGTCCAGCGCACAAGAGAACAAATCGGGCGAGAAACAGCGCCAGCGCAGCCGTAAGGCGGGCCAGCGCGACCAGAAGGATGGACAACAACGGAACCCGAAGCTCGATCAGCGGAATGACGACCGCATTGACGCCATGATCGCATCGACCGATCTGTCCGCGAACAGTGCAGCAGTTCCGACGGAGCAGCCTTTGATCGGCGAAGTCGAACCGGCGCATGTGCCCGTAATCGACGCAGCCCCGGCAATCATGCGGTCCCGGCAGCGAGCGCTCAGCCAACCGAGCCCGTTGCCTCATCGGGCGAAACTCTCCCGGTCAACGTGCAAACCATCGCGAATGCCTACAGGGACTACGCCAGGAAATCTTTCCAGGAGAACAGGTCCTTTGTCGAAAGGCTGATGGGGGTGCGGTCGTTCGACAAGGCGGTGGAAGTTCAGACTGACTATGCAAGGCAGACCTGTGCGAATTTTGTCGCGGAGTTGCAAAAGATTTGCGGGCTCTACACTGAACTTGCCGGGCAGACCTTCAGCCCCTGGAAGGCGTCACGTCCAGGTTGATGTATACGCGCGCTCCAAAGCAGGTGAATGCGTCGGTCAAGCTCACGCCGCACCTTTAGGCGCTGGCCCTTACGCCCTGACCCCCGTAAACGGAAAGCTGCCCATCGGGCCGATGCCCATTTCGCCGGATATGTTATCGCCGGAAACCTTGCCGGTGAATTCGAGCGTCAGCGGCATCGGGATTGGTGATGGAGACCTTCCAGGCGACATCGTCGCCGGTGGCGGTGCCGTCGAAGATATCGGCGGAATTGCCCTCGGCGCTCTGGGTGCCCGTCAGCGTGCCGCCCGAATTCTTCAGGGCCAATGTCGCCTCGCGCTCGCCCATCGGCGTGCTCATGGTGATGTTCCAGTTGCCGTCTACCGCCATCGTCGATCTCCCCTGCCACCGTGCAAGCCGGAATGGTTGCCAAGCCATGCATCCGGCGGCGGTATAGCCTATCTCGCCGCCAACCCCAATCCGCAATCAGGCGCGCCAGAGCGAGTTTTCGATGCAGTTCCGTGCACACAAGCTGGGGAAGGTTTGCGCGAGACGCGCGAAAGGCCTGACATGGCGGCGGAATTGTCCTAGAACAGCGGCGTTGCGATCTCGTCGCCTTCATCAGCGTTGTCAATTCCAGTCGATCATGCCTGCCATTTCCTCGGATAAGCCTTATCGCGTCGGCCGCTCCCGCACCGGGCTCGGCCTCTTCGCCACCAAACCGATCAAGAAGGGCACCAAAATCGTCCGCTATTTTGGGCCGCTCCTGGATTCGAAGAAGAAAAAAGACGACGCGATCGAGAACAAATATCTGTTCGAACTCAATAACCGCTGGACGATCGACGGTTCGGTGCGCGCAGAACGTGGCGCGCTACATCAACCACGCCTGCAAGCCGAACGCGGAATCCGACGTCAAGCCGCGCAAGCGCAAGGTGGTGATCCGGGCGATCAAGAACATCGAGCCCGGCGACGAGATCAATTACGATTATGGTACCGACTACTTCAAGGCCTACCTGAAGCCGATCGGGTGCAAATGCAACGCCTGCGAAAAGAAGCGCAGGAAGAAGCGGGCCGAGGCGAGGGCGGAGCGGCTGCGCCTGAAGGCCAAGGAAGAGCGGAAGGCGCAGAAGAAGGCTGAAAAGCTCGCCAAAGCCAAGAAGACAAATAAACGGCAGAAGCTCAACGGCGCCAAGGTCGCGCACAAGGCCAACGGCCACGCCTCGGTATAAACCGAGTTTATTTTCGTTCGAAACCTTCTTTCGCGCGGATGATTTCAGCGCCGAATGTATGCGCAATATGACGACCAGCTCTTAGATAGCTGGCTTGCCGGAGCCGGATTCGGCGCTTATTTGTGAGGCGTTCGTAGAAGGCGCGCGCCCATGAGCAACCTCAAGCCGCTGAAGATCGACGTCTTTTCCGATGTGGTCTGCCCCTGGTGCTATATCGGCAAACGGCGGCTGGAGAATGCGCTCGCGCTGGTGCCCGACATTCCCGTGGAAGTGAGCTGGCGGCCGTTCTTGCTCAATTCATGGGTGGCGCGCGAAGGTATCAGCCGCGAGGAATATCTCACGACGAAGTTCGGTTCGCCTGAGGCGTACAAGGACATCGCCGGGCGCGTGGTCACGGCCGCCGATGAAGATGGCCTGATCTACCGTCCGGAACTGATAAAGCGCCAGCCCAACACCATCGATTGCCACCGGCTGATCCATTGGGCTGACGCGAAAGGAAAAGCCGCCGACATGAAACAGCGGCTGATGGAATTGTATTTCCGCGACGGCGGAGATCTCACCGACATCAACGTGCTGGCACAGGCGGCCGCCGATTGCGGCCTCGATGCCGACGATGTCCGCAAACGGCTCGCCAGCGACGAAGACGTCGCGCTGATCACGGGCCAGGCCCAGGAGGCCACCGACAAGGGCGTTTCAAGCGTGCCGATCTTTGTGTTCGCGCAGAAATATGCCATGTCCGGCGCGCAACCGGCCGAGCAGCTTGTTCGCGCGATCCGGCAGGTATCCGCCGAAGTGAACGCGCAGGCCGCCGAGTGAGCGCGCTCTTGCGATAGGGTGATGTCCGTTACGCGGATTTCGATTTGAGCTTTCGTATCGTCTGCACGACGCGCCGCACTTGCGCACGGACCGTGTAACGCATCATCATCGCAGCGTGGACGAGCGACACGACCGGATCGCCGGCGCGCAGCGGGAGCAGCACGTCACCGATCGCAAAACGGCCCCGCCAGATCGGATTGATCATCGGATGATCCGGGCTCGCGGTGGAATCGGCTGAGGCGATCGCGGGATCGGCGCAAAGATGTCGCGTCAGATCCAGCGTGAGCTGGACGCCCGGCGAGAATTTTGCAAAACGCTGGTCGACGCCGATCTTGAAAAAGAACGCGCGATCCTGATGCCGCAGTACGATCCCGGCTGCCACCGGCGTGTCGCCTGCGCGCAGCGTTACGATCTCGCACTGGCCGGTTGCCGCCAACGCCGAGGTTGCATGTCGAATAAACATGGCGTCGCCGTCGTTCTGGATCAGCGCCGTGCGCCGTGCGCCTTTCCAGCCGCTCGCTTCCAGCGCCAGGAAAATTTCGAGTGCCGCAGCGACGTCATCCGGGGACCGTGCCACGTCGAAACGAACCTCGCCTTGCTCGGCGAGGCGATGACGCTGCCGGCGCAATTCCTTCAGCTTCTTGGCGCCGAGCGCCTCGTGCAGCAATTCGTCGGCATCCCTGGTCGCATCGAGGCAGGCACGAGAAACGGATTGCAGCACGCGCGGCTCGATTCCGTCGCGTCTCAATACTTCCGCAAAGGATTTCATGACCACGCCGTCGAGCGACATGTCGCGCAGCACCAGTGCGTGGGCACCGGCATCGCGTCCACTTTGCATTAACTGCGCGGCGGCCTCCGTCGCCGTCGTGCGATCGAGTGGCGGCGTGCAGAGCGTGCCATAGGGATGGGCGCTGACCAGCGCAGGCAACGGCATTTTGTAGGCGCGCCACATCGAGACCAGCGGCATCAGGCCGATCAATCGGTCGCCGTTCCATGCGGCGATCGCCGAGGCGTCGGTGCGGCCGGCGGCAAAGGCATTCACCGCCAGTTGCCAGCCCGGCAGGTAATAGCCGTTCGGCTCACAGGCAAGCTTCGGCAAAGCTGCCGCCACTGGTCGGAGGCAATGGAGGTGAGCGGGACGAGCGGAGATCCAGGTTGCGCCGTGAGGCGCGCGCGTATCCGTCGGCATCCTTTATCGATGCACGGCGAACCGTTGCTCTGTCCGCAATCTCGGCCACGTCCCCTGAAGTCCCCGTTTGCGATGAGATGCAACGCCGTGCGCGCCGCCCTTCGACCGCGTCATCAGAGAAAGGCTAGCCGAAAGATTGGAAGATACGGTTGGCGCCGCGATGCAATTTGAGCGGTAGTGTTAATGGCTTGTTTATCATGCGGCTGTGAGCCGCCCTCAGTGGCTGATCCGCCAGATCGTGCCATTGGCGTCGTCCGACACCAACAACGCGCCGTCATGGGCCACCGCAACACCGACCGGCCGTCCCCAGACGCTGGAATCGTCGACCACGAAGCCCGTAACAAAATCCTGGTATTCGCCGGTGGGGACGCCGTCCTTCATGCGAATGCGGATGACTTTGTAGCCGGTGCGTTTCGACCTGTTCCACGAGCCGTGCTCGGCGGCAAAGCCGTCGCCGGAATATTCCGCGGGAAACTGGTTGCCGTTATAGAACGTCATTCCAAGCGATGCCGAATGCGCCTGAAGCAGCACATCGGGTAAGGTGATCTTGCCCTTGAGGTCGGTGCGTTCGCCGCGATGTTTGGGATCTTCATTATTGCCGATATAAAACCACGGCCAGCCATAGAACGCGCCCTCGCGCACCCGCGTCACATAGTCCGGCACCAGATTATCGCCGAGGCCGTCGCGCTCGTTGGTCGAACAATAGAGGTCGCCGGTGACCGGATGGGTGGCGAGGCCAACGCAATTGCGGATGCCGGTGGCGAACACGCCCAGTCGTTTGCCATCAGGATCGAACGCCAGCACGTCGGCGCGATCTGTCTCGCCGTCCCAGCTTGCGCCGAGCGGATGACGGTCGATCCAGCCTGCCGGCACCTTGCTCATGTCTTCGGCGTCATTGCTGCGCGAGCCGACCGAGATCATCATCCGCTTGCCGTCGAGGCTGAAGGCGATATCCCGCGTTGAGTGACCGCCATCATGCGGCAGTTCGGCGACGATGGTTTCAGGTTTTGAGGATGCCTTGAGATCGCCCGCCTTGTAGGGAAAGCGGACAACGCTGTCGTTGTTGGCGATGTAGATCCATTTGGGATCATTGCCGGCGGGATAGAACGCGATACCGAATGGACCGTTGAGACCACTGGCGTAGATTTCGTTGGTGCTCGGCCTGGCGGCGCCATCGGCGGCGCGCAGGATACGAATTCGTCCCGATCGGGTTTCCGCAATGAAGACGTCGCCGTTCGGCGCCACGCGCATCTGCCGGGGTCCGCTCAAGCCTTCCGCGAACAGCTCGATCTTGAAGCCTGCGGGCACTTGCGGAAGGGCGGATGCAGGCCGCGCGACGACGCGGGAACCGTTGGCAGCGGATGGCGTCGCGCCCGGCTTCGGCAAATCCTGCGGTTTGATCAACCTGCTGGTGCCGGGTTTGTCGGTGCGCCAGTCACCGAACGCCACGCTACCGGTCAATGCGGATGATTGAGCCAGCGCGTCGGTGATACTGACGTCAGCCATCGTGCCGGCGACAAACGCTGCCGCGAGCCAGATCAGCGAACTATTGCGACGAAGCATGCGGTCCCTCGTTGTCGGGTGCTTGTCAGGTGAAAGCGATCCGGACGGCAATGAAATGTCCGGATCATGGTTCCAGAATGGCCATTCTATCCGGCTGAACCCGCGATCACATCTCGACAAGATTGAGGAGGGGACACGCCTTCGCTCGCATTCCCGCTAGATCGGCTCGAAGCTCTCCGACAAACAGGTGTCCTCTGCTTCGACCCGCTGCCGGTCAAAGATGAGCCCCTCGTTGATGTCGATGCGATAGATCTGGACGCCCAGCGGCTTGCCCGTGGCCGATGTCAATTCGGCCCTGACGCAGGCCGTCCAGCCGGTCCCGCGAAGGTCGTGGCGCGCCGGCGAAACCTGCACGTCGCGTGGGGCCGATGCGGCTGTGAACACGGAATCAAGGTGCTCGCGGACGAGTTGCTTGACGTCGGGCACGGGCTCCAGCGGCGCTTCGTTGACTTTGGTGCGCATGAAGTCCGGCACGACCGCATGACTGTCGGCGAAACCACATCCTGCCAGGGCAAGCGCCATGGTCGTCATCGATGCGATGCAAAGAATGATCCGCCCCATCTCGTGATTTTATCCCGCGATCGGTAAAATTACCCGCATTCCGCAGGTTAATTTTCGTTCATGACTTTCAACATTTGCTGAGAACCGGATAGTGAGGGGCTCCCCCTTGCCATCATTCGGTTGCGGGATAGGATTGCAACGAAGGCGACGGTAGGGGTTCAGGCGATGAAGGTCTTGACGATTGCAGCAGCGATCCTGGCGTTGATGGCGATGCCTGCACACGCCCAGATGGACGGCGGCAGGCGGCATTCGGGTGATGAGAGCAAGAAGGCCGAGCCGTTCAAGAAAGTCGACGAGAAAGCCTACAAGGCCGCGCTCGAACGAATACCCGAGCCCAAGGAAAAATACGATCCGTGGAGCGTGACGAAATCTGCGGAGCCGGCCAAGAAGCCGAAGACTCCCTGAGGCTTACTGACATTCTCGCTTTGAGCTACATATGCGTGCCACGCGGAAGCCGATTGAACCTACGGGCTCCCGTCCGTGACCAGCGGAAATACGGCAATTTCCGCCGGCCTTTATCCAGAACGAATGTCAGGGAACATGAAGGCGATGATCCGGCAGACGCTGCCCGTAAAGACCATGACAGCGGCCGGGATCGCAGAGGCGCAACGGCTTGCGGCCGAATGGAAGCCGGGAGCCGCTCACTAAGGCCGCAACAGAAGCCGTCTCAATCGAACGCGACGCCGATCCGCTTATCGGAGCTCCAGACCGGGTGGCAGCGACGAAGGAGCTGATTGGATTCGATCAGCAGCGTGAATGACGGCGGCAGGCTGACCGAGTCGGCCAAGTCGAGCGCGGCGCCTTTTGCGGACAGATTGCGGACGGTGCAGGCGAGATCGTTACCATCGAAGGCGATCGTGCCGCCCTTCAGCACCCGATGACGTTGCGTTGTGCGTCTCTCGATCATGTCACAAATCCGAAAAACCGTGGCATTACCGGGAAAGACTAACGCGGCGGGATTGCGGACAATTTAATCCAATTGCCATCCTGTTTGCATTGCACTTCAGGTTTCATTTACCAATGGTGCTCCAAGGCGCCCGGGCTTCGCGCTGCGAACGCGACCCGCGGCATTGTCAACGCCGCTGAGAAGATTCTTCGGCAATCTGCAATCCTCACGGCCATCGCGAAGGCGCTGGAGACGATTGCCACCAGCTTGTTGTTGTAGACGCTCGCGCCGAGGCTTGAAAACGCCCGACTCCAGGCCGTATAATTCTGAGCGGTGGGGGTGGTGGATAGTGTTCAAGCGATTGGCACTGATCTTTAGCGTGATCGCGATGGGCCTTCTGCTCAACGGCTGTACCAAATGCGGCCCGATTTGGGATGACTGGCTGCCGAAATCGTGCAAATCGGATCATCTGTAGCGTAGCCCGGCGGGACGCTTGGCGTCGCGCCCAGCGCGATGGTATATTGCCGGAAATCGCGGGGAGGGCATTCCATGAAAGTTTTACGCGCAACGGCCGTGATCATCGCGCTGCTGTTGGGACCGGCCTACGCGCAAACACCTCACGTCAATATGATGCCGGAGACGCCCTCGAAGACGCCCGAGCAACGGGAGGCCGAGCAGGCAAGGGACAAGGCCTACAAGGAATCGCTGAAGAAAATTCCAGACGCCAAAGCTCCGTCCGACCCCTGGGGCACCGTGCGGTCCGATCCGCCCAAGGCCACCGCCAAGGCAGTCGCCAAGCCACGAATCAAGACCGGCAGCACCCAGAACTAGAGCGCTTCGGTGCGCAGGTTTTTGCGGGGCTCGGATTGATGGCGGCAAGCACTATATTGAGCCGGTCGTTTTCTGTGTTGGAGTGTGCGACATGGCCCTGCGCCCGCGCGACCTGGCAGACCGGATGGCTCGCCGGCGCAAGGCCGATGACGGCTATCTGCGTGAGACCTTCACCCTGCCGCGGGATATAGCGCGCACCAAGGCGCGCGATTTCCTCGTCCGCTATCCCAAGGCCGCCTACATGAGCGCGGTCGAAAGCTGGCGTGAACTGCCCGGCGGCGATATTGAATTCACCATGCGGCGTCTGCGAAGCGCAGACTAGCCTGCGGATGCGCAACAGCGCTGCAATTAAGCGCCTTTCGTGCGCGCAATTGGCGGCGAAGCAGGGAATGTACGTCTTCTGGCAGGCCAAACAGCACTACGCCGCCCAAGCGGAATATGTTCGCTTGGCGGCGCAGGCCTGGTCCCCGAGTGATGCAATGACCCAGGTACAACTTAAGTCCAGCGCCCACGAAAAAGGTTCAAACTGAAGATTCAGGCGCAGCTTGCTGAAAATGGGCATGAAAACCCGCCGCTTACGGCTGGCGCATGAACCAAAGCACGGGCCGGCGCACTCAATGATGCGGCGGCTGTTTGCATCTGCGAGCGGTCACTCCGCCTGCGGCCCCAGTTCGGCTCCTCCAGTGCCGGTGGGGCCGCTTTGTTTCGGCAGAAAAAGCGGGCAACAAAATCTGTCTGGACCAGGGACGAAATATGCTGGAAATAACAGCTCGTATCGGCGTGGACGGATTGCTGATCCATGAGTGGCGGATGCGACCTAGGATGGGGGCGGATGACCGGACGGGCTTCCGCGAGCGAAAATGAAACAAACCAAACAGGGCAGCGTCGAGAGCAAGTGCGGGGCCTGCCGGGGTACCGGTTTTGCGACGGTCAAACAGCCTGCGCAACCTGGCCGCCGGATCTATCCGCCGCGATGTGCGAAGTGCCACGGCTCGGGCCGGATCAGGAAAATCGCCGGCTGAATGCTCGCGGATGAAGGTCTTGGTCGACCACGCTGTGGTGGCCGAACTGTTCAAACGATGCACCGTCCGGACGCGTTACTAATAGTTTCGTAACCGGGGCGCGCCCGCCAAAGCCACATCGTGCCTTGAACGACCGCAGTGACGACGATGACGGTTTTCCAGATGTAAAACGCTGGCAGCTTGAATTCGCTTATTCCGCTATTTGGAAGAAAATGATCCAACGACCAAACCATGCAATAAACGTACATGGCCGCCCGCAACCACCACTGATTGAGCCAGCGCAGGATCCACCATCGGTTCATCCGGTCCAGCGATCGCTTCAACTTTTTCATGGATATCTCCCCTGCGCTTCTGGGAGAACATTACGCGGCGGGACCGGTTGCCGCTGTGCGGAACGTCACATTGCAAACGGGCTGTTGCATTTTGACTTGCGCAGGGGCGTGACGCGGCATGGCGGCTAGATCGCGAGCGACAAAAAGGCCGCAACTGAGGCGACCTCCTTCATTTGGGGATGGCCCGATCGACTGTCCGGATAAGCTCGTCAATCGCCATATGCTCTGAAGAAATCAGTTCGTGCCGGTCCATGGCGCGGATGCTCTCCAGTCCCCTGGCCAGTTCGGTCCATCCATCTGTCATGCCATTGAAGGCGAGGTAAGGGCCCAGGACGCGCGACAGGGGACGAAGTGACCGCCGTTTGCACCACGCATCAATAAGATTTCGAAGCTCGGCAAAAAACTCTTCGTTCGATCTAAAGGACATTGATGGATTCCGAATTGAACACTGCTGAGTTTAAACCAGGACACCGGGGTGAGGCGGCCCTACTGTCTAAACTTTCGTCTTAAGTCTGGCAAAGAAGTGACCCGTTCGAGCTGAGGATGCTGTCGGCTTCGGCAACTTGTATAGATGTCCACGGCAGATCATCTCAAGATCGTCGGCGACCATTCTGATCCGATCGGTTTTCCAGGGAGACTTCTCGCCAACTGAAAGAATGCGGCGCCAACGGGGGAGGGGCTTTCCGCAAACCTGCACAACCTGGGGGCTGTTCAGATGGATCGAATGACCAGGGCAGCCCTATGGATCGCCGCCCGGTATTGGGATCGTACGTTGCTACGGCTTTCCTCGATTGCGCATTGGCTTCGGTTTGTCAGCTTAGATGCGCGCCACGGGTGCAATAGACGCGCCACATGCCAGCGGTTACTGCATCGATCCAGCGAAGGGCGTCCGGTTCGCGCAAAGAAAACGCGTCAAAAACAAAAAGCTTGGGCCTTCAAAGAAGAGGCCGCCAACAGAGACGTTCCTACTTCTCAGGAGCGAGCTTCTTTACGATCCGGGTGCCTTCCCAGATTTCAATGGAGTGGCGGTCCACCATGTGCCGCGCTTGTTGGATTGCCTCGGCGTCGTCTCTGCATTCGATATATTGGGGGACGCCATCGACATGGCCGCCCTGTCCTACGACATAAACCCGGTAAACTGACACGCGCCAAGACCCTCTGTCCAACTTTTCAACTTTTGCTGGCAGTAAAAAGACCGATGACGCATTTGCTGGCAAGCTTAAATTATAGGCGATCTCTTGTGTTCAAAAGTGAGCTTTGTTCTCCCGCGGAGAACTCAGCGTCGGATACTACTTCAAAAATCAAAAGGGACCGCGCTTAGATTGGAGAGGGGAAGGGGTCTGCGCTTCCTACGCGGTGCGCGTCCTACAGCGCTTTGAAATGAAAGAGGCCGCCAACTGAGGCGGCCTCTTTTTTGGTCGGCAACGATGGGCGACCAGGGAAACGGAGAAGGTGATTAAAATCGAGCTCCATCACCGAGGGCGTCTTTGACCTTGTGAGCAACCCAGCTCAGAGCGTGGCCGATGGCACCAAAGAAGCTGCCGCCGTTGATGGCGTCGAGCCTGCCAAATTCCGCCCACAGCTCATCTGGGAAAGTCTTTTCCCAAGCCCGCAATTCATCCGCGATAAATGCACGAAGCTTGGGCGCGAGCGCGATAGCATCGTTTGTTTCGG
Organism: uncultured Alphaproteobacteria bacterium; assembly: GCA_963806075.1. Classification (GTDB taxonomy): domain Bacteria; phylum Pseudomonadota; class Alphaproteobacteria; order Rhizobiales; family Xanthobacteraceae; genus Bradyrhizobium. The sequence continues at coordinate 282,938 of CAWDWT010000012.1, forward strand.
CGATCAGGTAGCCGACCGAAATACAGCGGATCGTCTGCGGCAATTCGTAATCCTCGATCCATTGCCAAGCTGGGACCGGGCGCGCGCTGTCCTCCCACTCGACCAGCACTAGCCGATAGCTCGTTTTCGGGAGTGGCCTGTTTTGATTTTTAGAGTGGCTCATTTAGGCCAGTACCGGACAGGTCAAAAGAACATATTGCGAACATAGAACAAACGTGGTACAAGGTTCCATAAGTTGACCGTTTGACCCGATTCTCGCCGCCCGTTTGTCCCGCTAGCGAATCCCCGCCATAAGGAGCACGACCCAATGTCCGCCTCTGCCCTGCGTATCGTCGAAGGATCCTCCATGGACAAGACCAAAGCCCTGTCCGCCGCGCTTTCCCAGATCGAGCGTCAGTTCGGCAAGGGCTCGGTGATGAAGCTGGGCAAGAACGACCGCTCGATGGATATCGAGACTATCTCCTCAGGCTCGCTCGGGCTCGATATCGCGCTCGGCGTCGGCGGTCTGCCGAGGGGGCGGGTGGTCGAGATTTACGGGCCGGAATCCTCCGGCAAGACCACGCTGGCGCTGCATACGGTGGCGGAAGGCCAGAAGAAGGGCGGCATCTGCGCCTTCATCGACGCCGAACACGCGCTCGATCCGGTCTATGCCCGCAAGCTCGGCGTCAATATCGACGAGCTCCTGATCTCGCAGCCCGACACCGGCGAGCAGGCGCTGGAAATCTGCGACACGCTGGTGCGCTCCGGCGCGGTCGACGTGCTGGTGGTGGACTCGGTGGCGGCGCTGGTGCCGCGCGCCGAACTCGAGGGCGAGATGGGCGACGCGCTGCCCGGCCTGCAGGCGCGGCTGATGAGCCAGGCGCTGCGCAAGCTGACCGCCTCGATCAACAAGTCCAACACCATGGTGATCTTCATCAACCAGATCCGGATGAAGATCGGCGTGATGTACGGCTCGCCGGAAACCACCACCGGCGGCAACGCGCTGAAATTCTACGCTTCGGTCCGCCTCGACATCCGCCGCATCGGCGCGATCAAGGAGCGCGACGAAGTGGTCGGCAACACCACCCGCGTCAAGGTGGTGAAGAACAAGCTGGCGCCGCCGTTCAAGCAGGTCGAGTTCGACATCATGTATGGCGAGGGCGTTTCCAAGATGGGCGAAATCCTCGACCTCGGCGTCAAGGCCGGCATCGTCGAGAAATCCGGCGCCTGGTTCTCCTATGACAGCCAGCGGCTCGGGCAGGGGCGCGAGAATTCGAAAGCGTTTCTGAAGGCCAACCCCGACATGACCGCCAAGATCGAAGCCTCGATCCGGCAGAACTCCGGCCTGATCTCCGAACAGATCCTGGCCGGCACCCCCGAGCGCGACGCCGAAGGCGAAGAGCCCGCCGACGAGTGAGTTTTTGCGAACCCGGGTTGAGTGACCCTGGTTTCGACAACAGCGGGCGCCGAGGACGTTGAGTTGCCGACGTTTTCGGGGCCCGTTTTGTTTTGTGCGTAGTGGGGAATGCGTATGAAGCCGCTGATCCTGACCTGCTTTTTACTCAAGGACTTCACGCGACCGAACGTCGCTGACCTCGCGGTCTTTATTTATTTCCAATTTGCCTGGGGACCGTTGCCGTCCACCGATGAACTCGCAGCCTATCTTGATCCTCTTCCGCCCGATGACGATCCGCGCTCCGACGCCCACTGGTCGGACTTTGCAAGTCGCTGGGATCAGAGCGAAAACAGAAGCTACGGCAATCTCGCCTTGGCCGAGTTCTGTCAGCTCTACGAGACAGTCGAACTCTGGTTCGACACGCGTCCGCAAAGATCAGTTGGAGTTGATCTGGTTGCTCGATTATTTCCGTTCCCATCCCGAAGTTGTCGCCGAGGTTGAAGTTGCGTCTGCTTAACCTCGATCTGATCGGTTTCCCCAAGAAGGGTTGGGCGAATGGCGGCCGCCACTCGTCGATGTCACGGAAAAGGAACTCGCGACGGCAAGCGCCGTCTGGCAGGCGTATCGGGCGACGACGCCGGAAGCGTGTTTCGGTCAGCTCAGCACGGATTTGAGTGCGCTGCCGTTACTCAGGCCGGTCTTGCTTGAGTTGCTCGACGAGCTTCCGTCTGCCACGACGGGGCTCGGCGCCACGGAAATGCGAATGCTGGAGTTGATCGGCAGGGGATATTCGCTCACGAACTGAACTTTTCATACTTGAGAGCCTTCGCCAGACCCGCGTCTTCAACCAGTGGGAGTACGGATATCTTCTGGATGGGCTCGCGTTCGGTCCGAAGCCAGCGATCAGCGGCCTCGATGATGAGTTGCGCACGATCAGCCGCGAAAATGACGGGGATCGTCAATCAGCGCCTATCAGCGCAGCCGCCTCTCGCTGACCGAATTCGGCAAAGCCGTTCTTGCCCACGAAGGAAGATTTCAGCCGCCACAATCCGATCGATCGCTGGTGGGGCGGCACGCATCTGACCAACGATAATCTGTGGCGCTACGATCCTGTGCTGATCCCACCTGTGAAACAATGAACGCAATGAAGCGCTTGATCTTCACCACCAGTGATTCCGGAGCGGGATGCCTGAAGTTTGCCGGCATCGCCGACAAGGTGATTGGTATCGGCTACCGCTTCGCCGCCGGGCCATTGCTGTCGGAGACCGAGCTCGCGAAATCGTTCGCGTCGTTCGGCTTTACAGATGTCAGCGATCGGTTCGATGCGATCGATCTGTGGATCGATCCCGATCCGAACGCGCAACTGATCCTGGTTTGGCTGCTCCAATGTTTCCGTGCCGCACCATGACGATCGTTTCGAAACTGAATTTGGTGCAGGCGGATATTTCGATCGGAGAACTGATGCCAGAGCGTCTGCTCACGCGTCAGTGGCCTGCTGTCAAGATCGCGAACGAATCACCTCGAACTCGCCAGTTCGGCGTGGCGGGCCTATCGCGCGCCGACGCCACAGCCTGGTTCGATCTGCTATCGAAGGATTTAAGCGCGCTGCCGCAGCTCCGGCCGGCGGCCGTCGCTTTGCTCGAGGAGTTGCCGGGATGTTCGACCGGGCTTGGCGCCACGGAAATGCGTATGCTGGAATTGATCGCGGAAGGTAACGCCAGTCCGCCGGACGTATTCCCGGGCCACGAGAAGCGCAACACGAGGCGGGTGTTCGATTATTGGCAGATCGGTGCTCTGCTGGACGGCTTGGCGCGCTGCGCCGTCGCCCGCTGGTGTCGGGCCTGAACGAAGGGCCGTTCACGGAGGAGATGCATCGACGATCGCGCGCGCCACCAGCGCTACAACGAAAGCAAATTGTCGCTCACGGCGCTCGGCCGCGAAATCCTCGCCGGCCGCGAGGATTTCAGCCGGCACAATCCGGTGCATCGCTGGTGGGGCGGCACCGAATTGACCAACGACCGGCTGTGGCGCTGGGACGCCGCGAAGCAGGCGCTGATCGCGCCTTAGGATCGATTCCAGTCTTCGTCATGCCCGGGCTTGTCCCGGGCATCCACGCTTCTCTTTGTGAAAGTGACAAAAGACGTGGATGGCCGGATAAACCCGGCCACGACGGAAGACGCGATCTCGTCACTCCGCCGCCTGCGCGTAGTCCGCGATCGGCGGGCACGAGCACACCAGGTTGCGGTCGCCATAGACGTTGTCGACCCGTCCGACCGGACACCAGTATTTGTCGGTGCGCGAGGTGCCGGCCGGGAAGCAGCCCTCGGCGCGGCTATAGGCGCGGCTCCAGTTGTCGTCGGCGATGTCGTGCACGGTGTGCGGCGCGTGGCGCAGCGGCGAGGCCTCGACCTTCCAGCGGCCGCTTTCGATCTCGGATATCTCGCGCCGGATCGCGATCATGGCGTCGCAGAAGCGATCGAGCTCGGCCTTCGATTCGGATTCGGTCGGCTCGATCATCAGCGTGCCCGGCACCGGAAAGCTCATGGTCGGGCGCATGGAAGCCGTAATCGATCAGCCGTTTGGCGATGTCGTCGACGGTGACGCCGCTCGTCGTCTTCAACGGCCGGGGATCGACGATGCATTCATGCGCGACGCGGCCCTTGGCGTTGCGGTACAGCACCGGGAAATGCGGATCGAGTTTGGTCGCGATGTAGTTGGCGTTGAGGATCGCGATCTCGGTCGCGCGCGGTCAGGCCTTCGCCGGACATCATCAGGATGTAGATGTAGGAGATGGTCAGGATCGACGGCCGAGCCGAACGGCGCCGCCGATACCGGCCCGAGCGGGTGCGGCGTCGCGCCGTCGGTCGCCGGATGGCCCGGCAGGAATGGCGCCAGATGCGCCTTGACGCCGATCGGTCCCATGCCCGGGCCGCCGCCGCCATGCGGAATGCAGAACGTCTTGTGCAGGTTGAGATGGCTGACATCGGCGCCGTAATCGCCGGGCCGCGACAGCCCGACCTGCGCGTTCATGTTGGCGCCGTCGAGATAGACCTGGCCGCCATGGCCATGCACGATGTCGCAGATCTCGCGAATATGCTCCTCGAACACGCCGTGGGTCGAGGGATAGGTGATCATCACCGCCGCGAGGTTGTTCGCATGCTGCGTCGCCTTGGCGCGGAGATCGTCGACATCGACATCGCCGCGTTTGTCGCAGGCCACCACCACGACCTCCATGCCGACCATGCTGGCGGAGGCCGGATTGGTGCCGTGCGCCGAGGAGGGGATCAGGCACACCTTGCGATGCGGCTCGCCGCGCGCGGCGTGATAGCCGCGGATCGCGAGCAGCCCGGCATATTCGCCCTGCGCGCCGGAATTCGGCTGCAGCGAGATCGCGTCATAGCCGGTGATGTCGCACAGCCATCGTTCCAGCCGCTCGAACAGCGCGTGATAGCCAAGCGCCTGATCGCGCGGCGCGAACGGATGCAGGTTGGAAAATTCCGGCCAGGTCAGCGGGATCATTTCGCTGGTGGCGTTGAGCTTCATGGTGCAGGAGCCCAGCGGAATCATCGCGCGATCGAGCGCGAGATCGCGATCGCTGAGCCTGCGCATGTAGCGCAACAACTCGGTCTCGGAGCGATGGGCGTGGAACACCGGATGGGTCAGGAAGGCGCTTGCGCGTTTCAATTCCGCAGGCAGCGCCTCGCGCGCGCCGGCCTCGACCTCGGCGTAGGCGAGCTTGCCGCCGAACGCGCGCCAGACCGCTTCGATATCGCCGGCCGTCGTGGTCTCGTCCAGCGCGATGCCGAGCCTGGTTTCGCCGATCCGAAGATTCAGCTTCTCGGCCAAGGCACGGGCGATGATCTCATCGCGCCGTGAACCGACATCCACCGTTACCGTGTCGAAGAAGCTTTCCGACTTCAAGCGTAAAGCCGAGCTTGCGCAGACCCGCGGCCAGCACGCTGGCGCGGCGATGCACGGTGCGAGCGATCTCGGTCAGCCCGTCCGGGCCGTGATAGACCGCATACATCGAGGCGATCACGGCGAGCAGCACCTGCGAGGTGCAGATGTTGGAGGTCGCCTTCTCGCGGCGGATGTGCTGTTCGCGGGTTTGCAGTGCGAGCCGATAGGCCGGCTCGCCGCGCGAATCCACCGATAGCCCGACGATGCGGCCGGGCAGCGAGCGCTTCAGCGCATCGCGTACCGCCATATAGGCCGCGTGCGGGCCGCCATAGCCCATCGGCACACCAAAGCGCTGCGCCGATCCGATCGCGATATCCGCGCCGAGCTCGCCGGGCGAGGCCAACAGCGTCAGCGCCAGCAGATCGGCAGCGATCACCGCGAGCGCGCCCTTGGCATGCAGCGACGCGATCGCCGGACGCAGATCGCGCACCGCGCCCGACGTGCCCGGATATTGCAGCAGGCCGCCGAACACGTCCGCCTTGTCGAGATCGGCGAGCGGATCGCCGATGATGAGTTTCCAGCCCAGCGGTTCGGTTCGGGTGCGCAGCACCGCCAGCGTCTGCGGATGCACTTCCGAATCGACAAAGAACGATTTTGTTTTGATCGGCGCCGTGCGCTCGGCCAGCGCCATGGCTTCGGCCGCGGCGGTCGCCTCATCGAGCAGCGAGGCGTTGGCGACATCGAGGCCCGTCAGGTCGCAGATCATGGTCTGGAAATTGAACAGCGCCTCCAGCCGGCCCTGGCTGATCTCGGGCTGATAGGGCGTATAGGCCGTATACCAGGCCGGATTCTCCAGAATGTTGCGCTGAATGACCGCCGGCAGGATCGTGCCGGAATAACCCTGGCCGATCATCGATGTGAAAACCCTGTTTTGCGAAGCAAGCTTGCGCATATGCGAGAGCGCTTCGGTCTCGCTCAGGGCGGCGCCGAGATCGAGCGGCGCCTTTTGCCGGATCGATGATGGCAACGTTTCCGCTATCAGCGCGTCCAGGCTCTTCGCGCCGACGGTTTCCAGCATCGAGGCGACATCGTGGGGTGAGGGGCCGATGTGCCGCCGCGCGAAACTGGCGGTGGCGACGTTGGCAGGTTTGCGGGGCGCGGTCATGGCTGCTTTCTCGTCTCAGGCAGTGTGTTTGGTGTAGGCGGCCTCGTCCATCAGGCCATCGAGTTCGCTTCTGTCGGCAATCTTCAATTTGAAAAGCCACGCCTTGCCGCCCGCGTCGGAATTGATCAAAGCGGGCTCGGCGGTGAGCGCGTCATTGACCTCGAGCACCTCGCCCGAGATTGGCGCGTAGACGTCGGAAGCCGCCTTTACCGATTCGACAACGGCGGCGGCTTCCGCCTTCTTCAGGCTGCGGCCGACCTTCGGCAATTCAACGAACACGACGTCACCGAGTTGCGACTGCGCGTAGTCGGTGACGCCGATGGTGGCGACGTCGCCCTCGATGCGGAGCCATTCGTGGTCGGCGGTGAACAGCGTCGTCATTGAAAAATCCTCTGGCGTTACACGTTAGCGTTTGTAGGCATTGGGAACGAAAGGCATCTGCGAGACGCACACCGGCAGGCGTTGCCCTCGCACTTCGGCGAATACGATCGCGCCAGTTGTGGTTTGCGAAATCGGCAGATAGCCCATCGCGACGGGGGCGTTGAGGCTCGGGCCGAAGCCGCCCGACGTCACGTTTCCGATCGACTCAGCCGAAGACGCGTCTGCGAATAGTTGCGCGCCTTCGCGCACCGGCGTGCGGCCTTCCGGCCTCAAGCCGACGCGGCGGCGCGAGGCGCCATTTTCAAGCTGCGGCAGAATCCTGTCAGCGCCGGCAAAGGCGCCGGCGCGTGCGCCGCCGGTGCGGCGGCTCTTCTGGATCGACCATTCCAGCGCGCCCTCGACCGGCGTGGTCGTGGTGTCGATGTCATGGCCATAGAGGCAAAGTCCGGCCTCAAGCCTGAGGCTGTCGCGAGCGCCCAATCCGATCGGCAGCACCGCGCTATCGGCGAGCAGCGCGCCCGCGAGCGCTTCGGCCCGTTCGGCCGGCACCGAAATCTCAAAGCCGTCCTCGCCGGTGTAACCGGAGCGCGAGACAAAGCAATCGACGCCGTCAATGCGGCGGGGGCCTGAGTCCATGAACTTCATTGCGGCGACATCCGCACAAAGTTTAGCCAGCACTAATTCGGCTTTTGGTCCCTGCAGCGCGATCAGCGCGCGCTCGGTCAGGGGTTCGATCACGCAGACATCCGACAGGGCCGGCGCGCAGATGCGCCTCGTCGTCGGCCTTGCAGGCGGCGTTGACCACCAGGAACAGATGGTCGCCGAAGTTCGCCACCATCAGATCGTCGAGAATGCCGCCGGCCTCGTTGGTGAACTGCGCGTAGCGCTGCCGGCCGGGCGCAATCGCCACGATGTCCTGCGGCACCAGCCGTTCCAGCGCCCGCGCGGCGTCTTCGATCTTGCCGGATTTCGGGCGCAGCGCGATCTGGCCCATATGCGAGACGTCGAACAGGCCGGCGGAACTTCTGACATGCAGATGTTCTCGCAACACACCGGTCGGATATTGCACCGGCATCTCATAGCCGGCGAACGGCACCATCTTGCCGCCGCGCGCCAGATGCAGGGCGTGCAGGGGAGTGCGCCTCAGTTCGGATTGTCGGTCGCGCGCCAGCATCTTGGAGCCCTCGCGGTTTCCTGGAGAAGATTCCCCGCGAAACCTGCAGAAGCCCCATCTGTCGCTGTGCCTGAGAGTATTATCCCGTCGGCGGACACGTCAGGGCAAATCCCTTCAGTGCCTCTTTCCAGATGTTGTCGTCGTCACGCGGTCCGTTTGCCTGAGAGTTTCCGGGGCGGTTGCTCCTTCGGCGCCGGCATGAAGCCGAACTCTCCCGACGTGACGTTCTCGAACGGGCGGAAGAGAGCACGGCCGACCCGAACCTGTCAACGCAGCCGCAGCATTATCAACGATTCTTCGGACAACGCCTGTGCGGATGCGGCAAGCCCCTGATCCCCGGCAACTTTATGGACAGCGCCACCGCCCTTGTCTAAAAAGCGTTGCGCCGGGAAAATCAGCGATTTGCGGCGAGTTCCCGACGGTTTGGCGATTGGATGGGCATGAGCGGCGTTAACGAAATCAGGTCGACTTTTCTGAATTTCTTTGGCCAAAACGGCCATGAGATCGTGTCGTCGTCGCCGCTCGTTCCGCGCAACGATCCGACCCTGATGTTCACCAATGCCGGCATGGTGCAGTTCAAGAACGTCTTCACCGGCGTTGAGAAGCGTCCATACCGGCGCGCCACCACGTCGCAGAAATGCGTCCGCGCCGGCGGCAAGCACAACGACCTCGACAATGTCGGCTACACCGCGCGCCATCTCACCTTTTTCGAGATGCTCGGCAACTTCTCGTTCGGCGATTACTTCAAGGAGCGCGCGATCGAGCTCGCCTGGAATCTGATCACCAAGGAATTCGGGCTCAAGAAGGACAAGCTGCTGGTCACCGTCTATCACAACGATGACGACGCGGCAGGCTTCTGGAAGAAGATCGCGGGCTTTTCCGACGATCGCATCATTCGTATTGCCACGTCGGACAATTTCTGGGCGATGGGCGATACCGGACCGTGCGGGCCGTGCTCGGAGATTTTTATCGATCGCGGCGAGCACATCTGGGGTGGGCCTCCCGGCAGTCCGGAGGAGGATGGCGACCGCTTCCTCGAATTCTGGAATCTCGTCTTCATGCAATTCGAGCAGGTGACGCCGGCCGAGCGCGTGGACCTGCCGCACCCCTCGATCGACACCGGCATGGGACTGGAGCGCATGGCGGCGATCCTGCAAGGGGTCGAAAGCGTGTTCGAGACGGATATGTTCCGTCAAATGATTGAAGCCACCGCATCGGCGCTCGGGCATGGTCCGAGCCAGGATAACATTGCCTCATACCGCGTTATCGCTGACCACCTGCGCGCTTCGTCGTTTCTGATTTCCGACGGCGTGCTGCCATCGAACGAGGGCCGCGGTTATGTGCTGCGCCGGATCATGCGCCGCGCGATGCGGCACGCGCAGTTGCTCGGCGCCAAAGATCCGCTGATGTATCGACTGGTCTGGGCGCTGGTGCGCGAGATGGGCCAGGCCTATCCGGAACTGGTGCGCGCGGAAAACCTGATCGAGGAAACGCTGCGGCTGGAAGAGACGCGCTTTCGCAAGACGCTGGAACGAGGCCTGTCGATCCTCGACGAAAAGAGCAGTTCGCTCAAGAAGGGCGACATGTTCGATGGCGATACCGCGTTCACGCTATATGACACCTACGGTTTTCCGCTCGATCTCACCCAGGACGCGCTGCGCAATCGCGGTATCAGCGTCGATGTCGCTTCCTTCACCGACGCGATGGAGCGTCAGCGCGCCAAAGCGCGTGCCGCATGGGCGGGAAGCGGCGATACCGCGACCGAAAACATCTGGTTTCCGCTGCGTGAAAAGCTCGGCGCCACCGAATTCCTCGGCTACGAGACCGAGACCACCGAAGGTGCGGTCGCAGCGCTCGTGCAGGACGGCAAGGAAGTCGCGAGCCTGAAGCCAGGCGAAAGCGGCGCTGTCGTGTTGAACCAGACGCCGTTTTATGCGGAGTCCGGCGGCCAGGTCGGCGACACCGGCATGATGACGGGCGAGGGCGTCAGGTTCCGCGTCACCGATACCCAGAAGAAAGCCGGCGATCTCTTCGTGCATCTGGGCACGGTCGAGCAGGGTACATTGAAGCCGGACGCGGCGTTGTTGCTTGAAGTCGATCATGCAAGGCGCGCATCGATCCGTGCCCATCATTCCGCGACGCATCTGTTGCACGAGGCGCTGCGCCAGGTGCTTGGCGATCACATCGCCCAGCGCGGCTCACTGGTGGCGCCCGATCGACTGCGCTTCGACTTCGTGCACCCAAAGCCGATCACGCCGGGCGAACTGGCGCGGGTCGAGGATATCGCCAATAGCGTGGTGCTGGAGAATGACGAGGTCACCACCCGCCTGATGGCGGTGGACGATGCCCGCGACGCCGGCGCGCGGGCGCTGTTCGGCGAGAAATATGGCGACGAGGTGCGCGTGGTGGCGATGGGCAAGACCGCGCGCGAGCATGGCGCCAATGCGCTCGGCTGGTCGGTCGAACTGTGCGGTGGCACCCATGTGCGTCGTACCGGCGATATCGGTCTGATTTCGGTGACCGGCGAAAGCGCGGTGGCCTCGGGCGTGCGCCGTATCGAGGCCCTGACCGGCAATCATGCACGCAAGCACGCCAACGATACCATGGCGCTGGCGCGGACCGCGGCCGCCGAGCTGCGCAGCACGCTCGACGACATGCCGGCGCGGATCGCCGCCCTGATGGAAGAGCGCAAGAAGCTGGAGCGCGACCTGTCGGATGCGCGCAAGAGGCTCGCGATGGGCGGTGGTGCATCGAGCGGCGGCGCGGCGGGGACTGGCGTTCGCGAGGTCGCAAACATCAAGCTGCTGACGCGTGCGGTGGAGGGCGTGGAGACCAAGGATCTCAAGAGCCTGGTCGATGATGGCAAGAAACAGATCGGGTCCGGCGTGGTTGCGATTGTCGGTATCACTGAAGACGGCAAGGCCGGCGTCGTGGTCGGCGTCACTTCCGATCTGACGAAGCGATTACAATGCCGTCGATCTGGTGCGCGGCGCCTCGGAAGCGCTCGGCGGCAAGGGCGGCGGCGGCCGGCCCGACATGGCGCAGGCTGGCGGTCCCGATGGCGCCAAGGCAGATGCCGCGCTCGCGGCGATCGAAAAGGCAGTAGCGGGCGCGTGACGTTCAAGTCCGCGCGGGAAAGGGGCGTGGATTGGTTGCGCGTGCGATCCGCGCTTCGGATCACATCTTCCGACCGACAAAAGCGACTGGTCGGCTAGCGGCGCTCGCAATCATTTCTTACGGGTTTTCCAGACAATATAGACCGAGCATTCGAATTTGGGCTCCGCCGCAACGATGCGGTCACCCCGCGGCGCCGGTTCGGCGACGCTTAACATGACGTCGGTGACGCGAACGCCGACGCCTTTCTGTCGCTCGGTTTGAAGTCTGATTTTGGGCCATCGGATCTGGGCAAGCAGGGCGAAGAAGGCGGCGCCAAAAACGACGTAAAGCGAATTCGAGATATTCGGAAGCATGGATTTCCCCCTCATCTGTGTAATTAAAAATTACATACCCGTACAATTTGAGTCAATCCATAACTTCACATTAACTATATTTTCTGGAGGGGCTCGATTCGCGGGCGAGAGCCTTTGTTTCCCGGTAATTTTCGGTTACATTAATAAAGAATTAAAAGGGTGGGGAACCGGACAATGGCACTTTCCCTGGATGTGGTGCGTCAGGTCGAGCACGATTTGCTGCTGAAAGCGGACGTATTGGCCTATCACCTAGGGAGTTTGGTAGCGACCGACGCCGAGCGCGCCCGTTCTGTCTGCGATGAAATCGTTTTGCGGCTAAGGACGGCGGTTTCAGCCGACTCCGAACTCGAACCCAAGCCCGACGTGTTGCGCTCATTGGATCGCGAGCGCCGTCCGAATGTCCGCCTCGCAAGATCGGGCGGCAGTGACGAAATCGAAGAATTCATTCTTGAAATTCTGGCTCACAGCAGCGGGCTGTCGGTTCAGGACATCGTCGATCGCTTTGAAGAAGCCGAGATCGAGATCAAGCGCGCTACCCTCGTGGTCCGCCTGCATCGCATGGTGCAGGCCGGCAAGTTAACGTCCCGCACCCACGGGCACTATGTTCTGAGCGAAGCCGAACACAATCGTCGCCAGCGGGCCTGATCGGCGGGAAGCTCCGCCGCCGTTGCGCTCAGTCGCGAGCGTGACAACAACAGCGCCGCGAGTGCTGCTGTTCCCGAGAATGACACGCTTAGCCCTCCATCGCCTTGGTCAGGTTGTGCGCGACCTTGTCGAGGAAGCCCGTGGTGGAAAGCCAGCGCTGGTCGGCGCCGACCAATAGCGCGAGATCCTTGGTCATAAAGCCGGCTTCGACGGTCGCGACGCAGACCTTCTCCAGCGTGGTCGCAAACTTCGCAAGCTCGGCGTTGTCATCGAGCTTGGCGCGGTGGCCAAGGCCGCGCGTCCAGGCGAAGATCGAGGCGATCGAGTTGGTCGAGGTCTCCTTGCCTTTCTGATGCTCGCGGTAGTGCCGGGTCACCGTGCCGTGAGCGGCTTCGGCTTCCATGGTCTTGCCGTCGGGAGTCATCAGGACCGAGGTCATCAGGCCGAGCGAGCCGTAACCTTGCGCCACCGTGTCGGACTGCACGTCACCGTCGTAATTCTTGCAGGCCCAGACATAGCCACCCGACCACTTCATCGCGGCCGCCACCATGTCGTCGATCAGGCGATGTTCGTAGACGATCTTCTTCTCGTCGAACTTCGATTTGAATTCCTTCTCGAAGATGTCCTGGAAGATATCCTTGAAGCGGCCGTCATAGACCTTGAGAATGGTGTTCTTGGTCGAAAGGTAGACCGAATAATTCTTCGACAGGCCCATATTGAGGGAAGCGCGGGCGAAATCGGCAATCGAATCATCGAGATTGTACATCGCCATTGCGACGCCTTCGCCGGGGGATTTGTACACTTCGCGCTCGATTACCTTGCCGTCCTCGCCGACGAACTTGATCGTCAACGTGCCCTTGCCCGGGAATCTGAAGTCGGTGGCGCGATACTGGTCGCCGAAGGCATGGCGTCCGATGATGATCGGCTTGGTCCAGCCCGGCACCAGCCGCGGCACGTTCTTGCAGATAATCGGCTCGCGGAACACCACACCGCCGAGGATGTTGCGGATGGTCCCGTTCGGCGATTTCCACATTTCCTTCAGGCCGAATTCTTTCACCCGGGCCTCGTCCGGGGTGATGGTGGCGCATTTGACGCCGGCGCCGACCTTCTTGATGGCGTTGGCGGCATCGACCGTGACCTTGTCGTTGGTCTTGTCCCGGGACTCCATCCCAAGATCGAAATACATCAGGTCGATGTCGAGGAAGGGGTTGATCAGCTTGTCCTTGATGTACTTCCAGATGATCCGGGTCATTTCGTCGCCATCGAGTTCGACGACGGGGTTGGTCACCTTGATTTTTGTCATGGAGATCGGGCCTTACCTTGAGAGTGCCTATCTGGGGAACGGCGCCGTTCCGGTCAGGCCCTATAGCATCGCCGCCATAAGCGTGGAAGGCGAATGGCAATGCAGGTCTGTTCCGCGGAATCGATCTTGAAGGCGAGAGCGGCCAGCCATCGTACGACATGGCGACCGATAAGGCCGCCGGAATCAGGATCACGCGCTTGGCCTTGCGGATCGTTTTGCAGCTTCACCTCAGGTGTGATTGATACCCGATCCGGCCGACATGCGATGGCAGAGAGGCTGCGCACGATGGGCGCGCCGCTGCTGTCGAGAATTAGCTCGCAACCCCAACTCGATTATTTCGCTTGAGAAATCAGCTCAAACGGGTCATCGAGTTCGAGCCACGGACGGGGCTTTGATCAATTTCCTCGGAACTGGAAGCAAACCCTTCAAACTTTGATTGGGAGTGAGGTGAGATGTCCGGTTCGGGCACCGACAGGACCAAATCAGGCCGCGATCTCGCAGGGCCGCTCGTCATCCTGGTCGAGCCGCAGCTCGGTGAGAATATCGGCATGGCCGCCCGCGCCATGGGCAATTTCGGACTGAGCCGGCTTCGGATCGTCAACCCGCGCGACGGCTGGCCGAACGTTCATGCCAAGCGTGCCGCGGCCGGCGCCGACCATATTCTGGATCGGGCTGAACTGTTCGATACGGTCGCGCAAGCGGTCGCCGACTGTACCCTGTTGTTCGCGACCACCGCCCGCGCCCACGACCAGGCGAAGCCGGTGGTCGGGCCTGAGGCGGCGGCACGCGAGATCGTGGCGCAGGTCGGAGAGGGAGGCGGTGAGGTTGGCATCCTCTTTGGTCGCGAGCGCTCGGGCTTGCTGAACGAAGAGGTTGCCATCGCCAACCGCATCGTCACGTTCCCGGTCAATCCCGGGTTCGCCTCGCTCAACCTGGCGCAGGCCGTGCTCCTGATGGGCTACGAATGGTTCAAGCTATCGACCGCGGGTACCCTGCCGTTCGCGATGCCCGAGCGCTCCGAGCCGGCGTCGCAGCACCAGATGGATGCGTTCTTTGACAATCTGGTGCGCGAACTCGACAAGGCCGAATTCCTCCGCCCGGCGGAAAAGCGCGAGACCATGTTGGTCAATTTGCGCAACATTTTCACCCGGATGGATCCGACCAAGCAGGACATGCACACGCTGCACGGCGTGGTGATGGCGATTGCCGAAGGACGCAAGGGGCCGGCCAAAGGCGGCGTGCTGGATGGCGAGCAGGCGACACGGCTGCGTGCGTTGCTGGCCGAACAGGGCCAGGGCGCGCGGCCATCGGAAAGCGGCGGCACCGTGCGCGGACTGGCGCGGCTGTTGCGCCGCAATCCCACCGATGCCGAGCGCATCCTGTGGCAGGCGCTGACCAGCGATCGCCGCTTTGCCGGCCAGTTCAAACGGCAGACGCCGGTCGGGCGGCAAATCCCGGACTTCGTGTCGTTCGTGCACCGCATCGCAATCGAGCTGATCAATCCCGGCGAGAGCGAAGCAATCGCGAACGATCGCGCGGCTCGGCGGGCGTGGCTGGAGCAACGCGGCTACCGGGTGATCGACATGACGGCCGCCGGCATCGAGGGCGACGTCGCCGCCGAGCTTGGCCGGCTCGAATTTATGCTGGAGCAATCTTCCTGAAGCGTCCTCAAAAATCGGCGCTTGGATGGTTGCACCCGTTAACATCGCGTGAAGCGAGTGGACGATTTTTGCAGCTGCAGCTTTGTCAAATCGCAACCGGGGGTAACTAGGGTGTGCGGCACCGCTCAATCCGTGAAAGGTTTTCCCGCATGATGTCGTTCAAGCATTTCGTGTTCACCGGCGCCGGCCTATTGTTTTCGCTGACGCCAGCCGCTGCCCAGACGCCGGGACAACGCGTCGTGGTCGAACAGATTGGGTCGAGTCAACGCCAGGAAGGGTCGGTCCGGGTTCAGGCCAACGTCAGCTTTTTTGTCACCGGTGCGACCGGCGACAGCGAAGAGGCGCAGAAATCGCGCGAGAAGGCGCAGCGTACCGTCTATCAGATGGCTGCGCGCGAATGCGACTTGCTACGCGAAGTGCTCGCCAAGGATTGCCGCATGGAATCGATCAACAGCAATGTCGGTCGCCAGTTCGGCCAGCAACAGCAGGAGGGTTACACGGTCACGGGATCGATGACCTTTCAGATCACGCTGAAATAAACCGGGTGGTCGCTACGTGCCCGCGGTCACCTGCGCGACCGCCTGGGCCATCAATTCATCCGTTCTGGCGCGGAGCTCCGCTTCGGGGATGACTACGCCCTTGGCGGCAAGATCGATGGTGACCTTGCGCATCGCGCCGCCGGTGGCTGCCTCGAAGTCGGCAGCCACGACTTCCTTGGCGTAGACCTTGGCGGCGTCGCCGGACATTCCGAGCTTCTCCGCCGCCCACAGCCCCAGCAGCTTGTTACGGCGTGCCGCGGCCTTGAACCTCAGCTCTTCGTCGACTGCGAATTTCTTCTCAAAAGCTTCTTCGCGCTTGTCAAAGGTGGTCATGACAAAGTTCCGATTCCGATGTCGAAACGGTGAGTTGCGGCCGCATTGCGGCAATCCACCGTGATGGTTAGATAAGCACTGAGAGTTGCTGAAACAACGGACGGAATGTCGCCAGCGAAGGCGGTAAAACTCGGGTCCGGCAGGACGGGATCGATTGTACTGGATGGGCCAATCGGATAGGTTGCCTTCAGGGTTGGTTCTTGTTCTGTTTTCGGTTGTCTTCAAGTTCTGGCCTTCACGGCAGCTCCGTCGTGGGTCGCAGTCCCTGTCATCCGGAGCACACCAAACTCATGGATTTTAACAACACACGGTACATCCCAATGAGCCGTCGACGCCGCATTTATGAAGGCAAGGCCAAGGTTCTCTATGAAGGTCCCGAGCCCGGAACCCTGATTCAGCACTTCAAGGACGATGCGACCGCGTTCAATGCCAAGAAACACCAGGTGATCGAGGGCAAGGGCGTCCTCAACAACCGGATTTCGGAATACCTGTTCCAGCACCTCAACGACATCGGGGTGCCGACCCATTTCATCCGCCGTCTCAACATGCGCGAACAACTGATTCGCGAAGTGGAGATTGTGCCTCTCGAGGTCGTGGTGCGGAATGTCGCGGCCGGCTCGCTATCGCAGCGACTCGGCATCGAGGAAGGTACCCAGCTGCCGCGCTCGATTATCGAGTTTTATTACAAGAACGACCAGCTCAACGACCCCATGGTCTCCGAGGAGCACATTACCGCGTTCGGCTGGGCCACGCCGCAGGAGATCGACGACGTCATGGCGCTGGCGATTCGCGTCAACGACTTCCTGACCGGGCTGTTTCTCGGCATCGGCATCCGTCTGGTCGATTTCAAGATGGAATGCGGCCGCCTGTTCGAGAACGAGATGATGCGCATCATCGTCGCTGACGAGATATCGCCCAACTCGTGCAGACTGTGGGATATCAAGTCCAACGAGAAGCTCGACAAGGATCGCTTTCGCCGCGATCTCGGCGGCGTGCTGGAGGCCTATACCGAAGTCGCCAAGCGGCTCGGCATCCTGATGGAAAACGAGCGTCCCGCGGGCTCCGGCCCGGTGCTGGTGAAAAGCTGAGCAGGGTCAATCGTGAAAGCACGCGTTACCGTTACCCTTAAATCCGGCATCCTTGATCCCCAGGGCAAGGCGATTGAAGGCGCGCTGAAATCGCTCGGCGTCGACGGGATCGCCAGTGTGCGCCAGGGCAAGGTGTTCGACATCGAATTGTCCGATACCGACAAGGCCAAGGCGGAGGCTGCGCTGAAAGCCGCCGCCGACAAGCTGCTCGCCAACACCGTGATCGAAAATTATCGGGTTGAACTTCTCTAAGGCAGCGCTGACGATGAAATCCGCGGTTCTGGTTTTTCCCGGCATCAATCGCGAACGCGATATGGCACGCGCGCTCAGGCTCGCTTCCGGCCAGGAGCCGGCGATGATCTGGCACGCCGAGACCTCGCTGCCGAAGGGCACCGATCTCGTGGTGGTGCCGGGCGGATTTTCCTACGGCGACTATCTGCGCTGCGGCGCCATTGCCGCGCGTTCGCCTGTGATGGATGCGGTGCGAGCGTTTGCTGCCGATGGCGGCCTTGTGCTCGGGGTCTGCAACGGCTTTCAGATTCTCTGCGAGTCCGGCCTGTTGCCCGGCGTTCTGATGCGCAACGCGAAACTGAAATTCATCTGCCATGATGTGCATCTGCGGGTCGAGCGTTCCGACACGCCGTTCACCCGCGGCTACAATGCCGGTCAGGTCATTCGGGTGCCGGTCGCCCATGGCGAAGGCAATTACGAAGCCGATGAAGAGACGCTGAAGCGGCTCGAGGGCGAGGGGCGGGTGCTCTATCGCTATTGCTCGCCGGACGGCGCCATCGACGAGCGCGCCAATGTCAACGGCGCGGCGCATTCGATCGCCGGCCTCGTCAACGAGCGCGGTAATGTGCTCGGCATGATGCCGCATCCTGAAAACCACGTTGAAGACATCATGGGCTGCACCGACGGTCGCGGCCTGTTTGCAGGCCTGGTCGCGCATCTGGAGCGCGCGGCCTAGTTTCGCCGACCTTATGGCCGGCCGCAAACTCGAGCGTGTTACCGCTCTCGGGTCAAATTTCCATCAGCAACCTGGGATTGTTTTACCTCGCTTATCGCGCTAAAACGACGGCATTACCGCGCTATTCGTTGGAACGCGCGATGCCGTTTTTTCTGGTCATCCTGCTGCTCAATATCACGCTGGTATATCATGCGGCTAAAACAGGCCGCCTACAGCCTTGGGCCTTTATCATCCTGATGATTCCGGTTGTCGGCGCGCTGGCCTATATCGCGGTGGAAATCATGCCGGAATGGCTCGGCGGCCACGGCGCTCAGCAGGCACGCCGCCGCATTGCCAACAGGCTCAATCCGGAAAAGCGGTACCATGAATTGTCGGACGCGCTCGCGGCTACCGACACCATTGCGAACCGCGTGACGCTGGCCGCCGAGTGTTTGAGTATCGGGCGCTTCGAGGAGGCTGAACGTCATTACGATCATGCGTTGAAACTGCCGATGGGACCGATCTACGCCTTTGGCAAGGCGAGGGCCCAGTTCGAGCAAAATCGTCCCGCTGACGCGATTGCGACATTGGACGACCTGCAAACGCGTTGGCCTGATTTCCATTCCGCGGACGCGCATCTGCTATATGCTCGAGCGCTGGCCGGGGTCGGGCGCAACGAAGAGGCGCTGGCGGAGTTTCACGGCGTCGCGGCATATTTTCCCGGCGCAGAGGCAAGGGTGCGATACGCCCTGTTGTTGAGCTTGATGGGCCGTACCGCCGAAGCCAAGGTAATATTCGCTGAATTGCTGATCCAGATGAAACATACGCCCGAACATCTGCGCGTCGCGCAGGCCGAATGGCTGTCAATCGCCGAGAAGCAATTGTCGGCCTGAGGCCCGTTGCGATTTCCGAGATTGAAGTATTTCAGTTCGTACGAACGGCCTGACCAAATTTCGATAGGCCCGTCCCGGGATAGTCATCGCGGCGACGCCGGCCATCACTAACACCAGTGGCCGGCGGTATGCGGTTTTGGTGATGTCATCCACGCGATTTGAGCCTTCAAACGAGGGTTTTGCGACTTAAATCCGATCCATCCGCCATGTGCAATCGGCAGGGATGCACGGTGCGCATGCAAAGCTCTGGACATCAGGAAAATGCGCCATAAAAGGCCTTTTCGCTCCCCTTCGATCTCCCTAATAGGGGCCTCATGAACCAGCCGCAAATCACCCCCGAACTCGTCGCCAGCCATGGCCTGAAACCCGACGAGTATGAACGCATTCTCAAGCTGATCGGCCGGGTGCCAAGCTTCACCGAGCTCGGGATCTTCTCGGCGATGTGGAACGAGCACTGCTCGTACAAATCTTCGCGGCTGCATTTGCGGGGCTTGCCGACCAAGGCGCCGTGGGTGATCCAGGGGCCGGGCGAGAACGCCGGCGTGATCGATATCGGCGATGGCCAGGCGGTGGTCTTCAAGATGGAGAGCCACAACCATCCGAGCTATATCGAGCCCTATCAGGGCGCGACCACCGGCGTCGGCGGCATTTTGCGCGACGTGTTCACGATGGGCGCGCGCCCGATCGCCTGTCTCAACGCTCTGAGTTTTGGCGCGCCGGAGCATCCCAAGACCCGCCATCTGGTCTCGGGCGTGGTGGCTGGCGTCGGCGGCTACGGCAATTCGTTCGGTGTGCCGACCGTCGGCGGGCAGGTGCGTTTCCACACCCGCTATGACGGCAACATCCTGGTCAATGCGATGGCGGTGGGGCTCGCCGACGCCGACAGGATTTTCTACGCGGCAGCTTCCGGCGTGAACATGCCGATCGTCTATCTCGGCTCCAAGACCGGCCGCGACGGTATCCATGGCGCATCGATGGCGTCAGCCGAGTTCGACGATGACTCCGCCGAGAAGCGTCCGACCGTGCAGGTCGGCGACCCCTTCGCTGAAAAGTTGTTGCTGGAAGCCTGTCTTGAAATCATGCAAGCCGATTGCGTGATCGCGATCCAGGACATGGGCGCGGCGGGACTGACGTGCTCGGCGGTGGAGATGGGCGCCAAGGGCGATCTCGGCGTCGATCTCGACCTCGATGCGGTGCCGACCCGCGAGACCGGCATGAGCGCCTACGAGATGATGCTCTCCGAGAGCCAGGAGCGCATGCTGATGGTGCTCAAGCCGGAGAAGGAGAAGCAGGCCGAGGCGATCTTCCGCAAATGGGGACTGGATTTCGCGGTCGTCGGCTACACCACGCCGAGCAAGCGCTTTGTCGTCAAGCATGGCGGCAACGTGATGGTCGACCTGCCGATCAAGGAATTGGGCGACGAGGCGCCGATCTATGATCGCCCGCATGTCGCAACGCCGTTGCTGCCGACCATCCGCGCGCAGGACGTCGAGCCGCCGATCGGCGTCATGCCGGCGCTGGAGAAGCTGATCGCGACGCCGGAGCTTTGCTCGCGCCGCTGGGTCTGGGAGCAATACGACCACCTTATTCTCGGCAATACCGTGCAGCGGCCCGGCGGTGATGCCGCGGTGGTGCGGGTGCAGGACGGGCCGAAAGGGCTGGCGCTGACCGTCGACGTGACGCCGCGCTATTGCGAGGCTGATCCGTATCAGGGCGGCATGCAGGCGGTGGCCGAGGCATGGCGTAACATCACCGCGGTCGGCGGCCGACCGCTCGCGATCACCGACAACCTCAATTTCGGCAATCCGGAACGGCCCGAGATCATGGGCCAGTTCGTCGGTTGCCTGAAGGGCATCGCGGAGGCCTGCCGTACGCTCGACTTTCCCGTCGTCTCCGGCAACGTCTCGCTCTACAACGAGACCAACGGCCGCGGCATCCTGCCGACGCCCTCGATCGGCGGCGTTGGACTGCTCGACGATTTCACCAAATCCGCAACGCTGGCATTCAAGGCCGCCGACGAAGCGATCCTGTTGATCGGCGACACCCACGGCTGGCTCGGTCAGTCGGTGTATCTCCGCGATATCTGCGGTCGTGAGGAGGGCGCTCCGCCGCCGGTCGATCTCGCGGCGGAAAAGCGCAACGGCGACGTGGTGCGCGGCATGATCCATGCCGGCACGGCAACCGCGGTGCACGACGTCTCCGACGGCGGACTGTTGATCGCGCTGGCGGAGATGGCAATCGCGAGCGGCATCGGTGCGGAGTTGCTGGCGGGACCGGCATCGATCGTGCCGCACGCTTATTGGTATGGCGAAGATCAGGCGCGCTACATCGTCACCGTGCCGGTGGAGGAGGCCGGCCTTGTGCTCGCCAAGATGAAAGGCGCCGGCGTGTCCTGCGCGCGGATCGGTACCACCGGCGGCGACGCCGTTACGGTTGCGGGCGAGGCGTCGGTCGCGATCGCTGCGCTCAAATCGGGCTTCGAGGGCTGGTTTCCGGCCTATATGGACGGTGCCGCCGGTTAGAGCGTTTTCGAGCGAAGCATGCCCTCGGACTTGATCCGTGGGTGGATCCCGGTTCGCGTAAAGAAAACGCGTCAAAACAAGAATCTAGAGCTCCGTTCCGATTCCATCGGAACGGAAAAGGCTCTAGGCGATCCCACCGCTACAGCACGTGCGAGGCGCCGGGGATCTTTCGCAAAGCAGCCGTTACTCCCCAGCTGAGAATGACCGTCAGCACAAAGGCGATGGTCGCCTTGACGATCGCCGGCAGATCGTAATCGAACAGCCAGTATTGCAGCCATAGCACGATCGGATAATGCACGAGGAAGATGCCGTAGGCATCGCCCTGCATCCGGTCGAGCATGTTCCACGATCGCGTTGATCCGAGGAAAAATCCGAGGATAGCAAACAGGATCGCGGCGCTGAACGTGACGAACAACAGGCCGTAGATGGCGAGATACCAGACCGGTAGCGTGTCGGGATTGCCCAGTATCTCACGCTTGATGTAGATCATCACCCACATCATGGCATAGGAAATGATGGTGGCGACCACCCAATCCCACTTGGTTTTTGCCAACCGTCCATCCGCGCTCAATACGCCCTGATCGAGATGCGCGGCGCCGACGCCGGCTCCGATGAAGAAGTAGGCCGCGTATAGCAGGATTCGGCTCGCCTGCACCGAGAACGGCCCGAACTCGAACCAACGACTAGGGCTGAAGTAGATCAGCGCCGGTACATAGACAATGGCGGTGACCGCGAGCAGGAACAGGAAGAATCGGGCCGGTCGATTCAAGCATTGCTCCGACAGGCGGTTGATGGGATCGATCACGCTCGGAGATAGCCTGTACAGCACGGTCGCGAGCAGATCGTAAGCGAGCAGCACCCAGACGAACCAGACCGGGCCACTCGGCCACGGCCCGACCGTTACGGTTTTCCACCAGAAGGCTGTAAAGGTGAGATCGGGATTGCTCCGAAGCGCGATCGCGTAATATGCGAGCGGAATCACCGTGACAGCGGCGATCGCGAACGGAAGGCCGAGCCGCAGCAAGCGATCGCGCAAATGGGCACCCGTCGACTTGTGTGACAGACTTGGCCACACGAACAGGCCCGATAGGAAAAAGAAGGCCGCCATGAAGAAGCTGTCGGTGGCGGTAACGATGACGTCGAAGCCGATCCACGACTTGGGATCCGTATGGCCGAAATAGGTATAGGCGATGACCGCGTGGTGGAGCACGACGACAAGCGTCAGGAAGCTGCGCGCATGGTCGAGCGCGAAATTGCGTGGCGTAGCACTCGGCGCCGACCGGAATTGCACGAGCGCCTCTGAATGCGAAATTGACGTCATGCGCCTCGACAACCCTGTCATGCTCGATGTTGTCGTCGGGAACCCGATTCAGCAAGGTCAAATTGCTCCGCTGCCGGCGTGCCCGTCTCGACACGGGAGGCTATAGCCGATTGCTGCGGCACGCATCTGGAACCAGTTCCGTCGCCCGAAGTTAGATCGGTCGCACAGGCGCCAGTGCGCCGCGAAGGTTCAAGGGAAACGACCATGACACTGCTAAAATGGGCGCTGATCTTTTTCGTGGTATCGATCATTGCCGGCATCCTCGGATTCACCGGCGTTTCGGCGGCGTCCGCCGATGTCGCCCGCTTCCTGTTCTATATCTTTGTCGTGATCTTCCTCATATTGCTTGTCCTCGGTCTTACGATCTTCAGGGTGTAGCGGGCGAGATCACGGCAACTCGTCATGCGGGACAAGCCTGGTCAAGCCCCGGCATGACCAGAAAAGTTGATGCTTCCTTCGGCATAAGGCCTCAGGCCACTTCCTCGATCTTGACCTTGTCGGGATAGAACGCCAGATGGCCCGAGATTTCGGCCATCGCCGGGAACGGCGTCTCGTAGGTCCAGCTCGAATTTTCCAGCGTCTTGCCGTCGGCGACGACGCTGTAATAGCTCGCGTCGCCCTTGTAGGGGCAATGCGTGGTCCGCTCCGAGCGCTTGAGCAAGGCCATATTGGCGTCGCTGCGGGGCACATACTGGACCGGCGGATAGCTCGCTTCCTTCAACGTCAGGGCATGGGTTGTGTCGGCGATGACAACGTCGCCAGCGGAGACGCGGACGCGCTTGGGATTCGCCGTGATGGTGATGGGGTGATCGGGACCGGGGAGTTTCATGATCGTTTGCGCCCTTTCGATCAGCCCGTTGTGATCGGCGGGCTCGATCCAGCGGATTTAAAACAATTCGAACTCGGAATATAGTGCTGAAAGACGTGACCTAGAAGGGCAACCGCGCTAGGTTTGGCCGTCACGCGCGAGAGCCGGCCACGATTCGAAGCGCTTATTGGAGAATATCTGGATGCCGATGGACGCCCGCGAGATCGAGTCGATGATCAAGGCAGCTATTCCCGACGCCGAGGTAACGATCCGAGACTTGGCCGGCGATGGCGACCACTACTCGGCAACGGTGATTTCGGCCTCATTCCGCGGCAAATCGCGGGTCCAGCAGCACCAGATCGTCTATCAGTCGCTGAAGGGCCAGATGGGCGGCGTCTTGCATGCGCTGGCGCTGCAGACCGGGGTACCGGAGGGCTAGCGTCCGGGGATGGCGGGGGACGAGCAACGCGGCGCTCTGTATCGCCCGCTGGTGCCGAACCAGCACAACCGGGTCACCTACGCCGAACTGTTTTTCGACCTCGTGTTCGCATTTGCGGTAACGCAGATATCGCACACGCTGCTCAGCCACTTTACGCCGCTCGGGGCGCTGCAGACGACGCTGTTGTTTCTCAGCGTCTGGTGGCTGTGGGTCTATACCGCCTGGATCACCAACTGGCTCGATCCCGAGAAGACCGCGGTTCGCGTGCTGTTGTTCGCGCTGATGCTCGGCGGCCTGATACTTTCGACCTCGATTCCGAAGGCTTTTGAATCGCGAGGACTCTGGTTCGCGCTCGCCTATAGCGTGATGCAGGTCGGGCGCACGATCTTCCTGCTGGCGTCGACGCCGCCCGGCCGGACCATGGCGCGCCTGAACGCGGTGCGGATCCTGGTTTGGCTGGTCGTATCGGCCATTTTCTGGGTGGCCGGCGGCTTCGCCGAGGGGCAGTCCCGCCTGGTGCTGTGGGCGGTGGCGCTCGGGATCGAATATCTGTCACCGGCGGTGCGGTTCTGGATCCCGAAATACGGCGCCTCTTCGGTCGCCGACTGGGTGGTCGATGGCGGCCACATGGCCGAGCGCTGCGCCGGCTTCATCATCATCGCGCTCGGTGAATCGATCGTGGTGACCGGTGCGACCTTTGCCGATCTGCCCTGGACCACGGACCACGTTACGGCCTTTGTGTCGGCGCTGATCGGCAGCATCGCGATGTGGTGGATCTATTTCCACAAGGGCGCCGAAGCCGGCTCCGAGCAGATCTCGAAATCCAGCGAGCCGGGCCGGCTGGCGCGGCTGGCCTACACCTATCTGCACATGCCGATCGTCGCCGGGATCATCGTCTCGGCGGTGGCCGACGATCTGGTGCTGACGCATCCCGACGGCCATTCCGATCTCAGGACATCGCTGTGCGCGATCGGCGGTCCGCTGCTTTTTCTGGTCGGGACCATCCTGTTCAAGCACACGTTTCGCGGCTTCCTGCAGCTCTCGCATGGCGCAGGCATCGTCGCGCTCGGTGTGCTCTCTTGGTTCGCCGGCCAATTGTCGCCGCTACTGCTGTCTATTCTGACATCAGCGATCATGGTCATGGTCGGGGTGTGGGAATCTGTTTCGCTCAGCTCGAAGGCTCAGTCCGAAGCAACCAGCGCGTGAACCGAAAACATGCCGGCGGCGTCGGTCCATGACTCGCGTGCCGTCCAGCCCGAGCCGCGCGCCAGCGCCGTGAAGCGTTCGACGCTGTACTTGTAGCTGCTCTCGGTGTGGATGCTTTCGCCGGCGCGGAATGCAAAGCTGGTGCCGAGCATGCGTACGGTCTGCGGTTTCTTGCTGATCAGATGCATCTCGATGCGATGCCGATCGCGGTTGTAGATCGCGCGATGGGTAAAGGCCGAAAGGTCGAAATTGCCGCCGAGCTCGCGGTTGATGCGGACCAGCACATTGAGATTGAAGCGCGCGGTCACGCCAGCGGCATCGTTATAGGCGTCGTACAGCACGCGTTCGTCCTTTTCGAGGTCGACGCCGATGATCATCTGCGCGCCTTCACCCAGGATTCGGCGCGCGCTGCGCAGGAAGGCGCGGGCCTCGTGCGGTTCGAAATTTCCAAGCGTCGAACCCGGAAAAAATCCGACCTTCGGCAAACTGGCGATGGCTTCGGGCAGTACGAACGGTGCGGTGAAATCCGCCGCTACCGGATGGACATCCAGGCCAGGGAAATCCTGGCGCAGCGCGTCTGCCTGACCTTGCAGGAAGTCGCCGGAAATATCGACGGGGACGTAGGCGCTGATGGCGCAATTCTCCAGCAGCAGGCGGACTTTCGTGGTCGCGCCGGCGCCGAATTCAACCAGTGCTGCTCCCTCCGGGATGATGGCCGAGATATCGTTGCCGCGATCGCGCAGAATCGAGAGTTCGGTGCGGGTCGGGTAGTATTCCGGGAGTTGCGTGATTGCTTCGAACAATTCAGAGCCCGTGGCGTCATAGAAATATTTCGGCGACAGCCGTTTGGGCCGTTGCGACAGGTCGTCGATCGCATCGCGCGCGAAGGCGGTGGTCTGTTCATCCGGCAGATGCGCTTCGGCCAAAGCGGGGGCATGCACGTTCATGTCAATCTCCTGGGCGCGCGTCCCGGCGCGGTTGAATTCGACAAGGAATCAGTCGGCGTAGTCGGCGAGCCGCAGTCCGGTGAACTGCCAGCGATGGTGCGGATAAAAGAAGTTACGGTAGGTGATGCGGCTATGGGCTCGTGGCGTCGCAAGTGAGGAGCCGCGCAGCACCAATTGGTTGACCATGAACTTGCCGTTGTACTCGCCGAGCGCGCCTTCGAGGGCGCGATAGCCGGGATAGGGGGCGTAGGCGCTGCGGGTCCATTGCCAGACGATCCCGAAGGCGTCGTTGAGATGGCCGGCGCGCGCTGCCACCTCCCATTCCATTTCGGTCGGCAAATGCTTGCCGCTCCAGCGCGCGAACGCGTCCGCCTCGTAATAGCTGACATGGCAGACCGGGGCGTTCGGATCGACCGGTCTTAACCCGGCGAGCGTCATGACCCGCCATTCGCCGTCGATCTGACGCCAATGGCCGGGTGCCTGCCATTCCTCGTTGGCCAAGGCGGCAAAGCCGTCCATCAGCCACAGCGTCGCGGTGCGATAGCCGCCGTCGGCCATGAAGGCGAGCCATTCGGCATTGGTGACGAGGTTGCGCGCGAGCCTGACAGGGCCCACCAGCGCGCGGTGCGCGGGCTTTTCATTGTCGAAATGAAAGCTGTCGCCGGCGTGGCCGACGGAGTGAATGCCCTCATTGAGGGTGATCCATTGATCGCCGTTATCGGTTGAAACCGGAAAGCGCCATGACGGATCGTAGGCTGGCAGTATCGGGTTTTGCGCGAAGGCGTGCAGGATGTCGGTCAGCATCAATTCCTGATGCTGCTGCTCGTGATTGAGGCCGACTTCGACCAGGGGCGCGAGCTTCGACAGGGCGTCTTCGTCGGCGGTCTGGAAGAACCTCACCACGGCGGCGTCGACGTGCCGGCGATAGGCGGTGACCTCCTCGGTGCTTGGGCGGGTCAGGTGGCCGCGCTGATGGCGGGCATGGCGCGGCCCGGCACTGACATAATAGGAATTGAACAGGAAGGCGTAGTCCGGATGAAAGGGCTGGTAGCCCTGACAATGTTTGCCGAGCAGGAATTCCTCAAAGAACCAGGTGGTATGAGCGCGATGCCATTTGGCCGGACTGGCGTCCGGCATCGACTGAATCAGCTGATCTTCCGGCGAAAGAGGGGCGGCGCGGCGCTCCGTCTCGTTTCGGACCTCAAGGAAGGCCTCAACCAAATTCTGGGCCAAACCGCCGGAATCCGAGAATAGGGACCGGCAAGCGGTGACAAGCGTGGCCGCAGCGGCTGCTGGTTTCGTCACGATGGCCTCCGGTTGGGTAGAGAACGTTGCTCTGGCCTGCCGGTTCCCCCGGAACAGCCTGTCCTAGATAGGCGCTTCCAGATGGGAAAAAAGCCTCTCCCAGCCCTACCGAAGCACTATGACGATCATAGCTACTGGTTACCGGAGGAATGGCTGTCTCAAGCCCGCGCATGTCAGCTCCGCGTCATTTTACTTTGGATATGCAACGGTTTGGGATACATGTATGGCAGTAAAGGGTTAAACTGGCTGAGGTTGGCCCGGACGGCTGTGTCGCAGGGGTATGTCCCAAAGGGAAAGAATTATGAGCATTGAGCAATTCATCGAGAGCGAAGTGAAGTCGAACGACGTCGTGCTGTTCATGAAGGGCACGCCGCAATTTCCGCAGTGCGGTTTTTCCGGACAGGTGGTCCAGATTCTCGACCACGTCGGAGTCGGCTACAAGGGTCTGAACGTTCTCGAATCCGCCGACCTGCGCGACGGCATCAAGACCTATTCGAACTGGCCGACTATTCCGCAGCTCTATGTCAAGGGCGAGTTCGTCGGTGGCTGCGATATCATCCGCGAGATGTTCCAGGCCGGTGAGCTGCAGAAGCTTCTCGCCGAAAAGGGCGTCACGACCGGCGCTGCGGCCTCTGCCTGAGCTTTGCGGCGCGCCAGCTCGGCCCGGCGCGGCTCGAAGTCATCGTTGCTGACATCACAACGTTGCGCGTTGACGCCATCGTCAACGCAGCGAACACTTCGCTGCTGGGCGGTGGCGGCGTGGACGGCGCGATCCATCGCGCGGCCGGGCCCGATCTGGTTGCCGAATGCCGCATGCTACATGGCTGCAAGACCGGCGATGCCAAAATCACCAAGGGATATCGGCTCCAGGCCAGCCACGTGATTCACACCGTTGGGCCGGTGTGGAATGGTGGAAATCTCAGCGAAGACGATCTGCTGGCCTCCTGCTATCGCCGCTCGATCGAGCTTTGCCGCAATCACGACCTTTCTTCAGTGGCTTTTCCGGCGATCTCGACCGGCATCTATCGCTTTCCCGCCGACCGTGCGGCACAGATCGCGATCGCCTCGACGAGTGATGCGCTGGCCGAGGCGCCATCGCTCGTTCGCATTATCTTCTGCTGCTTTTCCAGGGACAGCGCGGGGTTTCACGCGCAGGCATTGGCGGGTGTCGGCGACCCTTGTGCCGACTGAACCGGCCGCTACACTCCGCCGCCGTTGATCCGGGGAGGGGTTGATGAACCGTCATCAGGTATTGCGCGCGCTCGCAGGCAGCGCGCTGTTGCTGCTGGCTGCGTCGCAGTCGCGAGCGGAAGGCACCTTCGATATTCCCGCCGGTGCCCATTTCAACCCGCAAAAGCTCGCGAATATCGGCGAGTTCTTCAAGAATGAAGTCGCGACCGGCAAGATTCCCGGCGCAATCCTCCTGATCGAGCAGCACGGCAAGCCGGTCTATCACCAGTTCTTTGGCGTGCGCGATCCCGCGACCAAACAGCCGATGACCGACGACACCATCTTCCGCATTTTCTCGATGACCAAGCCGATCACGTCCGTCGCGGCGATGATGTTGATCGACCAGAACAAGTTGAAACTGGACGACCCTGTCGAGAAATACATTCCGTCGTTCGCCAAGGCCAAGGTCGGCGTCGAGAAGCAGACGGTCAATGACGAAAAAGCTCTCGAGTTGGTGCCGCTCCAGCGCCCGATCACGATTCGGGATCTCATGACGCAAACTTCCGGAATCACCTATGGCTTCTATGGCGACAGCATGGTGCGCAAGGCCTACGCCAACGCCAACATCTATGACGGCGACGTCACCAATGCCGAATTTGCCGAGCGCATCGCGCAGCTGCCGCTGGCCGAGCAGCCGGGCATCCTATGGGACTACGGTCATTCGACCGACATTCTGGGCCGCATCATCGAAATCGTCAGCGGCAAGTCGCTGCTGCAATTCGAAAAAGAAAGCCTGCTCGACCCGCTCGGCATGAGCAACACATCGTTTTATGTCACCGATCCCCGGAAGAAGACGCTGATCGCCAGGCCGATGCCGAACGACGATAATTTCAAGGTCGGCTTCGAAAGCAGCCCTGACGTCCCCATGAAATGGGAATCCGGCGGCGGCGGCATGGTCTCCAGCATGGCCGATTCGGCACAATTCTCCCGGATGGTGCTGGCCGGCGGCAAGCTCAACGGCAAGCAATATCTCAGTCCCAAATCGTTCGAGCTGATGACGACGGATCATATCGGGCCGAACTCCGGCGTCGATCGCGACTATTTCTATTTCCCCGGCGACGGCTTTGGGTTCGGCCTCGGCTTCGGCGTGCGCACCGATCCCGGCAATGCAAAACCGCCGCCGCCGGGTTCGCTCGGCGAGTTGAAATGGGACGGCGCCAGCGGCTGCTATTTTGTCATCGACCGCAAACAGGACATGTTTTTCGTGCTGATGGAGCAGACGCCGTCGGAGCGCCAGCGCATCCAGAAAACGGTCAAGCAGCTGATCTATGAAGCGATGGAAAACTGACGGTTTCGCGAAGCGGTACGGCCTCGCGCTGGCACTCAGCGCGAACGGATTCAGAGCGAACTGAAAACGCTGGTCTACGGCGCCCTGGAGAAGTGAGTTAGGCCGCGCGCACGATCTCGCGCACCAGACCAACCGTCTCCTCGATCATCTCAGCGGTGACGTCGAGATGGGTGCAGGCGCGGATGCGGCCATCCATCATCGCCAGCAGCACGCCGTGCTGTCGCAGGGCGTTGACCATTTTTGCGCCGCTGACGCCTGACTTGTCGGGGGCAAAGAAAACCAGATTGGTTTCGGGTTGCTGCACCTCGACACCTGGAATCTGCGATAGTCCGCGCGCCAGCGCCCGCGCATTGGCGTGATCGTCGGCGAGGCGGTCGACATGATGGTCGAGCGCGTGCACGCAGGCCGCGGCGCAGATGCCGGATTGCCGCATCGAACCGCCAAGCCGCTGCTTCCAGCGCCAGACATCGTCGATGAAATCGCGCGAGCCGGCGATCGCGGCGCCGACCGGCGCGCCGAGCCCCTTGGAGAAGTCGATCCACGCGGAATCCCAGCCCGAGGCCATGTCGCGCGCGGAAATTCCGGTGGCGACGCAGGCATTCAGCAGCCGCGCGCCGTCCATATGAGTGGCAAGGTCGTTCGACTTCGCGATTCCCACGACCTCTTCGAGCTCGGATTTTTTCCAGATCGTGCCGCCGCCGATATTGGCGGTCTGCTCGACGCTGACCAGGATTTGCGGCGGCTGGTAGCGCGTGCGCGGATGCAGCGTGTTGCGAAACGTGTCGGGCGTGAATTGCCCGCCGGCCCCTGGCAGCGCGGTGATCTGAAATCCGCCGAGC
The DNA here is from genome assembly GCA_963806075.1 of uncultured Alphaproteobacteria bacterium. Taxonomy (GTDB): domain Bacteria; phylum Pseudomonadota; class Alphaproteobacteria; order Rhizobiales; family Xanthobacteraceae; genus Bradyrhizobium. The sequence continues at coordinate 313,716 of CAWDWT010000012.1, forward strand.
GCGGCATGCGCACCGCCTTCACGCGCCAGGATATGCGCGGTTTCATGCGCCAGGATTTCATCGCCGGGGCGGCAATGGGACAGCGTCGCGGCGACATTGCACATCGTTCCCGATGGCATGAACACGGCCGCTTGCTTGCCGAGCAGGTCAGCCACCCGTTCGCACAACACATTGGTACTCGGATCGTCGCCGATCTGCTCGTCCCCCACCTCGGCCCGCGCCATCGCCTCTCGCATCGCCGCCGTTGGCCGTGTCTGCGTGTCCGACAAAAGATTGATTCGGACCCTCGGCGCCTTGGGATCGCGTGGGGGAGGGGTGTAGGTCATGGGGATTCTCGCTAACCACGTCGTGGCCGGGCATAGCCGTCTGAAGGACGGCGTCGCTTCCGCTCGCCTACGTCCCGACCATCCACGTCTTTCTTGCGCTGCTGACCATAAAGGCGTGGGTGCCCGGGACAAGCCCGGGCACGAGCAACCATGCATGTCGAAATGAAAAAAGGCCCCGGCAAAACCGGGGCCTTTTGATATTGGCGCTGCGCCGAAATATCAGCGCGAATAGAATTCGACGATCAGATGCGGCTCCATCTGCACGGCGAACGGAACGTCCGACAGGTGCGGGATGCGGGCGAACTTCGCCGTCATCTTGGAGTGATCGACCTCGATAAAGTCAGGCACGTCGCGCTCGCCGAGCTGGCTGGCTTCGAGCACCACGGCGAGTTGTTTGGAGGATTCCTTGACCTCGATCACGTCGCCGACCTTCACCATGAAGCTCGAGATGTTGACGCGGCGGCCGTTCACCTTGACGTGGCCGTGGTTGATGAACTGGCGCGCGGCGAACATGGTGGCCACGAACTTGGCGCGATAGACCACGGTGTCGAGGCGGCGCTCGAGCAGGCCGATCAGGTTTTCACCGGTGTCGCCCTTGAGGCGGCTGGCTTCGACATAGATGCCGTGAAACTGGCGTTCGCTGATGTTGGCGTAGTAGCCCTTCAGCTTCTGCTTGGCGCGCAGCTGCACGCCGAAGTCGGAGAGTTTGCCCTTGCGGCGCTGGCCATGCTGGCCGGGTCCGTATTCCCTGCGGTTGACGGGGCTCTTCGGGCGGCCCCAGATGTTCTGGCCCATACGGCGATCGATCTTGTATTTCGCCTCACTGCGCTTGGTCATCGCGTCCTCTTTGCAAAGTTTAAGGTTTGAGGAGACGCGCCCTCCTGTGCGCCGGGAAATCCCGGAGCCGACAGGCCCGCTCCTTAAGCTTGGAGAGGGCCACGGGTCGCGAAACGCAACGCGGGCCGAAATCGGCCCGCGAGCAGGCGGTTTCTAGGGAGAAACCGCTGATCTGTCAAACGATAAGCTCCGGTTTTGAGTTCAAATCGGCCACATTCGTGCCGCGGACGGACGGACGGCCGCTCGGGCGAGCCGAACTCGATCGACCGGCGATTGAATAACCCGCAATTCGGCTGCGATTTCAGCGTTATCACCCCGTTCCAGCCCGGTCTGCCATGAGAACCGCCTCGGCGGTCTCGCCATCTAGGATATGCCGAATGCCACCGGTTCAGCGCTTGATACCCTCGAAGCTCGCGGCAATTCCGCGCGTAAACAGCGACCAGTCGAAGCCCAGCGCGAGCGCGACATAGCCGCGCTCAATCATCTGATTGGCCTGCTCCGCGGTGCGCGCCACGCCGCCGATCGGAACGCCGGCCTTGCGGATGCCGGCCTCGGCCTGCGCCATCAGCGCCATCACTTCGGGATCATCCGCGCGGCCTTGCTTGCCGATCGAGGTCGCGAGGTCGCCAGGACCGATCACCGCGATGTCAATGCCGGGCGTTGCCATGATCTCGTCGATACGCTTGACCGCTTCGATATGCTCGATGGTGATCATGCAGATCACGTCGTCATCCGCGCACGCCATGTAGTCGGGCATCGAAACGCCCCAGCGGAACGGCGCATGAAATGGTCCCCACAACCGGTCGCCACGAGGCGGATAGCGCAAGCTGCGCACGGCCTTTTCGACGTCCGCGCGACTGCAAATCATCGGAAAATTGATTCCCAAGGCACCGATATCCATCGGCGCCTTGGCGAGCCAGGGTTCGTTGGCGGCAATCCGCGCCAGCGGTACGCAGGGCGTGCCTGAAGTGGCGACGATCATGCCGTGCGCCGAGGCCAGATCGATCGGGCCGTGCTCGAGATCGATGATGATCCAGTCGAGGCCGGAGCGGGCCATGATCTGCACGGTTTGAATGCTTGGAATGGTCGCGATCGCACCAAAGGTCGGGCGGCCGTCACGCCATAGTTTACGCAGACGGTTCAGGGGCGCGGACGTTGCGGGCGACACGTGCGAGGCTCCATTCGGCTTCCTGGTTGCCGCAAACCCTAGCAGTGTGGGATGAGGCCGGGAAGATCGAGCTGTTCAGGCCGGCACGCGGCCACCGAAAAACGGCATCAGCGCCTGGCTCAGCGCGTGAGGTCGTCCCGACGTGAAGATCATTTCCGCGCCAGCAGTGTCCATTTCGCTCCCGGCGGGTCCGAGCAGATCCACAACGCGCCGCGCGATCGCGGGTGCGGGATCGATCCAGTTGACCTGCCACGGCGCCAGCCTGACGAATCGATCGAGCAGCAGCGGAAAATGCGTGCACGCCAGCACCACGGTATCGGTCCGCGCTGAAACATCTTCGCCGGCGCCGACGAAACAGGGCATCAGTTCGGCCGAAATCGCGGCATCGCTGACCGTGTTGCCGCTCAAGGCGGCCTCCGCCAGCGAGGCGAGATCGGCCGAGCCGACCAGCGTCACCGCGCAACCCTGGCCATGATCGCGGATCAGCGCATGGGTGTATTCGCGCTTTACGGTGGCCTTGGTGCCGAGCACCGACACGTGTCCGGTCTTCGATGCTGCACAAGCCGGCTTGATCGCCGGCACGGTGCCGACAAACGGCACGCGGTAGGCCGCGCGCAAATGTGCCATCACCGAAACCGACATGGTGTTGCAGGCAATCACCACAAGGTCGGGCCGGTGCGCGGCGATCAGTTCACCGACCAGCGGCACGACCCGTGCGATGATCGCGTCTTCGCTGTGGTGACCATAGGGAAAGAACACGTCGTCGGCGACATAGGTATAATGCGCGTCGGGGCGCACCCTGACGATCTCACGCAGGACGGTGAGACCGCCGAGGCCGGAATCGAGCAGGAGAATCGTCGGGAAGGATGGCACGTTGCCATACTAGCCGATCCCGGGGGATCATTCAGTTGTTATTGCATGGCAAGACGGTTGCGTAGAGCCCTGATTCCCTTACAGATTGTATCTTTCTTTTCCCACAATTTCAGGCCAGCCTTGCTGTTTTGCGGCATCCGGAGCCCGGGGCATCCATGTCGAAAAATATCGTTTTGCTGTCGGACGGAACCGGCAACAGCTCACGAAGCCTGTTCAAGACCAATGTCTGGAGACTCTATGAGCTGCTCGATCTGAGCAATCCCGAGCAGCAGGTCGCATTTTATGACGATGGCGTCGGCACATCTTCGTTCAAGCTATTTGCCATTCTGGGTGGAATCTTCGGGTTTGGCCTGAAGCGCAATGTGATCGCGATCTACAGCTTTTGCTGCCGCAATTATCGGCAAGGCGACCGCATCTATTGTTTCGGATTCAGCCGCGGGGCCTTCACGATTCGGATCGTGGCTGGAATGATCGCCTCCGAGGGGCTGGTCGCTTACGACGACAACGAGGTCGACCTCGCACGCTTCGCCGCGGATGCCTATCGCCGCTATCGGCGGCGTTTTACCGGCGGCATCCTCAAATATCTCGGTAAGGTCCACATCGATTTGCGCGGCATACGCGACTTCATGATCCGCCTGTCGCGCCGACTCCGGGGCCAGAACGCCGCCGCGCCGCCGGCCGTTGACGTCGAGAGCATCCAGTTCGTCGGCATCTGGGACACTGTCGATGCCTATGGCGGGCCGATCGAGGAAATGACTCGCGCCATCGACTACTGGGTCTGGCCGCTGTCGATGCCGGATCAGTTCATGAGCGCGAAGATCCTCAAGGCCTGCCATGCGATGTCGCTCGAAGACGAACGCGCCGCCTTTACGCCGGTAATCTGGGACGAACGTTATGTCCGCGCCAAGGCAAGGGTGCCCGGAAACCACAAGACGGATTGGCTGTTCGACATCAACTATGATCCACGCAGTGAGGCTGCGAAACAGGCCGAGCCGCCGCCGCATCAACGAACCCAGCTTCCCGCGATCGACCAGAAACGCATCAGTCAGGTCTGGTTCGTCGGCGTTCACGCCGACGTCGGTGGCGGCTATCCGCAGAACGGACTTGCCTATGTGACGCTCGACTGGATGCTGGACCGGGCCGAGCCGTACGGGCTGAGATATTTCACCGGGCAACGTTCCATCGTGACCGATCCCCGGATCTGGCCCGACGACAAACTCAACGATTCCCGCAAGGGGTTTGGCGCCTATTATCGCTACAAGCCGCGCAATCTAAAGGATCTCTACGAGGCTCCGCCGTACAAGCTATCGTTTCGCGACGATCTTGCCTGCATTCGGCAGCTCCTGCGCAACGCCGCTCCGCCCCAGACACGAATTCTCGATGAGTTGTATCCCCCGGGCCAGCCGAACGAGGTGCTTCCGCCGCCGAAACCGACCATTCACGACTCCGTTTTCAAGCGCGTACGACTTGGCACGGATCGTTACGTGCCTGTGATCATGCCCAAGGCTGAGCGTTACCGCTACACCAACAAGGCTGGCCTGATCGCCGAGGGACCACATCCGATCGACGATCACCCCGACCAGCGATCCGCTGTTCAGAACGATGTCTGGAACTGGATCTGGCTGCGTCGCGTCGTGTATTTCCTGACAGTGTTCGCCACGCTATTCGTTGCCGCAACGCCGGTGTGGGTGATCTATTGGCCGGGCTTCGGCAAGGCGGAGTTCGGCGGGTTCGTTCGTCCGATCATCAATGCCGCGGCATCCTTCCTGCCGGCATTCCTGGAGCCATGGTGGATTGCGTTCCGCGACGGACCTGGCTTCGTCCTCGCGGGCGGAATCATGGCGCTGCTTCTGATGGGATACGGCACCAGTCTGCAACAGACGATACACGACGTATCGCGCATGGCTTGGCATGATCCTGCCAGGCACCAGATGGTGACCGGTTGGCGCGCGATCGTCTACCGGCTGCGCCGGATCGGAATCTACAAGGCGTTCTTCTACGCGCTGACGCACTGGATCTTGCCGACCGCAATCATGTTCTGGCTGTTCTCGTGGCTTGCCTTCGGCACCGCGAATACGCTTGGCCTGGTCTGCAAGGCGACCGGGCAGATAGATCTGAAGAATGTCGCGGCCGCGGCGGCTAACGCCAAGCCAATCGTGATGGCGACATCAAACCCATGCAACGCGACCGGCGTGAAAGTGACGGCAGGCAGAATGTATCAAATTACGCTAACCGTCGAGGAAGGCTGGATAGATAAGAAGCCTTTCGCGGATAATGGAATAACCACGAATCCTAACGGTTTTGATCGCCATGAGGCGTCCTGGATACAATCGCTGGGTGCGCCTTACAGGCGGCTGGTCTGGTCAAACTGGTTCGCCACCATCGCCCGCGTCGGCAGCCCCGGCCTTGAGGAGCATGTCCTGCATTTTAATCAGAGCGGCAACGCATGGACCGCCGATTTCACGCCGCGCAGCAGCGGCGAGGTATTTCTCTACGTCAACGAGGCCGTGGTCGGTCTGCCCTGGCTCTACGACCTGTTTTACAAAAACAACGGCGGCACCGCCGAAGTAAAACTGGAATTGGAGCCCGACCAAAAGCCTTAAGTCAGTTTCACGTCGCGCCGAATACGCGGTTGAAGATCGTGTCGACGTGCTTGAAGTGATAACCGAGGTCGAATTGCTCTTCGATCTCGGCGTCGGAGAGATATTTCTTCACATCGGGATCTTTTTTCAGCAGCGTCTGGAAATCGCCTTCGCCGCGCCATACCGGCATCGCGTTGCGCTGCACGTATTTGTAGGCGTCCTCGCGGCTGACGCCTTTTTGCGTCAGCGCAATCAGCAACCGTTGCGAATGTACGAGGCCGCCGAGGCGATCGAGATTCTTCTGCATGTTGGCAGGATAGACCAGCAGCTTGTCGATCAGGCCGGCAAGGCGATTGAGCGCGAAGTCGAGCGTAACTGTGGCGTCGGGCCCGATCATGCGCTCGACGGAGGAATGCGAGATATCGCGCTCATGCCAGAGCACGACATTCTCCAGCGCCGGCGTCACATATCCGCGCACCATGCGCGCGAGACCGGTGACGTTCTCCGACAGCACCGGGTTGCGCTTGTGCGGCATTGCCGAGGAGCCTTTCTGGCCTTCGGAAAAGAATTCCTCGGCCTCCAGCACCTCGGTGCGCTGCATGTGACGGATTTCCGTGGCGAGCCGCTCGACCGAGGAGGCGATCACGCCAAGGGTGGCGAAATACATCGCATGGCGATCGCGCGGAATCACCTGGGTCGAGATCGGCTCCGGCGCCAGCCCCATCGCCTTGGCGACATGGGCCTCCACGCGCGGATCGATTTGGGCGAAGGTGCCGACCGCGCCCGAGATCGCGCAGGTCGCAACTTCCTTGCGGGCCGCGACCAGCCGCTCGCGGGCCCGGGTGAATTCCGCATAGGCGTAGGCAAGCTTCAGTCCGAACGTCACCGGTTCGGCGTGGATGCCGTGGGAACGGCCGATGGTCGGCGTCATCTTGTGCTCGAAGGCGCGCTTCTTCAGCGCGGCCAGAACCTTGTCGACGTCGGCGATCAACAGATCCGCCGCGCGGGTCAATTGCACGTTAAGGCAGGTATCGAGCACGTCGGAAGAGGTCATGCCCTGGTGCACGAAGCGCGCTTCGGGGCCGACGATTTCCGCCAGATGAGTCAAGAAGGCGATGACATCGTGCTTGGTCTCGCGTTCGATCTCGTCAATCCGCGCAACGTCGAAGGTGGCGTCCTTCGCCTTGGCCCAGATGGTCCTGGCGGCTTCCTTGGGAATTACGCCCAATTCCGCCAGCGCGTCCGCGGCATGCGCCTCGATCTCGAACCAGATCTTGAATCGGGTTTGGGCCTCCCAGATGGAGGCCATCTCCGGGCGGCTGTAGCGGGGGATCATGGCGCGCTTTGACGTTTGAGGGATTACTTTGCTCTTTAGCAGAGCGATGGCGGCGAGACAAACGCGGCCCACGGGGGCACCAACGGGTCTCACCGGTCGCTGGGTATTGACTAACAGATATTGAAATCTGTCAGCGAGATGTATTATAAATGCTTCCAGCCACCGCGAACACGCGGGGACCATCCAAGAAACCTCGCCGAGAAACTGCCATGACCGCTGAACTTTTATACTTTACCGCCCGAATCCATGACTGGCTCAACGTCCAGGTCGCCCGTCATCTGGCCGCCCAGGCGGCCAAATTCACCCGTTAAACGGTGCCTGCCAGCCCGAGGTAAATGGTGTCCGCATGAATGAAGTCGTGGTTCTAACGCCTGAACGCATTCTGGACGTCACCGAGGACGTTCTGCGTCGCTTCGGGTTGGCCAAGGCGACCGTCGTCGACGTTGCCCGTGCGCTGGATGTCAGCCACGGCAGCGTATATCGGCATTTCCCCAGCAAGGCGTCGCTGCGCGAGGCAGTGGCCAAGCGATGGCTTGACCGCGTCAGCGCGCCGCTCGCCAAGATCGCCGACGGCTCAGGGCCAGCGCCGGCGCGGCTTGAACGTTGGCTGCGCGCGCTATGCTCTGCGAAACAGAAAAAGGTTCTCGAAGACCCCGAGATGTTCGCGACCTACCTGACGCTGGCGCGCGAGGCCTGCGTGGTTGTGAAGGCGCACAAGGAAAAGCTGGCCGATCAGATCGCGACGATTCTTTCCGATGGCATCAAGCAGGGCGCCTTCCAGGTCACCGACATCAAGGCATCGGCGCGCGCGATCCTCGAGGCCATCAGCCGCTACCATCATCCCGCGCATGCCGAGGAATGGAAGGATGCCGATCTTGCGGTGCGGTTTGACGCACTGCTGGCGCTGCTGCTGAGGGGTCTGGAGGCTCCGCGCAAGCGCTGAGCGGTCCGACCGAGAGCGTTTTCGAGCGAAGTGGATACCGGTTCGCGTAAAGAAAACGCGTCAAAACAAGAATCTAGAGTCCTGTTCCGTTTCGATCGGAATGGAAGGGCTCTAGACCGCTTCTCCGCGCGCCAGCGCCGCCGCCTGGCGGATCGCGGAAATATTGGCCTTGTAGCTTTCCATGGTGCCGCCCTTGAACACGGCGGAGCCCGCGACAAAGGCGTTGGCGCCGGCGGCCGCCAGCTCGCCGGCTACATCCGGTGCGACGCCGCCATCGATCTCGATATCGATCGGCCGTCCTGCGGTCATCGCCCGGAGGTCGCTGACCTTGCCGAGCGCGGACCGGATGAAGCTCTGGCCGCCGAAGCCCGGATTGACCGACATCACCAGCACCAGATCGACCATGTCGATGACATATTCGACCGCCGAGATCGGCGTTGCCGGATTGATCACGACGCCGGCCTTCTTGCCGAGCGCACGGATCGCCTGCAATGAACGATGCAAATGGGGGCCAGCCTCGGCATGCACCGTGATGTGATCGCAGCCGGCCTTGGCGAAGGCCTCGATGTAGGGATCGCAAGGCGAGATCATCAGATGCGCGTCGAAGATCTTCTTGGTGTGCGGTCGCATCGCCTTGATGACGTCGGGACCGAAGGAAATGTTGGGAACGAAATGCCCATCCATCGGATCAAGATGAATCCAGTCTGCGCCGGCTTCATCGACGGCCCGAATTTCCTCGGCCAGCCGTGAGAAATCAGACGCCAGGATCGACGGCGCGATGACCAGGGGACGCGACGCAAATTGCTGGGACATGTACGCTTTCCAGAAGGTATTTTCGGCATGCGGAACGGTTCCGCGTAACATGCGCCAAGCCCGGGGGCAATGCGATCGGTGCCGGTTGAAGACCGCCTGTGGATGCAAGAAGCAGGAAAATTCTGCCTTGCACGGCATCGATTGCCGGGGAACCGGCGCGTCCGGAATTCAAAAAGCCGTTCTTTGCTGGACTTTTTGCCATGGCACGGCGCTTGCTTGCAGATCGACGTGAAGGCGTAAGCCGTCTGGCGCGCGTATCGGAGTTTGACCATGCTGTTTGCTTTGGGCGCCGCGTCGAGCGCATTGGACGCCGTCCAATCGTTGACCTCGGCCGCATCCTCTCCGGCGCCATCCGGTGCTTCCGCCACCGGTTTTGGACAGGCAGACCCGTTCGAGATTTCCAGCCCGGCTTCGGAAGCGGCGAACAGCGGTCCTGTCACGACGGGGTTCCGTGCCGCTTCGCAGATATCGCCGGCTACGATGCAGGCGCTGCTGGCGGCGCAAAGCTCGTCCACAACCACCGACTCGGCGCCCACCAGCCGCTCGGCCGCGCTTGCAGGATCTGTTCTCGCAGATCGACGCCGATGGCAACGGCCAGATCACCAAATCGGAATTTGAAAACGCGCTCGGTGCCGGTGGCACCAACACGGCGCAGGCCGACAACGTGTTCAACCAGCTCGACACCAATGGCGACGGCAGCGTGAGCCTCGGCGAATTGTCAGCGGCGTTGAAAGGCAAGGGCGGCCATCACGGACATTATCATGCCGCGAGCGCGAATGGATCGAGCAGCTGCGGCAGTACCGATCCCAGCACCGATCCGCTGCTGCAGGCGCTGCAGGGATCATCCTCGATATCGTCAGATAGCGGCGCGGGCTCGGCACCGTCCGGTTCTGCCGAACCTTCGTCGGTGACGGCGGCGTCCGGCTCGGGCAGCGCCGCCTGGTCCTATCATTCGCTGGAGCAGATGATCCAGCGCCAGGTGCAGGCGCTGTCATTCTCGGCACCGCCGCTTTCGTTCAACGCATGAGGCGAGCCCCGGCTTTTGCCGGCGTGTTCGCTGGACGCTATCCGAAGCGATCCTTCCAGCTCGGCAGCGCGCCGGCAAAGGGCAGGGCGGTCGCCGAATAGACACCACGCGCGATTGCGCGCGCGGTGACATTGGCCGCGACCATGCCGAGTTCGGTCAAGCCGACCAGCGGATCGATCGGCTTTTCGCAGGTCGCGACGGCGAACACCACGTCGCCGTCGAGCGGTGCATGCACCGGGTAGATCGCGCGGGCAAACCCGGTCTGCGCGATCATCGCAAGCCGCTTGGCCTGGGCCTTGGTCAGAACCGCATCCGTCACGACAACCGCAAGCGTGGTGTTCTCCACCGCCGTTGCATTCATTGCCCCCTTCAGCCGCATCGCCAGCATGTCCGGCGTGAACGATGACGGTAGCCCGCGCCCGCCATATTCGCCACCGATCTCGAATGGCGCCGCCCAGAACCACGGTCCGTCGCCGACCGTGACGCTGCCGACCGCATTGACGACAACAAGCGCCGCAACCTTGATGCCGCTCTGTGTCGTGGCCGATGCCGAGCCAAGGCCGCCCTTCAGATTGCTCGTGGTCGCGCCGTGGCCCGCGCCGACGCTGCCGAGCGCGAAGGATGTTGCAGCCGCTGCCGCCGCGGCGTAGCCAAGATCCCGATACGGCGCGAAGCGGCCCCATTGTTTGTTGCCACCGTTGAGCAGATCGAAACAGATCGCGCCCGGCACGATCGGAACGACGGCTTCGCGGATTCGATAACCCTGGCCCCGTTCGGCGAGCCAGGCCTGCACGCCTCCGCCGGCTTCCAGTCCGAACGCCGAGCCGCCTGCCAGGGCGATACCGTGGATCTCCTCCACCGTGGCGACGGGATCGAGCAGCGACCCATCGCGGATGCCGGGGCCGCCGCCGCGCACGTCCATCGAGGCGATCGCGGGGTTGTCGAAGATCACCGCAGTGACGCCGGAGCCGAGCGCGGCATCGTCGGCGTGGCCGACGCGGACGCCGGCAATGTCAGTCAGAAGGTTGTTCATGGCGCATATTCAATGTCGAGCGCCGTCCGGACCATCCTGGCAAGTTCCGGCTTGCGATAGGGTTTGGCCAGCAACAGCACACCGGCGTCCAGGCGGCCGTGATGAACGATGGCGTTCTCGGTATAGCCCGACGTGAACAGGACCTTGAGCGAGGGCCGGTGCTTTACAGCCTCGTCGGCGAGCTGGCGGCCGTTCATGGGGCCGGGCATGATGACGTCGGTGAGCAACAGGTCGATGGCGGCATCGCTGCGGATCACGGCCAGGGCTTGCGCCGCGTTGCTTGCTTCCAGCGCGGTGTAGCCGAGGCTGCGGATCTGGGTCACCACCAATTTGCGCACCAGCGCGTCGTCCTCGACGATCAGGACCGCCTCATGCCCACCCTGGACCAGCGCCAATGCCGGCATCTCGGCGGCGCCTGGATCCGCTTTCGGTTGCACGCGGCAGGTACATCTTGACGCTCGTGCCGTGACCTTGCTCGCTGTAGATCTTGATATGACCGTTGGACTGCTTGACGAGGCCGTAGACCATGCTGAGGCCAAGTCCGGTCCCCTTGCCGACTTCCTTGGTGGTGAAGAAAGGATCGAACACCCGCTCCAGGTTGCTCGGTGCGATTCCGGCCCCTGTGTCGCTTACCGCGATCATGACATAGGGACCGGGTGTGACCTCGATGTTCATGGCCGCGTAGGCTTCATCGAGATAGGTGTTCTTGGTCTCGATCACGAGGCTGCCGCCGGACGGCATCGCGTCGCGGCCATTCAGCGCCAGATTGAGAATGGCGGTGGTGAGCTGATTGGGATCGATCAGGGCCGGCCAGGTGTCGTCCGCCAGCGACGGATCGATCTGAATATGCTCTCCCAGTGTTGGGCGCAGCAGCTTCACGGTCTCCAGCACCAGATTGTTGATGTCGGTCTCGCGCGGCTGCAACGGCTGTTTGCGGGCGAAGGCGAGCAGATGTTTGGTCAGTTGACCGCCGCGTTCGGCGGCCTCGTCGATCATCCTGGTGATGGTCTCGAGTTCGGGACGATCGGCGACCGCTTCGCCGAGAATTCCGATCGTTCCGGTGATGACGGTCAGGATGTTGTTGAAGTCGTGAGCGATGCCGCCAGTCAACTGGCCGACGGCTTCCATCTTCTGGGCCTGGCGGAACTGAGCTTCCGTGGCCTGCTGTTCCGTCAAGTCGCGGCCGACGAAGAAATATCGCTGCACCGGCTCCGACCACGTTCCCATCCAGGTCAGCGTCACCGCCCGCCCGTCCTTGTGGATATAGCGGGCCTCGAAGTTGCGTATTTGCCGACCGCGCCGCGCCGAACGCATCTCGTTGCGCGTGCTGTCGAGATCGTCGGGATGGATGAATTCGATCGCCGTGTGGCCGATCATTTCGGATGGCTGATAGCCCAGGATGGTCATCGAGCTCGGGCTGACCTGGACGAAATTTCCCTTGGTGTCGGTCACCAGGATCAGATCCTGAGAGGTCTCGAAAATACGGCGCCGTTCCTCGATCTGCTGGTTGAGAGCCTGTTGCGCCCGCTTGCGTTCACCGATGTCGCGCGCGATCGCCGAAGCGCCGACCACCTCTCCCGTTCGGGATCTGATCGGAGAGATCACCAGCGATATGTCCAGCCGGCTGCCGTCCTTGCGCAGGCGCACCGTATCGTGCTGTTCGATCGCCTCGCCTTGCGCTATTCGTTCGAGCATTTCGCGTGGCTGGTCTCGCAATTCGGGCGGGATGACAATGTCGATGCGATTGCCGACCGCTTCCGCCGCGGTAAAGCCGGACAGCCGTTCGGCTGCCCGGTTCCAAGCGGTGATGGTGCCGTCCAGCGTCAGAAGAATGATGGCATCGTGGGAGGATTCGACCACCGCGCTGAACAGCTGCTCGCGTTCGCTATGATGGTCCCTTTCGTCGGCGGCCTGCCGGCGCAGCATCGCGAGCAGGTGCGACAACCGGACCTGCAAGGCGACGTTGTCAAACAAAAGGACGGCGAGCACGAAACTCGCGGCACAGAGTCCGTAGACCCTGCCGAAATAGAAGCCGAGATCGAACCTCGCGACATTGACGATCGCCGACAATGCGATGTCGAACAGCCATGCGCACAGCACCACCATGAGCCAGATGTCGACCAGGGAATGCGGTCGCCGGCGCCACAGCACGAACAGCGCGGCGAGGCAGAGCAGCCACACCGCCGTCACCACGGCGATCATCGCCGACGTATAGTGTCCGTCGCTCAACAGTATCGGCAGCCAGTCGTGCCCGCCGGTGACGAGCCAGACCGTGGCGACCATCGTCACGGTCACCGCGATCAGGCTCGTCAGAGCGGCACGGCCGATCGACCCTGTCAGTCGAGCGCCGCCCTCGCTGCTTTTCAGCAACGCGTAACCGAGCACGAACAGGGGAAAACCGCCGTGCCAGATCATGTAGAGCCAGACCGTGGTCTGCGATCCGCTCTGGAACAGTCCGGCCGGGGCAAACAAGCCCGGAAAGGTCAAGGCGTGCGCGATCGCCGCGGCGGCGGTGAATAGATAGCCGCTCGCCAGCAATAGCAGCGCCCACGATCGCAGTACGGCAAACTGCGAAAACAGCAGAACGGCGGTAATCAGATCGTTGATCGCGAGCGCGGACTGATAGCTCGCAACGAACGCCGGGACCGGAGCCAGCGGCATGCCGGCAAACGGCACGATACAGGCGAACAAGATCGCGGAGATACCGACGACGGCAAGCGCGACGCCATTATCCCGGCGGGTCGCCGGCATGGTCGAAAGAAAGATGTTTTGATCGCCTGTCTGCACCAAGGCCCCCCGCACATTGGCGTTGGGCACCATAGTAGCGCGGGCGTTGAATCGCTATATCTAGTCGATATGCCGATGCCAGTTTGGGAAAATTCCCCCGCAACCGACCTTGACAGTGACCGGTCCGTGTTGTGGAGGCTCCCGAAAGCCTCTACCCAAGGTTACGCGTTTCTTAATCCGGACGGTGTGCAACCATCAGGGGTAACGGCATTTTTACTCACCGACGGGATAATATCGGCTTGATCCGATCGGCGTCGGAATTCCGATGTAAGATTGCTCAGAAGCTGCTCATTCCAGTGTATTCATGTCCCGCGTTCTAGTCATCGACGATCAGGCCGACGTTCGCGCGATGATCGCAATCGTGTTGCGGGTCCAGCATTTCGAGATCGTCGAAGCAGATAGCGCTGCGACCGGATTGAAGGCGTTCGAAAATTCGAGCTTCGACGTTGCGATCGTCGATATCTTCCTGCAGGGAACCAACGGCTTCGATCTCATCACGATGATGCGCGAGCGCAGCCCGAACCTGCCGATCGTGGCGATATCGGGCATGACGACGCTCGACTTCGTGTCTTCGTCGCCGGAATTCTCCGACGTCGTATGTCTGCAGAAACCGTTTCGGGCCAACGACCTGGTCCGTGCGATCGAGGCGGCGAATGCATCATCCCGGCAATCGCTGGAAGCGGCGAGCTAGCGGCTTTCCCTGCGGCAAAATAAAACGCCCCGGCGAGCCGGGGCGCTTCAGTCGAAAAGCTGCCTTGGCTAGAGCTCGCTCATGAACCCTTCGGGTTGATCTCGGCGTAGCCTCCCTTGGAGTCCCATTTATAGACGACATAATCGAGTTGCTTGATGTCGCCCTTGGAATCGAACTCCAGCGTGCCGATCACGGTGTCCCAGGAATTACCCTTGATCGCCGCCATCACCTTCTTCGGATCGGTAGTGCCGGCCTTCTTCACCGCGCCCGACCACACCTGCATCGCCGCGTAAGTGTAGAGCGTGTAGCCTTCCGGATCGATGTTCTTGGCCTTGAAGGTTTCGACGATCGATTTCGCGGTCGGTTTGTTGCGTGGGTCAGGACCAAACGTGAACAGCGTGCCGTCGCCGGCCGGGCCCGTGATCGAGGCGTACTCCTTGTCGGCCAGCGCATCGCCCGCCATCAGCACCGTCTGCAGACCCTGGTCGCGCATCTGGCGCAGGATCAGGCCGGCTTCCTGATGGTAGCCGCCAACATAGACCAGATCGATGTTGTTGAGTTTCAGGCGCGACACGATAGCGTTAAAGTCCTTGTCGCCCTTGTTGTAGGACTCGAACAGCTTCTCGGTCATGCCAGCCTTGTTAAGGGCCTTCTTGGTTTCGTCGGCGAGACCCTTGCCGTACGTGGTCTTGTCGTTGAGGATCGCGATGTTCTTGCCCTTGAACGCCTTGGCGATGTAGTCGCCGGCAACCGTGCCCTGCTGGTCGTCGCGGCCGCAGACGCGGGCCACGTTCCAGAGGCCGCGTTCGGTGAACTGCGGGTTGGTCGAGGCCGGCGTGATCTGCAGCACGTTGCCGTCGGCATAGGCTTCCGAGGCCGGGATCGACGACGACGAGCAATAATGGCCGGCGACGAACGGGATTTTTGCGCTCGCGATTTTTTCCGCGACCGATCGCGCCTGTTTCGGATCGCAGGCGTCATCCTCGATATCCAGCGCCAGTTTCTTGCCGAGCAGGCCACCGCCAGCATTGATATCCGCCACCGCCTGTTCGGCGCCATTCTTCAGCTGCCGGCCGAACGCGGATTCGCCGCCGGTCATCGGGCCGGCCACCGCGATGGTGAGGTCCTGCGCCAGCGCGGCGGTCGACAGTGCCAGCGATGCGCCGAGTGCCAGGCCGATGAGCTTCAACGATTTCATGAGGAGTCCTCGCGGATAGATCGCTACGGGAAATCCCCGGCGGAACGCCGGGCTCGAAAAAATCATCACTATTGTCGGCTCATTTTACCGCGAAGTCACCGGCAATTTTCGGGCAAATCCATGGTCTGTTGGCAGCATCCTGCCCACGCCGAACCTTCCGGAAAGAACTCGCTGCTAAGCCCGTCGGCCGCCTTCCAGATAGGCCGACCGCACCTCGGGGCGCTGCAGCAACTCGCTGCCGGTTCCGTTCAGCGTGATCAGGCCGTTGACCATGACATAGCCGCGATGGGCGAGCCGCAGCGCATGATTGGCGTTCTGCTCGACGATCAGCACGGTGAGGCCGTCCTGTCGGTTCAGTGTCCGGATCGCATCAAAAATCTGTCGCGCAATCAACGGCGCGAGCCCGAGCGAGGGCTCGTCCAGCATCAACAGGCGAGGGCGGCTCATCAAGGCGCGCCCGATCGCCAGCATCTGCTGTTCGCCGCCCGACAGCGTGCCGCCGCGCTGGGTCATGCGTTCCTTCAGGCGCGGGAACAGCGCGAACACGCGCTCCAGCGCGCTGATGCGATCGGTCGCGCTCGTATCGGTGGCATCGGCGCCCATTTGCAGGTTTTCCGCCACACTCATGCGCGGGAAAATCCGCCGCCCTTCGGGCGACTGCGCAATGCGCAACCGGGCAATCTCATGCGTCGCAAGCTCGGTGATATCGCGACCGTCGAACAGGATTTGTCCGGCGCGGGCGCGCGGCTTGCCGAAGATCGTCATCATCAGAGTTGACTTGCCGGCCCCGTTGGCGCCGATCAGGGCCACGATCTCGCCCGGACTGATGTCGATGTCGACGCCCTTCAGCGCCTCGATCTTGCCGTAGGCGGCATGCAGGCCGCGGATTTCGAGCAAGGACCCGCTCACAGCCCGAGCTCCTGCTCGACGCGCGGCGACTTCCTGGTCCTCGACGCCGAGATAGGCCGCGATCACCTTGGGATCGTCGCGGACGTCCTTGGGCGAGCCTTCCGCGATCTTGACACCGTAGTCCATCACCACGACGCGGTCGGAAATTTCCATCACCACGGACATGTCATGCTCGATCAACAGGATCGAGGTGCCCTGGTCGGTCCGGATCGAGAGCAGCAATTCGCTTAAAGCAGCGCTTTCACGTCCGTTCAGTCCGGCGGCCGGCTCATCGAGGCAGAGCAGGACAGGTTCGGTGCACATCGCGCGCGCGATCTCCAGCCGACGCTGGTCGCCATAGGCCAGGTTGCCGGCAGCGTCATCGGCGCGGTCGAGCAGTCCGATCCGATCGAGCCAGAATTTGGCCAGCTCGATCGCGCGTTTCTCGGCCGCGCGCCAGGATGGCGCGCCAATCAGGCCGAGGAAGGTCAGGCCGGAGGCTCGCATCAGCGCGTTGTGCTGCGCGACCATCAGGTTTTCCAGCGCGGTCATGCCAGGAAACAGCCGGATGTTCTGGAACGTGCGCGCGACCTTGGCCTGCTTGGAAATCCGGAAATCGTTCAGCCGTTCGAGCCGGATCTGCGCGCCATTTTCATGAGCGAGGCGCATCGTGCCTGACGTCGGCTTGTAGAAGCCGGTGATGCAGTTGAATACGGTGGTCTTGCCGGCGCCGTTCGGCCCGATCAGCGCCGTGATCTGACGCCGCTCGACGCCAAAGGAAAGGCCGTTGACGGCAACAATGCCGCCAAACCGCATGGTCAAACCATCGACGTCGAGAATGCCGTCACCGCTCATCCATGCCCCTCCTTGACGAGGTCGGATGAGATCGCCTGCGACTGTCGCAAGTACACGGTAGGGGCGCGGTGACCGATCAGCCCGCGCGGCCGCCAGATCATCAGGAGCACCATCGCGACGCCGAACACCAGCATGCGATATTGCTCGAGACCGCGAAACAGCTCGAAGCCGCCGATCATGATCAGCGCCGCAAGCGCGACCCCGAGCTGCGACCCCATGCCGCCAAGCACGACGATCGCCAGCACCAGCGCCGATTCCTGGAAGGTGAAGGACTCCGGGCTGATAAAACCCTGCCGCGTGGCGAAGAACGCGCCGGCAAAACCGCCGAACATGGCGCCGGTGGCGAACGCCGTCAGTTTCGTGGTGGTGATGTTGATGCCGAGCGCGCGGCACGCAACTTCGTCCTCGCGCAGCGCCTCCCAGGCGCGGCCGATCGGCAGCCGCCGCAACCGGATGGTGACCCAATTGGTCAACAGCGCCAGCGCCAGGATCAGATAGAACAGAAACACGATGCGATGGGTCGGCGAGAATTCGATGCCGAGCCTCGCCGCCAGTCCGTCATCGGCAGGAGTGAGGGGAATGCCGAACAGGGTTGGTCGCGGAATGCCGGAAACGCCGTTCGGGCCGCCGGTGAGGCTTTGCCAATTGATGATGACGAGACGGATGATCTCGCCGAACGCCAGCGTAACGATCGCAAGATAGTCGCCGCGCAGCCGCAGCACCGGAAAGCCCAGCAGCATGCCCCAGAACGCGGCGAGGATTCCGGCCAGCGGCAGGCAGACCCAGAACGATAGGCCGAAATGCGTCGCCAGCAGCGCATAGGAATAGGCGCCGATCGCGTAAAACGCGACATAGCCGAGATCAAGCAGGCCCGCGAGCCCGACCACGACGTTCAGCCCCCAACCGAGCATCACATAGGTCAGCACGAGGATGCCGAGATCGAGAATGTAGCGCTGATTGTAGAAGATCACCGGCACCAGCAATGCGAAGATCAGAAGCGCCGGCGCGAGCAGCTTTCGCGCCAATGCAAGGCTGGACTGCAACCGTCGTGGGACGAGCCTTGGGGTGCCGACCGGTCCCCACCATCGCCGCAGTAATTCCACCACGATACTGCCGCCGAACACAATCGCAACCAGGCTCGCAAGTTCGCCGAACCTGGTCCAGTAGATCAATTGCCCGGTTGGTCCCGCCTCGGTGCGAATCCCGATCATCAACGAGAACAGCACCAGCGCGACCAGCGCGCTGATGGCGGCTTTCTTGAAGATGAAGGCTGCGTCCGAGGTGCGCGAAGCGGGCGTTGCTGGATGTGTCACGCCACGCCCGTCAGACTTTTTCGACTTCGGGCCGACCGAGCAGGCCGGTCGGAAGGAAAATCAGCACGATGATCAGGATCGAGAAGGCCGCGACATCCTTGTATTCGACCGAGAAATAGGCCGACCACAGCGTCTCGATCAGGCCGATCGCGAGACCGCCCAGCATCGCGCCGGGCAGCGAGCCGATGCCGCCGAGCACCGCGGCAGTGAACGCCTTGATGCCCGCGATAAAGCCCATGTAGAAGTCGACCAGACCATAATACAACAGGTACATCATGCCTGCGACGGCGGCGAGCGCAGACCCGATCACGAAGGTCATGGAGATGGTGCGGTCGACGTCAACCCCCAGCAACGCCGCCATGGTCTGGTCCTGTTCGCAGGCGCGCATGTCGCGACCAAGCCGCGTGCGCGATACCAGCCAGGTGAAGATCGCGAGCAGCACCACGGTTGCGATGACGACGAGGATCTGCACGTTGGAGAGCCGCACCGCGAAACCGTTCCGGTCCAGCAGCGTATATCCGCCGGTGATGATCGGCGGCACCGGCTTGACGCGCGCGCCCTGCGCTACCTGTGAAAAATTCGACAGCACGAACGACATGCCGATCGCCGACAGCATCGGGGCGAGGCGGAACGAGTGCCGCAGCGGCCGGTAGGCGATGCGCTCCACCGTCCAGCCGTACAGCGCGGTGATCGCCATCGATACCAGAAGCACGATCAGCAGGATGACGGGAACCGTGGTGAGGCCGAACGAGACCAGCACCAGAAAGGAAATCAGCGCGATGAAGCCGCCGATCATGAAGATGTCGCCATGGGCGAAATTGATCATGCCGACGATGCCATAGACCATGGTGTAGCCGATGGCGATCAGGCCATAGATCGAGCCAAGCACGATACCGTTGATGACTTGCTGGGCGAAATAGTCCATGCGCTGCCGTTGTTTGAAGCATTTTTCGGCAATGTCGTCCCGACTTGCCGTCTAAAAATGCGCGCCTTTACAACTTCCGCGGCGATGGCTTCCGGCAGCCGAACGGCGCGTCGTATCATTTTCTAACAGTGGGAACCGGGGGCGGCAACTGCGCGGGGCACGCAGGCAAGCCGTTGTACATAAGTACTTTAGAGGAGGGGGTTCCGTTGCCGTGGCCGCAACAAGCAACAGCCGCGCAATATCCAAGGTGGAACCCACGGCAAAACCATTGGCGCCCCCAAGGCGTTGTCTGAGGTGCCTCGACGGACGGCGAGCGAGATGTTCAACCAGAATCAGAACCGGGCCAAAGACCTGGTCCGCAAGGTGGGTTTTTCTTTTGGTGGTTTCTCGGCGCCGAATCCGAGCGGGCCGGACCGCCCAGCTTGCCGCCCGCGGATATGCCGGTCCGCCGCCAGTTAAGGTAAACAAAGGGTTTAAATTGCCGTTGGCTGTTTAAGCGAGTTAGCTCGCCTCCAAGCCGCTGCCTTTTCCGGGCGAGTGCGGCACAGGGAAGCGGCATGTCGACAAACTGGCGGATCAGCTCATTCAACGGCGCGTTGCTCGCGTGCTATTTCATCCCGACCTGGATCGATGTCGCGTACAGAATCATGGTCTCGCCGGTCCACGGTTTCTATGAGCGGCCGAATATCGCGGTGGCGCTGTTCGTCAGCGATCATCTGCAATTGGCCGGAATCACCACGGTCCGGCTGGCGTGGCTGCTGGCGCTCGGCAAGCTCTCGCTGGTGGCGTTCTTTGTGGCCTTTCTTTTCCTGTTGACCCGTGCCTCGAGCCGCAATAGCGGCGCAGCCGGCGAAGCATTGGCGATGGCGCTTGCGATCGGCAGCGTGATCAGTTTTGCCAGCATGATGATGGCCTCATCTGTCGGCGAGACGGCCGCGCTCAAGCTGCATGCCACCGAACTGTTGATGCTGCTCGGCACCGCGATCCTGATGCTGTTTGAGCGTCCTGCGGCGCCGCAGGCTTCGCGCGGCAGATTGTCACTTCAAGAGCTCCAGCTCCTGAACAATCGCTGAGGCTTGCTCCACTACGCTCGCGATGACGTTTGTCAGCGTTGCGTCAGGAAACCGACCACGACATCCGTAAAGGCATGCGACTGCTCGACGCTGGAAATATGCGCGGCGTCGAGAATCGTCAGACTGGCGCGGGGGATGTTGCTGCGGATCAGTTCGCAGTCGGCCAGCGGCGTCGCCGTGTCATGGCGTCCCGCGATCACCAGCGTCCGACTTTTGATCTGCGGCAGCAGCGCGCGCTGGTCGAGCGTGCTCAGCGCTTCGCAGCACGCGAGATAACCCTGCACCGGGGTGGCGACCAGCATCGCCTTCAGCTTTGCGGCGCTCCGCGGGTCGCGCTCGCGGAAATCCGCCGTCAACCAGCCTGCGATAATGGCGTCGGCGACCGAGGCCATACCGCCTTCCTTTACCGCCTTGATGCGGTTCAGCCAGTTGGTCGGATCGGGATAGTAGCAGGCGGTATTGGCGAGCACGATCTTGTCGAAACGCTCCGGCGCGTTCGCGCCAAGCCATTGTCCGACCATGCCGCCCATCGACAGTCCACACCAATGCACCTTGTCGATATTGAGATCATCGAGGATCGCGAGCACGTCGCGGCCGAAGCGCTCCATGGAGTAGGGACCGGGAGGCACGCCCGATCGGCCGTGGCCGCGGCGGTCATAGCGGATCACGCGAAACAACTGGGTGAGCACCTTCATCTGCGGTTCCCACATCTGCAAGGTGCAGCCCAGCGAATGCGACAGCATCAGGGTTGGTCCGCCGTTGCGGCCCTCGACTGAAACGTTGAGCAGGCAACCGTCGGCGTCGATCATCGGCATGTGGTGGGTTCCTCGTCATGTATCGAGCGATGCAAGCAGCCGGTCGATCAGCGCCTGCGAGGCGCCCTGATAAGCCATCGGCTCGAACAGGTCTGCAAGTTTTTTGACGTCGAGCTGGGCGGTGACCCTGGGATCGCCGGCCAGCACCTTGCGCAGGTCTTTCTTCTCGGCGAGCGCTTTTCTGCTGGCGGCCTCCACCAGATGGTGCGCCTCGCCTTTGCCGATCTTCTCGGCCAACGCAAACGTCACGGCTTCGGCGCGAGCAGGGGGTGACAGGGCCGTACTCATGATGCAAGCGAGTAAACCATTCTCTCTATTTCCGCCAATCCCGCGGCGGGCGCAAGGGATCCGGGGTCTATCAAGCCTGCTGTGCCGGCGAATATGTCCCGGCTGCCATTCCGCCATCCCCTTCCTTTTGTGTTCAGGCGTGCTTTACTTAGGAACAGGCGAACCGGGAGATCGACCATGGCCATGACGATGAACGGCGAAGTCCAGCTGGCGGCGTCGCGCGAGATCGTGTGGTCCAAGTTGAATGACCCCGATGTGCTGAAGGCCTGCATTCCCGGTTGCGAGGAACTGGAGAAAACCGACGAACACGGCTTTCGCGCGGTTGCCAAGATGAAGGTCGGACCGGTGTCGGCCCGCTTCAAGGGCAAGGTCACGCTGAGCGATCTCGACCCGCCCAACGGCTACAAGATCTCCGGCGAAGGTGAGGGTGGCGTCGCCGGCTTCGCCAAGGGTGGCGCGACCGTGGCGTTGGCCGAGAAGGATGGCGGCACGTTGCTGTCGTATAATGTCGAGGCGCAGGTCGGCGGCAAACTCGCCCAGCTCGGGCAGCGGCTGATCAACGGTTCGGCCAAGAAACTGGCCGACGAGTTTTTCGCAAATTTTGCCAAGGCGGTGCAGGGCTAGTTTTAAGGACTTGCCGAACCAGCCAGTCGGCCGCCGCTTAAGTCGTATCAGGCCACCCGCGGCAAGGTTGCTCATTGCGGGGAGGGCCCATATTATATTCCTGACTGATCTTGATAGGCTGTTCTGTCGGGGTGCGGCGGCGCAGATGAAGAGAGTGTTGAATGGCCAAGATTTCCATGATCGTGAACGGCAACCCCGTTAACGCTAACGTCGATTCCCGCACCTTGCTGGTCCAGTTTCTGCGCGAAAACCTGCGGCTGACCGGCACCCATGTCGGCTGCGATACCTCGCAATGCGGCGCCTGCGTGGTGCATCTCGACGGCAAGGCGGTGAAATCCTGCACAACCCTTGCGGTGATGGCCGACGGCCACGAGGTCAGGACCATCGAGGGCCTTGCCGCCGACGGCGCGCCGCTGCATCCGATGCAGGAAGCGTTCCGCGAGAATCACGGCCTGCAATGCGGCTTCTGCACGCCCGGCATGATCATGACTGCGGTCGATATGGTGAATCGCAGGGGACATGATCTCTCGGACCAGGTCATTCGCGAAGAGCTCGAAGGCAATCTCTGCCGCTGCACCGGCTACCAGAATATCGTGCAATCAATCGCGGCCGGCGCCAGGGCGATGGCCAAATCCGATCTCGCTTAGTGTGCGGTCAGCCTTGATGTCCGATCTCGCTGAATTCTTCATTGTGGCCCCGCTCAGGAAGTTCTGATGTACGAATTCAAATATCATCGTCCGGCGACCGTGCGGCAGGCCGCGAATCTTTTGGCCAGGAATCAGGACGCCAAGCTGATCGCCGGCGGCCACACCTTGGTGCCGGTGATGAAGCAACGGCTTGCGAGCCCGCCGCATCTGGTCGATCTCTCCCACATCGACGACCTCGACGGCATCGAAATGAAGGGGCGCTCGCTGGTGATCGGCGCCACCGCGAAGCACGCCGATGTCGCGACGTCTCCCATCGTCGGCGAGGCGATTCCGGCGCTGGCCGAACTCGCCGGCCTGATCGGCGATCCGGCGGTGCGCCACAAGGGCACCATCGGCGGCTCGCTTGCCAACAACGATCCGACCGCGGACTATCCCGCCGCATGCCTCGCGCTTGGCGCGACCATCATCACCAACAAGCGCAGGCTCAAGCCGGAAGAATTCTTTCAAGGGTTGTTCACCACCGCGCTGGAGAGCGACGAGATCATCACCAGGGTGATGTTCCCGCTGCCGAAGAAGGCGGCCTATATCAAATTCCGCAACCAGGCCTCGCGCTATGCGCTGGTCGGCGTGTTCGTCGCCAGGCGTCCATCCGATGTGCGCGTCGCCGTCACCGGCGCCGGCGCCGACGGCGTGTTTCGCGTCACGTCGTTCGAAGAGGCGCTGAAGAAGCGCTTCTCGCACAAATCGCTCGATGGCCTGAGCGTGCCGGCGGACGGATTGAACAGCGACCTGCACGGCAGCGCCGAATATCGTGCGCATCTGATAGGTGTGCTGGCGCGGCGCGCCGTCCAAGCTGCGACGGGCAAAGCGTGATCGTGCGGAAACCCGGTCTGTCGAGATTGGCTTTGTCATGAGCGCATCGGCGTTACCCACCTCCGTCGATGCGATGCTCGAGCTCCTGACCTCACGGGGCTATCTGGCGGAGCGTTCGCTTGCAACCGTGACCTATCTCGCGCTGCGCATGGGCCGGCCGCTATTCCTGGAAGGCGAGGCCGGCGTCGGCAAGACGGAAATCGCCAAGGTGCTGTCGGCGGCGCTCGGACGCAAGCTGATCCGCTTGCAATGCTATGAAGGTCTCGACATCGCGTCGTCGGTCTATGAATGGAACAGCGCCTCGCAGATGATTGCGATCCGGCTTGCGGAAGCCGCCGGCGACACCGATCGCGACCAGCTCTCCAGCGACATTTTCGCCGACCGCTTCCTGATCAAGCGGCCGCTATTGCAGGCGCTCGAACCCGACGTGGCCGGCGCGCCGGTGTTGCTGATCGACGAACTCGACCGCGCCGACGAGGCATTCGAGGCCTATCTGCTGGAAATCCTCTCGGACTTCCAGGTCACGATCCCGGAGTTCGGCACCGTGAAGGCACAGCAAGCCCCGATCGTCATCGTCACCTCGAACCGTACCCGCGAAATCCACGACGCGCTGAAACGCCGCTGTCTCTATCATTGGGTCGACTATCCCTCGGCCGAGCGGGAACTGGCGATCGTCAAGTCGCGCGTCCCGGACATCTCGGCAAAACTGTCGCAACAGGTGGTGAAGTTCGTGCAGGCGTTGCGCGAGCAGGATTTCTACAAGTCGCCCGGCGTGGCCGAGACCATCGACTGGGCCACCGCCTTGAGCGAACTTGACGCCCGCTCGCTGACGCCGCAGATGGTCGGCGATACCTGGGCGCGTTGCTGAAATACCAGGATGACATCGCGCGGATGCAGGGCGACAATCTGCAGAAGGTGCTGAAGGAAGCGACCAGCGAGAACTGATTCATGCATCGTAACGCAACGTTTGTCATTCCGGGGCGCGACGAAGTCGCGAGCCCGGAATCGATACTCCCTGTCTTTGTGTCGAGCGCGAAACTCCGTGGTCACTAACATCACCACAGGGCGTATGGATTCCGGGCCTGCGCTACGCGCATCCCGGAATGACGAGGAAAGTTAGTTAGTGCCCATCAATCACCTCACGCCGCCGACCGGCCAGATCGCCGACAACGTGGTGAGCTTTGCCCGCGCGTTGCGGGCGGCCGGGCTTCCGGTGGGGCCGGGCGCGGTGATCGACGCGCTGAATGCGCTGCAGGTGATCGATATCGGCAATCGCGCCGACGTCTACGCCACGCTGGAGGCGATCTTCGTCAAGCGCCACGAACACGCGCTGATCTTCCGGCAGGCCTTCGACCTGTTCTTCCGCGCCGACGAGGACTGGAAGCACATGCTGGATTCGGTGCCGTTGCCGGACCAGGCCAGGAAGAAGCCGAAGCCGGCCTCGCGCCGTGTCCAGGAAGCCCTGGCGCAGCCCTCGATGAGCGAGGCGCCGC
Source organism: uncultured Alphaproteobacteria bacterium (assembly GCA_963806075.1). GTDB lineage: Bacteria > Pseudomonadota > Alphaproteobacteria > Rhizobiales > Xanthobacteraceae > Bradyrhizobium. Next base: position 339,124 of record CAWDWT010000012.1, read on the forward strand.
AAGCCCGGCAGCAGGAACTCAGGCTGTCGGTGTCGGACAAGGAAGTGCTGCAGAAAAAGGATTTCGCGCAGATGAGCGCGGCCGAGATCGCGCAGGTGACGCGCGCGATCGCGCAGTTGAAATTGCCGCAGGCCGAATTACGCACCCGCCGCTATCGGTCTGATGCGCACGGCCTGCGGCTTGACATGCGCCGCACCCTGCGCGGGTCGCTGCGTACCGGTGGCGATATCATCGACATCCACCGCCTCGGGCGGATCGACAAGCCGGCGCCGATCGTGGCGTTGCTCGATATCTCGGGCTCGATGAGCGAATATACCCGGCTGTTCCTGCATTTCCTGCATGCCATCACCGACGCCCGCAAGCGCGTCGCGGTATTCCTGTTCGGGACCAGGCTGACCAATGTGACACGGGCGCTGCGTGCGCGCGATCCCGACGAGGCGCTGGCAAGCTGCAGTTCCTCGGTGCAGGACTGGGCGGGCGGCACCCGTATCGCTACCTCGCTGCATAGCTTCAACAAATTATGGGGCCGCCGCGTGCTCGGGCAGGGCGCGATCGTGCTTTTGATCTCCGACGGGCTGGAGCGCGAGGCCGACGCCCGGCTGGCGTTCGAGATGGACCGGCTGCACCGGTCCTGCCGCCGCCTGGTCTGGCTCAATCCGCTGTTGCGCTATGGCGGTTTCGAGGCCAAGGCGCAGGGCATCAAAATGATGCTGCCCCACGTTGACGAATTCCGCCCGGTGCATAATTTGAGTTCAATTGAAGGCCTGATTGCCGCATTATCGTCGGCGACGCCACCACACCATCGCAGCGCGATCCGCCCCGCGGCTTGAAAGAGGCTCCCATGCTCAATAGCGATCAGGATATCCTGCAGGCGGCCGAGGCCTGGCACAAGGCCGGCCGTGGCGTGGCGCTGGCCACCGTGATCCAGACCTGGGGGTCGGCGCCGCGGCCGGCGGGCTCGAGCCTCGTGATCAACGATGACGGCACGTTCCTGGGCTCGGTTTCCGGCGGCTGCGTGGAAGGCGCCGTGGTCACCGAGGCGCTCGATGTGATCTCCAACGGCCAGCCGAAGATGCTCGAATTCGGCGTCGCGGACGAAACCGCGTGGAACGTCGGCCTGTCCTGCGGTGGCACCATCCGGGTATTTGTCGAGAAAGTCGGTTAGCCGTGAAGCTCGAGACGCTCGCAGCACTCAATGCCGAACGCGCGGCGCGCCGGCCGGCGATCGTGGTGCTCGATCCCGCCAGTGGCGAGCAGCGCCTGGTCAAGGCCAGGGATATCGCCGACCGATCCGCTGCGCGCTGAATTGTCGACCCAGTTGCGCATGGGCACCAGCGGCATCGATCGAGGCCGGCGGCAGGAAGCTGTTCCTGAATGTTTACGCGCCGACCGCGCGGCTCGTCATCGTCGGCGCGGTCCATATCAGCCAGGCGCTGGCGCCGTTGGCGCGCTCACTCGATTATGACGTGACGGTGGTGGATCCGCGCACGGCGTTTGCCAGCCCGGAGCGGTTTCCGGATGTGCCGCTGGTCGCGGAATGGCCCGACGTCGCGCTGCCGCCGCTCAATATCGATCATTACACCGCGTTCGTCGCGGTGACGCATGATCCGAAGATCGACGATCCCGCATTGTTGCATGCGTTCGAACGCGACTGCTTCTATATCGGCGCGCTGGGCTCGCGAAATACCCATGCCAGGCGTGGCGAGCGGCTGCGAGCGCAGGGCGCATCCGACGCCGACATCGCGCGCATCCATGCGCCGATCGGTATGGATATCGGCGCGATGTCGCCATCCGAAATCGCCGTCGCAATCATGGCCGAGATCACCGCGCAGCTTCGTCTGCCGAAAGCAGACGTGAAAGTGAACGCGGCATGAAGTTCGGTCCCGCGAGTCCGGCCGACGCGATTGGCGGCGTCACCGTTCATACCTTGCGTCAGGGGGCGCTGGTGCTGAAGAAGGGCACCACGATCGGTCCGAACGAAGTCGAAGCGCTCGAACAAGGCTGGCGTCAAGGAAGTCGTCGTGATCCGGCTCGAGGAGGGCGATGTTTCCGAGGACATCGCCGCCGGCAGCATCGCGCGCGCCATTGCCGGCGACGGCATCAATGTCGAGCGCGCGTTCACCGGAAGATCCAATCTTTTCGCCGCGCGCGCCGGCGTGCTGATGGTCGACCGCGCGGCGGTCGACAGCATCAACCGTGTCGACGAATCGATCACCTTTGCGACGCTGCCGGCCTTCAAGGCTGTGGTTCCCGGCGAGATGATCGCGACCGTCAAGATCGTGCCGTTCGGAATCGAATCCGGCCTGTGCGAGAGGGCGGTGGCCGCCGCAAAGACCGGCGGCATGAGCGTTGCGCCCTACAAGGTCAAGCGCGTCGGCGTTGTCTCCACGCAGCTTCCGGGTCTTGCGCCAAAGGTGATCGAGAAGACGCTGCGGGTCACCACCGACCGGCTGGCGCCAGCGGGGGCTTCGATCATCGCCGAGCGCCGCGTGCCGCATGAGGAGGCGGCGCTCGCCGCGGCCATCAGGGAATTGCTCGGCCTCGGCGCCGAACTGGTGATCGTGTTCGGAGCATCCGCGATCGCCGACCGGCGCGATGTGATCCCGGCCGCGCTCGAAGAGGCCGGAGGCGAGATCGAGCATTTCGGCATGCCGGTCGATCCCGGCAATCTGCTGCTGATCGGCAATGCCGGAGGCGTTCCGGTGATGGGCGCGCCCGGTTGCGCGCGCTCGCCGGTGGAGAACGGGTTTGACTGGGTGCTGACGCGCCTGCTCGCCGGCCTCAAGGTGACGCGCGCGGATCTCACCGGCATGGGCGTCGGCGGATTGCTGATGGAGATCGTGACCCGGCCACAGCCGCGCAAGCCAGGGCCCGGAAGGCAACAGCAATATCGCGGCTGTCATCCTCGCGGCCGGGCGTTCCACCCGGATGGGCGGTCCCAACAAGCTGCTGGCCGATCTCGGCGGCAAGCCGATGCTGCGGATCGTCACCGAGCGCGTGCTGGCCTCCAAGGTATCCAGCGTGACCGTGGTGACCGGACATCAGGCCGCTGAGGTCGAGAACGCGCTGGCCGGGCTCAAGGTGAAGTTCGTCCGCAATCCGGATTTTTTTGCCGGGCTGGCGAGTTCGGTCAAGGCGGGCATCGCCGCGGTGCCCGCAAATGCGGACGGTGTGGTGGTGTGCCTTGGCGACATGCCGCGGATCGATGCGCGGCTGGTCGATCGTCTGATCGAGGCATTCGCGCCTGATCGCGGCCATTTGATCGCGGTGCCCGTCAGCGACTCCAGGCGCGGCAATCCGGTGCTGTGGTCGCGCCGCTTCTTCGGCGAATTGATGAAGCTCGACGGCGATATCGGCGCCCGCAATCTGATCGCGGCGCACGCGGAGGCCGTGGTGGAAGTGCCGGTCGAGGGCCGCGGCGCGTTTCTCGATGTGGATACGCCCGAAGCGCTCGCGCTCGCTCGCCAAACCAGCCGTCGTTTCGAGCGGTTGTCGTAGACGAGATTTATTTTTTCGTCATGGCCGGGCCCGTCCCGGCCATCCACGTCTTACGTGCTCCATCAGCCCAAAGACGTGGAAGCCCGGCACAACGGGCCTGTGCTTGGGCCGGCGAAGCCGGACCCGAGTGCCGAGCATGACGAACTCGGTTGCGCTTTCAATTTCCCGTTCACCAAGTGGAAACACCCCTGCGCTAGCGTGCTGCCCCGGTGAAGTGGGGAGGGAGCTTTGACGTCTTTGAGCCGATGGCTGTGCCGGGTGATCATTGTTGTCGTGCCAACCTTGGCGCTGGCCGGAATACTATTCGCGAAGGAAGCCCGGGCGTCGGCGTCGGCGCATTCGCGATCGGTAAATGCGGCGCCTACGGTGAAGCCTATGATTATGCCGGCGAGACCGGCGCGCGAGCTGCGGCACTCAAGCAATGCAAGGGCGGATGCACCGCGCTGACGATGAATCGCGCCTGTGCGGCACTGTCGATCGACATGGCCAATCCCTGCGGCGCCCACGGCTACGCGGTTGAACCGAGCATTTCCAGTTCGCTCAATGAGGCGACGCGCAAGTGCTATCAATTCGGTGGCAAGGAATGCGTGATCCGCGCCTGGGCCTGTGACGCGCGGGACTAAATTTTATCGACTGCTGTCGGCGAGCGCTGCAACTCCACGAACCAGGCGTTTATGTAGCCCGCTCAAGCATTGACCGAGGCCTTGGTTGTTGTCGGTCAATGGCAGACCAATTTTCATGATCGCAACGATAAACTGATCTCGTCGCGCTTGCCGTACACGCGGAGCGATGAACGGGCCAATTCTTGCGATCTCCGATCAGCAAAGTGATCGCTCGCCGGCGCGGGTGTCAACAGAACCGGGTGCAGCTCACTGCCCTACAGAGTACCGTCGAAGGCTTCTTGAAGATACTGGCGAGATTTAACAACCAGTTGGCGAGCGTGCGGGGATCGCGGATGCTGATTTCAGGCCTCATCTCGGTTGTGCTCGGTGGCGCAGGATATTCTGCTGTCACTGTGTTTGCGATCAGCTTGGCTTTCTGGGAAGGCAAGGAGGCTTTTCTCGAGGCCATCAAACTTCTGGCTAAAAAGAAATAGGCTCGTCCTTTTATCTGACTCTATGAACGTTCTGCGACAAAGTAACTCGCCGGGCAAATCAGCAAAATCCTGTCCAGCCCTTTGCTGAAAAATTTTCCGCTTTTCTTTCGAGGCAAATCAGTCGCCTTTGCGCGGCATCCCGCTCCACAGGAGGGGCGGCTCGCGATCGTCACGAAGCGCGGGGCGGGATGCGGTGGACGCGGTCAGCGTGGCGCAGACTTTGAGCATGGCAGGGCGGACACTTCGTGTTCGTGAGCGGCTCGAAAGGAAACGCAGACGACGATGCTGGATGCGGACGGCGAAGTCGTGTGGTCCTGACGCCCGACACTGGCGTCAAGTGGCGATGGTGGACTTAATCCGCATCAACCGGAAAGCATCGCCGACGGTGACAAGAAACCCGATCACCAAGGAGAACGCGAAGGAAACCGTTAAAACCATTGCGCGGGGAATGCCGGGCGTTCCGGCGTGACCGTGGTGACTACCTCGCGTGCTTTCTACACTGCACGCGGGACTGCGGGCGCGTCGCGCGCCCGGCATTCCCTGCGCCCTCCATGTCTTTGTAGGGCAGGTTTTCGCAAAGCTCGGGCGAAACGCGCCGCGAGGACACGGACTCGTGTCCGACGACAATTTTTTGATATATTGACGATGACTGACCGGTCAGTCATATTATGAGCATGGCAAAGACACCCTTGAAACCAATCAATGCGATCACTGCAAAGCCAGCTAAACAGCGCGGGGGGAAGGCCGGGCAAGGCCGGACGTCCGCGCCGGACCGGGCGTCGGAGCCGCCATCCGGCCGGGTGGCGCGCGCGGCCGAGCGGCGCGAGGCCATCATCGCGGCCGCGATGGACGAATTCGTCAGCCGCGGCTACGCCGCGACGCGGCTCGACGATGTCGCCAGGCGCGCCGGTGTCGCCAAGGGCACGATCTATCTGCATTTCAAGGACAAGGAAGCGCTGTTCGAGGAGCTGATCCGGACCGCGATCGTCCCGCTGGTCAATCGCATCGTCCCGCCGGCCAATCCCGGTGGATCGGTGCGCGACATGATCGAGCTGTTCGCCCGCGCCTTCATCCAGGAGGTCGCGACGACGCAGCGGGCCGACATCATCCGCCTGATCGTCGCCGAAGGACCGCGTTTTCCGGCGATCGCTGATTTCTACTACCGCGAAGTGGTGTCGCGCGGCCTCGCCAGACTGCGGGCCTTGATCGAACTGGGAATAGCACGCGGCGAAGTGCGCCAGCCGGAGCTGGCGCGCTTTCCGCAGATCGTGGTGGCGCCGGCGATCGTCGCCGTGATCTGGAAAAGCCTGTTCGAAAATCACTCGCCGCTGGACGCGCTCGAGATGTTTCGCGTCCATCTCGACCTGATCTTTGGCGAACGGAGGACGACATGACCTCGTCGCAAATGATGTTGCGGGCTTTCGCAGCCCTTGCTCTGGCCGCGTTGCTTGGCGGCTGCAACGAGCGCCGCGATCCCGGCTATCAGGGCTGGGTCGAGGCCGACATGATCTTTGTCAGCCCGGATGAATCCGGGCGCGTGACCAAACTCGATGTCCGCGAGGGCGATGAAGTCAAGGTCGGCATGCCGCTCTATTCGGTGGATGACGACCTGCAGCAGGCCGACCTCAACCAGAACAACGCCACGCTTGCCAATGCGAAGCAGACCTACGACCGCGCTTCCTCGCTGAGCAAGACCGGCTCGGGCACGCAGGCCAGTCTCGATTCCGCCGTCTCGGCGCTGCGGGTGGCCGAGGCGCATGTCAACACCTCGCAGACGCGGCTGGCGCGGCGCACCGGATTTGCGCCGGTAAACGGCACGGTCCAGCAGATCTATTTCCGCGAGGGCGAAACCGTGGCGGCGCAGCGGCCCGTGCTCTCGATCATGCCGCCCGGCAACATGAAGGCGCGGTTCTACGTGCCGGAGGCCGCATTGCCGACGATCGCGATCGGCGACGAGGTGCGCGTCACCTGCGACAACTGCGCGGCCGATTTGACCGCGAAGATCTATTTCATCGCGACATCCGCCGAATACACCCCGCCCGTGATCTACAGCCTCGATGAGCGCAACAAGCTGGTGTATCTGGTGCAAGCGCGGCCCTCCAGCCCCGACAGCCTTCGGGTCGGCCAGCCGATCAGCGTGTATCTCAACGCCAAAATACCCGTGGCGGACAAGCGATGACCGCCGTGCAGACTTCCGCAGCGAATGTCGCGATCGACGTACATGGCCTGTCGAAGTCGTTCGGCGGCCGCGAGGTGGTGCATGACCTCTCGATGCAGGTGAAGCGCGGCACCATCTACGGCTTCCTCGGTCCCAATGGCTCCGGCAAGACCACGACGATCCGCATGCTCTGCGGATTGCTGACGCCCGATCGCGGCGAGGGTAGCTGCCTCGGCTATGACATCCGGCGCGAAGCCGACAGGATCAAGCGCCAGGTCGGCTACATGACGCAGCGCTTTTCGCTGTATCAGGATCTGTCGGTCCGCGAGAACCTGGAATTCGTCGCCCGACTCTACGGCGTTCGCGATGCGCGCGGCACCGCGCGCGAGATGATCAAGCGGCTCGGGCTGACTGGCCGGGAGGGACAACTCGCGGGCGAACTCTCGGGCGGCTGGAAGCAGCGGCTGGCGCTCGGCGCCTGCACGCTGCCCAACCCGCAATTGCTGTTGCTGGACGAGCCGACCGCCGGGGTCGATCCCAAGGCGCGGCGCGATTTCTGGAACGAGATCCATGCGCTCGCCGCCGACGGGCTGACGGTGCTGGTCTCGACCCATTACATGGACGAGGCCGAGCGCTGCCACGAGATCGCTTACATCGCCTACGGCCATCTGCTGGCTCACGGCACTGTCGATGAGGTGATCGCGAAATCGGCGCTGACGACCTACACCGTGACCGGAGACGACCTCAATTCGCTCGCAACCGAACTGACGGGCAAGCCGGGCATCGACATGGTGGCGCCGTTCGGCACCAGCCTGCACGTGTCCGGCCGCGACGTGGCGGCGCTCGAAGCCACCATCGCGCCGTGGCGGGAACGTCAGGGACTTGCACTGGCACCATAGCGCGCCATCGCTGGAGGACGTGTTCATCGAATTGATGAGCCGCTCAAAGGACAATTTCCAATGAGTGCAATCACCACAATCGGCAATGCCGGAGAGAGCAGGGAGCCCAGGGAGACCAGGTTTGGCTTCTGGCGGCGCAGCTATGCGATGGTGGTGAAGGAGTTCATCCAGTTGCGGCGCGACCGGGTATCGTTTGCGATGATCGTGATGATTCCGGTCATGCAGCTGTTGCTGTTCGGCTATGCCATCAACACCACGCCGCGAGACCTGCCGACCGCATTGCTGTTGCAGGAAGACAGCGACATTGGCCGCTCGATCCTGAAAGCGTTGCAGAACACCGATTATTTCCGCTTCACCCGGGAAGTGCACAGCGTCGCCGAATTCGACGATCTGCTGCTTTCCGGCAAGGTGCTGTTCGGCGTCGAAATTCCGCGCGGCTTCGAGCGCGCGGTGCGGCGCGGCGACTATCCGGCGATGCTGGTCGCCGCCGACGCGACCGATCCGGTGGCCGCGGGCTCGGCGCTGTCGGCGCTCAGTGTCGTGGTGCAGACCGCGCTCGAGCACGATTTGCACGCCGGCGATCCGCCCACGCTTCCGTTCGAGATCCGCGTCCATGCGCGTTACAATCCGGCGGCCTCATCGCGGCTCAATATCGTGCCGGGCCTGGTCGGCACCATCCTGACCATGACCATGCTGATCTTCACGGCATTGTCGGTCACCCGCGAAATAGAGCGGGGCACCATGGAGAGCCTGTTGTCGATGCCGATCAAGCCGGTCGAGGTGATGTTCGGCAAGATCATTCCCTATGTGCTGGTCGGGTTCATCCAGGCCGCCTTGATCATCGGCATCGGCGTGACGCTGTTCGGGGTGCCGGTGCGCGGCAGCATGATCATGCTGGCGCTGCTGTCGACGCTGTTCATCACCACCAATCTGGCGATCGGTTATACCTTCTCCACCATCGTGCAGAACCAGCTACAGGCCATGCAGATGTCGATGATGTTCTTCCTGCCCAGCATCCTTTTGTCCGGCTTCATGTTTCCTTTTGCCGGCATGCCGGTCTGGGCGCAATATATCGGTGAAGGCCTGCCGCTGACGCATTACGTCCGGATCGTGCGCGCCATCATGCTGAAGGGGGCGACGCTGCAGAATTTGCAATATGACATGCTGGCGCTACTGGCGCTGATGCTGCTGGCGATGACCATCGCGGTGACGCGATTCCGCCGTACGCTGGACTGAAAGCAAACAGTGTCGGACCAAAGGATGATCCAGATTCACGATGGCGGTTGGAATTGCGGCGCTACCAAATTCTCGATCCTTGACGCCCTCGCGGTCCTCGATGATCTCGGCGATCCATTGCCGATGGCAGTGGGTGTGATCGCGCTCGTAGCAGAGAATACAGACCGGTCCGGATTTCTTCACCAGTGCTGACAATTCATCGAGCTCTTCTTTTGCCTGTGCGGTCTTCAGATGCGCGGCATAGATTTTGTGAAGCGCACCAAAATTGCCGCTGCGCGCCGCTTCACGGCCGCTCTTCGGCGTGCCGAGCCCGCGCAGATGCAGATAGGCAATGCCGCGTTCGTCCAGCCCCGCCGCAAGCTGATTCTTCGAAAATCCGGGACGGCGGGAGGCGGCGACCGCGCGCACGTCGACCAAAAGCTTCACGCCGGCGGCTTCCAGTTCGTCGAGCACGGCCTTCGCGGGCGTTTGCTCGTAGCCGATGGTGAAGAGCTTGCTGGTCTTGGCCACAACGTAGTCTCGATTATTTCACGCGTTCGATCAATTCCATGGCGCCCGCGGGCGCGCGCACCTTGCCTTCGTGGATCACATAGGCAAACACATCGCGCGGCGTCTTGTTCGGCTTGGTGTCATCCACGCGCGGCAGATCGTCGGGCTCGCCGCCATCGGCCCAAAGCTCAAGCCGCTTCGCCCAAGCATCGAGCTGCTTCGGCGGATAGCAGGTCTTGATTTCGTCATTGCCCTTCTGCAGCCGCGCATAGACAAAGTCGCTCGGCGATATCGGCGATCGCCGGATATTTGCCGTGCTCGGCAAACACCACGGGCGTTTCGAACTGGCGCAGCAGCGCGACGAAATCGGGCGTGCAGAAGCTGTCATGTCGCACCTCGACCACATGCGCGCAGCGCGCGGCCTTCGAGCTTGCGCGGCAGAAGTTCGAGAAACTTGCCGAAATCGGCGGCGTCGAATTTCTTGGTCGGCGCGAATTGCCACAGCACGGGGCCGAGCCGGTCGCCCAGCTCCAGCACGCCCGAGTCGTAAAATCGCTTCACGGAATCGCCGGCTTCTGCCAGCACCCGGCGGTTGGTGGCAAAGCGCGGTCCCTTCAAAGAGAACACGAAGCCGTCCGGCACCTCGCGCGCCCATTTGCGGAAGCTCTCCGGCTTCTGCGAGCCGTAATAGGTGCCGTTGATCTCGATCGAGGTCAGTTTTGAGGCGGCGTATGCCAGCTCTTTCGCTTGCGCGAGTTTGTCCGGATAAAACACGCCGCGCCATGGTTCGAACGTCCAGCCGCCGATGCCGATATAGATATTGCCGGCCTTCGAGGCGGGTTTTGATGCGGTTTTGGGAGGCTTGCTCACGGGCGGCGTCTCGGTTTGCGGGAAGGCTCGGCCAAGCCTATTTCAAATCGACCGCCCTTGGCCAGCCGATCGCGCTCTGGCCGCGTTCACGGATCGGCTTGCGAGCGATTTCGGCGGTTCAAGTCACCGCGATGGCGGCCGGCGGCGTTTCGCCATCAAGCCAATCCTGTTCGTCGGCGAGCGAGCGCCAGGCGTCTTCCATGCGCTTGTAGCGCAGATAGCTCGGATGATCGGGTGCTCTTTCCGCCAGCTCTCGACAGTTTTCAGCGTTTTCGCGGAAGTGATCGGATTGCTTCATGATGTTCTCCCGCGCCAACAGGTAGGAGCCGCCAGCGAATAACCAACCGCATATGGCAATGAAATGTTGGTAAGGTCGCGTCCTGTTCCAGCGGACGCGGATGCAGTCGGCGCGGGCCGTGTTGGGTTTACCCCTTGCGGATTGCCGATATCGTCCTTATCTAGCTTGTAACGGCGACGTTGATGCTTAACCGCTCCGGCGCTGGGACGACCACTGAATGGCTTGGCTGCGCCGGATGTACGCGCGCCTCTGTTCGTGGTCGTTGGCATTTTAGGGCCTTGTTTTGGCCCGTTTTGACGCCAGTTGTCCCCGTTTTGCAGCCGTGGTGAACTCGCATCGTCCTTGGCATCGTCAGGGGCTGCGGATATACGCTGCCGTGATGAACGAGGCCATCAGACCGAGTCGCGAAATTCCGCCGCAGGCCGCTGTGGCGCCTCAGCTTTCCGTCATTGTTCCCACCTTCAACGAACGCGACAACGTCACCACGCTGTACCAGCGGCTGGAAACCACGCTCGCGGGCGTAGCCTGGGAAGTGATCTTTGTCGACGACAATTCCCCCGATGGCACCTGGGGCGTGGTACGCGGCCTCGCGCGCCAGGACAACCGCGTACGCTGCATCCGGCGCGTTGGTCGGCGCGGCCTGTCCGGCGCCTGCATCGAGGGCATTCTGGCCTCGAGCGCGCCTTGCGCCGCTGTGATCGATGCCGATCTCCAGCATGATGAAACGCAGTTGCCGAAGATGCTGGCGCTGTTGCAGGCCGGCGATCTCGATCTCGTGGTTGGCAGCCGCTACATCGAGGGTGGCAGCGCCGACAGCTTCAACCGGCGGCGCGCAGGGGCCAGCGCGTTGGCCACCGAGGTCGCCAAGCGCGTGCTGCGAGTCAAAATCGCCGATCCCATGAGCGGCTTCTTCATGATCCGCCGCGAGTGCTTCGAACAACTGGTGCCGCAGCTGTCGACGCAAGGTTTCAAGATCCTGCTCGATATCATCGCCTCCGCGCACGGCCAACTGCGCGTCAAGGAAATTCCCTTCAGTTTCGGCTCGCGGCTGCACGGCGAGAGCAAGCTCGATTCGATGGTGGCGCTGGACTTTCTGGGACTGGTACTCGCAAAGCTCACCCATGATGTGGTGTCGCTGCGCTTCCTGCTGTTTGCGATGGTCGGTTCGCTCGGCGTGTTCGTGCACTTCGCTACGCTCTACACCGTGCTGCGCGGATTTCATGCGTCGTTTGCGATGGCACAGGGCTGCGCTGCGCTGCTGGCGATGACCAGCAACTTCGTCCTCAACAATTTTCTCACCTATCGCGACCAGCGGCTGAAGGGTTTTGCGATCCTGCGCGGCCTGGTGTTGTTTTACGTCGTATGCGGCGTGGGCCTTGCCGCCAATGTCGGCGTGGCATTCTCGGTCTATGCCCAGCAGCCGATCTGGTGGCTGGCGGGCGCGGCTGGCGCGCTGATGGGCGTGGTGTGGAACTACGCGATGTCCGGACTGTTCGTCTGGCGCAGGCGATGATGCGGCCATGAGCCCGCAGGATGCGCGGCTCGCCCGCAACACCGCTCTCACGGTCGTGGCGCTGGTGCTCATGCGGCTGGTCGCCGCCGCCTTTACGCCGCTGACTTTCGACGAAGCCTATTACTGGATCTGGTCGAAGCATCTGGCCGGTGGCTATTACGATCATCCGCCGATGGTCGCGATCGTGATCCGGCTTGGCACCATGATCGGCGGCGATACCGAACTCGGCGTGCGCCTGGTCTCGATCTTGCTGGCGCTGCCGATGAGCTGGGCGCTGTATCGCGCGGCCGAAATTTTGTTTGCCAGCCAGCGGGTCGCTGCGACCGCGACTATTCTGCTCAATGTCACGCTGATGGCGGCGGTCGGCACCATGATCGTCACGCCGGACTCCCCGCTGTTGGTGACATCAGGTTTGCTGCTGCTTTGTCTCGCCAAGGTCCAGGAGAGCGGACGCGGGATATGGTGGCTCGCGGTCGGCGCCGCAGCCGGGGCTGCGCTGTTGTCGAAATACACCGCGTTGTTTTTCGGCCCGGCAATCCTGATCTGGCTGGTCGGTGTTCCCAAGTTGCGACGCTGGCTGCTGTCGCCATGGCTCTATCTCGGTGGCCTGGTGGCGCTAGCGTTGTTTGCGCCGGTGATCCTTTGGAATGCCGATCACCATTGGGTGTCGTTTCTCAAGCAGTTCGGCCGCGCACGAATCGAGGATTTCAGGCCAGCCTTTATCGCCGAACTGATTCCGACCCAGATCGCCTTCGCGACGCCGTTGGTCTTTATCCTGGGCACAATGGGGCTTTGCGCGCTGTTCCGGCGCGATGCCGGTGCGCTGGCATCGCGCGCGCTGATTGGCGCGACGTTCTGGGTCATCGTGCTGTATTTTGTCTGGCATTCGCTGCATGCGCGCGTCGAGGCCAACTGGTTCGCACCGGTTTATCCCGCCTTTGCAGTCGCGGCCGCCGTCGCCGCTCATCTGGTGCGATGGAACATACGCTGGCAACGGCTCGCTGATTTCAGCCTGCGCTGGGCGGCTCCTTCCGGCATCGTGCTATTTGCGCTTCTGACTGTGCAGGCCGATACCGGCATGCTCACAGGCTATCGCCGCGACTCTACCGTGCGCAGCGTCGGCGTCGGCTGGCGCGAATTGGCCGGCGAGATCGAAGCGGTTCGCCAGCGCGTCGGCGCCGGCTGCGTCCTGGTGCCTGATTACGGCACCACTAGCTGGCTTGCTTTCTATCTACCGAAGGGCACCTGCGTGCTGCAGCCGACGCAACGCATCCGCTGGGTCAACATGCCCGAGCCAGATCCAGCGCTGCTTGCCGGCAAATTGTTGTTCGTCGACGAACTGCGCAGCGAACGACAGCTCTATCTTGATCAAACCTTCGCCCATATCGAGCGGGTCGCTGAATTACCGCGCAAGCGCGGTCCGCTGACGATCGAAACCTACGGCCTCGATCTCGTCGACGGCGCCAAGCGCGACGTGCTCGACCACTCGCCGCCGCCGGAACTGGAGTAGTTCGGCTATCAGTTTCACAGGTGAGAGCTCGGCAGCGTTCACGCCAGCGATGCCACAATCAGGCGTTTTTTGGGCAACTCGATAAATGGTGCTTCATCGCTAATTTATTGCATACGTTAAGCAGTTTTTATCCATGCGGACCGTCAAAAGCTGTCTCACCGCGGAACAAAAGTGGGCTTGCCCAACATACGCCCGCACTTAATCCGCATTTAACTAAAAGTCGCCTTAATGACGCTCCGCACCTTTGCGAGACGTTCACCGGAGCTTTTTTGATGGTGGCAATTCGCGCGCGGGTTGGCGTTCGGATTTGCCGCTGGCTTGCAGATCGAGCGCTGCCTGGAAGGGGAACAAGGTGGAACTAGTCTGGATGCAAGGCGTATGAGTACGAGTGCGTGTTTTGAGTTTGCGGCCGACACTCCCAGGAATTTTTCCCGCAAGGCCGTCCCGTATCGTTTCGTCGGCAGCGCTGCCGTTGCTTGTCTCGTCATCGGCTGCGGCTGGACGATCTACAACAATGTTTTCGGCGCCAACATCTATCCCGTCTGCTCGATAGCGGCACTGTCGAAATAGCCGTCAGGCGAGCGGCGCCCGCGACCCGCAAACCTGTGCAAGTTGCCGACAGCAGCGTCATCGTCGAAACGCCGCGCTTCACTGCCGCGCCCGCAACCGTTCCGCCGGAGCCTTCAATCTCGTTCGACGATCGTTTTTCCGCATCCGCGCCGCGATCGGTCGCGGCGGCGCCCAGGCCGCTACGCCGCCGCAACCGGAGCGCAAGGTCGCCGCACTCGCGCCGGCGGCGGAACGGAAGATCGCCGAAGCCACTCCGATGCCGCCGTCACGGGCGGAAGCAAAATCCGCAAAGGCTTCGGGCGTTTCGATCCACGACATGATGCAACGCGCCAAGGCCGACGTGAAGGCGGGCGGGACATCGGTCGCATCGGCTGAGCCGGGATGGAAGCCGGAAAAGCCGTTGACGATCTTTGAGCGGCTGTTCGGGAAGTCGGAGTCTTCGGGATCGTCCTCCGCATCGGCGCTCGCCTATGCTTCGGCCGACGTCAGCAGCACAGGCTCGCTCGGCTCCGCCAGCCAGAATATCGCCTCGCTCGGTACCGGCGGGCTCTACGATCGCGAGACCGCCGTCTACGATATCTCCGCCCACATGGTCTATTTGCCTGATGGCACCAAGCTGGAAGCGCATTCCGGCCTCGGCTCCAGCCTCGACGATCCGCACTCCGCCAACATCCGGATGCGCGGGGTGACGCCGCCGCATCTCTATGATCTGAAGCCGCGCGAGTCGCTGTTCCACGGCGTCGCTGCGCTGCGGCTCAATCCGGTCGGCGGCGAGGGCGACCATCTATGGACGCGCGGGCTTGCTCGCTCACAGCTTCATGCTCGGTCCCAAGGGCGATTCCAATGGCTGCGTTTCGTTCCGGGATTACAACGCATTCCTGGATGCCTATCGCAACAAGGGCATCCGCAGGCTTGCCGTCGTCGCCCATCTGTAAGGCCGCTTGATTTGAGCGCGGCGTTATAGCTTTTTCGAGCGAAGTGGATTCCGGTTCGCGTAAAAAAAACGCGTCAAAAATAAACTGGAGCCCGGTTGCAATCAGAACCGATAAGGTTCTGGCCGCGCGCAATTGTTCGTTTCAAACCTGTCAAACAGCAAGCGATAGCGCGTCCGCGTTCTCGCGGCGCGATGCGTCCGAGTTTTGCGTATCTCTCACCCTCCTTGGCATGCAGAGGGCGCAGGGAAAACCGGGTGCCGATTGCACCCATGGGTCCCGTGCAAAAAAAAGCACGGGAGTAGGACCACAGGCTCAACCGGATAACTCCGGTTTTCCCTGCGCGAATGGTTTTACGACTTACTTCGGGCTCTCCCCGGTGACCGGGCTTTTTTGTCACCGTCGCCGGCGTGATGCCAGGAAAAACTCCGGACATCATCGCCAGCTTGACGCCAGCGTCGGGGCGTCAGGACCACACGACTTCGTCGTACGCAACGGGTAACGCTCGTCTCGCGCACCGCCGCGTCCATCGCATCCTGTTCCCAACGTTCGTGACGATCGCGAAACGCCCCTCGTGTGGGAGCAGGACGACGCGGAAATGCCGCTGATTTGCGGCCGTTGGAAAGCTGAATATTTTCACGAAGGGGACTGGACCACCCAAATCACGTTGAAATCTCTTTTGAAATCGGATTTTACGAGCAGGCTTTTCGACGGGTGCAGGCGCAGGAAGTCTATTTACAATTCAAAAATTTGATGTATGTCCGCGCCCACTGTTTTGCGGAAAGTCCGCGCAAGAGAAGACGATGCGACATCCATACGCCCATCCAACGGTCGAAGCAGCCCAGCCGATTGTTCGGCAAGGTTGTCTTCTGACGCGTGGGCATGGCGCGTCCCGGCGGATGAACTGGTCCCAAGGACATAAACTAGCAAGGTAAAGCGGCACGGGTTTCCTCCTGCCGCCAAGGCAGAGAGAAAAACCCGCGAAATGCCATACCGGTACGTCGCGCCTTACTGAAAACCTCCCTGCCTCCGAAAGTGAACGCGGTATGCTCAGCAATGAGTATGCCCTTTGTCCGGTGCCGCCCACGGCGGTCTCTGGAGGATAAAGGAGGATTAAATGCGATCGGATCCCTATCAGGAGCGTGCGCGGGCGTTGGCGATCGAAGCGGGGCTTGATCCCGATACGAAGGTCGACCGCCCGGGTCAGCGGCCGATGCCGTTGTGGTGCACGTTTCGCGACGCGGCTCGCAAGGAGCATTTCGCGCGGCAGGCTGAAGCCGTCGCGGCCGATATTGCTATCGCGCCCCAGGCGCCGCAGTACCGCGACGCGCCGCTCAAGGTTTTCGGCAAGCATGACGACGCCACGATCGCGCAGATGCGCAACTGCATGGCTGTCGGCAACGCGGTGGCCGGTGTGATTTGCGCGGACGGCCATCTCGGATATGCGCAGCCGGTTGGCGGCGTGATCGCCTATGAGAAACAGATCAGCATCTCCGGGGTCGGCTTCGACATCGGCTGCGGCAACATGGCGGTTCGTCTCGACACGCCGTTCAGGCAGATCGAGAACAAACTTGGTGCGATCATCAAGGACGTGCATCGCATCATTTCGTTCGGCGTCGGACGCAACAATGACGAACGTGTCGAACATGAGCTGTTCGACGACGGCGACGCCTGGCGCGAATCCGACATGGGCGGCTATCGCCAGAAGGCGGTCGCGCAGCTCGGCACCGTCGGTTCCGGCAACCACTATGTCGACCTGATGCGCGACGAAGAAGACCTGGTCTGGATCGGCGTTCACTTCGGCAGCCGTGGCCTCGGGCACACCAGCGCGACGCGCTATCTCAAGGCCGCCGGCGGCAAGGACGGCATGAACGTGCCGCCCGCGGTGATCGACGAGGATAGCGAGATCGGGCGGCGCTACATCGCGGCCATGCAATTGGCCGGACGCTACTCCTATGCCGGCCGCGAATGGGTGGTGGAGCGCGTTCGCAAGATCATCGGCGGCGAGGTGACCGACATGGTGCACAACCACCACAACTACGCGTGGCGGGAAAACCATGGCGGCAAGGATTTGTGGGTGGTGCGTAAGGGCGCGACGCCGGCATTTCCAGGCCAGCGTGGCTTCATCGGCGGCTCGATGGGCGACGATGCGGTGATTGTCGAGGGTGTCGAAGTCGGAGGAAGCCAAGGCTTCACTGTACTCGACGGTCCATGGCGCGGGACGCTTGTTCGGCCGCAAAGAGGCCAAGCGAAGGTTTACGCGCGCCGAAATGGACGCGTGGCTGCACTCGCGCGGCGTAACCCTGGTCGGCGCCGACCTCGATGAAAGCCCGATGGCCTATCGTCGATTGCCCGAGGTGCTTGCCGAGCATTCCGGCTCGATCAAGGTGCTGCATACGTTGTGGCCGTTCGCGGTTGCGATGGCGGGCGAAAACGAATTCGATCCGTTCAAGGATTGAAAAATCGCAGGACCCTCGCCGCGTCAGGTGCGGGCTGTTGCAACTCTCCGACAAAACCCCGGCAGCGATGCCGGGGTTTCATCGAATGCACATTGCTTGCACGCGGCGAGCTGTGACAGGTGCGCCACAGAACGACTGGAATCGAAAATAATTTTAGAATCGCTCTTGCAACCGCAAGACGCATCTTTTATTAGCGCGTTCCTTCGCTAGGCCACGGGTTCGGGCTCGTTGAGATCCCGACTGGCGCGAGCCGGTTTGCGGTTTCGTGTTCCGCCGAATGAAGACGCGATTGTAGCTCATGGAGAGCGTCGGGGTGACCCGAAGGCGCCGGTTCGATTCCGGTCTGTTGCACAACAAAAGGATAGCTCAGTGGTAGAGCAGATGACCGAGAATCATCTGGTCGCGGGTTCGAATCCCGCTCCAACGCTCCGGTTCAGCCGCGAAAGCTGAATTCCCATTGAAGGGGACCGGACGCGCGTTTCAGTCGCGGTCCGGCCGTATTGCCGCAAGGCTTTTCGTCCGAACCTGACACTGCACTAACGGCTCTGCGCCGCGGTGGATACCGCTTGCGCTGATGCCGGGAAGCACGCTCGATTGCCTGGCATCGCCGAGGCGATCGCGCGCGTGCGCCCGTCATCGTGCAAGCTCAAATCCCGGCCCGCCGTTATTTCAGGAAGCCGCGTTCGCGTCCTCACGTCCTTTGAATGAAAACCAGCTTTCCGGCGTGACGCCGGAACGCCAACGAAGGAGACATGTCATGACGCGGCATTTTGCGATGTTGCACGTGACGGTGAAGGACGGCGAGCGGGCGTTGCTGACGCGCGACGGCACGCTCGAGCGCGTGCTCGGGCCCGGCCGCCATCGGCTGTTCGATCCGCGCTCGGCGCTTGCGGCCGAGCTGTTCAAGGTGGTTCGCTCCGAATTTCCCGCGGAGCGATACGCCGTGATCGATGCCGCGCGGCCCGATCTCGCCGCTGAACTGTTCGAAGTCGTGGAGACGAAGGCGAACGAAATCGCCATCGTCAGCCTCGACGGACGTCCCGTGCTGGTGATGACGCCGTGGCAGACGCGGGTCTACTGGAAGGTTGCAAGCCGCATCGATGTCGAGCGCATCGATGTGACGAGCGACCCTCGCGTCACTGCGCGTCATCTCGCCATGATCGATCGCACGCGGCTGACGATCGTGACCGAGGCGGTCGTCGAGAACCACGAAGCCGGTCTGCTCTACGTCGAGGGCCGGCTGGTGGAGCGGCTCGCGCCGGGACGGCATGCCTTCTGGAACGTCGGTCGCAAGATCGAGGTCAAGCGTCTCGACCTTCGCCCGCAGGCGGTCGAGATCACCGCGCAGGAGATGCTGACCAGGGATCGCATCGCGCTGCGGGTGACGCTGACCGCGTTCCGCCGGATCGTCGATCCCGAGCGCTGGTCGGCATGGTGCCGGACGTGGATGCGTGGCTGTACCGGCTGGTGCAGTTCGCGATCCGCGAGTCGGTGGCCGGCCGCACGCTGGACGAGGTGCTGTCCGCCAAGGCGGCTCTCGATGCGGAACTTCGCGACTATGTCCGCGCTCGCGTCGCGGATACCGGCGTCGAGGTGACGGAGCTCGGCGTGAAGGACGTGATCCTTCCCGGCGAGATCAGGGAGCTGGTCAACAAGGTGGTGGAGGCGGAGCGGGTGGCGAAGGCCAACCTGATCCGCCGCCAGGAGGAGACCGCGGCAACGCGGTCGCTGCTCAACACCGCCAGGCTGATGGAAGAGAACCCGCTGCTGCTGCGGCTCAAGGACTGGAGTCGCTGGAGCGGCTGGTCGAGAAGGTCGGCAAGATCGACCTTCACGCGGGCAACGGGCAGGGCTTCGATGCGCTGCTTAACAAGCTGGTTCGCCTGAAGCCCGCGGAAACCGCGTGACAGGAAGGGTCGCCTACGGACGGCCCTTCATTTTGCTACCTCGAGAAATGCGCCTCCTATGCTGACTGCTTTTTCGAGGCACGAAGCGCCGCCGCGCCCTGATCGCTTGCCCGTAGCGGCCGGCGTTAATCGTTAGTGCCAGGCCGGGCGGCCTGCCGAGTTGAACGAGTATGTCCGCATTTTCCCGGATCACTGTTCGCAACTGTTTCGAGACGCGGTTGACAATTTGGAGGGAAGGGATGCCGAAGATCTCGACGACAATCGTGTAACTGTTATCCGGCTCTTGCCGCAGATGCGCGGTTAGATCGAGCGGGATTTGCCTGCCGGCCCCCATCTTCGCCCCCTGGCTGTGCCATCGGCAGGTTTCCGTAGCGAAACCCTTTTGCCCCTGGTACCAGAGTGTCCCGGCGAATCTTGTCGCGATGATGACGGTCCTGGCATCGATGTAGCGAAATGGATATAACGCCACCATAAGTTGCAGAATGTAACGTTACCCCATGTTGCCCGGCCGAGCTCATCACCCCGAAAGGGGCTTGTCGATCTCGATTTCCGCACGGCAGATGCAGCGCGAGCTACGTCGGGATCTTCCTGCCGGCACCGCATAGCCATGCCGTTGCATTGGACTTCGTAAGCTAAACGCCAGTCGGCTTTACGCTCACGGCTCCGCGCCACCAATCCGCCGCTCAGCCTTCGTGGGAAGAGAATGATGAGCGGCCCGAATAAGGATCTCGTTATTTGACGCCGCCAATGAAGGCAGCGACGCGCCGGGAATGCTGGTCCACGATGACGAGCTCGTCGCCGGCGATAACATACTTATCTCCCGAAAATCCGTTCAATACTTTGGGCACTTCAGGCGGCAGATCCGCCAGCGGGGTCTGTTCTGCCACTGAGGCGCCTATCATCAACTCGAAGTTCGGGGGCTCCACCCTTGGCGGATTGCCCGAGGCAAAAATCGAGCGCAGCGTCGCACGTTGCGCGTCGGTTATATTGATCGGCTCAGAGGTCGCTTTGGTAGCGCTGGCACGGCCGCCGGATGCATGTTCCTCGCCTTCGGGATTTTGCTTTGCCGCTTCCTTGCCCGCGGGAATTTGCTTCGCAGCTTCCCCGCCGCCGGGATTTTGCTTCGCGGCGGTGCTCGCGGCTTCGCTTTGCGTCGGCGCGGCGTTGCCGACGTTAGTTGCCGGGGTATGGACATCCGAAGCGGCGGGAGGTTTTGCTAACTGGTCTTTGCCGCCAAGGAACCAGGGAAAGGCGAACCAGGCAGCAACCAGCAGTATGCAGGCTACAATGGCGGCGCGGGTTACGAGCTTGCGACCGCCATCTTCCTCGGAGCTGCGCGGAAAATCTGTCATTGCGTCGTCCTTTCGCCGAATCTGGACGACCAATTCTGAATGATTGTATTTGTTCCTAGCGTGATGGCTCGTACTTTGGGCGTGAAGACGATGCCCTTGCCGACTTCGCGCCGCCAAAAGCAAACCGACGTCGTTGAAAGAACAGGTCGATCGGTTATCCCGATTTACCGTTTCCGATCGGGAAGTACTCAAAGCCGAATGACGGCGGGGCTTTCGCAGCTATGTCCGATTAATATTCCAGACCCAGCCGGGCTTGATCAGTCCGACCATCACCGTCCGATCGCATCCGAGGACTGGCCAGAATTGTTCAAAGCCGCCTTCGGTCCGAGGATCTGGAAGGCGCCTCCATTGTGCGTTGTCGCGCGCTTGTGTCTCGGTGTCTGGAGAATTTTCTGACAGTGATGGGAGCCGCCTTCGCGCGATGATCGCGCTCCGACCGGCGCCTCTTCAGGTTTCTCGCAGTCGCGAACTAAATTCGCCGGCGGCGCCGTCGGTTGTGTTCTGTTTGGCTTTGTTGCAATCTGGGATTGCGGTCGGCGCGGTCGCGTTGGGGGACATTGATGACTTCAACTGAAGAGGAGATGGGGCAGTCGCCGTTGATTTCGGTTTGGCTGAAGCCGCGTCGAACGGTTGAGACTGTTCTGAATCGTGGGTCGCGGCGCGGGCTCTGGTTATTGGCAAGTCTTAATGCGATGTCCAATTTCGCAATGGCGCTCGCGGCCAACGGCCTTGCAAAACTGTTGCTGGACTGGCGCATCCTGTTGGGCGCCGCCGCTGCAAGCGTCGTGGGGATTGCCGGTCTCTATATATCGTCCTTCATCTTTGCGGGAATCGGCCGCATGCTACGCGGTCGGGCGTCCGCCGTTCAGTTACGTTCGGCGCTCGCGTGGAGCGCCCCGCCCGCCATTCTCGGCTTTTTTATCGTTCTGATTCTCGCCCCCGCGTTGGTGTTTCTCGGCGGCAGAAGTCTAACCGCGACGGATTGGACCAGCGGCGTGCTGACGCTGATTATGGCATTCTGCGGCCTATGGTCAGTGATCGTCTTTGCGCTGATGTTATCGCGGGTCGAAGGGTTCGGATTTTGGCGAACATTTGTCACCTATACCTTCGGAACGATGTTGGGCGCGGCTTTCTCAGCGTTCATAGCAATCGCCATTCGCACGTTGCTATTCCAACCATTCAGCATCCCGACTGCTTCAATGGCGCCAACCGTTCTGGCTGGCGACTATATTTCGTTTCGAAATATCCATATGGCTACACCCATTACTCGGTCCCCTTCGCGCCGCACTAGTTTTCCGGACGCATCTTCGCCTCCGAGCCCGCGCGTGGCGACGTGGTGGCATTTCGCGCACGCAAGGACGACAATGTCGTTTACGTCAAACGCGTAGTCGGTCTGCCGGGCGACCGCATTCAGGTCAAGCAGGGCGCTCTCTACATCAACGACGCCGCCGTGAAGCGCGAGCGGTTGGCGGATTTCGTCGGTGGCGATTCATGCGGGGAAGATCCCGCCGACAAGGTGAAGCGCTGGCGGGAAACGTTGCCCAACGGCGTCAGCTATGAGGTGCTCGATTGCGTCGACACCGGCTTTTATGACAACACCGGGATTTATGAGGTGCCAGCCGGGCAGTTCTTTGTGATGGGCGACAATCGCGACAACTCGAGCGACAGCCGCGCGGGAAATTTCGGCACGAATTCCGCTCGATTACCTCATCGGCCGCGCCGCAATGATCTACTTTTCGGTCGCGCCCGCTTCGGGCAGAACGCCGGCCGCTGTTCGTTCCGGACGGATGGGCCAGTTGGTTCATTGACACGTCTGAGCCGGCCGGGCTGCCGGCTTTGAGCGCTTCGAAAGCGACGTAGGGCACCAGACGGACCCTACCAAATCACACGGCACGAAAAAGTAGTCGTCGAAGTTCGGAACCCCAGCTCGACCACGGCGTTGGATGTCGAGGTGGACTGTATTTTCGTCAGATGGAGGGTATTATGAAGCTGCGTATCGCAACTTTAGCAGTAGCCGCGCTGCTGGCTGCAAACGTTCCAAATACCGCCCAGGCTCGTGGGTTCGGCATGCATGGTGGGTTCGGCCATGTTGGTGGGTTCGGCCACGTTGGTGGTGCGGTGGCTGGGGTCACGGTGGCTGGGGTCGCGGCGGGTGGGGTTGGGGCGGAGCGGGTCTTGGCCTAGCGACTGGAGCCTTGGTCGGCGCCGCCTTGGCAAGCCCGTACTACGGCTACGACGAACTCGTATGCCTATGGATATGGCTATCCTTACGGCTACGGGGACGCAGGCTATGATGTCGGTTATCCCATCACCTACGATAACGGCTATTACGGTGCCGCGCCTGCTTATGGCGCGGGTTACGTCGGGCCGTATTACAGGCGGCACGCCTGGGCCCATCGCCATTATGGCTATGCAGTCGGAAGTTACCACACGCGAGTCGGCGTTGGCGGGTATCGCCATGCGGCGTACCACCGTGCCGCGTACCGCTCCTATGGTATGGCAAGCGGCGGGCACCACGCCAGATCCCGGTAAGCCGAGGTCGATCTTTGAACGATGAAGCCGCCTTCGGGCGGCTTTTTCGTGCAAGGGTATCGGTGAATTGCCCCGTCGCCGATCTTTTAAGGCCGCACGCCTGCATCGCGCCGCAGGATGAATCGTTTGACCGACCGGTGCTTCTCAAAAACAAAACCCCGGCATCGCTGCCGGGGTTTCATTTTTCTGAATTGGCTAGGCTAGGAATGTTTCTGCTCAACTGCGACGGCGCACCCAAACAAAAAGGGCGCGGCTTACGCCGCGCCCTTCCTGCACTGAGTGAGCGGGATTAGAAGTCCATGCCGCCCATGCCGCCGCCCGGGGGCATACCGCCGCCGGCCGGAGCGTTCTTCTTCGGCAGTTCGGCCACCATGGCTTCGGTGGTGATCAGGAGAGCCGCGACCGAAGCCGCGTTCTGGATCGCCGCACGGACCACCTTGGTCGGGTCGATGATGCCCTTCTTGACGAGGTCGCCGTATTCGCCGGTCTGCGAGTCGAAGCCGTACGCATACGCCTTGTTCTCGAGGATCTTGCCGACGATGACGGAACCGTCCTCGCCCGCGTTGATCGCGATCTGGCGGGCCGGAGCCGACAGCGCCTTGCGCACGATCTCGACGCCGGTCTTCTGGTCGTCGTTCTTGGTGCGCAGGCCCTTGAGCTGCTCGGAAGCACGGAGCAGGGCGACGCCGCCGCCCGGAACGATGCCTTCTTCAACCGCGGCGCGGGTCGCATGCATCGCGTCATCGACGCGATCCTTGCGCTCCTTCACCTCGACCTCGGTCGCGCCGCCGACGCGGATCACCGCGACGCCGCCTGCGAGCTTGGCCAGACGCTCCTGCAGCTTCTCACGGTCGTAGTCCGAGGTGGTTTCCTCGATCTGCGCCTTGATCTGCGTCACGCGGGCTTCGATGTCGGCCTTCTTGCCGGCGCCGTTGACGATGGTGGTGTTCTCCTTGTCGATCATCACCTTCTTGGCTTTGCCGAGCATCTGGATGGTCACGTTCTCCATCTTGATGCCGAGATCTTCCGAGATCGCCTGGCCACCGGTCAGAACCGCGATGTCCTGCAGCATGGCCTTGCGCCGATCGCCGAAGCCCGGAGCCTTGACGGCCGCGACCTTCAGACCACCGCGCAGACGGTTGACGACGAGGGTGGCGAGCGCTTCGCCTTCGACGTCTTCCGCGACGATAACCAGCGGCTTGCCGGTCTGCACCACGGCTTCGAGCAGCGGCAGCAGCTCGTTGAGGTTGGAGAGCTTCTTCTCGTTGATCAGGATGTAGGCGTCGTCGAACTCAACGCGCATCTTGTCGGCGTTGGTAACGAAGTAGGGCGAGATGTAGCCGCGGTCGAACTGCATGCCTTCGACGACGTCGAGTTCGGTTTCGAGCGACTTGGCTTCCTCAACCGTGATGACGCCCTCGTTGCCGACCTTCTTCATCGCGTCGGAGAGGAACTTGCCGATTTCGGCGTCGCCGTTGGCGGAGATGGTGCCGACCTGGGCGATCTCCTCGTTCGAGGTGACCTTCTTGGAGTTCTTGACGAGATCGGCGACGACGGCTTCCACCGCCATGTCGATACCGCGCTTCAGGTCCATCGGGTTCATGCCGGCGGCAACCGACTTGGCGCCTTCACGGACGATCGCAGCCGCGAGAACGGTCGCGGTGGTGGTGCCGTCGCCGGCCGCATCGGCCGACTTGGAAGCGACCTCGCGCACCATCTGGGCGCCCATGTTCTCGAACTTGTCGTCGAGCTCGATTTCCTTGGCGACGGTGACGCCGTCCTTGGTGATGCGGGGAGCGCCGAACGACTTCTCGAGCACGACGTTGCGGCCCTTGGGGCCGAGCGTCACCTTGACCGCGTTGTTGAGGATGTCGACGCCGCGCAGCATGCGGTCGCGGGCATCGACGCCGAATTTGACTTCTTTAGCTGACATATGATGGATCTCCGTTTGAACTGGATCCTCATCCTGAGGGAGACCGCTGATGCGGGCGTCTCGAAGGATGAGTTGATTGAGCGTGTGGCCCATCCTTCGAGACGCCGGCTGCGCCGGCTCCTCAGGATGAGGGAACGGCTGGACGCTTAAGCGGCCTTCTTCTTGGTGGTGGCAACGTCGGTGATGACGCCCATGATGTCGCTTTCCTTCATGATCAGCAGCTCCTGGCCGTCGATCTTGACTTCGGTGCCCGACCACTTGCCGAACAGCACGCGGTCACCGACCTTGATATCGATCGGGATCAGCTTGCCGGCTTCGTCGCGGCCACCCGGGCCAACGGCGGTGACTTCGCCCTGCGAGGGCTTTTCCTTGGCGCTGTCCGGAATGATGATGCCGCCAGCTGTCTTCTCCTCGGCGTCGATACGCTTGACTACAACGCGGTCGTGAAGCGGACGGAATTTCATGCAGTCCTCCTAAGCTTTTGAAGATGTTGTAGAGTTTTTGAAATTAGCAGTCCCTGCCGGCGAGTGCCAGCACGACCAGAGTGGACATAGTCCAGACTTGAAGGGGGAACAAGGGTCTCTAGCAGAAATATTGGCACTCAAATATGGCGCCTGCCAAATTCCGCGCTCATTGTTAATTCGGCCCGGAGGCCGCCGGACCCCGTATTAGCACGTGCGGTAAGGTGCTGCCAGCGCGAGAAATTTTCAACAATTCATTAAACATTTAGGCTTGTGATGGGTTGTTCCCGTGCGTCACATTTCTCTCATGTGAGCGCATCTCCACCGGGTGGCTCCCGGATGGCAAACTAGCCTGAGAAGCCACCCCTTGAATATGCGCTCCAGCAATGGAGGTTGGCATGGTCTCGCGAGTTGGGGTTGTTTCCGAAGACTTCCGGAAACAGGTGCTGGGTTACGGGCTGACGACGGCGCAAATTCTCTATCGGATGCCCGATCATCCCTCGCTGCTACAAACCTATGTCTGGCAGAACTACGATCTGTTTCCGAAATTTCCGGCGCTGAAGGATTTCCTCGCCTTCTGGCAGGAGAAGCTGGAAGGACCGCTGTTCTCGGTGACGGTCGCGCATTCCAAACTGATCAAGCCCGCTGAACTGCGCGCTGTCGATGGCGTGTTCCGGCTGCACTGACCGGTAAGGCAGGTCCGTTCGAAGCCCTGAACGTCCTTCTGTCGGCGCGCGCCGCTGCTTTGCCACCAGCGAAGCGCGAATTGTGCTAACCCTTTTCCGGTTACGGAAAGGGAGAACGTTGATGGCGAGGAAGAAGCCGACCAGGAAATCCTCGTCGCGCCCTGCAAGTCGAACCACTTCGCAGAAAAAACCTCCGGCGCGCAAAGCGGCCAAGGCTAAAACGGCCAAGGCTAAAGCGGCCAAGACAAAAGCGGCCAAGGCTGCCGTCAAATCATCCGCACGGAAAAAGCTTGCGAGCAAGGGTCGCGCGCCGACGCCGGTCAACCGTGCGCGACCGAAGCAGCGCATTGCCATCAGCCATTATCGCAACGAGGACTTCAAGGCCGACGGCCTGCGTGCCTACGCGCATTACCGCGACCTCGGGTTTGCCGACGCAACCAGCGGCCTCGCGCAGGCGCACGTGATTAGGCTGATCGGGCCGTGCAATCCGGCCGAGGTGTCGAAGCTGCATTACCACGACGTCGAATTCCAGATGATCTATGTTCTGAAAGGCTGGGTGAAGACCTACATGGAAGGGGAGGGCGAAACCCTGATGCAGCAAGGCAGCGCCTGGACGCAGCCGCCGAAGATCAAGCATCTGATCATGGATTATTCCGACGACGTCGAGCTGCTGGAAGTGATTCTGCCGGCCAAATTCAGGACGGTTGAGTTGACGGCGTAAGCAGAAACCGCGCAAAAATGTCCTCCGCGATCACTGTCGGCGCCGGCGATCTGCTTACGCAGCGATCATTCCTGCTGTTTCTTTTGTCCCGAAGCCTTTCGCGATTCTCCAGCCTGATCGGTGTGGTGGCCTTCGGCTGGCAGGTCTATGACCTCACCGGCAGCGCCTTCGCGCTCGGCATGCTGGGACTGGTCGGCTTTGTCCCGGGAGCGCTGTTGGTATTTGTGGCCGGCAATGTCGCGGATCGCTACGAACGCAAGCGAATCCTGCAGGCCTGCCAGTTTGCCGAGGCGGCGACGTCACTGTTGCTGGTATGGGGCGCCTATGCCGGCTGGCTCACGGTGGTCGATATCTTCATCGCCGTCCTCGTTCTCGGGACCACGGCGGCGTTCGAAAACCCGGCGACTGCCGCGCTGCTGCCGCTGGTCGTGCCGCAGGGAGCGGTGCAGCGCGCCACCGCTTTGTCGAGCGGTTCGGCCCAACTGGCGACCATCACAGGGCCGGCGCTCGGCGGCTTCGCCTATGCGGTTGCACCCGCTCTGCCGTACGGGATCATGGTGGCGTTCTGGTTTACGGCGGCGATCTGCGCCGGCGCGGTTCGGCTGGTGCTACCGCCGGCGCCAAAAACAGCCGCGACACCAGGCGATCTGTTCGCCGGCTTCCACTTCATTCGCAACAATCCGGCGATCCTGGGCACGCTGTCGCTCGATCTGTTCGCGGTGCTGTTCGGCGGCGTGGTGGCGCTGTTGCCGATCTATGCACGCGATATCCTGCAGACCGGTCCGTGGGGCCTCGGGGTGTTGCGCGCCGCGCCGGCTGTCGGCGCCTTGCTGACGACCGTCGTGCTGGCACGCCAGCCGATTGAGCGCCGCGTTGGAATGAAGATGTTTCAGGCGGTCATCATCTTCGGCATCGGCACCGTGGTGTTCTCGGTGTCGCATTGGATGTGGCTGTCGCTGCTGTCGCTTGCGGTTCTCGGCGCGGCCGACACCGTGAGCGTGGTGATTCGTCTCTCGCTGGTGCAACTCGCCACGCCCGATGCGATGCGCGGCCGCGTCGGTGCGGTGAACTTCCTGTTCATCAACGCTTCGAACCAGCTCGGCCAGTTCGAAAGCGGCGTCACCGCCGCGCTGCTGGGCACAGTGCCGGCGGCCGTGTTCGGTGGCGTCGCGACGATCGCGGTCGCGCTGTTGTGGATGAAGCTGTTTCCGACGCTGCGCGAGGTCGAGAAGCTGGAGTAGGGGCTTCCGTCGCTAACGCTCCTCACAGCAATGACGGTAGAACTACCCCCGTCCCACGAACGGCATCCTGGTGGCCATCACGGTCATGAACAGCACGTTGGCATCGAGTGGCAGGCTTGCCATATAGACAACGGCATCGCCGACCGCTTTCGCATCCATGCGTGGCTCGGGAATCTTGCGGCCGTCCGGTTGCAGCACGCCAGCGACCATGCGGTCGGTCATCGGGGTTGCGGCATTGCCGATATCGATCTGTCCAACCGCGATGTC
The DNA here is from genome assembly GCA_963806075.1 of uncultured Alphaproteobacteria bacterium. Classification (GTDB taxonomy): domain Bacteria; phylum Pseudomonadota; class Alphaproteobacteria; order Rhizobiales; family Xanthobacteraceae; genus Bradyrhizobium. Next base: position 367,752 of record CAWDWT010000012.1, read on the forward strand.
ATAGGCGCGGCCGTCGAGATTGGTCGCCTTGGTCAGGCCGGTAATGGCGTGCTTGGTTGAGGTGTAAGCGGCTGAAAAAGGCCGCGGCGCATGCGCCGAGATCGAGCCGTTGTTGATGATGCGGCCGCCGCGCGGCGTCTGGTCCTTCATGATCCGGAAGGCGTGCTGGGTGCATAGAAACGGCCCGGTGAGGTTGGTGTTGACCACGGCCTGCCACTGCTCGAGGCCGAGATCCTCGAAATTCACCGGCGGCGCGCCCATGCCGGCATTGTTGAACAGCACGTCGAGCCGCCCGTAATTCTCCGTCACCTTGGCAAACAGTGCGGCGATCGAGGCAGGGCTGGTCATGTCGGCGGAAACACACAGGCTCTTGCTGACCTTGTCGCCGAGCTTGCTGGTTTCTTCCAGCATCTCCATGCGACGCCCGGCGAGCACCACCGTGTAGCCCGCGTTCATCAGCGCCAGCGACGCGGCGCGACCGACCCCGGTGCCCGCGCCGGTCACGAGTGCGATCTTGCCGTGTGCTTCTGCCATTTGCTCCCGCCTTCAGTTTTTTGGTTGTATTTCGTTCTTGTACGGTGGCCTTGGAATGTTCTGATGCGCCGCACGCAACGCCGCCGACCAACGCGAGCGCAGATCGTGGAAATACGGTTCGCCTGCCTCGATGCGGTGATTGAGGTCGGCGTCGCAGACATCGGCCCGCACCACCAGCACGTCGATCGGCAGGCCGACGCCGAGATTGGAGCGCATCGTTGAATCCATCGAGATCAGGCCGGTCTTGAGTGCTTCATACAATTCGACGTCGTAGTGCATCGCGCGATCGAGCACCGGCTTGCCGTATTTGTGCTCGCCGACCTGCAAGTAGGGTGTATCGGTGGTGCATTCGATGAAATTGCCGGCCGTGTAGATCATGAACAGCCGCATTCGTGCGCCCCTGATCTGGCCGCCGAACAGGAACGAGACGTCGAAGCTGACGTCTTCCGACTTCAGCGCGTCGCCCTCGGTCGCGCGCACGCTGCGGATGGCGCGGCCGATGCGCTGCGCGGCCTGGAACATGGTCGGCGCGTTGATCAGTGTTTCGAGTTCGCCGGTGTGGGGATCTTCCAGCCCTTCGGTCAGGGTCGAAAGCACCGATTGACTGATCGCGAGGTTGCCGGCGCTGGCGATCGCCATGATGCGCTCGCCTGGCTTGCTGAAAACGTGCAGCTTGCGGAAAGTCGAGATATTGTCGAGGCCGGCATTGGTTCGGGTGTCGGCGACCATCACCAGACCGTCCCGCACCAGTATTCCGCAGCAATAGGTCATTCCGGCATCCCCACGCGTATGAAGCGCGAAATTTCTAGCCAATTTCGGCGGTACCTCCAACCCCAATTCCCGCGCTACGGGACAAGGCGTGCAGCCGACATGTTTTGCAGCCAGACGATCGTCATTGCTGCGATTGAAACTGCGACTGTCCGGAACGTCCGATCTGCTCAACCTTGACAGCAACCGATAGCGTTTCCATGCCGCCGCCATAGCGGGTGCCGCGCACCGGCGCTGCGCCGAGATAATCGAGCCCAATGGCGACGCGGGCGTGGGCATCGGTGGTGCAGATGCCGTTGGCGGGATCGAAGCCGACCCAGCCGAGGTCAGGCACATAGGCTTCGGCCCAGGCGTGGCCGGCCTGCTGGTTGACGACACCGTCGGAACGCAGGAAATGCCCGGCGACGAAACGTGCGGGGACGCCGCCGTTACGCGCGCAGGCGATGAAGATGTGCGCGTAATCCTGGCAGACGCCACGCTTGAGGCCGAAAGCCTCGATCGCCGAGGTGCCGCTGTTGGTCGGATCCTCATCGAACGTCATGTGCTCGTTGATCTGCACCATCAATGCATGAAGAAAGCCGAGCACGTCGTCGTCGGCCTCGGCACGAAGCTCACGGACGAAAGCCGCCATTGCCGGATTGACCGCGGTCAACGGCGTCGAGCGCAGGAACAGGCTCGGCGGAAATCGCTCCTCGGCGCCACGTAGCACGCCGCCGGTATCGTGGGTTTCGATCAGGCCCTCGACATGGATGGTGAGGTCTGCGATCGGCCCGAGGGTCAGCACGTGCGTGACGTTACCGAAGGCGTCCTGATGCACATCGAGCCGGGAGTCGCTGGAGACGTCGATCTGCCATTCCGCGACATACTGCCCGTCATGGCCGCCGGGCGTCATGCGCAGGATCTGGATCAGGCCGGTAGCCGGCGGCTCGTAGCGATAGCGGGTGGAATGGGCGATGTGCAGGCGCATGAAAGAGATTCCGATATGAGCAAACCGTGCAGCGACGGGAGCGAACTCCCTCTCCCATAGGGAGAGGGTTGGGGTGAGGGGGTGCGGCCTATCGTTCGAATGTAACCCCTCACCCGGATTGCAGGGGCAATCCGACCTCTCCCAATGGGAGAGGTAAGACGCTGCTGCGAGTCCCACTCCATGTCAGTCGTTAAATCAGATACTGCCGGGTGATGATTTCACCAAGCCGTGAGTTATCGGCGATGAACTCCTGGATGAATTCATGCACGCCGTGCTGGAAGATATTGTCCATATGGCTGTGCGCGAGACGGTTGCGGACGCCGCGAGCGTGGCGTTGCGAGGCGCCCTGACGGCCATAGGCGACGCCGATCTGGTCGAGATTGCGCACCAGATTACTGTAGCAGCTCGCCAGCGAGCGCGGCAGCGAGTCGTTGAGAATCAACAGGTCGGCGATCAGCCAGGGTTTCAGGGTCTCGCGATAGACCCAGTGATAGGCCGTCAGCGCCGAGACCGAGCGCAGGATCGAGGTCCACTGGTAATAGTCCAGCGGTCCGCCAACATGTTCTTCCTCGGGCAGCAGCACGTGATACTTCACGTCGAGAATGCGCGCGGTGTTGTCGGCGCGTTCGAGATGCAGGCCGAGCCGCGAAAACCAGTAGGCGTCGTTGCGTAGCATGGTCCGATAGGCCGAGCCGTCGAACCTGAGCGAGGTTTCTTCCACAAACCGCAAGAATTGCGCCAGTTCCTCGCGGGTGCTGGTGCCCTTGCCCCAGACTTCCTGCAGCTCAATCCAGGCCGAGTTGATGGTATCCCACATCTCCGAGGTCAGCGCGGTGCGCACGGAACGGGAATTGAGCCGCGCGTTTTCGATGCAGTTGCGGATCGAGGAGGGATTGTCCGGCGCGAACGACAGATATTCGACGACGTTCTGTTCGTTGGCTTCCCGGTAAACCTGATAGAAGCTCGCGCTGACGCCGGCGGTGAGCAATGCCGAATCCCACTCATTGGTCTTGCCGATATAGGCGGCCGGCAGCGCAGTGACGCGTAGCGTCGCATCGATGGTGCGCGCGAGATATTCCGCGCGTTCGACATAACGGGCCAGCCAGTACAGGTTCTCGGCGGTGCGCGACAGCATGCGGAGCTACTCGTCCAATATCCATGTGTCCTTGGTGCCGCCGCCCTGGCTCGAATTCACCACCAGCGAGCCTTCCTTCAGCGCCACCCGGGTCAGTCCGCCCGGTACGACCGTGACCCGGTCTCGGCCTGTCAGCACGAATGGTCGCAAATCGACATGGCGCGGCGCAAGGCCGGAGGCGGTGCAGGTCGGGCAGGTCGACAGCGCCAGCGTCGGCTGGGCGATAAAGCCTTCCGGCTCGCGTTTGAGCTTGTCGCGGAACGCCTCGATCGTTGCCTTCGTGGCGGCGGGTCCGATCAGCATGCCATAGCCGCCGGAGCTGTGTACTTCCTTCACCACGAGGTCGCCGAGATTGTCCAGCACGTAGGACAGGTCTTTGGGTTCGCGGCAGCGAAAGGTCGGCACGTTCTTCAGGATTGGTTCTTCGCCGAGATAGAATTTCACGATATCCGGCATGTAGGAATAAACCGCCTTGTCGTCGGCGATGCCGGTGCCGACCGCATTAGCCAGCGTGATGTTGCCGGCCGCATAGGCTGACATCAGGCCGGGCACGCCGAGGGCGGAATCCGGGCGGAAGGTCAAGGGATCGAGGAAGTCGTCGTCGACCCGGCGGTAGATAACGTCGACGCGCTTCAGGCCTTCGGTCGTACGCATAAACACTTCATCGTTCTTGACGATGAGGTCGCGTCCTTCGACCAGTTCGATGCCGAGCTTGTCGGCGAGAAACGAATGCTCGTAATAGGCGGAATTGTAGACGCCGGGCGTCATCAGCGCGACGGTCGGTTCGGCGCTGGCGCCGAGCGGAGCAACCGATCGCAGCGCCGACAGCAGTTCGTCCGGATATCTTTCCACCGGTGCGACGCGATGGCGCGCGAACAGGTCTGGAAACAGCCGCATCATGATTTCGCGGTTTTCCAGCATGTAGGAGACGCCGGAAGGCGTGCGCGCATTGTCCTCCAGCACGTAAAAATCTTCCGGATTGACGCGGACGATGTCGATGCCGGCGATGTGGACATAGACATCATGCGGCACATCATGGCCGTTCATCTCGGGGCGAAACACCGGGTTCTGGAAGATCAAATCGTCCGGAATGACGTTGGCGCGCAGGATGTCACGGCCATGATAAATGTCGCGCAGGAACATGTTCAGCGCACGTACCCGCTGCTTCAGGCCTTTTTCCAGAATGCTCCATTCCTTCGCCGACATGATCCGCGGGATCACGTCGAACGGGATCAGTCGTTCCTGGGCTTCGGCGTCGCCATAGACCGCGAAGGTGATGCCGATCCGGCGAAACAGAAGTTCGGCCTCCTGGCGGCGATATTCCAGCGCGTCAGGTGGTGTCTCCTTCAGCCAACGCGAGAGTTCCCGGTAGGCCGGGCGGAGATCGCCTCCGGCGCCGTTCATTTCATCGAACGCGACTGCCATGCACCCCGACTGCCTTTCGACTCCACGCACGTCCTACACTGCATGACCGAACGGGATGGTAGCAAGGGCCGGGACCGCGCAATATGCATCCACGAGCAGCATTTGCTATGAATGCGCCGGACTTGCCCGAAAAGGGACGGCCATTCTGCATATTTCGACGGCAAACCGGCTGCTTGCCGGTAGCGACAACGATTTTTTGGGACGAGGTGCGGCGGGGAATTTTTCGGCTAGGCTGGGCCGGCGCGAGACGGCGAGGAGAGGCTATGAGCGATATCGTTACCGCGGGAATTCTGGTGATCGGCGATGAAATCCTGTCCGGGCGCACCAAGGACAAGAACATCGGCTTTATCGCGGAATACCTTACCAATATCGGGATCGATCTCAAGGAGGTCCGCGTCGTCGCCGACGAGGAGGCCGACATCGTCGCAGCGATCGACGCACTTCGGAAACGCTACACCTATGTGTTCACCACCGGTGGAATCGGCCCGACCCATGACGACATCACCGCCGACAGCGTCGCAAAGGCATTTGGCATCGGCATTGATCATCACCCCGACGTGGTGGCGCGCTTCAAGGAACGATTCCAGAACCCCGGCGAATTGAACGAAGCGCGGCTGCGCATGGCAAGGATCCCCGACGGTGCCGAACTGATCCAGAGCGCCACGATCCTGGCGCCCGGCTTCAAGATCGGCAACGTCATCGTGATGGCAGGCGTTCCCTCCATCATGCAGGCGATGATGGACATCGTGGCTCCGAAACTGAAATCCGGCGCGCGCATGTTGTCCGAATCAGTGCTCGCCAACGCCCGTGAAGGCGACATCGGCGGCCCCTTGCGCGCCATCGCCAATGCCCATCCCGATACGATCATCGGCAGCTATCCGTTCCTGGACGCGGACAAGAAGCCGAACACCAATCTCGTGGTTCGCTCGCGCGACCCCGAAAAACTCACCGCTGCGATGAATGCGGTGAAAGAGATGCTGGCGGGCCTGAACATCGTTCGTTAGCGCGACGGCGCGGAATGTCTCGTCATTGCGAGCGCAAGCGAAGCAATCCAGGGAGCTCCATATAGGTGCTGGATTGCTTCGTCGTGGAGCCTGTCATCGGGCGGGCATTCGCCCGACCCGTTGGCTCCTCGCAATGACGGTTGTGATGGGTGATGGGGCTTATCAATGCCGCTGCAGAACCGGGTCACGCCCTTTGGAGACATCGTCGTCGATCCGCATCGCGGCCTGTTTACCGGCAATCGCGGCATCATCCATGACCCCGCGACCAGGACGCTGCTGAGCAAGCGCTGGTCGAGCCCGGCGTGGCTGACGTGCGTCTGCGAGTTCAGGGGACGGCGGCGCAAGGTGATGGGCGGCCGCAGCTGGACCGAATTGTTCTTCCTTGACGAGGCCACTGCGTTTTCGGCCGGCCATCGCCCGTGCTTCTACTGCCGCCGGGATGATGCCAACCGATTTCGCGCGGCGTGGGAGCGAGGGCAATGGCGTCGCGGACGCTGCTCGCGCCTGAGATGGACGCGGTGCTGCATCGCGAGCGGCTCGATGGTCGAAAGAAGCGATTGCATGCGCTACCGACGCGCCTTGAAAAGCTACCCGATGGCACGATGGTCGCGAGCGGGGAGACGAGCTATCTGATCGCGGGCGGCAAGGCACTGCAATGGTCGCCGGCCGGCTATCGCGAGCCGTCAGAACCGATCAGGATGCCATGCTGCTCACACCGCCATCGACCGTTCGCGCCTTCAGCGCGGGGTATCGGCCGTGCTGCATCCGAGTGCGGTCGTGTAATATCCCGTCATTCCGGCGTGCGCGAGCGCGAGCCCGGGATCCATAAACCCTATGCTCTTGTTCGTCGGGACGTCGCGATACAAAGTCAAGACGGTGAGTATGGATTCCGGGCTCGCGCTTCGGCCGCGCGCCGGATAGGACGCTACCCCAGCTTCTGCCGTGCCAGCTTTGCGCCGGCGCCGAGTGCCATCAGCTTGGCTTCGGCGATGTCGCGGCGCATCGGCGCCATGCCGCAATTGGTGGTCGCGACGATGTTGCTCCTGGGCACGAATTTCGAGACGGCGTCGATTACCTTGACGACGTCCTCCGCGGTTTCAATGGTGTCGCTGGCAACGTCGATCACGCCGGCCTGCACGATCTTGCCCTTGAGCAGGCCGAGCAGCTCAAGCGGCACTTTCGAGTTGCGGCATTCGATCGCGACCTGCTGGATCGGACTATTGGCGATCGCCGGGAAGATTTCCTCATACTGCCGCCACTGGTTGCCCAGCGTTTCCTTCCAGTCGGTATTGGCCTTGATGCCGTAGCCGTAACAGATGTGCACCGCAGTGGCGCAGGTCAGACCTTCGGCGGCGCGGGTCAATGCCTTGATGCCCCAATTATTGACCTCGCTCATGTAGACGTTGAAGGCGGGCTCGTCGAACTGGATCACGTCGACGCCGTCAGCCTGCAATGCCTTGGCTTCCTCGTTGAGCAGTTCGGCGAAGGCAAACGCCATCTTGATGCGATCGCCATAATATTTGTCGGCGATGGTGTCGATGATGGTCATCGGGCCGGGCAGGGTGAATTTCAGTTTTCGCGTGGTGTGGGTGCGGGCGACGCGGGCCTCGTCGGCATGGACGCGGGCCTTCAGCCGCAGCGGCGCCACCACCTGCGGCACCATCGCCTTGTAGCGGTCGTTGCGGATTCCCATCTCGACCTTGTGGGCGAAATCGATGCCTTCGATCTTCTCCAGGAAACCGTGGACGAAATGCTGGCGCGACTGTTCGCCTTCGGTGACGATGTCGATGCCGGCATCCTCCTGCAGCTTGACCGCCAGCAGCGTGGCGTCGCGCTTGGCGCGCGCCAGTTCGTCGCCTTTGGATTTCCAGGGCGCCCACAGGGTATTGGGCTCGGCCAGCCATTCCGGCTTGGGCAGGGAGCCTGCGATGGTGGTTGGAAACAGCATGGAGCCTCCCGCCGGTTTTGATTGAGCACTTGTATGCCCTGTCTTAATGATGGAGTCGTCACAATTACGAGCGTTTCGGCCCCGACAAGCAGATTCGGATCACCTGGGAACGCCACCATGATCGAGTTCTTCTTCGATTGCTCCAGCCCCTGGACTTATCTCGCCTTCCATAACATTCAGCCGCTGGCCAACGAGTTCAATATCGAGATTTCCTGGCGGCCGATTCTGGTCGGCGGCATCTTCAATGCCATCAATCCCAGTGTGTATGCGTCGCGTGAGCATCCGGTGCCAGCCAAGGCAAACTACCTGAAAAAGGATCTGGCGGACTGGGCGTGCGCCGCAGGGCTCGCCATCAAGATGCCACCGACGGTGTTTCCGGTGAACAGCGTCAAGGCGATGCGTGGCTGCATCCTGCTGGCGCCAGAAGGTAAGCTGGTGGCGTTTGCCCGCACCGTGTTTGAAATCTATTGGCGCGATGACAAGGACATCTCGCAGGATGCCGTGCTGCGCGAGATCTGCCAGCGCATCGGCGTCGATCCGCAACAATTCCTTGCCGGCATCGGCCAGCAGGCAATCAAGGACCAGCTCAAGGCCAATACCGACGAAGTGATGGCGCGAGGCGGCTTTGGTTCGCCCACGATCTTCGTGGACAAGACCGACATGTACTTTGGCAACGATCGGATGCCACTGATCCGCGACGCTTTGCAGCGATACCGGGCGAACTCGACCTGATGTCTCGTCTGCCGCGAGTTGGGACCGCCCGAAAGCGGCGGTTTCAGGCCTTTCGCGTCCGCAGCCAACCAAGTAGCAGCAAACTCTCAGACCGGGTGCGCCGCAATGTGCTGCAACAGCAGTTCGTTGACGCGATCGGTGACTGATCGGCCGCGAAATGGCCGACGCCGGGTAAAACCTCGAAGCGGTAGGGGCCAACGACGAAATCGATTGTCCCTTCGGCCGCTGGGCGGCCGACGGTTCGTCGGCATCTCCCCAGATGAACAGCGTCGGAACCCGGATCAAGCCGAGCGGACCGCGGACCGCGTCGCGCGCTCGTTTTGACGGACGGTCGAAAGAAGCCGGCCGGGCCTCCGGGACGACGCAATGGTCCAAAATCTCGGGTGGCTGGAATGATATCTTAACCTTCGGGCGCGTACCTTCGGTAAACCCAATCTTATCAGTGCGTTTGAGTGCGTACATGAACCGGATGCGTATCGGCTTCGCGGTCCTCTTGATCGGTGCTGTTGCGGTCGGGGTCTCCTTTGCCAGGAAGGCAGCCATGTCGGAGCCGCACCGTCGAGCCCGGCAGCTCATCCTGTATTACACGTTAAGCCGGCTGGACAACCCCATCATCATCCTCGGCGACAGCATCGTCGAAGCGTCCACATTGCCGCGCGAGCTATGTGGTCATGCGATCGTTAATGCCGGCCTGAATGGTGCTTCGACGACGAGCGATCTCGGGCCCTGGCTGCTGGAGGTGCTGGATGGCAAGCCGGCGGCCGCGATCGTGGTTTCGCTGGGAACCAACGATGCGTTGGGGGCGGCGCGAAGCCGGCCGCAGTTCGAGGCGAACTACAGCGCACTGCTGGCGCAGCTTTCAAAGGCGACAACCCATGTGATCGCGCTGGCGATTCCGTCAATCGATGTTCTCCACCGCGTCACGAGCGAGATGCAGACGGAAGCGATGGTTCTGATCAACGACTACAATTCCGCTCTGCCTGAACTCGCAGCCAAAGGCGGCGCGACCTTCGCGGCATTGCCGGCGATGCCGACGCCGCACACGATCGACGGAGTTCATCTCAGCGCCGCCGGATACCAACTATGGAATCAAGCCGTGTTGCAGGGAGCATCGTCGCTATGCGGTTCGAAATGAAGTCAACACCCGAGCGAGCAAACAAACTTCCGGGATTGGAACTGCTGCGTTTCCTCGCAGCTTTCGCTGTTTTGGTATTTCACTATCGCCATTTTGCTTTCGTTGCCGACACGCCGATCGGTCTCATCCAGGATCGACTGCCGCTCTATCGTCTGCTGCACATCTTCTACGACTATGGTCCGTATGCCGTCCATGTATTCTGGTGCATTAGCGGTTTCATCTTTTTCTGGAAATATCGCGATGCCATCGCCGATCGTTCGATCGACGGCTGGAAATTCTTTGTCCTTCGCTTCTCACGGCTCTATCCGTTGCACATCGCAACACTCCTGGTCGTGGCCGCGTTGCAGCCGCTATATTTCAATCTTAATGGATATTTCTTTGTCTATCAAAACAACGACCTCACCCATTTCCTGCTGCAACTGCTGATGGCGAGCAACGCTACCATCCAGAGTGCATTGAGCTTCAATGGACCGATCTGGTCGATCTCGGTCGAGGTGCTGGTCTATTTCTTCTTCTTCATGATCCTGCTGGTGACAAGGTCCTGGCTACTCAATCTGGTGGTGATCGCCATCAGCCTGATGGTGCCCGGGCAGGTCGCGGACTGCTTCGCCTTCTTCTACGCCGGCGGCCTGGCCGCGATGGCGCGGCAAGCGGTAACGTTCTCGGTTCATACGCGCGCGGCCGAGAGTGCGGGCTGGCTTGCGATCATCGTGTTTCTGCTAGCTGCCTGGCAGTTCACGGATGGTCATCTGGAGTCGATGGGCTTTCTGGTGTTGCTGATCGGCACGCCAATGCTGTTATATTGCCTCTCCCGCGATATCGTGTTGCCGACCCCGCTTCAGAAGGTCGTCGAGGCCGCCGGCAACATGACGTATTCGAGTTACCTGCTGCACTTTCCGATTCAACTGATGGCAGTGCTGGGTTTTACGTTCGTGCGAGCGCCGATCCCTCTCTACGACAGCACGTTCTTCGGGCTCTTCATCGGCACGACGCTGCTGGCCGCTTATCTCACGTACCGGTATTTTGAGGCGCCGGCGCAACGGCTGATCCGCGAGCTGTTGCTGCAGCCGCGCGCGGTGAATGAGATTGCCCCGGACCTCGTCCACTAGGGTCAGGACCTATTAATTTTGTTTGAGGTGTGATTCAAAGTCTTTCCGATTCGGGGGGCTTTGATGGGTGATTTGTTTTTGCTGAGCGCGCACCAGATGGCGCGGATCTCGCCGCATTTTCCTCTGGCTCACGGTGTGCCGCGTGTCGACGACCGGCGCGTCGTCAGCGGTATCGTCTATGTGATCCGCAACGGTCTGCAATGGAAAGACGCGCCCAGGAGTTATGGGCCGCACAAGACGCTCTACAACCGCTTCATACGCTGGAGCCGGCTCGGCGTTTTCGACCGCGTCTTCGCCGCGCTCGCGGGCCAAGGACCAAACCCGGAGCGCATCATGATCGACTCGACGCATTTGAAGGCACATCGCACGGCGGCCAGCCTTTTAAAAAAGGGGTTCTTTCCCGTTGCATCGGGCGCACGAAAGGCGGCTTAAACTCAAAACTGCACCTCGTCTGCGACGGCGCTGGCAAGCCACTGGTGATGATGCTTTCCGAAGGCCAGATGAGCGATCACAAGGGCGCACGGCTCATGCTCGATGCCCTGCCAAAGGCCAAGGCGCTGATCGCCGACCGCGGCTACGACAGTAACTGGTTTCGTAACGCGCTGCACTCGCGAGGGGTCGCCCCCTGCATTCCCCCAACCAGAAACCGCAAGATCCCGCTCGATTACGACAAGGCGTTGTACCGGACCCGCCATAAAATCGAAAACCTGTTCGCAAAGTTGAAGGACTGGCGGCGCATAGCTACCCGCTACGATCGCTGCGCGCACACCTTCTTCTCGGCAATCTGCATTGCAGCCGCAGTCACCTTCTATCTCAATCAATGAGTCCTGACCCTAGATGCCGTAATGGGCCGGCCTTCGCGAGCATAGCCAGGTTGGTGGCTGTCCCTCAGAATGATGGTGTTGAAACGGAGTCCGAGCGATCGGCTCCAAGCATCATAAAAAGGAACAGCCATGGAACACTATGCTGGAATCGATGTCTCTCTGGAAGAGAGTAGCGTGTGCGTTGTGGACGCGACAGGAAGGATTGTGCGCGAGGTCAAGATCGCCAGCGAGCCCGAGGCACTGGTCCGCTATTTCGACGAATTGGAATTGCCTGTCGGCCGCGTTGGGCTCGAGGCCGGTCCATTGTCGCAATGGCTGCATGCCGGGCTTATGGCCGCCGGACGCGATGCGGTTTTGCTCGAGACGCGGCACGTGAAGGCGGCGCTCTCGGCGATGACGGTAAAGACCGACCGGAAAGACGCACGCGGGATCGCCCAACTGCTGCGGATGGGATGGTATCGCCCGGTTCATGCCAAATCGGTGACTTGCAAGGATAGCCGAGCCCTTCTTGTTGGGCGCAAGCTCCTGCAAGGCAAGCTTCTCGACGTTGAACTGAGCATCCGCGGGATCTTGCGCGGCTATGGGCTGAAGGTCGGAGAAGTCAGTCGTGGAAAGTTTGAGGCGCGCATCCGGGAACTGACAGCAGGGCACATCACCCTGGAGACGGTGATTGGTGCGATGCTGGCGGCACGGACGGCGTTGTGGTGCGAGTTCACCAAGCTCCATCGCGAGATGCTGAAGATCGCGCGCGCTGATAAGGTCTGCCGGAGATTGATGAGCACACCTGGCGTCGGCGCCTTGGTCGCCTTGACCTATCGCTCGGCGGTGGACGAGCCGACGCGGTTTGGAAAATCCAGTACGGTCGGAGCCTACTTCGGGCTTACGCCCAAAAAATATCAATCCGGTGAGACCGATCGGGATGGTGGTGTCAGCAAGGTCGGCGACGCCATGGTGCGAACAGCGCTCTTTGAAGCGGCGCACATCATGCTGACGCGTGCGACCCGCTTCTCAAGCCTGAAGCACTGGGCGCTCAACGTGGCGAAACGTCGGGGCATGAAGCGCGCCAAGGTGGCGCTTGCCCGCAAGTTGGGCGTCGTGCTCCATCGCATGTGGGTGGATGCGACCGACTTTCGCTGGAGCAAGACCGCAGCGATGGCATAGGAGATAGAGCGGTTCGGAGCGAGCCGAAACGGCAGCGCTCTCCTGAGGTCCCGTCGCCGGGACGAGGGCTTGGCAAGGTCGTGTGTAGTGCTGTGAATGCTTCGGCAAACCACGCTTCCTAGATTGACCTGTCAGCTCTGGATCTGATGGCATGGTGTGGCGGCCTTCGCGCTGACCACGGACAGAAGCATGATCCTGGCGATGAGATATCATTCAGAGGGGACTTGACGAACGAAGGCCCATTACAGAAGCACTACTTTGGCAGGTTGTAGCGATTGATTGGCGAAACCGGATTCCCAAATCAGATTTTCAATAATTCATAAATGGTCGGCTTTTGGAGGGCCGACCATGGTGGGCACGAAGTCGAAGTGGGAAGATGAGCTTGGACGCTGGCTCAAGCCATTCTTGGATCGTTTAGGCCACAAGGCGCGGCGGCGGATGTGTCCGCTTTATATCTCGGGATTGATTGGACCTGGTGATCGAAAGAGCGTCCAGCCGATGGCTGCGCGGCTGGTACCGGGCGAGTATGACCAGTTGCACCATTTCATTGCTGATGGCATTTGGGATGCAGCGCCATTGGAGGGGGAATTGCTGGTTCAGGCCGATCGCCTGGTCGGCGGCAAGGATGCGGTGCTGGTCATCGACGACACGGCGATGCCGAAGAAGGGCGATCGTTCGGTTGGTGTCGCTCCACAATATGCCTCGTCTCTCGGCAAGACGGCCAATTGCCAAACATTGGTGTCGCTGACGCTTGCGCGGGGTGAAGTGCCGGTCATGGTGGCATTACGTCTCTTCGTTCCCGAGAGTTGGACGAGTAATCCGGTACGTTTGAAGCATGCGGGCGTTCCAGTCGAGCACCGCGCAGCGCGGACCAAGCCAGAGATCGCCTTGGCAGAGATCGACCGCATCATCGCCTCCGGTGTGCGTTTCGGCTGTGTGCTTGCCAATTCAGGGTACGGCTCCAGCGGGCCTTTCCGTCAAGCTTTGAGCGAGCGCGGTCTGCTGTGGGCGGTGGGTCTATCGCGGCGCCAGAACGTCTATCCCGCCGACATTGCCCTGATCTTCCCCACCGCGAAGACCGGAAAGCCCCGCAAATACCACATCCCTGATCAGCCACCCGTCTCTGCTGAAGCGTTATTGGCCGATGGCAAATGGCAAAGGGTCAGTTGGCGGCGGGGCACCAAAGGTCGGCTGACATGTCTCTTCACGGCCCGCCGTGTCCGCGTTGCGGATGGCCATAAGCATCGGATGCTCAATAACCGTATGCAGTGCATGCCTGGTGACGAGGTCTGGCTCGTCGGCGAGCGGCGGTCGACCGGGGAACAAAAATACTATGTGTCGAACCTGCCGGCCGATGCCACCATCAAAACGCTCGCTGCCACAATCAAGGCCAGGTGGATCTGTGAGCAGGCCCACCAGCAGCTCAAGGAGGAGCTTGGGCTCGACCACTTTGAAGGTAGATCCTGGACCGGACTACATCGACACGCGTTGATGACGATGATCGCCTACGCCTTCCTCCAATCCCGCCGCCTCAAAGCAGCGGGACGGAAAAAAAGAATCTTAGGACCGCCACCACAACCAAGCATGCCGGCTATCAGGCAAGCGATCCTCGACCTCTTCGCACGACCTCCACCCCGACAATGTCCTCACTGTGACAGGTTCCTTGCAGATATCGCCAAAGCCTAAAGTGCCAAAGTAGTGCTTCTGTAATGGGCCTTCGTTCGTCAAGTCCCCTCTGAACGATATCTCATCGCCAGGATCATGCTTCTGTCCGTGGTCAGCGCGAAGGCCGCCACACCATGCCATCAGATCCAGAGCTGACAGGTCAATCTAGGAAGCGTGGTTTGCCGAAGCATTCACAGCACTACACACGACCTTGCCAAGCCCTCGTCCCGGCGACGGGACCTCAGGAGAGCGCTGCCGTTTCGGCTCGCTCCGAACGCTCTATCTCCTATGCCATCGCTGCGGTCTTGCTCCAGCGAAAGTCGGTTGCATCCATCCACATGCGATGGAGCACGACGCCCAACTTGCGGGCAAGCGCCACCTTGGCGCGCTTCATGCCCCGACGTTTCGCCACGTTGAGCGCCCAGTGCTTCAGGCTTGAGAAGCGGGTCGCACGCGTCAGCATGATGTGCGCCGCTTCAAAGAGCGCTGTTCGCACCATGGCGTCGCCGACCTTGCTGACACCACCATCCCGATCGGTCTCACCGGATTGATATTTTTTGGGCGTAAGCCCGAAGTAGGCTCCGACCGTACTGGATTTTCCAAACCGCGTCGGCTCGTCTACCGCCGAGCGATAGGTCAAGGCGACCAAGGCGCCGACGCCAGGTGTGCTCATCAATCTCCGGCAGACCTTATCAGCGCGCGCGATCTTCAGCATCTCGCGATGGAGCTTGGTGAACTCGCACCACAACGCCGTCCGTGCCGCCAGCATCGCACCAATCACCGTCTCCAGGGTGATGTGCCCTGCTGTCAGTTTCCCGGATGCGCGCCTCGAACTTTCCACGACTGACTTCTCCGACCTTCAGCCCATAGCCGCGCAAGATCCCGCGGATGCTCAGTTCAACGTCGAGAAGCTTGCCTTGCAGGAGCTTGCGCCCAACAAGAAGGGCTCGGCTATCCTTGCAAGTCACCGATTTGGCATGAACCGGGCGATACCACCCCATCCGCAGCAGTTGGGCGATCCCGCGTGCGTCTTTCCGGTCGGTCTTTACCGTCATCGCCGAGAGCGCCGCCTTCACGTGCCGCGTCTCGAGCAAAACCGCATCGCGTCCGGCGGCCATAAGCCCGGCATGCAGCCATTGCGACAATGGACCGGCCTCGAGCCCAACGCGGCCGACAGGCAATTCCAATTCGTCGAAATAGCGGACCAGTGCCTCGGGCTCGCTGGCGATCTTGACCTCGCGCACAATCCTTCCTGTCGCGTCCACAACGCACACGCTACTCTCTTCCAGAGAGACATCGATTCCAGCATAGTGTTCCATGGCTGTTCCTTTTTATGATGCTTGGAGCCGATCGCTCGGACTCCGTTTCAACACCATCATTCTGAGGGACAGCCACCAACCTGGCTATGCTCGCGAAGGCCGGCCCATTACGGCATCTAGGCCTTGCCCTTGCGACCGGATGAGATTTTTATGATGGAACCAACGAAATCGGTATTTCGATTGAACCCGATCCGCATTGCCCGTCTCATCTCCACTGTGCCGACTGCGTGTTTCCATCGAGGCTACGAGGATGATGGGTTGCTCGAGTGGTGCGGGCGGTGGGACTCGAACCCACACGACGTTGCCATCGAGGGATTTTAAGTCCCTTGCGTCTACCAGTTCCGCCACGTCCGCATTCTTGATTTTCCATAGCTTTTTGCCCTAGCTCACGCAAATTGTTTCCAATTAGTCCTTCGGTGTTTCCATAACTGCGTTCACTCACCGTTCTTGACCCGATTGAACGCTCGGACGATCGACACCTCGTCCTCGACGTGGCGGGTGTAGTGCGCCCCCATGCGCGCCGACTTGTCACCTATCAGGCGTGCGACTTCCTCGTCGTTGGCGCCGTGACGCTTCCACCAAGCGGCATAGGAGACGCGAAGGCCGTGGAGCGTGGTGCCGGCGCCAATCTTCTTCTCGCGCTCGCGGTCCCGGAGCCAATGCGAGACACGGGTCTGCATCTCTTTCTCACTGGCCCAAGCAAAGCCGTTGTCTCGGATGGCGATCAGGCCCTCCGCACTGCGTACCTTGCGCTCGCTCAAGAAGGCTTGCAGCTCAGGCAGCACGGGCAGGAACGTGGTCTTGCCGTTCTTCCGGCGCGTGTACTGGACGGCGCGTCCGGTCGGACCTTTCGGGTCATCGAGGAATTGACGTTCATTCAGGCCAACGATGGTCTGTCCAGCAAGACCGACATATCGGGCGATCATGCACGGGATCAGCACCTCCATTGGCGCGTTGGAGCGGACGAACGACCATTCGGCTGGTAGCCACTCCCGGTTAGCGTTGGGATCCGGCTTGTGTGCTTTCTTCATGCCAAGGCACGGGTTGGCCAGCATTTTCCGGCGCTCAACCGCATAGCCGAACATGGAGGACAGGGCCGAGATCATCTTCTCAGCGAAACGTGGCCACTTCTCCTTGGAGCAGCGGTCGCGAAGGTCGTACAGCTCGGGCGTGGTGATGAGATCGAGGGTGCAGTCGAAGGCGGGGAGCAGCCACTCGAATGCCTTGTCATAGTCGGCGCGGGTGGAATCGGCGAGCTTGCCATAGGCCGGGCATTCCTTCTGGAACCACGTGACCAGTGAACCAAGCGTCCCATCGGCATAGACCCGGGCGAGATCGCGCTTGCGATAGGCGTTGTACAGGGTGAGGACGTCCGGCTCTCCGAGACGCACGAGGAGCGCATCCCGATCGCCATTGAAATTCTTCAGGACCGTCTTCCGAGTGCCTCGGATGTAGACGAAATAGTTTCCCGCCTTGTTCCGGGCGATCTTGAGTCCCTTAAGCTTCACCCGGACCACCATCGAAGTACTCCCCCAACCGCCGCGTTGGCGACGGGAGAGATGCTTGCCCTTCCGCGGGAACGAGGGAAGAGGTATCGATCGGCTTGTCACCGACAATTAGGGTGCCGTCGGACTTGACAGCAACGACATATTTGCCGGCCTTCTCCACGCCTTTGATGCGGCGTGCGAGGGATGCTTCGGTGTAGGGCAGGGGCCTGGTCATCAATCATGCCCGATCGGCGGGTTGCCGCTTCGCCCAACCTTCCGGATCGGCGGCCCAGGTCTTGATCTCGGATCGGCGCCAGCCAATTCGGCGCGGGGTTATCCGGATGCGCTTGGGAAACAGGCCGCGCTTTTCCATGCGGGCCCGCGTCAAATCGCAGAAGGGGATGATCTTCTCGACTTCGGCCGGGAATATAAAAGGGGATTCAATCTCATCATTCATGGTGTGCGATCCTCGATTTGAGAAAGCGGAAAGGCGCTTTCTCAAAATGTGGTGTTTCGCGGTCCCCATGAACTGCAGACTCTGCATGCCAATGTTCATTTCCGATGTCAAGATATGGAAACAGATGCGTTGCCCCGTCCCCCACGTTTTGCCGGGGAATTCTAGTGTTCGCGCATGATATATCCCCATAAGCGTGAAACCCGCCGGCGGACCGGCGGGCTTCGTGGAAGCACTTTGGGAGCCAAATCGGCAACGATTGCCGATATTACAACGGCGGCGGTAGGCGACTTTGGCCGTCGCCGCGCTTCAGGCAATTTCGCAAGTTGCGCATGTAGTGCAGTACCGGGCCCTGGGCCAAATACTCCGTGGGATCGCCGCAATCTTCGAGGTGCGTCTGGATCGCAATAATGATCTCGAGGAGCTGCCGCGCGCCCATCACGGTGACCGGTGTCCAGTCCTGCAGATCATCCTCGATGCTCTTCATGCGATCGAGTCCGTCCTGGTAATCATCCGGAAAATCTCCCGAGATGTCGTACCGCCAAGCCTCCTGCCGTTCCAGGCGCGCAGACGCTGCCTGCCGCTCCGCCCTGGCGACATGCCACTCCGCGCAACTACTGAGGCGCGAACTATCCGGCCCGTAAACGTCGAACGGGTCCTGAGGGCTCTGCGGGCCCTCTGCCGCACCATGGCTCATCGGAGCCTCACGGGCCAATTCACAGAGCCTTGTGCGCTCCTCGAGTACCTCCTGAACTTGGTTCAGGATGGTATCGGCAACGGCATCGATGGCGTCCCTGGCCTCTTTCGTGATCTCTGCGGAAGCCACCATCGTGGTTACGCCGACGAGCAGGTCGCGGATGCGCAGAAGTGGGCTCTCAAGCTCGAAGAGCCCATTGGCAACTTCGGAAAGTGCAGACGTGTTTGTTAGTGGCGTGCTATGCACGCTGTCAGCCTCGATCATGGATTTTAACCCTTTCGATGGTTGAGGTTAGAGCCGAGGCGGAAGTTCGAGCTTCCCCTCGGCTTGCCTTTTGTGTTACACCTAAATAATGACCAAGTCAATTAAGGTTACACCCAAAAAGTCGCGCGGCAGACCACCGACGGGCAAAGATCCGCATGTGACGGCGCGAATGCCAAACGAACTCATCGCGCAGGTCGAGTTCATGGGCAACCGCCAATGATGCCAGCCGCTCCGAGGCGATCCGCCGCCTCGTCGAACTTGGATTGACGGTGAAGTCTCTGCCGAAGCAAACCTCCCGCGCGCGAGCAGCCAAGGCTAATGCAATGGCTGGCAAACAATTGGACGATCTCGTAGAAGACGGCATCCGTCAAGGAGCGGGTCCCTGCCCCGCCACCCGACCAGGGCCCGCTGACGAACAGCCTGCTCTGCGCGTTTCGCAGCAGAACCGGACGCATCAGCCGGCGGGTGGGTGCGAGGAGGAGGATCCCGAGCACGTCGGTGATGAAGCCTGGCACGATCAGCAGGACGCCGCCCAGCAGCACGAGTGCGCCATCGACGACCTCGCTCGCCGGCGGCCGGCCCTGCTCGACCGCCGCCCTTAGCCTGCGCCACGCCGCGCCGCCCTGGGAGCGCAGCGCCCACAAGCCGATCGGCCAGGAAGCGATCAGCAGCACGACGGTCAGCGCCGCGCCGATCGCCCCGGCAACCTTGATCACGACGAACACCTCGGCGATCAGCCAGACGAGGACAACGAGAGCAACGGGCATGCTTTGAAGGCTACTGCGCGCCCGGAGGAAGGCCGGCGGGGCGCGATGGGGCGTACTAGGCCAGCGCAGGCGAGGGGCCCTCGAGGCGAACCCCGGGGAGGCGGTGAAGGCCCATCATTTCGATCATCGTGCGGATCTGAGGCTGGGCGTTGCGCAGATGCAGTGCCCACCCGCGGATGCGCAGGCGTCGGGCGAGCATCGCGAGATCGACCATCAGCGAAGTGTCGGCGAAGACCAGCTCGCTGAGGTCGACGACGACATCGGCCTCGGAGCCCAGAGCACGCACCAACGCGGCTCGTCGGCATCCCTGCGTGGTCCTATCCTCGTCGCCGCGGCAGCGCAGAACCGGCGGCTTGTCATCGAAGTCGACGATAAGAAAAACCTACAAAAAATTCGGCGACGCTGCCAGGTCAAATTCTCACCGTCGTAAACTGCAGGGAAGATGGTCACCGTTGACGAGATAACTGACGCGCTGCGCGACGTCATCGACCCCGAGCTGGGTCTCGATTTCGTCGAGCTCGGCCTGATCTACGACGTCGAGATCGACGACAGCGGGACGGTGCTGGTCACCTACACGCTGACGAGTCCCGGCTGCCCGATCGGACCACAGGTGTCCGAGCAGATCGAGGAGTTTGTCGGCGAGCTCGAAGGGGTCAGTGATGTCAGGCCGACGATGACGTTCTCTCCGCCCTGGACGCCTGAGCGGATGAGTGAGGACGCCAAGTTCGCCCTCGGCTTCTGATTTTTCCCCGTATCCAGCGATAACAGATGTCGGGCGGGCCCGAATCCCTCGGACCCGCCCAACTACGGCCCGCCCTCCGGCACTGCCGCTCAGGGGGTGACGGCTACGCGCCGGCCGAGACGTGGGCGGATCGGCGGGGACCAAGTGACGCCAAGGTGCCCCTCCATCGGTGATAACGCCTGCTTCCGGGCGAAGTTGGGAACTTGAGAACGACGACGACGACGTCGGCGGCTCAACTGCCGCGAAGCTCGCGATTAAGGTCGATCGCGCGGATCTCGGGCTCGCCGGGAAGCTTGTCGAGCACCGACGCGACCACCTGCTTGACGTCGCTCTCCTCATGGCCGAGATCGTCGAACAGCGATTTCAGCGCGGTATGGACGATCTTGAGCTGAGCGGCAGTCAACTGGAGCCGGAACGCGGTCTCCCCAGGCTGGATCAGCTCGTCTGCCATTTCCAGCGCAAAAGGTACTGCCTGCGTCTAGCCGGCGGCAGCGTCGCGGTCCGGCGTCCGGCGTCCGGCGTGCGGGTGGCTGGGTGAGCCATATCCTGGGCGAGTGCGCGCCCAGCTCACACTTTTGGCGGCGGCTGTGCTGCTCCCGGCGATTCTCGCCGGGACCGCAGCCGCCGCCCCGCCAGCCGTTTCGACGACCGGGAACGTGCTGGTGCTGCTCGACCGAGGCCGCGCCGATGCCGCTGCGGCCAGGCTCGCCGTCACCGCCGCGGTCGCGCGCGTCGGCGGACGGCGGGCCGGATTCGAAGTCCCGCAGATCGGACTGCTCACGGTGAGGCCGCCGCGAGGCTTGTCGGCCGCCGCATTTGCGTCGCGGCTTCGCCGCCTGATGGGCGTGGCGTCGGTTCAGCTCGAACGGCGCTACGCGCCGCGACTGGTACCGAACGATCCGGCGCTGAGCGAGCCCGCGTCCTCATCCGGGACCGTCCAGTGGACACTCGCCCGCGAGGGGTTCTTCAGCGCCTGGAACATCTCGAAAGGTGATGGAGCTCTCGTCGGGGTGATCGATACCGGAATCGACGCAACCCATCCGGACCTCGCCTCGAAGATCGCGGTCGCCGTCGATGAACAGGATCCCTCGGATGCCCGCGGCACGGCCCGGACCGACGAGGTCGGACACGGCACGCACGTGGCGTCGCTGGCCTGCGCTGCCACTGGCAACGGGATCGGGATCGCCGGCGCGGGATACGACTGCAAGCTTGTGATCGAGAAGACGGACTTCACGGACTCGAGCATCGCAGCGTCGATCGTCGACGCGACCGATCGGCACGTGGGAGCGATCAACATGAGCTTCGGGCCCGACACGCCCTCGACCGCGCCTCCTGCGCCCGATTCCGAGGTCAGGGCGCTCGACTACGCGGCGTCGCACAAGGTCGTGCTCGTGGCCGCCGCCGCGGATACCCCAGGCACCGAGCAGGGCGATCCGGGCAACGTCCTGCAACCGGCCGGGACCGGGCCGACGCTATCGTCGGGAATCGGGCTAGACGTGACCGCAGCCGCCTATAACGGCGCGCGCGCCAGTTTCGCCGGATCGGGCAGTGAGATCTCGCTCGCCGCCTACGGGGCCCTCGATCCCGACGCCGACGGGCTTCTGGGCCTCGGCGGCCCGCCCCGGGAATTCTCGGCGCGTTCCCCGCCAACCAGACCGACCTCGAATCTCTGCCTGAGCCATGTGGGTGCCGGACGACGTTCGATACGAGCAACAGCTACGCATACCTTCAAGGGACCTCCATGGCGGCACCCCAAGTCGCCGCTGTCGGAGCGATGATGCGATCCCTGAACCCGTATGCGAGGTTGTCCGACGTGCTGATGGCGCTCAAGCGAACGGCGCAGCGCCCCGCCGGCGTGGGCTGGACGGCGGATCTCGGCTGGGGGATCCTCAACGCTGGTGCCGCGCTCGACGCGATCAGGCGCGTGGACCGGCTTGCTCCCGTGTCCGCCGTGAGGGCTCCTCGCACCGCCAAGAGCCGCAGGTTCGCGGTGAGCTGGTCAGGTCACGACGTTCAGCACCCTGGCCTGATCGCATCTGGGATCGCCCGCTACGGGATCTATGTGCGCACAGATGGCGCTAAGGCGCGCCTGATCGACCGGACGACGCGCCACCGGCTGACCTTCCATGGGCGGCCTGGCGCTCGTTACCAGTTCTTCGCGATCGCGACCGACCACGCAGGGAATCGGGAATCGCACCCCGTCGACGTGACGACGCGCGTCGCCCGCGGCGCGCGTTGAACGCCTCCTCAGACGCCCGACGCAATCGCCAGGAGCTCTTCCAATCCATCCTCGATCCCGTCGGCGAGGACGGTAAGGTCGGGCGTTGACTCCGAGTCCGCGATCAACCCGAACGTGACCAGGCCGTCATAGGAAAAGATCGCGATCCCGACGGCGTGTGCCGCAGCCAGCGGGACCACCGGGAGGACCTCCCGCATCGGCGCGCCAAACGCGTACAGGGGGATCTGGGGGCCGGGGACGTTCGTGATTGTGATGTTGAATAGCCGGGTCGCGTACAGCGAGCGCGCCAGCGTCGCGTGAATGACCGGCGGCGCGAGCGCGAGCGATAGAGCGCATCCCCTGGATGAAGCGCCGCCGCGACGCCGGCTCTGGCGGCGTTTGCGCCGGCCTGCGCCGCCTGCATCATCGGCTGCGGCGGCTTGGCGACCAGCGACGCCAGAAGCGACCCATCCGCGGATGGCGCCGGCGCCGGCAGCGATCGTTCGGGTGGAGCGGGCTCGGCGTCGAGCAGCAGATAGGCGACGTCGACGGAGCCGACGCCGTCCACCAGACAGTGGTGCGTCTTGTGCGCCAGCGCCCAGCGTCCGCCCTCGAGTCCCTCGATCAACATCATCTCCCACAACGGCCGCATGCGGTCCAGCCGGTGGGGATCGAAGTCCGCTGTCCACTCACACAGCTCGGCGTTGCCCCCCGGCGCCGGCGGGGCGATATGGCCAACGTGGTTGCGAATCTCGAATTGCGCGTCTTCGCTCCAGCGCGGCCAGGCGAAGCCGCCGGTGCGCGGAGAGGACAGCCGCCGTGAGTACCGCGGCAACCGACCGAGGCGAACCGCCAGGTTCTCGCAGACATCCTCGACGGTTGGAGGCTGTCCGCGGGCTGGCGGATCGAACACCATCACGCCCCCGATGCTCATCAGCGCGCCCTCGTCCTGCTGCTCGAGCTCGAGGAACGTCGCGTCCAGAGCGGTGAGGGTGTCGGTCATGGACCCACGCTACGCCACCCCGGCGGGAGAGGAAATCGGAGCGCAGGCGCGAGGTGAGTCAGTACTTTGCCGGTGCCTGCGTTCCGCTACAGCGGGGGGCGCTTGCGGGTCGGTCGCGATCCCCGCTCGCGCTTCGCGCGCATGTCGGCAGCCGGCCCGCGCTTCGGTCTGGAATGGCTCGCGGGGAGGATCGGCGCCGGCCCGCCATTGGTCGGAGTGCTCGCCGCCGGCTGGGCCGGCTTCTGCGGAGTCCTGCCGCGCGCGGCCTGGAGCAGCTCCTGCAACGACGCCTCGATCCCCTCGGCGAACAGGCCGATGTCGGGCAGCGCGTCGTAGTCGCCGAGTAGGCCGAAGTCGATCGAGCCGTTGTAGGACATGATCGCCACCGCCAGCGCGTGATGTTCGCGGGGAGGAAGGCAATCGGGAACAGGTCGCGCAGCTGGCGGCCGAGCACGTACAGAGGCAGCTGAGGACCCGGGATGTTCGTGACGATCAGGTTGAACAGCCTCGTCGAGAAGTTCAGCCGAGAAGCTTGCGCGAGGATCGTCGGGGGGGCGAGGTTGTTGACGGCGGCCAGTGTCGCGGCGCCGACGGCCTGCTTTGACTCTTTCAGGCCATCCATCGCCTGGCGCACGAAGCGAAGGCGGGCCACAGGGTCCTTGATGTACACGGGCAGCGGCCCCCGCATCACGGTGAGCCGGTTGCCGAGCGATCCGTGATCGTCCTTGCCGCGGACCGATACCGGCACGAGCGCCCGCATCTCGAGCCCCTCGGTGCGGATCCCCCTCGAGCGCAGCCATCTTGCGAGCGCGCCAGAGACGACCGTCAGCACGACGTCGTTGACGGTGCCGCCGAGCGCGTCCTTGACCTCCTTGTACTGCGCGAGCTCCTGGCGGACCACCGTGTAGCGCCGGTGCGGACCGATCTCGACGTTCAGCGGTGTCTCCGGCGCGGGGTTGAGCCCTGCCCACACGATCTCGCCGAGTCCCTCGGCCGCGTCCCTGATCTTGCCGAGAGACGCGGTCGGCGCAGCGGCGGCGCCGAGCGCTCTGGTGACGATCTCGGCGGTCGTCGCGACCGCCCCACGCACGCCGGCGAGGACGAGCTCGGCCGGTGAGGGCTGGGGCTTCGCCGTCCACGGCTGCAGGTCGGTCGGTGCGGGAGCCGGCGTCGGCTCGAGGTCGAACAGCACTGTCGCGAGATCGACGCCCGACACGCCGTCGACGAGCGAGTGGTGGGTCTTGAAGATCAGCGCAAACCGCTGACGGCCACCGGCTTCGCCGGCGGCGCCCAGTCCTTCCACGAGCCAGCTTTCCCAGAGCGGCTTTGAGCGGTCGAGTTGCTGGGAGACGATCCGCGCTGTCAGCTGGAATAGCTGATCCTCGGTACCGGGAGCCGGCAGCGCAGCATGGCGGATGTGGTACTCGAGGTTGACGTGGGGTCATCTGCCCGAAGCGGGCGGCCCGAGTCGAGCGGCGGGGTCACGAGGCGCTGGCGGTAGCGCGGCACCAGGTGCAGCCGACCGCGGACGTGGTTGAGGTAATCGTCGAACTTCGGCGGCGGTCCGTCGAACACGAGCAGGGCACCGATGTGCATGTGCGACGACGGCCCCTCCTGATGCAGGAAAGAGGCGTCGATCGAGGTCAGGCGGTCGAGGTGCTGCTGTGCCATCGGACTCCCAGTGAAGCGAAGACGGTCGCGGACCGTGAAGGGTACGCTTCCGCCATGCCTTGGGACTTCTCAACTGAGCCAGAGTTTCAGTCGAAGCTGGACTGGATGAACACGTTTGTGCGCGAGCGGATCTGGCCGCTCGAAACCGTGATCGACGAGCTCGGCTGGGAAGGGCTGGTGCGCGCGATCAGACCGTTGCAGGACGACGTCAGGGCCCAAGGGCTCTGGGCCGCCCATCTCGACCCGGAGCTCGGCGGCCAGGGGTACGGCCAGGTCAAGCTCGGGCTGATGCACGAGATCCTCGGGACCTGTCCGATCGCGCCGCTCGCGTTCGGGAATGCCGCGCCCGACTCCGGTAACTCGGAGATCCTCGCGATGGCGGGCTCGCCGGAGCAGAAGGGAACCGTTATTGCATCCGCTGCTCGCCGGTGACCTGAAGTCCGCGTTCAGCATGACCGAGCCCGACACCGCCGGCTCGGATCCGACGCTGCTCAAGACCAGGGCCGCTCGCGACGGAGACGACTGGATCATCAACGGTCACAAGTGGTTCTCCTCGAACGGCTCGATCGCCGACTTCCTGATCGTGATGGCAGTGACCGATCCCGACGCGCGACCGCACCAGCGGGCATCGATG
>CAWDWT010000013.1:0-18634 GCA_963806075.1 uncultured Alphaproteobacteria bacterium
GCGCTGATGGACGTGTCGCGGCTCAACGGCCCGCCGGAAGCGTGGCATCTCGGTTTCATGCTGGGGCCGCGCATCAATGCCGGCGGCCGCATCGGTCGCGCCGATCTCGGCGTGCGGCTGCTGCTGGAAGGCGACATCTCGGAAGCAGCAAGGATCGCCGCCGAACTCGATCGCTTGAACACCGAACGCCGTGTCATCGAGCAGATGGCGGAGGCGCAAGCGGAGGCCGAGGCACTGGCCTCGCTTGGATTGGAAGACAAGGGCGCGGTCATCGTCACGGCGTCCGAGGGCTGGCATCCCGGCGTGGTTGGCCTCGTCGCGGCGCGATTGAAGGAAAAATTCTCGCGCCCCGCGTTTGCCATTGCGCTCGAGCCCGGCGGCGTCGGCACCGGTTCGGGACGATCGATCTCCGGCGTCGATCTCGGCAAGGCGGTGCGGCAGGCGATCAAGGAAAGATTGCTGATGAAGGGCGGCGGTCACGCGATGGCCGCGGGCGTGACCTTGCGCAAGGAACGGTTGGCGGAATTTCGCGCTTTCATGGAGAACGCGCTGGCGCAGGATGTCGCCGCCTCGCGGCACGAGAACGAGCTGTTTATCGACGGAGCTGTCAGTGCGCGTGGGGTGACGACGGAGTTTGCGGCTACACTCAACCGTGCCGGTCCATTCGGCAGCGGCAATCCCGAACCCGTCATTGCCCTGCCGTCGCATCAACTGGTCTATGCGGACGAAGTAGGGCAGGCGCATCTGCGCGTGCGATTCAAATCTGGAGACGGCGCGATCGTCAACGGTATCGCGTTTCGCTCTGTTGGCCAGAAGCTCGGCCATGCGTTGACCGAGCATCGCGGTCAGCCCCTGCATGTGGCAGGTTCACTTTCGGTCGATCGCTATCAGGGTAATGAACGCGTCCAGTTGCGCGTGCTCGATGTCGCCGTCCCCGATCAGGGTCCTGCGGTGATCCGATAAGCAGATGATTTTTGTTGAATCCGCAAGTTTGAGTCGGGCCGGAAACGCGCGGGGTGACGTGCGAATGCTTCTAATTCCCCTGCCGCAACCGCGCCAATACCTGCAGCCCGCCGTAACCGTCGGCAGGCGATATCCCCACCTTGGTCTGGTAGTCGCGGACCGCCGTCATGGTGTCGTTGCCGACGCGACCATCGGTGCCGCCGGTATCGAAGCCGGCCTTGGTCAGGCGGGTCTGCATTTCCTGCACTTCGGCGAGGGTCAGCGCGCGTTCCGAGCCGGGGAACGGCTGGATGAACGGCGGTCCGCCCAGGATGCGGTCGCCGAGATGACAGATCGCCAGCGCATAGTTCATCGAGGGATTGTAGCTGCGCACCGCGTAGAAATTCGGACCCAACAGAAACGCCGGTCCGCCCTCGACCGGCACCCACAATTTGGCGCTGGCATGCGGTTGCGGAAACGGCTTGCCGTCGGCACGGCTTATGTCGGCGCTCGACCATTCGGCGTAGCTGCGGTTGCGGTTCGACGAAGCCTTCGCGCGGCGCACCTCATAGCCCCAATGTTCGCCGCGATGATACTTGCCGCGCTCGACCAGGAAGCGCGCCGTCGAACCCAGCGCGTCGTCGGGCTTGCCGAACGGCGACACCTTGCCGTCGCCGTCGTAGTCCATCCCGACATGGAGCCAGACTTCCGGCATCCACTGGGTATGTCCCATCGCACCGGCCCACGAGCCGCGCATTTCTTCCGGCGTCGACCAGCCACGATCGACGATCTTCAGCGCGTTGATCAGTTCGGAATCCCAATAGGCCCTGCGCCGCGGCGCATTCCAGGCAAGCGCGGCGAGTGCGGGAAATACCGGGCGCATATGGTTGCGCTGCACCTGCGGGTCGCCATAGGCGGATTCGACGCCCCACAGCGCCAACAATGTGCCGCGCTCGACGCCGAAATCATGCTCGATCCGCGCGAACAGCGCCTCGTGCTTTCGCAGCGCTTCCTTGCCGGCAATGATGCGCCAATCCGATACCCGTCGGTTGATGTATTGCCAGATCTGCTCGTTGAACTCCGGCTGATCATCCATCTCCTTGAACGCGGTCATGTCAGGTGCGATGTGAGCCATCGCCCGGTTCCAGGTTGCCTCCGAAATACCTTTTTCAAGCGCGCGGGCGCGAAAACTCTCACGCCATCGGTCGAAGCTGGCTGGCAGCGCGAAGGCTACGATCGGCTGCGCGAGCAGTGCGCCGACACTGGCGCCAGCGCGCAGGATTGCCCGGCGGGTAAGGCGGGAGACAGGAGAATCGAACTGTTCCATCTGGCAAGTCTAACGGTGCAGCAGGCCTGGGCCAAAAGGAATTGCTGGACCCCGCCGACGCGGCAAAAAGCGGCGGCGGCAGCATCTGATAACCGAGGGGTCATCCACAATTCTATTTCTTTGAATGCGGCGGGTTGCTGAATCGATCGAGGATGGTCCATAAGCGTGGTGATTGCGGCGGATCGATCGGTAGCCGCAATGAGTTCCAGAAAGTTGTTGCGTGGTAAATATCAATCGGCAGATTGCCAAAGAACTCAGCGTACACGAACAGCAGGTCGAGGCGACTGTCACATTGCTCGACGGCGGCGCCACGGTGCCGTTTGTGGCGCGATATCGCAAGGAAATCACCGGCGGGCTCGACGACGCGCAACTGCGCACGCTGGAAGAACGCCTGAATTATCTGCGCGAACTGGAAGCGCGCCGGATCGCCATTCTGGATTCCGTGCGCGAGCAAGGCAAGCTCGACGCCGCGCTAGAGGCAGCGATCCTGGCTGCCGATACCAAGGGGCGTCTGGAAGATATCTACCTGCCGTTCAAGCCGAAGCGTCGCACCAAGGCCGAGATAGCCAAAGAGAACGGCCTCGAGCCGCTATCCGAGCAGTTGCTGACGCAGCCGCAAAATGACCCGCAGATTGTCGCGGCCGGCTTTGTCGATGGCGAAAAGGTGGTCGACGTTGCTGCGGCCCTTGAGGGCGCCCGCGCGATATTGGTGGAGCGTTTTGCCGAAGATGCCGACCTTATCGGGGCGCTGCGGGAGCAGATGTGGTCAAGCGGGCTAATGGTGTCCACGGTGCGCACCGGCAAGAAGACCGAAGGCGAGAAGTTCAAGGACTATTTCGAGTTTCGTCAGCCGTTGCCGAAGCTGCCGTCGCACCGCATCCTGGCGCTGTTCCGCGGGGAGAAGGAAGATATCCTCGACCTGCAATTGTTACCTGACCCGCAGCCTCCGGCCGACGGCGTTCCCGGCTCATACGAGTTGAAGATCATGCAGCGCTTCGCGATATCCGACCAGGGTCGTGCCGGCGATCGCTGGCTGGTCGAAACCGTAAGATGGGCATGGCGCACCAAGATTCAGATGCATCTCGGCATCGATCTGCGGATGCGGCTGTGGACGTCGGCCGAGACCGAGGCCGTGCGCGTGTTTGCATCGAACCTGCGCGATCTGTTGCTGGCAGCGCCGGCAGGTGCGCGCGTCACCATGGGCCTCGATCCGGGCTTTCGCTCTGGCGTCAAGGTCGCTGTCGTCGATGCCACCGGCAAGGTGGTGACTACCACCGCGGTCTATCCGCACGAACCGCAAAAGCGCTGGGACGAAGCGCTGGCGACGTTAGGAAAACTGGCGGTCGCCCATCGCGTCGATTTGATCGCGATCGGCAACGGCACCGCATCGCGCGAGACCGACAAGCTGGCCGTCGAACTTGTCAAGCTGCTGCCGGACCTGAAAATGTCGAAGATCGTCGTTTCGGAAGCCGGCGCGTCGGTTTATTCGGCGTCGGCGTTCGCATCCGAGGAACTGCCGGAACTCGACGTGACCATGCGCGGGGCGGTGTCGATCGCACGGCGTCTGCAGGATCCGCTGGCCGAACTGGTGAAGATCGATCCCAAGGCGATCGGCGTCGGGCAATACCAGCATGATCTCGGCGAAACCAAGCTGGCACGCTCGCTCGATGCCGTCGTGGAGGACTGCGTCAATGCGGTCGGCGTCGACGCCAACACCGCCTCGGCGCCATTGCTGGCCCGGGTGTCTGGCATCGGCTCGGGTCTTGCGCAAAGCATTGTTCAGCATCGCGACGCCAATGGCCCGTTCAAATCGCGCAAGGCGCTGAAGGATGTGCCGCGGCTCGGACCGAAAGCTTTCGAGCAATGCGCCGGCTTCCTGCGCATCAATGGTGGCGATGATCCGCTCGATGCATCCGGCGTGCATCCGGAGGCCTATCCGGTGGTCCGACGGATTCTCAACGCCACCAAGAGCGACATCAAGGCGCTGATCGGAGATGTCGAGATCGTGCGTCGGTTGAAACCACAGGCATTCGTGGACGACACATTCGGTTTGCCGACGGTGACCGACATCCTGCGCGAACTGGAAAAGCCTGGCCGCGATCCTCGCCCCGCTTTCAAGGCGGCGGTATTCAAGGAAGGCGTCGAGACGCTGAAGGACCTCAAGCGCGGCATGATCCTCGAAGGCACCGTGACCAACGTCGCGGCGTTCGGCGCCTTCGTCGACATCGGCGTGCATCAGGACGGGCTGGTGCATATCTCGGCGATGTCGAGGACCTTCATCAAGGATCCGCGCGAGGTGGTGAAGCCGGGCGACATCGTCAAGGTAAAGGTGCTGGAGGTCGAGGTTGCCCGTAAGCGCATTGCGTTGACGCTGCGGCTCGATGACGAGCCTGGCGCCAAAGGTGAGCGGCCGGCGCAAGACAAGCCGCGCGACATCTCGCGGGCCTCAATGACTTCTGCGGCGCCGCGCAAGCCGAAGGGTGATCCAGGGGGCGGAGCGTTCGCCGAAGCCTTCCGCCTCGCCCGCGACAAGCAAGGCAAACCCGGAACCTGATGGCCGAACGAGTTATCCAGCCAGCGCTCGGCCGCCTAGTTCTCGCCGCCTTCCTCCGGGTCGGGATGAACGACATCCGCCGGCAGAACATGCGCCACGGCAGGAGAGGCTGCGATTTCGGGGCCGATCTCGCGACCGCGGCCGCGGATCAGGCGCTCATAGGCCGAAATCAGGGTGACGTAGGGATTGACCCAGAGCCAGCCGTCGCGGGTGAACACCTGCACGTCGAAATGCAGATGCCGCGTGGTGCCGTTGGGATGATCGAGATAGTTCGAGACGACGCCGATCGTCTCACCTTCTCCGACGTGTCGGCCGTTGAGCAAGCCGTCGGCATCCATGCGCGACGGGTTCATGTGCATGTAACGAAACCGAATGTGTTCGTTGCTGTTGTTGATCTGCAAGGTCGCCGACTGCTGTTTCGGCGAGCGGATCACGATGCCGTCGCGCACCGCCACGACGGCCTGCTGTTTGGGATCGCAGCGATCCTCGCCGCTATTTCCCGGACATGGCGCCGGGCGGATGTCCTCACCTTGATGGCCAAATCCACCAGGACATTGTCCGACGCTGAAACTGCGGGATTCGCAGAAATTATCCTGCCAAGGGTAGTTGCCCGAGGGTTGATCGGCCCTGTCGCGCTTGCGAAAGGATTGCGAACGGACAAAGGCAGGTGTTCGCTGCAGCGGAAACCGGATTTGCGAAAAGGCAGTCAGGTCGACGCGGCCGCTTTGCTTGTGATAGCCGCTGTTGGCGATGAGATCGCCGACCGGAAGGTAGGTAAAATCGGTCGACCATTCCGCGGGGCGTTCGACGACCTCGGACGGGATGTCAGTCCGCGCCCGCGAGGCTGCCTCGCCGCCGGCAATGCGCAGCGCCTTGAGAAAGCGCTCGGCGACGGGATAGGCCTCACGGCAGGCCAGCCGCCGCTCGCGCGGTGCGCTGTCGAGGCACTGGATCGAGACAACATAGGGAACACCGAAGCGCGTGAAGGCGTAACGAACATAGCCCTCACGGATGAAGCGGCGCAGATCGGGAAATTGCGCCTGCAAGGCCTTGACCGGCTCTCCCTTGCCGCCGAGCGGATCGTTGATGTCATAAGTCAGGATCGAGCCGGTGATCTGGACCTCGATAGGCCGGGCGAAGGTTCGTTGCGGCATGCCGTTGCCGGCGCCAGGTTCGAGCGAAAAAACCGCGTCGTAGCCGGCCGGGCCCGCGTCAAACAGGTCAACCCGCCGGAAATCGGCCTGGTAGTGCGAAAGCGATGGGTCGGCGGGCGCGCCGTTGGCCTGTGCATCGAGAAACGCCGCCGTATCGAACGGCAACAGCACCGGAATCGGGCTTTGGTCGATGCCTTCGAAGATCTTCGATGTCACCGCATTGAGCTGCATCAACGCCGGGGTCGAGCGCGGATCGGATGCGGGCACCCGGCGCTGGCTTGAAAAGGTAAAGACAGGAGGGGCGGCGCTGATCTCGGAGCGGAGCTGATCGAGAACCGCGCGCCATTCGACATGAACGGCCGAAATCGCCGGCGTCCTGAATTCATCAGCATGTAGTGTGGACTGGCCGGCGACGAGTAACAGCGTAGACATCAGCGTCGGCGCGAAAAGCCGGAAACGACGGCGGCCGACCGCCTTTGTTCTCAACCGCCCCCGACGCATGCCCGATGTTGCCTAATCCTTTGCCCGCTCCACGTAGGAGCCGTCCTCGGTCATGACCACGATCCGCGTGCCTGTGGAGATATGGGGCGGCACGGCGGTGCGCACGCCGTTGGAGAGAACTGCAGGCTTATAGGAAGACGATGCGGTCTGTCCCTTGGTGACCGGTTCGGTTTCCACAACTTCCAGCGTTGCGCGCTGCGGCATCTGGATCGCCACCGGGGTAGCGCCATGAATCGACAGCTTCACGGCCATGTTCTCTTGGAGGTAGGGCGCAGCGCTGCCGATCAAGTCTTCCGGAACCTGGAGCTGATCGTAGTTGTCGGTATTCATGAAGTGGAAGCCGTCAGCGTCCTTGTACAGGTAGCTGAAGTTCTGGTCCTCGATCGTGGCCTTTTCGACCTGATCAGTCGTCTTGTAGCGCTCGGAAATCTTTACGCCATCGCTGATTCGGCGCATTTCGATCTGGCTCACCGGGGTTCCCTTGCCAGGATGGATATTTTCGGCGGTCAGGACCACATAAAGCTTGCCGTCTTGCTCGATGACGTTGCCCTTGCGAATAGAACTGGCGATGACTTTCAAAGCTATTTTCCCGGATTTCTGGCCCTCGACCGGTCCGGACAAGGATGTCCTTCGGCCGCCAGGGCGGTTTCGGGCTGCAACATACTGATTTGCCCTCCAGATGCCAGCGTTTTGCGGGCCACGATCGTGCCATTGGACAAGGCCGGTGTCTTTCGACATGAAAAGGAACGCCATGCTTCTGCCGGATGCCGACGTTTGGCAGCCGCTGACCCGCTGCTTTCGAAAGTCGAACAATGTCAAAGCGATCTGCCGATCTCCTGAACCTGTTGGTGGGCGCTTGGGAGATCGGGTTCGTTCAGGCAGATAGTTGATGGCCAGGATCGACCAATGCTCACCATGGTGGTCGGCCGAGCGCTACGCCGATCGCAAGCCGTTTCTGACGGCGCGAGGCGCGATCACCAGCGCGCTCCGGACGTGGTTCGACGGGCAGGGCTTTGTCGAGGTCGAAACCGGAATCCTGCAGGTTTCGCCTGGCAACGAGACGCATCTGCATGCGCCCCGCACCGAACTTGCCGATGCCAGCGGCGGCCGTGCGACACGTTATTTGCGAACCTCTCCGGAATTCGCCGCCAAGAAACTCCTCGCCGCGGGCGAAACGAAAATCTTCGAATTCGCCCGGGTATTCCGTGACCGCGAGCGTGGCGACCTGCATCTGCCTGAATTCACCATGCTGGAATGGTATCGGGCGAATGCGGCCTATGAAGCTGTCATGACCGACAATGTAGCGGTGATCGCCCGGGCGGCGCAGGCAACCGGTATCGGACAGTTTTCATTTCGCGGCCGGAGCGCCGATCCCTTTGCCGAACCGGAACGGCTGACGGTAACGGCCGCATTCGAGCGCTTTGCCGGCATCGATCTATTGGCGACCATATCGGGCTCCGAAGGTGACCGCTCGGCGTTGGCGGCCGCGGCAAGGCGGTGCGTGCGGATCACCGACGACGACACCTGGTCGGATATTTTCAGCAAGGTGCTGGTCGAGCATGTCGAGCCGAAACTGGGGCAGGGGCGTCTGACCGTGCTGTTCGAATATCCCGCGCCGGAGGCTGCCTTGGCGCGCGCCAAGCCGTCCGATCCCCGCGTCGCCGAGAGGTTCGAGATCTATGCCTGCGGTGTCGAGCTTGCCAACGGCTTTGGCGAATTGACCGATGCCGCCGAACAGCGCCGCCGCTTCATTACAGCGATGGATGAAAAAGAGCGGCGCTACGGCGAGCGTTACCCGCTCGATGAGGATTTTCTCAGGGCGGTCGCCGCGATGCCGCCATCCAGCGGAGTTGCGCTCGGCTTCGATCGGCTGGTGATGCTGGCAAGCGGTGCCATCCGGATCGATCAGGTGGTGTGGACGCCGCCTTCGGGGGAAGCATGAGCAGGCCTGGCCCCAAGCATATCGCAACGTTGCGCGAGCCATCCGAACTCGTCGCTCACGGCTTTGCGCCGGCGCCGGCGCTTGTCGATCTGGAAAAGGTGGCGGTGCGCTATGCCATTGCCGTTACCGACGATATCGCGGCTCTGATTGACCGCAACGATCCCAACGACCCGATCGCGCGGCAATTCATTCCGACCGCCAAGGAATTGCGGATTGGGCCCGGCGAGAATGCCGATCCGATCGGCGATCACGCTCATTCACCCGTTGCCGGCATCGTGCATCGTTACCCCGACCGGGTGCTGTTCAAGCTGGTCCATGTCTGCGCGGTGTATTGCCGGTTTTGCTTTCGGCGCGAAATGGTCGGCCCGGGCAAGGCGACGGGGCTGTCGCCGGACGCCTATCGCGGCGCCCTCGACTATATCCGTGCGCATCCAGAAATCTGGGAAGTCATCCTCACTGGCGGCGATCCCCTGATGCTGTCGCCGCGTCGGCTTTCCGAGACCATGGCGGAACTGGCCGCGATTGATCACGTCAGGATCATTCGGCTTCATACGAGGGTGCCGATCGCCGATCCCGCCCGGATCAACGACGAGATGGTCGCGGCGCTCAGGGTTGAGGGCGCCACGACCTGGGTTGCCGTGCACGCCAACCACCCGAGAGAATTGAGCGCCAAGGCCCGCGTGGCATGCGCCCGCATGGCCGATGCCGGTATTCCCCTGGTCAGCCAATCGGTGCTGTTGCGCGGTGTCAATGACAATGCCGCGACGCTGGAGGCGCTGATGCGCGCCTTTGTCGAATGCCGGATCAAACCCTATTACCTGCATCATGGCGATCTCGCGCCCGGCACGGCCCATCTGCGCACGACGCTGGTGCGAGGCCAGGAATTGATGGCGGGGCTGCGGGGCAGGGTATCCGGACTATGCCAGCCGGAGTTTGTGCTCGATATTCCTGGTGGCCATGGCAAGGCGCCCGTGGGTCCGAACTACCTGTCGCCGGTAAATTCTTCCACCGAACAAGGTGAACCGGGTCCGGAATCGCGCTATCGTGTGATTGACTATTGCGGCGACGTTCATTTCTATCCTCCGCGGTCATGACGGTCGAAATCATGGTCGCGCGCTGGATGGATTTTACGAAAGCCGTCGCCCTGGGTGATGCATTTCTCTGTTGGTGGAGAATTCAGATGCGAACGCTGATCACAACCCTGGTGTTCCTGATGCTCGGTTCTGCGGCGATGGCGCAAAATACCGGCACGGGATCATCTTCCTCAAATACGATGAATACGACCAGGTCGAGCCGCGAAGCCCCTGTCGGCCATCGCCAGCCGCGCGCCGATCAGGTGCCTTCCGAGAAGAATTTGAGTGATCCGAATGACCCGGCCAATCGCGAAGACGCGGCCCTCGATCGCAAGATCAAGAGCATCTGCCGAGGTTGCTGACCCCGTCAGCTCCTGCGCGCGGCAAGCGCCATTCCGATCAGCGACGCGCCGCCGAACAGAAGATTGATGCCGACCAGCAGGCCGACGGCCCAGAGCGCCGATCCCGGCAAGCCTGCGATAATGATGCCGGCGATCACGATGTCGAAAATTCCGGCCACCAGCAGCCACGACCATCGTTCCGACAGCTCGCGGCGATGCTCCAGCGCGTACATGATGGTGGCCACGCCTTCGGCGAGGAAATAGGCGCCGACAACGATTGTGAGGGTCAGCGTCCCTTGTACTGGCCGTGCCAGCAGGATGATGCCGGCGCCGATCGCCAACGCCGCCGAAATCAACGACCACCAGAATCCCGGCATCTGGCGCGCCCAGAACGTCAGCGCCAGGCCGGCGATGCCGCTGACCAGGAACATCCAGCCCAGGAAAATGGTGACGGCAAGACTCGCCAGCGGCGGTACGATCATCGCGGCGAGGCCCAATGCGGCGAGCAGCACGCCCTCGAACAAGAACGCCTTCCAGTGTTCTCGGACCGCGGCGTTCATGCTGGATTGCAGATGGGTGATGTCCTGGGGAAGGGTCATTGGAATCTCCTGATGCCGGTACTGCACAACGATCTGGAAATGATGACGTAGACCAATCCGCGGGCTCGGACCTGTCGGCGACATGGTCCGGGCTCAACACCGGCAGTCTAGCCCTGACCGGGTGCCGATGAAAAGCCCTGCGGTGTCCCGCGCATCCGGTTACGGCCCAGAATGTAAACTGCGGTGGTCGCCACCAGAAGAGCGATGCCGATTCCAATCGACACGAGGCCGATCGGAATCAACACCAGCGACACGTTGCGATCGGGATTGACCAACCAGTGATGGATCGATGTCAGCACGAACACCAAGCCGATAAATCCGGCGCCCCCACCGACCACCAGCAACGCCCACATCCGTCGCAACTGACCGAGCCGCTGGCGCGCAAGGTCGGTTCGCGGGGCGTGATGGCGGCCGACACGCCGCACCAGGCGGATCGCAAAGGCGATTGAGCTGAATCCAGTCAGCACGCTGGCCAATCCCAGGATCAATCTTGTCGTGGAATCGATATCCGGACTCCGCTGCAGCGTCAGCAGCGGGTAATCGAATGCCGCGTGGAGTCCGAGTGGCGCTAACAGGACCAGCATCCAGCTCGAAATGCGAGCCCAATCGCGGTTGTGTCGATGCGCACCGAGCGCGGTGCCGGAGCGTGCGATCGCGAGATAGGCGCCAGCGATGACGCCAAGCGCGCCGTGGAACGGTACGGTCAACACACTGCGCAGTGCCGCCAGCGCCCGCCACATCTCTTGGTGCTGCACGAGATAAGCGAGGTTTTCGTAAGCTGCAAAGCCGAGGCCTGCCGCCGCACCGTAGACCACAGTATCCATCGGATCGGCGAACGGCCGCCGCCGCGCCGAGACCGCGAAGGATGACGAGGATCTTAACAGCCTCTTCGGGCAAAGCGACGCCAAAGACCGAATGCATCGCTTGCGCGATCCAGGGGTTCTCTGGCGTCGCGAGCAACCGCAGGAATGGCGCGCGGATCGCGCCCAGAAGCGAAATGCTGGCCGCGCCGAGCATGAACGCGGTCCAGACTTTGGGAGCAGGACCCGGCCGCTCATCTGCCGCGATCACCAGCCAAAGGATCAGCAGTGCGGGCGCGACGGCCGCTGTGCCGATCACCGTGGGAAGGGAGGCAAGAAGGTTCATCGAAGGCAGATAGGCTATTTTTCTATGTTATCTACGGTTGCGAAGCCGGGTTCAGGGGAACCAGCCATGAGCCGCTATCGGCAATTGGCGACCGGTTTTCCCGATTGTCACGCGCGATATTTTAGCTCAGCAACCGCGGCAGATGCCTTTTATGCGCTCGTTCATGATGGTGTCCTCGGCGCCGATGCGGTCGACGTATTCTTTGTCTAGCTTTGGAGCGGGGGCCGGTCGCTGGGTCGGCTTTGCGGCGGCTGACGGTGATGCCGTCGCAGCGCTTTTGTCATAGCAGGCAAGTCTTGCCGCGGGATCCCGAATCGATTTGCAATCTGGTGTCTGGGCGACGGCGGCTTGGCACAGGACACACGTCGCAACGAGCACGAAAAAGACTCTCATTTCAATCCTTTGCTCGCGATGGAGCCTCGCCGCCGTAATGGATTGCCGGACCTATCGCTATTATTCAATTCGATCAAAGAGTTTGTCTGATTTCTTTGAGCAAAATGCACATAATCGCGCAAACTGTCCAGCAGCAGCCAAACGATTTTCATATCACGCACAGACGAGCCGCCCGGGCGATTGCGACGTGATAGACTTGCCGTGCCGATGATCCAAGGGGGAGGCCTACTTGGTGGTTTTATTCCGCGGAGCAGAGACGCATGCGCGATCGGTCTTCAAGGCGATCAGCTGGCGGACCCTTGGGACGCTGGATACGTTTGCGATCAGCTGGTTCATGACCGGGCGGGTCGAAATCGCCGGATCGATCGCGGGCCTCGAGATCATCACCAAGATTGCCTGGTACTACCTACACGAACGAATCTGGGCGGCCATCTCATGGGGCCGCCGCTGATCGCAACGGCCACACCCGCAAAAGCGCCAGCATCTCACAGACGCGTGAAGAGGTGAACCGCTTCCTTCATTCTCGTACCCATTTCAGGCTCGATAAAAGTCACGAGCCGACCGACGAGATTATAGCATAGCCGTGAGATGGGAGAATGCTGATGAAGAATTTTTTGCCTGCCGTCTTCGTTGCCGCCACCATTCTGGCCGGAGCCACCACGGTACAGGCCATGCCAGTCGCGCCCCTGCAGCAAGGCTCAAACCCGACAAATCATTCAGGTATACGGCGGCTGCGGCTACGGATGGCATCGCGGTCCTTATGGCGGTTGCCGCCCGCTCTATAATTGCCCTCCTGGCTGGCATACCGGACCCTATGGCCGGCGCTGTTTCCCCAACTGATATATTTCCCGTTGCTGAATGAAGTTGGAAGCCGCAACGCGGTTCTCGATCTTTTCGCGATCGACGGGGGTGACGGCCACGCAGCGGCTAGGGTAAGTCGTGATAGCTTGATCCGGTCCGCGATCGGTGGCGGTCACCTCAGCGAAAAAACTTGCGACATGCTCCGAAAATTTTCTGCGCCACATTCGCGCCGCAGGAAAATCCAATTTGCAAACCTAAAGTGTCCCGCTTCGACGCAAGACAGGGGGGACACTGGATGCGCCGCGATCACCGGCCGATCGAAAACGGCTCCGATACAACGGACTATACATTTCATTTCCAGATCTCGAATGGGCGCGGAAGGCAGGCTTGCAGCGTCAAGGTGCAGGCACCGAATATCCAGGATGCGACCATGTTCTTTCGGCAAAATTGGGCCACGATCGAGCTGATGGCGCGCGACGGTCTGGCCGGTGGCTGCCGGGACAGCGGCAGGATCAAGCTGATCGCGCCTTGATGCACGACAGGGCTGCTGAACGCGACGAACCGCGGATCGTCATGAATTCGGCCGACAAACGCCAAGGCAGGCCACCGCGCTCCGGTGGTCCGGCGCCGGTCGCACGGGCGTCAGTCGTTCGGGCGATCTGCCGGCCCCGGTTGCAAGCCGCGGTTTGCTGAGGCATTACCATCCCTGACACAGCGGCTTCGCACTATCTCCAGGCGATGGTTATGTTGAGTACCGTGCAGGATACGCCCCGGACTCCGGGCATTCTGGCCCATCTGGCTCCGAACGGCTGGCTGTGGCTTCTGACCCTCGATCTCTATCCGGCGCTGGTGGCGCTCGTGCTGCCTTGGTCGACATCGGCGGTGTCGATCCTGATCGTGCTTTGGCTTGGCGCGATCATCCCAACGATCCAACCGCGAGCGTTCTGGGCGTCCGTGAAGCGGCCCGAAAGTCTTCTGCCGTTGGCCTTTTTCGCACTGGCTGTGGTGGGGATGCTGTGGGCCGACGGCCCTTGGGCGATCCGGCTCCAGGGGCTGCATCCGGTAGCCAAGCTGCTGGTGATCCCACTGCTGCTCTATCACTTCAGCCGCTCCCGGCGTTCGTCCTGGGTTTTCGTTGCATTCCTTGCCTCGTGCGCGTTGCTGATGGGCTTTTCCTGGGTGATCTATTTCGTGCCCAATCTGAAATTCGCGGCAACGGAAAGCGCCGGCGTTCCCGTCAACAACTATATCGATCAAAGCCAGGAATTCGCGCTGTGCATGTTCGCGACAGCGCCGCTGCTGTTGATGCTGCTGGAGCGCAAGCGTTGGATCGCGGCATTGGGCGGGGGTCTTCTGCTGCTGGGCTTCTTCTGCGACATGATGTTCGTGGTGATCGCCCGCACGGCGTTCGTCTACATCCCAGTGTTGCTGGCGCTGTTTGCCGTCCGGTATTTC
This sequence comes from uncultured Alphaproteobacteria bacterium, assembly GCA_963806075.1. GTDB lineage: Bacteria > Pseudomonadota > Alphaproteobacteria > Rhizobiales > Xanthobacteraceae > Bradyrhizobium. The sequence goes on from CAWDWT010000013.1 coordinate 14,229, forward strand.
AGGCCGAAAATGGCGATGGGATTTCTGCTCGCTGCCGTGACGATCGTGGTGCTTGTCGGGTTTGCTTCACCCTATGTGCGCTATCGCGTGCAATGGATCGCTCATGACGCCAATGTGAGGGCGCACACTGACCTTGCGACCTCTGACGGCGAGAGAATGGCTTATTGGCGCACCTCGGTCCGCTCGATCGAGGCTGCGCCTGTATTCGGTCACGGGACCGGATCGACCAAGCAATTGTTTGAGCGGGAAGCCACAGGCAAGACCGGAGAATGGGCCAACTTGATCCGTAATCCGCATAACCAGACGCTGTATGTCGCAATTCAATGGGGCTTGCTCGGATGTGTCGTGCTCTATGCGATGTGGTATTTCCATCTCGCGCTGTTCTTCGAGCGGAGTTTTGCGGCGTGGATCGGTCTTGTCGTCGTGGTACAGAATTTTGTTAGCTCGCTGGTGAATTCACATCTGTTCGATTTCCACGAGGGCTGGATCTACGTATTGGGCGTCGGCGTCGCCGGTGGCATGGTCGCGGCGCGTCGCAACGAGCCGAATGACGCGCTCGCGAAGCCGCCGCCGTCGGGGATTTCAGCGACATTAGGTTAGCGCGCTCGGATACGTTCGCCAGTTCCAGCCTGTGGCTCGGCGCGGAAAAGTGCTGCATCGCGCGAAGTCATTCGTCCGCGCTTCTACTGTGCTCCGCGCGTCCACATCCTTGTTGTTGGGGCGAAAACCCGCGACGCGTCGGCACGGCGGCTGCACCGGCGGCGGGGGCTGCGCTGGCTCACGTGGGAGGGGTGGCCAGCGTATAGACCAACCAGCTCGCCAGGGCAGCGTTCCAGGCGCGATGCGAGAAGCGGCTAAGCTCGAGAAAATGATCGAGGACATGCGCTGCTTTAATCTCGGAGAGCCAGGCGTGGGAGCTCCGGAAGTCCGTTACGCATTGCGTCGCTGACGATCGTGCGGACCGTGCTCTCGCAACCATCACACGCGAAAAACAATCGACTGAGCTGGAACGCCCGACGAAATATCGCGGCGTGGATGTCGTGCGACGCTTCGACAAATGCGGGCGATCAAAGGAACAATAGTCGCTGCGGCACGTTTGCAGGACCACCAACCTTAAGGAAACAACATGAAAAAGATTTACGCACTGGCGGCTATCATGGCCGCGATGGGGACGACGGCTTTCGCGGCCGAGCCGATGTCGAATTTGCCGCAGGATAGCTGGACCATCACCAACTATTACAAACAGAGTGTATACGACAAGTCGCAGAGCTCGATCGGCAAGATCGACGACGTACTGATCGATAAATCCGGCAAGATCACCGCACTTATAGTGGGCGTCGGAGGTTTTCTGGGCGCTGGTGAAAAGGACGTCGCATTGCCGTTTTCCGCTGTGAAGGCGGAAAAGAAGAACGACAAATGGTATCTCACCGCGGATGAGACGAAGGACTCGCTCAAGAGCGCGGAGGGCTACAAATACGACTCGGCCACCACCACCTGGTCTCGCGATACCAAGTAACCGACGTCAACCCGTCGACAGGGAAGGCCGCCTGAGACGCGGCCTTTCTTTGTTGGTCGAATCGCGGGCTTTGAAGCGCAAGCCGACAAGTACCGCGATCAAGATGATTGAAATTCGCAAGCCTCGGCGAGCACGCGATTCTCACCGGGCGTACAACCGGCATGTTCTCGTGATTTAGGAAGCTCAGGTCGCCGCGCCCGTCCCAGCATAGCGTTCCGCTCATTCACGTTTCGGCCGGCGCCTGGCTTGGCCGTCTTCGGCCGCAAAGCCGGTGCCGTGCACACCGGAGCGCAAGGCGGGACTTGGGGCGTGATACCCGCGCGCGGAGCGCGCCGCAATCTCGGGCAGCAGTATCTGGTTGCGCAAACGGCTTAACGCGGACCCCGCGGCAAAGCCTGATGAGAGGAAAGCGAAGGGAAGGCGAAAGAACGCGCTAAAGCTATGTGCTTGAGGCGTCTCAGCACCTCTTGCGGCAGGCATCCGATATCTGCGAGCGGGAACTGAGGCTTTTTGGTACCCACTAAAGCACGGCCAAGAAGCCCTTGCACGGTATGTCCCCCGACGCTAGGTTCCGGGCAATAGAGGAGGCGACGGCGATGCTGGCAGACATCAAGAAGTACATAGATACACTAGTAAATCTCAAGTTGGTGGGGGTGATGCTGGCGGCGGTGGTCGTGTCAATAGTGGCATTGATGATCATGTACGCGCTGGGATACCCGGGTATGCTGGTGGGAGAAGTGCACCTCATTTGGGCGACGCTGATGCACCTGGTGCTGGCCGTCTGGTCGGCGGTAGAGGCAATCCTCTTCGGGATCATAGTCTTCGGGCTTCTTCTCGCTTTCCTTCTGCCATTCTTGATAGGCCTGCGGTTGTACCAGAAGAAACGGAACGCGCCGCCCCCAGCCGTCTCAAATTCGACGCCGCCTCAATCACCTGCAGCGGACCCGATGCCGCAATAGGCGCTGGGCGCGTCATCGCTCCATCGTCGGCTTCAAGGTTCATCGCTTCGCGGAAGCTTCCATGAGCATGCTCGCTCGTGTCGAGCGAGCAACTGTCTTCGTGCTCGAACCGGCTGTCCTGGTGTCGATGAGGTCAGGAAATCCGCCAGGTATCTGCGAGGCAACTGGCTTGTTCTGCGAAATCGGTGGCAGGCGCTTGCGTAGCGTGTGACCCCGGAACGCCGTCGCTGCAGTGGCGCTCCCTAGCGGAAACTGAGCCCGGAGCTGCAGAACATTGAAAAAGCTGATGTTTTTACCACCAGATTGAGGCGCTGTGTAGCACGGGAAGGGGTGCCGGTCGAGTGGGCGGGGTTTAAAAGCTCCTGTAATTCAGTTTTTCGCTGGGACGGTGTTGGTGAAATAGGGCGCGAAGTCGTTCTTGGCGTGCATGTGATAGATCAGCGCTCCGCAGTCCGAGAATTTTGTAGAAGTACTCTTCGTGGCCACCCCCCGGACTAGTTTTTAGGGTCACTCACGCGAAGGGGAGGGCACGGTGGCGGCTGTCGCGTTTCCCCCCCCCCCCCGTGCCCCCAAGCGGTAGGCCGGCCGACGGGATCACACCACAAGCTCGGGCATCACGCGGGTGCCTCTCGCCAGCACGACCGCGTAGGGATTGCCGCTCTCGGTGGTGTAGCCTCAGCCGCCAGCTCGGCCGAGATTTCCCGCAGCGAACGCTTGCCGCATTTCGGCCTGACCCGCGCTAACGACCTTGCCCGCTCCACGGTAGCCGCGCCGTGCCGCCCATCCACCTCCATCGTATGCTCCGCGATTGACTTGCGGCCTTCTACCTTCACGCCCGTGCGGCGTTTGCGTCACGCGCTCCACGGAGCTTGGCCACCAGCATGGCCTTCTTCAAACTCAGAGACGGCTCCAAGCACTTGCCGGATGAGGCGGGCAGTAGGCGTATCATCCAGGAAGGAGGTCGGGCTGTCTGCGGCGATGAGTTCGATTCCGCGCCCCTGTAGCATGGCGAAGCCAACCTCCTGCAGCATCAGATCACGGGCGAAACGGTCTGCCGCCTCAACGATGATGGCCTTGGTGCCGTTCGCCTCCAGGGCCTCCAGCATGACGGCAAAGCCGGGCCGGGTATCGATGGGGTAAACGAACCGCAAAAGCATGTGGATTGCCCTCACCGAAAGCTCGCTTTGGGGAAATCTCTCTTTGATAGATAGCGCAGAATGCGGCACCCATTGATTGTCCATTCGGAGATTGGCCCGTGAACCCTGCGGCGCTCAACGCATTCATCGAGCAAGCTGAAGCGTGGAAAGGTTACCTTAAGACCCGGGTGCGCGTCGTCCTGGCAGTGCACACCCAAGGGCAGTGGGGACTTTGGTATTCCTACACAGCCTTCCTGCCCGACATACCCGAGAACGTAGATACATTCAGGCTGCAAACACCATCAGTACGGGCTTTTCGTGACGTTCTGGTCTTGGACGATGAAAAGGCCACTTCAGCAATAAACGAGATCCGTGACGCGCCCCACATTTTGAAGTCCGACAGCTGGACTGCAATGCTGGCGCCGACTTCAGAACATCTAACCTTTGAATATGAAAGCTTGCATCCGCAGCGATTTGCTGGCCCGAAGAGGCTCCCCTCTTTGACGGCGTCTTGGCACAATCAAAACTACGTTCAGATGTCGCCGTCTGAGGTCAAAGCGATAGATCAAGAACTTCAGTTGCATGAGGAGCCTTACGACGGCTTCGCCGACCTTGCTCTCGCCCTGAATGTTCCCGTGGGATTTGATGAACTCAACAAGCGGCGCTTTGCTGAGGTTGTGCTCATCTCGCCTATCGAGTTGATGTCCGACCCCAAGACGGAGCCTCACTCGGAATTGACAAGGGGCAAGCTATCTTTGGTGTTGAAGGCCCATCCGGCCCTCACGCCTGACCAAC
>CAWDWT010000014.1:0-123957 GCA_963806075.1 uncultured Alphaproteobacteria bacterium
ATCGCGTAGTCGGTTACCGCGTCGATGAGAAGTTGAAACCGGCGTTCGGTTTCCTCTAATCGGGCGGTCGTCGCGGCAAGCTGTCTGGCACGATCGGCAACACGGGCCTCCAGGCCTTCGTTGAGCGCCAGCAGCCGGCTTCCAGGGCTTTCCGATCGCTGATGTCGTAGTAGACGCCGGCAACCCGAAGGGCCTGCCCGGCCTCGCCCCGAGTGATCTCGCCCTTTCCTGCGATCCAATGAACGCTGCCGTCAGGATGAGGTGACGCGAAATTCGACGTAGTAGAGACCTTGCTCGTCCGCCCGCTCGACCGCCGACCGCAGCTTGGGCACATCGTCAATAAAGATCGCGGGTTGCCAGTCGGAGAACACGGGCCTCGGCGTTTCGGGATCGAACCCGAACAGGGCCGCGACGTGGGGGGTCCATTCCCATTTGTCGGTTGCCAGATCCCACTCGAACCAGCCGATACCGCCCGCGACCTGGGCGATCCGAAACCGTTCCTCGGTCGCCTCCAGCCGTTGCGCGATCTGATCCCGACGATTCCGTTCTTCGCTCATCCCACGGCTAACGCGCGCCGCCGCAAAGGATTGCCTTCGCTTCGGTCATCGACCGCATTTTGCCTAACGCGACATGCCGGGGTAGGTGATTGAACCCACACGTGCTTGTGATGATCGTCTGCTCGGGAGAGAGCCAGGGGTGTGCAATAATTCGTTCGGCGATTACTTCGCCTGTTTCGATATTGGGCGCCTGAACATCGACCGCGCCGACGCCGAGTTGCTTGTTTCCGAGCACATCTCTGAAACGCATCCGTCCGGTCGTGCTCGATCAAGGAAGGAATCACATTCGATCTTACAAATCAGATCGGCTTTGTAGCGACCCGTATCGAAATATCGGTGCCCAATCTGCCCATCATAGTGAGGGCCTACAGCATAGTTGCCCTGGCATACATGAACGGCCACATGAACATCCTCGGGGAGACCTTCAATCGCGAGATTGATCGCTTCGACCGCCGTCCGCACTTCGTCGTCGCTCGGTGGGGTCAGATACGGCTCGTCGATCTGGATGTGCTTACAGCCTGCTTGGGCAAGTCTCTTGAAATTCTTGTTCAGCAGTTTCGCAGCATCGAACATCATTCGCGCAGGGTCGTGATAATGCTCGTCAAAAGTGACCGCGGTGAGGAAATGCGGTCCCGTCATCGTGATCTTGACGGGCTTGCGCGCACACGCCGAAACCTCGTTGAACTCATCGACGAGGCCCAGATCGATATTATCGCTTATCGGTCCCTTACAAACCGCGGCTGGATGCGTGACGTTCGGATCGTATTTCGTGATCGGCTTCGGTCGGGTCTCACCATGAAAGGCGGGTATTTTCTGCCAGAAGTGGTTGAGCATGGCGTTCGGCGGTGAGTGCCGATTATGGGTTCGCCGGTGAGTTTCCCCGCCCGTAATCACGTCTATGCCCGCGCCTCTCCTGATCCACGATCGCCGCCTGCATGACCCGGATATTGTGCATCCCCCATGTCCTCAGGGAGCAGTTGGCCCAACGTGACGAGACGATCGAGCGGTTCATACCAGCGCGGGACGCTATAAGCGCCGATCACCGTCGTCGTGTATTTCGGATAACGCGGCATCAGAGCCTCTGCCACCACCTGCTTATATTTTAGCCACTTAGACTGGTGCTTCTGGCGGCCAGAATACAAGCACTCATACCCTGGCTTTGAGGCAGTAAGGAAATAATCGAAGCCGGGCCGCCGCCCGAGCACCTGCAATGGTGCCCCGATTTTCTTCTCCGTCCCGGGTACACGGTTCCTGAACCGGCCAGTTTAAGCCTGTTCGCGATAGCCCTCATCGGCCTCGGCGCGCTCCGCCGCAGACGAAAGCGTCCCCACAATAACGACGCGGTTGTGAAATCGGGGTGCGGTGCTGCGGCAGATGATTGGGCCGCGCCCGTCACTTAGCAGCTCGAAATTACAAGGCGACACGTCCAATAATAGCTTGCGGATGCCTGCTCGAGCTATCGGTACGGCGTTGACGGTACCTCGGAGAATTGTGACCCCTTTCTGGGATCTGACCGATGGATGGACACCGACGCAACAGGGGGTATGGGGTCAAAAACATTTTTGATGATGTCGGGTAGAGCGTGCTCCAGTCGCTTTTTTTTGGTGCGTATATTTGCAAGCTTTTTGCTAAGCTTCCCGCTATGCGCAGGATACCAGACGAAGAGAAAAAGCGGCGCGGAACATACCGCCGAACGGCCGATAAGCGGTCCTGGGCGGGCCGAACACAGCACGCTCGAAAATTTCATGACGACGGAAGGTTGACCGACGCGCAGAAAAATTTGCTGACGGTGCTGCCTGCCGATCTCGTGACCGAAGCGAAGGATTGCTACGAGCAATGTGTTCGAGCGGCACCGTGGCTACAGCCGATCGATCGGAACGGAATTATCGTCTACGCTCATGCCGTCGCGACGGAGTTGATGGCCGGGAGAGAGCTTGATCGCTGCATAAAGGATCCGCAGTTCGTCGATCCGAAGTCGGAAGCCTCAGAAGCGGCGAAGCTTTACCTACGGATTGTCACCCGTCAAGCGGCACTGATTGCGCAATGGAGCGATCTGCTCGGGTTCAATCCGCGTGCCCGAGCCCGGATCGGCATCGCGGTCGTCGAACTACCGCCCGAGGACAACCCCAACGACCCGTGGGAGGTGCTCCGGCTCCTCCCCGGCGGCAAGGCAGATCAGCCTCACCCATAAGCTTTTAGTCCCGCCTCCCCGCCGACGCGCCAAGCAAGCTAACCCCAAACGCGTGCAGCCGCGGCCCAGGCTTGGTCATTTGGGCCTCGCGACCTTTTTTTGACCTGTTCCGGCCTCAGCAATTTTTCGTTGATCGCAGCCACCTCATCGGGGTGAGCGGATCGGATTGATCATCATCGTTGTCGACTAGCCCCTTCGAGGCGATCAGCTTGTGTGCAGCGGTGGCGTAGTCGTCGCGGGTTGTGAGCAGTGGCTCGGACGCCATTGCTTCGATCCGCACCCTGCAATCCGGAATGTGCGATAGTGGATACCGACTTGCTCGGAGAGATCTTGGAACACCTCGCGGCGGATATCGTCGAATTGCCGGGCAGCGATCCGCAGCGCGGTATAGGCGGCCAGCGTCGTTTCGTTGGCGGCAGCCGTAGCCGGATGGGCGTCGAGCCGCTGTTGGGCCGCACGGCGCCACCAGGTTGCCCGGGCGGCGTTCCTCTGCGCCAGCGACGGATCATGAAACGAAGCGAGCGCTACCCTGGCGATTCGGTCAAGCTCGGCAGGCTGGACCGTGGCGAGAGCGTCGATTTCGGTTTGTTCGTGGCCCCAGCGCGCGCGCCATTTATCGCCTCGATGTTGGTGCGCTTGATCGGGGTCGACGGCAACGCGAACTCCTTCAACTGGTTCACCGTCAGCGCAGCGCGGTGAACTTCGATATCGAGGTTGACGAAATAGAGGTGACGCAAGGCAAGCAGCTTGGCACTGACGCTGACTGGCATCTGCCAACCGGAAGGATCAAAGTCGGAGAAATAGACAACTTTGGTCGCGCGGCGTCTTCGGCCGCGCCCGCCGTCATATTGTAGATCATGCCAATTTCTTCAGCTATCGGCAGCAGTACCTCGCACAGCGCGCTTTTCTCGCCGATCATTACCAGGCGGTAGGGCTGCGCGGCGACGGCCGGTGAGACTATGAGATTGGGCGCGCCGTCGACTACTAACGGCAATTCGACTCCAGTTGGGCCGGCCAGGATAACCTGCGCCTGCCTCTGTTTTTTCTGGCTCATAGACGAGCGGCTCTTCGTTCCGCACATCGTTGAACTGGCCAAAGGGCACGTACTTAAGCCAGCGCGCGGAGCGCACCGCGTTTTGCAGCCAGAGCCAATCCTCGTCGGTGTTTTGGTAGACTGAGCCGTCCGGTTTCACCACGTTACCGGCAACAACGAGCAAATAATGAAATCCCCGCTGGTGCACACGCCGGCCGCGCAGCTTCTCAGCGACCCAGCGGCCTTCAAGGTGGCCGTCGCGTGTGTCCCGCCGGAACGGATCGTTTGCCGACAGCACGGTCAGGTTACCGATGGACGTTCGACTAGCCGCCACTGTCCCGGCGATGACACTGTGCAGCACACCGCTGCCGACAACCTGATCTCGCTCGCGCCGGCGCTTCTCCTGCGCGACGGATTTAGCGGTCTTGGCGTGCTCGCGAGCGGAGGCGTCATGAGCCTTTTCTTCGGCAAGGCTGGCTTTTCTGCACTCCTCAGTAACCCGAACCACTGCCTTGGTGACGGCCTCCGCCTGGTCGCGCGTCAGCCAGATCGCAGCTTTGCCGCGGTCGGCGAAGAATGGCAGCCGCGTAGCCACGTGCACTGCGACGATCACCGGGCTAGTGTGATAGACTCGCTGCGAATCGAGCATCGACCGGGCGTCACCGGAATTGGAGCGGAAGAATGGGCCGCCGATCGATGCCGACCAGTTGACCTCGATCAGCAACCGGCAAAGTCGCCATCCTGCCGCTCCTTGCGGCCGAACGCAGCCTCGACGACGAATGGCAGGCCGTGAGTGCCCTCGGCTTCAATCTTGTGATACCGAAAGCTCTCTGCCTCGCCGCCTTCGTCAATGATCACCGGGCGGAAATGCTCGCGCCCGATAACGCCGAGCGCGGCGGGTTTGACCGCCCGTGAGTGAGGCGCATCACTTGGAGCAAGTGACGCACCCTTGTCGCGTTGACGCCCTCGCCGGCGAGATAGAACTCGGCCAGCGACGAACGCTCGGCGCCACCGCTGTCGCAGCAGACGGCACGTCGACCACGCGCTGTTGGCCGCCCGGGCTGCTCACCGTCCCACCGAATTGCGCCAGCTTTCGCGCCTGAACAGTGGGGCCGGTGCCTGTTGGCGTTGTTGGGTTTGTAGGGTGGTTTCACCCTAAGTCTATCTACAGGCGCAGGCGCATGCGCGCGCGTGATGTACTGAGTGCAACTACCCCACAATCCCCACATACCCCGCATCGTCATGCCTCCCGCAGAACCCACCGCGGGCGCGCCGCGTCACCGCGGTCGCAGGTGAGCTTGAGCCCATCGGCAACGTTATTTTCGTTTCGACTCAACCATTTGCCGACGCGTGTGGCGTCGATACCGCCGACTCGGTCGCGGCCAATGTCCAGCAGGGCCGCGTGCAGGTTCGGGCGCAGATAGCGCGCCGAAAGCGGCCGCTGGTCGTTCGCGCGGTTGATGACGTCGGCGGTTTGATGGGCGCCATCGGTGCCCAGCTCGTCGGCCCAGGCGCGAAAGACGAGGCGCGGATGAGGCGCAAGGGATCTACGGAACGGAGCGACGCCATAGAAGCGACCGGATCGGCGCGACCGAGCCAAACGAGCGGGCTGCGCACGATGTCGGACCACGCTTCGTAGCTGGCGAGGGTCGGCAGCCGGCCCGGCTTGCCGGCGCAGAAATAGGCGCGTGCAATGGTGAGGGCGGCTGCGATGTAGGTGCCGCGGTGGCGCGTGATCGTCGCGAGCGGATTGTCGCGGAACACCCGCGCCTCGGGCGTTTCCATGTTCGCGTCGAGCCGGCACTCGATCGTCCGCCGCACCATGTCGGCCGCGACCTGGGCGTTGTTGCCGTTTGCGAGCACGGTGAAGGTGTTTGCGACGCGCACCATTCTGCTGGTGCCGAGCGGGCGCAACTGAAGCAGCGGGCGTTCGGTGATCTGGCAAAGCAGATCGCCCTCGATCGTGCCGCTGGCGTTGTCGAGGGCGAGGATCGGGTGCCCGCCGAGCGCCGAACCGTTTAGCCGTTTTTCGGTTTCCTCGGGGCTCGGTGAGAACGCCACGACGGCGCAGCGTTCGCCGGTCGCGATGCAGGACGCCAGATCGGCAAGGTAGCTTTTCCCTGTGCCCGGCTGCGGGGCGTTGGCCAGGTGCATCGGCGCTGTCGGCATGGCGCCGCGCAGCACCGGGGTCAGGAGTTCGCTCAGCGCGACGGCGCGGTCTACCGACTTGGGGCCACCGCCGTCCTTAAAGGGAAATTCATCGAGCAAGCCATCGAGCGGTCTGGAGCGCGCGTTCTGCATCCTCCTGCGTCGGCCGCCCGGGGATTGGGGGAATAGCGGGCGCGCCGAGCAGCACGAGCCCGGTTTGCTCGTCATACCCTTCATCGAGCAAGGAGCGAGCCGTCGCCGCGCATCGTGGGCGTGCCGATCACGCCGGCCAGTATCGGGAAGGGCCATTCGCCGGCCATGTCGGCAATCTGCTCGACGACGGGACGCGGCGGATCGATTCGAACCGGGTCGCCTTTGCGGTCGAACCCTTCCCAGCGCGCGGAGCGGCCGAGCTCGCGGCCCAGTACGGCATGACTTACCGGGACGATGCCGGGGGCGACGGTTTGGGTGCCGTCCGCTGTCTTTGCGGCGATGGCAGAGACGCGGACAATCTGCTCGCCGCGCTGATAGAAAGCGGTTCCGGCTGCTTCGAGGGCGGCCAGCCCCGCGTCGGCGGCCTCGTGCCGCAAGCCTGTGCGAACCGTGATCGTGGGCAACGCATCGTTATCCGACGCCGCTTTGTCCCAAATGCGGCTAAGTTGCCGCTGGTCGCCCTTTTCCTTAACCCACGAGCCGGTTTCGGGATCGGACCGCAGCGCCTCCCACATCTCCGCGAAAGTTTTGCCGGCGCGGCGTATTGCGACGCCCTTGCGGAAGGCGGCGGCGCTGCGGCTGTTATCGCCGCGCGCGGCCCTATGGAAGTCAGCGGACTTTGCCGCCGGTATTAGCCTCGCAAGTCGTTCGAGCTCGGCATCATCGAGTACCCGAAGCCGATCGGGCGCGCTGGGCCATTTCCTATCTGTGACAGTGAAGAAACGCCACGAGGCGTAGACCTCGATGGCCGGCCCATGGTTACGCGCGTCCTCGCCAGGGACGTCACGGCGGCATCCCCAGGCTTTTCGCTCGACACCAATCCGGTCGAGGAATGGCCTGATCTTCCCTGAAACAACATAGAAAAAAGCCTTCAGCCCGGCGCCGCTCGGGCTGATCTCGGCATAGGTCTCGGCAACATCGAGGATTGCGGCAGCCCATGGCGCAATTGTGCTATCGCGCAGGCAGGTGTCGAGATCGAGGCCGCACAGGTGCAAGTCGCCACCGATGTCGCCGAGTACAATTCCAACACCGCCATCTAATCCATTCACAATCTTGGGCACGGCTTCCGCGACCTCGGCGCGTGTCGCCCACGTTGTCGGGTCGTCAGTCTTCGCGCGCTGGTTGTTGGGCTGATAGGGAACCTTCGTCAATCGTTCGCCGCGCTGTTCGTTTCGCCATGCCACCCATCGCGGCTCGGTCGCGAGCGTACTGAATGCGGTGCTTATCGCTCGCCCCCATCGAAACCATGAACCGCGGTGAGTGCGGTCTGTTGGAAGCGGTCGCGGACGTCGCGGTCGGGGATCTCAGCGAGGTCGGCGAATTGCCGATCACCCTGCTTGTTGATCCATTCGCGAGCCGGAAAATCGATCCATTCCGCCTCGCTCTTCTTATGCGAGAGGCAGCTTTTGAACTTCAGCCGCCAGCTCGGCACCTCGATGCCGACGGTGCCGAACAAGGTGTTTTTGTCGACCCGCCGGAAGGAGGCGATAAGGCTCGGCGCGGTCATCGCCGGTTTCTACGCGCTGACTTGCAGATCGCCGCCGGGCGAGTGATGTTCCACGATGTGGAGCTTTTCGGTTGAGGCTGCTTCGCGAGGCGATCGGGGGCGGCTCCTTTTGTGCCGAGTGGGGGTTGCCAGCGGTGCAACTTTCGGCGTAAAAACGCCAATAATTTCACGGGACGGAGAAAAGTTGCACCATCCCCTAAGCATATTGATTTATTAGAGGACGCGAACTCCGCTTCCGGCCTCCAGAAAGCAATCTGTTCAGTCGCTCTTAACCGCGCGTGAAATTCCGGTGTGACTTCGGCTGAAGTATCGCGCTCGCCCAACGACGGGTTCACGTCAACGGCCTCGGTTGGGTGCGCCGTGGTGAGGAAAAAGATCAAGAGTGTGAGTTCAGAAAAGCCCTTTAGGTTCGAATTGAGGCCGGGGAATGCTTCTTGGCGAGCAAGGTGCTGAGGGCATAAAGGCGGGTCTCGGTCAGCGACAGCATCCAGCCATCGACATAGACGATCCGGCCGTGGCCAAAATCGTCCTGGCTTCGTTCGCCAACCGAACGGCGTAGCGCCACGACCGAAGCACAGCCGCAGCTTGTCGTCGACAACTCCGCGAGGATCAGCCGGGCAAGCTGGTCGGGCGAAGCCTCGCTCGCCGGCAATGCGCGCAGGCATGACTGACCGATCGCTTCGGGACAGTGCAAAGCCGAACAGTAAGCGGCGAGAGCACCGTATTCTGAGGTCTCGCCGGTGCACTCACCCGCGCCGAGCGGCGCTTGCCGGCCAAACCACGCCGCTGCGGCGCCGACCGCAATCGTCATCAAGTGGCGTCGCGACAGCATGGCAGACGGCTAGTTCAGCTGTTGCTTGATATGGTTGGCCAACCGCGAGGCCAGCGCGACAATCGTCAAAGTCGGGTTGTTGGCGCCGCCGGTCGGAAACACCGAGCTGCCGGCGACATAGAGGTTCGCGATCGAATGGACGCGGCAGTTTTCGTCGACCACGCCCTGCTTCGGATCGGCGTGCATGCGCGTCGTCCCCATGTGGTGCTCATTGGGATGGAAATCGCTCGGCGTACCATCGGGATCGCTTGGTGCGGCGCGGAGGCGGCCAAATCCTGTTCGCCCGATCTCGGTCCCCAGAAGGCGAAACGCTGCCGCCGCTTTGGTTTTGTCTTCCTCGGTCAGCCGCCAGTCCACGACCACCCGGCGCATGCCGAGAGCATCGCGGTCCGACCCGAGCATGACCCGGCTTTGCGGGTTGGGCTGCTGTTCCGCGACATACGACAGCTCGAGCTCCTCGACCGGGATGCCCTCCCCAAAGAGCGCCTTGCGCGCCGCAAAGGTCGCGACCCCATCGAGATCGCCGATGACCTTGGATAAATCCGAAACCAAACTGCCGCCCGGCCCCTCGCCGCCGATCACGCGTTGCAGCGCCTTCACAGCGTCCACGACCGGAGAAAACCGGTAGCTCCAAAAAATGAATACGTTCGGCAGCTGTAAACGGCGCATGGCCGACGCGGTTAGCCCGCATGCACGAGTCAAAATGTGCTTGCCGCCAAACGCCGGGTAGGTACCGGCGCTGCGGAAATCGAAATTCATGTGCGGATCGGACGGAGCGATGATCGCGCCCGTATATGTTAGATGGGTCATAAAGAAGCGGCCGACAAGATCGTGCGCATTGCCGAGACTATTACCCCCGTTGGTGCCGGAGGCTAACAGCAGCCTGGCGTTTTCGATCCCGCCCGCCGCCAATATATAAAACCGAGCACGAACCGAGAAATGGTTTCCGGAAAGCGTCTTAGCCGATAATTGGGTTATCTCGGCATCGCTCTCGCCACCGTCCAGATTGAACGCGTTAGCGTACAAATAGATCGTCACGCGCGGCGCGCGGCGCAGGTCGGCGGCGTACACCGGCCCGAAATGGACCGGGCTCACCTGAAAAATCTTGCTCTCGAAGTTGGGGCCGGAAAACGGCGGCGGAATTTTGCTGGGCGCAATCCCCCAAGTCGCGGGGCGGTAATCGTAAGGCCCTAAGTCGCAGACTTCCTGGGCCTGACGGTACCATGGATCAAGACTCGATTTGGGAAACGGCCATTCGTGGTATGGGAGGTCGTCGCGCCTCTCAAAGTCGATCGCGTCGAGTGGCAGACACCAGCCGCCCCAATGATTGGTCGTCCCGCCAAAAAAGCGCAGCCGTGACGTTGTCAAATCCGGAAACGAGCCGCCGATGCTTCGGCCTTCATAGAGTTGTTGGGTCGCCGCATCCAATTCCATGCCGCCGCTCTCGAGGACGGCGACGCGAAACGGCGCATCGATAAACTTCCGCGCGAGCGTAATGCCGGCGGCGCCGCCCCGGATGATGCAAACTTCTGTCTCGATGATCGAGCCCGGCGGAATAGAACGTGCGTCGACAATCATTGGCCGTATCCGTCAGAGACAATCCTTTCGGACCTCGTCCCGGCAGCACCGGCGGGCCGCCCCAGAAGCCCATAGATGGAGGTTTGCCAGCTTGCTGATGGGAACATAGTTAATGCGTTTCGGCAGGCGGTGTCGCAACAAAACTTATCGCAATCGATCCCCCGTGCCGTTGCGCTCGGTAGTGGCCGTCCGACGGCTGCACGCACCCCCTTCAGCCGGTCCTGAAAAAATCTATGAAGTTCAGATCTCGAGCCGCGAACGGGCGCGGTTAGCCCCGCCATCGCGTGGACTTTTATGTGAGTGCCTGCGGCAGGCTTGTGTGACGTCAAGTGATCGCGGAGCATCGCAGAACGTCGAGCGAGCGGGTCCTCAGGCGCTGCGGAGATATCGGTCCGCACCTTGCGGTTTCGGCCGATTTCGCCTATACAGATGCGGGAAGGTTGATCCCAGCGGGTTTGGTGTAAATCCTGATAATCACGCCCGGAGAACTAGGACCGGCATGCGTAGTTTTTGAGCGAGGATCGTAGCGCTGCAGTATCTATTAAGATCCGGAAAGCCGCTGCGGGAATTGTTGAGAAAGGCTGATGCATGGATTGCCATATAGGGCTTGATTCCGCTTTCGGCCTCAAGGGAGGAAGTTGCAACGGCCCCGGAGGGCCTCTGATCCCCGGTAGCTCAGTTGGTAGAGCAAGCGGCTGTTAACCGCTGGGTCGCTGGTTCGAGTCCGGCCCGGGGAGCCACCAACATCAGAGGGTTAGCTTACAAAAGCTAAACCCCTGATCGCTCGATCCGGATTGGGACAACCTCGAACAAAGTTCGCGGTCAGGGCGCTTAACAACCACAACGGGAGTCGGATCGTCCGTCTCTCCTCCGCTTGACCTCCCCGACGAAGAGGCCTCGCCCTGGCCAAGCACCTTCGGTACGCGCTCAATCAATCCCGCGGCTTGGTCCTCTCAAGGCGATTCTCGCCAAGCCGGAACCGCCAGCGCCGCCGCTCGACGCGCCGCCGCTCAAGGCCGGGATGGCGCCGACGCACGACGGCGGAGACGCTGAAAAGCCATGGAAAATTCACAGAACGGCATCATTCCCGAAGCTATCGAGGCGGTAATTGAGACCGTTTTTACCTGCGGTAAAGCGAAATCCTTGCACCCGGCGCCGGCTGCTTCGCCGCGGCAGGGATAGGGCGTTATCTGCTCGGACGTCTCGAACAGGGGCGAGTTATTTTCATCAGTCAGCTAGAGCGGGCGGGTGCAACTACGCAAGGGCTCGCACCCAGACAAGCGGTATGCGCGAGCGATTTCTTAGAGATGTAGCGAGTTTGTCATCTGCTCCCGTCAGCCAGCCGATTACTATCAGCTCATCCCTGCTGAGCGGCGCGAGAATTTCCGCGTATTTTATGATATCCCAGCGGCGCTAAAGGGCGACTAGGCGCGTTGACTTGCAGTGTCCGTGCGCCGTTAGCGATAGGAAGGTAGGCGAAGATGAGCAGGATAGCATCTTGGCTGGGTCTGGTGGTGATCGCTGGTCTGGTGATCGCGGGCCCCCCGGAAGGGAACGCCTTTGCTGCGCCGCTGTCGTTCACGGTGCCGCTTACCGGTACCCGGCAGGTTCCGCCCGTCCAGACGGCCGGCAGCGGCAGTGCCGATCTCACCTATGATCGCAGCACTCTGGTCGTAACCTGGTCGATAACCTACAGCGGCTTGTCGAGCCCGGCCACGATGGCCCATTTCCACGGTCCAGCGGGTCCCGGCAAAAACGCTCCAGTGTTAATCTGGTTGACCAAAAAAGGAGGACCAGTGTCGAGTCCGATCACTGGCCAGGCAAAGCTGACCCCACAGCAGGCGCAGCAGTTCATGGCGGGGGACTGGTACATCAACCTACATACAAAAGACCATCCCGGCGGGGAGATCCGCGGTCAGGTAGTGCCTCCCTAATACCTGAGCCCCTACTTATCTTGTGCGCCGCATTGGGCTTGACCCCGATTGGTATTTCGCCGATGTCCCCCCGACGGTTTATCCGAAGGAGGATCGGGTGGAGGCAAGCGAGGTTGCCGAGAAGATACGCGAAGAAGAGCATGAGCATCACCTTGAGGCCGATGCCGGCTTTCGCAGGCTGACCGGCATTTATCTCGGCATCATCGCGATGCTGCTGGCGATAACCTCGCTCGGCGGATCGAACGCGACCAAGACGATGACGAATTCCAATATCCAGGCGTCCGATACCTACGGATTTTATCAGGCGAAATACGCTCGCCAGACCTCATACCGGTTAGCGGCGGATATTCTCGAAGTTCAACTCGCCGCCAACCCGGCGATGCCGGACACGGCCAAGGCCAAAATCCAAGACGACATCAAGCGCTGGCGAACGACCGCCGATCGCTACGAGGCCGACCCGCAGGGTGGCCAGGGCAAGCAGGAATTGCTCGCCAGGGCCAAGAATTGGGAAGCAAAGCGTGACCTCGCCGCGGAGCGCGACCCCAATTTCGATTATGCCGAGGCCCTCTTTCAGATCGCAATCGTGCTCGGCTCGGTCAGCATTGTCGGCGTTTCACGCCCGCTCCTCGGATTGAGCGGAGTCCTCGCGGTTGCAGCGACGCTGTTGATGATCAACGGCTATTCCCTGCTGGTCCACCTACCGCTGGAGTGACCTGACGGTCGGTCGTCGCCGGCAACAGGTGAGCGAGGCTGAGAAATTTCTGCGGATCCTGCGGCTGGCCATCGACCCGCACCTCATAATGAACGTGGGGGCCGGTGCTGCGGCCGGTCGAGCCGAGCAGGCCGATCTCGGTTTGCGCGGAGACGGTCTGCCCGACGGCGACGAGACAGCGCCGCAGATGGCCGTACAGGGTCACGATGCCGTAGCCGTGGTCGATTTCGATCGCCTGGCCATAATCGCCGAGCCAGCCGGCATAAATGACGGTGCCCGGCGCCGTTGCGTACACCGGCGATGAATAGGGCGCGTCCATGTCGATTCCGGTGTGAAAGGCGGCCCGGTGGTTGAACGGGTCGATCCGTGGGCCAAAGCGGCTGCCGAGCTCGTAATGGGCCAGCGGTGCGGCGATCGGCAGCGTTTTTGACAAAGCCTCGATTGCCGCCAGCTTTTCGGCGCTGGCCGCATCGCTTTTCGCGGCGCTGGCATCTGGCGGCGGGACAAAGGGGCCGCCCTCGGCGCCAGCTGGACTACCTTGTGACATGATCCGCCCGACAATCCGTCCGAGATTGACGCCAGCTGATCGGAGAACGTTTTCGACTGCCGCGACCGTAGCAGTGTCGAGACTTTTGGCGCCGGATCCCGCGGCGTCGGAGGTCGTCGACGCGACGTCGCCGCTCTGAGCCGTCGGTCCGGCGGCGGCGATTGCGGGGCCCGGTAACGGAAGCCGCATCAGCGATAATCGCCGCCAGATGTCGTTGATCTGCAAGCGAAGGCGGCCGCGCTTGATTGTGACCTTGTCGCGCAGCGCGCCCGAATTGGGCAAGCTCTCTCGCCGTTTGTTCGAGGCTCGCTTTGTATTGCGCCAGCTGCGACACCTCGGCCGTCCGCTCGCTCTGGATCTGCTGCAGTTGCGCCGTCAGTGCGGCGTTTCGCGCCTGTTCCTGCTGCAGCGCCTGACGCGTCTCCTCGCTTGCCGTCGCGATTGCGGTCGGCGACGGCAGCTTTGGCGCCGGCTGCGCGACCGGCTCCGGCTGCTCATCGGACCCGGCTCCGCGCTCGGTTCCGGCTGCGCGCGCGACCCTATCTGCGCGATCGGCTCCGTTCCCGCAATCGGCCCCGTCCCGCAATCGGCGGCGCTGCGCCAAGCTTTTGAATGTCGCCCGTCAGCTCCGCAAACCCGTCATCCATGAGGGTCAAGGATTGCAGCTTGGCATCCGCCGTCGATAGCTGGTCGCGCAACATCTGTGTCTGTTCCTTCAGGGCCGCGGTCTCCTGCTGAGCATGGCCGCGATCCTGCCGTGCATCAGCCAGTTCCCGGCGGAGTCCGCTGAGCTGTTTTCGCAGATCATCGTTCGTGTTGCGCAGCCGCGCTGCGGCATCGGTTTTCTCCGCCACGCGATGCCCGTATTGGATCCAATTCACTCCGAGAAACGCAAGAACCCCAATTCCCGCAAACACGGTTAGGAGCAACGCGCTTTGCAGCCGCGGCGATACGGCCACCGGATTCGACGAACGACAACGAATGCGGATTTCGGGGAAGACCCTGCTTCCCTCACCAGAGGTTTCGACGATCATTTCTCCCCCACCAGTGCCGAACCGTGGATGTCCGATGCGCTGACCGGACCAGGTTTGGCGTGCGTCGGGACGCCGGGTGTCGGCGTCCTCCCTGCTCAGCGGGTGGCTGGATTGTTGACCCAGCCGCGGCGTCCCGCCGGTTTACGCAAGGAACGTGGCTTTGACAGTGCGCCTCGCGGAATGGACCCTAACGGGGCAATCTGCCTATCAATCGAACAACTGTGTTTTAACCTTCAGCGGCCGCAATATCTGTGGATCGGTCATTCGGACGGCAGGATTCGCGAACGTTGATGAACCGGCCTGAAACGGAGAGGTGTTCGTGCATTCGCGATATGGCAAGCTATTGATCCGCCCGAACCGTTTTCAACCTCTTGTCCGTCCTCGAATATCCCGTTGAGGTTCTCGAGGTCTCTCACGTCATAGTTTGCGGGCACTATGGCTGCGGCGGAATCCGTTACCGCGCTTGATGGGCAACGTCATGGTGTCATCGATCACTGGCTGCAACCAAGGTTCGCGACGTTGCCGAGCGCGACGAAAGAGGCCCTGGAGAGTGTTCCTGATGAGACGAGACGGCTCAATCTTCTTTGCGAAATCAGCACGCGCGATCAAGTAACGCGGCTTGAGAGGACGCCGATCATGCAGTCGGCATGGGCGCGGGGCGAGCCCTACGTATTCACGGTTGGATTTACGGGTTGAAAGATGGACTGATCTCCGATCTGAATTGCAGCGTTCCCAACCCGGTCGCGGCTTCGACGGGGGCAAGATAACTGACGGCTTATTCAATTCGCCGTGCCTGGTATATGGTAGATGATGGGACTGTCGGATATGTTGTGCTTGAGGCCTGTTTCCGTCATTGGCTGACGAACCGCTCACCGAAGACGACGGCGAACTGACCTCGAACCATTCGCGCGGCCGGCGTTTCCATTCCTCAGCTCAATATCGAGGACTTCCCGGCGGCGTGGTTCGCCATCCCGATCCCGAGGTGGATCTGGCCATCGTGCCGCTGCGGCCGCTCGAGCGTGCGGCGCGCGATCTCGGCGTGCAGCTGTACTACCATGCGATCGACAGCCAACGCATTCCCGATGCCGCCACGGTGCGAGGGTTCGACGCGCTCGAGGACGTGCTGTTCGTCGGCTATCTCAGCGGAGTCTGGGATCAGGTCAACCTGATGCCAATCCTCCGCCGCGGCACCACGGCCACGCCGCTGGAACTCGACTTCGAGGGGCTCAAGCAATTCTTGATCGACGCCGCCGTGTATCCCGGATCGAGCGGCAGCCCTGTATTCGTGGTGCGGGACGATCCGCTCCGTCCACGCGGCGACGCGGCGCGCACCGTCTGGTTCGCTGAGAGTCATAGCGGCGGTGTTTTTCCGCGAAGAGGCCAACCAGCTCGTGCCTGGGCCAGCGCAGACCCAGGCTCAGTCCATCGGTGCCGAGATGATCGACCTCGGCTTGGTGATCGAGTCCAAATCCGTACGCGAGCTCATCGACGCATACGTACACAAATGGCTGTCCCATTGAAACCGCGGCGCGACTGAGACGTCGGGCGTGAACGCACTACCTGAATGGTCAATCGTGCCGCTGTAGACCTGGTCTTCCGCTGGTAAGGCGTGCGACCCAATATTGTCCAAGCCGAGTGTGGGATTGCAGCTGGTGTTGGTCGATGCAGCGCCGGCGCTTTCGCACGAGCGGATCACAGGTCTTGTCGATTCCGCCGGAAAATTGCGCGAGGAGTGACCGCGGTCCGCCACGCTCTGCATAAAAAGCCGGACCGATCAGCCTACATTGAGCCTCGTGGTCCGGCTTGAATTTGCTGATAGCGAACCACATCAAGTCGCGGCAATATAGGATGGCGACGCCAAATTCGCGAACGCGCCTTGATGTGTTTCAGCAAAGGTATGGAGAAGCCTACTTCTTTTTCTTCTTGCCGGTCTTCTTTTTTGCCTTCTTTGCTTTCTTGGCCATTTCACCTCCGTGATCCCATTGTTGAGTTCAATGCAGTCGACATCGACATGCATAAATATAAAGTACACCACATTTGCAAAATTGATACTGCGCGCTTCGAACAAGGTAAACGGCAGTCCAATCGCAGTGCGTCACCGATAGCGTGACTTCTTAGTTTGCGTCAACTCGATAACTGGGTGAGCTCGTCGAGCCGGAAAAAACAGCAACGCGATATGCGGTGAGCAGGACGAGTCAGGCGCCCGCAATGGCAAGGGGAGCGCTGGGACGAAAGCGCAATCGCCGCAGCTCGAAGCTGCGAACTCAATTCGTTTAACTCTGGTTGAGTTGCGAGATGTCGGCGACCCGTAGCTTCACGTTGCGGCTTCGGCCGTCACGTTGTTCCGGAATGGTGGGGCGAGGCGCCGACCGATCCATTTCGACCAGCTCAGACAATGGCGCTTCGAACGATCAAGGCCCGGCAAACGGCGACCACGCTGGAGAGGGTGTACGCACCCTACCAGTGTGGGGGATAGACAGCACTGCTCTGGCAGTCTAGCGCGCGTCTTCAGCCGGGTTTCAGGCTCCCGAAATCGGCAATCTGTGCCGCTCGGTGCTTCGTCGAGAAGGGTTTTAGGACCTAATTGTCACCTTCCGCGTTGTCATGACGGGCTGAGGCCGCCATGGAAACTGTCGAAGCATATCTAGCGAGAAAGAGCGAAGAACTTGATCTGCTGAACGGCTTTCTCGCCAACCCATTGACGATTCGGTATCCCAAGTCGGTAACCGAGGTGATCGAGCAAAAGTTTCATCTCGCTGCGGCGCTTAAGGCCGAACACCAGCTCCACGATTGGGCAACTACGGAAACGGCCTGGACGCATTCGTTCCGTCCGCGCTCGGGACCGTTCGAGTTCAAATACGATTATCAGCGTGCCGATCTGGAGGTGCGGGGGCCGTCCTTTTATTCATTGGAAAATGGTGCGCACAGCGAAACGATTTACACTGCTTCGGGAATGGCGGCGATTTCTGCGGTGCTTATGGCTGCGGCACCGGTTCTTTCCGAAGCAGATATTTTCATCGGACCTAACTCTTATGGAGAGACTGTTGAGCTGATAGACGGCCATGCCAGGCATCTAAGGAGGGTAGGGCTCGACCGATTGATCGGCAAAGTCGCGCGTCCCCGGAGTTCGCGCAGCCGGATTCTACTGCTCGAACTCCTGCACATCCGCAGCCGGGTTCGAGGCTGGGCTTCAAAGCGCTCGGCCGTGTATCGATTTAATAGTTTTTGACACGACCTGTTTCGCTGGCGGTTCCAGGCGGATTGGTCGTGTTTTGCGTTGGGCCAGAAAGGCAATGATTCCGATCATTATGGTTCGCAGTCACAACAAGCTTGAACTCGCTGGGGGTGGAATACGGTCGGCTCGGATCGGCAGTGTTTATTGAAAACGCAAGTCAGCGTGATGCCGCCAAGCATCAATTGCTGCAAAGATTTCTCGCAGAGACGCGCAACGTCGTTCGTCTGTTTGGCGGCGCGGCGCTCCCGGCGCATTTTCCGCCCTATGTAGGAGGAACTGGTTATCGTCGTTTGACGGATCATCGCGTCGCGCGAATGCTGCAAAATGGCATGCGGACGAAACATCATTTCTCAAAATGCCTGGCCGACCTGACCAACGAATTACGTTTCGCTCATGGTCTCTACGTGACCTTGGCGCCGGCTGGAAGGCTTGATGAAAAGCAGACGCGGGAACTAACCTCGGAGTTGTGTGACGATTTGGGGCGCGCGCATTTACCGTTACGTCATGCAGGCAGTTTCGGCTTCGATTTCGGGGCGGCGGAGTGGTGTCGGGACAGAACCCGAGACCGTTACGTCGTCCGGCTGGCAATTCCGGACCTTCCAACCTCTCTATGGGATGAGGTGACAAGCGCCGTCGCGGACTGGTGGATGGCGCGCGAACGAAGTCGGATGCGGGGCTCTCCTGATTCGACAGGTGCGATAGGGCAATCCTCCGACCTGAACGTGGTCCCGGACGGGTAAATAGACCTGAAGGCAGGGAATGCCGCCGAGCCTGGCATCCAGGGCGGCTATAGGCCAACAGAGAGGGTGTTTGCGGTTTTCGTTGTCAGATAGAAATGACGCAGCGAAGGAACGGCGGGAGATCGGATATCGTCTCGAGGACGATGGATATCTGGAACCCGGCTCTCCAGGCCGCGTTACTTTTCGATCATGCTTCGCCTCTCAAAACGCCGTGCACCGCATTTCCCGATCACAGTTCGGCCGACGGACGGCGACGTCACGATTGCTCGGACCATCGCCCGCAACACCACCCCGCAGACCGAGGACGTGGCCGAATTTCTTACCTGGGGCGCCGACGAGCACGTCCTGTGTGCGCTCGCGGCCGGATGGTGGATATGGGCGCGTTCCAAATCGCCGGAAACACGTCTGGCCAGTGATCATATCCTGCTGACCACGGTTGCCGTCACCGCGTTGCCGCATCTCCTCAAGACGATGTTTAACCAGGAACGGCCAGATCGGCTCACGCTCCGTGGCCACCTGCGGGGGATTCCACTTTCCGGCAAGCGCCTCGATGCCTTTCCAAGCGGCCACGCCATCCATGTGGGGGCGCTCGCATCGGCGGCGACGCAGTTGTCGCCAGCCAAGCGCAATCTGGTGTGGAGCGCGGGGGCGGCTCTCGTCGCCACCCGGATCGTGCTACTCGCGCACTGGACGACAGATGTCCTGGCAGGAATTCGCCATGGGGGCGACGGTCGAGCGGCTGTTGCGCCTGGCGACAGGTTTCGGCCGCCGGCGGGTCGGATAGCCATGGGCAAAGCACTTGCTCCGCCTGGCGCCCATGCCCTGATTGATCTCGACGTCTATCGCTTGATGCCGTGCTGAAAGTGCGTGCCATCCAGCTTTTGCCACGTCGATGCCTTCTTCGGGCGAACGATTGTGCCGCCAAGCGAAGCGTAGCCATTCCGGCGTACGCAAATGGTTCCGTCTGATAACCCCCGGGAAGCGGAAATAGTTTTGACCTATATCAGAAGAAACGCGCTACCGTTTGTTGAGCGAGGCGAGCCCAAGGAATCTCAACATGAGTAAAATGCCGCCGATCCCACCAGGTAATCAAAGCACCAAAGGCCCCAAGCTCGATGCGGAGGCAGAGCGCGACACCACGAAAGAAAATCACGGGGTACAGAATATAGCCGAGCAAGGCGACACCGCCAACATCAAGCAGAACACCACCAATGCCGGCTTCTTCAAGGGACGGCGGGTCAAATAGCCCTGCCTCCGCTTCGCGGCGGCTTCCGATACTTGCTAAATACACCAGATAAGTTCATCTTTTCTGGTATGCTCGTATTCTGGTATCGCAACTTGCCGGCGGCGGCCCCCGATGCGATTGACAAACTTTTTCGACTACACGCTTCGCCTGTTGATGTATGCGGCCACCCATAGTGATCGGTTGATCACTGTGGAAGAGACCGCGGGCGTTTATGGCATCTCCCGCACCCATCTCATGAAAGTTGCAAACCAACTCACGCGCGAGGGCTATCTCAAGGCCGTGCGTGGCAGATCGGGCGGGCTTAAGCTTGCCAAACGGCCGAACCGGATCAAGCTCGGCGATGTCTTGTGCGCGACCGAGCCGGATTTCGCGCTTGTGGAATGCTTTTCAGCGAACAACCATTGCCCGATCTCGTCGCGCTGTCGCCTGCGAGCACCGTTGAAGGAAGCGCTGGCGGCGTTCACAGCGACTCTTGACCGCTATACGCTCGCCGATCTTAGCCTCAGCCCGAAAGACTTCAGGATACCGCCGGCCGCATGAGCCGCCCGCGATCCGGTATTGCCGCACGATGTATCGATACGACAATAAGGCTTGAACCATATCGGAAGCGGTGCTGTTCTCCGCGCATCGTTCCTTCGGATGCGGCTGGGTAACGCGCTTCGGGCCTGTTGTCGGCACGTCAGCCTTGCACACGAATTTTGCTTTCGCCAAATTTTGGTCTGTACAAACATGCATTTCAAGTGCATGTTTAGACCTCGTTGCACAATAGCTCGGAAAACTTGATCAATTCGCTGCGTGGGGCATGAGGGAAGCACTTATCGATCAAAAGCCTCATTCCAGAGGCGGACTAAAGCCCTACATCGCTTCTTGCGCCGCCGGAGTTGCGGTCGGTATAGCCGCCGCGATTTGGTTGACACATTTGTCGCCGCTCACCACGCACCACGTCATTGTGCCGCTGAATAGCGCGGCTACGACTCCGCCGGTACCGCTCGAAGGTGTGCTCGATTTGCCGAAGCTCATGGTTGCGGAGAATGCGAGCGAACGCTGGGCGATCGTGGGTGGCGCATTGTTGCAGACAGGCCTGACCCGTCTCAGTATTCCCGTGCTCGAGCGCGCGATCGAGAGTGACCCGAACAATAGCGTGCTGCATGTCGCGTTGGGAGAAGCGCTCACGCTGACGGCTGGCGGTCTGATTTCAGAACGAGCCAGGGTGGAATTCGAGTTTGCGCTCCGGACCGACCCCAACGATCTGGTCGCGCGATTTTATATGGGGCATTGGCTGCTGCAGAACGGCAAGCCCAAGCCGGCACTGGTCAAATGGGTGGGCTTGATGCGGACGGTCGGAAACGATCGTACCTGGTATGACCGGCTATGGAGGGTGATGCCGATCGCGGCACAGGAGGTCGGCGTCAGCCAACTCGCGCTGCAAGCTCTCTGCATCGCGGGGATGTAACTAAGCTGCACGATGATGAGCTTCGTCATTCAACTCTGGCGCGAGATATCTGGAAAACACGGGCGTAACTAACGTCGTGGTTTTATCTCAAAAATTTTTCGCATCTCATCTTCAAAAGTTTTCGCCTAAAAGATACATTTTAAATGTTGCTTTATTGAGTCGAACATGACACAGAAGCGACTTCTGTTAGTTTGCGAATTGGGGTTTCGCTTCATGATCACCAGGACTGTTCAATGCGATCGGCCTCCAGCACACAACTGGACGCCTGACGGATAGACAGGCCCTTCTTCGCATCTCGCGCGATAGCGATTTACCCAAAAACATCGATATAGAATGCATGTTATGTCCATGATCCTGGAATGCTGTGCGCTGCGCGCACGTCTCGTGAAATTCGGCTTTGCCGCAAGTGCCGCATTGTGCGTTCTCGGTCCGGCTATGGCACTGGCGGAGACCCGTCATTTCTCAATGACTGTCGAGGATACGATCCTCAAGCTGGTCGACAAACAGACCTTTCACACCTTTTCCTTCAACGGCCAAACTCCCGGTCCGCTGATCCATGTCCAGGAGGGCGATGACGTCGAGATTGAGATCGAAAATCAGACGACGTTGCCGCACACGATTCATTGGCACGGCATGTTTCAACGCGGCAGCTGGAAGAACGACGGCGTACCCGACACGACGCAACCGGCAATTCCGCCCGGCGAGACCTTCACCTATCGCTTCAAGGCCGAGCCGTCCGGCACCATGTGGTACCACTGTCATGTCAACGTCAACGAGCATGTCGCGATGCGTGGCATGTGGGGCCCTTTGATCGTCGATCCCAAGGATCCGCCGCCGGTCGAAAAGGAAGTCACAAAAGACTACATCATGATGTTCTCCAGCTGGGCCTCCGCCTGGGCAAAGAAGCCCGGCTATGGCGGCATCCCCGGTGACGTGCAGGATTTCTTCACCATCAACGGCAAGGCCTATCCCGACACCCAGCCGTTGCGGATCAAGAAGGGCGATGTCGTCCGCATTCGCCTGATCGGCGCCGGCGATGAAATGCATTCCATCCATATCCACGGCCATGACTTCGAAGTCTACGCCAAGGATGGCAGGCCTCTCGCCAATCCTTACCTCGCCGACACAATTCTGTTCGGACCTGGCGAGCGCTACGATTTGATTCTGCGCGCCGACAATCCCGGCATCTGGATGGTCCACGATCACATCGACAAGCACACCGTGAATGGCACTTCGACCATGGGCGGCATGATGACCACTATCGAATACGAGGAAATCCCGGTGAAGGACCAGGCCTTCTACAAATGGAAAAACAAAGAGTTTGCGCCCGATTTTTATTACGAGGAGTCGATGAAAAAGCCGTTCGGCATGTACGAGAGCCCTGCACTCAAAGGCGTTCCCGCGCCCTAATTGCATCGAAAGGAGAGAAAGACATGAAACGGCTTTTATTCGCCGTCGCGGGCCTGACCGCGGCATTTCTGAGCAGCGCAAGCGCGGCCGACAAACTGGATCCGAGTTGTTCCGGTTGTCACGCGCTGGTCAAGCCGACCGACACCTCGCTGGATCGGCTGCTGACGCGCAAAGGTCCCGATCTTTGGTTTGCCGGCAGCAAGTTCAATAAGGATTGGCTGGCTTCCTGGTTGCAGGACCCAAAACCCATACGTCCTGCCGGTTATCCGTATTTCAAGACGATCAAGAAGGGCGATCAGCATGATGTGCCGGATCCGTCCAAGATCACGGCGCATCCGAAGCTGAGCAAGGCGGACGCCGAAGCCGCTGCGGAGGCGTTGATGGCCTTGAAAGCCCCCGCTGATCTCGTTCCGGCAGATACTTTCAAAGGCGATATGAAGGGTGCACGCATGGGTGCGCTCGCGTTCGTCAAGTTTCGCGGCTGTGTCGCATGTCATCAGGGTGAAAACGGCGAGGGCGGTCTTTCCGGACCGGAATTGACCGATGCCGGAACACGACTGCAGCCTGATTTCATCGCCGCTTACGTCGCCGATCCGCAGCGCTTCGATCCGCATATCTGGATGCCGACATCGAACTTGAAAGATCTGGATATCCAGCGACTGACCGCGTTTCTGGTGCAACTGGGTCAAGGAGGCAAGTGATGAAAACGCAAATGGTGGCGGCTTTCGCCGCTCTGGTCCTGCTGCTCACGTCATCGACAAGCCATGCCGAGCAGTCGATCGAGCAGATCTATGGAGTCTATTGCGTGCAGTGCCACGGCCTGCAGCGCAACGGGACGGGCATCAACGTGCCCAGCCTTTCAGTGAAGCCGCGCGATCACACCGATGCCAAGAGCATGGGCAATTCCTCCGATGAAGAACTGACCAAAGCCATCACGGAAGGCGGTTTGGCCGTCAACAAGTCGGTGCTGATGCCGACTTGGGGACACGTCCTGTCGGAAGAGCAGATCAACGGCTTGGTCAAGTATCTGAGGCAGGTCTGCAAATGCGGGACCTGAATCCAGCAACAAAGTCATATCAAACCACGAAGCGAGGTCGATTGTGAAGCGGAGATCAATTTTAATGACGACTGCACGTTTGAAGAACAGCGCCATGGTGGCGGGCGTCGCATCGGCCCTGATTCTGGCCGGTGCCGCGATCACCGCGGCCCAAGCCAAGACCGTCAAGGTCGAATTGACGGCCAAAGAAGTCACTGTGCCGTCCGATAACGAGGGCCACACCGTGCTCGCGTGGACCTACAACGGTCAGGTCCCCGGCCCGCTCATCCGGGCGACCGAGGGCGACACCATCGAATTCACCTTGAAGAACGATGCCGCCAACAAGAAATCGCATTCGATCGACATGCATTCCATGCGAACGGACGTTCTGACGAATTTCGCGTCGATCAAACCCGGCGAGACCAAGACCTTCTCGTATGTTCCGGACCATGCCGGCGTGTTCTTCTATCATTGTGGCTCCGATCCGATGATCCAGCACATTTCCCGCGGCATGATCGGAGCGGTCATCGTCGATCCGAAGGATCCCGATGCGATGCCCAAGGCAGACCGCGAATATGTCCTGATCGAGCATCAGATGTTCGACAATCCTGAAGACGTCGACAGCATGATGGCGAACAAGTGGAAGCACGATGCCTTCAACGCCGTTCCGTTCCAGTATGACCCGGTGCATGACGAACACGCCACACAAACTCTCGAGGCCAAGCCCGGCGAGCGCGTGCGCATCTATCTGGTCAATGCCGGTCCCAACGAGTTTTCCGGATTTCATCCGATCGCTGGCATTTGGGACAGGGTTTATCCCTCTGGCAACCCGAAGAACGTGATGGTGGGAATGCAGAACTACACCTTGGCGCCGGGCGATGCCGCGACGTTCGACCTCATCTCGCCGACCGAAGGCGCCAATGCGTTGGTGAACCATTCCATGCGCGCCGCACTTTCCGGTGCGATCGCGATCGTCATGTTCAGCAACAAGGCCGATCCCTCGATGGGGCATGGCGACAAGATTCTGGTGCGCTGACGCTAGCTAGAGCGTCTTCAAGCGATGTGAATACCGGTTCGCGTGACGAAAACGCGCCAAAACAAGAATCTGGTCCCGTTCCGATTTCATCGGAACGGGAACGATCTTAGGAATTGAACTGTGGCGTCTCGGGGTGAATGACATTGCCACGTTCATCGAGCCAGCCGCCCTTCATTCCGCTCGTGAAAATGCTGATTGCGAGGTAACGGGCCGCGACCGGATTAAGCACGAATGCGATGTCGCTGCCGTCCTGTGCGCGCAGCCGGCAAGCCATCCCGACGTTAAGGGGAGTCGGGGCGAAAGCCTCGATCTGGGGAAGATCAGGCCATTCGGTTGCAGTGACGGCCTTGGGTCGATCGTCCAGGGCGCAGTCCCAGGCGGTGATATCTCCAGTCTTGAAAACCATATCAGCCATTTGCTGAGTCTCCATCGGCGTCTTTGCCGATCAAACGCTATCGCCAGCCCGCGCGCAAGGAGGACTGATGGTCGCCCCGTGTTCGTACGGCCTTGACCTCAAGGTCATAGGTTCAATCCTGCCGCAGCAACAAGCTTTTTGGAGTCAAATCGTTTTTATGGGGCGGCACTCCTGCATGATCTCTTTCCGTCCGGCCTTTCAATTCGTTCCGTCGCAAGCCAAGCCGTCTCAATAGCTTCCGGGCGTTCCCCTGTGGCGGGCCGATCGAGCCCAGACGTCCTAGTAGAATATCTAAAACTAACAATCGGTAATTGTAATATGGAGGTTCGATATTCTGCCGAACCGATGGCTGCTCGCTTGTCGCCATGGATGATTCGCGCAGCTGTCTTTGCTTTAGGTTCTCGGCTTGCGCGTTTGTCGGGTGGCGGGCGTCCTGACCGGAAGCCAGGAATCGCGTCGGTCGGGCCCGTCGCGTGCATCGCGTAGGTCCGCGCGAGTCGAAGCGCCCGCTTGCCGCGCGAGGCGCTGCGCGGCCTGCCGGGCGATCCGGCTCCATCGCCACACGAGCTGCCATGCCGCAAATGACATCAGCCAGTTCTTGACCGCCGAATATTTGCCATAGGCCCACGCGAATGCCGGGATGGACAGCAGTTTGTCACGGCTGACGCTGAACAGCCGTTCGATGAACACCAGCTTGAGGATTTCTGCGATCGCCAGCACCGATATGCCTAGCTTGACGTGGCCGGTGCCGACCAGGTAGGCGGCGACCGGTTTAACCGGCTCGAGAACGATCAGCGGCACGATGAACAGCAGCAGCGTCGGATAGGGCCGCAAGGAAAGGATCCAGCGGTGAAGGCGGGCAAACGCCCAATGCCCGGCAAACCACCTCGCGAGCGGAATCGCCACGGTCGCGAATATCGCGTCCAACAGAAAATAGGGAATCGCGATCGCAAGAACGATAAGATTCGTCAGACGTTTCGAAAGGCGTTTCACGTCGTCACCCGGCTCTTTCTCGCCACTTTCGGTTACCCTGCTGGCATTCCTCTCCTGTTAGAAAACGCGAGACGCCGCGAAGTTCAGTTCCCCATGACAAAAATTCCCGTTCCGGCACGGAACGATACGCAAAATTGACTTCAGTGGTGATCCAGATCACGCAAACGCGCGCTTGTCTGAATGCGGCCGAATTCTGTTAGTGTTCCTGCGACGTTTGCCGAGCAGAAATCGCTCAACCCGGAGTTTCCTGCCGATGTCCTTGTGGACCTGCGAGCAATGCGGCGCCCAGTTTCCCGAGAGCCCCGTACCGCCGCGATCGTGCCCGATCTGCGAGGATGAGCGGCAATACGTCAACTGGAAGGGCCAAACCTGGCTCACGCTCTGAACAATTGGCGCAGCGTTGCCAGACTGACGTGGCGCGACGATCTCGGCGTTCCCGGCATCGGCGTCGAGCCTTCATTCGCGATTGGCCAACGCGCGCTGTTGCTGCGCGAGGCGGACGGCTGCGTGATGTGGGATTGCGTTCCGCTCGCGACGCCCGAGGCGATCGACTACGTCCGGTCGCTCGGCGGCCTGAAGGCGATCGCGATCTCGCATCCGCATTATTATGGCGCGGTGGCCGATTGGAGCGAGGCGTTCGGCGGCGTCCGGGTCTATCTGCATGGCGATGATCGTGCCTGGGTGACGCGGCCGCATCGGTCGATCGTGCCATGGACTGGCGAAAGCTGCCGGCTCTCGGAAGACATCCTGATCCTGCGCACCGGCGGCCATTTTGCCGGCGGCACGGTGCTGCATTGGCGCGCAGCGGCCGAGGGGCGGGGCGCACTGTTCACCGGCGACATCGCGATGGTGGCGATGGATCGGCGCTCGCTGAGCTTCATGTACTCCTATCCGAATTACATCCCGCTCAACGCATCCGCCGTTCGCCGCATCGCCGAAGCCGTCGAGCCGCTCGCCTTCGACCGCATCTACGGCGCCTGGTGGGGTCGCAACATCGCCAGCGGCGCCAAGGCGGCTTTCGGCGCCTCGGTCCGACGCTACCTCGCGGCGATTTCGTAAGCGATCCCCCGTCCGGCTATTCGCACCGTCTGCCGAAATGCACCATCCCGACCAGAGTCTTTATGGCGGCGCTATCACCGCGAGGCGGGCGCATTGAATTTACGGGTTACCTTGCTGGCGGCTTCGCTGAGATCGAGCAGCGATCGGCGGCCTTCCTCCATGAAGACGGCGGAGCGCTTGTTGAAGCTCTCTGCGAGTTCGTGGATCGTCTTTATCTTCTGATAGAGTTCGCCGTCCTTGCCCTTGTCGAGGTCCGGCAGCAGGCCATCGATTTTGGTGATGGTGTTGTCGAAGCCCGCGAACGCGGCGTCAGCCTTGCCCAGCACCCGGTCGATCTCGTCGCCCTTGCTCGCGAGCGTCGCGGTGTAGGTCTCGAAGCTCAGTAGCGCGTCCTCTATG
Source organism: uncultured Alphaproteobacteria bacterium (assembly GCA_963806075.1). Classification (GTDB taxonomy): domain Bacteria; phylum Pseudomonadota; class Alphaproteobacteria; order Rhizobiales; family Xanthobacteraceae; genus Bradyrhizobium. The sequence goes on from CAWDWT010000014.1 coordinate 27,309, forward strand.
ACTTCACGGTTATCGACCAGCATATGGTCGACATTGTGCAGGGTGTCGCGGATCGACTGGGCATCGCTCAGGTCCGCGGTCAGCGTCGGGATGCCGTCCTCGTCGAGCGGCACCGGCGGCGCTGCATCCGAGCCGCCGACCAACGAGATAGCCATCACGCCGGTCAGCCCTTGCTGCTCAAGTCCCACGACCGTGTCCTTGCGGATCGGCGCGCTGTTTTCCAGCGTAGCCAGAGCTACGATCTTGCGCGGACCGTCGAGCTTGATCGACGTCACTTCGCCGACCTGCACGCCGTCGAAATTGACGCTGTTGCCTTTGGCGAGGCCGGTCGCGGAGCCTTCGAACACGATGCGAAGCGGGCCGCGCTGCTGTACCGCGTGGATTTTCCGGAAACCGAGAAAGCCCATGAATCCAATCGCGATCGCCGTCAGGGTCACGGTGCCGATCATGAGGTTGGTTGCCCGCGCCATCAGTCTTGAGCCGTGCTGTAGAAGCGGTGGGTTGAAGGGACAGTCGCAAATCGCCATCGACGGATTGTACCGGCAAAGATCATCGGACGAAAGGCCGTGTGCTCTATCGTGGCAGCGGAAAGACGGCGTTGCTTCCGCTCGCCTATGTCCCGGCCATCCACGTCTTCCTTGCTGAGATGCCGTCAAGACGTGGATGCCCGGGACAAGCCCGGCATGACGGTGAAAACTTCAGCGCCTCACGCAATCGTCCATTCTTCCGCGCTGGCGCCGGCGAGCGAGCGGACGCGGCTTTCGTCGGCGGCGAGTTCTGCGGCGGTGCCGGAATAGACCACGATGCCATCGTCCAGCACATAGGCATTGTCGGCGATCTCCAGGCTCATCCGCGCATTCTGCTCGACCAGCAGCACCGAGATGCCTTCGGCCTTCATCTGCTGCACGATGCGAAACACCTCGCGCACGATCAGCGGCGCCAGGCCCTGCGAAGGCTCGTCGAGGATCAACAGCCGCGGATTGAGCAACAGCGCGCGCCCGATCGACAGCATCTCCTGTTCGCCGCCGGACAATTGCCGCCCGCGATTGAGCTTGCGCTCCTTCAGGCGCGGGAACAACTGGTAGATCCGCTCGATGGTCCAGGGTCCATCGCGCTCCAGCGGCACCTTGAGGTTTTCTTCGACGCTGAGATTGGCGAAGATACGCCGGCCCTCCGGCACGAAACCGACGCCGCACGCGGCGATCCGGAACGTCGGCCAGCGCGTGGTGTCCTCGCCGAACAGCGTGATCTTGCCTTCGCGCGCCGGCGTCAGCCCCATCAGGCTGCGCAGCGTCGTGCTCTTGCCGGCGCCGTTGCGTCCGAGCAAGGCGGTGATCTTGCCTTCCTCGACTTCAAGGCTGACGCCATGGAGGATGTGGCTTTTGCCGTAATAGGTGTGGAGGCCTTCGGCGGTCAGGGCTGCGGTCATGCGGCATTACCCAGATAGGCGGCTTGAACGGTCTCATTGGCGGCGATTTCCTTTGGCGTGCCCTGCGCCAGCATCCGGCCCTGGTCCAGTACGCAGATGCGGTCGGCGAGATGGAATACCACGCGCATGTCGTGTTCGATCAGCACGATGGTGTAGTTGCTGTCGCGGTGCAGCCGGTGGATCAACTGGGTGATCTGGTAGGTCTCCTGGTCGCCCATGCCGGCGGTCGGCTCGTCGAGCAGCAGCAGATGTGGCTGCAGCGCCAGCGCCATCGCAATTTCCGAGGCGCGCTGGTCGCCGTGCGAAAGCTCGCCGACCATCCGGTCGCTCTTGGCTTCCAGCGACACCAGCTTGAGCGTTGCCTCGACGCGCTGGTGGATTTGCGCGGCCTCGGTGCGGTTGATCCAGGGCCGCAGCCGATAGCCGGCGGCAACTTCGGCCGCGGTGCGGACATTTTCGAACACGGTCAGTTCGGGAAAGATTTCGGTGATCTGGAACGTTCGCGCCATGCCGCGGGTAACGCGCTGATGGGTTGCGAGCTTGGTGATGTCCTGGCCGTCGAACTTGATGGTGCCGGAGGTCGGCGGAAAAAATCCGCTGATCAGGTTGAAGAACGTCGTCTTGCCGGCGCCGTTCGGCCCGATGATCGCGCACATCTCGCCCTTCGCCACCTGCAGCGAAACATCGCGCACGGCGACGAGATTTCCGAATCGCTTGGTGACGTTCTGGATTTCGAGAACGTTGATGGCTTCGCTCATGCCTTGCTCCGTTGCAGGAATCCGAGCAGGCCGCGCGGGAAGAACAGCACCACCAGCACGAACAGGAGGCCGACGAACGACATCCAGTTCACCGTGATGCTCGACAGATAATCCTGCAAGATCACGAACACGGCCGCACCCAGCAGCGGCCCCCAGAAGCTGCGCATGCCGCCCATCACCGCCATCATGACGAAATCGCCGGACTGGCTGTAGTGCAGGCCGCGCGGATCGGCGAAGTTGTTGACCAGCGCGTAGAGCGCGCCGGCAAATCCCATGAAGAAGCAGGACATCGTGAACGCGATCCAGATGTGTCGTTCCACGGGAATGCCGAGAAAGCGCGAGCGGCGCTCGTTCTCGCGGATCGCGATCATGGTGCGGCCGAACGGCGAGCGCAGCACAAATCCCATGATGCCGACCGCGAGCGCAAAACAGAACAGCACGAAGTAGTAGAAGTTATTGGGGTTGGAAAGGATGTCGATCTTGAACAGGCCGAAATCGAGCGGCTGGCGGGAGAAGCCGCGCAGGCCGTCATCGCCGCCGGTCAGCGAACTCCACTGGAACGCGATGTAGTAGAACACCTGCCCGAAGGCGATCGTCACCATCGCGAAATAGACGCCGCGACGCCGCACGATCAGAAGGCCGAGCAGGCCGCCGCAGATGCCGCCAAGCAGGATGCCGGCGACCAGCGCCAGCGGCGTCGAGAGTGCAAGAAATTTCAGCGTCAGCCCGGCGCCATAGGCGCCGAGGCCGAACCAGGCGGCGTGACCGAACGACAGCACGCCGGTGAATCCCAACAGGAAATTCAGCGACATCGCGGCCAGGCCCAGCACCAGCACACGGGTGGCGAGCGCGGTATAGCCGCCGAGCGGCACCATCCAATAGGGGGCGAGCAGCAGGACGGCCCATATCGCCGCCAGGACGATCAGCTTGCGGGTTTGCTCGGACCTCAACTCATCATTCCTTCTTCGCCGAACAGTCCGCGAGGACGGATCAGGAGCACCACCGCCATCAGGACGTAGATGACCGCCTCGCTGGCGGCCGGGAAAAACACCGCGGTCAGTCCCGAGGCGACGCCGATCAACAGGCCGCCGGCCAGCGTGCCCGGCAGGCTGCCGATGCCGCCGACGATGATGGCGATGAAGCTCGGCATCAACAGCCCGGTGCCCATGGTCGGCTCAAGGCCGAGTTGACCCGCCGCCAGAACGCCGCTCAGGCCGGCCAGGAAAATGCCGACCGCGAAATTGAGCGAGCGCAGCCTCTGCACGTTGATGCCAAGCGCAGCGACCGTTTCGAGATCGAGCGTGCCGGCGCGGATGCGGATGCCGAGCCGGGTGTAGCGCAGCAGCACGAACAACAACGCCACCGCGACAATCACCATCGCCACCATGAACAGGCGGTAGCCGGTGATGAAGAACAGGTCGCTGCTCAGGGGTTCCGACAGATACGGTGGAATGGTGACCGGCTTGCCCTGGGCGCCCCAGATGAAGCGGGTGCCGTCCTCGATCATGAAGGCGAGGCCAAAGGTCAGGAGCAGGCTGTAGAGCGGATCGCGTCCGTAGAGCGGGCGGATCAGCACGCGCTCGACCACGAGGCCGACGATCGCGGTCAGCAGCGGCGCCACCAGAAGCGCGCCCCAGAAGCCGAGCCAGGGCGTGATCGTATAGGCGATGTAGCCGCCGATGACGAGAAATCCGCCATGGGCGAAATTGATCACGCTGCTCAAATTGAGAATTAACGAAAGGCCAAGCGCCATCAGCACATAGAAGGCGCCGATAATCAGCCCGTTGGTGACGTTAAACAGCAGAAGTTGCGTCATAGATCACCGGAACAGGAGGCCTGCGGCCGATCCGGAGTGCATTGGCCCCGGATCGGGAAGCTAGCCCGAGTTCCCTAGCTCGGCCACTGAATAGTGCAGCCGGTCTCGCTGACGGGGGGCGCGGTCTTGTCGCCCGGAATAACCTCGTCGACGCGGAAGAGGTCTTCCGGGTCGTCCTTGCCCTTGGACTGCGCCTCGCCGATGAAGGCCGAGGTCATCAATTGATGGTCGCCCTTGCGATAATAGCACTTGTTCGGTTGCAGCTTGACGTCGTCGGGCAGCTCGAAATCCTCCAGCGCGGTCGCGAGCTTGGGCGCATCGAGCGTCTTTTCCTGGTTTGCGATCAGGGCGAAACTCCTGGCGGACACGTAGCCGAACCAGTGTCGCGCGGTCGGCACGTGGCCATTGTTCAGCTTGCGAATGTCGGCGACGAACTTGTCGACGCCGGCAATGCCGGGCTGCTTCCAGTACCATTCGAACATCCAGACGCCGATGCGGGCTTCCGGCGGCAGCGCGGCGAGCGATTCCAGTTCCTGCTGGGTGCCCGCGACATGGATCTGCTTGTTCAGCCCGAACTGAACCACCTGCTTGAGGCAGTTGATCATGTCGGAGCCCTGCACCAAGAGGATCATCACGTCGGGGTTCGCCGCGCGCGCCTTGATCAGATAGGCGGAGAAATCCGTGGTGCCGAGCGGCGTCAGTTCGTTGCCGGTCACGGTGCCGCCGAGCTTCTTCAGATCGGCGGTGCAGGCGTCGTACAGCGTATGGCCGAAGGCGTAGTCGGGCGTGATGAAGTGCCACTTCTTGCCGTATTTGCTGAACAGCACGTTGCAGACCGAATTGGCCTCCATCCGCGTGGTGTTGCAGACCCGGAATACGTTCCACTTGCAGTCCTTGCCGGTGATCGAGTCGGTATGGCCGCCGGAAACGATGTGCAGCACCTTCTTCTCCGCCGTGACCTGCGCGATCGCCGCCGCAATGCCGGAATTGACGTCGCCGATCATGAAGTTGACGCCGTCGCGCTCGATCAGCTTGCGCGCCTTTTGCACGCCGGTGCCGACGTCATTGGCGGAGTCCTCGACCAGCAATTCGACCTGGCGTCCGAGAATGCCGCCCTTGGCGTTGATCTGCGTGACGGCGTGCTTGGCGCCCATCACCTCGTTGCCCGCTGGCGCGGCGTAAACGCCGGTCAGGGGATCGACCATGCCGATCCGGATTGGAGTTTCCCCGCGCGCCTGAATGATGAACGGTGAAGCCACCTGGAACGCGCCCAGCGCGGCGGCGCCCTTGATCAGCGTGCGGCGGTTGAATTTCGGGTTGAAGATCGACGAGGTCATGCGTTCTCCGGGGTGGGGTTGTTGAATTTTCTCGGGCGTGAAGTCCTGGGTTTCGCCTGTTCAAGGCAACCGATGATCGACCGACCGGGATCGTTGCGCGGGTCCCATGCTATGCTCCCGGAAATGACGCATCTTTATGTTTATGGCGGCATTCTTGTCTTTAAGGCCGTCAGCGTAGCCCGTCCGGCTTCGTTTTGCCCTGCGACCTTCGGCTTAGAACAAGCCGCTGGACCGGCAGTAGGGCGGGAGGCGCCGTTCCGAGCGGGCCCTCTAGCCGCCGGAAGATCGGTCCGGAATCGCCTTTCGCAGTATTCGCGAAAGCGCCTCTACCGAATACGGCTTGCTGATCAGTTCGAAGCCGTGATGCGCGCTTTCGGCCAGTGCGCTCGAGTAGCCGCTGGTCAACACCACGGGCAGATGCGGATGCCGCTTCCGGATGAGGGTGGCGAGCTCGACGCCGTTCATGCCAGGCATGATCACATCGGAAAACACCAGATCGAACGCCCATTGGTCCTTGGCGATCAGGTCGAGCGCCTGACGGGCGTCGGCGGCCCATTCGGTCGCGTAACCAAGATCCTGCAGCAACTCGCAGGATACCTTGCCGACGTGCTCGTTGTCTTCCACCAGCAGGATGCGGTGACCTCGGCCGCTGGCGGTGGCGCCGGAATCCGGCAGCACGGCATCTTCGACGCCGGACGGCATCTCCGCCTGGGGCAAGTAGATCGTGAATGTCGAGCCCTGGCCCAGGGCGCTCTCGACCACGATCTCGCCGCCGGATTGCTTCGCAAATCCGACCGCCTGGCTGAGCCCAAGGCCGGTGCCCTTGCCGACTTCCTTGGTGGTGTAGAACGGCTCGAAAATGACAGCCAGCCGGTCGGGCGCGATGCCCGTGCCGCTATCGGTCACCGACACCGCGATGAACCGGCCGCTACGCCATTCGTTGGTGCCGGAGGCCGGGATCGCGTCCTCTTTCGCGACGCGGATCGCAATCACGCCTTCGCCATCCATGGCATCCCGGCTGTTGACGGCAAGGTTGATCAAGGCGGTCTCGAATTGCGCCACGTCGGCAAGCGCGAAACAGCCGGGATCGCGACGATCGAGGCTGATCTGGATTCGCGAACCGACCAGCGGGCGTAACAACTGCGAGATGCCTTCGACTTGCGCGCCGACGTCGAACACCTGTGGCATCAAAGGTTGCCGGCGCGCGAATGCCAATAGCTGGCCGGTCAATTTGGACGCGCGGTCCACGGTGTCTGAAATCGCATCGACGTAGCGCCTGCGGCGATCTTCGGGCAGTTCGCGGCGGCGCAGGAAGTCGGTGGCGGAACGGATGATGGTGAGGAGGTTGTTGAAATCGTGCGCGACACCACCGGTGAGCTGGCCGACGGCTTCCATTTTCTGCGAATGACGCAGCGCTTCCTCGGCCTGACGGCGCTCGGTGATGTCGATCGCTTCCGGCAACACGCCGGCCACGGCGCCTTGATGGTCGAATAGCGGCCGCATCGCGAAATCGAGATAACGCTCGCCGGTCGGTAAATGCAGCAGCATTTCCGCGCGGATGCTTTCGCCGCGCTTGACCGCGTTGAACGACGTCAGAACGGTTTCACGGGCGCCCGGCGTAGCGGAAAACCACGGCGAGTCCCAGAACGGCTTGCCGACCACGTCGGCCGCATCGGCCTGGATGCCGGCCAATGCGATCTTGTTGGCGTACAGCAAATTGCCGTCGAGATCGAGCAGCCCCTGGTATTGATTGCTGGTTTCCAGGATCGCGCGCAATCGCGCTTCGTTCGATTCGAGTTGCGAGGTGCGCTCGGCGATGCGCTGCTCGAGCGTTTCATTGAGACGGCGCAGCTCGCGCTCGGCCTGCTTCGCGGTGGTGATGTCGTGGGCCACCCCGATGAAGCCGACATGTTGTCCCTGAGCGTCCAGCCGCGGCTGCAATTCCGAGCGCATCCATCGCCATTCGCCATCGGAGCGGCGATATCGGCCTTCCAGCGCGAACGGCCGCAGCGAGGCTTCGCCCGCGATGCTTTCCTGCACGACGCGATCATGATCATCGGGGTGCAAAACCGTGCGCCCGTCAAAAACGACCGCCTCCTGGTACGTCAGGCCGAGAAATTCCAGATAGGCGTGGTTGGCGAAGCTGCGCGTGCGATCGAGGTTGCTGACCCACATCGGCACCGGCGCGCTGTTGGCGATCAGCCGGAAGCGCGCCTCGCTTTCGGCGACGCTGCGTTCGGCCAGCACGCGCTGCGTGGTTTCCACCACGATGGCGATGACGCCCGCCGGCTCGCCAGCCTCGTTCAGCACCGGCGAATAGGCCAGATTCATCCAGACCTGTTCGGGGCGGCCGTGCCGGTAAAGCGTGAGCTCCTGATCCTTGTAGGCCAGCGTTCCACCGCTCAAGCCCATTTTCATCACATTGTTATTGAAGTCGGCGACTTCGGCCCAGCCTTCGCGCACTTTCGAGCCGAGCAGCTGCGGATGCCGACCTCCGGCAAATTCCGAATAGGCATCGTTGTAGATCATGATGCCGTCGAGTCCCCACAGCAGCACGATAGGGACGGGCGAACGCAGCAGGGTTTCAGTGACAGTCTTCAGGCTTTGCGGCCACGCCGAAAGCGGTCCAAGGCCGGTGGAGGTCCAGTCGAATTGACGTATCAGGGCGGCGACTTCGCCGTCGGCTGCCGGGAATGATCCGCCGGATCCGGCAGACGCACCTTGTGCAGGCACCTCGCCCCCCTTGAAAACGCATCAACTCGAGCCTGACGAACGCCACGTGCGCCGGTTTTGTTCCGCGGGGCGGCAATCGCCGGCCTGTACCATGAGCTTAGCAGGATACGCGAGCTTTCACATCAGTTCCCAACGCAACTCTTTGCGGCGGCGCAGTTCAGCACGATCAGGCCGTCGACCGCGACGCCGGTCTTCGCATTGATCAGGAATGGATTGACGTCGATCGAGGCGATGCGCTGGCCTGCGTCCGCCATCAGATTGGAAAGGCCGACCAGCGCTTTGACCGCGGAGGCCTCATGCAGCGCGGGCCTGCCGCGATATCCCTTTAGTTTGACGCCAGCCTTGGTGCGGTTGATCAGCGCTCTCGCCTCGGCTGCATCCAGCGGGGCGCCCGCCAGCGCCACGTCCTTCATCAGCTCGATATCGATCCCACCGGTGCCGAACAGCACCACCGGCCCCATCTCGGCATCGAGCGAACCGCCGATCACGAGTTCGAGGTCGGCCTTGACCTGCTGCGCGATCAGGATGCCCTCAAGCTTCGGTTTGCCCTTCAGTTTCTTCACCCGTGCGGTGATCGCGTCGAACGCCTTCTTTACGTCGGCGGCGCTGTTGATGTTCAGCACCACACCGCCGACGTCGGATTTATGCAGGATATCGGCGCTGACGACCTTGGCGACCACGGGAAAGCCGATCTTCCTGGCGATCTTCACCGCTTCGGTCGCGGTTTGCGCGATCTCTTCCTTCGACACCGGAATGCCGTACGCCTTCAGCAGTTTCTTCGAGGCGACTTCGTCGAGCACCGCGCCTTTCGCGCTTTTCAGCGTTCGCTCCAGCGCCGCGCGCGCCGACGCGCTGGAGCTCGATACCGCATCCGGCACCTCCTCGCGCAGCGAGGCGTAGTCGATCAGCGACTTGATGGCGCCCACCGCGCGATCGAGGCCCTGCATGACCGCGATGTGCGGCAGCGACTTGCGCAACGCCTTGGTGAATTCGGTGAAGCCGATCGACATCGTCGAAATATAGACCACCGGCTTGTTGGCGGCGGCGGCCTTCGCGTTGACGATTCGCAGATTGCGCTCGCGCAATTCGTGCGGCGCCTTCGGCAGTTCGGCATCAATGATCACGATATCGATGTCGGGATCGTCGATCATGATCTGGATCGACTGCATGTAGACGGAGGGATCGACCACCGCGGCGAATCCGGCATCGAGCGGATTGCCGACGATGCTGCCGGGGCCGAGCATCCTGGCGAGCTTGTCGGTGGCGGCGGGACCGAGCGGCGCGAAATTCATGCCGGCCGCACAGAACGCGTCGATCAACAGACCGCGCTTGCCGCCTGACAGCGACACGGCGGCGAGCCGGTTGCCCTTTGGAGTGCCGGCATGCGCGAAGCATTCGGTGGTTTCGATCAGTTCGTCGAGCCCGCGGACGCGGATCACGCCCTCCCGCGCCGAGATCGCATCGAAGGTCTCGATCGAACCGGCCAGTGCGCCGGTATGCGCCATCGCGGCGGCGCGGCCGCCTTCGGAGGCGCCAAGCTTGAGTGCGATCACGGGCTTTCCCGCCGCGCGCGCCGCCCTGCAGGCCTGGCGGAACACCTTGGTGTTGCGTATCCCTTCCAGGTACAACGCGATCACGCGGATCGAGGGATCAGCGGCGAAATAGGCGATCAGGTCCGCCGTCTCCAGCCCGGCCTCGTTTCCGGTCGTGACCATGTAGCCGACGCCGATGCCGCGATCCTCCAGCGTCTGGCGGATCGCCATCACGATCGCGCCGGACTGGCCGGCGACCGCGACGGGGCCGGCCTCCATGGTGACGATGCGGTCGTCGATATTGGTGAACAGGTTTTCGCCGGCGCTGAGATTGCCGAGGCAGTTCGGGCCGGTCACCGCAAGTCCGGTCTGCTCGATCGCCTGCTTCAATTCGACGGCGAGCCGCTGGCTTTCGGCGTCCTGCAATTCGCTGAAACCGGAAGTGATGACGGTCGCCGAGCGCGCGCCCGCCGCGGCGGCATCACGGATCACCTGCACCACGAAACGCGCGGGCACCAATACCAGCACGTGGTCCGGCTTGTCGGGCAGGCTGACAAAATCCTTGTAGCAGGGCACACCCCAGATGGTTTCTCGCTTCGCGTTGACCGGATAGAGCCCGCCCGCGAATTCATACTTGATCAGGTTGCTCCAGATGCGCTCGGCATAATTGCCCGGTTTGTCGGTCGCGCCGACCAGCACGATATTGCGTGGGTGCAGCATCGCGTGGATGCGATGGAGGAGGTCGCCGGCATCCGGGCAGGGTGACCATTTTTTTGCTGAAGCTGACGCGGCGCTGACCTCGGCTTCCATGGGCGTGATCCTCATCTCTTGTAGAGTGGGCGACCGGCATGTTTACCTTATTATTGATCCTCAGCGGAGGTAGCAATCGATGAGTGATGATACCGCAGGTAGCGCTTTTGCTGCCTAAAATCTTGCCACCCAAGATAATGTCGCTATATCGGGCTTCTCCGATTTCCCCGACCTGCAAACTTCCAGCGAGCGTGAATACATGACCGCCGACACCGCGACACAAGCCCAATCCCAGCCGTTTCAGGCTGAGGTCGCCGAACTGCTGCACCTGATGGTGCATTCGGTCTATTCGGAAACCGACATCTTCCTGCGCGAGCTGATCTCGAATGCATCGGATGCTTGCGACAAGCTGCGCTACGAGGCGATCGCCGCGCCCGACCTGATGGCCGACGGAGCGCCGCCGAAAATCCGCATCTTGCCCAACAAGAAGGCCGACACGCTGAGCGTGATCGACAACGGCATCGGGATGAACCGCCAGGAGCTGATCGACAATCTCGGCACCATCGCGCGCTCCGGCACCAAGTCGTTTCTGTCCAGGCTCACGGAAGCCAAGGACGGCGCCGGCCTGATCGGCCAGTTCGGCGTCGGTTTCTACGCCGCCTTCATGGTCGCTGACCGCATCGTCGTCACCAGCCGCCGTGCCGGAACCGACGAGGTCTGGACCTGGTCGTCGTCGGGCGGCAGCGGTTTTGAGATCGCGCCCGGCAGCGAGGAGGACGCCAGCCGTCTGACCCGCGGTACCGAAATCGCTTTGCACCTGAAGAGCGACGCGAAGAAATATCTCGAGACTTACGAGATCGAACGCGTTGTCGGCGCCTATTCCGACAATATCCAGTTCCCGATCGAACTGGTGCCGGAGGAGGGCGAGCCGCGGCAGATCAATTCGGCGAGCGCGCTATGGCAGCGGTCGAAATCGGAATTGTCAGCGGAAGATTACAAGCAGGCCTATCGCTCGATCGCCAACGCGTTCGACGATCCCGCGATGACCCTGCATTACCGTGCCGAAGGCCGGCAATCCTACGCGGTGCTGTTGTTCGCGCCCTCGAACAAGCCACTCGACCCCTTCGAACCGCAGCGCAAGGGCAAGGTGAAGCTCTATGTTCGCCGCGTCTTCATCTCTGACGACGCCGATCTGCTGCCGGCCTATCTGCGCTTTATCCGAGGCGTGATCGACAGCGAGGACTTGCCGCTGAATATTTCGCGCGAGATGCTGCAGAACAATCCGCAGCTCGCGCAGATCAAGAAGGCGGTAACGAGCCGCATCGTCTCCGAACTGGAAAATCTGAGCGAAAAGGAGCCGACCGTCTTCACCGGGATATGGGACGCGTTCGGCGCGCTCATCAAGGAGGGCCTGTGGGAGGATCAGGAGCGGCGTCAGAAATTGCTGGCGCTGTCACGCTTTACCTCGACGGTGGGCAAACGGCGTTCGCTCAAGCAATATGTCGAGAACCTCAAGCCGAACCAGACCGAGATCTATTACCTCACCGGCCCGAGTGTCGAACGCCTGAAGTCGAATCCGAAACTGGAATCGGCCGGCGCGCGCGGCATCGAGGTGTTGCTGCTGACCGATCCGGTCGATTCATTCTGGACGTCGGCGCAGCTTGAATTCGAAGGCAAGCCGCTGAAATCGCTGAGCCAGGGTGACATCGATTTCGGCCCCATCCCGCTGCTGCAGGAGAAAAAGGAAGACAAGGACACGCCCGCCGCGGACGAGGACGCCATCGTCGCCGTGATCAAGGATACCCTGGGCGAGCGGGTGTCCGATGTGCGGGCGTCGCAGCGGCTGACCTCGAGCGCCTCATGTCTTGTTGCCGAAGGCGGAGGTCCCGACCGGGTGCTGGAGCGATTGCTGGCGCAGCAAAATCGTGGAGCACTCACAAAGCCGATCCTGGAGATCAATATGCGCCACCCGCTGGTCATGGCGATCGCGACCGCCAAGGATGCGCAGAAAGATCTGTCGTTTCTGCTGCTGGAGCAGGCGCAAATCCTCGAAGGTGAATTGCCGGAAGATCCGGCGGCGTTCGCTGGCCGGCTCAACCAACTGGTGCTGCGCGGACTTTAGTCTGCAAGATCCATGAATGCAGCGAACATCTGCATCCGCGCCACTGCCGGCCTTCGATGCCGGCAGTGGCGAACCATTCGTTGAACCGAACCCCAAAGCCGGCCGTATGTGTTAAGCAGTTTTGACACGGGACAACCCGCAGGGCGATCATGGCTACGCCTGACGAAAGCTTCTACGGCGGCATCAAGGTCTTTCGCGGCTTTTCCAGACTGATGGACCCAGCGCTGTATTCGCCGTTGCCAGATGACTGGAGCATCGGCATCGCCGATATCGTGGAATCCACCAGGGCGATCGCGGAAGCGCGCTACAAGGCGGTCAACATGGCCGGCGCCTCGGTCATCGCCGCCGTTACCAATGCGCTGGAGGGCCGCGAATTTCCGTTCGTGTTTGGCGGCGACGGCGCGAGCTTCGCGGTGGCGCCGGGCGGCCTCGATCGCGCGCGCGCGGCGCTGGCGGCGACTGCCATCTGGGTCGAGGAGAATCTCAATCTGGCCATGCGGGTGGCGCTGGTGCCGGTCACGGCGGTGCGGGCGCAAGGTTTTGACGTCCGCATCGCGCGGTTCGGCCCGTCGGCCAATCTGTCTTACGCGATGTTTTCCGGCGGCGGCCTCGGCTGGGCGGAAGCCGCGATGAAGCGCGGCGAGTTCAAGGTAGAGAAAGCGCCGGCGGGCACCCAGCCCGATCTTTCCGGGCTGTCCTGCCGGTTCGAGGAAATCCGCTCGACGCGCGGGCTGATCCTCTCGGTGCTGGTGGTGCCGGCGCGAGCCGCCGATCCGCGCGCTTTTCGCGAGGTGATCGAGGACGTCGTCGCGCTGGTCGAGCGCAGCCCCGACGCCGGACGCCCGGTTCCGGCGGGCGGACCGCCACTGCGATGGCCCCCGGCGGGCGTCGATTACGAGGCGCGCGCCGCGCGCGGCGGCTCGCTGTTGAAGCGGCGCAGCGTCCTGCTCGTCCTGACGCTGTGGGCCTATGTGGTGATGCGCTTCGGCATCAAGGTCGGCAACTTCGTGCCGAAGATTTATATGCAGCAGGTGGTGGAGAATTCCGATTTTCGCAAGTATGACGACGGCTTGCGCATGATCCTTGATTGCACGCCCGAGCTCGCCGAGGCGCTGGCGCAGCGCCTGGCTGAGGCTGCCGCGAATGGCGTGGTGCGCCATGGCTTGCATCGACAGGATGCCGCGATGATGACGTGCTTCACGCCCTCGGTGATGCGCAGCGACCATGTTCATTTCATCGACGGCGCACGCGGCGGCTATGCCTCGGCGGCGATGGCGCTGAAGGCGATGGTGGCGTAAGTGTCGACATACATGTGCAGGAGAGGCCGATCAGAATCGGCTTCTCCTGCGTGGCTGAAGGCGGCTTCGTTCCGACGACAGGCGTAGCTGATCTGCTACATTCCCTGTTTCATCATTCCGTCGGACTTCATCATCCCCATTTTTTGGGCTCGCATGTAGTGCGAGCAGGCGCCTCGCATGTTGCCCTTGCTGGTGTCGGCGTTGGCCATGCCCATTTCCTTATTCATTGCCATCTTGTTCGGACCATCGGGTATCGACATCATCATCATGCTGGTTTTCGACATGTTTTCGCTGGTGCAGCTCATCATCTTTGCGGAAGCCGACGCCGAAAACGCACACAGCGTCGCGGCGAAAAGGATTGCGATCTTTTGCATGCGGGAGTTCTCCTGACATTAAATCGCCAGCCGAAGCGCTGACCATCAAGATACGGTCCCCGGATCAGGCGGTTGCTGAATGTGCCGGATTTAAATATCTTATAGATTGGAACCATCGCTTGTGCAGCTGCCGGCCGATGAGGCCTTTGCCAAGCTGCCGGCCGTAACGGTCGCCGAGAACAAGACCCTCACGAAGATTCTCACCTGTCACGTTGTTCCGGGCAAACGGGAAGCGTCTGACCTCACCGACGGCAAGAAGCTCAAGACCGTCGAGGGCGAAGAACTGACGGTCAAGAATAGCGGAACGCTGCAATGTAGCGGCGCGATTTCTGTGACCGTAAAGGGCACGAAGGCTGCGAAAGATGTGAATGATACCGTGCAACAAGCGTTGGACGGCAAAATATCCGCTTCGGTCGCTCAGTTTGACGGGACAAATCACCTCGGCCGGACAAAAAGCTTGTCAGCCCCTCAGCGAAAAAATTTTCACTTTTCTTTTCCGGCAAATCAGTTGCCTTTGCGGTGCATCCTGTTCCGAAAAGGGGCGTTGGCCATCGTCACGAACGTTGGAACGGGATGCGGTGGACGCGGCAACGTCGTCGCGCGCTTGATGCGCGCGGACGAACGGCGAGGCTAGCGGACGGCGAAGTCGTGTGGTCCGGACGCCCCGACGCTGGCGTCAAGTTGGCGATGATATCGGGAGTTTTTCCTGGCATCGCGCTGGCGACGGTGACAACAAAGCCCGGTCGCCGCGGAGAGCACGAAGGAAACCGTTAAAACCATCGCGCAGGAAATGCCGGGTGTTTTTCGGTGGACCTGTGGTGACTAACGCGCGTGCTTTCTACACTACACGCGCGGCTGCGGGTGCATCGAGCGCCCGGCATTTCCTGCGCCCTCCATTTTCTTTGGGCGGAAGCTAATTGCAAAACTCCGACGAATGCCGTCGCGAGAACGCGAAGCCGCGTTGTGTCGTCCCCGCGCATGCGGGGCCCAGTATTGCAGGGCGTGGTCAATGGAAGCGACAGGTCGCTGCATACTGGATGCCCGCCGTCGCGGGCATGGCGAAGAAGTGAGGCCGATCGACCGCCGCCTATTTCGACGATCGGCTCCAGGTTTCACCGCCGCACAACACGCCGACGCAGCCTTCGACGCGCAGCGTATCGGTCCCGGTGAGCGAGATATGGCTGGCGTAGCTGTTGCCGTCATCGGCGTTGTAGATCTGGCCCGACCATTTGTTCTCACCGGAAGGGCGCATCCCGCGGAACAGCGGCAGGCCGATCATCGGGCGCCTGGCCAGCGCGGGATTGGGGTTCTTGTCGTCGATCGCGGGTTTTCCGGTGGCGGGATCGATCGGCGCTTTCAGCCACGCCACAACGCCGCAAATGCCGCCGTCGCATTTGCTGATGCGGATCTTGGCGTCGCCCGCCTGGGTCAGCCATATGCCGCTGACGTCGCCACGGGTCTGAGCGCGCGTCGTCGGCGCGTCAAGCAGCGCCAGGCCCGCAACGAGCACAGCGAGGCTACCGATGATCCATCGAGAGGAAATCAATCTGAAAGTCGGAAATCCGAAGGTCATGAATGTAAGCGACATCAATTGAAAAGCCTTGAACCTGAAGCCGTTGGAAGCTTCCCGACGGTCGAGACATATCGGTCAGCAACAAAGCAAATTTCTGCAATGCGGTACAGGCGATTTGCCGATAGCCGCATTTTCATCCACGGGATCGCGATCACATCACCAGGGCAGGCCACGCAAATCGATCACGCCGTCCCTTGGGCGGCCGTCCCCTGAGGTCGTGGACGTAAGGGTCGATCGCCGTGAAACGAACACGCCCCTCGGGCTGCTCGGCATGGATCTCGCCTTCGAACGGCTTCCAGCCGCGCGCCAGATCGAAGGGCGCGTTATGCGGCTCGCAAAACAGCAGCGCGAAGGCAGCCGAGCCTTCGTCCCGCAGCGTCTGGATCGCCGCCTCAAGCGCGATGCTGGCGTATCCGCGACGTCGGGCATGCTCGTGCGTCATGACACCGCCGATGCCGCCGACCGGCATCTCGCGCCCGTTCCACGTGATCTCGCGGCGATAGACGCCGACGTGGCAGCGCGCCTTGCCGGCCTCATCAAGGACCAGGACGCGCAATTCGGCACGGGCAAAGACGACGCCGGCCCATGGCCGCGCCGCGAGCACATGCGGCGGCCACACCGTATCGTACAGCGGTCTGGCCAACGGCCACGAGACGTCGCCGTTCAAAACCTCGATCTCGACGCTCATTTTTGCCTCAACCGACACCCTCGCGGGGCGCGATCCTTGCCTTTTGCTGGTCCGGGGTGTTTAAGCGCGCTGGAACCTTCGGTAAGGGTCCCCGTTACACCGTTTCTCCCCCAGTATCATCATTTGCGGACATCACCCCATGACCTTCACGCTTCCCAATCTGCCTTACCCCCACGACGCCCTCGCGCCCCATATGTCGAAGGAAACGCTGGAATTCCATCACGACAAGCATCACCAGGCCTACGTGACCAACGGCAATAACGCGATCAAGGGAACCGAATTCGAAGGAAAAAGCCTCGACGAGATCGTGAAGGGCTCGTTCGGGAAGAACCCCGCGGTCTTCAACAATGCCGGCCAGCACTACAACCATATGCATTTCTGGAACTGGATGAAGCCCAATGGCGGCGGCAACAAGCTGCCCGCCCGGCTGGAAAAGAAGATCAACGAGGACCTTGGCGGGCTCGAGAAATTCAAGACCGACTTCGCCGCCGCCGGCGCCGGCCAGTTCGGCTCCGGCTGGTGCTGGCTGTCGCTCAAGAACGGCAAGCTGGAAGTTTCCAAGACCCCGAACGGAGAGAACCCGCTGGTTCACGGCGGCCAACCGATCCTCGGCTGTGACGTCTGGGAGCATTCCTACTACATCGACTATCGCAACCGTCGCCCGGATTATCTCAAGGCGTTCCTCGATCATCTGGTGAACTGGGACTATGTCGACCAGTTGCTTTCCAAGGCATGATCTTGAAGGCTTGATCGTGACGGCTTGATTAAGTTTGTCAGACAGAGGGGCGGCAGCGAACCTGCCGCCCTCATCTGTTCTAAAGGCGGTGTTTTACGCTTGGAGCGCCCTCCCTCGATAGAC
The DNA here is from genome assembly GCA_963806075.1 of uncultured Alphaproteobacteria bacterium. Classification (GTDB taxonomy): domain Bacteria; phylum Pseudomonadota; class Alphaproteobacteria; order Rhizobiales; family Xanthobacteraceae; genus Bradyrhizobium. Next base: position 44,578 of record CAWDWT010000014.1, read on the forward strand.
ACCCGTTATGTTATAATATAACATTCGCGCATGGCTCTAACCCATTCCCATAGCCACGGCTCCGCGCACGGGCACGCCCACCGTCACGGACCGGCAAGCCCGCATCCGGCGCAGGCAGCGTCGTGGTCGATCCTGCGCATGACGGTGCTTGCGCGGCTTGGCGCGGCAGCGGCAATCAGCGCTGGCCTGTGGGCCGTGGTGTGGCTGGCGATGAGGTAAGCATGGCCGCCCATCTGCAATTCCGGGATGTCACCTTGGGCTACGACCGGCATCCAGCGGTGCATCATCTGAGCGGCGAGGTCGCTGCCGGCGCGCTTCTTGCGGTTGTCGGTCCCAACGGCGCCGGCAAGTCGACCCTGTTTCGCGGCATCGTCGGCATCCTCCGGCCGCTCGCGGGCACTATCGAACGCGGCGCTCCCGATGTCCGGGATATCGCCTATCTGCCGCAGACCACCGATATCGACCGCAGTTTTCCGATCTCGGTGTTTGATTTTGTCGGCACCGGCCTTTGGCGCTCGACCGGTTTCTTCGGCGGCATGGGCCAGCAGGCGAGCGGCAGGATCGCGCAGGCGCTTGCTGCCGTCGGCCTTAACGGCTTTGAGAACCGAGCCATCGGCACGCTCTCCGGCGGGCAGATGCAGCGCATGCTGTTTGCGCGGGTATTGTTGCAGGATGCCGCCATGATCGTGCTGGATGAGCCCTTCAACGCCATCGATGCCCGGACCTCGGCCGATCTGTTGGCCTTGGTGCGACGCTGGCATTCGGAGGGGCGCACGGTGCTGGCCGCGCTGCACGATCTCGACCTGGTGCGCGCCAATTTCCCCGAAACCCTGCTGCTGGCCCGCGGCAAGGTCGCCTGGGGCGCCACCACGGAGGCGCTGACGGCCGATAATCTGCAGGAGGCGCGGCGAATGTGCGAGGCGTTCGACGACGGCGCCGCCGCCTGCGCCGTGGACGATATGCCATCGCGAGCGGCCTGACCGTGCCGATCTATGACGCGTTGGTCGCGCCCTTCACCGAATTCGAGTTCATGCGCCGCGCGCTTGCCGCGGTGATTGCGCTGGCGCTGGGCGGCGCGCCGATCGGTGTATTTCTGATGCTGCGGCGGATGAGCCTGGTCGGAGATGCCATGGCGCACGCGATCCTGCCGGGCGCCGCAATCGGATTCCTGCTGTCGGGACTCAATCTGTTCGCGATGACCACGGGCGGACTGATCGCCGGCTTCACGGTCGCGATCCTCGCGGGGGTGGTCGCGCGCAGCACCGAACTCAAGGAAGACGCTTCGCTTGCCACGTTCTATCTGGTGTCGCTGGCACTCGGCGTCACGATCGTCTCGATCCGCGGCACCAATATCGACCTGCTGCATGTGCTGTTCGGCAACATCCTGGCAATGGACGATCCGACCCTGCTGGTGATCGCGTTCAACACCACGATCACGCTGCTGGTACTGGCGGTGATCTATCGCCCGCTGGTGATCGAATGCGTCGACCCGGTGTTCCTGCGCACCGTCAGCCGCGCCGGCGCGCCCGCGCACCTGGCTTTTCTGGCGCTTGTCGTCGTCAATCTGGTCAACGGCTTTCATGCGCTGGGCACGCTGCTGGCGGTCGGCCTGATGATCCTGCCGGCCGGGATCGCGCGATTCTGGTCGCGCGATATCACCGGCATGATCTGCATCGCGGTCGCCAGCGCTATGGTTTCCGGCTATGCCGGGCTGGTGCTGTCGTTTCAGACCCGCATTCCCTCGGGGCCGGCAATCATCCTGGTGGCGGCGACGCTCTATGTCGTTTCGGTTCTGTTCGGCAGCGTCAGCGGCCTGGTCAGGCAGATGTTTCCCGGCCGTCATCTCGAGGCGTGACGGCGATGCGGCGTCCTTCACTTTGGCTGATCTGGCTGGTGCTCGCAGCGATCGCTTCACCGGCCTGTGCGCAGGATCGCCTCAAGGTCGTCGCGAGCTTTTCAATCCTCGGCGATTTCGTTAAAAATGTCGGCGGCGATCGCATCGAGGTCACGACCCTGGTCGGACCCAACGGCGACATCCACGTCTATACGCCGGCCCCGGCCGACGCGAAGAAGATCGCCGATGCCAAGCTGGTCGTCATCAACGGCCTTGGGCTCGAGGGATGGCTGCCGCGGCTGGTGCAATCGTCCGGCGGCAAGGCCACCATCGTCATCGCCAGCGACGGCATCGTCCCGCTGAAGTCCGGCTCGGCCGCCGATCCGCATGCCTGGCAGTCGGTGAGTAACGCAAAGATCTACGTCGCCAATATCCGCGACGCGCTCGTTACCGCCGACCCTGCGGATGCCGGGGTGTTTCGCGCCAATGCCGACGCCTATCTGGCGAAGCTTGACGGGCTCGACCGCGACGTCCGGGAGGCGATGGCGCGTATTCCGCCAGCGCACCGCAAGGTAATCTCCACCCATGGCGCCTTCGGCTATTTCGCCGCCGCCTATGGCGTCGAATTCATCGCTCCGCTGGGCGTTTCCACCAATTCCGAGGCCAGCGCCCGCGATATTGCCGATATCATCAATCGGATCAGGGTCGCCAAGATTCCCGCGGTTTTCGTCGAAAACATCAGCGATCCACGGCTGATCCGGCGGATATCGGCCGAGACCGGGGCGGCCATTGGCGGGACGCTCTATTCCGACAGTCTAACCGACGAAAAGGGCGATGCACCCACTTACATTGATATGGTCAGGCACAATATAAAGGCACTCACCAATGCGCTATCCCCCTAGAGCAGGGCCTCCCTGCCGGCCGTAAGCCGCAAGATCCCTTGTCCGGAGTTGCCATGCCAGAACCGACGTCCCAAAAAATTCCCGTAACCGTGCTCACGGGTTATCTCGGCGCGGGCAAGACCACGCTGCTCAACCGTATTCTGTCGGAAAACCACGGCAAGAAATACGCCGTCATCGTCAACGAATTCGGCGAGATCGGCATCGACAACGATTTGATCATCGGTGCCGACGAAGAGATCTTCGAGATGAACAATGGCTGTGTCTGCTGCACCGTGCGCGGCGACCTCGTGCGCATTCTCGAGGGCCTGATGAGGCGCAAGGGCAAGTTCGATGCCATCATCGTCGAGACCACGGGGCTGGCCGATCCGGCACCCGTGGCGCAGACCTTCTTCGTCGACGAGGACGTGCAGAAGAACGCCAGGCTCGACGCGGTGGTGACGGTCGCCGACGCCAAATGGCTGAGCGACCGGCTCAAGGACGCCCCCGAGGCCAAGAACCAGATCGCGTTTGCCGACGTCATCGTGCTCAACAAGACCGACCTGGTCTCAAAACCCGAATTGACGGAAGTCGAAGGCCGGATTCGCGCGATCAACCCCTATGCCAAGCTGCACCGCACCGAGCGCTGCCAGGTCGCGCTGTCGGATGTGCTGGAGCGCGGCGCGTTCGATCTCGCTCGCATCCTGGAGATCGAGCCGGAATTTCTCGAAGCTGGCGACGACCACGATCATCATGATCATGATCACGATCATCGATCACGACCATCATCACGACCACGACCATGGCCTGAAGCACTACCACGACGAAGACATGCAATCGCTCTCGCTGCGAACCAGCAAGCCGCTCGATGCCGCCAAGTTCATGCCGTGGCTGCAGGACCTCATCGCCACCGAAGGTCAGAAGATCCTGCGCTCGAAGGGGATCCTCGCTTTCAAGGGCGATGAAGATCGCTATGTGTTCCAGGGCGTCCACATGATGCTGGAGGGTGATCACCAGCGGAAGTGGAAGGAAGACGAGCCGCGCGAAAGCCGTCTTGTCTTCATCGGCCGTGAATTGCCGGAGCAGACTATCCGCGACGGCTTCGAGAACTGCATCACCTCGTGATGATACGGTTCGATCGGGAAAAAAACTCGGAGTCCATCCCCTCGGTTGCCGGTCGGGTGCGTCGGCTCGCCGTGGACATGCCTGTCATCGCGGTGCATTTCGTCGGCGAACACGCGGCCTTTGTCGGTGTCGAGGAAAACGTCGCGCTGGTGAACGAGGCCGACGAGCTTTCGAAAATCACGGTCCACGGCGGTGGCATCCTGTGCGCGGTTTCTGATGGCGCGCGTCTCGTGGTGGGCGGCGATGACGGCAAGCTCGTCGCATTGGACAAAAAAGGCGAGGTGACGCTGCTTGCGACCGACCCGAAGCGGCGCTGGATCGATAATGTCGCGCTGCATTCCGATGGCACGCTGGCGTGGTCGGTCGGCAAGACAGCGTTCGTCCGCGGCCGCAACGCCGAGGATAAATCCTTCGAGGTACCATCGACCGTCGGCGGGCTGGCGTTCGCGCCAAAAGGCCTGCGGCTTGCGATCGCGCATTACAACGGCGTCACGCTCTGGTTTCCGAACATGGCCGTCGATGTCGAATTTCTCGAATGGGCGGGCTCGCATCTCGATGTCGTGTTCTCGCCCGACAACAAGTTTCTGGTGACCGCGATGCACGAGCCGGCGTTGCATGGCTGGCGGCTCGCCGATAACAAGCATATGCGCATGGTCGGCCTTCCCGGACGCGTTCGGTCGATGTCGTGGAGCGCAAACGGCAAGGCGCTCGCGACTTCGGGTGCCGATACCGTGATCCTATGGCCGTTCGCCAGCAAGGACGGTCCGATGGGCAAGGAGCCGACGATGCTGGCGCCGTTGCCGACGCGGGTCGCCCGGGTCGCTTGCAATCCAAAGCAGGACATCCTTGCCGCCGCCTATATCGGCGGGACCATCCTGCTGGTGCGGCTGAGTGACGGTGCGGAGATCCTGGTGAAGAGCGCCACTGCGGAAGTCTCGGCACTCGCCTGGAATGCCAATGGAACGCAACTGGCATTCGCCACCGAGGATGGCGACGCCGGCCTGCTTAAATTGTAGCCGCTGCATTGGCCCAGATTCTCTCGGAGTTCCCGGCGGAACCTTGCCGGCCGCCCGCCGTTGACCCACGAATAAACCGGCGGGTCCAACGGCATGTCTCCGGACGAGAACAAGCGCGCCTATCGGCGGGATTTCATACTCGCGGCCATCCTGGTTGCGGCGGGCCTCCTCGTGTCCGGCCTTTCGCTTGCCCGGATCGCCGATCATCCGCGGCAATTGGCCCAGGCCACCCAACCGCTGCAGGGAACGCCCGCACCGGCGGATCAGGACAAGGCGCCCGCGGAATCAAAGCCGGGCGGTGAGCGACCGACCACGCCGGCACCGCAGCCCGCACGTCCCGATGCGCAGGCGCAGCAGGAAGGCGTCCAGCCCGCCTTGCCGCCGGCTCCCGCCGAAAAGACCGCGCCCCCGATCGGTGAGAAATGATTGCAAGCCAAGGATGAGTCAGCGAGGCCCCCGAAGGGAGATCAGTGCGCGCCCTTGAGCGTGCAGGACGTCGTGCAAGTGGTGACGATGCCGCGCTCGCAGTCGATGCAGACGGCGACGCACTGCTTCATATTTTTGGGATTGTAGGGGGTGTAAAGCTTCTTCGCACAGCTTTCGATCGAGCCGGTGACGTCGTTGTCGGAGTTGCAGCCCGCCAGTGCGATCGCCGAGAACATGATTGCGAATAGGGCACGCATGTTAATCGTCTCGCGGGATGTAAGCTTTCGTAACGGTACGAGCCTTTGCGAAAGAAATCATCCGTACGATGGCGGGATATTGTTAATCAAAGGTTACCACCCCTTCCTTCCGGTACGAATTGCGCTTACCGCACCAGCACGTTCCTGAACTGCCAGGGATCGCCGCTGTCGATATCCTCCGGGAACAGGCCCGGCCGGTCGGTCAGCGGCGTCCAGTCGGTATAGTAACCTTTCACCGGACCGAGATAGGGCATCTGGATCTCGAGGCAGCGGCGGAAATCCATCTCGTCGGCCTCGACGATGCCCTCGTTCGGATTTTCGAGCGCCCACACCATGCCGGCGAGCACCGCCGAAGAAACCTGCATGCCGGTGGCATTCTGATAGGGCGCGATCCGCCGCGTCTCCTCGATCGAAAGCTGCGATCCGTACCAATAGGCGTTCTTGGCGTGACCGTAGAGCAGCACGCCGAGTTCATCGATGCCGTCCACGATTTCGTTCTCGTCGAGAATGTGCCATTTCGGCTGCATCTTGCCGGTCGCGCCGAAAATCTCGTGCAGCGACAACACCGCATCGTTGGCCGGATGATAGGCGTAGTGACAGGTCGGGCGGTACACCACGCGCTGGCCATCGCGCACCGTGAAATAGTCGGCGATTGAGATCGATTCATTGTGGGTGACGAGGAAGCCATATTGCGCGCCCGGCGTCGGGCACCAGGAGCGCACCCTGGTGTTGGCGCCGGGTTGCAGCAGATAGATCGCCGCGCCGCATCCGATGGTGTGCTTGCGACCGTTGTCCGGCATCCACTTCTCGTGGGTGCCCCAGCCGAGTTCGGCCGGCTGCATGCCCTCGGACACGAAGCCTTCCACCGACCAGGTGTTGACGAACACGTTCATCGGCTTCGGCTTCCTCGAGCGCTGGGTGTCGCGCTCGGCGATGTGGATGCCCTTGACGCCGAGCTTGTGGGCAAGCTGGCCCCAGCCTTCGCGGCTCTTCGGCTCGTTGAACGGCGTATTGGTATCGCGCGCGATGTCGAGCAGCGCCTGCTTGACGAACCACGACACCATGCCCGGATTGGCGCCGCAGGTGGACACCGCGGTCAGGCCGCCCGGGCTCTTGTGCTTGGCCGCCAGCAACGTCTCGCGCAGCGCGTAGTTCGAGCGCTTCTCGGGGCCGATGTTCTTGTCGAAATAGAAGCCGAGCCATGGCTCCACGACGGTGTCGATATAGAGCGCGCCGATCTCGCGGCACATCGTCATGATGTCGACCGAGGAGGTGTCGACCGACAGATTGACACAAAAACCCTGGCCGCCGCCTGCGGTCAAGAGCGGCACCAGCAGCTCGTGATAGTTGTCTCGGGTGATGGCCTGCTTGATGAAGCGCACGCCGTGCTGTTTGGCGAGTTCGCCGTCCTCATGCGGATCGATGATGACGAAGCGCGACTTGTCATAATCGAAATGCCGTTCGATCAGCGGCAGCGTGCCTTTGCCGATCGAGCCGAAGCCGATCATGACAATGGGTCCGGAAATCTTCGCGTGGATTGGCGAGGGCGGGCTCATCTATGGTCTCCAGGGGATAGCAGAGGGCGGGGCCAGGCAACTGGACGGGATCAGGCAGCGCGTCGCCTGGCGGTGACTTCGATCTCGACCTTCATCTCGGGCTTGTACAAGCCGGCAACGACCAGCAGCGTCGCGGCCGGGCGGATCTCGCCGAGAATTTCGCCGCAGATCGCGAAATGGGCCTCTGCATCTTTGGGGTCGGTGATGTAGTAGGTCGCACGGACGATATCCGCCATCGCGAAGCCGCTTTCCTTGAGAGTAGCCTCGATGGTCTTGAAGCAATTGCGTGACTGGCTCGTGATATCCGCCGGCATGATCATGGTGTCATAATCGTAGCCGGTGGTGCCGGCGACGAAGGCGAAATCGCCATCGATCACCGCGCGGCTATAGCCGGCGGTCTTCTCGAATGGCGAGCCGGTGGAAATCAGGCGGCGGGGCATCAGAACCTCGGTCCAGCTGGATTGGAAGCGGGATTGGCGCGGTTTAAGGGCTTTTCCCGGATACGCGCAACCCCTTGCGGGCCCATCGGGATGGCCGGGTCACGTCGGAGGCTGGGGGCGTAGCGGCGCCCCAGCGGCGCACGAAGATGTCCCTGAGGATCATGACCGAAATCATGATCAGCAAGACCGTCGTGATCGCGCTGCGGACGCATGAGTGCGCGCCGTCGCGTGGTGTGGGAAGGCGCTCGGGCACGGTTCTACGCCACGTGCTGCACGAGCAGCACTTTGCTGGCGCGACTTGGCTTCGGTTTTGGCAGCGGTGCGCCGGTTGCGACGATCATCCCCCGGGCGCCGTCGAGCGCGCCTTCGCACAATTCGAGGCCGAGCAGGCGATCGTGCTCGAATGGGCCGGGCAGGGACAGTTCGCCGGTCTTGCCGGCAGAGAAGCCGAAGCGGGCGTAGTAGGGCGCGTCGCCAAGCAGGATAACCGCGCGATGACCACGCGCTTTCGCAACCGCGAGCGCGCGGTCCGTCAGCGTGACGCCGACGCCGAGCTTGCGGCAGCAATCCTCAACCGCCAGCGGGCCGAGCATCAGCGCCGGGATGCCCCCGGCGCTGACGTGCCACAACCGCACGGTCCCGACCAGTCGGCCCTGGCGCATAGCCGAAAGGGCAAGGCCTTCGGCGGGCGCGCGTCCGTCGCGCAGCCGCTGACAGGTGCGCAGATGGCGGTTAGCGCCAAAGCAGGCATCCAGCAGCGCTTCGCGCGCGACGACGTCCGAGGCTCGCTCGGCACGGATCGCGAACGGGACGGCATCGGAGGTGAGGGCAACAATGGTCTTTCGAGCAGCAGTCATGGCACGTCAGTCCTCGCTGCCACGGCCGCAGGCCGCAGAAGCGTTGTCGAAAGTTTCGGATGCAAGAAGTGGAAGCCGGCGCGCCGGCTCCCGTTTTTCGGGCCTCAGGAGAGGCCGGTCAGATGTGGTAGGTCTTCAGCGGCGGGATGCCGTTAAAGGCCACCGACGAGTAGGTCGACGTATAGGCGCCGGTGCCTTCGATCAGCAGCTTGTCGCCGATTTCGAGCGTTACCGGGAGCGGATACGGCATCTTCTCGTACAGCACGTCGGCGGAGTCGCAGGTCGGGCCCGCGAGCACGCACGGCGTCATTTCCGCGCCGTCATGCGGCGTGCGGATCGCGTAGCGGATCGACTCGTCCATCGTCTCGGCGAGGCCGCCGAACTTGCCGATGTCGAGATACACCCAGCGCACCTCGTCCTCGTCGCTCTTCCTGGAGATCAGGACGACTTCGGTCTCGATGACGCCGGCGTTGCCGACCATGCCGCGGCCCGGCTCGATGATCGTCTCCGGGATCTGGTTGCCGAAGTGCTTGCGCAGCGCACGGAAGATCGACCGGCCGTACTGCACGACCGGAGGAACGTCCTTGAGGTACCTCGTCGGGAATCCGCCGCCCATGTTGACCATGGACAGGTTGATCCCGCGCTCGGCGCAGTCACGGAAGACGGTGGAGACCATCGCCAGCGCGCGGTCCCACGCCTTCACCTTGCGCTGCTGCGAGCCGACATGGAACGAGATGCCGCACGGCTCCAGACCCAGGCGCTTGGCGAGGTCAAGCACCTCGACCGCCATCTCCGGATCGCAGCCGAACTTGCGCGACAGCGGCCATTCGGCGCCGGCGCAGTCATAGAGGATGCGGCAGAACACCTTGGCGCCAGGGGCGGCGCGGGCGATCTTCTCGACCTCGGCGGAGCAATCGACCGCGAACAGGCGAATGCCGAGCGCGAAGGCGCGCGCGATGTCGCGCTCCTTCTTGATCGTGTTGCCAAAGGAGATACGGTCCGGCGTCGCACCGGCGGCCAGCGCCATTTCGATTTCGGCGACGGTCGCGGTGTCGAAGCAGGAGCCCATCGAGGCGAGCAGCGACAGCACCTCGGGCGCCGGGTTGGCTTTCACCGCGTAGAACACGCGGCTGTCCGGCAGCGCCTTGGAGAAGGTCTGGTAGTTGTCGCGCACGACTTCGAGGTCGACGACGAGGCACGGCTCGGTGTCCTGGCCCTCGCTGCGGCGGTTGCGCAGGAATTCCTGAATACGTTCGGTCATAGCACTCTCCCAAACGGTCCCAGCGACGGGATTCCGTTCAAAATGGTTCTCGGACGTGAGTGCTTCGGCGTTTGTCGCACGATGGAGACGCGACAAAGCCTTGAACTCAGACCGAACTGTGCTGCCGTGGATTGGTTGGGAAGGATCCCGCCCGCACACCTGGCAATGAAGGACAAGCCTTTTCAGTAGCCCGCGCCGGCGGTGGAATGCCGGTAGAGACCAAAAAAGCCCGATCCGTCGTTGCTTTAAGTCGCGTCCCCCGTTGAGAGCGGGGTGCGCCGGTTCGCCTCCGGCTGCCAGTCACGGTTGCAAGGAAAGAAGAGACCTTCAACGGCATCTCTTGAGAGAGATGCTGGCCTCTCAAGTCTCACGACTTGGGCGACCCTCGGCTCTTCATCCCTTGGCGGCTGTCCGGCCTCTTGTCCGGATACCTACCGACTGACACACGACCACAGGCACGTGCGAAATTGGGCAAAAGTGCAAATAAGGGTTTTGAATCCGCTTCGCAAGATTTTTTTTGCGCCGCGGATAATTTTCTCACCAACTGCATGCACGGACGTCGCAGTGTGTGAACGAACGTTAAGCTTCTTTAACGAGAGCTGAACGTTTGAGGGCTGACTCGCGCGTTTCTTAGCTCGATCGCGCTCACGCGCGGCGGCTGAACGGCTCGACGCGTTGCGCGGCGCGGATAAATGAGATCATGACAAAGACGCCGAGCGCAAATAGCACGGCCTGCAGGATGTGCGCGCCGGTGTCGTCGAGGCCGAGCAGGATCGCGAGCGCCCAGCCGCCGGCGAACGCCGCGCCGAACACCTCGGCGCCGATCAGGATCGCCGCGCTGATGACGGTGATGACGCTGGGCCAGACGATCTGGCGGCCAGCGGTCGGTGCGGATTGCGAGTTCATCGGCTGGCTCCTGTTGGGGGCCGCAATCTCTCTGAAAAGGCCCTCGCTATCAAGCGCAAAAGGCCTAAAAAAGCCGGATGGCGGACATAGATATCCACTTCGTTGATGGTGAAAAACGGGATTTGCGATGTCGGAAATCGAGCAGACGGCGACCCCTTCTCAAGCGCAGACAAACCCGGCTTCGAACCCGCTGCTGAAGGCGTGGCAGACGCCGTTCGAGACGCCGCCTTTTGCGGAGATCGCGCCCGAGTACTTCCTGCCGGCCTTTGAGCAGGCCTTCGCCGATCATGCCGCCGAAATTGTCGCGATCACCCACGATCCGTCGGTACCCGACTTCGCCAACACCATCACCGCGCTGGAGCGCTCGGGCAAGCTGCTCACCAGGGTGTCGGCAGTATTCTACGATCTGGTGTCGGCGCATTCCAACCCGGCGCTGCTCGAGGCCGACAAGGAGGTGTCGCTGCGGATGGCACGGCACTGGAACCCGATCATGATGAACGCGGTGCTGTTCGGTCGCATCGCGCTGCTTTACCACGACCGCGCCGCGACTCGGTCTGACGCCGGAGCAGACGCGGCTTCTGGAACGCACCTATATCCGTTTCCACCGCGCCGGTGCCGGGCTCGATGAAGCCGCCAAGAAGCGGATGGCCGAGATCAACGAGCGGCTGGCCCATCTTGGGACGGCATTCAGCCATCATCTGCTCGGCGACGAGCAGGACTGGTCCATGGAACTCGGCGAGGCTGATCGCGACGGTCTGTCCGAGAGTTTTGTCGCTGCCGCCAAAGGGGCCGCGGAAGAGCGCGGCATGGCCGGCAAGGCGGTGATGACGCTGTCGCGCTCCTTTGTTGAGCCGTTCCTGAAGAGTTCGACCCGGCGCGATTTGCGAGAGAAGGTCTACAGGGCCTTTGTCGCGCGCGGCGACAACAATAACGAGAACGACAACAACGAGACCATCGTCGAGATACTGGCGCTGCGCGAGGAATGCGCGAAGCTTCTGGGCTTTTCGACATTCGCCGCCTATCGGCTGGAGGACTCCATGGCCAAGACGCCGGAAGCGGTGCGTGGCCTCCTGGAGCGGGTCTGGAAGCCGGCGCGCGCGCGGGCATTGGCCGACCGTGACGATCTGCAGGCGCTGGTGGCGGAGCAGGGCGGCAATTTCGCCCTCGCTCCCTGGGACTGGCGCTATTACGCCGAAAAACTGCGCCAGCGCCGCGCCGATTTCGATGACACCGCGATCAAACCCTATCTCGCGCTCGATCACATGATCGAGGCCGCCTTTGACTGCGCCACCCGTCTGTTCGGCGTCACGTTTTCGGAGCGCAAGGACGTTCCGGTCTGGCATCCGGACGTCCGGGTCTGGGAGGTGAAGAACTCCGCCGGCAAGCACCAGGCGTTGTTCTATGGCGACTACTTCGCGCGGTCCTCGAAGCGCTCGGGCGCCTGGATGACCTCGCTGCGCGACCAGCAGAGGCTCGACGGTGAGATCGCGCCCTTGATCGTCAATGTCTGCAATTTCTCCAAAGGCGCTGATGGCGAGCCATCGCTGCTCTCGCCGGACGATGCGCGTACCTTGTTCCACGAATTCGGCCATGCCCTGCATGGCATGCTGTCGGACGTGACCTACCCGTCGCTGTCGGGCACCAGCGTGTTCACTGATTTCGTAGAGCTTCCGTCGCAGCTCTACGAGCATTGGCAGGAACAGCCGCAGGTGCTGCGGCAATTCGCAAAACATTATCGAACTGGCGAGCCACTGCCGGACGATCTGCTCAAGCGCTTCCTGGCGGCCCGCAAGTTCAACCAGGGTTTCGCCACCGTGGAATTCGTTTCCTCGGCCCTGGTCGATCTTGAATTCCATACTCAGCCGGCGGCGGCCAGCCGGGACGTGCGGGCATTCGAACGGGCGGAGCTGGAGAAAATCGGCATGCCAGCGGAAATCTCGATGCGGCACCGGCCGCAGCAATTCGGCCATATCTTCTCCGGCGACCACTACGCATCGGGCTATTACAGCTACATGTGGTCGGAGGTGATGGACGCCGATGCGTTTGGCGCCTTCGAGGAAGCCGGCGACATCTTCGATCCCGCTACCGCAAAACGCCTGCACGACGATATCTATTCGTCGGGAGGATCGCGCGAGCCGGAAGACGCCTATGTCGCCTTCCGCGGCCGCGAACCGGAGCCCGACGCGCTATTGCGCCGCCGTGGCCTGCTCGACACGCCCGAGGCGGCCTGAGACGGGTCTTGAAAAGGATAGATCGAACCGGATGTTTCGGCTCATCTCTCCCCGCCGGGGAGAGGTCGATTTGCGCAACAAATCGGGTGAGGGCGCTTAACGAGAGTTCTGTAACCCCTCACCCCAACCCTCTCCCAACGTGAGAGGGAGCGCGTTTCCGTTGCAGCAATGCTTCGATCCAATTGTGGGTCTAGAACGGCAGGTGGCTGCGGATCGCCGGCAGGAAGAAGATCGCGATGTTGATCAGAAACCCGAGGCCCCACAGGATCGAGCGCAACGTCGGGCGATCGCCGACATAGGTGAAGACATAGGCGATCCGCACGATCAAAAACAGCACCGCCAGCTCATTGACCAGCCGCTGCGGACCGCCGCGAAACTCGGCCAGCAGCACCGCAACCGCAAAGAACGGAAACGCCTCGATGCCGTTCTGGTGTGCGCCCAGCGCCCGCGCCGCAACCGGGTCCTCGTAGAAGCCGGGGTCGCGCGGGCGGGCATTGTCGAAGCGACGAGCGCCGATCCACTTGATCGGAACGATCGTCAGCAGATACAACATCACCATCCCGAACACGCACCATTCAGCCGTCGTCATGGTTCCTCCCGCGATACGCGAGCCTAGCGAAGCTTTCGTTATCTTGACAAGGATGGTTCAACGCGCGAAGCACCTGATATCATGACCCTGGCCACTCCCATCGACAGAGCCAAAGACGGTATCAAGGACGATATGACGGCCTCCGCCGGCGTCCGGCCGGAACGCGTTGGCGTGCTGCTGGTCAATCTCGGGACCCCCGATAGCGCCGACGCCAGGGGCGTGCGGGTCTACCTGAAGGAATTCCTGTCCGATCCCCGGGTGATCGAAAACCAGGGGCTGCTGTGGAAGCTGGCGCTCAACGGTGTGATCCTGCGCACCCGCCCGGCACGCAAGGCGCGCGATTATCTCAAGATCTGGAACACCGAAAAGAACGAGTTCCCGCTCAAGACGATCACGCGCGCGCAGTCGGAAAAGCTCGCCGCTGCCCTGTCGGACCAGGACCATGTCGTAGTCGACTGGGCGATGCGTTATGGCAATCCGTCGATCCGATCGCGTATTGCGGCCCTCTCCGCGCAGGGCTGCGGCCGGCTCCTGGTCGTGCCGCTCTATCCGCAATATTCCGCCGCGACCTCGGCGACCGTCTGCGACGAGGTGTTTGCGGTGCTCGGCAACATGCGCGCCCAGCCGATCTTGCGGGTGACGCCACCTTATTACGACGAGCCCGATTACATTGACGCGTTGGCGGTCTCGATCGACGCGCATCTGAAGACGTTATCGTTCGTGCCGGAGCTGATCGTGGCCTCGTTCCACGGCATGCCGCAAAAATATATCGACAAGGGCGATCCCTATCAGGCGCAGTGCACGGCCACGACGGAAGCGCTGCGCAGGCGGATGGGGCTGGATGCTTCCAAGCTGATGCTGACCTTCCAGTCGCGGTTTGGCTTCGACCAATGGCTGCAGCCCTACACCGACATGACGATCAAGCAGCTTGCTAAAGACGGTGTACGCCGCATCGCCGTGGTCACGCCGGGATTTTCCGCCGATTGCCTCGAGACGCTGGAGGAAATCGCGCAGGAGAATGCCGAGATATTCAAGCACAATGGCGGCGAGCAATTTGCCGCGATTCCCTGTCTCAACGACAGCGAGCCCGGCATGGATGTAATCCGTCAATTGGTGCTGCGCGAGCTTCAGGGCTGGCTTTAATCAAAATACAACGCATTCTGCGCCGCTGGTTTTTCCGCGGGTCGAACCCTACATCCGGCTCTGGCGACCAATGGACGGTTCGCCACGCTGCAACGTGACAGCGTCTTGCAATATGGTCCGGTGTGCGTTTCAGGCGCCTTTGGTTCACCAGCGCGAGTTCAGGGAGATCTTTATGGACGGCTTCAGCATTTTCGCCATTGCGCTGGTGCTATTGGTCATTGTGACGCTGTTTGCCGGCGTCAAGACGGTGCCGCAGGGCTATGACTGGACCATCGAACGGTTCGGCAAATACACCCGCACGCTGGCGCCGGGTCTTAACCTTATCATTCCTTATTTCGACCGCGTCGGGCGCAAGATGAACATGATGGAGCAGGTGATCAACATTCCGGAGCAGGAAGTGATTACCAAGGACAACGCCACCGTCACGGTGGACGGCGTGGCGTTTTTCCAGGTGTTCGACGCGGCGAAGGCGAGCTACGAGGTCGCCAATCTCAACCAGGCGATCATCGTGCTGACCATGACCAATATCCGCTCGGTGATGGGCTCGATGGACCTCGATCAGGTGCTGTCGCATCGCGACGAGATCAACGAGCGCTTGCTGCGCGTGGTCGACGCCGCGGTCTCGCCATGGGGACTGAAGGTCAACCGCATCGAGATCAAGGACATCGTGCCGCCGACCGACCTCGTGGAAGCGATGGGACGGCAGATGAAGGCCGAACGCGTCAAGCGCGCCGACATCCTGCAGGCGGAAGGCCAGCGGCAATCGGAAATTCTCAGGGCCGAAGGCGCCAAACAGGGCCAGATCCTGCAGGCCGAGGGCCGCAAGGAAGCCGCCTTCCGCGACGCCGAGGCGCGCGAGCGTTCGGCCGAAGCCGAGGCCAAGGCGACGCAGATGGTTTCCGAGGCGATCGCCAAGGGCGATGTCGCGGCGCTGAACTATTTTATCGCCGACAAGTACATCAGGGCGTTCGGGCAACTGGCGGACTCGCCGAACCAGAAGATCATCATGCTGCCGATCGAGGCGACCAGCATCCTCGGCTCGCTCGCCGGCATCGGCGAGATCGCGAAAGCGACCTTCGGCGAAAGCGCCGCCTCCGCGCAGGCCGCCGCCCGCCGCGGCTCGGTGCCGAGCGCCGGTCCGACCCCGCCGGCTGCGCCGCCGAGACAATAGCGGCTGGATTGAGCGTTCAAACGAGAGGTCGTGTCATGGCCGAGATGTTTTCGACATTGGGCACCTGGAACTGGCTGGTGTTCGGCATCATCCTGATGGCGCTGGAATTGGCGGCGCCGGGAGTGTTTCTGTTCTGGCTCGGTCTTGCCGCGCTGCTGGTCGGGCTATTGTCGTTTGCGATCCATCCGTCCTGGCAGGTGCAAATCCTGATGTTTGCGGTGTTCGCGGCCGCCGCGGTGCCGCTGTGGCGGCGCGTTGCGCGCTCCAACTATTCCGTGAGCAAGAGCAATCCGTTCCTGAACAAGCGGGCCGATGCGCTGGTGGGCCGCGTGTTCACGCTGGAAAAGCCGATCGTCGATGGCTGCGGCACGGTGCGGATCGACGACACGATCTGGCGCGTTGCCGGCCCCGATACGCCGGCGGGAAGCCGAGTGAAAATCGTGCAGGCGGACGGCGCAAGCCTGACGGTGGCGGCGGCGTAGGTACTTGTCGTCATTCGGACGCGCGCTAGAGGGCGCCTGGAATGACGGTCGAATTGAATGACGGCTGACGCTCTTACGCCACGCCCGCGCGGAGCAGGTCGTGCAGATGCACGATGCCGACGGGCTTCCTGGCGTCGGTCACGATCAGCGCGGTGATCTTCGAGGAATTCAGAATTTCCAGGGCTTCGCTCGCGAGCAAGTCACGGCTAATCGTCTTTGGATTGCTGGTCATCACGTCGTCGACCCGGGCGGTCATGAGGTCGGGCCGCATGTGACGGCGCAGATCGCCGTCCGTGACGATGCCGACGATGGAGCCGCCGGCATCGACGATGGCGACGCAGCCAAAACCTTTCGACGACATCTCGACCAGCGCGTCGGACATCTTGGTGCCGAGCGGCTTGAGCGGCACCGCGTCGCCGCTGTGCATGAGGTCGCGGGCGTATTTCAGCATCGCGCCGAGCTTGCCGCCGGGATGCAGCACGCTGAAATCCACCGAGCTGAAGCCGCGGCCTTCCAATAGCGCGATCGCCAGTGCGTCACCCAGCGCCAGCAGCATCAGGGAGGACGTGGTCGGCGCGAGGTTGTGCGGGCAGGCCTCGCGCGCCTTCGGCAGCGTCAGCGCCACCGTGGCGGCCTTGCTCAGCGTGGAATCGGAGTCGGCGGTCATCGCGATCAGCGCGATCCGGAAACGCGTGGCGTAGGTGATCAGGTTCCGCATTTCCGGCTGCTCGCCCGACCACGACAGCGCCACGATGACGTCATCGGGGGTGATCATGCCGAGGTCGCCATGACTGGCTTCGGCCGAGTGCACGAAGAAGGCCGGGGTGCCGGTGGACGCAAAGGTGGCGGCAATCTTGCGCGCGACATGGCCCGATTTGCCCAAGCCGGTGACGATCACGCGACCCTTGGCCTCGCGGACCAATTCGACCGCGGCGGCAAACGCCGTCCCCAGCGGTCCCTGCAACGCGGCGGCGAGCGCGGATATGCCGCCGCCCTCGGCGTCGAATGTCCGCAGCGCCGATTGAATGGCGGCGTTCGCGTGGTCGGTACCGGATGATTTCGCCATCCGCGGTTTGGTGTTCGCCATATCTTGTTCCAGGGGAGTGCGGGCCAGTCCCCGCAGGGTTCTTCCTAGCATGGTCGGCTGGGCGATGCGACGCGGGACGGCCATTCTCAACGGCTCATTAACCACATTTGTTTTAACTCTATTAACGACGTTTTCCTCAGGCCGCGTTCCCGCGCGGTGAGATCCGATTCGTCAAGCGTATGAATTCGTTGGAGTATTCTCATCGTGATGTCGGGTCCAGCAACGGGCCGCCGCAGCCGCGTGTTCGGTTTACGCGCGCTGTTGGCATGCCTTGTGCTGATCGTGCTGATTGCCTGGGATGGCACCAAGGCGCCGGCTCAAACGCTGACTCCCGATATGCTGCGGCCGGTAGCCGGCGGCTTCGTGTCGCCGCAGGATCTGCCGCTGCGCAAGCTGGCAGTCGATGACGGCCCCAGCGATTCCACCAACGATTCCCTCGTCGATGACCGACGTCGCAACAGCAATGCCCCGGCAGCATCCCGCATCGGGCAGGTCCCGGAATACGGTCTGCCGCCGGCGAGCGGCGCCGCCAATTCCGGTTTCGACTCGCTCAACCGCACACGCAAGAAGCCAAAGCTCCATCCGGGCCAGGCCAAGCCAAAAGCGCCGCCCGGCCCGGGCAGTCCGGTGCCCGCGCCACCGCCGGTCAATCGCGCCGGGTATTCAGCGGCTGTCGGTGCCGCCATCGCAATCCGCCAACAAGCCGCCGATCCCGCCGGCGATGGCCGGCACTGTGACCGGTCAGCCGCCGCGCACCCGTCTCAAGGTCGATGACGATCCGTTCGGCGCGGTCGGCGATTACGCCGGCAGCTTCCTGATCAAATCCGCGGTCGAACTCGGCAGCGGATACGATACCAATCCAGGCCGCATCAACGTGCCCAAGGGCCTGCCGTTCTGGGTGGTGGCGCCGGAATTTCTGGCGGTGTCGGATTGGGATCGCCACGCGCTGGTCGCCGATCTCCGCGGCTCCTTCACCGGCTACGGCGGCAGCCTGCCGCCGATCATCGATGGCGCAGTCTCCTCGGCGCCGACCGATGTCAGCCGGCCGAACTTCATCGGCCATGTCGACGGCCGCCTCGATGTCACCGAGGACACTCATATCGGCTCGCAAGTGCGCTTGCTGGTCTCCACCGACAATCCCGGCAGCCCGAACGTACAGGCCGGGCTTGCCAGATACCCGATCTACACCACGCTCGGCGGCACGGTCGGCATCGACCAGAATTTCAATCGCCTGAATATCGCGGTCGGCGGCACCGTCGATCGCACCGTGTACCAGAACTCGACGCTGACCGACGGCGAGACGTCGTCCAATGACGACCGCAACTTCAACCAGTTCGGCGGCATCGGCCGGGTCAGCTACGAATTGACGCCGGCGATAAAACCGTTCGTCGAGGTCGAGGGCGACAGCCGCGTGCACGACCTCTATCTCGACAGCAACGGTTATGCGCGCAATTCCGACGGCGGCTATGCCAAGGCCGGAACGACCTTCGAATTCTCACGCCTGCTGACCGGCGAAATCTCGATCGGCTATGCGGCGCGCGAATATGTCGATCCGAGGCTCGAGCCGCTGCAGGGCCTGCTCACCTCGGCCTCGCTGACCTGGACCGCGACGCCGCTGACCACGGCAAAATTCTATTCCGACACCCAGATCGGCGAAACCACGCTGCCCGGCACCTCGGGCGTGCTGACGCACACCTACACCGTCGAGGTCGATCACGATTTTCGCCGCTGGCTCACCGCGATCGGCAAATTCACCTACGGCACGCTCGACTACCAGGGCGATAACCGCACCGACAAGACCTACACGCTGGAAGGCGACCTGATCTACAAGATGACCCGCAACCTCTGGATCAAGGGCACGCTGCGCCGCGACATCCTCGACTCCAACGTCGTCGGTGCGGGCTCGGCCTCGACGGTGGTGATGCTGGGCGTGAGGGTGCAGAATTAGTAAAGTTCGTCATGACCGGACTTGATCCGGTCATCCACGTCTTTTCAAAGCTAGAGGCAAGCAAGACGTGGATGCCCGGCACAAGGCCGGGCATGACGAGGGCGTCTTTCCAACGATCTGGAATACTGGATCACCCGCTTTCAGTGAGCTTTCCAGAACGAACATTTCGCGGGTGATGACGGCTCACCGCGGCAGGTTCGTCGTCCCCATCAGGAACTGGTCGATCGCGCGGGCGCAGAGACGTCCTTCGCGGATCGCCCACACCACCAGCGACTGGCCGCGGCGCATGTCGCCGGCGGAAAACACGTTGGGCCGCGAGGTCTGGTAGTCCGCGGTGTTGGCGCGCACGTTGCCGCGCTGGTCGAGGTCGACGCCCAGCGTCTTGAGCAGGCCCTCATGCACGGGATGCACGAAGCCCATCGCCAGCAGCACCAGTTGCGCCTCGAGTTCGAACTCGCTGCCGGGGATCGGCTTGAATTTTTCGTCGACCTGCACGCAATGCAGTTTCGCCACCTTGCCGTCATCGCCGGAGAATTTCTGCGTCAGCACCGCGAATTCGCGCCGCGCGCCTTCGGCCTGGCTCGACGAGGTCCGCATCTTCAGCGGCCAGTTCGGCCAGCTCAGCCCCTTGTTCTCGTGCTCGGGGGGAGCCGCCATGATCTCGAGTTGCGTGACTGATTTGGCGCCTTGCCGGAACGAGGTGCCGATGCAGTCCGAGCCGGTGTCGCCACCGCCGATCACCACCACATGCTTGCCGTCGGCAAGAATATCGGCGGCGTTGCCGCGCGGCTCGCCGGAGACGCGACGGTTCTGCTGCGGCAGGAAATCCATCGCAAAGTGAATGCCCGCAAGTTCGCGGCCGGGGATCAGGAGGTCGCGCGGCGCTTCCGCGCCGCCGGTCAGCGCCAGCGCGTCGTAATGATTGAGCATCTCGCGCGGGTCGATTGCGCCCGCGGTCGCGCCGCCGACCGGTGCATCGTAGTGGAAGGTGACGCCCTCGGCTTCCATCTGCGCCACGCGGCGGTCGATGACGTGCTTCTCCATCTTGAAGTCGGGAATGCCGTAGCGCAGTAGGCCGCCGGCCTTGCTGTGCTTCTCGAACACATGGACCTCGTGGCCGGCGCGCGCGAGTTGCTGTGCGCAGGCGAGACCCGCGGGTCCCGAACCGATCACGGCGACCTTCTTGCCGGTCTTTTGCGCGGCGACTTCCGGCTTCAGCCAGCCATTGTCCCAGGCGCGGTCGACGATCGCGCATTCGATGGTCTTGATGGTGACCGGATTGTCGTCGATGTTGAGCGTGCAGGAGGCTTCGCACGGCGCCGGGCAGATGCGGCCGGTGAATTCCGGGAAATTGTTGGTCGAATGCAGATTGCGCGAGGCTTCTTCCCAATTGCCCTGATAGACCAGATCGTTGAAATCGGGGATCTGGTTGTTGACCGGGCAGCCCGGCGTGCCCGGCGCGACTGAACCGGTGCCGTGGCAATAGGGGATGCCGCAATTCATGCAGCGCGCGGCCTGGTCGCGGGTGTCTTTCTCGCTCAGCGGAACGACGAATTCCTTGAAGTGCTTCACGCGCTCGGCGACCGGCGTGTACTTGCGATCGTGACGCTCGATCTCGAGAAAACCCGTAATCTTGCCCATTACACCTGACGCCTCTGAAAGCTCTAGTTCGCCTCATCCTGAGGAGCGGCCCCTTGGCCGCGTCTCGAAGGATGGGCAGCATATTCTGCCCTCATGGTTCGAGACGGCGCAAGCGCGCCTCCTCACCATGAAGCTTGATTTAGTCGCGCATGACCTGATCCGAAAACCGGTATCCACTTTTCGGGGTCATGCGTTACGCCCCGATCGCGATTTTCGGTTCGGCACCGGCGTTGGCCTTCAATTCCTTCAGCGCCCGGCGGTACTCCACCGGCATCACCTTGCGGAATTTCGGCAGCCAGGTCTTCCAGTTCGCGAGAATGTCGGCGGCGCGTTTCGATCCCGTCAGCTTCGCATGGCGCGTGATCAGGATGTGCAGCCGCTCGACGTCGGAGTCGAGCAGATCCTTGAACACGTCGACCCGACCATGGGCCTCGAGGTCGCCGGTGTGATGGTAGATGTTCTCGTTGATCATCTCTTCCGACAGCACCGGTTCAAGCTCGACCATCGCCATGTTGCAGAGCTTGTCGAAGGAGCCCTCTTCGTCCAACACGTAGGCGATGCCGCCGGACATGCCGGCCGCGAAGTTGCGCCCGGTCTTGCCCAGCACCACGACGATGCCGCCGGTCATGTATTCGCAACAATGATCGCCGGCGCCCTCGACCACGGCGACCGCGCCGGAGTTGCGCACCGCGAAGCGTTCGCCGGCGATGCCGCGGAAATAGCATTCGCCCTCGATCGCGCCGTACATCACGGTGTTGCCGACGATGATCGATTCTTCCGGCACGATGCCGGAATTGGCTGGCGGCCGGACGATGATGCGTCCGCCCGACAATCCCTTGCCGACATAGTCGTTGCCTTCGCCTTCGAGATCGAAGGTGACGCCGCGCGCCAGCCAGGCGCCGAACGCCTGTCCCGCGGTGCCCTTGAGGCTGACCTGGATGGTGTCGTGCGGCAGGCCGGTGTGGCCGTAGATCTTCGCCACCGCGCCGGACAGCATGGCGCCGGCGCTGCGATCGGTGTTGTTGATCGGCATCTCGAACTTGACCGGCGCGCCGCGGTCGAGCGCTGCCTGCGATTTCTCGATCAGCTTGCGGTCGAGCACGGCTTCCAGATGATGGTTCTGGCTTTCGGCGTGATAGATCTTCTGGCCCGGCTGCTTCCTTCTGGCGCACGAACAGTTTCGAGAAGTCGAGTCCCTTGGCCTTCCAGTGCGCCACCAGCGTGGATTGGTCGAGCATCTGGGTCTGGCCGATCATCTCGTTGAAGCTGCGGTAGCCGAGGCCCGCCATGATCTCGCGCACTTCCTCGGCGACAAAGAAGAAATAGTTGATGACGTGCTCGGGCTGGCCGGTGAAGCGCTTGCGCAGCACCGGATCCTGGGTCGCGACGCCGACCGGGCAGGTGTTGAGATGGCACTTGCGCATCATGATGCAGCCGGCCGCGATCAAAGGCGCGGTGGCGAAGCCGAATTCGTCGGCGCCGAGCAGCGCCCCGATCACGACGTCGCGGCCGGTGCGGAAGCCGCCATCGACCTGCACCACGATGCGGCTGCGCAGCCGCTCGCGCACCAGCGTCTGGTGGGTTTCGGCAAGGCCGATTTCCCACGGGGAGCCGGCATGCTTGATCGAGGTCAGCGGCGAGGCGCCGGTGCCGCCCTCGAAGCCCGCGATGGTGACATGGTCGGCGCGCGCTTTCGCGACCCCGGCCGCGACCGTGCCGACGCCGATTTCGGAGACCAGCTTGACCGAGACCAAGCCTTCCTGGTTGACGTTCTTGAGGTCGTAGATCAGTTGCGCAAGGTCTTCGATCGAATAGATGTCATGATGCGGCGGCGGCGAGATCAGGCCGACGCCGGGCGTCGAGTGCCGGACGCGCGCGATGGTGGCGTCGACCTTGTGGCCGGGCAATTGGCCGCCTTCGCCGGGCTTTGCGCCCTGCGCCATCTTGATCTGCATCATGTCGGAGTTGACGAGATATTCCGTGGTGACGCCGAAGCGGCCCGAGGCGACCTGCTTGATCGCCGAGCGCATCGAATCGCCGTTCGGCATCGGCTTGAAGCGATCGGATTCCTCGCCGCCTTCGCCGGTGTTCGACTTGCCGCCGATCCGGTTCATGGCGATCGCCAACGTCGTGTGCGCCTCGCGCGAGATCGAGCCGAACGACATCGCGCCGGTGGCGAAACGCTTGACGATTTCCTTGGCGGGTTCGACCTGGTCGAGCGGCACCGGCTTGCGCTTCTCGTCCTCGGCGGTCTTGATCTTGAACAGGCCGCGCAAGGTCAACTAGCCGCTCGGATTGCTCGTTGAGGATTTTTGCGAACGCGCGGTAGCGCTCCAGCGAATTGCCGCGCACCGCGTGCTGCAGCGTGGAGACGGATTCTGCTGTCCAGGCATGATCCTCGCCGCGGGTGCGGTAGGCATATTCGCCTCCGACGTCGAGCGCGGTCTTGTACACCGGCGCCTCGCCGAACGCGTCGGCATGACGGCGCGCGGTTTCCTCGGCGATTTCGGCAAGCCCCACGCCCTCGATGCGGGTGTGGGTGCCGGCGAAATATTTCGCGACGAAATCTGCCTTCAATCCAACCGCGTCGAAGATCTGCGCGCCGCAATAGGATTGATAGGTCGAGATGCCCATCTTCGACATCACCTTGAGCAGGCCCTTGCCGATCGATTTGATGTAGCGCTTGACGATCTCGTAGTCGTCGAGCGAGCCGGGCAGGCGATCCTTCATCGCGATGATGGTCTCGAACGCCAGATACGGATTGATCGCTTCGGCGCCATAGCCTGCGAGGCAGGCGAAGTGGTGCACTTCGCGCGGTTCGCCGGATTCGACCACGAGGCCGACAGAGGTGCGCAGTCCGGTGCGGATCAGATGATGATGCACGGCGGCGCAGGCGAGCAGCGAGGGGATCGGAATCCGGTCGGATCCCGCCATGCGATCGGACAGGATGATGATGTTGACGCCCTCGCGCACGGCGGCTTCCGCCCGCGCGCACAGTTCGTCGAGCACTTGCTCGAGGCCCGCGGCGCCGAGGCCGGCGTGGAACGTGGTGTCGAGCGTGCGCGACCGAAAATGGGTGTCGGCGATATCGGAGATCGAGCGGATCTTCTCCAGGTCGACGTCGGTCAGGATCGGCTGGCGCACTTCGAGCCGCTTGGTGGCGGCGAGCCCCTGCAGATCGAACAGGTTCGGCCGCGGCCCGATGATCGAGACCAGGCTCATCACCAGCTCCTCGCGGATCGGATCGATCGGCGGGTTGGTGACCTGCGCGAAGTTCTGCTTGAAATAGGTGAAGAGCTGCTTCGGACGGTCCGACAGCGCCGAGATCGGCGTGTCGTTGCCCATCGAGCCCGCGGCTTCCTCGCCGGTCGCCGCCATCGGCGTCATCAGGATGTTGATGTCTTCCTGCGAATAGCCGAACGTCTGCTGGCGGTCGAGCAACGGCAAGTTGGAGCGCATGCCCTTGGTCGGGGCGTCCGGCAATTCTTCCAGCACGATCTGGGTACGGCCGAGCCAGTCGCGGTAGGGATGGCTCTTGGCCAGCGTCGCCTTGATCTCGTCGTCGGGAATGAGGCGGCCCTCCTCGAGGTCGACCAGCAGCATCTTGCCGGGTTGCAGCCGCCACTTGGTGACGATCTGTTCCTCAGGGATCTTCAGCACGCCCATTTCCGACGCCATCACGATGCGGTCGTCGCTGGTCACGAGATATCGTGCAGGCCGCAGGCCGTTGCGGTCGAGCGTGGCGCCGATCTGGCGGCCGTCGGTGAAGGCGATTGCGGCCGGGCCGTCCCACGGCTCCATCATCGCGGCATGATATTCGTAGAACGCCCGGCGCTGTTCATCCATCAGCGGATTGCCGGCCCAGGCTTCCGGAATCATCATCACCACCGCGTGCGGCAGCGAATAGCCGCCCTGCACCAGGAATTCGAGCGCGTTGTCGAAGCAGGCCGTGTCGCTCTGGCCTTCATAGGAAATCGGCCACAGCCGGCTGATGTCCTTGCCGTACAGATCCGAGCGCAGCGAAGCCTGCCGCGCCGCCATCCAGTTGACGTTGCCGCGCAGCGTGTTGATCTCGCCGTTATGCGCGATCATGCGGTAGGGGTGCGCCAGCGACCAGGTCGGGAAGGTATTGGTGGAGAAGCGTTGATGCACCAGCGCCAGCGCGCTCTCGAAATCGGGTTCGTGCAGGTCCGGATAGTAGCTGCCGAGCTGGTCGGCCAGGAACATGCCCTTGTAGATCACGGTGCGGCACGACATCGAGACCGGGTAATAACCGGCCAGGCCGCGGTCGCGGCGCTGGTAGATGGCCTGCGAGATCGACTTGCGTAGGATATAGAGCCGGCGTTCGAATTCGTCGTCGGTCTTGGCAGCATTGTTGCGGCCGATGAACACCTGCATGCAGGCCGGTTCGGTCGGCTTGACGGTTTCGCCGAGCGACGAGTTATCGGTCGGCACGTCGCGCCAGCCGAGCAGCATCAGCCCTTCGGCCTTGATCTCGTCGGCGACGATGCTCTTGATGACGTTGCGCCACGCCGTTTCCTTCGGCATGAACAGTGCGCCGACGGCATAGTCGCCAGGCTTCGGCAGTTCGAAGCCGATCTCGGCGGCCTTGCGCGCGAAGAAGGCGTGCGGGATCTGCACCAGAATGCCGGCGCCGTCGCCGGCCCGCGGGTCGGCGCCGACGGCGCCGCGATGCTCGAGGTTGCACAGGATGCTGATCGCGTCCGAGACGATCTGATGCGACTTTCTGCCCTTGATGTTGGCGATGAAGCCGACGCCGCAGGAATCCTTTTCGAGGGAAAGGTCGTACAGTCCCTCGGCCGGCGGCCGCCAGTCGTGTTCGCGCAAAATCTCCTGAGGGAAAACTTCGGCCGGTTTCGAATCCGGGGCCGCCGACAGCGCATCCGCCACGATGTTTTCGCGCTCGAACTCCGACCCGCTCATCTCAAGTCCTCTCAATCCGGCAAGGGCCTCACCGTCGTCTTCGGCGCACCTTGGGCGCTTGCGGCACCTCACCAGGTGACCGCTCGTCCTCCGCGAGCCACAATTTCAGAATTAAGGCCTGGGCGTTCAACGTCCCTGTGGAACGACCTTGCCTTTTACTTCCGGGCGCGTCGGCGCGACCTTCCGGCAATCCCCATGCCGGATCTGCGCCATTAATTGAGACAGTAATACTGTCCTAACCTCGACCATGCCAAATTTTTTTCTATCACACAAGCAGGTGAAAGTCCCCGATCGCGTGGCGGACTTGCCGCTGTTGGCAGGTTGGCGCGGTGTGTAGCCCCGGCGCCCGCATTTGAGGCAAACGTGCCGCGATCCGGCCCAAGGACCGCCGAAATCCACGCCGAGATTGCGCGCGGACGAACGGGCGAAAAACGTCCCAGTACCAAGGGGGTCTTACAGGAGTGGCAGGATGAAGCTGTTAACGGCATGGGTCATGTCGGCGGGTTTGATGCTCACCGCCGCAGCGGCGGACGCTCAAATGCTGGCGCCAAATCAGGGTGGCGTTTCGCGGTATTCCGCCGTCGCCGATGTTGACGGTCCCTATGCGGCGATGCCGCGGGACGAGCCCGCACCAGGCTACGGGCCGCGTTTACTGCCAGCGCCTGAAGTCTACACGGTGGTTCGCGAGAACGGGTTTTCCCCGCTGGGGGCGCCGCAGCTGCGCGGCGTGTTCTATACCATCGCGGTGCTTGGGCGTGCCGGCGATGATGGGCGGCTGGTGATCGATGCGCGTGATGGCCGGGTCGTCCGCTTCGTGCCGGCCTGGCGGACTGGCGGCAATTTCCACACGGATGTGGCGGTCGCCTACGGTCCCCCAGGACCGCCCCCGGTGAGCGTGGTGAGGGGACCGCCCCGGCCGCCGGCGCTGATACCGCATGTCGCAAACCGCACGGTGCCGCTTCCGCGGGCGACGCCGCAACGCTCCGGTGAACCGCCGGTCGGCGCCAAGCCCGCGGAGTCCACGCCGCAATCGATCGCGATGGGGACGAAGCCGACAGCAGCCGCACCGTCGATCCCGGCACCTGCGGCGGTCGAGGCAAAGCCCGTCGCCACCGATCCAGCCGACTCAGGAAATGCCGAAGGTGCAGGGTCTGGAGTAACTCTTGTCGTCCCGGCCCCCGAGCCGGGATCCATACGGCGGGTCGTTGCGTTTGAAAAACGGCGTTGCAGCCCTCAGCCTTCAAGGCGGGCGCCAGGGGTTATGGATCCCCGCGTTCGCGGGGACGACGCAAAAAACGCCCCGGTTTCCCAGGGCGCTTTCATGGTCTCGGCAAATATCTGCCGATACTCTGAAGCTATCAGGCAGCCGCCTTGTCAGCGAGTGCCGTCGACGACCTTCGGCGCGCTGGCGCCGGCGGACGTGATCGGAATGCTGCGAGGTTTCTTGGCCTCGGGAATCTCGCGGACGAGATCGACATGGAGCAGGCCGTTCTCAAGCGAAGCGTTCTTCACCTGCACGAAATCGGCGAGCTGGAATACCCGCTCGAAAGCGCGTGCCGCAATGCCACGATAGAGCACCTCGGATTTGCCGTGGCCGTTCTCGTTGGCAGTTTTTTCGCCCTTGATCGTCAGCGTGTTTTCCTTCGCGACAATCGAAAGCTCAGGCTGTGAAAAGCCGGACACCGCAACGCTGATGCGGTACTCGTTTTCGCCGGTGCGCTCGATATTGTAGGGAGGATAGCCGGGACTGCCGTCGGCGGTCGCCTGATCGAGCAGTGAGAACAACCGGTCGAAACCGACGGTGGAACGATAAAACGGCGTAAGATCATAAGTACGCATAGGATAGTCCTCCATTGAGCGACTGTTTCGATTAACCCGCCCGCCATCGGGCCGGGCTTTCGTCTTTGTGCAGCCTTGTATTCCGGTTCCGAAATACTGGTAGCGGCCTGCACGAAGGGGATATGGGAAGGCTCCAAGCGTGTTCAAGAGGACGGAAAATGCGTGCCTTTTGTTGCTCACTCCCTTGATTTTCAGCGTTTTTCACCTAACCGTTCCTTCATGACGCTGGTCTCAATTCCCTCCAATCCGGTCCCGGAAAACGGCGTCAGCGGCACCATCAGGACGCCCGACGGCGCGGAACTGCGGTTTGCGCGCTGGGCACCGCCAGCGGGCCGCAAGGGCACCGTCTGCGTGTTCGCCGGGCGCGGCGAGCAGATCGAGAAATATTTCGAGACGGTGCGCGACCTGCGCGACCGCGGTTTCGCCGTGGCGATGATCGACTGGCGCGGGCAGGGCCATTCCTCGCGCCGGCTGCGTGACCCACGCAAGGGCTATGTCCGCGATTTCTCGGATTTCGAAATCGACGTCGAGACCTTCGTGCAGCAGGTGGTGCTGCCGGATTGTCCGCCGCCGCATTTCGCGCTGGCGCATTCGATGGGCGGCGCGGTGATGCTGCGGATCGCACATGCCGGCAAGCGCTGGTTCGACCGCATGGTGCTGACGGCGCCGATGATCGATCTGCCCGGCCGCCGCACTTCATTTTTACCGTGCGCGTTATTGCGCATCTTGCGGCTTGCCGGGCAGGGCGGCCGTTACATTCCAGGCGGCAATGGCGAACTGGTGGGGACAGGCTCATTCGTCGACAATCCATTGACCAGCGATCCCGTGCGCCACGCCCGCAATGCCGCGATCCTGGAGGAAGATCCGACGCTCGGCATCGCCTCGCCGACGGTGGCGTGGGCCGATACCGCCTTCACGGCTATGCGAGGCTTCCGTGCCTCCAATTACCCCTCCGACATCCGCCAGCCGATCCTGATGCTGGCGGCGAGCAATGATGCCGTCGTCTCGACGCCGGCGATCGAGGAGTTCGCCTATCACCTGCGCGGTGGTTCGCATCTGGTGATCGCCGGCTCCAAGCACGAGATCCTGCAGGAACAGGACCGTTATCGCGCGCAATTCTGGGCCGCGTTCGATGCCTTCGTGCCAGGAACCCCGCTGTTTGGGTGATGGACGTGCCTCTTCATTGTCTCGGCGGTGCTGCTCAATATCTCGCATCTCGCGCGAGCCGAATTCGGCGGCTGTTTGTCTATCCTGGCGTCCGCATCGCGGCGCTTCAGGCGCGGTGAATTTCTCAAGCGTGGATTTCAAGGATCGTGCTGACGATAAGATAAAGCCCGAGCAGGATCATCGCGATGTGAAACCAGCGACGGAAGACCTCGGGCTTAAGCCGGGTGCGCACCGCTTGCCCGATTAACACGCCGAGGAACGAACATCCCATGGCGACCGCACCCGGCAGCGCGGTTGCCGCGGTCAGCAGGCCGGCGCTGGTGAGATTAAAGCCGAGCGTCACGGTGGCGACCGTGAAGAAGACGCCGAGCGCCTGAATCAGCTCTTCCTTTTCCATGCCGATCGCCTGCAAAAACGGCACCGACGGAACGACCTGCACGCCGGTTGCAGCCGAAATCACGCCGGTAACCAGGCCCACAATTGCGCCGAGCCATTTCTCGTTCTGGCGCGCGACGCTGAAACTGAACTTGCTGAGGCCGATGACGGCATTGAGCGCCAGCAACACGCCGAGCGCGATGGTGGTGTAGCGCGCGTATGGGCCGGTCAACGAACCCGCGTTCAGCCGGATACCGGCTGCGGTCCCGATCAATAATGGCCATAGCCGCCGGATGATGTCGCGAAGGTAGGGACCGCCGAAAGTCTGCCAGATGTTGGTGACGATTGCGGGCACGATGACGATCGCGAGCGCCTGCGCCGGCGGCATCGCCACCGCGAGCAGACCCATCGACACCGTCGGCAGACCGAGCCCCAGCGCGCCCTTGATAGAGCCCGCGATCAGGAACGATGCGGCGATGAGGAGCAGGAGCGGCTCGAACATCGCAGCACATTGACCGATCGGCGCGATCGGCACAATCTGGAGGTTACGTCATTAGCCTTCGGCTTTGCCAAAGGCAGAAGGTCGAAAAAGCAAATGGGTATGCGATTTGATCTGGTTGACCTGCAGTTGTTTATCGCGGTGGCCGATTCGCGCAGCATTACTCGCGGCGCCCAGCAGGTCCATCTCGCGTTGGCTTCTGCCAGCGAGCGCATCAAGGGATTGGAGCAAGCCTTCGGCGCCAGTCTTCTCAAGCGCGTCCGGCGTGGCGTCGAACTGACCGCCGCGGGCGAGAGCCTGCTCGACCATGCCCGCATCGTGATTCACCAGGTCGAAGCGATGCGCGGCGATCTTGCTGCCTATGCGAGCGGCACCAAGGCCAGCGTGCATATGCTCGCCAATACTTCCGGCCTGTCGGTGCATCTACCGAAAGCGCTCGGGGCATTCTTGCGGGAATATCCCGACATCAATGTCGATGTCGAGGAACGCGAAAGCGACGAAATCGTCGCCGCGATCGCCAGTGGTGCGGTCGATCTCGGCTTCGCGGCCGAGCACGCCTTGCCGGATAATCTTGAACGGTTCCTGTTCACGGAGGATCGATTGGTGCTGGTATCGGCGCGGCGCAGCGCCTTCGCCGGGCGGCGCCTGATCGACTTTCATGCTGTCGCCGGCCACGATTTCGTCGGTCTGACCAACGCGACCGCGCTCAATCTGCATATCGCCAGACATGCTGCGCGGCGCGGCATTCGTCTTCGGTTCCGGGCGCGGTTGCGGGATTTCGATGCAATTTGTCAGCTAGCGGCGGCGGACGTCGGTATCGCCGTGGTGCCGGAAGTCGCCGCCAGGCGCTGCGCGCGATCGATGCCGATCGCAATCACGGGGATTCGCGATGCCTGGACCAACCGCAAGCTTGTGATCTGCGCCCGCAGCTTCAAGGCGCTGCCGCGGCCAGCCAGGCAATTGGCGGAATATCTGCGCAAAGCGGCCCAGCATTAACAGAAAGGACGCCTGGTTCGCCGCGACGGCATCCACCGATTGCGAACCGGCCTCAACGGCTTCAGCCTTGGCCATTGAGCAGCTTGATCGCCGCTTCATGCATGCGCGGATCGCCCGCGGCGATGATGCGGCCGCCGTTCTGCGCGGGCTTGCCGTCCCATGTGGTGATCACGCCGCCCGCACCGGTGACGATCGGGATCAGCGCCGCGATGTCGTAAGGCTTTAATTCGGTCTCGATGACGAGATCGAGATGGCCGGCCGCCAGCATGCAGTAGGAATAGCAATCGCCCCCATAACGCGTCAGCCGCACCGCGTCCTGGACGCGACCAAACGCTGCCCGGTCAATGCTGCCCATCAACAGCGGGCTGGTGGTAAAGAGGGTCGCATCCTGCAGCGAGGCGCAGCGCCGCACGGCCAATCTCCGCTCGCCGGACGGCCCGTGATAGTGCGCCGAGCCGCTGTCGCCGGAAAAACGTTCTCCGATATAGGGCTGATGCATCATGCCGAATACCGGCGTGCCCTGGTGCAGCAGCGCGATCAGCGTGCCCCAGATCGGAAAGCCCGCGATAAAGGATTTGGTGCCGTCGATTGGATCCAGCACCCAGACATATTCGGCGTCTTCGCGCTCGTTGCCGAATTCCTCGCCGACAATGCCGTGTTGGGGAAAATTGGATTTGATCAGCCGGCGCATCACCGCTTCGGCGGCGCGGTCAGCTTCGGTGACCGGATCGAAATCGCTCGCGCTCTTGTTGTCGATGCCGAGCGAGGTGCGAAAGAACGGCAGGATGGTTTCGCCGGAGGAAGTCGCAAGCCGGCCGATAAAGGCTGTAAAATCGATAACGGTCACGGCTGTTCCTTGTCGGGCACGGAAGAAAGGTCCCGTCTATTGCCTAGCCCAATCCAGCCAGCGGCGCACTTCTATCCGCAATAGGCTGGCATTTGGCATGCACGAATCAGAGCCCGGACCAGGCGTTCTTTTTCGGTAACCTTACACATCACGAAATCGAGAGTGGCTCGGGAAACAGCCTTATCGATCTTCAAGAACTCGCAATAAAGCACTGATAATAATCAATAATATAGTGTGTTGCACGTATGCATAATTGGCGAACTTTATGCAGAAAATGACCTAAGACCTCTTGCTTTTTGTGCAGCGCGGCCGCATATTGCTGCAATGCGATAGCTTCTCGTGCTATCGCTGCCCTCCTTGGGCGTTTCCTCCCTCGACTTGGGCCGCTTGTTCATTCAAGCGGCCTTTTTTTCTTGTCTTGCTGCCTCTTATTATTATTCCGCGGCCGCCTGGAACGGTCCGAGATCGCCGAGCGGAATGGCCGCCAGCGCGTCCGCGAGGGTAGCGAAATCGGCCGCCACTTGCGCAAATTTCGGACCGCGTTCGCGCCGGCGCTCGTCCATGTAGATCGCGCGGTTGAGTTCGAGCTGCACGGTGTGCAGGCCGCTTGCGGGATTGCCATAATGTTCGGTGATGAAACCGCCGGCATAGGGCTTGTTGCGTCCGACCGAATAGCCCAGCGCGCGCATTGTTTCCTCGACCATGTCGGGGATCAGCGGCGCGCAGCTTGTGCCATAGCGGTCACCGATCACCACGTCCGGTCGCCGCGGCTCGTCCCGCGAAACCCCGATCGATGGCATCGAATGGCAATCCACCACGACCACCGTTCCGAAACGCTGGTGTGCCTTGTTGATCAGCCGCCGCAGTGCGCGATGATAGGGCTTATAGAGCGCCTCGATCCGCGCCAGCGCGTCGTCGACGCTGAGCCGCTCCCGATAGATCTCGTGGCCGTCGCCGACCACGCGCGGAATGGTGCCGAGACCGCCGGCCACGCGCATCGACCGCGTGTTGGCAAAGCTCGGCAGGCGCCCGGTGAACATTCTGGGATCGAGTTCGTAAGGTTCCCGGTTCACATCGATGTAGGAGCGCGGGAAATTGACCCGGACTACGGGAAAGCCGCGTTGGCTTAAATCCCCGATCAACTCGTCCATGAACGAATCCTCGGAGCGGCGCAGTGACGCCAGATCGATCCGCGACGAGGCGAGGAAATCCTGCGCGTAGACCGAGCCCGAATGGGGCGAATTGAAGATGATCGGCGCCCGCCACTCCGCCGGCTCCGCGATCTCGAACGGGGGCGATAATTCGCCGTCCAACTGGGTCATGCTCGGCGCCGTCCCTGAAATCCGCGATCTGGACAGATCGTTTTCGGCCAGAAAAACGCAGCTTTTATGCGAACTCATTGTCGATAATCGAAACCGATCTGCCAAGCGAAAAAAGTCTTAAACCGGCCAGGAACGGTTCAGAGAAGCGGAAAACTCCGACTTGATTGCTTTGCGCGGCATTCTGGTCCAGAACTGGCGTCACGCACCGTCGGCTGCGCCTGGACTTTCACCCGAAATTTACTCTCTGAGGGCTTAGTGAGTACATTGATCTCCTGTTGGGATTCAACGACCGATCGCCATGCATAAAATCCTCCTCGCCGAAGACGACAACGACATGCGCCGCTTCCTGGTCAAGGCACTGGAAAATGCGGGTTTTCAGGTCTCGCCTCATGATAATGGGCTGTCGGCGTATCAGCGGCTGCGCGAGGAGCCATTCGAGATGCTGCTGACCGATATCGTGATGCCCGAAATGGACGGAATAGAGCTGGCACGCCGCGCCTCGGAGCTCGATCCCGATATCAAGATCATGTTCATCACGGGCTTTGCCGCCGTGGCACTGAATTCCGATTCGGACGCACCGAAGACTGCCAAGGTGCTCGCCAAGCCGGTCCATCTTCGCGAATTGGTCAGCGAAGTGAACAAGATGCTGGCGGCCTGATAAGCCGCTTGCGGCCCGGTCAAAGGCACTCCAAGCATCCTTGCCTGCCTGCGTTGGAGCCGATATACGGACCAAACCCGTCAAAGGCCTTGGGGCGCGTAGCTCAGCGGGAGAGCACCTCGTTGACATCGAGGGGGTCACAGGTTCGATCCCTGTCGCGCCCACCATCCAGTCCTACGAAACCGCAAATCCCGGCGCCGACTCCCGATAGGCCGTTTCTGTGGGGATTTTCGCCGGTATCGTTCCGCTCTTTCGGTCTCCGGTGACCCTTGCGGTCTCTCAGGCCGATTTTTAGCCTCCCGTCTCTGCATCCAAAAATTCCGTTCCCCGCGGCAGGGTTTTGACGGCCAATGCCGGTCGGCTGCCGGGAATTTTGGGAGTCTTGGAGGCCAAAAGCGCGTCGTTTCGAGCCCGGCCCGTAGTTATCGCGGATTTAATCCGAGCGCTTCGAACTGCTGGCTCCATTCTGGCGGGAGCATCGCGCAACCGCTCGACTCCGATGCCGCGTGGCAAACGACCTTCGACCGCGGCGCGCACGAGGTCCGGTGCGAGGAACGCGAGCGATATCGTCATGTTGACCTGACGCACGCTGCACTTTTGACGTGATGCGATCTGCTGAACGTCAGTCACGGAGCCCGAAACGATTTCGTCAAGCCAGCGACGACCTCGGGCGATGGCGCTGACGAGGCGCGCGCGACGTTCGATCCGCGTTGGGCGGATTTCACTTTTGGGAATGCCGTGCGGGATAAGAATTTGCCTCGATTTCCTGGATGGCGGCTTCTGCCACGGGATCGAGAGTAAATGGTCGTCGGCCGCGTCAGATGTTTCTTCGTCGTCTGCTGACTTCAACCGAACAGCTAGACGATCCTCATGCACATCGATACGCGCGACCTGCTCCAAGGCCGCTTTGCCATCTCTAACGTGAGTTAGGCTGGAGGCCGGCTTCTCCTTCTGAGCGATCAGATGCTCGTTGAGAGACTTAACGATGATGTTTTCGATGTCGGTCGCCGGAACACGGGAGACCGACCCGACTGATGCAGTTTTGGATTCTCCATGCAGGTGCGGAAGCGAGACGTAATAGCGATAGCGAACGCCGGCCTTGGTTGCGTGGGTCGGAACCATGCGATGACCGACATCGTCGAACAAAAGTCCGGTCAACAGATGGTCGCTCGCGTTCCGCGTCGTGGATCGAGTGGTCCACTGATCCGTGAGCTTTTGCTGGACCGCATCAAATAGCGCGCGATCCATGATCGCCGGCTGTTCGCCGGGCAGGATCTCGTCCTTGTATTTGACCTCACCGACATAAAAACGATTGCGCAGCAGATAGAACAGCGAGCCCCGGCCGAAGGGAACGCCGCCCCGGGTAGCACCCGTTGCGAGCAGTCTTGATTTGGTTCGGATATCTCGCTCCCGAAGGTCTCGCACCAGTGCGTTGACGCCGCCGAGTTCGAGATAGCGGCGGTAGATCAGCCGGACCCGTTCGGCCTCGTCCTCGACGACGGCAATCTTGTCGTCCTTCATGTGATAGCCGAGGGGGAGGGGACCGCCGACCCAAAGGCCTTTTCGTTTGGAGGCAGCAATCTTGTCGCGGATGCGCTCGGAAGTGACCTCCCTCTCGAACTGGGCGAAGGACAGAAGCACGTTGAGCGTCAGCCGGCCCATCGAAGTCGTGGTGTTGAACTGCTGGGTGACCGAGACGAACGACACGCCATGTGCATCGAACAGTTCCACCAGCTTGGCAAAGTCGGCCAGCGATCGCGTCAGGCGATCGACCTTGTAGACGACAATGACATCAAGCTTCCGAGAGCGGATATCGTCCAGCAATCTCTGCAGGTCGGGACGATCGGTGGACCCACCGGAATATCCGCCGTCATCATATCGCGACCGGATCAGGGTCCAGCCGGCATGGGCCTGACTCTTTATATAAGCTGACGCGGCATCGTACTGGGCGTCCAGCGAATTGAACTCCTGGTCGAGTCCATATTCCGTGGAGACGCGGGTGTAGATGGCACAGCGGACGGGCCTGATCGAAGGAGCCTTCATGATCGAGCCCCTGCGTCCGACCGATCTTCTTTATCCCTCAGGCCAAAAAAGCGCGGACCGTTCCATTTGGTTCCGGTGATCGCGAAGGCGACCTTGGAGAGACTGTCATAGGTCTGGCCATTCCAGGCAAAACCGTCAGCCATCACCATTACCCGTTGCGATCGACGATCCCACTCTCGTACCAACACAGTTCCCGGTGTTAGTTCAGTCCGCTTCTGATCGAAGCTGACGAGACGCGCGGACATCGTCGCGCCGGTGTCCTTTGCGTCCGTCCGATCAAGCACCTGCCTGGTCTCGTGATCTAAATCGCCCAAGCGGTCGGCTTGAATCCGATAGGCGATAATTGCG
This sequence comes from uncultured Alphaproteobacteria bacterium, assembly GCA_963806075.1. GTDB lineage: Bacteria > Pseudomonadota > Alphaproteobacteria > Rhizobiales > Xanthobacteraceae > Bradyrhizobium. Next base: position 80,464 of record CAWDWT010000014.1, read on the forward strand.
AACATTAAATGCCGGGGCAGGTGATCGGGCGGCGGTCTCTGAAATACGCTCTGCCATCGTGAACGGAGACCTTTGAGATCGAGACCGCGCAGATGCGCGATCTCGTCTCTAATGGAAGTTTTGGTCGAGGCGCGACCGCTGTGACGCTTCTCCAACATCGCATTACGCCGCCTGCTTCACGCGATCGGCGGTGGACGTAGCCTTTCCATCCTTGATGCGGTAGACGCGACCTTTGTCGGTCTGTTCAGAAACTAAATTGAGACCGAGCTTCTTGCGCACAACACCAGCGAGAAAGCCGCGCACCGAATGTTGCTGCCAATCAGTGGCGGTCATGATCGCGGCGATCGTCGTTCCCGCCGGCATCCGCAGCATCGCAAGGATGCGGGCGTGCTTAGTGTCGGGCCGCATCGCCGTCTTTGAAGATGAAGGCGCCAGCCGAGTGCGAGACCTGGACTTACTGGTGGATCGTGAAGTGGAGCGGGCCGCAGCCTTCAGCTTCGATTTGGGTTTGGTCATGGGATCCTCTGAGGTTCGTGCGACGCCATCCGCCGCACCACCTCAGCCCCGCCGAGCAAACCACCCGGCAGGGCGCGATCCCTTGGGGCGCCTCGGCCGCACCCAAGCCGGCATAGCAACGCTCCGATCAAGGACGAAAGCCAGTCATTTCTGAGCAAATAGTCGCGCTGGCGGACAAAGGTAAGGCTTTTCTTTTTTAATGGCTCAACCACGCCCTTTTTTGCAGGTGGGGAAACCTAGTTGCAGGATTTTATTATTATCATACTATAGATACATGCAGATAACCTGCACCAATCAAAAGTGTAAGCACAAATGGACACCGCGTACTAACCAGCGCCCTAAAGCGTGCCCCGCGTGCAAGGGATATTTGAAACTCAAGACGGTTCGCAAGGCAGCTCATTAACATCATGGAGCGTTAGAAACAGGGCCGCTCCACCGTGCGCATGAGCCACTAACAATAATCACAATGAAAATCACATACATGGGCCAGCCTCTTTAAGGAGCAGCCTCGCAAAGCTAATGGTCGTTACTCTTCTGCCAATTTCAAGACGTGCACTCGCAACTCCCTGTACGCGCTTCTCGCACTAGCAGCTGGCGTCCTCCTCTTCGCAGCCGGTGGCGCGTTCTACTCAAGCACCACGATTAGCTACGCTGAAGGCGACGCAACGTCGCCACGCAGCATTGCTCCGATCTTGCAGCACATTGCAGATTGCGAAAGCGGCAATGGTACCAAAGGCACCGGTCATCAATTCAACAAAGATGGCTCAGTCGTCATGCACCTTAATACGAACGGCACGACGGACGTTGGGATTTGGGAAATAAATATGAACCCATCGAACCTAAAGATAGCGGCAGCGCAGCACTTCGGTGTACTTACTGAGGAGGGCAACGAAACAATGGCCCGATATGTATACGCAAATGTCGGCACTGGTCCATGGGCCAGCTCACAGCATTGCTGGGCAAACTAAAATAATGAACACTAACCAAATCCGCAACCACGTCGCCCCGCTTACAAAGTACGCCAACAGTGCCTCGATGTACTCGGCATCACGGTCCCTGAATACGACGGCTCTGCCTGTGGTTCATCCTGCGCCGAGACGGTTGAGTGCCACCATGCGGAGGAGTTCGACCTCGCGCAGGGGATTAGGCGCTCAAAGTTCGACTTCACTGTCATGCATGACGCGACCGCAACGCGTTACAAGGCTTAGTTAATCGCAAACGCAAAATGATTTAACCTCTCAGAGCTGTCGTTTTGGATTGGCTTACTCATCGGCATCCTTGGCGGCATCATCACTACTCTCTGTATGGTAAGCACGCTCAACCCCGCCAGCCAGTTTGCCACCTTCTCCAAGGACTGCATCATCAGCGACCTTGGCGCGCAGTACCAAGTCTATTGTCCGACTAATTAATAAGCTAAACTGCGCACAATCTGTGTTGTGCGACACATAAAAATATATGGCAGCAGACTTACATATTTACGCATCTGAGGAAGTCGACCGAGACACACATGCGGGGCATTCTTTGAAAATGCGCTCGGTTCCAAATACTTTGCTGGTTTCGGTGTCCTGAGACCAGACCCTTTGAAGGATAAGCTTGAGGAGGAGGAGGTCTACCGAATGCCAAACGTGTGGGTTGGTGAGATGTCTTGGCTCAAGGCCGGTCGTTGCCGGAGAACGGCTGAAAGCTTCAGTACCGGCAACCGTGCGGCGCGTTCAGGAAATCATAGGGGAGGATTTACCCGTCATTGACGACGAGCTTATATCGAAAGTTGCCGGTGCTTTCTACCTGCCGAACGCGACAGCTAAGGAAGGTGGTGTAAATGCAGGGTTTGCATACGACGAAGACCGTCGTTCCCAAGGGCATATAATGTGTCGCGCACTATACATTGTGCGACCTATCAAAGGCTGGCGGTGAATGCTTTCTCACCCTTATGCTCTCGCAGGAAGGCAACGACGCTATCAACCGACGCAAGCGAGTAGCCGTCGCCTGCATTGTACGCCTACGATGGGGACCGCCTTGTTCTGAGAGGTGGAGCGACAGTGCGAAGCGTTCCGCGCAAACGGCTCCGAAAACGAACTTGCGGCGCACGCCTCCGGGCGGAGATGCAAATGGTATAATTGCTTGAGTGAAACGATCAGCGCTCCAGCGGCGCACTGGCCTTAAGAGAAATACGAAGCTGCGCGTAGCAGGCCAAAGCGACGTAGCCGAAACCAAGCGCAACATACAATCGCTCCTGCGAGACATCGTTATAGCGCGAGACGGCGGCTGCATATTGAACCGAGTTATGGTTTGGGATTCGGACTATTCTCTTCCAGAGTGTGGCGGGTACGCGAAAGATGACCACCTTATTCTCCAAGCCGACCACCTCATCACCCGCAGCAATGCCGCAACCTACGCCGATAGCCGCTTAGTGGTCTGCCTCTGCAAAACACATCATGGCTGGAAATCTCTCGGCTCCAACCTTCGCAAGAAACAATATGACGAGATTGTGCGCCAGCTCCTCTCACCGGAGTAAGTGAAGCTGTGGGATGCCTGCGAACGCGATAGCTGGCGACCGCACCGAGCATATGCAGCGGATTGGAAATTGGCGGAAGCCGCGCTCAAAGCAGAATTGCATAAACCAGCCGTTAATTCAGAGAAGGTTCCATCCTCACGATTTTTTTAAGCGGTTCCGTCGCATTGAAAGTATCGGAGGGCCGGCTCGTACACTATGGTCCACCGTCCCAGCCAACCAAATGCAAAGGCATTGCGCATGATCGAATACCGCTTTTTCCGAGTAGACAACAAAGATCGAATACAAGGAGCGCCAAGATTTATCAGCTGCGCGGATGACAAGTCGGCCCGGAGCGAAGCCCGGCAGCTCGTTGACGGCTGCGCCATTGAGATTTGGGATTGCGAGCGCAAGGTCGCCTACATCCCCTCACAGGAACAACACCTCAGGGAGCGTGCTACGATTTCTGCATGATCGCTTTAGTAAGCAAAGCAGAAATCAAGAAGTACGTGGAGCAATTTCCTGAACATGCCGACTGCCCGCCATACGTCTTTGTAGAAGTGCTCCCCGTGCTAACCGAAGAAGCGGCAAAACGCCTGCACGCAGCTCTCAAGCGCCAAGCCACACGCAAGGCAGCCAAGAACAAGTTGAAAGCGAAAAAGCGATAGGAACGAAGCAGAACTCGGCTCGGCTTTATGTACGCTGTGTTCCGGAACAACCGCAGCGACAACCGGGTCCGCGCCCATCTTCCTCCCAACAAGCCCAGGTGCGGGCCCAGACTATACCTCTGCTACATGAGGCTTTAGAAGTGCTTCAGTCTTCGCGATGGCCGCACGGGAAAGGCGCAGCGGATGCCGCACGCCGCGCTGCCACTCGTTCAGGATTAGAACAGCCACGTACTTTTCAAGGGTGTAATAATCGTCGGCGAGACCCTTCAGCTCCAGATATTGCATTGCAATTGTTAAAGCTTGATCGAAGTCTTCGGATCAGCATCGGACAACGACCACGAATACTGCATCGCGCATACTCACTTAGGAAAGGTGAGATAGGCGTCGGGCGCTGCCTTTCAAGCAATGTTACGTATTTGCAATGAAATCCTTGTGTTACAATGTGAACATTAGCAGTTAGCATATACGCGTTATGCAAAAGATCACAGAAACCCAAGAGGACGGCTCGACGCAGGACTTCTTCCCGCAGTCGTACACGGATACGGCCGTTAGCGAAGCACTCGCCAACCACCCGAACACGAACGTTGCGCCTGATGTCATTGAAGTCGACCTTCAGCTCACGGACGGTTCAACCAAGAAGCTCGTAGCAGCCCAGCAGTAGTGTTCATGCGGATGCACGCTCCGCAAGAGGCGTGCATTTGCATTTGCCATATGAGCAACCACGGCAAATACTTGGAAACCAATCGGAGAGCGAAAGCTCGATGGGCGGCGAACAATCGCGACCGCATAAATGCGAAACGGCGTGAACGTCGCCTCAAGGAGCGTGCGAAGCGCCTTGCCGGAAAGCAAAGCCAGCAGACAGATGGCGGTTCTGCTAGGGTCGTTATCCGGATTTGGCAACACTACCCCGTTTGAAGACGGCGCGACATGCCAACTCAGCTTTCTCGTCTTCCTGCTCGTTGATGGCTTCTCTTAGCTGCCTTCTGCATTCATTGGACGTTCCGTTCCCTGTTGCTGAATGATCTTGGGTTTGTACGAGTCCAGTCACCCAGGCGACCGCGCCGCCACATAATGTTTTGGCTCGTGCGAAGTCCAAGTCCGCGCACCAGGGGCAAGGAAGGCGACACGGACCCGGCCGCCGTTACAACCCATACAAAGGCGTACAGCAAGCGGAGGGCGAACCACTTCGTTCTGTGCAAACACCTAAAGAATTATGTAAGAAAAAGCCCTCCGAAGAGGGCTAGTCTCATTCTGATTTTCACGGTTGCCGTTTCTCAACAGGAACGCGGACGTAGCCATACATCATAGCTTCTTCTTCGTTTGCGTGTTCGAAGTAGAGCAGTCGTACGAAGTTGGCCCTTTTTAATGAAAGTAGAAAGACGATCAACTTACGCATGAAAGTCACCATTCTTAGCTCCGCATCTCCCGAGCAATTCGTCTGGTGATGTGAGTGTTTAGAGCATCAATAGATGGGCCGCTGAGCGCCGGTTTCCAGTACTGGATGAGAACGCAGAGCTCCGTTGCAGAAATCGACTGCCAAGCCGTCGTGCTCTCCGATGCAATTTATTTCCGGCACGCAGCTGAAATTGGGCCCGCGCAGGCATCAGCGCTTTGGCCTGCGGTCAACCGATGCCCAGTGGGGTGAAAGTGGTGCAAGAGCTTTCATTGCAAATCCGTAAGCTGGCTTGAAAGGAAGGTCACGGCGCTTATCTCACTCTCCCTTGCCTGTGAGTATGCGTGATGCCGTCCAGATGGCCGTATTCTGATGATGATCCGAGACTTGACCAAGCGTTGACAATTGCAAGCGACTACATGGAGCTGAAAGGTTTCCGTGGTGATCATCCAACCGTGAAAAAGTACTTAGCTATGATGATTGTGAAAGAGTGGGAGAAGGGTGCGCGCCACCCCCTTCGCCTTTCTAATGCTGCCATAACTGCGGTGGAAGAACTAATAGAGTCCTACGCCGAGAAGGCCGTGTAAGTCCGGGTCCGCACCGGGCTCTTGGAGGATAGCAGCACGGACCCGGTTGCCGTCGCAGCGTCCATCGCGCAACGGCTTATATAAAGCGGCCGATAACTACTTCGTTCCTATCAGAAGCGCTGAGCCGCTTTTAGCTCCGCGAGGTTTTGCGCTGGGCGTATCGCATCCTGATGCCTCGGTTCGCCGGCTTGATCTGGCATTTTTAAGACGCATGAACACAGCATATGAAGAATATGGCATGGGGCGGGACAACCTCCTGCGGTATATCGAGGGCGTTGAATCTGGGCAGCATCGACTTGGAAAGTATCTTTCGGCCCTGACACACTTCGAGCAGTGCATCGGCACTGTATGGCAAGCAGCTGAGCTCTTCAATCGCATGGAGCACAGAGTTTTACGTACGGACCTGAAAAAGATGACGTTGTATACGCCGGGCGAAGAAACCGATTTGGAGCGGATTAATAAACTCAACAATATTTCTAAGCATTTCAACGCTGAACAGGCGGGGCAGACTTCAACGCCGGTGTGGATCACCAATATGCCCATTTCGGGTCTCGGTCTCGAGCCGGTTGACGAGATCGACGACGTTGTAGAACCGACCGCGAGCGCCTGATCGAATGCAGCTGCGGGCGATGGCGATGGCGAGATGGGTTTTGCCGGTGCCGGTCCCGCCGACGAGCACAGCATTGCGCTGCTGGGCGATGAAGCCGCCGCCGGCGAGGTCGTTGACGAGTGTTTGATTGATTGGCGTACCATCGAAGTGGAAGTCATTGAGGTCCTTGGCGAGCGGCAGCTTGGCTATGGTGAGCTGGTATTTGATCGAGCGCGCCTGCTTCTCGCTGACTTCCGCGTTAAGCAGATCGCCGACGATGCGCTGGGGCTCATGCTGGCGTTTGACAGCGGTGGCCATGATCTCGTCGAAGGCGGCCTTCATGCCATAGAGCTTGAGTTCGCCCATGAGGTCGAAGAGCTGAGTTCGTTCCATCAGACGGTTCTCCTGAGGTTGTCGTAACGGGCACAGTCGGCAATGGGCGCGTGTCTCAGCGTCAGCGCGGCCGGGGTGAGGATCGTGACCGGTGGGCCGGGATCACGCTGACGGGCGAGTATGTTGAGGACGACATCGGCGGAGTGGACACCGTGGGCGATCGCCTCGGCGCAGGCGACTTCGACCGCAGGCAGTCCGTCGGTGAGCACCGCGGTGAGGATATCGACCATCTGCCGATTGCCATCATGGGCGCCAGCGAGCTTGCGCCGCACACGCTCCATCGCTGCCGGCAGCACCCAGTCCTTGAAGGGAGCGCCATTGCGCAAGGCGCCGGGTTTGCGGGCCAGCACGGGCACGTAATGCCAGGGGTCGAACACCGTATCGCCGCGGCCGAACGAGCGAGGATGCTCGGCGACGATCCGGCCGTCCTGACGGATCACGATGTGGTCGGCATAGGCGTGAACATCGACGGGCCTTCCGACCGCGTTCGCCGCCACCGAGTATTTGTTGTTGTCGAAGCGCACCAGGCAGGTCTTCGAGACCGATGCCGGCACCGCATGGAAGCCGTCGAACCGGCCGGCATAGGGAACGAGCTTCGGCCGCTCCGCCTCGAACACTTCCCAGATCGTCCGGTCCGTGAACTCCGGATGGCGATGTGCCCTGGCGTAGGCAATGCATTTATCCAGCAGCCAGGCGTTCAACTCGTCATAGTTTTTGAACCGTAACCGCGGCGTGAAGAAGCGCTCACGGACCAGCCCGACCTGGTTCTCCACCTGTCCCTTCTCCCAGCCCGACGCCGGAGTGCAGGCGACCGGATCGACGAGGTAATGGCTGCACATCTGCAGGAACCGTCGATTGTAGAGACGCTCCTTGCCGACGAGGATGGTCGTCACCGCCGTCTTCATGTTGTCGTAGATGCCGCGCTGGCAGGTGCCCTTGAACAGAGCGAATGCCCGGTCGTGGGCGTCGAACACCATCTCCTGCGTCTCGCGCGGATAGGCGTGCACGAACAGCATGCGGCTATGGCAGAGCCGGACGTGCGCCACCTTCACGGTCACCGTTACGCCGTTCAGCAGGACGACCTCGTGGCTCCAGTCGAACTGGTAGGCTTCACCCGGCGCGAAGCTCAGCGGCACATAGGCCGCGGCCGTCGTGGCGCCCCGCTCCTTGCTCCACCGTCGGGCGTAGCGCCGTACCGCATCGTAGCCCCCGGCATACCCGCAGCCACGCAGTTCCTCGAATAGCCGGATCAGCGTCAGGCGCTCCCGCGACGCCTTACCTTCATTCGCAACCAGCAACTGATCGAGCTTGTCGCTCCAGGGCCCGATCCTCGGAAGCGGCTGCGCTTCCCGCTCGTAGCGGAACTCAGTCGCCTCCGAACGGATGACCTTCCGCACCACCTTCCGGGAAACACCGAGATCACGGCAGATCGCCTTGATCGGCTGACCGTGAACAAAATACGCGCGACGGATCTTGGCAATCGTCTCCACGACCAGCATTCCAATCTCGGCTCCCATGAAAATGGAAGCCAGTGTGGACCCTCAGTGCCGGGGTCCCGATTGGATGCCGATCACCCCGAAAACGGGGTCCTTATTCCATCCAGGGCGACGGTCTGATGCGTGTTGCAACCAAGGCACTTCACTTCGAGATAGCTGTCCCTGTCGGAAACCTAATCCGGCTGGCAACTGAGGCCGAATCGCGCAATGCTTCGGCCTTATGAGAGAAGCTAGCAGCCTGGTCTGGTTGGCGCTGATCGGATTGTTCCGGTCGCGGGCCTCGCTGGAATTCTAAGGGCTCTGGCGATTTTGAAGCCTGAGACGGTGATTCGTTGGCATCGTGCCAGGTTCAGATCGTATTGGCGTGGGAAATCGAGGCATCGCGGCGGCCGGCCGACGGTGCCGCTGGAACGCGAGCTGATCGGCGAGATGAGTATCGCCAATCCACTCTGGGGAGCGCCACGAATTCATGGCGAGCTTCTCAAGCTCGGCATCGAAATCGGACAGACCAGCGTCGCCAAGTATATGGCCAGGCGGAGAGGGCCGCCGTCCCAAGGTTGGAAGACGTTCCTCCGCAATCATGCCGACGGCATCGCGGCGATGGATCTGTTCGTCGTACCGACGATCTCATTTCGCTTGCTCTATGGCTTGTTAATCATGGGGCATGGTCGACGACAGGTTTTATGGTTTGGCGTTACCGCGCATCCGACCGCAGAATGGATCGCAAATCAGATCACGCAAGCGTGCGGCTGGAAGCAGGCCCCTCGCTATCTGATCCGCGACCGGGACGGGGCCTATGGCGAAGTCTTTATTCGAAGAGTTCGATCCATGGGCATTCGTGATCGACCGACGTCGCCGCGCTCGCAGGCAAAACGCATGTGCTGAACGGCTGATCGGTTCGATTCGGCGGGAATGCCTTGACTACGTTGTTGTGTTCAGCGAGCGGCATCTTCGTCACGTGCTGCTGTCTTACATGAACTACTATAATGAGACGCGCACGCACCTATCGTTGGACAAGGATGCGCCCCTATCGCGCACGGTTCAGAGAGCAGGGCGTATTCTTCGCCTTCCAATCCTGGGCGGGCTGCATCACCAATATATTCGGATTTGATTTGCGACAGGCACAGCTGGTTTCCGTCGATCCTGCAGGTTCTCACAATTATCCGGCCCGCGACGCTGGTGCGTTGGCATCGGGCTGGCTTTCGCCGCTATTGGCGGTGGAAGTCGTGCCCATTGGGAGGGCGACCTCAGATCGAGACGGAGCTGCGCGTCTTGATCCGGCGGATGAGCGTGGAAAATCCGCTTTGGGGCGCGCCACGTATCCATGGCGAACTGCTCAAGCTTGGGTTTGAGGTGGCGCAATCGAGCGTTGCCAAATACATGGTCAAGCGGCGCGGGCCGCCCAGCCAGGGATGGCGAACCTTCTTGCGTAATCATGCGCCGGATATTGCCGCTATGGACTTGTTCGTTGTCCCCACTATCGGTTTCGACCTGCTCTATGCCTTCGTCATCGTCCGGCTCGACCGCAGAGACCTCGTCTGGATCAGCGTCACAACAAACCCGACAGCGGAGTGGATTGCGCGTCAGATCACGGAGGCCTTCCCTTGGGATGATGCCCCAAAATACCTGATCCGCGATCGGGATCAAATCTATGGCGCGGTTGTCACCCGCCGATTGCGCGCCATGGGCATTCGGGACAAGCCCACCGCACCAGCTTCACCTTGGCAGAACGGCTTTGCCGAACGGCTGATTGGATCGATCCGGCGTGAGTGTGTGGACCACATCATTGTCCTGGGCGAGGTGCATCTGCGTCGAGTCCTGCGATCCTACGCCGACTATTACAATAGCGTCAGAACGCATCGATCCCTGAACAAGGATGCGCCGGTTTCTCGCCCGGTTCAGCGAACCGATGTGATCAGGTCACGCGCCATCCTGGGGGGACTTCATCACCGCTACGCCCGTGTTTAAGTTTTCGGTACACACAACGCGCCGCAATAACGCGCCGCCGAGACAGTCGGACGCATTCTCTGCCATCCGATCCTGGGCGGACTGCACCATCAATATGCCCGGATTTGATTTGCGGTAGGCACAGGAAGTCCGTCCCTCAACAAAACCCGCCGGCAAGGAGATCCACCGGCGGGTCTTTGGTCGGAGACCGCAGCCCATCCCGGTTGGCTAGATCAAGGAGTGGCTGCACACCCCGTCCGAACTAAACAATAACTGATGCAGCTTGCGGCATAAATATCACAGAACCGTGAGCAACTAAAATCAGAGATGGGGATTAGGATTGCCTAACAGGTCGCGGCAAGACCAGGTTCCTTGCTTTCGCGTCTGGGTTTGATCGTGATCGTTCCGAACGGGCAAACTCTCGTGCCTTTTGGCGGCCCGAGGACTGCCTCCGCGAAAGGGAGACAACGAACATGGCCACTTATTATCCTATCGACGACACGTTACACCAACGACCAGGAGCGGTCGCCGCAGACGGACTGGTGATCCGGCACATCGGCTTCTCCGACCTTCTCGATGCGTTGCGGCTGGGCTGGGAAGATTTCAAGGCGGTACCGAGCCACGCCATTGTCCTTTGCGTAATCTATCCCGTGATCGGAATTCTGCTGTGGCGGATGGTGCTCGGCTACTCGGTCTTGCCGATGCTGGTTCCGATCGCCGCTGGCTTTGCCCTGATTGGGCCGTTTGCGGCGCTCGGACTCTATGAACTGAGCTATCGGCGCGAACTCGGCCAGGAAGCGTCCGCCTGGCACGCGTTCCGCGTGTTGCGGGCACCGTCGTTCGGTTCGATGCTTGGACTGGGCGCGGTGCTGCTTGCCCTTTTTGTCGCGTGGGTGGCAACGGCACACGCGATCTATGTCTCCGCCTTCGGCGACGCCCCGGCATCGACAATCCCCGATTTCCTCACGCGGGTTTTCACCTCGTCCGAGGGCCGGCGTCTGATCATGGTCGGCTGCGGCGTCGGAGTCCTGTTCGCAGCCGTCGCCTTGTGCATCAGCCTCGTGTCGTTCCCGCTGATGCTCCACCAGCACGCCGACATGACCGATGCCATGATGACGTCGCTGCGCGTGGTCGCGAAAAATCCAATCGCAACCGCGGAATGGGGTTTGATCGTTGCCGTTTTGCTGGTGCTCGGGTCGATCCCGTTCTTCCTCGGCCTCACGGTCGTGATGCCGCTGCTCGGTCATGCGACGTGGCATCTCTATCGCAAGGCGATCGAGAGCCCTTTGACGACGTCAGCGCACGAAGTCCCGGAACGGGAGACGGAAAAGCGCTACGCCGCCGACTTCCCGTCCGTCTTGTTCCAGCGCAACGAGAAAGCCCGTTTCTTCGATAGTTCGGATTGATGGAACGACGCGCACTCTCGCAAGGCTGTCTCGACGTCTTGAGCTCTTGAACTCACTGATAATCGAGGCAGCCGCTATGCGCGGATGTTCGAGGCAGACTTCCACCGCCATCGTCTTTTGGCGCAGGCAGTTGTAGCCGCGCCATGTTTTCGAATTGCTTTTAGTGTGAGTAATACCAAAGCCGACCAGTTACTCGTTGTTGTCCCTGTCGCAAACTCCATCCGGCTGGCGGTTGATCGAGAATCGGGCGATGCTGCTGCTCGATGTTGGATTTATGCAGAGTGATCCTTGGAATGGTGATCGGCCTGCTGCGGTCGCGCGTTGCGCTTGAGGCAGAAATTCTGGTCTTGCGGCAACAAATCAATGTGCTGCTGTGTTTCGGCGCGCGGTCTCGACCATGATCGGCAAGGGGTCCCATCATTCCAACTCAACGAAATCAATGGGCTGAAGGGGTCTCCATGATGCCGATGGGGGTCATTTTTCGATCAGCATTCACAGCCCGATCCTGGGCGGACTGCATCATCAGTATGCTCGGATTTGATATGCGGTAGGCACAGGTCCAGCGAGTTCGTCGCCCAGGCCTAAGCCAACATCGCCGTGGCTCGGATGATTTGCGGCTGAGGCATCTTATGCTGCGGGTGAAGCGCGACCTTCAGATCTTGCATCAGATCTATCAATTCCTTGATCCTAAGAAGCAGGGCTTGATCGGTGACGCGGGACCCCATGACACCGTAATGGTCGATCCTGACGTCGAGTTCGAGGCACTCGTGACACATCGCGCCCTCCCATGGTGACACAGCGGAATTGCCAGGTCGCGGCCATAAACGTGGTGAGCGGGCAAATTGTTCCTGAGACACGCCCTCGACGATGCTCCATGGTGCGCCATTGTCATCCAGCCGCTCCAGCTCGGCGGTGAAAAGCTTCAGCACTGGCCGCTTGTGCTCGTTCGTTTGAAAGGCTCGCGCTCTTGGCCATGTCTGCCTGCGTGGTCCTAAGGTCGAGCTTGCAATTTGCGGTACGGAGGCGATTTGATCGGGCGGTTTTTCCGGGGGTTAAATCAATGAAGAAGCTGATTGTATTGCTAGCGTTGCCGCTCGCTGGTTGCGGCATTACGGCCAAGATTGATGCTCGGCAAGATTATGAGGTCTCCGAGACGCAGTACAAGGCGTTGTTCGGCTTAATCTAGAGTCATTCGCCTTCCGCAATCCTCAGCCTGCCAGCGTTCGTTAGTCGAAGTCCGCCCGACAATTCCTGTATGTACCCTAGTTGGATCAGTCGGTCTTTGTGTTCGGCAGGGATTGTGCGGTGCATCAAACCCTTGGCGCAGTCCCGCAACGAGACATATTCTTCGTGGGTCAGTGGTGGAGCAGACAAGCCTTGTGCCATTCTGCGAATATGCGCTTCGGACGGTCCGTTTTCCAGTTAACAACGCGGCCACAATCAAAGTGACCCACTGCTCAACTCACCCAGTGCCCCGTTTAGGGTGGTGGGTCAGGAGACACAATGCCCACCGTCAAACCCCATGCATCAACGATCCTTGGAGCGTTCGAGGAGGCGCGTTCTGAGCTTATCGGCAAGTCCGTCGTGTTCGCCGACGGAAAGGCAGGGATGGTAGAGAATGTTTGGCTCGACGAACTTCACGGGCTCCGAATTTCGATCAAGGGCCACGATGGAAAATGGCCTATCTCAACAATCAAATTCGTAGAGAGCTAAATCCGCGTCGAATAGCTACGCCACTACTTAAACCCGGCGTGATAAAACTCTGCGTACTGCGGCATTTATTGCACTCGTAAACGCGGTGCACGAAGCTCGGCTGGTCGTCGCACGACCTGATCCGCGATCGCGACCGGATCTATGGCAGCGTTGTGACCCGCCGATTGCGCGCCATGGGCATCCGGGACAAGCCCACCGCTGTCCCTGTCGGAAACCTAAATCGGCTGGCAAGTGAAGCCGAATCGCGCAATGTTTCTATCCTATGAGAGAAGCTTGCAGCCTGATCTGGTCGGCGTTGGTATTATTGTTCCGTCGCGGGCCTCGTTGGCGGCCGAGATCCTGGTCGTTCGGCATCAGATTAACATACTGAGACGGCATTCGCCCAAGAGGCAGACGTTCAGCGCTATGGACCGCTTGATCTTTGCCGGGCTGTATCGATTGGCGCCAACAGTCCTAAACGCTCTGGCGGTTTTGAAGCCAGATACCGTTATAAAGTGGCACCGCGTCGGGTTCAGATCGTACTGGCACTGGAGGTCACGACGTCGTGGTGGCCGACCAACCTTACCGACAGAGGTACGCAAGCTGATCCGCGAGATCAGCATCGCCAACCCGCTGTGGGGAGCGCCGCGGATCCACGGAGAGTTGCTCAAGCTCGGCGTCGATATCGGCCAGACGAGCGTGGCCAAGTATATGGTGAAGAGACGAGGGCCACCGTCGCAAGGCTGGAGCACGTTTCTTCATAACCATGCCGACGGCATCGCGGCGATGGATTTGTTCGTCGTGCCGACGATCTCGTTTCGCCTGCTCTATGGATTGCTGATCATGGGGCACGGCCGACGACAAATTTTGTGGTTTGGCGTCACAGCTAACCGCACTGCAGAATGGATCGCAAATCAGGTCACGGAAGCATGCGGTTGGGAACAGGCTCCCCGCTACCTGATCCGTGACCGGGATGGGGCCTATGGTGAGGTCTTCATCCGAAGACTTCGATCAATGGGCATTCGTGACCGGCCGACATCGCCGCGCTCCCCATGGCAAAACGGATATGCCGAACGGCTGATCGGTTCGATCCGACGGGAGTGCCTTGACCACGTTATTGTGTTCGGCGAGCGACACCTCCGTCATGTACTGCTGTCCTACATGAAATATCACAACGAGATAAGGACGCATTTATCTTTGGAGAAGGATGCGCCGGTCTCGCGCGCCGTCAGACTAGCCGGGACCATTCTTTGCCGCCCGGTCCTGGGCGGGCTGCACCACCAATATGTTCGGATTTGATTTACGACAGGCACAGCCACACGACGCGCTGCCTGTCATGCCAGATGGGTACGCCGCTGGTTAGGCCTCTGGAGCTGTTCGAATTAATGTTTTTTAGGTCGACTCCCGGACGGATCGGGAATCTACTGATCCGATCACGGCACCTCGCAACCAAATCGGGTTGCGAAGGTTCTTTGATTTGGGGCGCAGGTTTATAGGAGGCGCATCCATGTGCGATTACAGCTTACATGCGGTCGCGACACGTGCCGCTGAGGTCGCGGAAACCTTGGTCTCGACCAACTTTTCTACCGGGACTCGCGGCTTTGCTAGCCCTGACGATCCGAATGTCGCGGTCTGCCTTCGTCCCGGGACCGAGATCGCATTCGAAAATGACGTTCAAGCTGACGCCATGATTTTTCGCAAGAACATCGGCGTTCGATTAGCGCGGTTTCGCCAAATAAACCTCAAGCAGCCGTGTCAACATCACGACGCGCTGGAATTCTCAAATGGTAAGATCGTTCTTGTCACGAACCTTGCTGCGGGGCAGAGGGCTACCGTGCTGCAATTGCCTGCGAGCCCAATCGAGGAAAAGCCGCAAGTGTCCCAACCTACAAGTCGGTATGAGACCGCAAACATCTGATGGACAAGGCCCGGATCGCTCCGAAGCCTTTTGACCGAATAACGCGGCGATGGAGCAGCGCCGGCGCGGTCAGCGGACTGGCAAGGCCGCCGGCGCGGTGCCGACCAGACGGCTGACTGCTGGTTTAGACCTGAATTACATCGATTGAAAAATTACATCGATTGAAAACAGAACTGCTTCTCAAGGCGGGCCGTCGACGCGAAGTGGAAGAATGTCTGGGCCGAGCCCCGTCAATCCCACCACGATCACTTCGCCAGACGGCGCCGCTTCCTTGATCGGCTCCGCTTTCATCGCCGCTTCCACAAAGCCTGCTCAGCAAGGTCCTGGCGAAGCCGGCGACGCCAGGTGTGTAAATCAGACCTGTCGAAATATCGTGATCCCGCGCAACTTGCGCCGCACACGATCCCTGCGCAAAGGCCGCCGCAACGATCCGGCACCGCTCATGCTCGCTCCAACGCCGCCGACGTTCCCGGCGCCGTAAGCACCGAAATCTGACCCATCAATCGCTCTTAAGCTCGCTCTTAAAACGTTGTGTGTACCGAAAACTTAAACACGGGCGTAGCGGTGATGAAGTCCGCCCAGGATGGCGCGTGACCTGATCACACCGGTTCGCTGAACCGGGCGAGAAACCGGCGCATCCTTGTTCAGGGATCGATGCGTTCTGACACGGTTATAATATTTGGCGTAAGATTTGAGTATCCGGCGCAGATGCGCCTCGCCCAAAACAATGATGTGGTCCACACACTCACGCCGGATCGATCCGATCAGCCGTTCGGCAAAGCCATTCTGCCAGGGCGAAGCTGGTGCGGTGGGCTTGTCCCGGATGCCCATGTCGCGCAATCGGCGGGTGACAACGCTGCCATAGATCCGGTCGCGATCGCGGATCAAGTAGTGCGGAGCCTCATCCCAAGGAAGGCCTCCGTGATTTGACGCGCAATCCATTCCGCCGTCGGATTTGCCGTGGCGTTGATCCAGATGAGGTCTCTGCGATCCAGCCGGACGATGACGAAGGCATAGAGCAGGTCGAAACCGATAGTCGGGACAACGAACAGATCCATCGCGGCAATATCCGGCGCGTGATTGCGCAAGAAGGTTCGCCATCCCTGGCTGGGCGGCCCGCGCCGCTTGACCATGTATTTGGCAACGCTCGATTGCGCCACCTCAAACCCAAGCTTGAGCAGTTCGCCATGGATACGTGGCGCGCCCCAAAGCCCACGCTCATCCGCATCCGCCGGATCAAGACGCGCAGCTTCGTTTCGATCTGCGGTCGCCCTCCCAATGGGCACGACTTCCAACGCCAGTAGCAACGAAAACCGGCCCTATGCCAACGGACCAGCGTCTCGGGCCGGATGATCGTGAGAACCTTCAGGATTGACGGAAACCAGCGATACAGCTGGATAAAGAACCAGCGATCATGGTTCGTGAGCCGGACGTGACCAAGCAACCTACGCCTCAAGACAATCAACTGATGTCGCAGCACCGCATTCTCAGCCTCAAGTCGCAACTTCGACTTGAATGGCGAGGCCAGGACGGCCAGAACGAAACAGAGCAGCTCGATCATTCCACCAGCTTAGGCGATTCCGTCACATCATCAACTCGGATGAGGTTTTCGGCACACACAGGTGTTTCTTTTGGCGCCTCGATCGCTGCGCCGGATTGCAACCGCGCCAGAATGGTCCGGCCTGCTTCGGCGATCTGCCAAGCTTTCGGAGTAGGAAGGATCACTCCTTGACGCGCAACCCTATCAAGCCATCGTTGCAGCGGCCACGGACCGGGGCTGCGATCTTATCGTTATGGCATCGCATGGCCGCAGCGGACTATCCGCAATTGTGCTCGGCAGTGTGACAAACAAGGTGCTGACATACACAAAAACGCCAGTGTTGGTGTGTCGCTGATCCGACCCAACCGCTCGATGGGCACGTCGCCGCACTCGACGGCTTGCGGAGCTTTCCCGTCCAGCCGGTCCGCGATTTCGCGAATGGATTGAAGGTCCAATTAACGTAAGTTTTTTTTGCGTTAACGACAGGCTATGCGATCGAGAAACCGGCCTGAGAGCTGACTATGCGTAACCCGTCACTTTTTGGCAGTTCGCTAGAATTTCTTTCATCTTTTGATGCGCGGCATCTGCGTCTTCCTTAGTCTCAAAGGAAAAGCTCGCGGCAAGACGGTTGTCGTCTTGGCGGACAATAAACCCGAACCGCCCTTCAAAAGCTATTGGATCATCGACCTTGGGCATGGAGCATCCTCTTTGTGAGCCTAATCTGACTCCACTGTCATAGCGCTGACAAGATTTCGAAAACAAGCATCCTTTCAAATTTTTCCTTCCCCCGAGGGGGTGGCCAACCATCCTATGGCTCGACACCGCCACGGGTCTGTGATGCGGTTGTGAACGCAAGCCAGCAAATTGGCACGCCGTCACGAAAGCCTTTCCGAAGATACGCGAGCACCGCCACGGCACCCGATCACATCAGGGGGTGTACCGGTCGCCTTGCCTCCAGCCAACAACTCGTATTCGTTGTCGCATTTCCAAACGAGTGGCAAGAATCCTTCCCAAGCAGTTTCTCCGCTCAGGTGCACTGTAAACCCTTCGTCAGGACCGCGACGATCTCACCGGGTTGTGGATCGGTAAGCCGACATCTACCGTAACTCGGTCGCCATTCCGAAAAATTGGCAGCATAGTGTACTCCCTCGTTGAGACGGCGGAAATCGCGACCGCCTCAACTTGGCCCACTCTGAAAAGTTTATCCAACCAGCCTGCGGCAACGGCGGGCTTGATCTCGATCAAAGAAGTTGCAGTGCACGGGTGCCGGTTAGAAAAAAGCGCCTGCGAATTGGCTGCGGCGGCGTCAAAGGGGGATACCCCGCCAGCGAATAAGCATGCTTTTCCCGAAAATTTCCCTTCCCCGGCAGGGTGGACTACCGCCCGTTGCCCGGTCGTTCAATGATGTTGCGGAGCTTTGAGCGCACTGTGTGGTGGCGCAACAAACCAAGACGTCGGCGGCAATCACAGGTCCCGTGAAAACGGCGACCCTTGACCTAAAACAATGTTGCTTTCCGCAACGGCGGGTTATGGTTTAGCGTCTACACAAGAAGAAGGCGGTCTGAAATGTCGGCGTTCAAAGTGCTTAAGTCGAAATTGATTGCGACGATGGTGCTAACGCTCTTGAGTGGCGGCACAGCGGCAGTCGCGCAGAACCAAGGCGCAGGCTCTTCGGGCGCCGCAAGTTCGACAAATCCGCAGGCTCCGATTGGTCATCGCCAACCGCGCGCCGATCAAGTGCCATCGGAGAAAAGTCAGACCAATCCGAATGATATACTTGTCAAGGAAAACGCCGTCCTCAACCGCAAGATGAAGAGCATTTGCCGGGGTTGCTGAATCAGCGTAGGCCTGTTGTCAATAATCTTGGCGGAGTGCCGCCCGCTGCGATCCGAAGTAGCTCGGCGTTGACCAGCTTGTCCACATCATGGTGGACCTTACATGGCGATGCTCGGTGAGCAGCGGTATCACAAGCGAAGCGGTGATAGCTTTTACAAAATGGAGCACTTTGATCTTGAGGACATGTTCGGCAGGCGGCAGAAGCCAAATCTCGAAATTATGATCCAGCCGTCAAAGGTCGAAGATGGCGTCGAGGATCACAGCATCTTAGTCAGAAACAATGGCCGCGCGGTTGCGCGTCACGCCGGGTTTTTGATGACGCTACAAAATGTTGAGATCAAAACTGTTTCTACACAGCTCGAAAATCATTCGGGCATTAACGCGGGAAAACAGGTGGTGGGGTGGAATAACCAGACTGGTGTCATTCATCCCAACGGCATCCGGGTAAATCTTGGATCGATAAGCGTCAGTCGAATTGACCCGGCGAAGAGTATCCGGGTCGACGTGACGCTCTATTGCGAAGGCGCGCGGGTTGTGAACACCGCGATAGAGATTGGACCGCCCTCGTCAGCAGCCCCGTGAATCTGCTACGCTCGCCGCATGACGCCGCACGACCAACAGCGCTTCGCCAAGATGATCTCCGACTTCGTTGATGGCTGCAATTTCGAGAAGCCGTTTCATCTCGTCGTCATCGACGCACGGCAAGGCCAGCGGTCACGCGCTACGGCTTCTAGGGCATTCTGCGGATGCTGCTGCCGTTGGTGGTGACGTGCCATCTCGTCGGACGGAGTCGGCAAGTCGGCGAAGATCACCGTCGAGGCGGCGGTGCCGACGATGCAGTAGTCGGCTTCGCCCCGTCGGTCTTCGGTGATCAAAACACCCCTGTGAATAGTCGGGACAAGGCCCCAATCTTCGTATTGCTACCCTGCATTGTGCCACGTAAAGGCTCCCAATTCGCAGGAAAGATTGAGGCGCAAATGGCGGAAATTCGAATTGACGCTGCGAAAGCAGAGCGAATGATCGCTCAGATTCTGCGCGATGAAAAAGGCTTGCTGCCAGCCGATGCAAACGCAGTTGCTGCAAATATCTGTCGGCGACTCTCAACCGCCATGCCAATGCCGACAAACCCGCCTTTGCAAGGCTACCGGATTATTTCGTCATACCCGCTAGATGGCGGCAACGAATTCATTGCCGCGTTGAAAGAAAAAATTGCGGATGTGAATTATTCGGTCGCCCGCGAACTTTGGAAAATGGTCTATGATCGCGGTCGCGATATCCCTGCGACGGTCGTCGATCCATGATTTGCAGTGAGGCTTTTCAGCGGGCTATTTCGGGACGTACACCCAGTCATTGGTGCAATCGTCGTCGTAGCTTCCCGGTACCTGCGATGGGTGGCAGTGGACGATCTTGCCCGTCCAGGTCAAGCCGCGACACCCCGACCATCCCATTAACGGAAGTCGCATCAGCTTCATTCAAAATTGAGCATTCGGCGCGGTTTGGGTTGACGCAACCGTCTTGTACAACCTAGTGACGACCCGGAGGAAATCCGTGGGAACAGTGTCTGATGCGATATGCTTGGTTGATAGCGGTGAGCCTGACGATGCCTGCCGCGGCGCAGCACGTGCAGCCTAGTTTCAATTGCACAAAGGCGCGATCACCGACGGAAAAGCTACTCTGTTCTGACGCCAATCTCTCACAGCTCGATTTGGCATTATCGCAAGCTTACAAGGAAGCGCTGCAACAGGGCAAAATCGAAAAAGACTCACAGCGGGATTGGATCAAGCGGCGGGACGTAGAATGCGTTTCTTCCCACGCCAAGGAATGCTTGCGTGCAACTATCGAGCGGCGGATAGCGCAGCTACAGCAACCCGCGACCGGTTACAGCGTCTCTGACCAATGGCCCACAGGCATTCACGAAGCCACTTTTGGTATGCTTCCTCAGGAGGGTCCAATATGTCGCGCCTTGGCCGATGCTGTAAATCAGAGCATCCTACCCAAACCCTTGACGCCGTATCACGAGCCGCCTCTTGATGGTGCAGGTGCGGTCGAAGCTTCGTGGAAACCGCTAACGAATGCAAACCCGATTGAGATTATAAGTGAGTTGTATCGCCAGGAAGAAGCGCAATGGGGCCGAGAACTAAACCTCCAACCCGGTTGGCGTGATGAATGGGAGAAAAAGCTGGCAACAGGCGATGCGCGGCTGGATTGGACGACATTGGAGGGCTTCCGTGACGATGCGCCAGCAACGCGCGTAGTGCGGCTAATGGATGATCCAGTGGGCGCTAGACGAGCCGTAGACTTAAAGTCCACGATGATGGCGACCGTCGATGGAAGCTTCGCCAACCTTCATTTTATCCGTGGGCTTGATCCATTCGACAGCGCCTTTACCTTCCAGGGTCGAAGCTACCTATTCGGTATTTCGCACCGGGATTGGGATAACAGCTTCACGATAAGATTTTCCGAGCCGCAGCAAGAGATACGGATAGACAAGAGCTACGAAGGACCAGGTGCGGGTGGTCCGGCCGTCGTCGCCACTATCTGCCGCCTGCTCTATCACAAACCCGAGACAAAATCGCCGTAAGGAACCACTCAGGCGATCAAACGTCACCATCAACCGCTGACTTCCGGTTTTGGCACCGAAGGGACATGGCGCAGCGGTCGCTGCATGTCTGTTATTGGGGCAACAGCGGACGACATTTACTCCTAGCGAGTATTTCGCCTTTTGACCCAAAGCGGTTATTCCGATGCCACTTGGGCCAGACAGTAGCGGGAGCCACGTCGCACGAGCTGCTTTCCACTTTGGCAGCGCCCACAGTTCGATCACAACTTTCAATTTGAAGCGTTTTCGCTCGCAATATCGAGGAATTCTGCGGCGACCAATATATCCAACCTTAATAATTCTGGACCAGTCTTCGGTAGGTCGGGGATGTTGGCCACGCGAGGTGGCGACCCGCCATTGGAGCATCACATGCCGATTTCTTTTTTTAAGTTTTGGAAGGATGAGTCTGGCGCGACCGCCATTGAATACGGACTGATCGCCGCCGGCATCGCGCTGGCGATCATCGCCGTCGTCAACGGGCTCGGTTCGAACCTCAACGACAAGTTCACCTCGATCAACACCTCGTTGAAGTAACCGTTTTGCCGCTGGGTATCGCCTCGTTGCCAGTCAAAGCCAGCACGATAACCGTCTGATCTGCGATCATCAGGCTCGAATTTGAGGGCCGCCTCCGGGCGGCCTTTTCTTTTTGTGCGCGACTTCCGTTTTTGGGCACGAACCGGACATGATGCGATGGCCGAATTGAGTCCGCTTCTGAGGGAAGAACGGAAGTCGGATTTCGGGGCCGTCAGGGCAGCTTTGACCCGTACCGGAAGTCGCGCCCACTTCATTCAAAATTGAGCAGTTGGTGCCGTGAAAGGTTGATGTATTCGGTGTATGCAACCGAATGGCACCCTTGCTGCTGGAGAGCCGAGCTTGAGCAATGATGGCGTTAGTGTCTTACAGACATTTCGCGGCGCGCTGATAGGTCTGCCTTTGTCGCACCTCTGGCGAGGGCACGGCTCAGCCATCTTTTTGGAGTTCGGGCATCTCACACCAAGCACCCGTCGTTCCGGAGAAGCCGGTAACCCGCAAGGCGAACTTGGCCTAATGGTCGAATGGAGCTGGCGCATTGAAAACAGGACCGCCATCTTGTGCGGGAGCTGGAGCAACGAACAACTGTGGGAGCCGACATTCGATCTGCTCCGTAACAGAGCGGTCGTCGATTTGTCTGTAGTAGGAAGACTGCCCGAAGTCGTCGTAGCCATGGCAGAGGACCGCTACGTGTCGTCGTTCATGACGGCTGAGGGCGACCCGAGTTGGGCGTTATTTGATCGACGAAGCGATACTTTGAGGACATTGAGCGTTCGTGGGGGGAGCCTGAAAATTGATATCAAGCTCCGTTCGGAATAACGCACGGAGCATGTCGGTCATTGGCGGCTGTCCCTGTCGCAAACCCCATACAGCTGGCGGTTGATCGAGAATCAGGCGATGCTGCTGCTCGATGTTAGATTTGTGCAGACTGATCTTTGGAATGGTGATCGATCTGCTGCGGTCGCGAGTTGCGCTTGAGGCAGAAATTCTGGTCTTGAGGCAACAAATCAACGTGTTGCGGCGAACCCGTCCCAGGAGACGTGCCTTCATCTCGATTGACAGACCGATATTGGGAGGGGTCTGCCGACTGTTTCCCAAGATGTATGATGCACTGGCGATCGTCCGACCGGACACCGTGATCCGTTGGCATCGTGCCGGTTTCAGATCGTATTGGCGCTGGAAATCGAGGCATCGCTGCGGTCGACCAGCTGTGCCGTTGGACATTCGCCGGCTGATCCGCGAGATGAGCATCGCCAATCCGTTGTGGGGAGCGCCGAGAATCCATGGCGAGTTGCTCAAGCTTAGCATCGATATCGGCCAGACCAGCGTGGCCAAGTATATGGCGCGGAGGAGGGCCCCTCCGTCGCAGGATTGGAAGACGTTCCTTCGTAACCACGCTGACGGTATCGCGGCGATGGACCTTTTCGTGGTTCCGACAATCTCGTTCCGACTTCTCTATGGGTTGCTGATCATGGGCCATGGCCGGCGGCTGATCCTGTGGTTTGGAGTGACCGCGCATCCGACAGCCGAATGGATCGCCAATCAGCTCACTCAAGCTTGCGGCTGGGAGCAAATCCCTCGTTACCTAATCCGGGATCGCGATCGAGCCTATGGTGAGATATTTATCCGCCGGGTTCGCTCGATCGGCATCCGAGACCGCCCGACTTCTCCTCGCTCACCGTGGCAAAATGCGTATGCAGAACGGCTGATCGGTTCGATCCGCAGGGAATGCATTGATCATGTCGTGGTATTCGGCGAACGCCATCTGCGCCACGTGCTGCTGTCGTACATGAGCCATTACAACGGCACGCGCACCCATTTGTCATTGAACAAGGACGCGCCGATGTCACGCGCCGCCGAGACCGCCGGACGCATTCTCTGTCGTCCGATTCTGGGCGGACTGCACTATCAATATGCCCGGATTTGATATGCGGTAGGCACAGGCATGACAAATTTCGGCGACACCCGACTTGGCGAGCGCTCGATCGATTTATGCAATCAGCAGCGGCGGCTCGATGTGGAGCGGGGCGCGGGCCTGACGGATTTTTAGACATGTAATTTCCAACAAAAAGGTCGGCATTTCTGCCGACCAAGTTTGCTGGAGAAGTCGAAATTACCCGAGGTCAGTATCTCGCTGCGACCGGCGCGCCGTAACCGTAGCCGCCGAACCGGTAGTTGATGCGCAGCGTGAGCATATCTACATCCTGGCTGATCCGATTGTTGATAAAAGTGGCTCTAATCGGATTGAGGCCCGAGAACGAGTTGTTTAAGTCACCCATAAACAGATGGTCGTATTCAATACCGGCCGACCAGTTCGGTGCGAAGCCGTACTCCCAGCCCACCCCCACGGTACCACCCCAGCGGGTCGCGCTTGCCGAGGCCAGTTCAATGCCGGTAAGCGTGTTGAGGATGCTGAAACGGTTGTCCGTCACCGCCGCGCCGCCCTTGAAGTAAAACAGCGAGGCGTTCCAGGCGTAACCAATCTGGCCGGTGAAAAGGCCGATGCCATCAGTTTTTGTCTGGGTCGAGAACGTTGGATTGATAAGGCTGAGACGCGTGTTGCTGAGGTCTGCCCAATCACCCTGAGCTTCCAAGCCAAAAACCCACTGACTGGCTTGCCAGCGGTAGCCGAACTGGCCGCCCACGACGCCTCCGGACCGACTGCTGCAGCCGTTAGCGAAGTCTACGCCAGTCGCATCAAAGAAATCCAAACAGCTATGGCTCTCGCCCCAGCCGCCATTGCCGCCGATGTAGAAGCCGCTCCAGTCGTAAATCGGAGCCACCATCGGAGGCGGTGCCTTGGTATACGGATGAGGAGCCAAATCAGCAGCCATCGCGGGTCCTGCAATTCCCAATGCCGCCAGACCAACAGTTGTCAGCAAAAGCCTTTTCATCAATCAATCCCCATTTGTCATGTACTTCGTTGAAGCAACCATTCCGGCAGGAACGCCCATCGAATCCTTGTGATACTATAGGCGATCAGTTGCGAGGGCTGTGTCCGAAGTACAACACCCGGGCTCTAAATGAACGGCGTCCTAAGGTAATGATTTGGTTACCTTTTTTGAGCCAGCGGCATCAGGCGGCAATAGGGCCATGCGAACAGGAACGAATTAGACCGTTGGTTCCCACCTTGAATGCGTCTTCGGGATCGTGACTTTACCTTTGCGCTGTGCTCCTCGGAATGTGTTTTGAAAAAATGCGGACCAAGCTCGTTTCCTCATTGGATGTTTGGTCGAACTGTTCGGACGCTATAGCCTCGATAAGCTCACGATGCGCCTCAAACTCAGCCGCCAAATCCCGCGCCGCGCCGCCTCTCCAACGACCAGCCAAGTCACCAAGCGCGGCTTTGCTGATCTGGCACTGCACAGTTTGCTCGCCATTCCTCATCGTGAACTTGAACACCATCAAATCGGCATCATACCCAACGGCCTTTCCACGCGTCAGCGGCATGAACCCGGTTCCTTTCCAATGGCCGTTGAAGCGGACCGCGAGCGGCGACGATCAGTGACTTGGCCTTATGACCTTCACGAGAAATCCGAGTTCATCGCCTAGCGTGCGCCATGTTTCAGCGCCCGCCGTTCAATCCAGACACAGCGGCGAGCCTCAGTGCCAGAGCGCGCGATGGGAGACAAGCCTTGGCCCGCCAGCAGCAAAGGTGCCATTTGCTCGCTAGCGCGCGGCAGCGCTCTAACTCGGCCTGCCAGTCAATAGGTCTTGCTTGAGCGACCGGTGCAAGCGTAAGCAGCATCATTGCAGCGAGTATTTTCGTCATATCTCCACCAGTGTCAGCATAAGTCGCGCTCACGATCTCAATTAATGCCGCCCGCGCGGTCCAAAGGCCAAGCGGCTGATCATACTGATGTCAACCGCATAGCTCTTGGCAATCGACGCTAGCGTCTCAATATCCGGCGCGTGATTACGCCGGAAGGTCCGCCACCCTTGGCTTGGCGGTCCTCGCCGTTTGACCATGTACTTGGCGACGCTTGATTGAGCGACCTCAAACCCAAGCTTGAGAAGTTCGCCGTGGATGCGTGGCGCGCCCCAAAGCGGATTTTCGATTCTCATCTGCCGGATCAACGCGCGCAGTCCCGTCTCGATCTGCGGCCGACCTCCCAAAGATCGTGACTTCCAGCGCCAATAGCAGCGAAAGCCAGACCGATGCCAGTGGATGAGGGTCTCGGGGCGGATGATTGCAAGAACCTGAAGGATAGACGGGAACCAGCGATAAAGCTGGACAAAGAACCAGCGATCGCTGTTTGCGAGTCGAACACGGCCACGCAGCTTGCGCTGCAAAACAATCAACTGATGTCGAAGCGCCGCGTTCTCAGCTTCAGGCCGCAACTTCGACTTGAATGGCGAGGCCAGCACGGCAAAAGCGAAACAGAGCAGCCCGATCATTTCGCCAGTTTAGGTGATTTCATCACGTCATCGGATAAGTTTTCGGTACACACAGCCCTTCCTCCTACTCGGGCTGTCGTATATGAGAGATTTGCCACGATAGTCCCCAGAAGCGGATTGGCTACGTGGATCGTGACGGCGGTTTTCTTGGTCCAAAGACCGCATCTGACACTTGATCGACGCAAGCGCGGACAGGCGTTTCAACCGGGTAATGGAATGGTAAATCGATCGACGACGGCGCTGCGCCATTGCGGACATCCAGCCATTGTGATGCTCGCGGCGATGGCGGCGCTGAATGCCGACGCCGCAGCAAGACAGTCGCGCCCCGCGCCACCCACCGAGGCGACGGCGCCGCGCAATGCAGGCGAGCCGATCATGGCGATCGTGTCGATCAAGAGCCAGCAGGTCACTTTCTACGACGCCGACGGCTGGATCCTGCGCGCGCCGGTGTCTACCGGCATCACGGGACGGGAGACGCCAGCCGGCGTCTTCGCCGTCATCGAGAAGGACAAGGACCACCACTCGACCATGTATGACGATGCCTGGATGCCGAACATGCAGCGCATCACCTGGAACGGCGTCGCGCTGCACGGTGGGCCGCTGCCCGGGTATGCGGCCTCGCACGGCTGCGTGCGGATGCCCTACGGCTTTGCCGAGAAGCTGTTCGAAACGACGCGGATCGGGATGCGGGTGATCATCTCGCCGAATGATACCGAGCCGGTCGAGTTCTCCCATCCAGCGCTGTTCGTGCCGAACCGGGAGGCCATCGCGGCCGCGTCGGCCAAGGCCGAGGCGCTCCGCCGCGAGGCGGCCGAGGCTGACAAGACGGCCGATGAGGCGAAGAAAGCCGCTGCGACAGCGGCGCGCGAGACGGCGCCGCTGACGTCGTCGCTGCGCAAGCTTCAGGGGCTCAAGACCCGCGCCGACGCCGAGCTCGCCTACGCCGACAAGGCGCTCGCCGCCGCAAAGACGGACCAGGCCAAGGCGCGGGCCGAGGACCTCGAGCAAAAGGCCGCCGCCAGGGCAGCGGACCTGGGGACCCAATTCGACACCGTCAAGGCGGACGCGAAATCGAAGCTCGACGCAGCAGCCGCCGCAAAAGAAGCGGCCAAGGCGGCCCAGACAAGGAAGGCCGACGCCGCCAATGCGGCGAGCGAGGCGAAGCTCGCGCTCGAGCCGGTCTCGGTCTACATCAGCCGCGCGACGCAGAAGCTTTACGTGCGGCGCAACACACATAGGCCGGCGCCGGACGGCGGCGGCGAGGTGTTCGATGCGACCATCGAGGTTCCGGTCACAATCCGCAATCCCGACAAGCCGCTCGGCACGCATGTGTTCACGGCGATGGCGCGCAACGACGCGGGCCTGCGCTGGAGCGTGGTCACGGTCGACAACGGGGACGATGCCAAGGACGCGCTCGATCGCATCACCATCCCGCAGGACGTGTTCAGCCGCATTGCGCCGACTGCATTGCCGCGATCGTCGATCATCATCTCGGACGAGCCGCTGAGCCGCGAGACCAATTATCGCACCGAGTTCGTCGCGGTGCTGAACAACCAGCCCCAGGGCGGCTTTATAACGCGCGAGCCTACGGATGATGACGCCGTTGCGAGCGGCAACGGCTGGGACGACGACGGCTTCGGCTCCTTTTCCCAGCCCAATTGGAACTCCCAAACTAACAATACGCGCCGGCGCGGCGGCCAGTACAATTATCCGGTGCAACGGGGCTTGTGGTAAGACGCGACACGCCGCGCATAGGCCGCAGGTCGCTCTGGGTCAAGGCCGTGTAGAAACGTTTTTTCGTCTCCCAAAAACTGCACGTAACCGGGCCCGATGGGGCCTCTCGACGCGACCGTCTGAGCTTATTTTTGCTGTATCGAGTCAGGATTCAACCTGGCGCAACCTGGGGTCGCGCTGGGCGAGTGTTAATCGGCAGGGGTCCCGACGCCGATCGGCACGCTAAGCTATTGATTCATTTTGCGGAGGAGGGGTCACTCTTGGACGCTTATTCACAGCTTGAACTCACTTGTGAACTTCCGACGCTTCTCCATGGCCTGCCTCCTGCTCCATTAAACACCTTAACTCGGTGCTTCGAAACCGGGTGCAGGCATATGTATGAAACCGCGCACCCTAACCAACTTTCCATTCTAGTAAATTTAACCGATCTGGATGCTGAGCCCCTCCGCGAGAAGCGTTGCTAAATATGAAGATTGGCGCTCAGCATCGCTTCGGATGCGCAGCGTAAATTCAGCCTCTGGAAGACTAAAAAGCGATAGATGTCTTGGTGCTAAACCAATGCCGCGTTCCAGCATTCGAGCCGTGCGGGGCGTTACGGCCAGCCCACTACGCACGGCGGCCTTTAGACCCGCTAGGCTCGGACTTGTCGCGGCAATTCGATAGCCGCGGCGTGCCGCGTCAAGGGCGGCGATTGCAGCTGATCTAAATCCACACGGTGGATCGAGAAGCGCAAGCGGAATGACATCATCCATTCCTGCCAATCCTGTCTCCGCCGCCAACCATATCATCGGTTCTCGTAGCACTTTTAGTTCATCAGGTTGAGGGCTGTCCCTGTCGGAAACCTAATCCGGCTGGCAACTGAGGCCGAATCGCGCAATGCTTCGGCCTTATGAGAGAAGCTTGCAGCCTGGTCTGGTTGGCGCTGGTCGGATTGTTCCGGTCGCGGGCCTCGCTGGAAGCCGAGATACTGATCCTTCGTCATCAGCTTAACATCCAGCGACGTCAATCACCGAAGCGGCTGAATTTCAGCACTTTGGATCGGTTGATATTTGCTGGGCTGTATCGTTTGGCGCCAAGTGTTCTAGGGGGGTCTGGCGATTTTGAAGCCTGAGACGGTGATTCGTTGGCATCGTGCCGGTTTCAGATCGTATTGGCGTTGGAAATCGAGGCATCGCGGCGGCCGGCCGACGGTGCCGCTGGAAATACCCGAGCTGATCCGCGAGATGAGTATCGCCAATCCACTCTGGGGAGCGCCACGAATTCATGGCGAGCTTCTCAAACGCGGCATCGAAATCGGACAGACCAGCGTCGCGAAGTATATGGCCAGGCGGAGAGGCCCGCCGTCCCAGGGTTGGAAGACGTTCCTCCGCAATGCCGACGGCATCGCGGCGATGGATCTGTTCGTCGTACCGACGATCTCATTTCGCTTGCTCTATGGCTTGTTAATCATGGGGCATGGTCGACGACAGGTTTTATGGTGTGGCGTTACCGCGCATCCGACCGCAGAATGGATCGCAAATCAGATCACGCAAGCGTGCGGCTGGAAGCAGGCCCCTCGCTATCTGATCCGCGACCGGGACGGGGCCTATGGCGAAGTCTTTATTCGAAGAGTTCGATCCATGGGCATTCGTGATCGACCGACGTCGCCGCTCGCCGTGGCAAAACGCATATGCTGAACGGCTGATCGGTTCGATCCGGCGGGAATGCCTTGACCATGTTGTTGTGTTCGGCGAGCGGCATCTTCGTCACGTGCTGCTGTCTTACATGAACTATTATAATGAGACGCGCACGCACCTATCGTTGGACAAGGATGCGCCCCTATCGCGCACGGTTCAGAGGGCAGGGCGTATTCTTCGCCTTCCAATCCTGGGCGGGCTGCATCACCAATATATTCGGATTTGATTTGCGACAGACACAGGCGACCGCTCGGGTGACAGCGAGCATCAAACTCGCCGACAAGCTCTCCGGCTGCATCGTCTGGATCTTGTTCGATCAGGACACCATGGACCTCGGCCCGTATCTTTGGTTCGGGGGGCCGTCCGGGCGAGAAAATCAGTGACCCTTGGGGACCGGATCGCGAAGCATGCCAAGGCCAACAGCCGTGGCGAAAAGACCGAAAAGCCGGGCCACCGCGTCCTGATCCGGAAGCGTTTTACGAAGCTCAATACGATGGCAGAGGCAGATGTAATCGTGGCGTTGTTTGGGCAGCCTTAACTGCACCGGGCCATGATGGTCAAAATGGCTGATCGACCTCTGTCCGGAAATGATGCTGATAGCTATGCATCTTGCCGGCCCTTGAAGCCTTTCTCGAATGCCCGGTGATTTTCATACCAATCCGCCCTGCGCTGGACAAGCGACCTTTCCAAGATTCGGGGTGCCAGGCAAAGACCTTGAGAAAGCGCATCGACCTGATCATCGTGGCCGCCTGGGAAAGACAATAGCTCAGCGACGGAGTCGTCTTCCAAGGTAATTAGTTGGCTCTACACGGGGGCACCCCATTTAGATCTCCGTTCTCTCCGGGTTCTCGGGGCGACCAGGTGTTACGGTTTGCTCGGAATGACATTGGGGCGGAACCCTGGGTAAGGGGGGCTTATCGCCAGACCTCGGTGTTTAGGTCGCTGCGGTCGCGCTCGCCAACAGGAAGGCCCGCATTTTCTGGGCGCTTCTGAACAAAGCCGCCCGCGCGGAAACCCGCGTGTGTCGTCGACGGCTAAGCGTTGAGAGGCGCTGACGGAGATGCCTTCGTCCCCAGTTATCCTGTTCTATAAGCGTCGAAGGCGTGGGCCAGGAAAACGGCCGCACTGCAGCAAATCAGAAAGGCAACAACCACAGTCATGGGACAGCGCTCCTGAACAAAGGACAATGCTTTTGTTGCGGTTTGGTTTCGGACTTAAAACTGAAAACAAGCTTTTGCACTCAATGGATCCTGATCGCCGCACGCCACGCCGTGATTGGTGGGGTTCCCTGTCTAGGAACCTTTGTTGGATTCGCTAATTTCATTCATTACCGCGCTCCTTCGCGGGCCGCTTTTTAGAGTGATTGCAGCGAAATGAAGCAGGACCTGCCAGACAAAGAAGTCCCCCAGGCGGCCGATGAGCGGCCGAGGGCTCGATCGTCAGCACGTCATTCCCATGTTTGGACGCCTGAAGAAGATGAGCGTTTGCGAGCATTGGTAGGGCAAGGCGTATCCAAACCGCGCGCGGCGGCCGTCCTAGGGCGGAACACTTTGAGCGTCCGCAGCCGGGCCAGGAAACTTGGCTGCCCTTTTCCAATTCGCCAAAGGGGCGGAGGGACGCGGACTTAAACATCAAATGCGGACGCTGTGGCGATTGCGGCTGAGCGTGCGAAGATCATGCGGCCGCCCAACGGAGGCGACACGCCTGCAACACGCCCGCGAATGTGGGCCGCTGCAATGCCTTGCTCTTATGCGATACGACCGACCTTGGAACGGAGCCGAGCGTGCCCGAAGGTCCAAGGCTTATTTCAAGGGGCTGTCTTAATTCCGAAAGCTGATCCGATCGGTTTTGAATAATCCGACGCCGGCCCGGCCCCTGAAGAACGCAGCCAAACTACCGAGATCCACCTGAAGAGACCCAAACCGCACTTGCAAGCCGATAAGAGTCGGCGTCAGCCCCGAAAGGTCGTGTGCGATGCCCGCCCCTCACGCCGCCGCGATCCCCAACGCCATGGCTGCCGGCGCGCCTTCTACGGCGGCGTGAACGGCAGCCCGCGTGCTTGTATCAGGTCCGCGACCGGGAAGATCATCTGACCGACGATATTCACCCAAGTACTTAAGAGTGAGGTCGACCGCGTGGGTCCGAACGTGGTGCTGGAGGAGCGAACGGCATCATTCGTCATGTTCAGCTAAAGTCGAGCTTTCGCGGCTCTAAGGTCCGCGAGGTCGATGTAAGCACCAGGGTTGCATAAGCCCGGCAGTTGCATCCTGTGGCTGGAATTCGATCGCGAAAGCCTCGCGATGGAACTATACTACTGGTTCGGTGGCAAGGGCAGGGGCCGCACTGTCGGATCCGGCCTGCGGGTATCGCGTCACTCCAAGAGTAACAGCGGAGGCGAAAAGAACGAGCGCCCGATCCATCGCGTTCTGACCAGGGGACGGTTGAGGCGCTCACAGATGTCGGTAAAGTGGTCGAAAAGTTATTCGGCCAGGGTCACTCGGTTTCAGGCTTTCGGCCAAACTCCGCCAGAAATTCCTCCATCGTAACTTTCTCTGGCACGGCAAACGGCATCCCAACCTGCTTTGCATCCGTGCGGTCGACAAATTCGCCGGACTCTTCAGCGAGCCGAAATATGTTGCCGATCGCAGTGGGATCCTTCTGCAGGGCAGCATCAAAATTCTTCAAAATCACTGCCGCGGCCAAAGAGATCGTGCGAAGCTCGTCGCCATCCTTTTATCTTTACTCGCTTCAGCACATGCCGCTTGAAGACGGAGATGATATTTTCCTCACTTCTCTTGCCAACGCGGGTTTCCCGTTCGTCCCTTACGAAATTGGTGAGCCTTGGGCGGCTTTCCATAGCCTACGTTGTATGAACTATCTGAACTGGTCTTCCTGGTCATGATAGTGGTTCCTCTTGCGACGATTCAGTCTTTCGTCTGGGGTGGAGATCCTATGCTGGCTATGTGTGCGTCGTATTCTTCCTTCGTCATGCTCCTCATAGGTACATGTATGACGGACGGGCTATTGAAGGTTTCGCGCCGCATGAGCCCACCCTTATTCATCAGCTTCATGAACTTCGAGAACGCCTTTTGATTGCCGCGTAGAGCGCCGTTGATGATTGCGATTACATACGCTTCGCGCCTCGAAATAACTTCTCCATTTTTGCCGCGCTGATCTCCGTCCAGTATTTCTTTGATATTGATTCCCCTTGGCGCTTTTGGACGCCCATTTGGATTGCCAGACTTTCCTTTAGGAAACTGGGAATGCTTCGGAGGCTTTCCATAACCAATGTCATATTGGTTGGCGGAGGGGCGCGGCGGGGCGGGCGTTTCTGTGTTTGAGTTGTCGGATGAGTCGGTCATTCGTGGCTCCCAAATTGGTTAACAACATATCGACGCGCAGGCGTTCACCGAAATTCGTTCGAATTATTTATGAGTAAGAGATCAGAGGCAGACCTGGCCGAATGTGTTGACCTGCCCGCGCTAAGGTGCGTCGGCTGCGCCCAGGCCAACATAGGCGCCTAGGCGGCCGCGGCGAGCGCGTGGAAAAACGTTCGAAACTTATCGAGCCGAGCGCTGCCAGTAGGACCGGGCAAATACGACGACGTCTGCAACACGGTGCGCCGACAGGTCGGGATGACCGACGTGAGTGGCGGCGGCGTCATCGTCATCGTGGTCGGCGGCAACAAGGGCAACGGCTTTTCGTGTCAGGGCGATCTCGAAACCACGCTGGCGCTGTCGGATATGCTGGAAAGCGTCGCAAGGCAGCTCAGAGAGAGACGATGAAGGAACGCACACCTGTCCCTCTCGGAAACCTAATCCGGCTGGCAACTGAGGCCGAATCGCGCAATGCTTCGGCCCTATGAGAGAAGCTTGCAGCCTGGTCTGGTTGGCGCTGGTCGGATTGTTCCGGTCGCGGGCCTCGCTGGAAGCCGAAATACTGATCCTTCGTCATCAGCTTAACATCCAGCGACGTCAATCACCGAAGCGGCTGAATTTCAGCACTTTGGATCGGTTGATATTTGCTGGGCTGTATCGTTTGGCGCCAAGTGTTCTAGGGGGTCTGGCAATTTTGAAGCCTGAGACGGTAATTCGTTGGCATCGTGCCGGGTTCAGATCGTATTGGCGTTGGAAATATCGCGGCGGCCGGCCGACGGTGCCGCTGGAAATACGCGAGCTGATCCGCGAGATGAGTATCGCCAATCCACTCTGGGGAGCGCCACGAATTCATGGCGAGCTTCTCAAGCTCGGCATCGAAATCGGACAGACCAGCGTCGCCAAGTATATGGCCGGGCGGAGAGGCCCGCCGTCCCAGGGTTGGAAGACGTTCCTCCGCAATCATGCCGACGGCATCGCGGCGATGGATCTGTTCGTCGTACCGACGATCTCATTTCGCTTGCTCTATGGCTTGTTAATCATGGGGCATGGTCGACGACAGGTTTTATGGTTTGGCGTTACCGCGCATCCGACCGCAGAATGGATCGCAAATCAGATCACGCAAGCTTGCGGCTGGGAGCAGGCCCCTCGCTATCTGATCCGCGACCGGGACGGGGCCTATGGCGAAGTCTTTATTCGAAGAGTTCGATCCATGGGCATTCGCGATCGACCGACGTCGCCGCGCTCGCCATGGCAAAACGCATGTGCTGAACGGCTGATCGGTTCGATTCGGCGGGAATGCCTTGACCATGTTGTTGTATTCGGCGAGCGGCATCTTCGTCACGTGCTGCTGTCTTACATGAACTACTATCATGAGACGCGCACGCCGCTTGCCACTTGTGGCTGGAGCAGCATTGATGATGTCGGGCGGGTACTTGTTTAGTGTCCTGTCCATGCGCTGGGGGAAGATGTCTATCATTGCCCCGTTCAGATACACGGCGCTCTTGTGGGCGTTATTGCTCGGCATAGTGATCTTTGGTGAATGGCCCGACGTTCTGGCTCTCATCGGAGCAGCAATTATTGTGTTAAGTGGCTATCTAATGTTTCGATTTGATCAGGGGAAAAGCGCAAGACCGGTCTCAAAGTAGACACCTGGTACCACGAACGGTGGACCTGAGGCGCTGGCTGATCACCGTTCTCGACCGGATCGCGTCTGGAATCGCATCCCGGATGATGTCCGTCGCCAGATCATCGACCTGGCGCTGGAGCTACCTGAGTTGTCGCCGCGAGAGCTGGCGGTGCGCTTCACCGACGAGAAGAAGTACTTCGTCTCGGAGGCGTCGGTCTATCGGCTGCTGAAGGCGCACGATCTCATCACCAGTCCGGCCTACGTGGTGATCAAGGCGGCGAACGAATTCAAGGACAAGACCACCGCTATCAACCAACTCTGGCAGACCGACTTCACCTACCTCAAGATAACCGGGTGGGGGTGGTACTATCTGTCCACCGTGCTCGATGACTTCTCACGTTACATCGTGGCCTGGAAGCTTTGTCCCACCATGTGCGCCTCCGATGTGACCGAAACGCTCGACTTGGCGCTTGCGGCCTCGGGCCTTGATCGCGCCACCTTCGTGCACCGGCCAAGACTTCTGTCGGACAACGGCGCATCTTACGTGGCTGGCGATCTGGCCAAGTGGCTTGAGGATAAGGGTATGGAGCATGTGCGTGGGGCGCCGTATCACCCTCAAACCCAAGGCAAGATCGAGCGTTGGCACCAGACCCTGAAGAGCCGCATCCTGCTCGACAACTACTATCTGCCCGGTGATCTCGAACGGCAGATCGACGCCTTCGTCGCGCACTATAACCACGTCCGCTATCACGAGAGCCTCGACAACCTCACTCCGGCTGATGTCTACTTCGGGAGAGCTGAGACAATCCTCGCAGAACGCTTTCGCATCAAGCGTGCCACTATTGCAAACCGTCGCTTGCAGCATCAGCTGCAGGCCGCCTAAACTCTAACCCCTGATGAGCCAGAGCCTCCGTTCTCGAAATACCTGATCGGTCTCAAATCATCTGACGACGGACACTGCATTGAATTTTCTTTGGGCGGAAAAGAGACGAGGAAGCACCTTCACTGAAAATGATAGGCCCGAATTTGATGGTATACGAACTGCATACCTAAATCCGTTCGATCAATTCCCTCCCGTTGAAAATGCGTGGCCTCGACATCGGCAGAAGGATTGGACCTGGATTTGGCTCACCCTATGCATTGGGTTGCTTTTGTATGTGTCCATCCGGTCTATCGGATGGATTATTCAAGGGTTCGTGGCGGCTTAGAACGCTCGCGCTTCACTGGCGGTGAGAAGCTGTTATCAGGCTACGGTGGCAGCGAGCGCCTTCATCGTGGCAAGCATCGCTAGAAGCCTGCGCCTTTCTGAAATCGCTTCGACCGTGTAGCGACCATCCTTGAACGCATTTCTGTTACCCTTCGGTGCCCCCGGTGGGGCTGCCGTGCATCCGGCATCTACCGTTGGACATCACGGGCGACTG
This sequence comes from uncultured Alphaproteobacteria bacterium, assembly GCA_963806075.1. Lineage (GTDB taxonomy): Bacteria > Pseudomonadota > Alphaproteobacteria > Rhizobiales > Xanthobacteraceae > Bradyrhizobium. Next base: position 116,299 of record CAWDWT010000014.1, read on the forward strand.
GCTTCCCTTGCCGCCGCTTACCACACATTGCCGCGCGCAAAAGCAGGCTCCCGGACCATCCCTCTAGACCAGTCCCACCTCTGACTACGATGCTTTTTCGGTTTTAGCGATGCCGCCGGCTTCCTTACCGGGGCGATGCCACCGCGCGATGCCGATGCCATTGCTTCCTCACCCTTGGCCTCTTCGCGTCCGACTTCGCGGCGCGGCCACGCAAAATCGTCGGCGCGGCCGGGGGGCGGCGTCAGCGCTTCACCCTTGAGCAGCGTACGTGCGGCGATCGCATCGCCCACCACGGGTCGCGTTCCCGGCCCCCCGAGCAATTGATCGGTGCCGACCTCGGAGGCGACCAACGGCAGGATTGGGCCCGCGAGGGGCCGCGGCGCGGGCCGACCGGGCACGGCATTGGCATCGGGCGTCGCAGGCTCGGTTGGCAGTGTGATAGGCGCCGAACGCGCGGCGAGCAGGCGCGTTATTTCGCGCTCGACATAATGAGCGAGCTTGCGCGCGCCGGCCTTAGTGAAATACACACCGTCGGAAGAGCGCAGCTGTCGGATCTGACCTTCGAAGTCCGGGCCCTTCTGCACGAAGCGGCCGGCCTCGTCGACAAAGCCGTCCCAGACATCGACATATGTGATGCCGACCTTGCCGGCCACATCGCGATAAAGCGAATCCAGGAACAGCACGTCGGCGGTCGCCTTGGGGCCATACACCACCGGCAGACCGACCCATAGCACCGGCACACCCTTGGACTTAAGCACGCCGATCATCTCTTCGATCTTTTTTTTGTACAGATCGACCCAGCGTTCCTCGTGAAACTGATAGAGGCCGTTCGGGGAGCGCGCGCTTTTCTCCGGCCCTATGAGGGGCGGCGCGTCGCTATTGTCGGTGGCATCGTCCGGCGACAATTCAAAATCCGTCGCCTTGTCATGCGGCTTGGCACTGGGCTTCGCGTCGGATTTTGCGTCTGAAGGCTTGCCATCGGGTTTGGCCTTGGCGTCCTTCTTGTCCGTCGATTTATTGTCCGATTCATTCGCGGCCGGCTCGTGGATCGCGATTCGGTCATTGACCCCGAGCATGACGACAATGGCGTCAGCTTTTTCGGTGGCAAGAATGCTTTTGGCGGCGGCGGCCCAATCGGCCGGATCGCCCTTGGGCTGATATTTGATCAGGCCGGAGGTGTTTTTCGCCTTTCGGATCACGCCCATGTCGGGCTGTTCGGCGTAGGCGTCTTCCAGACCATAGGCGAGCCAGTCCGCCATGGCGTCACCCAGCACCAGAATGTGGCGCTCCGCTACGGTGTCGCGTTTCTCGGGCGGGGGCGCCCTTGAAAAATCCTCGTGCACGGGCGGTGGTGTTTGCCGGCGAGGCTGCGGCGCGTGCCGCTGGAACGGCGCAGGCGCAAACGTATCATTACCAAACCAGCCACCACCGAACCAGCCGCCACCACGTTGTGGCGGCGGCCGCTGCTGAAATCCGCCGAAATTGAAGAACTGCGCTGAGGTGGGTCCGACAAGGCAGAGCACCATTGCCGCCGCGATAGCTAACGGCATCAGCGGGCCTCTCTTGGTAAAGATGCACAGCTTTCTTGGCATGGTCTTGGACCGACAAGAACTTGCCCCGATACAAACTAGCACCCAGGCCCTATGACAAGTCTCAGATTACCGTGAAGTGCGTTACCGTCAGTGCGGACCAAACGAAGCAACGGCCCAAGTCCGCCTCGGGGTCCAAACTGGGAACGGAAAGGATCAAACAACGGTCCCACCGCCTAACGCCCGGCCTGATCGGATCAGGGCCGATATTTCACGTCGCCGGGCAATTGGCTCCGCCGCGTGCCGATTTCCCTTCGGTGCGCCCGGTGACGGACCACCATGCATCTGGCATCTACCGTTTGCCATCGCGGGCGATTGGCACGGTTTGCCGCTCCGCGTTTTCGCTCCGCAGCGTTTCGCCCGGTGCATATCCAAGAGCATGGGGTTGAGTCTCCGATTTGGTCCGCATCCATCCCCCCTCCACATTGCCGACAATGGCCTGTCCCCCTTCGTGGACGTGGACGTGTTCGACCGTGACTTTCTGTTGCCCTTTGCCGCGATGGCGGTTCAAAGCCTCCAGCAACGTGACGTGTGTGCGAGATAGCTTGTTGGCCTGATTTAAGTTCTCTTTCCGGCCTTCAAATGTTTGTTCGTTCGTCGTACCGACGATCTCATTTCGCTTGCTCTATGGCTTGTTAATCATGGGGCATGGTCGACGACAGAATTCTGTGGCTCGGCGTCACAGCACATCCGACTGCGGAATGGATCGCAAATCAGATCACGCAAGCGTGCGGCTGGGAGCAGGCCCCTCGCTATCTGATCCGCGACCGGGACGGGGCCTATGGCGAAGTCTTTATCGAAGAGTTCGATCCATGGGCATTCGTGATCGACCGACGTCGCCGCGCTCGCCATGGCAAAACGCATGTGCTGAACGGCTGATCGGTTCAATTCGGCGGGAATGCCTTGACCATGTTGTTGTATTCGGCGAGCGGCATCTTCGTCACGTGCTGCTGTCTTACATGAACTACTATCATGAGACGCGCACGCACCTATCGTTGGACAAGGATGCGCCCCTATCGCGCACGGTTCAGAGAGCAGGCGTATTCTTCGCCTTCCAATCCTGGGCGGGCTGCATCACCAATATATTCGGATTTGATTTGCGACAGGCACAGCTGAAATTCTCTTTTCACAAGGCGATTATGCCGACTGCTTATATATGATACTCGCCGGAGAAGTGCGTTTAGAGGAGATTGACCACACGTTGCGAGCTGGCGACGTGTTTGGCGAGATAAGATTATTCTCTGCCGAACATCGGCGGACCCAAACTGCGCGTGCGATAACAGCCGTCAATCTTCTGTGGATCAGTGAGAGCGAATTGGCTCAAATCTGTCACTCGAATCCCGGATTGCCTTTCCACTTTTTACAATTGTGTCATTCGGCCTGCAATATTGACCCCGTATTGCCTCACCTGAGGATGTTACTTTCGCTTGACGGATATCGCGTCGTCGGACGGTCACCGAGGTCTCGTCAATGCCTGCAGGATCGGAGGGACTGGGGGCGTCGCGGAGTGCCCATCACACGCAGCGTCGCCCTCAGTCCCGGGATCACCGACTGGTGCCACACCATCGGCCGGGTGCTGGATGATCATCTCGGCTGCTTTTCGTCTGAGCGATCGCAACAAGCGCTGCACGATGGTGTGCTGCGGCGGACCGAACTGTTCGGGGCAGCGTTCGGCGAGGCGACCGAGAATGGCCAGCGCGGTCAGACGGGGCTCGGCCGCCAGCCAGCGTTCGATGTCGGCGAGGTGCGGATCGAGCATTGAAGGCATTCTCATGCGCTTTTTGTATGGCCTGCGCATGCGCCGATGGATGATGCGCTGCTCGCCCAGATGCACATCATTGCCGAGTCTCTTCGCGAACGCTGCTGCGTTCTTTATCGGTGCCGGTGGGTTGGCAGCCGCGGCGAACTTACCCGCTCGGGCGTTGACGCGCGTGCCAAGCTCCGCCTGGGCGGCTCTCATCTCAGCCAGCAGAGCTACAGGATCGAGCGTGCGATAAAGCTCCCGAAGACGCCGTTTGACGAGCTTGCTCAGCCTCGGATGCGCCAGTGCGCGTTCATAGGGCGTGGCTGGAACATGATAGCGCTTGATCACTTTCGCACCCTCGCGTCGTTTGTCCTTTAGCTTGAAGGACGGCTGGAAGAAGTTGGTGTGCAACCGAGATGCAGCATACAGACGTTCCAGCACGCGCGTCATCTCGACGCCGTCGAAGCGGCCGTATCCCACAAGTCGCCGGACCACCGCGCCGTTCTTCTGCTCGACAAAAGCCTGATCATTCTTCTTGTAGGCACGCGAACGCGTCACTTCGATCTTTTGCGCGCGACACCAAGGCACGACGATGTCGACCGGCTGAAAGGGTTGGTCGAGAACGGTGACATGACGATAGAGCAGGCCCAGGAGCGATTCATAGAGCTGCTGGAGAGGCATCGGCTGGTCGCCGAGCGGCTTCGCGTAGTAGCTCGCGCCTGGAGCGCTACGCCGGGCAACGCCTAACAGACCTCCTGACCCACGGCGGAAGCCTAATGACCCGCTGCCGAGCAAGGTGCGGTGCTGAGGGTGAAGCCGAAAACATATGCTTCTCAGTTTGACCCAAACTGCCCTTCCTTCACGAAATAAAATGCTGCTTATGTAAACTAGTGGACTATTCGGTCGCCATTTACATCCCGATATGATCGATGATCCTCGCAGAGGGGACGGATTTTATGGGGGCAAGATGAGGTAGACGGCTAGGCCACACTAAGGGAGAAGGTTATGACCATCGAAAGCATTCTGAGGCGAAAGGGCACCGACGTCACAACAATAGGTCCGGAAGCCAGCATCAAGAGGGCGGCAGACTGGCTCAGCGCAAAGAATATTGGCGCTCTGGTGGTGATGCGTGAGAACGCAGTTCTTGGTCTGATCTCCGAACGGGAAATCGTTCGTGCATTTTCTCGCTATGGCGAGACAGCAGGGTCGATACCTGTGAAGGAAATCATGCAACATGGTGTGCTCACCGTGTCTCCAGACGAGAGTGTCAATCGCGTGATAAACCTGATGACGCACCATCGCGTGCGGCACATGCCGGTGCTACGCGGCGGCCAGCTAGCCGGTATCGTCAGCATCGGCGATGTAGTCAAGCATCGACTGGAGGATCTGGAGCTCGAGACAAACGTCCTACGTGATGTCTACAACGTCGCACGTTGATGGCTCGGGCGTCAGCTCATAGGCGTGCCCGTGCTTTCCGAGCTTGCTCTAGTTGAACGACGGCCAAGTGCCGTGCACGCTCGCGCAACTGGTGATGACGCCTTTTGGCCCAGATGCGAAGTGCCGACTGCGCCGAGCAATGTCCGGTGCTGTGAAGGGTTTCGGACCTAAAGGCGCTGTCCCGTTTGAGGCCGCAAAGCGTGCAGTAGCGGACATTGCGCGAGGCCGCTGACAAAACAGAACTAGGGACATGCCCCAGCGACGACAGTCGTAACGTGCACCATGAGGTCTTACTTAATGTCGGTGCCCAATCTGCGCGGTATCTCCACCGCTCCTCGCCGGGCATAATGGGGCTGGGACGTTAAGCATGCGCGCTGGAGGAATTCCTTTGACTGTGCGGGCTTGCAAGGCGTTTGGTTCGATGGCTGGGCCTAAGGATCGTTATCATGTTGGAAGCAGTTACCGCATTCTTCAGCGTTATGAGCGCCGGTATTTTCATTGCCCACGCCGTAGACGGTTATCGGTCGCGGTTTTGATCAGCGCCGTCCATTGCAGGTCATAGCGCCAAAGCGAGCACCTCACCGGGGTTGTTCCGGTTGCCAAACCGGTTAACGCTGTTCTCGAATTCGCAAAGTCCATGGCGTAAGTTGCGGGCGCCCGGGCCGAGCGCCCGAGTCAAGAGCGTCTTTGCCGGTTCCATTTTCCTCGATACCTCATGCAGCAGGCGCCGACCGTTCGCGATTGAGCGCAACAAGTCGGGTCAGAAGTTCTTCTTCCGCCGTCAGCGGAACCTCCTTCACAAGCCTCAAACAGCTTCAGGATCACATCGATGCCTACGTCAACGCATACAACGAAAGTGCCGAGCCCTTTGTCTGGACCAAGAAAAAGGTCCGGCAACGCCGTTTCAACGGTCGCCGTATCACTCAGCTCTGATTCCAGGTACTAGCGCCGTCCGCCGCGGTCCAGATCACTTGCGGTACTGCTCGTCGCTCACCTTTTCCATCCAGGTCACCGGACTTCCGTTCAAGGATTCCTGAATTGCGATATGGCTCATGGCGGTCGTCGGCGAAGCGCCGTGCCAGTGCTTCAGGCCGGGCGGAAACCACACCACGTCGCCGGGACGGACCTCCTCGATGGGGCCTCCGTCCTTCTGCACCCATCCAAATCCGAACGTGATGATCAGCGTCTGGCCAAGCGGATGCGTATGCCACGCCGTGCGAGCGCCCGGCTCGAACGTCACATGAGCGCCGCCGACCCGCGCAGGGTCGGGCGCCTGGAAAAGCGGATCGACACGCACCGCTCCGGTAAACCACTCAGCCGATCCCTTGGTGGAGGGCCGCGATCCGCTTCGCTTGATGTCGATGTCCATTTCCTCACTCCTTTGCTTCGCGATCGACGGCTCCGCACCGACTCGCCTTGCGGCGAACGCGGCGAGGCCCGCGGCCGCGGCCACCATTATGCCGCGACACGTGCTCTGAATCATGCCTTTTCTCCCGGTGTCGGTTCAGAAGGGGTCACACCCCCGTCATTCCGCCGTCCACCGTCAACGCATGGCCTACGACGTAGCTCGCACCGGGGCTGCAAAGCCACAACACGGCCGAGGCGATCTCCTCGGGCCGGCCCCGGGGGCCAATCGGGACCTGGCTCGCGATATCGTCATACGCCTTCTCGTTTCCGGCGACGACGTCTCGGGCAATCTGTGTGTCGATCAAGCCTGGATTGACCGCGTTCACGCGAATGCCGCGCTTGACGTATTCGAGCGCGGCGGTCCGGGTCAGCCCTACCACGCCATGCTTGGAAGCGATGTAAGATGCGATGCCAGGATTGCCGGTCAGCGCGCCGACGGAGGCGTTGTTCACGATGGCGCCCCCGCCCTGGCGCTCCATCTGCCGGAGTTCGTGCTTCATGCAACTCCACACGCCGCGCAGATTCACGCCGATCACGCGGTCGAAGTCCTCGCGGGGACTTTCGGCGATCGGAGCGATCTTCGCCATGACGCCGGCGTTGTTGAATGCCGCGTCGAGCCGCCCGAATTCCGCCACCACCCGATCCACAAGCGCCGCCACCTCGGCATCGTCGCTCACTCGCAGCGCACGGCGAGGGCCGTGCGACGGGCGGATACCACATCGCGCGCGGCCACATGCACGGCATTCTCCTTGAAGTCCGCCAGCACGACCGGCCGCGCCAGCTTGGGCAAATGCCTTGGCCGGGCTAGTCCAGTCCGGCAGCGCCACCGGTGATCGAGGCTACCTTGCCGCTAAAGTCGAAGAAATTATCCATGATCGCCTTCCCTTCCGTTGACCAGGCATCACCCATGCCGGCGAAGGAAGCCTCGACGGCGCACCGGTACGAGACCTCCGGCAACCTGTCGAGGTGTTTGTCCAAAGTGATGGGATAATTGCGCACGCGCACGCCCGTCGCATTGTAGACGGCATTGGCGACGGCCGCCGCGACCCCGCATATGCCGAGCTCGGCCACGCCCTTCGCCTTCATCGGCGAGACCTTATCGTCGGCCTCTTCGAGGAAGATCACTTCCTGATGCGGAATATCGGCATGGACGGGCACCTCGTAGCCGGCAAGGTCGTGATTGACGAAGAAACCGCGTCGCTTGTCGACCGCGAGCTCCTCCATCAACGCGGCTCCCGCGCCCATGGTCATGGCCTCGATTACCTGGCTTCGCGCGGTCGTGGGATCGAGGATGCGGCCGGCCGCGCACACCGCCAGCATGCGGCGGATCCGGACCTCACCCGTGAAGCCGTCAACGGCGGCCTCCACGAAGTGGGCTCCGAACGTGGATTGTTGGTAGCTCTTGTCTAGGCCTCCCCATTCGATCTTGTCCTCGGCGACGAGTTCGCCTTCGCGGACGGCGTCGGCAAGCTTCGCGGAACG
>CAWDWT010000015.1:0-132597 GCA_963806075.1 uncultured Alphaproteobacteria bacterium
ACGAGTTGGCGGAAAAGCTGCAATCTCCTGAAGTCCAGACCGCCGCCGTCGAGGAACCCAAACCGTCGACCGCCGCCAATATTCCGCTGCCGCGCTCGCGTCCGCCCGAGTCCAAGTTTGAGGCGCAGAATGATCCAGCGCCTGCCGCCGCTCCGGCTGCGCCACCTGAGCGCACGATGTTGCAAAAACTGTCCGACCTGTTGCCCTCGGCAAAATTCTCACTGGCCTCATTGCGACCGGACACCGGGCTCTTTCATGATGGTCCAGATCTCGCCGCGCTCGGCTATGACAAGCTGACTGCCGTCTATGACATCTCGGCGCATGCCGTCTATTTGCCGAACGGCATCCGGCTCGAGGCCCATTCCGGAATGGGCAATTTGATGGACGATCCGGAGCATGTGGGTGAACGGATGGTCGGAGCAACGCCGCCCGCGGTCTATGACCTGAAGCCGCGCGAGCGGCTATTTCACGGCGTTGCGGCGCTGCGCATGACTCCCCAGGACGCCAGCGCGACGCTCGGACGTTCCGGATTGCTGACTCATAGTTTCATGCTGGGTCCGAAGGGCGAGTCCAACGGCTGCGTCTCGATCAGGGACTACGACAGTTTCCTGAAAGCCTACAATGACGGTGAATTCAATCGCCTCGTCGTGGTGCGAAGTCTGAACGATGCGATGCCGGCGACGCGAGTTGCAGCCTCGCAGCCCTCATAAGGCTGGGGCGAGGTCTCGCGTGGCGATTGACTTGGACCAACGCGATACGCAACTCCGACATGCTGACGCCTCGCATTCCGAGACGCCGCTGACCGCCACGTTCAAGGTCAAACTGAACGGCGAGACGATTTCGATCGATACCGTGGGTCAAGCCTATCGCTTCATCACCAAACTTGGCGCGATCGAATGGATGGAGTTTCGGTCATTGCATGCCGACGCCGTCAGCGCGCTCGGTAGCGCCGCCGGAAACGCGATGCTGAGCGTGCAGGCGACTGCCGCCTTGCGCACACTGTTTGCGCGCGCCCGGCTGCTATAAAGGCAACGGCCGCCGCAACGGCTTGCCCCAATGCTTGCCCACCGCTGCGATCTTGATACCGCTCCGGCCTGGCAGTATTAACCCTTGGGCCTTTTTTAACAGGCGGAGCTTCCTTTTCAGCGGTAGCTCCGCTAGCCTGCGATTTTCAGTGTTGAATTTGAGAGCGTGTATGATGCGTAATCATACGGACTACCTCTTGAAAATAAGGCCCTGGTCACTGTCCTCATTCGCGGTGGCGCTGCTTGCCTTGCTACTCGCGACCTCGATACAGGCGGTGTTCGCCTCGCTTGGGACAACGCTGTACTTCGCCCCTTTCTTTCCCGCCGTTTTTGCGGCCAGCCTGCTGGCAGGCGTTCCGGCGGGAATTTTTACCGCGGCTTCTACCGTTCCAATCGTCTGGTGGGCGTTCATGCCGCCGCAATTCGAATTCAACCCTCTCACCCCGGCCGACTACAACAGCTTTGTTCTCTTCGTGCTGTCCAGTTCATTGGCGATCTGGATTTCGCATCTCTATCGGGAAGCTCTCGTCATCTTGCGAGGGTGAAGCGCGCGAGGCAATCGGCCTGCACGCGAGGCGACTCCACGCGCGCGGATATCGATCCCACCGCAGCGACGGTCAGATCCGACACGGAGCGAAGAGCGCTGCGGCCGAGCCCGAAATCCGATCATCGCTGGCCGGCAGGAATGACACCGACGGGCCGGATCATGATGACTACAAACTGGTAACGTCCATCCATGAGCATTTGCCGGAGGATCTGCGGCCCTCCGCTGGAGTATCGAACGCGGAAGAATTGCTCTTTGACAAGATCGATTCCGGCTACCTGGTTTCGGTCGCAACGGAAGAGGGCAGCGGCCGATCAGCGACGGCTCAGAACCTGCACGCTTCGGAGGCTGCCTTCTGGAAGGATCTGCAGGTTCAATTCGCAGCCCTGATGCAGACCGTTCCCGACATTGACGGGACAGAAATCATCCTTGAGACGACCGGCAACAGCTACAAGGATTTTTATAAGCTGTGGCGCAAGGCGGAAGCCGGCGAAAGCGAATTCGTCGCGGTATTTCTGCCGTGGTCCATGGATCCTGCTTACCGTGCCAAGGTGCCTGACGGTTTTGTTATGACGGGCGAAGAGGCCAAGCTTGCCGAGTTGCATGGCCTTGATACCGAGCAGATTTGCTGGCGCCGGAACAAGATCAACAATATGGCCTCGCCGGAGTTGTTCTGTCAGGAATACCCGCTGACGGCGGACGAAGCTTTTATCGCGGCCGACTTTGACAGTTACATCCCGGCCGAACTGGTGCTGAGAGCGCGCAAGCGCAGCGCAGCAACCGCGGCGAGTGATCTCGGCGGCGCATACGATGCCAAGCCGACCGGTTCATACCTGATCATCGGGGTTGATCCCGCGGGCAAAGGCGCTGACAGCACGGCCATTGCGTGGCGGCGGGGCTCGACCATTGAGAAGATCGAGAAACGTCACGGGCTGGATACGATGCAGGTTGCCGGCCTGGTGGCCAAGATCATCCGCGAGGATAAGCCCGCCAAGGTGAATATCGACGTTGGCGGTCTTGGCGTTGGCGTTGCCGATCGGCTCGAAGAGCAGGGCTATGGGCATGTAATCAACCGGGTCAATTTCGGGAGCAAGCCAACCGAGCAAGCTCACATCGAGGGCAAGCGCTGTTCAATTGGAAAGCGGCGGCGCTGCATTCCCGGGCCGCTAACTTGACTGAACTTCTTTCACAGCGGACGGCTTTGGCGCGTTGCTTCAATACCGATGTCGTGCGGCACGTCAGGATGCTCATAGCCGCGTAATGCCGTTTGCTTTGGCTTCAAGATCGATCTTCTGGGCGGTGTCGAACTCCTTGGCCAATAGCCCCTTGAAAGGCTCGGCCTCCGGTCCGTGCGTTTTCCGCAATCTTCGCAGACCTACTCCTTCTTGCCCTCTTCACTCTTTTTGCGACAGGCACAACGTTCTGCGTATTGGGTGGCTGGCCGTCCTGGTAGTCTTTGACAAGAGCCGCGCGGCTCGTCAATTGAGCCTCAAGCTCCTGCCTTGCCCGATCCCAATCCATGATGCATTTCACACCAGCATCGTCTCGAAATTCCATTGTCCTGAAGGACACGGTTGGTGCTTTCGGTTCCGCGCTCTGAAATCTGAGATCACGAAAACCAAAAGGTCCCGATCACCAAGCCCGCCGCGAATGCCCAAAGCCCTAGCGTACACGCAGAGATTAGGCGCGCGAACTTGCGGAAATCTTCGTCCGATAAGGTTTCTTGCAATCGGTGCGTCATGCAGCCCCCTGCGGCTGCCACCAGTCCCCTGCGGAAAATTTGGAGTTCCGGTTGTGCCTTTGCAGGTTCCTCCTCATAAGAGCCCAAAAGAAGGCACGGACGATCACGCGAAATCACGGTTTTCGATCACCGCCATTCGTCGCCGGCGATTCAGCCAGCCAGCAGACCGAGCGCGTCGCTCAGGAAGTTGAGGATCAGGGCCACGGTGTAGAGGGGCAGGGCGAAGGCCTGACGTCATGGCGCGTTGGGTACTGTCCGGTGTCCTAATTTGAAGTGTGCCGCCTCTGTGACGTGCAGCAAGCGGCCAACCAGATCCCCGCTATTTGATCACGGGTGACGGGAATGGTCCCACTCCGAAATAAAGGGAACTGACATGAGCAACATTCGCGAACTCTCGATCAACGAACTCGACATCATCTCGGGCGGCATGGACTGCAAAACTGCGGACGCCGTTGCCGCTGTCTATAAGAACGCTGGCGACATGTGTGGCCAATTGGGCAACCGTCAGTTAGCCGCCTATATGTATGGTCTTGTCGCAGGCACCAAGCGGGAGCCGGTTGTCGCCCAAAGTGAACTAAGAGCCGATCCAGAAAGTTGTTGAGTCGGAGGAATCGGTTGTGATTCCTTGTGTGGCACCCGATTCCTGTTGGAGGGGTGCCGAATGTGGAAGCCTGAACATCGCCGCAGCTGCCGATCGCCGTGGCCTGCGCTATCCGAGCGATCTGACGGACGCCGAGTGGGCGCTGATCGAGCCGGCGATCCCGCCGGCCAAGCGCGGCGGCCGGCGGCGCGAGGTGAATGTCCGCGAGGTTCTGAACGCGATCTTCTACGTGCTCTCGACCGGTTGCCAGTGGCAGGCGCTGCCGAAGGACCTGCCGCCGAAGAGCACGGCGCATCGCTACTTCATGCTGTGGGACTGGGACGGCACGCTGGAGCGCATCCACCACGCGCTCTATGTCGCGACGCGCGAGCACGAAGGCCGCGAGGCGAGCCCGACGGCCGCGATCATCGACAGCCAGAGCGCCAAGGCCGCTCAAAAGGGGGCTCCTCGCTCGACCCGCAAGGCTTTGATGCGGGCAAGAAGGTCACGGGCCGCAAGCGGCACATCCTCGTCGACACGCTCGGCCTCCTGCTGAACGTCGTCGTCCATCCCGCCGATGTGCAGGATCGCGACGGCGCGCGACTGGTCCTCGATCAGCGCACGCGCCGCCTCTTCCCCTTCATCGAGCGCATCTTCGCCGATGCCGGCTATCAGGGAGCCAAGGCCGCCGCCGCCATCGCCAAGACCGGCACCTGGACGCTGGAGATCGTCAAGCGCAACGAGCTGCATCGCTTCGTCGTCCTGCCCAAGCGCTGGATCGTCGAGCGCACGCTCGCCTGGATCAGCCGCAACCGCCGCCTCGCCCGCGACTTCGAGCGCTACGCCCGCACCGTCGCCGCCTTCGTCCGCCTCGCCATGATCCGCATCATGCTCCGACGCTTGACCAGGCCAGCTCATTGCTCCTGAATCCCAACTTCTTGGAGTTTTCTGATCGCAGGCATCGTGCATGAAGCCAGGGAGCATGGTCGCGCTGCCTCCTGCTGACGGCTGCTGAGACCAGACAGGGCAAGCATTTCGGGCACGCAAGAGGGTTTTACGCGTCGCCGCACTGTAGGCGAAGAGTCGGCGGTAAATTGGATGAGTCAAATTCCGATGCCCCGGCCTCTGCCAAGATCGATGCCGTGGGTGAAGGCCAATTCCTGGCCGAGCCGCCGGCCTGATTCAAACGCGATGCCAAGCTCCTGTTTGCGGTTGGCGAGGATGGATTCCAGTTGCGGATCGCGCTCGATGCTTTTGGCCATATCGCCCATCGCCGATCGCGTGGCCTTGTAGCCGGAGATATCGCCGGCCTGATACTGGCGCAGGCTGGCCTGATCGAGCTTCTGCCAGCGCTCCACGAAGCGGTCGGCGCAGCGGCCCTGATGGAGGCGCAGTTCGGTCTCAAGCTGCAGCGCGCGGATGGCGCGGTTGACCTGGCCGCCAGCCGCCTCGCGGACAAGTTCCGGGTTCTTTTTGTAGGCGGCTTCGGCGTCGTGTGAGCCATAGGGCCGCACCTCCTCGAAGACCTTGCGGGCCTCCTGCAATTCCTTCACCTGCGCCGGGCTGGCCTTGCTGCCTCGTTCCTGCGCCTCGAAGATCGCATCCACGGCTCGGGCATGGCGGATGAGCGCCTTCGTGCGGGCCTTGCGCAGCGTCGCTTCCGAGTCCGCTACCTCCCTTTCCGGCACTTCGGTTTCGCGCCGCTCGGCGGCGGCAACGCTCCTTTCCTTTCCGGCGTTTGCCGCTTCGGCCTCCGTCCGCCATCTGTGCCGAGCTCATCTCCAGGAGAGCGACGGCCATCGAGCATGTTGCGCACCTTCTCGGGCACGATCTTGCGCACGATCTCGGTCACGCGCTCGCGGAAGGTGATCCCGCGCCGCTCAGCATAGCTTTGCGCCGGATCGCGCTGCTCGTAATCGGAGGCCATGTCCTTGGCCCGGTCGCGCGCCAGGGTACGGGCGAGGCGATCGGGATTGGCAAAGTCGTCGCGGCCATAATGCAGCTGCCATGCGCGTCGCGGTGCCGCGACAGGGCCACGTAGCTGCTATGGGAATCCAGGCCGGGCGTCGCCAGCACATGGGTGCGGTCCACCGTCATGCCCTGCGCCTTGTGGATGGTCGCGGCATAGCCATGGTCGATCCGGTTGTAATCCTTGAGGTCGAAGCGAACGGATCGACCATCGTCGGTCTGCGCAGTCATGCTTTGCGCGCTGACCTGCTCGATGGTCCCGAGCGTGCCGTTCTTCACGCCAAGCCCGCGCTCGTTTTGCAGGAACATGACGCGATCCCCGCTGGCGAAGTTTCTCGCGCCGCGCTCGACCGTCAGGCGCACCTCATTGCCGAGATCGCCGGCGGCCCGCATCCGGATCCGCGCTGCCTCATTGAGGGCGCGCACCTCGTCGTTGGTATGGGTGAGGATGATCCGGCTCCGATCCGGTGATGCCTGCCGGTCGCGGTCCCAGCGGTCGATCAGGTCGCCGCGGGCCTGCTCGCGGGTCTGGGCCTCATGCACCATGCCGCGGGAGCGATATGTCTGCAGCGCGTGGCCGGTTCTGCCAGTTGCCAGATCGCGGGTGGCGTCCCGCTGCCAGTCTTCCTGTTGGCGACGCACCTCGGCCGATTTCTGCACCGCCGTGGCGCTCATGGATCGAGCGGAAGGCCGCGCCGGCGTCGATGGATTGCAGCTGTTGCGGATCGCCGACCAGCACGACCTTGGCGCCGGCCTCGGCAGCGTGGGACAGCACCCGTTCCAACTGCCGCGTGCCGACCATGGCCGCCTCGTCGATCACCAGGATATCGCGGGAGGTGAGCCGGTCGCGGCCCTGCTGCCAGCCATGCTCCATGCTGGCGATAGTGCGGAGGATATGCCCGATGCGCTTTCGAGGTTTTCGGCCGCGATGCCGGAAAGTGCTGCGCCCCGAACCTCATAGCCGGCCGCTTCCCACGCCTCCCGCGCCACGCCCAGCAGCGCGCTCTTTCCCGTTCCGGCATGGCCGACCACGACGCTTAAATGGCGCCCATCCGTGACATGCGCCAGTGCGTCGGCCTGCTCGTCAGAAAGCACAAGCCCGCGCTGTTCCGCGCGCGCCAGCGCGGCTTCGCGGTCCGCGCCACGCAGCTCATGGCGTTCCCGTTTCGCCATCAGTTCAGCGGCGCGGTGCAGGCGCTGTTCGGCCTCGATCATGCCGCGGGTCGTGAAGCGATCTTCGCCGCGAGCATCCTTGCCCAGCTCGACCAAGTCGGGCGCCTTGTATATCGCGCCCATGACCTCGTTGAATTGCTCGATCCCATCGCTGTGTCGGTGCGCGAACTTCGCCAGATCGCGACGCGTGAAGGTCGATTGCTGAACCGTGATCGCGTCCAACCCAAGGGATGGATCGGCGATGATCCGCTCGCCATTGCCGCGCGCGATCTCGCGGTGCAGTGCGGCGCGGTCGGCCTCGATCGCTTCCTCGGTTCCTTGGCTGTCGATGCCGCGATCGCTCAATCCGCTTGGCGGGCGCGCCGATCTGGCTTTGCGGCTCAAGCGCGAGGCCCTGTGCTTCGAGGCTGCGATGGTCGATCCGAGCGTCAATGTCGAGTTCGGCAAGCCGCTCATTGGCGAGCTCGGCCCAGCGTTCGCGCCAGCGCTCGACCATCTCGGTGCGGTTCCAGTCCCGAACCTTCTGGCCAAAACCCGTTTTCGTCTACCGCGCGCATGGTCAGCGTGACGTGGGCATGGGGTTTGGGCATGCCGTCCTCGGCCATGTCCCAATGCACATTGAGATCGGCGATCATGCCCCGATCGACGAACTCGGCCCGAGCGAAGTCGCGGGCCAATTCGATGCCCTGCGCCTCACTCATCTCACGCGGGATGGCGAATTCGACCTCGCGCGCCAGCTGGGCGTCTTTCCGGACTTCAGCCCGCCTCGACATCGTTCCAGAGCCGCTCGCGGTCGCTCCACCTTGCGGCGCGTTCTCCGGCAGCATCACCTCGGAATGGACGACGCCGCGCTTGGCGGAGAAATCGTGGCTACGATCAATCCGCTCGTCACGAAGCCGCGAGGCAGAGCGGTAGGCAGCTGACGCCACCGCGCTGGAGCCCGACTTGCGGCCAATGACCTTGACGTGAAGATGATAGATCGCCATCGCGATCAGATCAGTGGCACGGCAGAACGCACGTCGGAACGACGTATAAGCGCGCCCTTCCTCGAAAACATCTCGGGAGGGACCAACTCGTCTCGGCCAATCCCGGTGACCTTACAGCATTACGACGGACGCCGGCCTATCATTTCTCCATCAACATTGACGGCGACGACCATGCGCAGGCCACGGAATTTCGATGCCGAACTGAAGGCACTTGGGGACAAAGCGCGCGAACTGAAAACCCGTAAAGTGCAGCCTTGGCGAGCTCGTCATCGCCACCTGTCCTAAATTAAATCCGGGCATATTGGTGATGCATTCCGCCCAGGATTGGGCGACAAAGAATGTGCGCGCTGCACGTGACCGTCTCGGAGTGCTGCGGCAGAAGGCGCTCAAGCATTGTGGTGGCCTACGTGCGCCTGAGAATGGGTGGTCGCGCCACCCGGATGGCGGATGTATTGCGGGAAAGCCGATCGAGGAAAAAATAGAAAAACTTTTTCATTTAAGCGATAAAGAAAATAGCTGTTGTTATCAGCGACATACGATTTTTTCATTGCGCGGAAAAATATTTCCAATTAGAAAGTTGGATACGATGAACATTCCTTCCTTTGCGGATATGCTGATCGCGCATGAGCGCATCAAGCCTCACATCCACCGAACGGCCATCCTTACCTCGCGCGTCATCAATGATCTCTCTGGCGCCGAGCTCTTCTTCAAATGCGAGAATTTTCAGAAGGCTGGCGCGTTCAAGGCCCGCGGCGCCTCGAACGCCGTATTCGGTCTGAACGATGCGCAGACCGCGAAGGGTGTGGCGACCCATTCCTCCGGTAACCACGGCACCTGTCTATCCTATGCAGCCGGCCGGCGCGGTATTCCCTGCACGGTTGTGATGCCGCGCACGGCACCTCAGGCCAAGAAAGATGCGGTTCGCGGCTATGGCGGCAAAGTCGTCGAATGCGAGCCCTCAACATCCTCGCGCGAAGCCGTCTTCGCCGAGGTTGTCGCAGAGACAGGAGCCGAATTCGTCCATCCCTACAACGATCCGCGGGTTATCGCGGGACAGGCGACCTGCGCAAAGGAGCTGCTCGAGCAGGTCGACCATCTCGATGCGGTCATCGCCCCGATCGGGGGCGGCGGGATGGTGTCGGGCACGTGCCTCACGCTGTCGAATCTCGCTCCGAAAATCAAGATCTACGCAGCCGAGCCCGAGCAGGCCGATGACGCCTATCGTAGCTTCAAGGCCGGTCACATCATCGCCGACGACGCCCCGAACACGGTGGCGGACGGGCTTAAGGTGCCGCTGAAGGACCTTACCTGGCACTTCGTCAGCAAGCACGTCACCGACATCTTCACGGCTTCCGAGCAGGAAATCGTCGATGCGATGAAGCTGATCTGGAAGCGGATGAAGATCATCATGGAACCGTCGAGCGCTGTACCGCTGGCGACCATCTTGAAGAACCGCGACGTCTTCGCTGGCAGGCGCGTCGGCATGATCATCACCGGCGGCAATGTCGATCTCGACAAGTTGCCTTGGCAGTAGGGAGAACCGCCACATGAACATCGAAGCGCAACTCTCGGACGAAAAGAAGTTCTCCGGCCTCGACGTCGGATATGACGTTCCCGCCCTCCCTGGCATGCGCGAGGACGAGATTCAGACGCCGTGCCTGATCCTTGATCTTGATGCTCTCGAGCATAACATCCGAAAAATGGGCGACTACGCCCGGGCGCATAACATTCGCCACCGTGCCCACGGCAAGATGCACAAATCCGTCGACGTGCTCCGACTGCAGCAGAAGCTCGGCGGCGCGATCGGCGTTTGCTGTCAGAAAGTCTCCGAGGCCGAGGTCTTCGCCCGAGCCGGCATCAACGACATCCTGGTCTCCAACCAGGTCCGTGACCCGGCCAAGATCGATCGGCTGGCACGGCTACCGCGCTATGGCGCGCGTATCATCGTCTGCCTCGACGACCTCGCGAACGTCCGCGAACTCTCCACCGCCGCGCAGAAGCACGGTACGACACTTGATTGCTTCGTCGAGATCGACTGCGGCGCCGGGCGCTGCGGCGTGAAGACAGCCGCGGATGTGGTCGCGATCGCCAAGGCTATCGCCGCGGCGCCGGGCCTGAAGTTCGCCGGCATCCAGGCCTATCAGGGGGCGATGCAGCACCTCGACAAATACGAGGACCGCAAAGCCAAGCTCGATGTTGCGATCGCCCAGGTCAAAGACGCGGTGGAGGCTCTGAAGAAGGAAGGTCTCGAGCCCGAACTCGTCAGCGGCGGGGGCACCGGCAGCTATTATTTCGAGAGTGGCTCGGGCGTCTACAACGAGCTGCAATGCGGCAGCTACGCCTTCATGGACGCCGACTATGGACGCATCCTCGACGAGGATGGCAAGCGCATCGACAAGGGCGAGTGGGAAAACGCCCTCTTCATATTGACAAGCGTGATGAGTCACGCCAAGCCCGACAAGGCGATCTGCGACGCCGGCCTCAAGGCCCAGTCGATCGATTCCGGTCTGCCTTTCGTCTATGGCCGCGACGACGTGAAATACATAAAGTGTTCGGACGAGCATGGCGTCATCGACGATCCGAAGGGCTTGTTGAAGGTCAACGAGAAGTTGCGCCTCGTTCCCGGTCACTGCGATCCGACCTGCAACGTCCATGACTGGTATGTCGGCGTTCGCAATGGCGTCGTCGAGACGCTCTGGCCCGTGTCGGCGCGCGGCAAGGCCTATTGAAAAGTAACGGGCGCATATGGGCGCCCCACTTTCAGCGAGAACCGACGACATGATCATCGTTCCCGAACGGGAGACCGCAGGACTTCTCACGCTTTCCGATTGCTTCAGTGCCGTCGAAAAGGTCTTCGCCTCCATGGCGAACAGATCAGCCTGCAATTTCCAGGTCATCCGCGAGGCCATCGGTCATGCCGATGCGCTCTACGGCTTCAAATCCGGATTCGATCGCGAGAGCCTGGCGCTCGGCTTAAAGTCCGGCGGGTTCTGGCCGGGTAATATGGCCAAGGGCCTCACCAACCACCAGTCCACGGTCTTCCTGTTCGACGCCGATACGGGGCGGTGCCGTGCCGTTGTCGGTGGCAACCTGCTGACGGCGCTTCGCACGGCTGCCGCCTCCGCGATCTCGATCAAGTACCTCGCGCGCAAGGACGCCAAAGTGCTCGGCATGATCGGCGCCGGCCACCAGTCGACCTTCCAGTTGCGCGCCGCGCTCGACCAGCGTCCCTTCGAGCGTATCCTCGGCTGGAATTTCCATCCCGAGATGCTCGGCCGTCTCGAGACGGAGGCCCAGGAGCGTGGCCTTCCCTTCGAAGCCGTCAATCTCGACCGGCTCGGCGCGGAATCCGACGTGATCATCACTATCACCTCGTCTTTCGCGCCGATCCTGAAGGCCTCGCAGGTCAGACCAGGAACGCATCTGGCCTGCATGGGCACGGACACCAAAGGCAAGCAGGAGGTCGAGGCCGAGCTCGTCGCAGCGGCAACGATCTTCACCGACGAGGTGGCTCAGTCCGTCACGATCGGCGAGGCCCAGCATGCGGTGGCGGAAGGCCTTCTGAGCGAGCAGGCGATCGTCGAAATCGGCGCGGTGATCAACGGCGCCCATCCCGGCCGAACCTCGGCCCAGGAGATCACGGTGTTCGACGGAACAGGAGTCGGCCTGCAGGATCTTGCTGTGGCTTCCGCCGCTGTCGAGCGCGCGACCGAGAAGGGCATCGCCATCGATATCGATTTCTGATGAGGCGGTCTGTGGCGGCGCCCAGCGATGGGCAACGGTCTGCGCCCTCGTCGCCATCGCCAAGCTCAACCAAGTGGTTGCCGTTCGAGCACCGCTCGATCAACACCAGAGCATCATCCGACCTGAATGGATCGGATTCGATCGCGGCGGGCGCGGTGGACTTTCTGACCAAGCCTGTATCATCGCATGAACTGTTTCCCGCAATCGAACGGGCGATTGCGCATCATGAAGCGGCGCGCGAATTGAAGAGCAAGCAGGACATCGGACGCGCTCATCTCGCGGCATTGACGCCGCACGAACGTCAGGTCTTTGAACTTATCGTTCTCCGCCGATTTCGACGGGCGGTTTGTGTCCTTCTCGACATCGACCTGGGCGACGACTCGGGCATCGAGCTAAGATACCATCTCAAGGCAGCGAACATCGACGTGCCGGTCACCTATATGACAGGGAACGAAGACCCCGTTTCGTGAGGCTGCGCTGCGATCCGATTGTCTTGGGCATCTGACCAAGCCGTTCTCTGCAGCTTCTCTAGTCGAGACGCTGCGGCAGCCGTGACAATCCACGAAGGTGTGCGTTGCCATGTCGCCTTGGCACTTTCGGATACCTGAGCGCGTTCGTTGAACGTCTGCTGTTGAAGGTATGACGACGTGTTGCTGGTTGCATCCGCTACCAACAATTTGCAGTCAACTGCACTTCCCGAGAAGGTCCCAGCAAAAATGGCCCGTGACTCCGCGTGAGTGGCTGTTTCGTCTAAAAGACTATGAATTTGCGCTGATCGGCTGCAATTTTCTCGATGCCCATCAAATGAGTCCACCATGTTTTGCAGTCAACTGCACTTTCGCCGAAGATGGCATTAGTGGGCATCGGGGATATCATCGTCGGTTTGCGGTCACTGCAAATGGGGAGAACGTCGGCGGCGCGCGCTATCGCCCGAACGTCGATTTGTGATGTCGGTGGAATCCCTCAGACACCGAAACGGATAACTTTTTTGTGACGGCGTCCCTAGAGATGAGACGGTGGTCCGTCCCAAAACATTCGTTGAGTTAGCTCCCTCGGTTACCGAAAGCTGCGCTTGGCTCAGCCGGAACGTCTGCCGCAAAAAAACTTAAACCGCCTGAGCAGCCGGGTCGCGCATTTTACGGCGGGGTGCGGCCCCGCCCAAGGCCAGTGCTGCGGCGCACAAGTGCCTGGTGCCCCGATTAATGGCGCAGCGACGGGCGGTGGGCTGGAACGCGAACCTATGATGGTACGTTATCTACGATCTTGAACTAATTAGTTTGCGAGGCGTCATGCGTATTCCGGCGATTGCAATAATCTCAGCCCTGCTATCGATAAACGCGAGTTCCGTTGCGGCTCAGAACTTTGAAGATAGATGGTCTATTATTCCGAAGGCTCACGCAGAGCAGCCGCAAGTTACGGACCAACGCACCTCGCCAGCGCCTCCGGCGCAATCCCCGAGGGAAACCACGGCTCCGCAGCCGCAATCTAGCGCCGCAAAGCCACCCCGCGACGCGTACGATCGTTCGGCTGGGACCTCCCGGCGCAGCTTTTCCGGAAAGGCGTCGTTCTATTCGTATCATTCAGGAAAAACGGCGAGCGGTACGGCATTCGACCGGGAAGCGCGAACCGCTGCTCACCGACATCTTCCCTTCGGGACCAAACTGCGTGTGACCAACCCCGCCAACAATACGTCGGTGGTCGTTACGATCACCGACCGTGGACCACACAAGCGTGGCCGCGTGCTTGATCTTTCGCTCAATGCCGCGCGTGCATTAGGGATTACAGATCGCGGTGTGGCAGAGATTCGCGCTGAGGTGCTTTAGCCTCTTTGCACCGCGAAACGGTACGTGACGGTGCGTGGCAGGAACGTTCTTCCGAGCCTGCCTGTTGTCGGCGCGGCGCAACAGCACCTTCCGAAATAGCCACTTTGGGCTGGAAAGACGTCTTCGCGTCTACACGAATTTATCCCGCCATCGAAACGCTCAACAATTCCGGAGGAATACCGGAGTTTCTGTCAGGCGAGCGCGTGCGCGAGGTCGCGCCCTATTGCGACGTCCCTGCGATGGCACACGCGGTGGATCAGCTTCTCCGTCGCCCGCCGCAGGAGGCCGAACGCGCGCGCATGGTAGAACCCATTACTGACAAGTTCGCCTTCGCTGATTACGTGCGGGATCTGGTTCGGCTGGCGGTGCTCGGTTGGGGTATCTAACCTATAACTACGCGCACTGTCTGGCGGAGCGTCTCTACACCATCTTCGACTAGACCCATCCGGTCGAGGAGATCATCGTGCTCGACGACTGCTCCAGCGACGACAGCATTCTGGTCATCATGAAGTTGGCGGAGGAGCGCCAGCGCGACCTTAGTCTCGTCATCAACGAGCAGAACTCGGGCTCGGTGTTCGCGCAATGGGAAAAGGCCGCCGAGATGGCCGAGGGCGAGTTCCTGTGGATCGCCGAGGCCGACGACCTGTCCGAACCGACCTTCCTTTCGAGCCTGATCGGGCTGTTGAAGGGGGATCCCGACATCGCGCTCGGCTTTACCGAGTCCAACGCGATCGACGGGGAGGAGCTGCACCTCTGCGCGAGTTGCAAGCCTATTGCGCCAGCATGGAACCCGGAGCGCTGGCGAGCACCGAGGTGTTCGCAGGAAAGGACTTTGTTGCGCGCTATCTCGGGTCAAGAACACCATCCTCAATGTCATCGGTGCTATGGCGTCGGCAGGCGCTGTTGGATGCGCTGAAGACCTGCCGCAGCGATCTGAAAAACCCGCGCAAGGTAGAAAACACAAAGCCTGCCCGGATTTGCCGGGACTGACGATCGGGAAGATGCGATTTCGGTCGCGGGGTGAATGGGCCGGCCGTGTTGGTCCAATGAACCCAGATGCTCGCTTGGTCTTCCCATCGCAGCGGCGAGTGAATGGCGCCGGGAAGAACGCGCAGCCTCAAGATTGCTGTCGCTCTTCAGAATTCTGTATGGCTCAATCCCGCTTCTCTGGCTTGATGGCTGTGCCCGGAGGTCACAACGCTGCTGGCAGGTCGGGCACAATACTCGGCCCAGTTTTCCATCATCCGCTGGCGTAGGTCGAAGAAGGTCGTGCGCCGATAGGCCGCAACTACTTCGTCGCTGACCTTATGCGCGAGTGCAGCCTCGGCGATGGGATCGGCATAGGCGTGCTCTGCAGCCCAATCGCGGAACGATGACCGGAATCCATGGGGCACGATTTCGCGGTCGAGCTTCGGATCGATCCAGCGCCGTTCCAGGTCATTCATCCTGTCGATCACCGCAGCCATGGAGGCGTCACTCAGAGGCTTGCCCTTGCTGTTGGGGAAGATGTACTCGCTGTCATCCTTCATAGTTTCCATGCGATCAAGCACGGCGAGTGCCGCCTTGCTCAATGGCACTTTGTGTTCGGCATCGCTCTTCATGAGTGCGGCCGGAATGGTCCAGACTGATGTCTGCTGATCAATCTGGTCCCATTTTGCCATTACCGCGTTGCCGGGCCTGACGGCCGTCAGGATTTGAAACTCAAGAGCTGCCGCAGCGGCACCGTCGCGCTCGCGAATCTTGCGCATGAAGTCGGGTAATTGCCGATAAGGCAGCGCCGGATGATTGCGGACCTTGCGAACCTTCGATGTGGCCGGGAGCAGCTTATCGAGATGACCCTTCCAGCGGGCCGGGTTTTCGCCTTTAAACTCGCCCTTCGCCTTGGCGGCATCGATCACCTGCTCGATGCGACCGCGAATGCGGCTGGCCGTTTCGGTCTTGCTCGCCCAGATCGGCTCGATGATGCGTAGGACCAGCGTCGTGTCAATCGCGCCGATGGGAAGATCACGGAGTGTCTTGCAGTAGTCATTCTTGGTCGGCTTCCCTTTCTGGTCAGTGCCGAGCAATGTCGTTTGCCATTGGTCGGCGTGCTTGGCATTCTTCCAGGCCGCCCGATTGGCTTTGATGAAGCGCTCGGCAGCCGCCCCGAACGTAATCGCCTTGGCGGCGTCGATGCGGGCAGCGGCTTCCGCCTCGCGCTTGGCTTGGATCGGGTCAGCGCCATTGCGCCGAACCTTGCGAGCTTCAGTTGCCTTCTCGCGCGCCTCTTCAAGGCTTACGTCGCGCAGTGACCCGAGGCCGTGCCAGCGACTGCGTCCATGACGTTTATATCGAAACAACCAGCTCTTGGAGCCGCCCTTCGCCACCTGGAGATACAGGCCACCGCCATCAGCATGCATGCCGCGCGTTGTCCGATGTTGGACTTTCTTAGCGGTCAGTTTGCCGTAGCCCCTCGCCATCTCGTTCTAGGACGTCGCCCCTCCCTACATACACTTCTACATACACTTAGGCATGAGACTTGGCGAGACAGGATGGAATTGAATGGAACGCCAAACTCAGCGTAAGCAGCTGGTATTGCAAGAGTTTGTGTCATGATTTAGGAGTAGATGAAATTGTCTGAAACGAGCTTCTGGCGGAAGGGGTGGGATTCGAACCCACGGTACCCTTGCAGGTACGCCGGTTTTCAAGACCGGTGCCTTAAACCACTCGGCCACCCTTCCAAGCCATTGAAATCGCTTTATTTATTTTCGATCTGCGATTTCTAAAAAGACACCATTGCTACCCTTTGCTACCCAACGTCTTTCGCGCGCTTGTTTATGGCTGCGCGGAGGACGTCGTCAACAGCCGCGGCGGCCTCGCTCTGCATATTCGGCAGCAGGTGCGAGTATGTGTCCATCGTAATCGCGATCGACGAACGGCCCAGCCGCTCCTGAACGATCTTTGGATGGACCTTCGCGGCGAGCAGATGGCTGGCGTGGCTGTGCCGCAGCTTGTGCAGGGTGACCCCCCATTCCTCCAAGAACGCCGACACCACGTGCGTGAGGCTCCGCGTTGCACCGGACCGCCGTCGGCTTTCGTTACGACGTGCCAGCTGTCGTCGACCCTGACACCGAGCCGCAGAAGTTCCTGAGCCTGCGTCAGCCGCCAGCGTTGCAATTCTTCGACGGCCATAGAGGGCAGGGCGACGGTTCTGATCTTGCCGCTCTTGGTTTCCTTCTCTCGGATTTCGCCGGCGTCCGTCTGTTCGGTGCTGGCGACGACCGCCAGCTGGCCGTTGTCCAAATCGATGGCGCGCCAGCGCAGGGCCGTAATCTCGCCGCGGCGCAGTCCGCATAGGCTCGCCAGAACCAAGGGAATAAACAGACGCCGCTCGCGGGCGGCTCGAAGACGGTTGCGGTCGTCGGCGCGTCGATCGTAACGACCGGCTTCTTCTCAATCTTCGGCCGATCCCGCTTTTCCAGCAACGCGGCCGGGTTGCGGGCGATCAGCTTCCACCGTTCTGCCTGATCCAATGCTTCGTAAAACACGCGGTGCACGTGATGAACAGTGCGCGGCGACAAGCCGCCATTTCCATCGCGTCGACCGCTTTCGAGAAGCTTACCGTACGCCTCACTGATTTCAATCGGTTGCAATTTAGACAGCAATTTCGCGCCTATCACCGGTGCGAGATTTTTCGTCAGCAGATCGCTGTATCGCTCATGGGTGCGAGGGCTGACGTTCGGCATTACGTGCTTCAGCCAGCGTTCGAAGAAGTTCGAAAGGGTCAGCTTCGAAGGTTCGACATAGGCGCCGCCCTTCATTTCGGAAATCAAGCGGGCGCATTCGACCTGCGCCTGCCGCTTTGTGCCCTCGTAGGAATGCCATTTCCGTTTCCGCTTGCCTGTCGCTGGGTCGCGTTGGTCTAAAATAATTGCCCAGTGGCCGGGTGAGCGCTCGCGGATCGAACCTCTCATGATGATCCTCTATTACTAAGGGCGAGACGAATTGCCTGAAGCGCGTCGTTCGGAAGTTCGGCTTCCACACGAAGTCTGTCACGGCGCCGATCGCGCTCGCCGAACTCGCTGAACTTGAACTTCGGCGATGTGCCGAACATGATCTGCGCCGCAGGTTCGTTGCGATAGACGCGAACGCTGGTGTGGAAAGCCCCACCTCGCCGCCGGGAAAGGGAAGCCGTTGGAGACAAAACAAAGCTTAAAGCTTCTTTGAACATGATGGCGCCGGAGAAGGCGCAGCGATCCTTCTTTCCATCGACGAAGGGCGCGGAAGACAGCCTGCGAACCCGGTCATCCGTGTCGGACAGGTTGTCGGTCACCATCGTCGCCACGATTAAAAGAGCGACCGTGTCCGGGGAAGCGACCGCCCCGACTTTCCCACGCCCCTCCGGTGCAGCGAGTAAGCCAAGACGGATCAAAGCTCGCTGCCGTTCGTACAGAGCCTGCGGAGTAAGTTCCAGGACGGGAGCAATAGCGGGAAGGATACTGGTGAGACTGGGCATACCGACCCCTGTCGAAAGAATTGTTTGGTGACTGTACAAACATCCTCTTGCCAAAGCAAACGAAGCATGTCTAGTTTGGTAAACCACCAAACTACAGGCCTGCACGATGAAAAAGCCGACCGAAGAGGAAGACCTATACGCCGATAGTCCGCTCACAATGTCCGTTCCGGGCGCTGGCGCGATTTTAGGATTGACCCGGAACGGGTCGTATGCGGCCGCCGATAGGGGGGAAATCCCAACTGTGAATTACGGCAGGCTTCGACGCGTCCCCAAGAAGGCGTTCCGGCTGAAGCTTCAGGAAGCCGGCCTGCTGTGATTTCGGCGCCGGCGGGCGCGACCAGAACGCAAACTTTCCGCTTAGGTTGCCGCGTCGACAGTCCGGCGAACGACGCTAGGGTCACGCTTTTCGGCGTCGCGGATTTGCCGTCCTTCCTGAATTACCTTGTGGTCAAGCCCGATATCGGCGGCCGTTGGTTTAAAATCCTCACCGGGAAGTTTAGTTTTTCGCCCGCGTTCACCGCGGCGCTGAACCTCCCCTCGCGCCTACGCCGCATCATATTCGTCGGCAAGGCGCCGCTTCGCCTGCGCTTCAGGCGTCGTCTTCTCGAAGCCATGTGGCTTTGGGTGCGTCCAGCTCGGGCGGTCTCATCGGGCAGTGCGGGCCGGGAATAGGCCGATGTCACGGCAGGACCGCGCAGCCCTTAGCGATCGCATTCTGGAAGACGGCCTTCAGGTCGCCGTTCGCAAGTAGCTCCTCAGCGGCGTTGAACCTTTCGACCTGCTTCCACTGTCGGCCGGTCTGCGATGGTGGAAGTCGTTCGGCGCCGAACGCGTAAGCGACGCGCGCTGCGGCGCCGGCACTCTCTTTGATGAATTTTTGCAGTCGGGGGTTCATTGGTGGCCCCCCGGACCAAGTCCAAAATCGCAGTATAGACTGGGAAGGCGAGGGCGGCAAAAAAGGAAAACGCCGAGGCAGCAAAATGAAAAGCCGCCTCGGGCGGTCACCGAAGCGGCTCTCATGCAATTGCCGGATCGAAGCCCGGTTCCATCGCTGAATTTCGGCGAGGCTGCGAAGTTGCGCGCCGTCTTTGCGGGCCTCTCATCGAACGGTTCGTCACGCTGCTCAACTGATGAAGAGCATAACCGATAAAATTTTATCGACAATCGAAACGGAAAATTAACGTTACCACCTCGTTTGACGCGCCCGCCAATTCAGACCGCGAGCGACAATCGTCCAACTTCAATGTTCGTCATGCTGCGCCGAAGGAAACGGTTCGGCGGGTGTGGCGCCCCTACGTCCCCCGGTCAGCGCGCGGCCGAAGCGGTCGCGGCAAAACCCGTGCAAGTCCGACCGCTCCATCGCAGCCGAAATAGGCGTCAGCGACTTCACAGTCCGGAAGGCGCGCAAGCGAACTGCGAGCAACCTCGCAGTTGAACCGCGCATCGGGAGAGATGGCAAGGCGCGCAGCATCAGGCGAGAATGTCAGGGCACGCCCATCCGATCTCAAAAGGCTGAAGAGGAACCAACGACCTTCACTGCGCTTGTCGGTTAGTTTCGCAGGAAATCAGAGTGTGCCCAATGTCAGAACTCATACCGTCGTTCCTTAAGCTCGCGGTAGTTCCCGCGCGCTTCGGCCTAATTGTGACAGAGGCTGTAGTGAGCCTTGGCAAATCGGTCGTTGACCCCGAACCCAGATCCAATCCAGGGTCCAGCGCGCCGTGCGACAGGCTTTCGGACCAAGAGATCGATGCCGCCGCCGGTGTTATCCGGGCAAGCCTGCTCACCGGCCAGCCTGTCGATTTTAATGAGAAGCTCCGGACAAAGTTTCCCGATGTGACGATCCGAGCCATGGCCGAAGCCGCGTTGCTGGCCGCACGAAATGCTCGTATTAGCTCCGACAGTGGGTACCGGCAGGCGGCAGGAGACCCGCGCCTCCCGCGTACATCGCTCGGCGCAAGCTGGTGATCGTGTTTGCCTAAAGCGAGCGATTTTTCAATGCTGGCGCGGCGGATTATCGAGCTTGCCCAGCAAGTCCGCGTTATCCCGGATTGCTGTTCTCAACCAATTTGAAATGTGATCGGCCATTGCGATGGTAGGTATGCCGGAAATCTCGATGACGATCGTGAAGCTCTGATCGGGCTCTTGTCGCAAATGCGCGTTTAGGTCGATCGGAAATTGCTTATCGGTCATTCGCGCTCCCCATGGCAGAAGCGAAATCTGCCCGGCGAATTGAGACCTGACGATGGCGGTAAGGAAGGCGGCCCGCCCGGTGACCGCGCCGCAAGGTTGATTGGGGGGCAGGGCGGCGCGGTCGCGCCGGCTTCAGGGGCATGAAGGACGGCGCCGTTGACAATGTCGGCTCGCAAGCATCGTTCCGCCATGCGGCAGAATGGCTGAACGCTGCGGCGATTGGAAGCACGAGCGAGGCGCGCGCCGCAGCGCGGAACCCAAGACACTGTTCAAGTTTAAGACTTAGGCGACCGCTGGAGCGGGCCGGCTTCGCGCGCCCTTGGGAAGGCAGGAGGACAGAAGATGACTGTAGTTTTTATTGAGGCTCGCCCCAGAGGCGCTTCGGAGGGAACTCCTGTTGATGACTATGTCATCGAGGACCATTCCGACGGCATACTTGCAGCGTTCAAGACACAAGCAGAGGCCATATCATGGGCAAAGGAGCACGGGCACTCCCCACACGTCGCCCGCGTTCGACACCTCAACGACAAGAAGAAACCCGATCACTGGCGAGCTGTCTAGTCGGGGCGCTCGTTGCTCAATGGCGCCAGCCCGTTTTGTCGACTTCGGTCTTGAAGCCGTCGGGCATGCGTGATGCGGGGGGATAGCGCCGGGTCCAGTCATAACCGCCGCGGGTCATGAGGCGCACTTCGAGCGCTATCCGCTCCACGGGGAGGCGGTAGCCATCATATTTCACTTCACGGAGCCAATCCGGGCCGGTCGTGACGCTCGTGGATTTCGTCGGGCTGCAGAACTCAAAAGCTTTAAACATGCAGCAAAGATAGGCGTCCCGGAGCCGCTTTGCGAGGTATGAGGATTGCCAAGCCTTGCCAGTCGCCCTAGCATTCGGCTTATTTTGTGGAGTTTTAGTAATGCGTACCTCACCTCCAATTGCACCCGATCATGGGCACGAAGATGTTTACATCGTTCTGGACGATTTCGGCTCTCTCGGTCGGGCGTGGCGTGAGACTGCCGAAGCGGGAGCTAATCGCGCGACGCTGGTCCGAAACCTTCTAGATGGGCACTATGAAAACCCGGCCCGCATTGTCGCCTTCAACACCTCGGAAGGCTGGTCCCGTAACGTTACCGTGGATATCGCCGACGAGTTGCGCCGCCGCTACGTCGAGCACGACGAGGTGCCAGCGTCGCTTCTCGCATTCATGGAAACGAACAGCCGCCACTGAGATCGCTTTACGCGAATAGCTCCGCCCCGGCCGGCGTGAATTTCACGTAGGTGCCGCTTTCGTGCAGCCACAGCCAGCCGCACGCGATCGTGAAATCGAGCGCCGCCTTGTATTCGGCCGGCGTGCCCTTCAGGTCGTGTAGAAACGGCCAGTTAATCTTCTCGATATGGATGCGGCCGTCCTGAACGGCCTCTACACTGTTCGCTATCTCAAGCAGCTTGCGCGCGGCGACCTCAGGGTCCGAAAGTGGCCGATCTGCCTTGAACTTCATGCCGCCACCGTTCCTTGATGGGCGTCCCGAGAACATGCTGTGACATGCTGCGGATATCGATCTCAGAGCCGCAAAAGCAGCGCGATCTTCCGTCAGGACGTTGCGTCGGCATTTTCATGCCGGCATCCCACATGGCATATTTCCACGCCGTCCGGTCGCGTTGGTCACGCCACGCCTGAAAATGCGCTTCCGTGAGGGTCGGCAGGAAAATGCGCCAAGCCGCCTCCAACTCGGCGCGCGCGGCTTCGAGCGTCGCAGCGGTGCCGCTGCTGTTTTGGCGCTCACGCCGCCATCGTGACGCCCGGTTTCTGCACAAGAAACTAACTGTATCGCCGCGCGCTACCGCATCAGGAAAAGCCCGTCATGTCGAGAATAGCAACTGCGTTTGTGTTGGTGCTACTTGCCGCGACTGCAACCTACGCGCAAGACGCTAAGTCTGGACAATCGCAAACGCCTGCCGTCGCCAGCGAGAGTGCAACACGACCGTTCCTATTTGATGGACGAATGCGAGGCGACGGCTTCCGACGGGGAGCGTACGCCGACGATCGGCACTCCAACGCTGGTGCTATCGACAGATCGCCGAAAGCAACCCTACCTGAGCGCGAAAGATAATTGGCCTTCCGAGTTTCACGACGGCCTTGAACGCCTTCTCCGCCCTTCTCAGTCTCATCCGACTTCGGAGGGGGGCGGGCGTGCGGTCTATTGTCAAACGAAAACCCATACAGCGGAAGCCGCTGGTTGCCGCCTGGTCTTGGCCCCAGGCTCTCATTCGGCCGTTCTGATCTCAGGGGCCGAGTGGCCACCTCGCTCGTTACTTTTGGCCAAGCACCTTGGCGGTTGCCGTGTTAACGAAGTGTAGGCAGTCGCAAGCGTGACATTTCACCGGTTCATAGTGGTCTTCATCGTCCGAGGTATCGCTTTCGTCCGCGAGGTGCTGGACCTTCAATCGTGTAACCGGGCAAATAAAAAGGATCGGGCGCATTGAGCGACTTAAGCAGTTCTCCCGGTGCGACATTTTGATCCGGATCAAGTTCAGGCCGACGCGACGAAAATAATTTTGCAGGCCTATCCGGCGCCCACAGAGAGAGGCAACGTTGGCCGATAATCTTCAGGTGGATTATTCCAATCGGCCGTTTTCTTGTGCATGCTCCAGGCCGGCTGATGGAAACCAAGGTTGGGAACGCGGCGGTGGCTTTTCTGAAAGAAGATCGGGAATAGTGCTGTTTGCGCTTTCCGCACGGCCTGGAAACAGGTCGTCGGAGTAACGTTTCACTTGGTAGTAAATTAGGCCAGGCCGTTCGTAGGCGGCCATGTCCAGCTTCCGCAGATTCTCTGCGGCGGTACTGTCTGGCTTCCACATCTCGTCGCAGCCGCAGGTGCGCGGATCGATAGGAAAAGCGAGTACTGTCGAAGCCTGCTTTTCGGAACGCTCCTGCGGCGCGTGGCATGAGATGCCAGTACGTCGGACAGAAGCCAACGTGATGGAGACGACGGGATCGAGCAGGTCAGGCGTAAATCGAGCATGTTCTGCAGTGGTGAAGGAGCGATCCTCCGTCGCCATGCGCCTCGGATCGATACCGGAGCAGCGAAGTTCGTCCTGCGTGGTAGAAGCTTCGCTACTGCGGTGGGCGAACGTGCTGCCTCCGCTGACGATGATCTTCGCGTCCGGGTACCTACGAGCAAGGTCGACGGCTGGCGCCAGCGTTTCGAGTGTCCTCCTCGAGGACGATGTTGCTGAGGTAGGGGTGCCGTATCTCGTCGTAGGACCCTCCCAGAACAATGATGCCCTTCAGTTCCTCGCGCGCTGGATACAGCCCCTCGGGAAAGCGCTGCTCCAATGGGGCCAACAACATATTTCCAAGCGGGCCCAGTGGCGCGATGGCGATGGCGACCAAGCTCGATGCGACGACGATCCTTCCAGCGCGAAGCCGCAGAAACGAAACCGCAAGGCCGAACACAGCGCCCAGCGCCAGCAGGTTCGAGGGCACGAGAAGATAAGCCACGCGGAACTCCCATTTTTGGATACCGTTCGACCGTGGCTACCAGCCTGTTGCTCGTCAACGGATGCCGACGTGCTTTTGCACAAGTGGTTAATCCTTCGAGACGCGGGGCGGTTCCGCCCCAACCAATACTCGAAGCGCATCATTCCGTACGAGCAGGTTGAACTTCTCTCGGTGATTGCAACCCGGGCTAGGCACGGGCGGCCGCGCCGGGCACTCCATGCACCCAAGCAAAAGCTCAGTATGGCACCTCGCCGCGCGGCGCAGGAGCCCTTTTGCCGGCAGCGAGGCGGCGCCGGCTGGCTGGAGGCTCGCCGACGCACCGTTCAGAACATCGCCATCGGAGCCACGTTCCTAGGTTCAGCGTTACTCCCCTATTTGTGATGGCTGGCAAGGTGGCGCTTGCCGGCGCCAACGAGTTTTCGACTGCCGTCTTATGCCCCACATCAGCGGCAACCCAGAACGGCCCCAGTTCGCACGTACCGGGGCTGTTTCCTTTCGCGCCACGTTCCAGAAGCAAGGACGTGTCTCGCGCGGCAGGTAGTCGGCGGCGCGCGCATATGCCGTCGTGAACGGCGCTAAGGTGGGCACCGTCTTAGCTTGCGCGCGGCGACTTCGCGGTCTGCGTATCGTTCGGCCGCGAACTTCATGCCGCCACCATTCCTTGATCGGCCTCGCGGATGTGTTGTTGGGCGCACCGCGGATATCGATCTCTGCGCCGCAGAAGCGACGCGACGTTCCGTCAGGGCGCTGTGCCGACATCTTCGTGCCGGCATCCCACGTGGCGTATCTCCACGCGGTCCGGTCGCGTTGCTCGCGCCAAGCTTGGAAGTCCGCTTCTGTCCGCGTCGGCAGGAAGACGCCGCAGGCCGCTTGGAATGCGGGCGCGGGCGGCTTCGAACGTCGCGGCGGTGCCGGTGCTGCCTTCGCCCCGTTCGGTCGCGGGATAGAAGCCGCAGGCCCATTCCCACTGATCGACGCCGCTCGGAGCGCCAGTCCGCCGGCCGATCGTCACGACGCAGACGTCGCCATCGAACACGCGCCGGCGGTCTTGGCGGTAGCGGTCGAGCAGCGGGTGAGCGCGGGCATGCGGACCATGATCAGGCCAAAGAGCGGCCAGCGGAAGCCGCTAGGGCTTGTACCCCGGCTTCGTTTGATCTCCAAGCGGGAAACGGGCAGACGACGCTTGCGATACTCTGCTCCATCTCCGCCCGCTGAGCGCCCCCATGATGACGGCACGCGCTCGGCGCTTCCGAGGTGATTACCGCAGCCCGCAGCGCGAATCCCCGTGCCGGCTAATTTCCTTTGCTCTCGGCTAGAGTCTGGCAATTGGTACATATCGAACCCCTTTTAGCCATGAGGATCTTCTCTCCGTGGTGGCTGCCCGATCAACTGTTTTCGTTAGCGAGGCTAAGCATCGTCTCAATGGCTGATTGCCAATCATCGTCAGAGGCTGATCCCTCCGCCTCGAGTTCGCCCACCAGATTTTTCAAGGCACTCGAGGCGTGGGCTAAGCGGGAGCTGTCAGGAATGGACGAACTGATCGAATTGAGAAAATCGCGAAGTATCACGGAAGCTTCGGGGGCAGGGAGTTCGCGCGCCTCGTGCAACGTGTCAAGTGCGGCGGCCGCTAGTTTGCTTTCTGTGCTCACTTGGTCCCTCGCTTCTCGTGCACTGTTGCTCGCTTGCTTTTCGAACGGTTAAGACGTGAGCCAACCGCTTCTCGAAGTCGGCGCGTCTTTCGTCGACTCGGTCGGTCAAAAAAGCTATTCACGGCGTAGTGCTTACGGCGTTCATCGGATCGAAGTCCGATCGATGTTGCAGTCCTTAAAAACGCAGTCCGTAAATGATAGTTGCTGGGTGGCGGGGCGTCAATCAGCAACATGCACTTCACGAATTCGCAACAATTATAGCGAGCGGAGACGATCTTGCCGCGGAAATAAAACTCGGCGGACTGAAGCCGCTCGCGGTATATGACGCGCTCTTCGCGCGGATCAATCAAGGTCATTTCAGGCGGACGAGGCGCGTCAATGCGACTACTCATAGATCCTCCCGCAGCCCCTTGAAAACGGGATGTCGCACCTTGCCCTCGGCGGACTTCGCGCGGTACTCGATCTCGGCCAGCAGCTCTGGTTCGACCCAGATGCCGCGGTGCGCGATCCGCTTGCTGTAGGGCTGCGTCTTGCGGATCAGCGGCGTGAGCCGCGCGCGCAGCATCTTCGCGCTCGCGCTTGTCGAAGCCGTGGTCGACCTTGCCGGCGTAGATCAGATCGTTGCCTTTGCGCCGGCCAAGGTAGAGGCCGTCCCACTTGTTACCGTCGAGCGCAAAGCCGGCGATGGTCAGCGTCTCGCGCTGCGCGCAGGTTTTCTTGACCCAGTCGTTCGCGGCCGGCAGGATAGCGGCTGTCCGCGACCTTGGACACGACGCCCTCGAGGCCGATCTTGCAGGCGTGCTCGATACATCTCGCGGCCGTCGACCTCGAAGCTCTCGCTGAATTGGATGTCGGTTTCGGCGATCAGCTTCTTCAGGTGCGCCTTGCGCTCGATCAGCGGCAGCTTCCGCAGGTCGTAACCGTTGAGGTAGAGCAGGTCGAAGGCGACCATGACGATCCTGGTCGACCTGCCCTTGAGCTCGTTTTGCAGCACCGAAAAATCGGTGGTGCCGTCGGCGGCCGGGACGACGATCTCGCCGTCGATGATCGCGGAGCCAGCGCGATATGCCAGGCGTCGGCGGCGATCTTCTTGAAGCGATTGGTCCAGTCGTGGCCGCGCCGGGTGAACACCTTGACCTCGGTCGTTGGCGAGATGGACCTGGACGCGGTAGCCGTCGAACTTGATCTCGTGGATCCAGCGCTCGCCGGTCGGCACTTTCTCGATCGACGATGCCAGCGCCGGCTCGATGAAGCCGGGGAAGGGCGCCTTGACGCCGATCGCCGCGGGCTTCTTGCGCTGGAACGCCACGGTCAGCACCAATGCGCATCGGGAGCGGCAGCTGGACATCGTGATATCGGCCTTCGTAGCCGGTCGGTGAAGTCCTGCAGGTAAAACGGCACGTCGCGCAGCTGAAGATCGCAGCGCCGACGCAGTTCGGTGGCGACATCGGCGATACGTCCTCAGACCAACGCTCGGCGGTGTTGAAGGCGATGACCCGGATCGGGTTTTGATACTGGCCTTCGAGCATGTCCAGGATGACCGCTTCAGGTCGGCGCGCTCGACGTCGGTTTCGCGATAGGCGCGGCCGTTGCGGCCGAAGTCATCCAGGACGATGTAGACGCTCTGAT
This sequence comes from uncultured Alphaproteobacteria bacterium, assembly GCA_963806075.1. Taxonomy (GTDB): domain Bacteria; phylum Pseudomonadota; class Alphaproteobacteria; order Rhizobiales; family Xanthobacteraceae; genus Bradyrhizobium. Next base: position 27,046 of record CAWDWT010000015.1, read on the forward strand.
CGTCGTCATTGGGGACGATCGACGGGGTCCGGCCGGCATTACGCATCGCGCCAACTCCTACGCAACAGAACTTATTTCAAGCGCGCGATCATCGGATCGTTCCAGCGGTTTGCCAAGGAAGGGAATCGGCAGGGAGGCAAGTCGTTTCGTTTCCATATGTGAGCGAGGCTATGGGATTGGCTTGTTACGAGATTGTCGGAAACGACCGGGAATGGCGTGTTCGCCATGACGGTCATGCTAAAAACGTCTATGAAACCAAGGAGGCCGCCTTCGAGGCGGCCGTTGCCGCCGCGTCTCTTGCAATGCGGCAAGGCCACGGATCAGGATTACGGCGCCCGCACGCGGGGAAGCCGGCAGATCTTCCGACTAATTGGCGCGCACGCCGAGGAGGATCATTAAAATGGCGGTCAATAAACCGGCAGACGACAACGCGCGCAAGGGCGCGTGAGAAAACGGTCCCAGCTCAAAACAAAGGTCGGCGGCGCGACGGCCTCGACCAAGCGCAACAAGAAGGGCGGCGAGTTCATGGCCCTAAAGAAGCCGACCGGGAAGGAAACGGTCTCCAAAAATTCATGGGGGTGCGGCGCGAAACGAAATAGTCGCGAACAAATCCCGATCTGCCGGCGGCGGATCAAAAAGATGCGCGGGAGCAGGCCTAAAATTCTTGGTGCGGACGCTCATCTCTGGCGGGCTCACAAACTGACTAAGCCTCGGCGGATCGATCTTCCTTCTCTGCCCCGCGCGCCACAATCTCCAACGCGTCATACGGCAACGGCCGTTGCAAAGCCTTTGCTTCGTCCCAGGGCGCACGGCTTCCAGACGTCCGCCCAGCCTTCACCACCGGTTGTTTTTGTTGCGCCGCGTTCGAATGCATACCATTCGCCCTTCGGGTCAGCGTCACTAGGAGTAAGTTCGTCGAGTAAATGACAAAGGTCGATGAAGTGGGATTGGGCTGCGGCACGTTCGGTAAGCTCGGCGTCGCCTTTCCATTTCGCGATGAACTGATCAGACGTCAAACGTCTTGTTCCGTTGTTCAATCGAGTTCGACGCGGTCTGCGAACTCAGAAAACGTTTCTCTGTTCGGTTTCGCTATCGACTGAACGACATTGCGAAACTGAGGGATCGCCCGTTTGGAGTTCGGTTGTGATGCGATCCGCGGAAAAGGCAGCATCAAGGTTGCTTATCAGGGGTAGGAGCGGCGTACAGAGGTCAGACCAGAATTCTTCGGCCTCGGCAGGTGAAATTTTGCAGCCAAATGACAGTCTAAATTTGTTTGGAATGGCATGACCAAGAACCGCTTCTAGGCAGTCAGCGAGCGAAGCACAAACGAGTAGGATCGAGCCCTTCTTTTCAAAAAACTTAGTTGTTCAGTTTCCGTGCGGGTTAGGTCAATCCCGTCGTTCTGCTTGCTAACAAGCTCCAATTTCTTGTTGCCCACTGCTTTGAAAAGCGAGTAGGCAAAAACAATGTGCTTCGCCGAAGTCTCTTCCTTGAAATACGTCGAGTAAATCTGGTCGCCAATCCAAATCTCTGACTTACGGTCATAGGCTACGACCGGATCACCGTGGAAAGCCGCTAGGGCTTGTCCAACAGTATAGGACGGTAGGAGATTGGGGCGGCGCTTAATAGTATCTGATGCACCGCCGCGCCGGCCGCCCTCATATTCGGCATCAGGGATCTTTTCGAATTCAGATTTGAGCCGTTTTTGAACTGCATCGGTGCTTCGAAAGTCCGACGCTGAAATCTTGTTTTGGCTATTGTTAAATCGGATAATCTCCTGCACACGGGCCTGGTTCGTCGTCCAGATAAACCGTATGGGCACCATGAGATCGTCCTCAGGAGGCCTATTCAAGGAGCCGATTGCGCCCGTAGTTTGTGCCCCGTTCACGATGGAAATGCCTTTGATCGTAAGATGCACTGAGCCGCCCGGGCGTTTTTCCGGAACAAGCCCGTTGACGAGTGCCGTAACGCCGTTGTTGTAAACGCAGAAATTGCCGGGGTCATCGATAGCGGTTTCTTTGATGCCGTTGTTGATATTCGCGTCGCTTTCCCTTGAGCCCAGATAATCGCGGACATTCGCGCTGAAGAGGTCAGTTTTGTGCTTTGCGAATAGATTATAGACGAACTTGCCCGGCACGTAAGTTTGATAGGCAGACCAATCGCTGCCTTTAATTTCGTAGCCCGTGGGCACTACCGTTTTAATGTCGGTGTTCACGAGGATGGGAGAACCGCTGGCTCGGTAAAGTTTGGAAAATTGCGTCTTGCCAAATTCACGAGCCAGAATTTGAATTTTTGAGGATGGATTTATTCTGGTGATTGCGTTCGATGCCGCATGTTCGACTGTCGCCATTTCGGCTGCGACATTTTTACTTTCTTTGCAGTTGTGGACGTACCAAATTGCTATTTCCGTTAGGTCATCATTTTTGACGGCGGAGCGTAATTCGGCGGCGCTGGACCGAAGGCTCTCAGGCACTTTGCCCAAAGGCGCGGTTAATAACCACGATATCGCCGTGTTTAGATCTGAGGCCTTGTTGGCCTTTGCCTCCGATCTTGGGCGCTGGGAAATGTAGCATTGGGCAATAACGCATCTGCCTTCCTCTCTGTCCAGATAAAGGAGATCGCATTTCTTGTCGCTGCCACCCCCATCACGCTTTCCGCACCGACGGCGTCGAGGTCAGTCGATGTTCCGACGAGACGCTCGGCTTGCCATTCCGCGTCGCCTTTTTCTTTTTGACTTTTTTGCTCAATTATACGCTCCCCACTTGCATCGGATCGAACGGGCCAACGGGAATGCTCCCGCCGCCGTTCTCCCCGGAAAGAACAGCTCAGGAACAGGTTGCTACCGCTTTTGCTACCCAACTATACAGGATGATCGGTGGGCGAGGGCGACCGCACCGACAAAGCAGACGAAAACCGCGCAAAATCCCCAGAAGATGGGACAAGACGGGATGGGACATCACAAGAACACGACGCAAATCCCGAATTTCAAGACCGGTGCCTTAAACCACTCGGCCACCCTTCCATTAACGAGAGATCAGGCACTTAGCGGAAGCTTCTGACGAACGCAACGCGAACCTAGATCCGGTTTGGACCCAAGTTTGGCGATCAGCTAAAACCGGACGGTAACGCCAACGGCCGTGATCGTTTTCTACAGCGCTATTGTATCGCCCTGTAACTGACGTCGGCCTTGTTCGGGTGCTGCGCGCTCGCTCTTCCGGGTCGGAACACCGTCAGGCAGCGCGGGCGATGAGCCAACGCCGCGCTACCTCGTCGTTGCCGTATCAGTTGAATGACGAACAACAGCGCTATCACGCTCGACACAACGACCAGACCGCCAGTATCGTCGTTATCGACCATCCAGATCATGATGGTTTTCCCCGTCAGAATCAGAATACAATGAACGCAATGTGATATTTTGTAAATCCACGGGATATATTTTGAAAATAATTCAGATACTTGGAACCTAATTCGGTTCTAGGTTGCGGAGTTTCGATCGCTCGCTCAGCTTAAGGCCCGGTCGCCACCCGCGTGCATATGCAGGACGATTTAGCTTCCTCCGCCGATCAAAACGATCCTGGAGTGGCTGCGTGGCGCGGTCTAAATCATCGAAGCAGCGCACGGCTGTTCGGCCGGTGGTTCCTGCCGGGGTGACGATGCCGGAGCCACCGAGGGCGAACGGACTTTCTAGCCCAAGAGCTGTTTTCGACAATCCGGCCAACGCGCAATCTGTCGTTCGGCCCGGCAGCGAAGGTCGGCTTCACCATCTCTTCGTCCAGGGACGAGGAGACTCACGAAATACACATGACCAGCCCGACACTCACCGTCGCCAAGGCACGCATGCTGTACAAGTCGGGATGGCGGGTTCAGATCACCAACGCGGCCGGTCGCCAGTTCGCACCTTCCGAATTCGACGAAGTCCTGAAATTCGATTGAGCGCCGGGGCAGGGGTCTGCGCGCCGATTTTCGGCCCTGATTAGAGACTTCGCTTCACTTCAGTCTTGGTCGATCCGCCCAATCGTCCGTTTTGCGACGTAAGCCTTTGGAACAAGCCCCTCGATTGACGCGGTGGCTCAACGTCGTCTTCCGTTGGCCGGAAAGCAGGCGGTACGACGTGCCGGTCGGTACCTTCGTCGAAAAGCCTCCGGTCGATCAGATCAAGAAAGTCCGCTAGCCGGAAGCTTTTCGCCGAGCGAGCTTGCCGGCGAGGGCGCCATGGCTCGGAGCGGTATCCGACCGGGCGGCCGTGTTTAGGCCATGGACTTTGCGAATTCGAGAATAGTGTTTAACCGGTTTGGCAACCGGAACAACCTCGGCGAGGATGCTCGCCTTGGCGCTATGCCCTGCAATCGACGGCGTTGATCAAAACCGCGACCGATAACCGTCAACGGCGTGGGCAATGAAAATACCGGCGCTCATGACGCCGAAGAATGCGGTGACTGCTTCCAACATGATGACGATCCTTAGGCCCAGCCATCGAACCAAACGCTTTGCAAGCCCGCACAGTCAAAAGGATTCCGCGCAAAGCTCGAATTTCAAACCTGGATGATGATTTTGTGCAACAGCCTCCCGAACTTGCCTCCGTAAGACCAGCCGGCTTGGATCAAGAAACGATTGATTCACCACCACGATGCTCTCCCCATTTTTGCCTCGTTCCGACTGCGATATGTTTATCACTCAGATGCGAAAGTGGCTGCATAGGGGACGTCGGACCGCCCGCCGCCTTTGAACGGCGTGGGGCGAGTAGGCGAGCAGCCGACGAAATGGTAATTGGGGCGATGGGGATTCGACGGTTAGATCCGATCATTCGGACAGCGAAGAGCGCCGCGGCCGTCGCAATGTGTTTGGCACTCGCCAATTGCGCTTCATCCGGCAAGTTCGCAAGCCGGGTCGATCCCAAATACGGCGTATCCTCGAGCCCTCGCGTGGTCGCCTTCGGCGATCCCGTGCCGAAAGGCGGTGGCACCTACCGTGTCGGCAAGCCCTATACCGTCGGTGGACGCGTCTACGTCCCCGAGGAAGACGTTAATTACCGGGAGGAGGGACTGGCCTCCTGGTACGGCGATGATTTCCACGGCCGGCAGACCGCGAATGGCGAAGTGTTCGACATGGAGGCGCTGACGGCCGCCCATCCGACGCTGCCGATGCCGTGCTATGCCCGGGTGACCAATCTCAGCAACGGCAAATCGCTGATTGTCCGCGTCAATGACCGCGGTCCCTATCACGGAAACCGGCTTATCGACGTCTCGAACAAGGCCGCCGAGCTGCTTGACTTCAAAGGCAACGGCGTCGCGCGCGTGCGGGTCGAGTATGTCGGTCGCGCGCCGCTTGAGGGTTCCGACGACCGCCAGCTGATGGCAACCTTGCGGACCGGCGTGCCCGCACCGGCCCCGTCGCTGGTCCGGGTGGCTTCGGCCCGGCCGTTTGTTCCAGAAGCGGTTTCGTCCGGCCGCCCGATCCGCGGCGAGGTGCCGATGCCGGAAGACCGCCCCTATAGCCTCGGCAATACCTCGTCCGATCTGGCCTCGATCAATGCAACCTCGGAAATGTCCGCCTCGGCCCGCGCCCGCAGCGCGGGCCGCTTGGTCGACAATCCGCGCGCCGTGTCGTATGAGGACGATCCCCGCTACGCGCCTGAGATGAGGCCGGTCTCGGCCTACGCGCCGGTCGATCCGCGCGGTCCCAGCGAAATCCTGGCCGGCCGCGGGCTCTACTGAACGCGCTCCAGCGTGGCCAAGATTGGCCGCTCATGGACAGCCTTTTGATGCACGGGCGGGCATCGCTTTTCCGCCTTGTTTGCCGGATTTCGTCGCGTGGCATCATGACTAGGATCGGCGTCGCCGCCATGGGCAAACCCGTGTTGTTCGGGGTAATCCCAACTGTTAGAGCATGATCCCGAACACATCAGGCTCAGATCAGAAAACCGGGCTCAGGGCATTGCCGATGGCCATCGAAACAACCGCCTTCTGCAGTTCGACACGTATACGCACCTGGCGCCGCCTGATCGTGGCTGCCGCCGCGATCGCCGTCGGCTGCGGCGGCGTCGTGCATGCGGCCAACCAAAGCGTGCAGGGCTATAAAAAGGAGGAGGGCGGTTTCTATGGCGAGGCGCCGACCGCGATCCTGATCGAGGCCACCAGCGGCAGCGTGCTGTTCGAAAAGAACGCCGACGAACTGCGCGCGCCCTCCAGCATGATGAAGCTGATGACCGCGGAGGTGGTGTTTCACGCCATCAAGCAGGGTGAGGTCAAACCGACCGATGAATACCATATCAGCGAGAATGCCTGGCGCAGAGGCGGCGCTCCCTCCGGCACCTCGACGATGTTCGCGGCGCTCAACAGCAGGGTTTCGGTCGACGATCTCCTGCACGGCGCGCTGATCCAGAGCGGCAACGACGCCTGCATCGCATTGGCCGAAGGCATGGCCGGAAACGAGCATATCTTTGCGACCGACTTCATGACCAAGCGCGCGCGCGAGCTCGGCCTGACGCAGTCGACCTTTGCCAATTCCAACGGATTGCCCGACCCCGGCAACAAGATGACGGTGCGCGAGCTGGCAAAATTGGCTCGCTACATCATCCTGACCTATCCCGACTACTACAAGCTGTTTGGCGAAAAGGAATTCACCTGGAACAAGATCAAGCAGCCCAACCGCAACCCGCTGTTGAACTCGCTCGAAGGCGCCGACGGCCTTAAGACCGGCTACACCAAGGAAGGCGGCTACGGCATGGTCGGCTCAGCGGTGCAGAACGGGATCAGGTTGATCGTCGTCGTCAATGGCCTCGAGGATTCCGAGGATCGCGCATCCGAGGCCAAGAAGATGCTGGAATGGGGATTTCGCAATTTCGAGACGCGCACTTTGTTCGCCGCGCAGCAGCCGGTCGGCTATGCCAAGGTGTTTGGCGGTGACAGCGGCTCTGTAAAGCTGGCAAGCCCTGATCCGATCGAGGTGATGGTGCAGAAAAACGGAACCGACAAATTGATCGCCCGTATCGTCTATAGCGGACCGGTGCGCGCGCCGATCGCGGCCGGCCAGCGCATCGGTGTGATCAGGGTCTGGCGCGGCGCCAACATCGCCGTGGAACAGCCGGTCTATGCCGCCGAAGCAATCGGGAAGGGGTCGATGGTGCGGCGCGCCGTGGATGGCGTAAGCGAACTCGTGATCGGAATGTTTCGCGCGGGCGTCGAGAAGCTTTGAGCATGGCCAAGGCAAAGGTCAAACGAGCTGGCGGCGGACGCGGGCGGTTCATCACGTTTGAAGGCGGCGAAGGATCGGGCAAATCCACCCAGATCAAGATGCTCGCGCAGCGCCTCGATGCCGAGAAATTGCGCACCCTCGTCACGCGCGAGCCCGGCGGATCGCCGGGCGCCGAGATCATCCGACATCTCGTGCTGTCCGGCATGGGCAAGCTGTTGGGAGCGGATGCCGAAACGCTGCTGTTTGCGGCAGCCCGCGACGACCATGTCCGCAGCGTGATCCAGCCGGCGCTCAACCAGGGCATCTGGGTGCTGTGCGACCGCTTCTCGGATTCGACGCGCGCCTATCAGGGCCGGCTCGGCAACGTTCCGCCCGGGATTCTCAATGCGATGGAGCGGGTCACCATCGGCGATCTCAAACCGGATCTTACCATCATCCTCGATGTTCCCGTCGAGATCGGCATGCAGCGCGCCGCCGCCCGCCGCGGCAATGACGCACCCGACCGCTTCGAGGCCGAGGACGTCAGGTTCCACCAGGATTTGCGCGAGGCCTACCGGCAGATCGCGGCCGACGAGCCGCAGCGTTGCGTGCTGATCGATGCGACGCCTGATCCGGCCACGGTCGCCGCCAACGTGTGGACCGTCTTGAGCGATCGTCTGCTGCCGACGCCAGCCGGCAACGCAGTCAATTCCGCATGAGCGCCCGTCAGGCCGAGCCCCGGATCAGCGGTCGCGCATCCGCGTGAAACCAGCACGCTATCGGGCCATTGCGAGGCCGAAGCGGCGCTCCTGAACGCCTATCGCAGTGGACGAATTCCACACGCCTGGTTGATCGGCGGAGCGCAGGGTATCGGCAAGGCGACACTGGCTTACCGGATGGCCCGCTTCGTGCTCGCGCACCGCAACCCTCTCGCCGCCCACGTGCAGGGCGCCAGCACGCTATCGGTCGATCCGTCCGATCCCGTCGCACGCCAGGTCGCGGCCAACTCCCATGGCAGTCTGCTGACGCTGGAGCGTTCGCTCAACGACAGGGGCGTGCTGCGCACCGTCATCACCGTGGACGAGACCCGCGAGACCATTTCGTTCTTCGGCTCGACCGCCGCGGTCGATGGCTGGCGGGTTTGCATCGTCGACACCGTCGAGGAGCTCAATCCCAACGCCGCCAATGCATTGTTGAAGGTGCTCGAGGAGCCGCCGCAGCAATCGTTGTTCCTTTTGATCAGCAACGCGCCGGCGCGGGCGCTGCCGACCATCCTGTCGCGCTGCCGGAAACTGATGTTGCGCCCGCTTGCGATCTCCGACGTGATCTCCGCAGCCGCGACCGCGGCCAACATTTCGGCCGACGATCCCGCTCTCGGCGACGCCGCCGAAGCATCGGAGGGAAGCGTCTCCCGCGCGCTGACGCTGCTTGGCGGCGATGCGATAAAACTACATCAGCAAACGGCAGCGTTGCTGTCGACATTGCCGCGAGTCGATCCGCGCGAACTGCATGCGCTCGGCGATGCAATCAGCGGCAGCGACCGCGGCGCGCTGTCTGCGTTCATCGACAGTATCGATCGCTGGATCAGCCAACGGTTGCGGGCCGATCGACAACGCCAATGCGAACCTGCCCCGCCTTGCACGGCTTGCGGAGGTATGGGAAAAGATCAACAGCGCCGCGCGCGATACCGAATCCTACAATCTGGAACGAAAACCCCTGGTTTTCTCGGTATTTGGCTTGCTTGCGGAAGCCATGCAATAGAACGCGCCCGCCAGGTTCATTGCCCGGCAAATCCATTTGAACGATGAAGGAAATTGTGGTGGCAACGCCAGCTAAAAAAACTTCCAGGAAAAGAACGTCGAAAAAGCGCGGGACAAAGAAGACGCGTGCTTTGAGGGCGCCGGCCGCCAAAAAGCGCGGCCGCAAGAGCAAACGCGCTACCAAGAAGGCCAAAAAAATCGCCAAAAAAACGGTGAAGAAAACCGTCAAGAAGACAAAAGAGAAGGCTGCCAGGAAAGCTCCTGGAAAACCCGCGAAGAAGCCCGGCAAGAAGTCGGGGAGAAAAACAGCCGCGAAGAAACGCAGCGCTTCTGCACAGGCCATAGCACCCGCGGCGGAAGTCGAAAAGCGTTGCGCCAAAGAAAAGCGCCCCGAACAAATTTACTTCGACCGCCGCGGCTTCGCCGAAACCGAACGCCGCCGAACGCAGCACCTATTTCATCACTACTGCGATCGCATATCCAAACGGGATACCGCACATCGGTCACGCCTATGAGGCCATCGCGACCGATGCGCTGGCGCGCTTCCAGCGGCTCGATGGCAGGGACGTATTCTTCCTGACCGGCACCGACGAACACGGCCTGAAGATGATCCAGACCGCGCAGAGCGAGGGCATGACGCCCGCCGAACTCGCCGCCCGCAATGCCGGCCGCTTCAAGGAAATGGATCAGCGCCTGAACGTATCGTTCGATCGCTTCATCCGTACCTCGGAACCGGCGCACCATCGTTCCGTGCAGGTGATCTGGAATCGCATGCAGCAGAACGGCGACATCTATATCGACACCTATGCCGGCTGGTACTCGGTGCGCGATGAAGCCTATTATGCGGAGGACGAAACCGTCGTCGGCGAGGACAATGTGCGCCGCGGCCCGCAGGGCACGCCGGTCGAGTGGGTGGAGGAGAAAAGCTATTTCTTCAAGCTCTCGGCCTATCAGGACAAACTGCTCGCATTATACGACAGACCAACCCGATTTCATCGGCCCGGACTCGCGCCGCAATGAGGTCATGAGCTTCGTCAAGGGCGGGCTGAAGGATCTGTCGATCTCGCGCACGACTTTCGACTGGGGCGTCAAGGTACCGGACGATCCCGAGCATGTGATGTATGTCTGGGTCGACGCGCTGACCAACTACATCACCGGCGTCGGCTTCCCCGACGAGAGCGCGCCGAACTGGCGCTACTGGCCGGCGGACGTACATATCATCGGCAAGGACATCATCCGCTTTCACGCGGTGTACTGGCCGGCGTTTCTGATGTCCGCGGGCATCCCTGTGCAGAAGCGGGTCTATGCCCACGGCTTCCTGTTCAACAGGGGCGAGAAGATGTCGAAGTCGGTCGGCAACGTGGTCGATCCCTTCAATCTCGCGGACCAATATGGCGTCGACCAGATGCGCTATTTCTTCCTGCGCGAAGTGCCGTTCGGGCAGGATGGCAGCTACAACCACGAGGCCATCGTCGCGCGCATCAATGCCGACCTCGCCAACGATCTCGGCAATCTCGCGCAGCGTTCGCTGTCGATGATCGCAAAGCAACTCGGCGGCGTGCTGCCCGAGCCCGGCGCCTTCAGCGACAACGACAAGGCGATCCTGGCGCAGGCCGATGGCATGCTGGCGCTTTCGCGAACCGCGATGGCGACGCAGCAGATCCATCAATGGCTCAATGCCGTCTGGGCTGTGGTGGCCGAAGCCAACCGCTATTTCGCGGGCGAAGCGCCATGGGCGCTGGCGAAAACCGATCCCGCGCGCCAGCGCACGGTGCTGTATGTGACCGCCGAAGTGGTCAGACAGATCGTCATTCTGACACAGCCGGTCGATGCCGGCCTCGTCGGCGAAATTGCTGGACAGTCTCGGCATTCCCGAGGGCAGCGCCCGTGATTTCGCGGCGTTGGGCGAAGCCGGACGCATCAAGCCGGGCATGTCGCTGCCTGCGCCGGTCGGCGTGTTCCCGCGTTACGTCGAACCATCAGCACCGTAAGCGGTTGGATAAGCCGATGTTGATCGACAGCCACTGCCATCTCGATTTTCCGGATTTCGCCGACGATCTCGACGCGATCGTCGCGCGCGCCGAGGCGGCCGGGATCGGCCGCATCGTCACGATCTCGACCCGGGTAAGGCGGCTCCAGGGATTACTCGATATCACGACGCGCTTTCCGAACGTCTATTGCTCGGTCGGAACTCATCCGCACCACGCCGACGAGGAAGATGGCATTTCGGCGGAAGAATTGATCGAGCTGACAAAGCATCCCAAGGTCGTCGCGCTCGGTGAGGCGGGGTTGGATAATTTCTACGAGAACGGCTCACCTCAGGCACAGGAGCGTGGCTTCCGCGCCCATATCGCGGCCGCGCGGGCGACCGGGCTGCCGCTGGTGATCCATACCCGCGAGGCCGACGATGGTTGCAGCAGGATCCTCGAGGACGAAATGGCCAAAGGATCGTTCCGCGCGGTGCTGCATTGCTATACCGGCGGGCGTGACCTGGCGATGAAAGCGATCGCGATGGGGCTTTCTATCTCGTTCACGGGCATTTTGACCTTCAAGAAATCGCAGGCGTTGCGCGATCTCGCCGCCGAATTGCCGGCCGATCGCATCATGGTCGAGACCGACGCGCCTTATCTCGCGCCCGGCAAATTCCGCGGCAAGCGCAACGAGCCGTGCTATGTGGTGGAGACCGCGAACGTGCTCGCGGAAGCGCGCGGCGTGTCGCTCGAGGAGATTTCGCGGCAGACCACCGAAAATTTCTTCCGATTGTTCAGCAAGGTGCCAGCTGCAAAGGCCGCCTCGGCATGACGCTGACGCTAACCATTCTCGGCAGCGGATCCTCTGGCGGCGTTCCGCGCCCCGCGCTCGGCTGGGGCGCATGCGATCCCAACAATCCGAAAAACCGCCGGCGCCGCTGTTCGTTGCTGGTCGAACGAACGTCAGGCGAGGGCACGACGCGGATCGTGATCGACACCTCACCCGACCTGCGCGAGCAGTTGATCGATGCCGAGGTCGATCACATCGACGCGGTGTTCCTGACGCATGAGCACGCCGACCAGACCCACGGGATCGACGACCTTCGCTCGGTCGTGATGCACCAGCGTCGGCGCATTCCGGTGCACCAGAACCAATCGACCGCCGCACATACCCTGCTGCGCTTCTCCTATTGCTTCGTGTCGCCGCCGGGCAGCGACTATCCGCCGATCCTCGACCATCATGCAATCGAGGGCGGCGAAAGCCGCACCGTCGAAGGCGAGGGCGGGCCAGTGACATTGTCCGCGTTCGACCTGCAGCACGGCCAGATTCCAGCACTCGGCTATCGCATTGGCTCCGCCGCCTATACACCTGACGTCAGCGACATCCCATCCGGAAGCTGGCGCTACCTCGAAAATCTCGAACTGTGGATCATCGACGGTCTGCGCTTCACGCCGCATCCAAGCCACTTCAGCGTCAGCGACGCGTTGTCCTGGATCGAGCGGTTCAAGCCGCGCCGCGCCGTCATCACCAACATGCACGCCGACATCGACTACGATGTAGTACGCGCCAAACTGCCCGATGGCGTAATCCCGGCCTATGACGGCTTGCGGCTGACGCTGCAACAATCGAGCTGAAGCGCGATCGTAGGCGGTCAAGGTATCGCGACCGGGTCACGAAAAGATCACTGCTGGCAGTCGCCGACGTGTTCGCCTTCCAGTTCCATCGTGACATCGTTCATCAGCATGCCGGCCATCCATGCCTTGGTGACGACCGTTGCGGTGTAATGCGACGGCGTATCGAAATTGAAGTCGCCCGCGACGTCCATATCGAGTTGCCCTTTGCACTGCATATGCCACTTCAACCGTCGGCCGGTCGCGTCATATGCGGTGCGCTCGCAGGTCGAATTCGTCATGGTCATCACGGGCCCGAAGGTTTTGCCGAGATCGCCGGCCTGTTCCGGAGTAAGACATCGCGCCTTGACCTGCGGCGGCATCACGCCACCGTTCATCAGGGTTTTCGTGGTGATCTTCCATTGCCCAGGCTCGATGGATTCGTCCGCGGCGGCTGAAACCGTCATCGCGACCAGCGCACCGGACACGATCATCCAGAATCTGCTGATCCCGCACGCCGCTCAAGCCGAAATCGCCTTCGCTGAATCGACCTGGTTGCGCAGCATGAATTTCTGGATCTTGCCGGTCGAGGTCTTGGGGATCGTGCCGAACACCACGGCTTTCGGCGTCTTGAAGCCCGACATCTGACTGCGGCAGAATGCGATGATCTCGGCTTCGGTCGTACGGGCATTGTCCTTTAATTCGATGAAGGCGCAGGGCACTTCGCCCCATTTTGAATCCGGTTTGGCTACCACGGCCGCGAACAGCACCGCGGGATGTTTGTAGAGCACGTCCTCGACCTCGACCGAACTGATATTCTCGCCGCCGGATATGATGATATCCTTGGAACGATCCTTGATGATGACATAGCCGTGCTCGTCGAGCACGCCGAGATCGCCGGTGTGAAACCAGCCTCCCGCAAATGACTCTTTCGTGGCCTTTTCGTTCTTGAGATAACCTTTCATCACGATATTGCCGCGGAACATCACTTCGCCGATGGTCTCGCCATCATGCGGAACCTCACGCATGGTCTCGGGATCGATCACCGTGATGGCTTCCTGCAGCGGGTAGGACACGCCCTGACGGCGTTTTAATTGCGCGCGCGCTTCGGCCGTCAGTTCGTCCCAGCCGGGCTGCTCGGCGCAAAACGAGGCAGGGCCGTAGACTTCGGTCAGGCCGTAGACATGCGTCAGCTTGATGCCGATGCGTTCGGCGCCTTCGAGCACCGCAACTGGAGGGGCCGCGCCGGCGATCAGACCAATCACGGGGCGCGCGTTCGCGGCTTTGGGCGCGCCCGATGCGTTGATCAGCGTGTTGTAGACTATCGGCGCGCCGCACATATGGGTGACGTTGTGTTTCGGGATCAGCTCGAAGATCTTCGCCGGATCGACCTTGCGCAGGCAGACATTGACGCCGGCGGCCGCGGCGAGGGTCCAGGGAAAACACCAGCCGTTGCAATGGAACATCGGCAGCGTCCAGAGATAGACCGGATGCTGGCCGAGGTTGCTCGCGAGGATGTTGCTGACGGCATTGAGATAGGCGCCGCGGTGATGGATCACCACGCCCTTGGGATTGCCTGTGGTGCCCGAGGTGTAGCTCAGCGCGATCGCATCCCATTCATCGTCAGGCAAAAGCGCAGTGAAGCCGGGATCGCCTTGCGCCAGCGCCTCCTCATATTCGATCTCGCCGATGCGCTTTCCCCCGGCAAAAGCCTTGTCGTCGACGTCGATGACCGCGGGCTTCGGGCCGCTCATCAGAGTGAGCGCTTCGGCGATCAAGCCCGAAAATTCGGGATCGACCAGGATCAGTCTGGCGCCGCCATGATCGAGCTGGAACGCGATCGAAGGCGCATCGAGCCGGATGTTGAGCGCGTTGAGCACGGCCCCCGACATCGGCACGGCAAAATGCGCCTCGTTCATCGCAGGCACGTTCGGCAGCATCGCCGCCACGGTATCGCCGCGTCCGATTCCGCGGCCCGCGAGATACGATGCGAAACGGCGACAACGCGCATGGGTCTCCGACCAGGTGAAAGTCCGGCCTTCATAGACCGTGCTGAGATGGTCAGGATAGATCGCCGCGGTGCGCGCCAGAAAACTCAGCGGCGTGAGCGCTACGAAATTGGCGGGCGTCTTGTCGAGCCCGAAATTGTATTGATTGTGGTTGCCACTCATCGGCTGCCTCTCGTTTCACCAGACGCGTCTAAAGAAACCCGATCGATATCCACGGGAAGATCGCCACGACGATCAGGCCGGCCAGCAGCGCCAGCATATACCCCAGGATCGGCCGGATTCCATCAGCCGGATCGACGCGGCCGATCGCGCAGGCGGCATAATAGCCGACGCCGAACGGTGGCGCGAACAGGCCCATACCCATCGCCAGGATAATGATCATCGCATAATGGACTTCATGCACGCCGACGGCATGCGCGATCGGAAACAGCAGTGGGCCGAACAGCACGATCGCCGGAATTCCCTCCAGCACGCTGCCCAGCACCACGAAGGCCACGATCGACACCGCGATGAAGGATGCCGCGCCTCCGGGCAGGCCGGTCATGGCGACCGCAAGGCCGCGCGAAAAGCCGGACTGGGTCAGTCCCCAGGCCATGCCGGTCGCGGTGCCGATGATCAGCAGGATCGCGCCGGACAGACAGGCGGTATCGATCAGCATTGGCACCAGCCGCCGCCAGTCGAACTGGCGGTAGATCAACAGGCCGATCACGAAGCCGTACACGATGCCGATCGTGGATACCTCGGTCGCGGTTGCGATGCCCTCGACCACGGCGGCGCGGATCACGAACGGCAGCGCCAGCGCGGGCAGGGCGATGATGAAGGTTCGCATCACTTCGCCGGCGCCGGCTTTCTTGACGTGACTGAGATCCTCGCCGCGATAGCGCCACCACACCAGCGCCGACAGGGTGATCGCCAGCACCACGCCGGGCAGCAGGCCGCCGGTGAACAGCGCCGAGATCGAAACGCCGGTCACCGAACCGATCGTGATCAGCACAAGGCTCGGCGGAATGGTTTCGGTCTGGGCGCCGGTTGCGGCAAGCAGCGCCACGAGATCGCCCGGCTTGGCGCCGCGCGCCTTCATCTCCGGAAACAATACCGGCGCGACCGCCGCCATGTCGGCGGCCTTCGAGCCGGAAATGCCGGACACCAGATACATCGCGCCGAGCAGCACGTAATGCAGCCCGCCGCGGACGTGGCCGAGCAGGCTGGCGAGGAACGCCACCATGGCACGCGCCATGCCGGTCATCTCGATCAGAAGTCCGAGGAATACGAACAGCGGCACCGCCAGCAGGATCAGATGGCTCATACCCTCATCCATGCGGCCGACCAGCACCATCAGCGGCGTATGAGTCGTCAGCGCCAGATAGCCGAAAACCGACAGTCCAAAACCGAAGGCGATCGGGACGCCGGCGAAAACGCAGAACCCGGCGACGCCGACAAAGAAGATGATGAGGTTGAGGTTGCCAAGCGGGCGCAGCCAGGGCTGGGCCAGCCAGAAGATCCCGATCACGGCTGCAACCGACAACATCGCCGCCAGCGTGATCCGGATGTCGCCGGCGCGCGCCAACCGCAGCAATGCGAACAAGGCCATCAGGCAGATCCCGATCGGCAGCGCGGCAGCCCGCCATGTATTGGATATCTGCAGGGCGGGCGTGGTGATAAAGCTCTCTTCATAGGCGTAGTCGTAAGCCGGCCAGATCAGCAGTAACAGAAAAGCCAACGCGGCAGAGGTTGCCACCGTGTCAAGATAGGACCGCATCGCGGGCCTCGCGCTGGCGACAATCGCGGTCATGCGCATGTGCTCGGCGCGCCGCAAGGCCACCACGGCGCCCAGCATCGCAAGCCACAGGAACAGGATCGAGGCCAGTTCATCCGACCAGATCAGCGGCTGGTGCATGACGTAGCGCGAGACCACACCGGCAAACAGGATCACGATTTCGGCGACGACCAGGATCGCCGCCGGGATTTCCACCAGCGTGCCGAGGACGGCCTCAATCGAGCCCACGAGCGTGCGGCGGCGAGGGGACGCTGCCTCGCTTGTCACGGACGTGAACTCGATCTGGACCATCGCGTTCCTTTCGGATAAGGCCCCTTTACGACAGCTTGCCGGCGGATTTTTCCAACAGGGACCAAGCCTGGTCGCCGAATTTACCCTTCCACTCGGCATAGAAACCAGCGGTCCTGAGCTTTTCCCGGAACGGAGTTACTTCGGGCTGGTTGAACACGAGACCCTTGCTTGCAAGATCGGCTTTCACGGTCTCGTTGAGCTTTTCGGTGTCGGCACGTTCCTTGACCGCGGCGGCGTTGACGTTCTTCGCCACGATCGTCCTGATGTCCTCCGGCAAAGCCTGCCAGGCGCGGCGGTTCATCAGGAACCAGAAACCGTCCCACATGTGGTTGGTCATCGAGCAGTACTTCTGCACTTCGTACAGCTTTGCCGTCGAGATCAGCGCCAACGGATTTTCCTGGCCCTCGACGATCTTGGTCTGCAGCGCCGAATAGACTTCGCTGAAATTGATCGAGGCGGGCGAAGCATCGAACGCCTTGAACATCGAGGTCCACAGCGGCGACACCGGCACGCGGATCTTGAAGCCCTTGTAGTCGTCGGGGCCGGTGATCGGCTTGATCGACGACGTGGTCTGCCTGAAACCATTGTCCCAGATCTTGTCCATGACCTCGAGGCCGGCTTTGTTGATCTGGCCGCGCACATAGGCGCCGAGATCGCCATCCATGGCCTTCCAGACCGTCGGGTAATCCGGGAACGCAAAGCCGATGCCGTTGATCGAGGCTGCCGGCACCAGCGTCGCCAGGATCAGGCCGGACAGGGTGAAGAACTCGACGCCGCCGGAACGGACCTGGCTTAGCATGTCGGTATCGGAGCCGAGCTGGCTGTTCGGGAAAACCTGCATGTCGAACCGGCCGTTGGTCTCGGCCTTGATCGCCGCCGCCATCTCCCTGGCGCGGATCATGAACGGATGCGACTCCGGCAGGTTATTGGCGAACTTGTAGGTCCATTCGGCGGCCTGCGCCCGTGCAACATAAGGCGCTCCGACACCGCCGAGTACAGCCGATGCCGCAGTCGCCTTGAGCAGCGTGCGTCGTGAAAAGCCCATCTGTTTCTCTCCCTGAAATATTCTATGAACGCCATCATACGAGGCCGCCGATGCCGGGTCATCACCCGTCTTTGCAAGCCTGTCTTTGACGCCCTTCGGGTCCAGCTTCGAACTGACGCACGCTAACGCTGTCAGGACGTCGCCAAGGCGCGGACATCAAGGATGCGAAGTTGGTTTTGGGCCAGTCTGTGGCCCGTCAATTTGACCGGTGCTTTTCGACACCAGCGTCGAGAGCAGCAGCGGCTCGCGAGCCCGGCAAATTGTTGGGTCTCTATGGGTGCCGCGCTGCCGTCGTCGGCTTGTTATCTGTACGGCTCCAACTGCGGCAGCTCCAGAACATCTCGCTATAAGTCTATGTAATTCCTATAGATATAAATATTCCATAATATACCTTATGCGAATCCGAGATATAGCCGACTGGATGGCCCCTGTTCAAGAACGCCCACCACTGCAAACTGGTCGACGTCCATGTGGCTGGCAAGATCGTCGAGCGCAATGCGCCAACCGCGTTGCGGCCTAGCCAATCGTGGTGCTGACCGGCGCGACAAGGCGCGCCCCGCGCCGATCTCGACAGTGCGGAATCGCACGCCTATCCTTACGCCATGAGCGAACATGATCACGACCATGACCATTCGCACGACAGCCAGGCGCACTCGGAACTGTCCGAGATGGAGCTGCGGGTACGCGCGCTGGAAACCGTCCTGAGCGAAAAAGGCTATATCGACCCGGCCGCGCTCGACACCATCGTCCAGGCCTATGAAACCAAGATCGGTCCGCACAACGGCGCCCAGGTCGTCGCCAGGGCATGGACCGATCCGGCGTTCAAGCAGGCGCTCTTGGAAGACGCCACCAAGGCGGTCGGCACGCTGGGCCATGTCAGCCGGGTCGGCGACCATTTGGTCGCGGTCGAGAATACGCCAGAGCGCCACAACATGGTCGTTTGCACGCTGTGCTCCTGTTACCCCTGGGAAATGCTCGGCCTGCCGCCGATCTGGTACAAGGCCGCGCCCTACCGCTCCCGCGCGGTGAAGGATCCGCGCGGCGTGCTTGCTGATTTTGGTGTTTCGCTGCCGAAGGAAACGGAAATCCGGGTGTGGGATTCCACCGCCGAGACGCGCTTCCTGGTATTGCCGATGCGGCCCGCGGGCACAGAGGGCTGGAGCGAGCAACAACTCGCGGAGATCGTCACGCGGGATTCCATGATCGGCACGGGCTTTCCCAAGGCGCCGGGCGCGCCGTCATGAACGGCGTGCACGACATGGGCGGCATGGACGGTTTCGGCAAGGTCGAGCCGGAGCCGAACGAGCCGATGTTCCACACCGAATGGGAAGGCCGCGTGCTGGCGATGGTGCGCGCGATGGGCGCCGCCGGCGCCTTCAACATCGACACCTCGCGCTACTACCGCGAGGCGCTGCCGCCCGAGGTTTACATGACCAGTTCCTATTACAGGAAGTGGTTCATCGGGCTGGAGGACATGCTGGTCGCCAAGGGCTACATCACTCCTGAGGAAGTCGCAGCCGCGCATGCGCTCGAGCCCGGCAAACCGCTCAAGCACGGTAAGTTCACGGTCGACCAGGTCGAGCGCATTATGGTGCGTGGCAAGTTCGGCCGCACGCCCTCCACTCCCGCCAAATTCAAGCCCGGCGACCGGGTGCGCGCGAAAAACATCCATCCCACGACGCATACGCGGTTGCCGCGTTATGTGCGCGGCCATGTCGGCGTGGTCGAACTCAATCTCGGTTGCAGCGTCTATCCCGACTCGGCGGCGAACGAGGCCGGTGAGAACCCGCAATGGCTCTACACCGTGGTATTCGACAGCGCCGAGCTGTGGGGACCCGATGCCGATCCGACGGTGAAGATATCCGTCGACGCGTTCGAACCCTATCTGGAGCCGGCGTGATGGACGACGCCGCGGCGCGGGCGACGCGCGCCGTCCCCAGCATTCCCTGTGACGCCGAAGGGCCGGTATTTCGCGAGCCCTGGGAAGCGCAAGCGTTCGCGATGGCGCTCGCGCTGCATGAGCGCGGGCTGTTCAGCTGGAGCGAATGGGCAGCCACCCTCTCCGCCGAGATCAAACGCGCGCAGGCCGCCGGCGATCCAGACACCGGCGAGACCTACTACCGGCACTGGCTCGCCGCGCTGGAACGACTGATCGCGGAAAAGGGCGTCACCACATCGGAGACCTTGCATCGCTATCGCGACGCCTGGGACCACGCCGCCGATCGCACACCACATGGCACGCCGATCGAATTGCGACCGGAGGATTTTGCGAGTTAGGGCACCGCGCCCGATCCGTAGAAAATCGTCCTCACCCGCGGAAGCGGGTGTCCACTTCGTGGCGTAACGCGACGATGTCCGCTTTGCTCACAAGCGGCCGAAAGCGCGCCGCGCTAATGGGAGAAAGCAATTGAAGGCCGATAACACCGGGGGTGACCAGTTCAGGGCTTGTGTGGAAGCCATCGTAGCCGGAGACGACGTTGCCGCCGTTAGATTGCTTGATGCCTCGCCACTATTGGTACAAGCGCGCGCCAGCCACGGTGCAACTCGGCAAGCTTCTAAACAGAACTTTTTCGAACGGATTCTGCGCTGCACCGCGCAGTACGCAATCGCTGCGCGGCTGCAGTGAAGGCGCTCATCGACGGTGGTGCTGACCCGCATGCACCGAATAGAAACGGCTCTACACCAATGCTTCTCGCGACGCAGAACACTGGTAAGAGCGGTTCAGGATCAACGGAAGCGAAGGCGCAGCAAAATAAAATATTGCGTCTTCTGGAGGAGTATGGAGCCACGTGACCGATGGCTGTTAATGGCGCAACGCCTCACGCTCCGCCCGCCGCGTATTCGCTTCCAGCCCTTGGCGCGCAGCGCACAGGCCGGGCATTCGCCGCAACCATAACCCCAATCGTGCCTCGCGCCGCGTTCGCCGAGATAGCAGGTGTGCGAGTGTTCGCGGATCAGATCGACCAGCCCTGCTCCGCCGAGCTGATCGGCAAGCTTCCAGGTCGCGGCCTTGTCCAACCACATTAGCGGCGTGTGCAGTTCGAACTTCCTGTCCATCCCGAGGCTAAGCGCGGCCTGCAACGCCTTGATGGTCTCATCGCGGCAATCCGGATAGCCGGAATAATCGGTTTCGCACATGCCGCCGATGATATTCGTGATGCCGCGCCGGTACGCCAACGCCGTTGCGAAAGTCAAAAACACCAGGTTGCGGCCAGGCACGAATGTATTGGGCAGACCGTCCGCGCCCATCGCGATCGCAACGTCGCGGGTCAGCGCGGTGTCGGAGATTTCCGCCAGCGTCGGAATTTCGAGCGTATGGCTCTCGCCAAGTTTTTTGGCCCACTCCGGCCGCAGCGATTTCATACCGGCCAGCAGATCGGCACGGCATGCAAGCTCGATCGCGTGGCGCTGGCCATAGGCAAAACCCAGCGTTTCGACCCGCGCAAAGCGCTGGAGCGCCCAGGCCAGACAGGTCGCGGAATCCTGCCCGCCGGAAAACAGCACCAGCGCGGTTTCGGACCCAAAATTCCCGCTCGTTTTGTCGGTCGACATTTCACTCATGGCGCTGGGGATAGCACCCATGGCCGCCTCCGCCAATCGGTGGAAATTGCGTCCCTTCAGGCTCGTTTTGCTGGGACAAGCCGGCATCTTGCGGCATACAGGTTTTGCCTCTCTGAGACGGTGTATCAATGCCCCCTTCCCGCGATATCAAAAGCCTGCTCGACATCATGGCGCAGCTTCGAACGCCCGGTAGCGGCTGCCCGTGGGACCTCGAACAGACGTTTGCGAGCATTGCGCCCTACACCATCGAGGAAGCCTACGAAGTCACCGACGCGATCGCGCGCGGTAACCTTGCCGATCTCTGCGATGAACTCGGCGACCTCCTGCTGCAAGTGGTGTTTCATGCCCGCATGGCCGAGGAACAGGGCGCGTTTTCCTTCGGCGATGTCGTCGAGGCCATCACGCGGAAAATGATCAGGCGGCATCCGCATGTGTTCGCCGACGCGAATGGCGTGATCACGCCGGAGCATGTCGAGGGCGCCTGGGAGCGCATCAAGGCGGAGGAGAAAGCCGAACGCGCGGCGCGACGTCCACCCGGCGAGATGCCGGCTGCAAAATCCTTGCTGTCCGGCGTCAAGGCAGGACAGCCTGCCCTCACCCGCGCGATGGCCTTGCAGCGCAAGGCCTCCAGCGTCGGGTTCGACTGGAACGATCCTCGCGAGGTGTTGCGCAAGATCCGCGAAGAGGCCGACGAGATCGAGACAGCGCTCGATCGTAACGATGCGGAAGAACTCGAAGGCGAGACCGGCGATCTCCTGTTCGCGCTGGTCAATCTGGCGCGCCATGTCGGAATCGATCCCGATCTGGCATTGCGCGGCACCAACGCCAAGTTCGAGCGCCGCTTTGCCTATATCGAGCACGCCCTGTCTGCGCAGGGCCGATCGCTGGAAAGCGCATCGCTCGCGGAGATGGATGCGCTGTGGGACGATGCCAAGGAAAAGGAAAAGCAAAAGGAGCGGCAGGCTGAGCCGACAGATGTTCGACCCGGAAGGGATCGGCAGGCGTAAAAAAGCGCTGCGCGAAAAATGCGATTTCTATAACGACTTCAAGTTGATTTGGCCTGTCCAGTCCCTCGTCAAAAAATATTCCTGTTTTTTTCAGCGCCAAATCACCGGCTTATCTCCGCCATCCCGTCCCGGTAGAGGGGGCGTCGGCCGTCGTCACTGACGTCGGGGGCGGGCTGCGGTGGACGCGACAGCGTCGTCATGTGCTTATGCGCGTGGACGAGCGGTGCTGAAGCGTACGGTGAAATCGTGTGGTCCTGACGCCCCGACGCTGGCGTCAAGTTGGGGATGATGCTTCGCATCACGCTGGCGATGGTGGCAAGAAAGCCCGGTCACCAGGGAGAGCCCGAAGTAAGCCGTAAAACCATTGCGCAGGGAAGGCCGGACTGCTTCCGCTGAACCTGTATGCTCATGTGCGTTTTCTTTGATGCACATGGCACATGAGACCGCGGGTGCAGCGCGCGCCCGGTCTTCCCCGCGCCCTCCTCTCGGAGGGTCGCGTGCGCCCTCAACTTTTTGGGGCAGAACGATTTGCAAAACTCGGGCGGATGTGTGCCGCGAGAACGAGACGTCATATCTATCCGTCGTCCCGGCCTATCGAGCCGGGACCCATACAGCGCATGTGAGTTTGTCTTACGTCTCGACAACAACGCCAAGGGTGATGGGTCCCGGCGCGATGGCCGGGACGACGAAGTGGCTGTTTGAAAATTAAATCAGTACGAGCGACGTCGCTCGATGAATCGCACTAAACCACGTGCGGCACCGCATCGAAGCGGTTGACGACGATGTCGCGCTTGGTCTCGTCGACGCGCACCGTCATGTCGAAGCGGCCATCATTGAGCTTCTTGTCGAGCACTTCGGAATTGCGATGCAGCCAACTGATGCCGGCTCCGTCCGAGGCGTCGATCGACAAATCCAGCGTCATGCGCCTTGCAGCCAGCCGATCTTCGATCGCGGCAAGCAAGGCCTCGATGCCCTCCCCGGTCTCAGCGGAAACCAGCAAGCACGGCTGCTCCGGCGGGCGGCGCGCGGCGATGTTGCGCAGGTTTTCACGCTCTTCGGGATCGAAGCGATCGATCTTGTTCCAGATCTCAACGATGCCCTGCCCGGCGCTTGGATCGATGCCGAGCTGGCGCAGCACCGTATCGACATCACGCTCCTGCGCGTCGGCATCCTCGTGCGAGATGTCGCGGACGTGGAGAATGATATCGGCCTCCAACACCTCTTCCAGCGTGGCGCGGAACGCCGCCACGAGTTGGGTCGGCAGGTTGGAAATGAATCCGACGGTGTCCGACAGCATCGCTTTGCCGCCATGCGGCAGCGTCAGCGCGCGCAAGGTTGGATCGAGCGTCGCGAACAGCATATCGGCGGCCTGTACGTCGGCGCGGGTCAGCCGGTTGAACAGCGTCGATTTGCCGGCGTTGGTGTAGCCGACCAGTGCAACAACGCGATACGGCACCCGCTGGCGGCCGGCGCGATGTAGCCGTCGCGTCGCCTGGACCTTCTTGAGTTCGTTCTCGAGCCGCGCAATGCGATCGCCGATCAGGCGGCGATCGGCCTCGATCTGGGTTTCGCCGGGGCCGCCCATGAAACCAAAGCCGCCGCGCTGCCGTTCCAGATGGGTCCACGACCGCACCAGGCGGCTGCGCTGATAGTTCAGATGCGCCAGTTCGACTTGCAGCGAGCCTTCCTTGGTCTTGGCGCGGCGGCCGAAGATTTCGAGAATAAGGCCGGTGCGGTCGAGCACCTTGGTGTTCCAGGCTTTCTCCAGATTGCGCTGCTGGATCGGCGACAGCGCGCAATCCATCACCACCAGTTCGATGTCGTGGCCTTTGATGAGGCCAGTGATTTCCTCGACCTTGCCCTTGCCGAGATAGGTCGCGGGGCGGATCTGGCCGAGCGGCGCGATCAATGCTTCCGCGATCACAA
The DNA here is from genome assembly GCA_963806075.1 of uncultured Alphaproteobacteria bacterium. GTDB lineage: Bacteria > Pseudomonadota > Alphaproteobacteria > Rhizobiales > Xanthobacteraceae > Bradyrhizobium. Next base: position 51,176 of record CAWDWT010000015.1, read on the forward strand.
GGTCGATAGCGCGCGCAAGCCCAGTGGCTTCCTCCAGCCGGGCCTGCGAGCCGCGAACGACATGCTGCTCCGTCTGCGCCTCGGGATCGCCGCGGCGCATGCGCAAATAAGGACCGATGACGATCACCCGTCCGGTCGCTTTGCCCCCTGCCGACCGCGGACGGTCGGCATCCCCGTCAATATTTCGGGGTTCCAATCAGATCACTTTCAAGCCGGCGCATCCTCACCGCCTTCGAACAACTGAATCGGAGCGCCGGGCATGATGGTCGAAATCGCGTGCTTGTAGACAAGCTGCGAATGACCGTCGCGCCGAAGCAGCAGGCAGAAATTGTCAAACCAGGTGACAATTCCCTGCAGCTTCACGCCATTGACCAGAAAAATCGTTAGCGGTGTTTTGGTTTTACGAACGTGATTTAGGAAGGTGTCTTGTAAGTTTTGTGCGCGGTCTGCCGCCATTGTTTTTGTCTCGCAGTATTGTTGCTTCTTTTTATTGAACCGGTTGCAGCTCTCTCAACGGAGCGTCCCCCGGTCGCCGGCTTCCCCTGAGATCCCCCTCCGGGGGGCGCGACCGCATTGATTAGAGGGCAGGCGCGGTTTTTAGGCAAGCCGGTTCCACTGCTCATTACTCGACACAAAGGGCAATTCCCGGGAAAAGGCCGGAAAACAATTCAGATTCTCAAGCAAATGCATGAATACATCGGCTTTCGCCGCTGCTCAGCCGACGCCGAGTGCCTTCAGCTTGCGATGGAGCGCCGAGCGTTCCATCCCGACAAATTCCGCTGTCCGAGAGATATTGCCCGAAAAACGACTGATCTGAGCAATCAGATAGTCACGTTCGAACACTTCCCGCGCCTCCCGCAGCGGCAGGCCCATGATGTGTTCGCCATTGTTGCTGGTCGGCATCGCCGGCACCATGGAGCCGACGTCCTGCGGCAGCATATCGGCCGTGATGATGACTTCGGGGCCGCCGCTCGCCAGAATCATGACGCGCTCGACATTGTTGCGAAGCTGCCGAACGTTTCCAGGCCAGACATGGGACTGCAATACCGCCATCGCATCTTGCCCGATCTGGCGTTTCGGCAGACCGGTCGCAACCGATATCTGGTCCATGAAATAGTCAATCAACTCCGGAATGTCTTCGCGGCGCTCCGATAGCGGGGGCACCCGGATCGGCACCACCGATAGCCGATGATAGAGATCCTCGCGGAAGCGGCCTGCCGCGATTTCCTCTTCAAGATTTCGCGCGGTGGAGGAAATAATACGAACATCGACGTTGACCTTGGTGGTGCCACCGGAACGCTGGAAGGTCTGATCGACCAGCACCCGCAGGATCTTGTTCTGGGTCTCGCGCGGCATGTCGCCAATTTCGTCGATGAACAGCGTGCCGCCATGGGCCTCTTCCAGCGCACCGGCCTTGCGCTGCTGCTCGCCATTGGACTGTTCGATGCCGAACAACTCGACTTCCATGCGCTCCGGCGTGATCGCGGCGGCATTGATTACGACAAACGGTCCTTCGGCGCGGCCTGACGCGTTATGCAGCATGCGTGCCGCCAGTTCCTTGCCGGAGCCCGAGGGACCGACGATCAGAATGCGGCTATTGGCCTTGGCGGCGCGGTCGATGGTCTGGCGTAGCTGGTTCATGCAGGCGGAGCGTCCGGTCAGTACGCTTGCAGCCGGCGCGAGCTGCTTCAGCTCCTTGACTTCGCGTTTCAGCCTCGAAGTTTCCAGCGCGCGCGTCGCCACCAGGATCAGCCGATCGGATTTGAAAGGCTTCTCGATGAAGTCGTAGGCGCCGCGCTTGATGGCGGCGACCGCGGTTTCGATATTGCCATGGCCGGAAATCATCACGACCGGCACGTCGGCGTGGTCGCGCTTGATCTGCTCCAGCAATTGCAGGCCGTCGAGCTTGCTGCCCTGCAGCCAGATGTCGAGAAACACAAGATGCGGCCGGCGATTGGCGATTTCCGCCAGCGCCGAATCACTGTCGCGCGCGGTTCGCGTGCCAAAACCCTCGTCATCAAGAATGCCGGCAACCAGGTCACGAATATCTGCCTCGTCGTCGACAATCAAAATGTCATTTGCCATGGATCACGCCTGTCATGTCAGTTGCCTGTCGCGGCTTCGATTTTTGTCTCATTGTTGGTCGTGTCAGCTGGTTCAGCGGTTTCGGCTTCCGATGCTTTTGTTTCTGGGCCCGGCGCTTTGGTCGTCGTCGCCCCAACCTGCGCCTTCTCGGCCTGAGGCGGCGTGGATGCAGCCTGTTCCTTTATCTCGGGTTTGTCGGCGTGGCCCGAGGCCGCAAACCGCAGCCGCATCCAGGCGCCACGCTGGCCGGGCCTGAATTCGGCGGCATCTTTGAGTTCGATTCGTCCGCCATGGTCCTCCAGTACGCGGCCGACGATGGCGAGACCAAGGCCGGTACCCTTCTCGCGCGTCGTGACGTAGGGTTCAAGCAAGCGCGCACGGGCAACCTTCGGCAAGCCGATACCGTTGTCGATGACGTCGATCACGATGTCTTCGTTTTCGCGCGCGGCGATGACGTCGATACGCCCCTTCTCCAGCTGATCCGGCGGGCACCGCCTCGATCGCCTCGGCCGCGTTCTTGATGATGTTGGTCAGAGCCTGCGAAATCAGGCGTCGATCGAACTGCGCGCGCATGGGATCCTGTTTGATTTCAGCCCCGATATCGATGCCGGGATGGCCGACTCGCATCAGGAATACCGCTTGCCGCACGGTATCCGCTACGTCTTCGCCTTCCATGACTGGTTTCGGCATTCGCGCGAAGCGGGAGAATTCATCGACCATGCGCCTGATATCGTCGACCTGCCGCACGATAGTATCGGTGCATTGTTCGAAGATCGCCTTGTCCTCGGTGATGACCTTGCCGAACTTGCGACGAATACGTTCTGCCGAAAGCTGAATTGGCGTCAGCGGATTCTTGATCTCGTGGGCAATGCGGCGGGCCACGTCACCCCACGCGGAGGTCCGCTGCGCCGAAACCAGATCGGTGATATCATCGAGCGTTATGATGTAGCTGTCACGCGATTGACTGGTCTGCTCGGCACTGACCCGGACCGAAAGATTGCGCTCATGTCCGTCACGGGTAATGGTGACCTGGCCCTGGACCAGCCGCTGGGTACCTTCACGCGCCGTCTCCATCATGTCGTCGAGTTCAGGCAGCACGTCCGACAGCGGATGGTCCATCGTCTCGGATTCGGCGTGGCCGATCAATTTTTCAGCCGAGCGATTCAGGATGCCGACGCTGCCCGAAGCATCGACGCCGATGATGCCGGCACTCGCCGAAGACAACACCGCCTCGATGAAGCGACGGCGACTATCGATCAGGTCGCTCGCGTTGACCAGCTCATCGCGCTGGGTGCGCAACTCCTGGGTCATCTTGTTGAAGGTTTCGCCGAGTTGGGCGAGATCGCCTTCCGATTTGTGCACCGGCACCTGCACATGCAGGTCGCCGGTCGAGACGATGCTGGCCGCGCTCATCAATCGTCGTATCGGTGCCACGAGCCAGTTAGCAAAATTCAGGCCGATCAGGATCGAAGCCATCAGGATGGTCAATGCGATCACGGCGAACATCAACGCGAAGCTGACCTGGATACCGAGCCGGCGTGCCTCAACGGCGGCGTAGTCGGCAGCACCGGCCTGCGTCTGCTTGAGCAGCGACACCACGTGCGGGTCAAGCGGCCGGGCAACGTAGAGGAAGGTATCGGTGAAGCCCCGCAGCCGAATGACCGCCGCGAAATAGTTCTCCTCAGGAAGAAGCGCCATTTCCGGTTCGTCTTCGCCGACGTTTTTGAGGAGGTCCGGCGCCGGCGGCGCATAGGTCAGCATGGCACCGGTATCTGCGGCGACCAAAGGTTTGGTATCCTTGTCGATGATTACCGCGCCCGGCAGGTTGCGCGAGGCGGCGCTCTCCGTCAAGAATTCGCCGAAGGAACGGCGGTCCTGGTCGTAGAGCGGCCGCGCACGGGCGATGTCATTGGCCATGCGGAGAATATCGCCACGAATGAGCTGGGCGTGTTCCTGCGTGTAGGCGCGCGCAATGGTCAGCGAATTCTCGATCGCCGCGCGCGTCGGTCCGGAGAACATGCGGTCGAGACCGCGACCGAGGGTCACGTTGGCGACGATCGCCACCAGCACGGCCGGCAGCACCGCGATAATGGAAAACAGGCTGACGATCTGGACATGCAGTCTTGCCGCTGCCCGGCCTCTCCGTCTGGCCTGCATGACCTGCCAGACCTCGCGGATGATAATTGCTACCAAGAGAAGGATGGTGGCGGCGTTGATCAGGATGATGGAGTACACAACCGCGGGTGACGGCTCGATCGGCGTTAGGCCAGTGGGCACCAGGAAGGTCAGGCAAGCCGACAACAAGGCCAGCACGACTGCAAACGCCGCCAAGAGCCTCCAGCGGGACCACCCACGAGACTCGGCTAACGACGGATCGAGCGTTGGGGCGAAAGTCTCTGCGCTGGTCATTCCGGCTAGGGCTGAGCTGGGGGCCGACGTCCGCCGCTAGCGGACTGGTGCATTCATATCACAATGTTGCCAAATTGCGACAATTCCGCGGCGTGTGCAAGTCACCAAGGGCGGTGCGTCGAAACGCCCTTTCCCTGCACCGCCGCCGCGGGACGCGACCGCCACTAGCCGCCGCTCCGATAGACCTGAATGTCCAGGTCACGAATTTTCTTGCGCAGAGTGTTGCGGTTGAGGCCGAGCAGGTCGGCTGCGCGGATCTGGTTGCCGCGGGTCGCTGCCAGCGCCGCCGTCAATAGCGGCACCTCGATCTCCTTGAGGATGCGATGATAGAGGCCTGGTGGTGGTACGCCATTGGGAAAGCCGGAAAAATGCGAGGACAGATAGGCTTCGACTGCGCCGCCAAGATTGTCGACGCCTAGCGAAACATTGCCGCCCGAACTGACGGCCGGCGGGGCCAACTCACCGTCGATCACGGAGCCGGTAATTACGTCTTGCGGATAGAGCGCCGCGAGCCGGCGCGCGAGGTTTTCCAGTTCACGCACGTTGCCCGGCCAACGATGCTGCTTCATCCGCTCCAGCGCCTGCGCGTCGAGCTTCTTCGGCGGCAGGCCGTCCTTCTCGGCGAGGGCGAAGAAATGTCTGATCAGGTCGGGCAAGTCCTCGATCCGCTCGCGCAATGGCGGCAGCCGCAGCGGCACCACGTTCAGGCGGAAGAACAAATCCTCGCGAAACAGGCCCTGCTGAATCAGGATGCGCAAATCCTTGTTGCTCGCCGCGACAATGCGCACATCGGTCTTGATCGGGGTGCGGCCGCCGACCGTGGTGTATTCGCCCTGCTGCAATACCCGCAACAGGCGGGTCTGCGCCTCCATCGGCATGTCACCGATTTCGTCGAGAAACAGCGTGCCGCCTTCGGCCTGCTCGAACCGCCCCGAGGCGCGGGTGTTGGCACCGGTGAATGCGCCGCGTTCATGGCCGAACAATTCGGATTCGATGAGGTCGCGGGGGATCGCCGCCATGTTGACGGCCACGAAGGGGCCGTTGCGCCGCTTGCCGTAATCATGCAGGGCGCGCGCCACCAGTTCCTTGCCGGTGCCGGACTCGCCGGAGATCATCACGGTGAGGTCGGTCTGCATCAGCCGCGCCAGCACCCGGTAGATTTCCTGCATCGCCGGCGAACGGCCGACCAGCGGAATCGTATCGAATTCGGCTTCGTGGGCGGGATTGGCGATGCGTTCCTTTGGCTCCGCCAGCGCACGGCCGACGATTGCAATCAACTCCTTCAAGTCGAACGGCTTGGGCAGATATTCGTATGCGCCGCGTTCGGACGCACGGATGGCCGTCATGAACGTATTCTGGGCGCTCATCACGATCACGGGCAGATTCGGCCGCATCTTCTTGATCCGCGGCAGCAGATCGAACGCACTCTCGTCCGGCATCACGACATCGCTGATGACAAGATCGCCCTCCCCCTGGCTGACCCAACGCCATAGCGTCGCTGCGTTTCCAGTCAGCCGCACCTCATATCCGGCGCGCGAGAGAGCTTGGTTGAGCACGGTGCGGATCGCGGTGTCGTCGTCGGCGACAAGAATGCTACCTGCGGGCATCGTTGTTCCTCATCTGCTGTCCTGCGAGGCAGGCGACGGCATATCTCGAACGTCGAGGCGGCTATTTTGATCGAGCTGTTTGGTGACGTTGAACATCGGCAGCAGTACACGGAAGACGGTTTTGCGCGGCTGCGATTCGCATTCGATGATGCCGCCATGGTCGCCGACGATCTTGGCGACCAGCGCCAGACCAAGCCCGCTGCCGGACTGCTTCGTGGTGACGAACGGATCGAACAAATTCGGCAGCAGATCTTCAGGGACGCCCGGGCCGTTGTCCTTGACGCAAAACTCAAGCGGCAGCGATACTCGCGATTTCTTTCCCGGTACGGACAGTCGCACGCCGGGGCGAAACGCTGTGGTGAGCTGAATTTCGGCATCGCTTCCTAGATCGGCGACCGCTTCGGCAGCGTTCTTCACCAAATTGAGAAACACCTGGATCAACTGATCCTGGTTGGCGAGCACCGGGGGCAGCGACGGGTCGTATTCCTCGAGGATCCGGACGTTGCGGGCAAAACCAGATTGCGCAAGTCGCTTCACGTGATCGAGCACCGAATGGATATTGACCGGGCCTCGTGCCACAGGACGGTCATCGCCGAACACTTCCATGCGATCGACCAGCGTCACGATACGATCAGCCTCGTCACAGATCAGCCGCGTCAGCATGCGGTCTTCCGACGAGGCAGCCTGCTCCAATAATTGCGCCGCCCCCCGGATACCGGACAGCGGGTTCTTGATTTCATGCGCCAGCATGGCCGCCAGTGCGATCACCGAGCGGGCTGCACTTCGGTGCGTTAATTGTCGATCCATCTTGTCGGCGATGGTGCGTTCCTGCAGCATCACGACGATGTGGCCGGGCCGCTCGGTGAGCGGCGCGACATGCATATCCACCTGGCGATCGCCGCCGATCCGTGGCGTACCGAGATCGACCTTGTACTCGTTGACCGGCGATCCGCTGGCGCGGACCTGATCAATAAGCGCCAGCAACGGGCTGCCAAACGGCACTAGTTCCTTGAGCGACTGACGCTGCAGGAATTGCGTCGAAATCTCGAAGAACGACTCGGCTGCAATGTTGGCATCGACGATCCTGCCGTCAGGCGCGACTAGCAACACGGGGTTGGGCAATGCATTGAGAATGGCTTCACCAACGGATGACGCCGTCCAGAGATGTTCTGCGGCTGACATCATGCGGCGGCGCTCCACGCGAAGTCATCGAATGCATCCTGCAGCGCGCGATGCACGCCGACCGCATCTTCCGAGGTCAGAATTTTCTGTCGCCAGGACTTGGCGGTGGCGGCCGGCGCCCGGCTGCACTGCGCCGCGACGTCGAGGGCCCAGCCGAGATGCTTGCGGGCATGGCGAAGCCCGATGCGCAAGCCATAATAACTGCAGATCTCATCATAGAGCGTGCGGATATAGCCGAACTGCTGCGACAACGACGGTATGGATTCGACGGTGCCGGTATCCAGCCTGCGCCCGATCTGGCCCGGCAACCATGGCTGGCCCTGCGCGCCGCGTCCGACCATAACCGCATCCGCTCCCGACATTTCAAGCGCTACCACGGCTTTTTCGAACGAGGTGATATCGCCGTTGACCACCAGCGGAATACGGATCGCATTTCTGACCGCGCGGACCGCGCCCCAATCGGCTTCGCCTTTGTAGAATTGGCAGCGCGTGCGGCCATGCACCGAAATCATTTGCACGCCGGCAGCTTCGGCACGGCGTGCCAGCTCCGGCGCATTGAGCGAATGATCGTCCCAGCCGAGCCGCATCTTCAATGTTACGGGGACCCTGACGGCCGCTATGGTCGCCTCGATCAGCTTCAGGGCGTGATCAAGATCGCGCATCAGTGCCGATCCGGACTGGCCCCCGGTCACATGTCGTGCAGGGCAGCCCATGTTGATATCGATGATGTCGGCGCCGGCGGCCTCCGCGATTCGCGCGCCCTCCGCTATCCAAACCGCTTCGCAGCCTGCGAGTTGGACAACATGCGGGCCGATTCCGGTCGCCTCGCACCGTAACCGCGACATCGGGCGGCCATTGACCAGGTCGTCGCTGGCAGTCATTTCGGAAACGACAAGTCCTGCACCCAAGGTCGCAGCCAAACGTCGAAACGGAGCGTCGGTGACGCCGGACATCGGCGCCAGAAGGACCGGATTGGCGAGCGTAATATCGCCTATTTTCAAGGCTTTAGGCAGCGAGCTTTCCGAGCCGGTCACGGGCGTCTCTTTTTCTGCCGGCCGCATCATTGCGGCGACTACCACATAGCCATTCTGCGCACAAACCTTGGGCAGTCAAGCCTTATGCCTACGCTTTAGACAATTCTACCAAACTGCCTACACTTTAGACAATTCTATCAGAGGGTGCAACGGCGCTGCAGAAAAACTGCTTTTCCCACAACTACGGGGAATCGCTCTGTTTTAGGTCGCCGGCATGATAAGGGCTGTGCGGCAATCAACGCCCCCAAAGCAACCCTGAATGCTCCTTTCATTGAGTAGAGATGTCCCGACCTAACCGCACCGCAGCCATCCTTGTCGCAGCCGGCCGCGGATTACGCGCGGGCGCCGGGGGTCCCAAGCAATACCGCGAAATCGGCGGTCAGACTGTGATCTACCGGGCGATGGAAGCGTTTTGCAATCATCCGCAAATCTTCGCCGTGCAGCCGGTGGTCAATCCCGATGATACCGCCATCTTTAACGAGGCGGTCAGCGGATTGCGCCACGCGCCGCCTGCCAACGGTGGAGCGACGCGCCAGGCATCGGTACATGCAGGACTTGAAGCTCTCACCGGCGACAAGCCTGATATCGTTCTGATCCACGACGCTGCGCGGCCGTTCGTGAACGCCGCCGTGATCTCGCGCGCGATCGAGGCTGCCAGCCGCACCGGTGCGGCCGTTCCCGCCATTCCCGTCACCGACACCATCAAGATGGTCGACGACACCGGCAATGTGGAAGCAACCCCGGAGCGCGCTCGCTTGCGCATCGCGCAAACTCCGCAGGCATTCCGCTATGACGTCATTCTCGATGCTCATCGCCGCGCGGCGCGCGACGGCCGGAGCGATTTCACCGATGACGCCGCGCTGGCGGAATGGGCGGGATTGACGGTGGCAACCTTTGAAGGCGATCCTGCGAACATGAAGCTGACGACACCGGAAGATTTTGTTCGCGAGGAAGCACGCCTCGCAGCCTCGCTTGGCGATGTCAGGACCGGCACCGGCTACGACGTCCATGCCTTCGGCGACGGCGATCATCTGATGCTCTGCGGTGTCCGGGTGCCGCACACCCGTGGCTTTCGCGCCCATTCCGACGGCGATGTCGGCCTGCACGCGCTGGTCGACGCCATTCTCGGTGCGCTGGCGGATGGCGATATCGGCTCGCATTTTCCGCCCAGTGACATGAAGTGGAAGGACGCCTCCTCCGATCGCTTTCTGAAATATGCTGTCGACCGCGTCACCGCGCGCGGCGGTCGCATCGGCAATCTCGAAGTGACGATGATTTGCGAACGCCCGAAAATCGGACCGCTGCGCGACACCATGCGGGCGCGCATCGCCGAAATCGCGAGCCTCGATATTTCCCGCGTCGCAGTGAAAGCCACCACCAGCGAGCGGCTCGGCTTCACCGGTCGCGAGGAAGGCATCGCCGCGACCGCCAGTGCCACCATCCGCATGCCATGGGGTGACAAGGGCGGGAGCGACTGACATGAGCGGCAGCGACGCCCGCGCCCTCTCCCGCTCGCTGCTCGATCTCTGCCGGATGCGCAAGCTGACGATTGCAACGGCGGAATCCTGTACCGGCGGCCTGGTCGCCGGCGCCCTTACCGACATTCCCGGCTCGTCCGACGTGATCGACCGCGGCTTTGTCACTTATTCCAACGAAGCCAAACGCGCGATGCTTGGCGTCAAGGCAATGACGCTCGCCACCTTCGGTGCGGTCAGCAAGGAAACCGCGACCGCCATGGCGATCGGCGCGCTGGAGAAGGCTGGCGTTGACCTCGCGGTCTCGATCACCGGCATTGCAGGTCCCGGCGGCGCGGCGCCGGGAAAGCCGGTTGGCCTCGTGCATTTTGCCGTCGCCGCCCGCGACGGACGCATCCTGCATCGCGAATGCCGTTTTGGAGCGGTCGGACGCACCACGGTGCGACATCGCTCGGTGGTGGAAGCGCTGCGGATGCTTCTGGAACTGGCACGCGGGCCGAAAGCCTCCGCAAAGCCACGCCGCGAGGCGTCGAGCGCGCTGCATCGCCGCGTCGCGCGCTCGGCGCGCCGGACCGCGGTCAAGCGGCGGCGTGCGCCCCGAACATAACAATCCGCTCCGCGACCCATCGGGCGAACCCAACTTTCTACGGTGCAACGACCGCGCCCGGCTTGCCATAAATCACGTCAGCGCGCTTTTCAAAGGCGGACGCAAAACGCTGGAACGCGGTGTCGAACATGGTGCCCATCAGCATCGCCAGCATCCGGTTCTTGAATTCGTAGGTCAGGAAGAAGCCGACATCGCAATCGGCCTCGGATCTGGCCTCGAATGTCCAGCGGTTCTCAAGATTACTGAATGGCCCCTTCAGGTACTCGACCAGGATCTTCAGATTGGCGCGGTCGAGCGTGACCCGGCTGGTGAAGGATTCCCGCAACAGTTTGAACGAGACCGTCATATCGGCCACCACGACCTCGGTGCCGTCGGTTTGCGGCATGCGCTGCCGTACCTTCAGTGACTGGCACAGCGGCACGAATTCGGGATAGCGCTCGACATCCGCTACCAGATCGAACATTTGTGGCGCGGTATGCTTGACCCGGCGCTTGCTGGAAAATCTCGGCATCAGCAATCAACGCGTCAAGCTCGCCCGCGCCGCCCTGAGCTTGGCAAAATCATCGCCGGCGTGATGCGACGAACGGGTCAAGGGGCTCGCCGACACCATCAGGAAGCCCTTGGTGTAGGCAACTTTCTCATAGCTTGAAAACTCATCTGGCGACACATAGCGCATGACGGCATGATGCTTGCGGGTCGGCTGCAGATATTGCCCGACGGTGAGAAAGTCGACATCTGCGCTGCGTAGATCGTCCATCACTTGCAACACCTCATGCCGTTCCTCGCCGAGGCCAACCATGATCCCGGACTTCGTGAAGATGGCCGGATCAATTTCCTTGACCCGCTGCAACAGCCGTATCGAATGGAAATAGCGCGCGCCCGGGCGCACGGTCAGATAGTGCGACGGCACAGTTTCCAGGTTGTGATTGAACACATCGGGCTTGGCGGCCACGACGATTTCCAAGGCACCTTGCTTGCGCAGGAAATCGGGCGTGAGGATCTCGATGGTGGTGTTCGGGCAGCGCGCGCGAATGGCGCGGATGGTTTGCGCGAAATGCTCGGCCCCGCCGTCGGCGAGATCATCGCGATCGACCGAGGTAATGACGATATGGGCAAGCCCGAGCTTGAACGTCGCTTCGGCGATGTGCGCCGGTTCCCGCGGATCGAGCGCGCCGGGCATGCCGGTCTTGACGTTACAGAAAGCGCAAGCCCGGGTGCAGGTGTCACCCATGATCATGAAGGTGGCATGCTTCTTGTCCCAACACTCGCCGATATTCGGGCAACCCGCCTCTTCGCACACCGTAACGAGGCCATTTTCCTTGACGATATTGCGGGTGTCGGCATAGCCGCGAGTGTTCGGCGCGCGAACCCTAATCCAGTCCGGCTTCGGCGGCGAAAGCGCGTCCGGCCGGTTCACCTTTTCAGGGTGGCGCGGGCGCAGCGGCGTGGCGGAAATGGTATCGACGACAACGACCATGCGGTATCCGTATCTGAGACGTTCTAGCTAATCCGCTTGAGGGGGAAGCGCAACCGCTCGCCTTATCGGCCGAACATCCCTACCATGTCGGCCTTCGTACCCCGATTCCGCTTTCTCCCGCCTGCCACTCGATCCCTTGGAATGGCTCAAAACCGTAGTTCCGCGACGTCAGCGGCAGAACCGGCCATCCGGAAACTCGGCCGGCCGCTGCAGCGTTCTTTCTTTGGCCGCAGCGTCCATCAGGTGGCGCCTGACCTGATCGGGACGACGCTGCTGGTCAACGGCGTTGGCGGCATCATTGTCGAGGTCGAAGCCTATCATCACACCGAACCGGCTGCGCATTCGTATCGCGGGCCAACGCCGCGCAATATGGTCATGTTTGGTCCGCCCGGCTTTTCCTATGTTTATCGCTCCTATGGCATCCACTGGTGCATGAATTTTGTCTGCGAGAAGAAAGGCATCGCCAGCGCGGTCTTGATCCGCGCGCTGGAGCCGACCCACGGCCTTGCCACGATGCGGCGGCGCCGCGGCGTGGACGATCCGCGCGCGCTGTGCTCCGGCCCCGGCAAATTGTGCGAGGCCCTGGCGATCTCCATCAAGGAGAGCGCACTCCCGCTCGACCGGCCGCCGATCGCATTGCATGCGCGGATCGGCAAATTCGAAGTCGTCTCGGGCGTGCGGATCGGAATCACCAAAGCAGTCGATCTACCCTGGCGGTACGGGCTGAAGGATTCGCGATTTCTCAGCAAGCGGTTTTGAAAAGGCAGCGCATCGCCTCTTTCGTCGTCCCGGCCTCCGAGCCGGGACCCCCTCGCTTTGATCTTAAGTAAAAGCCATCTTCCTCACTACGCAATACGAGAACACACGGCTTATGGGTCCCGGCTCGGAGGCCGGGACGACGAGTAGACATGCGTTCGCATTCTCGCTGCATCCAATGCCCGAGTTTTTCAATTTCGTTCCGCCCTTAAAAACAGAGGGCGCGCGCGACCTCAAAAGAGGCGCGGGGAATGCCGGGTGTCCGATGGCACCCGTGGTTGGTGCAAAAAATGCACCGGTAGTCGCCACAGGTTCACCGGGATCAAACCGGCATTCCCTGCGCGATGGTTTTACGGTTTCCTTCGCGCTCTTCCCGGTGACCGGGCTTTGTTGTCACCGTCGCCCCTGAGAAGCGTTAGCTTCTTAAGAACTTGACGCCAGCGTCGGGGCGTCAGAACCACACGACTTCGCCGTACGCAGCAAATTGCGTGTCGTCACTCGCAACAGCCGCGTCCACCGCATCCCGTCCCAACGTTCGTGACGATGGCCGACGTCCCTCTAGCGGAACAGGACAGCGGCAAGGAAGAAGTGATTTGGGCCGGAAAGAAACCGAAATGTTTTTGCGGACAGGACTGGACAGGCCAAATCACCTTGAGACGACAAGGGTTTTTCGTCTCAAAAATTATCCAGAGCTTTTTCCGCTGATTTGGAATTTCGCAGAGTTCGGCGTTCAAATGGATGGAGCGACGGCGTCAGAATGAACTCAACCGGCGTCGCCGGCTCTGGCAATTTTCGGACCTAATCTGAGCTGACGATGTCGGTTGATGGAGGCAAGGCCGACCGGATGATCTCGCACGCCGAGGTCCGAGTCTTGGCCCGCTTCGGGCATGCGCGTCAACTTGACGCTCATCTGTGCCGGTAGCCTGGCGAACTTTCAGCTTTATGTCGGGCACCGGACATGACATCGATAAATTATCGCCGCTCTGCCCTTGGCACTAATCGGCGACCGGGAGTATTGCGCTTCCGCCAGATCTCACGCAGATGGGGTTGCATGTCCACCAATATCGATCCAGATCTCGACGACATCCTGTATCCGGATCTCGTCCCGTTTCTGGCGATCCACGCCGGCTGCGTCGCGGCTATCTGGACGGGCGTAACCTGGCCAGCGATCGCAATTTTTGTCGTTCTATATTGGTTGCGCATGTTTGCGATCACAGGCGGGTATCATCGGTACTTCTCACATCGAGCCTACGCGACAAGTCGACTTTTTCAATTCGTCCTTGCGTTCCTCGCGCAAGGCACCGCTCAAAAAAGCGTGCTGTGGTGGGCCGCGAAGCATCGACATCATCATTTGCATTCGGATACCGAGCGGGATGTGCATTCACCAAGGCATAAAGGCTTCGTGTACAGTCATGTCGGCTGGATTTTCTACCGACGGCACGACGTCACCGACCTGGTGAAGGTTTCGGATTTTGCTTCGTATCCCGAGTTGATGTGGCTGCACAAATTCGAGGTCTTGCCCGCGATCGTGCTCGGGGCGCTTTGCTTCTGCATTGCCGGATGGTCTGGTCTCGTGGTCGGCTTTCTCTGGAGCACCGTCCTGCTGTATCATGCGACATTCTGCATCAATTCCCTCGCGCATGTTCGCGGCAGCAAGCGTTATGTGACGGGCGATGATTCGCGCAACAATTGGCTGCTGGCTCTGTTCACGATGGGTGAGGGTTGGCACAACAATCATCACGCCTACCAAAGCAGCGCGCGACAGGGCTTCCGCTGGTGGGAGATGGACGCGACCTATTATGTCCTGGTGATCCTATCCTGGTTGGGGATTGTCTGGAATCTGAAGGCCCCGCCCGAGCAGATTTTACGCAATGAGCGGCGGTTGGGATCGCGCGTCGTCAGACAAACGGCAGAGCAGCTCGCCGGACGATTCAATCCCGAGCACATCGCGCTTGCGATCAAATCGACGGCCCATGAGTCCGAATTGTCGTCGGTCCGGGACACGCTTTTGCTGTTGCGACATCGGGCTGACTTGCTTTGGAATCGTCCTCTGCCGAACATGCCAACTCGGGAGCTGCTCCTGGCGGAGGCACGGAACATGTTCCCGAAGACGATATCCCTGGACGACATCGTCGACGGTGCGTATCGGCTTCTTGTCGAAGCCGTCGGCGCTCTGTTGATTGTTCCCCCGCTACGGGCCACGGCAACTTCGAAACCCCAGTGAACTTGCACTAGCCCGGAACTTGCATTAGCCCGACCCTTATCCGGTCAACGGCTCCCTGGGTAAACCCGCCCGATCGATGTTCAGACCCTCGCTGCTAGCTGGCTTTCTTCAGCCGCTCCAGCGCCTCGAGGATCCTCGCCTTGCGCTCCATCGCGGCTTCGCGTTTTTCCTTTTCCTCCTCGACGATTTCTTCCGGCGCGTTGGCGACGAATTTCTCGTTCGAAAGCTTGGCGTCGACGCGCTTGATATCGGCGTCAGCCTTGGCGATTTCCTTGTCGAGCCGGAGCTTTTCGGCCGACAGATCAATCAGGCCCTTCAGCGGCAAGGACGCGATCTCGCCGCGCACCAATAGCTGCACCGCTCCCTGCGGGGCATCGGCGGCGAAGGAAATCTCCGACAGGCGGGCCATCCGCCTGACCACCTCATTCCAGCGTTGCGCGCGCTCGCGTGTTTCGGCCGAAACATCCGACAGCACCAGCGGCGTCAAGGTCGCCGGCGGGATATTCATCTCCGCGCGCACCGAACGGATCGCGGTGACGAGATCGACAACCCAGCCGATCTCGGCCTCCGCGGCCGGATCGCTGAAATCGTCGGCATCGAGCGCAACGATGACAGGCGGAATAACCGGATCGTTCGGGTTCGACATCAGGGCCAATTGCTCGGCCGAGGGTTGCACCGGTTTGCGCGACCATGCCGCCAGCGCCAGCAGCCCCGCACGCCTGGCCGTCACGGCCCAGAGTTCCTCGGTGATGAACGGCATGAACGGATGCAGGAGTTTCAATATCTCGTCGCGCGCCCATGCCACCATTGTCCGTGTTTCGGACTTGGCCGCGCCGTCGGCGCCGAGCAGCACCGGCTTGGCAAGTTCGAGGTACCAGTCGCAATAGACGTTCCAGACAAAGCGATAGATCGCGTTGGCCGCGTCGTTGAAACGATAGGATTCGATCGCCTCCGTCACCTCGCGCGTCGCGCGCGAAGTTTCGTGCGCGATCCAGCGATTCAAGGTCTCGTTCGTTTTCGCTGGATCGAATCCATCGGGCTTGCCGCATCCGTTCATCTCGGCGAAGCGGCAGGCGTTCCACAGCTTGGTCGCGAAGTTCCGGTTGGTCTCGACCAGTTGCGACGACAGCTTGATATCGTGGCTGTGCGCGGCACCCCGCGCCAGCGCAAAGCGAAGGGCATCCGCGCCGTAGTCGTCGATGACGCCGAGCGGGTCGATGACGTTGCCTTTCGACTTCGACATCTTCGCGCCTTTCTCGTCGCGAACCAGGCGGTGGATGTAGACGGTCGAAAATGGGGCCCGCTTCCTGAAATGCAGACCCATCATCATCATCCGCGCGACCCAGAAGAAGATGATGTCCCAGCCTGTGACCAGCACGTCGGTCGGGTAGTAACGATCGACGTCGGTCTCGTCGTCGGGCCAGCCGAGCGTCGAGAACGGCCACAGCGCCGACGAGAACCAGGTATCGAGCACGTCTTCGTCGCGCGTGATAAACCCCTCGCGCTTGGCGGGATCGAGCGCCATCTCGTGCCCCTGCTCCCGGGTGATGACTTCCTGCTCGACGTAGTAACCGAGCGCGTGGCCGATCGCCTCCTCTTCGGTTTCGGCGACGAACGCCTTGCCGTCCGGGCCGTACCAGGCCGGGATCTGATGGCCCCACCACAACTGACGCGAAATGCACCAGGGCTGGATGTTCTCCATCCACTCGAAATAGGTCTTTTCCCAGTTCTTCGGCACGAACATCGTCGCGCCCGATCGCACGGCCGCGATCGCAGGCTGCGCCATGGTTTTGGCGTCGACGTACCATTGGTCGGTCAGATAGGGTTCGATCACCACGCCCGAACGATCGCCGTGCGGCACCATGTGAGTGTTGGGCTCGATCCGCTCCAGGAATCCGAAATTCTCCAGCCGCGCCACGATCTGCTTGCGCGCAGCGAAGCGGTCGACATTGTTCAGTTCGGCGGCCAGTTCCGCCGCGCCTTCCGGCAAGCCGCGCAAATAATCCTCGTTGTCGACCAGGGCGAGACGGCCCTCCTTGTCGAACACGTTGATCTGCGGCAGGCCATGGCGTTTGCCGACCTCGAAGTCGTTGAAGTCGTGTGCCGGCGTGATCTTGACGGCGCCGGAGCCCTTTTCCGGATCGGCATAGTCATCGCCGACGATCGGAATGCGGCGGCCGACCAGCGGCAGGATGACATGCTGGCCGATCAGGTGGCCTAGATTGTCGTTGTCGGGATGTACCGCCACCGCAGTATCCCCGAGCATGGTTTCGGGCCGCGTCGTGGCGACCACGATGAAGGATTTCGGATCGTCCGGATTGAAGGTCTTGCCCTCGATCGGATAGCGCAAATACCATAGGCTGCCCTTGACCTCGATCTGTTGCACTTCGAGGTCGGAAATCGCGGTGAGCAGCTTTGGGTCCCAGTTCACCAGCCGCTTGTCTTTGTAGATCAGCCCTTCGCGGTGCAATTCAACGAACACCTTCACCACGGCGCGGGACAGCCCCTCGTCCATGGTGAAGCGCTCGCGCGACCAGTCGCAGGACGCACCAAGCCGCTTGAGCTGATTGACGATGACGCCGCCGCTCTCGGCCTTCCATTGCCAGACCCGTTCGAGGAATTTGGCGCGGCCCATTTCACGGCGGCCCGGCTCCTGCCGCTCCATCAACTGCCGCTCGACCACCATCTGCGTCGCGATGCCTGCGTGATCGGTGCCCGGCTGCCACAGCACGTCGCGGCCGCGCATGCGCTGGAAACGGCACAGGATGTCCTGCAGCGTGTTGTTGAGCGCGTGCCCCATGTGCAGCGAGCCCGTCACGTTGGGCGGCGGGATCACGATGGTGAACGGCTCCGCGTCGCGGCGTTCGGGCCGGCCCGCCTTGAACGCGCCGGCTTCTTCCCAAAGACGGGACATGCGGCTTTCGATATCGGCGGGCTGGTAGTTCTTTTCGATCATGGCCAGGCAATCATGGATAGGAACCGGCTAAAAAGCCGGCGCAGCGCGCCAAGTCAACCTGACAGACGGCCTGACGGCGCCCGATCATGCGCCGTGCGTTGGCTAAATGAAGACCGGGAACTCCAGGGGCGGGTCAAGGTTCAGAC
Organism: uncultured Alphaproteobacteria bacterium; assembly: GCA_963806075.1. GTDB lineage: Bacteria > Pseudomonadota > Alphaproteobacteria > Rhizobiales > Xanthobacteraceae > Bradyrhizobium. The sequence continues at coordinate 69,134 of CAWDWT010000015.1, forward strand.
GACCAGGCCGATTCCAGCGACCGGTCCGGGCAAGGCCGGCTAGCGTCCGCGCGAAACCCGCTCGATTTCGGCCTTGACGATGCGCTCCACCAGCCCCGGCAGATTGTCATCGAGCCAGGATTTCAGCATCGGCCGCAACATTTCCTTGACCAGATCCTCGAGCGTTCGTGCGTTGTTGCTTAGCACGGTATTGGCGAGGGTGTTGAACGCGGATTCGACCGCCGACACGGTCGAGCGCGACAGGATTTGCTGTTGCGGAGCCGGCGGGCTCTCAAACGACGGCGGCTCGAAGGACTGCTGCCGACGCGCCGCCCGGGAACCGCTCTCGGCAAATTCCAGATCGTCGTCCGGTTCGACCTTTTGAAACGCCGGCTGCGGAACTGGAGCCGCCGGCGCAGGTTTCGGCGAGCGCCATGTCATCGGTCAGTTCGAACACGTCCGCGGGCGCTGGAGCTGCTGGCGGGGCCTCCGGCTGCGGAAGGCGCTTCCTCGAAACCCGCCAGCATGGCATCGATGTCGTCCTGGCTGTTGCTCGCGGCTGGGGCGGCCTTGGCGGGCGGCGGCGCGGGTGCAGGCGCAGGTTTCGCGGCGGCAGGCTTTGCCGGTGCGACGGTCGACGGTGGAACGTTATTCATCACAGGCGCCCTCGCTGCCGGTGCCGCCACGGCAGGCTTTTCCGGCCTCGCCGGAGCTGCCGCGGCGGTAGGTTTCTCGGCGACCGCCGGTTTTGCCTCATCATCGGCGATGATGCGCCGGATCGACGCCAAAATCTCCTCCATCGAGGGTTCTTGGACCTTTGCAGGCTGCGTCATCTCCGACTCCACCTCATCAACGCCTTCGCATGCGTTTTACACCAAGCAACGACCGGATTTGCTCGTTCCGGATAGGAGGTCGGGATTTTCATCGCACAAGCCTGACTTGTCCCCAGATCAAGCGCCACGCGGCTCGCGCGCAGGACTCGAGCCCCCGCTCAAGACATCGAAGCGTCGCGCGACGGTGGACCCAGGAAAGCTGCAACTACCTGATGCGGCGCGAATCGCTCTGCTGCCTCTGGGAACGGTACGTCAGGGCCGCAAATGATTGCAAGAACGAGAGCTGCGCGTGATTCGCCGAAGTCGTGCTTATGCGACGCACCAGGCTCCGCAACCGCGCAAGGGTGCGCCGAACAAAATCACAGCAAAGCGCTTTGCTCGTTTGCTGCAACCGGACGCTTCAGGCATTGCGTTTCAGGGCGTCGTCGCTTTACGATGACGTCACGCACTCATTTGCCGTCAGGCGTGCGAACGCCGATCCAGCTGTCACGCACCTGCTGGTAATGCACGCTCGGGTCGTAGGTCGTGGTCGACAGTCGGAGCACTTGCGGCGACAATCGTCCGACCGTGCTCAATACCGAATAGGAAGCAACGACTCGATCGTGCTGCGCGGTCACCAAAGCGACGCGGGCGTTGACCAGCGCCTGCTGGGCGTTGAGCACGTCGAGCGTGGTGCGCTGGCCGGCCTTGGCTTCCTCACGGACGCCATTGAGCGCGATTTCGGACGCGGTCACCTGCGCCTGCGCGGAGGCAACCTGCGCCTTGCCGGCGACCAACTGGCCCCACGCCGTCACCGTGTTGGCGCGGGCCTGGTCGCGAAGTCAGGTCCAGGGTGAGACGCTGCTGCGCCAGGGTTTCCTTGGACTGGCGGATCAGCGAATATTCGGCGCCGCCCTGATAGACCGGGATCGAAACGCTTCCGACCGCCGAAGCGCCAAAAGCCCGATAGGTCGTCATTTGCGTTTCATAGGATTGCTGCGCCGACGCGGTGAACGTGACCGTCGGCAACAGCGCGCCTTCGTTGATCTTGACCTGGAGATAGTTGACGTCGACGCCGAACATCGCCGCGGTGACGTTCGGATTTTCGAGCAGGCTGAGTTCGACCGCCGCCGGCAGCGTGACCGGCAAAAAGCGATCGACCGGCGAACCCGGCGCGAGTGCTCGCGGCTCGTTGCCGATGATACGCCGGAAATTGGCCTCGGTGGTGATCAGGGTTGCTTGCGCGGCCAATAGCTGCGTCTTGCCGGCGGCGAGCTGAGCTTCCGACTGCGCAACGTCGGTACGGGTTACTTCGCCGACATTGAATCGGTCCTGGGTCTGCTTCAGGGTCTGCTCGAGTACGCGGACGTTGCTCTTGTCCACCTCGACGATCGCGGAATCGCGCAGATAGTCCATGTAGACCGTGGCAGCCGACAGCAGCACCGACTCCTCGAGTACCCGCAGCGCTTCACGCGCGCCAGAAACCTGGCTCTCCGCCGCGCGGGTCTTGTTGGCGGTCTGGTTGCCGTTGTACAGGGTTTGCGTTGCGGTGATGCCGACGCTGCGCGGGGGATCGGCGCCGTGAATTTCGGTTCGCACGATCTCGGTCTGCGAGCCGCCCTGCGTAGTGTTGGTATCGGTATATTGATAACCGAGGCTGGCGGTGACGCCGATCTTCGGGCGATAGCCTGATAGTGCCTGCGGCACATTCTCGTCTGTTACCCTGACGCTGGCGCGTTGCGCATTGAGCTGCGGATTATTCTGATAGGCGCGCACCAGCGCAGCCTCGATCGTATCGGCCAGAACGGGCACCGGACCCATAGACGCCATCAGAAGAACCGCAGCCCCGGCTCCGGAAAAGGCCTTCACGCCAGCCATTCTTGGAAATCCGTTCACTTCCCATCGGCCGACTCAGACCCCTTGAGCCGGCTCACCCTACCCTGAGTCTCCACCATAGGACGGGTGCGAGCCGGACGGAACCACCCAACGGCAGAAGCCGCGAAAACTCCTTACATGGGGCAATCCGGCCACACTTCTGATTCAGAAAGGATTAACATCGTTCGGTCGCCACGGGCTCAAGCAGAGTCGGAGGAACTCAGAAAACGAAAACGGGGCGCCGCTCGAGGCCCGGCAGGACCGGAGCAACGGCATCAAATAACGGCCGGCTGCCGAAATCCTCATGGGAATGCGTCACGAGAGTCGCCCTCGGCGGCTGGGTGGCGGCAAATACCCCGACCAGCCGGCCTCCCTCCCGGAGCTGTTGGCAGAGACCTTCAGGAAAAATCTCGGTGGCGCCGTTGAGGACGATCACGTCATAGGGGGCATGTGCTCGGTCCCCATCGGTCGCGGCTGCCACCTGGATGGCGACCTTTGCCATCCCGAGTTCGGTCAGCGCGCCCCTCGCTTTCGAGGCCAGCGCCGATTCGCTTTCCGTTGCAGATACTTCGCTCGCAAATTGGCCGACCACGGCCGCGATGTATCCGGTGGCGCAGCCGACCACCAGAACCTTGTCGGTCTCCCTGATGGCCGCGGCCTGCAGCATCCGTGCGGTGACCGCGGGCTTGATCAGGCAGCGTCTGGTGGAAGCCTCCTCGCTAACGTCGAGATCGAGGTCGAGATAGGCGAGCGCGCGTCGGTCCAAGGGAACGAAGAGCTCACGCGGTACTTTAAGCATCGCCTCGATAATCCTGACGTCCGTGACGTCGCTCGGACGCACCTGACAATCGACCATATTCTGGCGTGCGGTCGAGAAACCGGACATTGACAGACCCCGGCAAGGAGTGGATTTGGCTGCGGGAGCGCGCAGCATGAAGTGATTTCGGGTCATCTTTGGTACAGGGACAGCGAAAACGCAACATCAGTCGCCGCCGCTTGGCCGTCGCGGCCTTACGCGCAGCATGGGCTGTCAACCGGTGGAAAGCATCGAGGTCTATTCGATCGTCACGGCGAGCCGGCCGATCAGCCTTGCCAGTTCATCCAGGTGTTCGGAATCGTGGTCCTCGACCGTCTGCGCGAGCCGAAGCAGGCATTCGTCGTCGCTCATCAGCGGAATATCGCTTGGGACAATCGACGGTGTAGCCTTTGTGCGGTCGGTCTCGTCTGGCATCTCGTCACCTCCCCTGGCGCTCGCGATACCAAGCCTCCGGCTCGAATGGGTCGATTTGGCGGTCAATTCACGACATCAGCGGGTCGCAGAATTATTTAAGAGATCCAGAGGTCTCGGCTTCGTGGTGGCGAAAAAACCGCGGCAATCCGGCCCCACCGCGGTTCCTCCTTCGGTCATTTGGTCCTTTGCAAGCCCGGAAGGCTTTGTTATACGCTGCCCGCTCGCGAACGATTGTTTCGCCTTGTTCCTCGGTAGCTCAGCGGTAGAGCATTCGACTGTTAATCGAATGGTCGCTGGTTCGAACTGTTAATCGAATGGTCGCTGGTTCGAATCCAGCCCGGGGAGCCAAAACAATCAAATGACTGGTCCGTTTCGATTCATCGACAATTTCATCGGGGCCGCATGCGGGGCCAATATGATGACTGACTGCGGCGCTTCTTCAAAATATTGGATGAAATCCGTGCGCTCTCGTTGCGCTAGATGAGCTCGACCAAGAAAAATTTCGACCGTTTCCTGGTCCTCCTGTTCGTCCTGCTCGGGATTGTAGTGACGTACTATTTCATAAGGTAAGGCTCGCCGCGGTCAGCGCTTGGATCGGCCACGATAAAGCGGCCCGCGCCAGATCGAGTTCGGGCTTCCGCTAATTGACGCTGATCGCCGCCTGATCATGCTTTATTGAAATTGCTCCAGCCCATTAACGCGTCAGGCGGATATCAACCTCACGCTCGATATAGCGCCATTCCTCCGAGCCTCGCAGCCGACGCACCAGCTCTTCGAACGATCTGCTATGTTCTGGCGCATATTCGAACCACGTCAGGAAGTCGAAAGGCTCACCGAGCTCTCGACTGTGGTACAAGCGCCTGGCAACGGCGGGCAGATATTCCAGACCGATGCCGATGTGGCGAGACTGTTCCTCGAAGATGGCACGGCGCTCGTCCTGAGCCAAAGCCCACCATGCTTCCGTCTTGCGAATCGGAATGAGTGCGGCCCGGGTCGCTTGCGGACGAAAAAGCCCTTCCTGCCTGGCGACCAAAGCATCGGTTTCGGAACGGTTGGTATAGCGTGTGTTGCTCGTAATACCGCGCAGGACCCAACCGGCCTCCGTTTCCGCGGGGATCTCAGACCCTTCAAGAACCTCTAGCCGCTCGGCCGCGAGTAAACCCTCACCAACGACCTTGTCGACCCGATCAATCCGCCAGGCTCCCGAGGTGCCCGCTATAAAAGTAACGAAGAGAGGTGAAGGCATGCTCTGTCTTTATACGGTGTCACAGGCTCGTTTCAATCACTCGCCGTGGGATCTCATTTCAGATTGGACCGTCTCTGACGAATCCGATCGAACTCCGCGCTCGCCGGGCATTAATGGCTAGCTACGCGAGAAAAACGAGTCCGAAAGCAAGTCGGGCGCCGGGATCGCCGTGCTAAACTTCAACTATGATATTTCGCCGGGCCTAGGCAGGCGGTTCCGGGTTCGCACCGGTGTAACCCCTGCTGATAACTGAACATATTCGCTGGATGTGATTTTTCTCACATTGGATTGGAAGCCCCGCGACGTATTCTGTTTTTGTCTGAAATTAAAGACATCGGTAACCATCTCGGCCGCGATCGCTCGATCGATACAATTTGAGTGATTGCTTCAATTCGGAAACAAAGGGGTTTTGAGACGCTGCGCTCTCGAATGCGGGAGCGCGCGATGAGTGAATTTGAATTCGACCGATTGCTGGACGCCGTACAAGCGGCGATCGTGCATGCCCCGCAGGAGGAATTCTTGACGCATCAGATGACTTCACGTCAGCCGGCGCGCGCCGCCAACGACAATGAGACGGTCTGGGACTTCATTCCGTTTCCGGAAGGCTGGTTCGCCGCCTGCTGATCGCACAACGCGACGGCTTACGACCCCCTCCACCTACGAACGGCTGCTAGGCACGGCGCCGACAAGCAAGCACTAATTAGCCCGACACCAGACAGTTAAAGGCATTTGAGCAAGGAATCCGATGCATCGCGCTCTTGCCAACGATCGATCCACACCGCGTCCGATAACGGCACCCGCGGCATCCAGCCCGCGATTTCCAATTCCGGCTTTTGCAGGAAATGCGTGACATAGCCGACACATAAATAGGCAATCGGCTGTATGGCTGGCGGAATGCCCAATGCCGCTCGCAGATCGTCCGGTTTGATGATGCTGACCCAGCCAACGCCGATATTCTCCACCCGCGCCGCCAGCCAGAGATTCTGCACCGCGCAGACCGCACTGTAGAGGTCCATATCGGCCTGATGGGTTCGCCCGAGCACCACGGGTCCGGTTCGGGTGCGGTCGCAGGTAATGCAGATCCCGATCGGCGCTTCGACGATTCCTTCCAGCTTGAGCTGGCGGTAGGTTTTCTGCCGCTCGTCCTCGAACATTTCAGCCGCCTCGGCGTTCGCAGCCTGAAAGGCATCCCTCACCTTTCGCCGGATCGCGGGACTACGGACCACGATGAAATCCCAGGGCTGCATGAATCCGACCGAAGGCGCGTGGTGCGCGGCATCGAGGATGCGCGCCAGCACGGCATCGGGGATCGGATCGGCGAGGAATTGCCCACGCACGTCGCGGCGATTGAAAATGCACTTGTAGACGGCATCTCGTTCGGCCGTGGAAAACGCGGCGTCGGCCTGAATGTGGCTGGATGGCATCCCGTTCTCTTTCGCAGGCATCTTCTCGAACCCCTAACTGAATTCACCAATGTTCGTCGTCGCCATCGGCGGCACCATTTTTAGCCCTGTTCCCGTTCGGACCGGCGCAGCAGATAGATATCCATGATCCAACCGTGCCGCTCTCGCGCCTGTCGCCGTACCGTAGCGATTTCGTCCCTGACGTCGGCAAGTTTCCCCGCGCGCAGGATTTCATGCTCGGTCCCGAGGTAGGCGCCCCAGAAAATCTCGAGGTTCTGGTCGGCCAGCCTGGCAAAGGCCTGCACGCCATCCAGCAGTACCACCACACTGCCCGCGTCGTCGGGAAATCCTTCGGCCAGCATGCGCCCCGTTGTCAGCAGCACGCTTTCGCCGATCCGGTTCAACGCGATCCGATGCCTCGCGGCCAAAACTTGGACGCTGCTGATGCCCGGGATCACCTCAAATTCCAGCGCCAGACCTTTGCCGCGCAGCCGTTCGATGATCCTCAGCGTGCTGTCATAGATCGCGGGATCGCCCCATACCAGGAGAGCGCCGACGTCATCCGCTCCCAACTCGTGCTCGAACAACGCGCCATAGATATCGGCGAGCTGGCCGTGCCATTCATCAACGCCGGCGAGATAGTCTCCAGAGCTCGCCCGCTGCGGCACTTCGACCGCGACAATCCGGTAAGCCGGCTTCTCGACGAAGCGCTGGCAGATGGCGGTACGGAGATCGCGCAGCGCCGCTTTCTCGGCGCCCTTGTCGGGAATGAAGAAAACACTGGCCTGATTGAGCGCCTTGATCGCCTGGACAGTCATATGATCGGGATCGCCGACTCCGATGCCGATCACGAAGATCCTTCGCATTCTACTCTCCGACACTCAACCGTTGACGCCGACGACGCGCCAGCCGCCCGCAACCCGGTCGATCCGGGTGAGCGAGAACGGATCGATGGCAAAGCGCAACGCCTGCTCAGGCAACAAGCCGAGCGCGATCGCCAATGCTGCACGGATCGTTCCGGAATGCACCACCAACACGACATCTCCTGCCGGGAGCTTTGCCAGTCCATCACGCACCCGCGCAACCTGCTCCGCAAAACTTTCGCCAGAAGGCGGCCTGCTTTCGGCCGGTGCGCGCCAGAAATCATGATAGGCGTCACCCAACTCGCGCGCGAGATCGTCGTGGCGGCGTCCGGTCCAGTCGCCGAAATTCTGCTCGGCGAAATCCGGTTGCTCGACCGCGTTGAGGCCGAGCGCCGCAGCCGTTGCCAGTGTCCGAATGCTCGGGCTCGCAAAGATAGTCGCGCCGGCAGGCAATTTCGCGCGTAACGCGGTCAGCGCTGCGGCGTCGCTGATATCGGCGGGTGCATCAAGCGCGTGGATTATGCCCTTTGGCCCTGCAACGGGCGCGTGACGGATCAGCCAGAGACGGGTCAGCTCGCTCATGACCAACGCTTCACGACAACCGCGCCGCGAGCATCAGCAGAACCGCGGTTTCGGCCACCTGCTCCACGGCGCCAAACACGTCGCCGGTGACACCGCCGATCTGCCGCGACGCCAGCATAGCCATGACCGCTGCGGCGGCCGCCGTGACCAGCACCGCCAGGACAGCATTCGCGAGAGGCAAGCACAGCAACGCGATGACAACGCCGATACCAACCGCAATGAGAGCGGTTGCCGCGTCGGGCCGACCGGCCGATTTGCCTAGCCCGTCGTCACGGGCGAACGGCATTATGGCGGCCAGCACCGGGATGGCTGCCCGCGCCAACGCGTGCGCCACGACCAGAGCTGGAATAATCGCCGCTCTCGGTAGGCTCGCCAGCGCGGCCAACCTGGCGACAAAGCCTGTCATCAGCACCAGCGCGCCATAGGTGCCAAGCCGGCTGTCGCGCATGATCGTAAGTTTTTCGTCGCGGTTGCGACCGCCGCCAAAGCCATCTCCGACGTCGGCCAGACCGTCTTCATGCAACGCGCCGGTCAAGGCCGCGCCAGCGCCAAGCGCCAGCGCGGCCGCGGCCAGTTGGGGGATACCAATCGCGAGCAGACAACGATCAACCAATCCGACCGGCGAGGCCGATCATCGCGCCCACCAGCGGGAACGCGCGCTGCGCGCGCGACATGCGATCGGACATCGCATCATCAGGGTGGCGGATCGGTATTCGCGTCAGCAGCGCAACCGCGAGACGTGACATCGCTGGTCCAGTCCCTGACATGATCCGGTATCGTTTGGGTTTGCCGATCCATCATCTCAACCGCACGCCGCAGCCGGCAACCATCAGCCAGGCTTCCGAGGCCCGTGCCGCGGTGCGCTGGCCGATCAGGCCCGCCAGATCGCGAAATCGTCGCAACTCGCGATCCATCGGCACCGGCCCCCAGCCGACTTCGTCTCCGACCACGATGACCGGATGCGATGCGGCACAAAATCCGTCAAGCTGGCGTTCCCATTCGGCGATCAGGCTGGCGTCGTCTCTATCGAAGCGAGCAGCCAGCCACAGTACGATACTATCGACCACCGCACCGGAAGGTTTTGGTTCTAACTCTGCGAGCGCCTGCATGACATCGGCCGGCGCCTCCAGCGTGCGCCATGAGCGCTTGCGCTCGGCGCGATGCAGCCGGATACGCTCCGCCATCTCGGCATCGTTCGGATCGGCGCGATAGGTTGCGACGAACACCACGTCCTCACCCCAACTTTGAGCGATTTCAACCGCGCGCCGGCTTTTGCCGCTGCGGGTCGGCCCGGTGATGAAGATGATATCGGCCATATCAATCAGCTTGCTGGTTGTCCGCCGGCCAAGGCTTGAGCGTGCCGGCCATCACGTCGGACAGATCGGCCATCTCGGTCAGCATGCCGACGGCAGCGCGCAGCAATGGCACAGCCATGACCGCACCGGTGCCCTCGCCGAGCCGAAGTCCGAGATCGAGGTATGGCTTCGCGCCGAGCGCATCGAGCAGCAAGCGATGTCCGCGCTCGGCCGAGCCATGCGAAAACACGCAATAGCCGCGTGCCGCTGGCTGCAGCCGCACCGCGACCAATGCCGCCGCCGAGGCGATGAAGCCGTCGACGATGACAGGGCGGCGGTGCATGGCGCTGCCGAGCACGGCGCCCGCCATCATGGCGATCTCATAACCGCCGAATTCAGCCAACACCTCCAGAGGTGATGTCGCGTTGCAGCGGGCCGCCGCGCGTTCGGCTATCGCCAGCTTGCGCGCGATTCCTGCGGCATCGAGTCCGGCGCCTGCGCCGATGCAATCGTGCCAGCGGCGCCGGCGCCAGCCGGTGCATCAGCAGTGCGGCCGACGTGGTGTTGCCGATACCCATCTCGCCGATCGCGACGATATCGGTGCCGCCCTCGATCGAATCCGCGACGATTGAAGCGCCGCGTGTCAAGCAATCCCTTGCTTCGGCGATCGTCAGCGCCGGCTCGCGCATCGCGTTGCGACTGCCGCGCCTGATCTTGGCGTCGATCAATTCCGCATGCGCCGGGAGATCCGCGTCGACGCCTGCATCGACCACCTGCACGTTGACATCACAGGCCCGCGCCAACGCGCTGACGCCGGCACGCCCGGCCAGATAGGTCGCGACCATCGCAGCCGTGACACTGGCCGGGTAAAGCGAAACGCCCTCCGCGGTGATGCCGTGATCGGCCGCGAATACGAACACCGTCGCACGTTCCGCGCGTGGCAGCAGTGGGTGCCAGATGGATCCGAGCTGAACCGCGAGATCTTCCAGCCGGCCGAGTGCGCCGAGCGGCTTGGCCTTGCCATCGATCTGCGCACGCAACTGCGGTTCGAGCGACGGATCGACAGGCTCGATCCGCCAGTCCGCCAATGCAGCAGACGGTGTTTTGGTATGCATTCGTCCTCTCTTCGACCCACCGTCGAACAAGCCGGTTTTGCTGTCTTGCGGCCGGTCTCCTGGCTCACGGACGATAACCCTGGATCGCCTTCCCGATCCCGCTTCCCGCAGGCATCAGTGACGTCGTTGATCCCGGGTCGATCCGCCTACAGTTGCGGGGGCAGCCGCGGTTTTTCCGGTCGATGCCGGATCACCGCATTCCCGTTTCACCTCTCGCGAGGCACCGAAAGACGAAAGCCACGAGAGCATGATACAGGTCACCGCGCAAGCGCGGACGACCATGGCCGATCGCGGGAGAAATATGAGCGAAGCGGCTGAGCTATCGGACGTTCTGGTGATCGGCGGCGGCTGCGCCGCGTTGTCTGCCGCGATTGCCGCGCGGCGCAGCGGCGCGACCGTGCGCATGGTCGAACAGGCCTCGATCGCGCTGCGCGGCGGCAATGCCCGGCACGCCCGCAATTTCCGACTGATGCACGACAAGCCCGAATGGTATGTGCCCGACGTTTATGGCGAGGATACCTTTTTCAAAGATCTGGTTCGGGTCACGAGCGGCGCAACCGATGAAAAACTCGCGCGCCTCCTGATCCGCGGCTCCGCCACGATCGCGCCATGGCTTGCCGACAATGGCGTACGGCTGCAGGACCCATCAAGTGGCGCGATGCCCTATTCGCGGCGCACCGCGTTTTTTCTCGGCGGCGGCAAGGCGATGGTCAATGCGCTCTACGCCACCGCGATAAAACTCGGTGTCAGCATCGATTATGATAGCGAAGTCGTGGCGCTGGGCTTCGGCGGCCAGGGGAATTGCACCGCCGATATCCGCCACCACGGCCAGACTCGAACGCGCCATCGCGAAAACGCTGGTGATGTGCACGGGCGGCCATCAGGCCAATCTCGATTGGCTGCGCCAAAGCTTTGGCCCTGCCGCCGACAATTTCATGATCCGCGGGACACCCCATGACACCGGCTCGGTGCTGCGTCTGCTGCTCGATGCCGGCGCAAAACCGGTTGGCGATCCCCGCCGCGCTCACATGGTCGCAGTCGATGCGCGCGGACCGAAATTCGATGGCGGTATCGTCACCCGCATCACCGCGATCCCGCACGGCATCGTGGTCGATCGCAACGGCAAGCGGTTCCACGACGAGGGCGAGGACGCCCGCAAGACGCATTTCGCCCGCTGGGGCGCGCGCATCGCGGAATGTCCCGACCAGATGGCCTATCTGATCCTCGATGCAACGGGGTTTGCGCGTGCGCTGCCGACGGCGTTGGCGCCGATCCAGGCCGAAAGTATCGCTGCGCTTGCGATCACGCTTGGGCTTGAGCCGGTGGCGCTGGAAGCAACGGTCGATGAATTCAACGCCGCCGCTGCCGCCGTCGGACGGTTTGCCGCTGAACGAACGCCGCACCACCGGGCTGATCCCGCCGAAATCGCGCGCCGCGGTCGCCCTCGCAACGCCGCCCTTCGCGCCTATCCGCTGCGGCCGGGCGTCACGTTCACGCATTACGGCGTCACCGTCGACGAGGAGATGCGGGTGGTGAAGACGGACGGCATACCGATGGGCAATGTCTTTGCAGCCGGCATGGTTATGGCGGCGAATGTGCTCGGCGACGGCTATCTCGCGGGCCTCGGCGTCTCGCTGTCCACGGTGTTCGGGCGCCTTGCCGGCGAGCAAGCCGCGCGGCGCGCACGTTGGCACCGTTACCTCAACGTAGCGCCGGCTGCCTCGCAGCCGCCGCCATCCCGCCTCATCCGCCGGAAGCCCGAACCGGTAGTGCCGTGACGTTTCGGCAAAGCCACGCACCAAAATCCCGGCTCGCGCAAAATGATCGAGCAGATCGGTTCGATCGGGCGCTTCGAACAGGCCAAAAAGGTCGGTGCCGCCGAGCAATTTCAACCCAGCTTGGCCAAGGACTTCGTCGAGCCGCTTTCGATCTGTTGGCCAGCCGTTTCCGTGTCGCCGCGATCCAGTCTGTATCGCGCAGTGCCGAGGTCGCGATCTCGCAAGCCGGTCCCGAAACCGGCCAGTCTCCGAGCATTTGCCGCCAGACGCTCGCATCCGGCTCCGTGGCGATGACAAATCCAACGCGCAAGCCGGCAAGGCCAAAAAACTTGCCGAGCGAGCGCAGCACAATCGTGCCTGCAGGCAATTCCGGCAGCGCCAGCAGCGAGACTTCCGGTCGCACATCGGCAAAGGCTTCATCGACGATCAGCCGCCGCCCGTTCGACGTCATGGCCCGCGCGAAAGCCGCAAGGTCGGTGCAGGAGATGATGCGGCCGTCCGGATTGTTCGGATTGACCACGACCAGCGTTTTCAAATCTGGTCGGCCCGGATCCGGCAGTGCGGCAAACTCATGCACGTCGGCACCGGCAGCACGCCATGCGGTGGCATGCGAACCGTAGGTCGGCGCCAGAATACCAACCCGGCCATGCGCCGATCATTCGTGGCAACAGCCGGATCGCGATCTCGCTGCCGGGAACCGGCAGCATCGTGGCGTTGGCGGGAAGGCCATAGGCAGCCGCAGCGGCCGCGGCCATTTCCGCGATCTCACGGGCAAACGGCAGGCGCTGATAGCGCGCGGGCGAAATGGCCGGCACCGGCCATGGGATCGGATTGATCCCGGTCGACAGATCGATCCAGGGTTTTGGCGCTGACGGATAGAGCGACGCGGCAAGGTCGATCCGACCGCCATGGACCCGCAAGCCGTCCATCCCCTTTCCGATCCCGTCCGGTCCGTGCATGTTGCTAACCCATGTTCGCGCCGCCCGACCGCATCCTGATCCTGATCGCAGCCTTTGGCATCGAAGCCGTGCTGGCCTATCCCGCCATCCTGTTTCGCGCAATCGGTCATCCCGTGTCGTGGATCGGCGCGTTGATCTCGGCGCTCGAATCCCGACTGAACTGGCCGGATTATTCGGATGCCATGCGTCGGGCCACCGGGATCGCGACGATGCTGGTGCTCGTTACGGTCAGCCTTGGCGCAGGGCTGGTTTTGGACGCCGTCACACGCATTCCCATTCTCGGCTTCGTCATTGCCGTGATGGTGGTCGCGGCGCTGATCGCCGCGGGAAGTCTTGATCAGCATGTGCGCGCGGTCGCAACCGCGCTCCGCACCGAAGGGCTTGCGGGCGGCCGGCAGAGCATCGCCAAAATCGTCGGCCGCGATCCCGATGCGCTCGACCAGGCCGCGATCTGCCGCGCAGCGATCGAAAGCCTTGCCGAAAATGCTTCCGACGGCGTCACCGCGCCGGCATTCTGGTTCCTGCTCGGCGGATTGCCTGGCATGATCGTTTACAAGGCGATCAATACCGCCGACAGCATGATCGGGCACATGTCGGACCGTTATCGCGCCTTCGGCTGGGCCGCCGCCAGACTCGACGACCTCGTCAATTGGCCCGCCTCGCGCCTGACCGGATTGATCTTCATTGCGGCTGCGGCCGTGGTGCCGGGCGCATCGGCAGCATCAGCCTGGGAAGCGTTTCGGCGCGACGCGCGGCTGCATCGCTCACCCAATGCCGGCTGGCCTGAAGCGGCGATGGCCGGCGCGCTGGGGCTTGCGGCTGGCGGGCCCCGTGTCTATGACGGCAAGTCCGTGGACGATCACTGGATCGGCGACGGAAGGGCTGAAGCGACGGTGGATGATATCGATCGCGCGTTGACGATCTACCGCGTCGCCTTCGCCGGAGTGCTTTCGATCCTCGCGATCATCGGCTGGCTCTTCAACGCGCGAGGCTGAGTAGTCTGTCGACGTCGAGATGCGCCTCAAGATGCGCCGCGAGCGCATCGAGGGTGTGCTCGATCAGTTCTTCATAGACCAACGAACTTGCGGGCGCGCCAAGCCGGGCGAGCCACGCCGCGCGCTGGGCGTCAGCCGCAAAGAAACCGTGCAGATAGGTTCCGGCGATGCGGCCATCCACCGACATCGCGCCGTCCAACCGGCCATCGTCAAGCCGCAGCAGCGGGCGTTGCGTGCCGGCTCCTGTCGTTCGGCCGATATGCATTTCATATCCGGAAACTGCGACATCATCGGCAAGCGTGCGCCCCCTCACCGCGACCAGCGACTTGTCGCCGGCAAGTTCGGTCGCAATGTCGATCAGGCCCAGCCCATCAGCTGATCCCGGCGGCCCCTCGATGCCATCGGGGTCGCTGATGGAATGACCAAGCATCTGGTAGCCGCCGCACAGGCCGAGCACGCGCCCGCCGCGCCGCGCATGCGCAATGATGTCGGCGTCCCAGCCAAAACCGCGCAATGTCGCGAGATCGGAAATCGTCGCCTTCGAGCCCGGCAGGATGACGAGATCGGTGTCGACTGGCAGCGGCGCGCCGTTGCGCAGCAGAATTAGCTCCAACGCCGGGCTCGAGCCGCAGCGGATCGAGATCGTCGAAATTGGCGATATGCGGCAGCACCGGCACGACGATACGTATGCGTCGTTCGTCCGAGTCCGCATCACGCGCCGGCAAGGCCTCAAGCCCCAAAACATCCTCGGCCGGCAACCGGTGCGCGTCGCGGAAAATACGGCACCAGGCCGATCGGCGCCCAGCCGGTGCGTTCGGCGACGAAGGCCATGCCGTTTGCGAACAAGGATGGGATCACCGCGCATCTTGTTGACGATGAAGCCGGCGATCAGGCCCGCATCATCGGGATCGACGACCGCGGCGGTGCCGCACAGGCTGGCGATCACGCCACCGCGGTCGATATCGCCGATCAGGATCACCGGCGCATCGGCGGCGCGGGCAAAGCCCATATTGGCGATATCGTTGGCGCGCAGATTGATTTCCGACGCCGAGCCCGCGCCCTCGACCAGCACGATATCGCAACTGCGCGCGAAGCCGCGCAAAGCTGTCGAGCACGTAAGGCATCAGCTCGGGCTTGCGCGTCTGATATTCGCGCGCTCGCGCGGTGCCGAACACCCTGCCCTGCACCACGATCTGCGAACCGACCTCGCTTTGCGGCTTCAAGAGCACTGGATTCATGTCCACCGACGGCGCCACGCGCGCTGCGCGCGCCTGCAAGGCCTGCGCGCGGCCGATCTCGCCGCCATCGGCCGTCACCGCGGCATTGTTCGACATGTTCTGCGGCTTGAAAGGCCGTACCGTCATGCCGCGGTTCGCCAGCAACCGGCACAGGCCGGCGACGATCAACGACTTGCCGACATCCGAGCCGGTCCCCTGAAACATCAGGACGCGAGCGGCCATCAGAATTCGATGCCGGCCTGGGTTTTCACACCGGCGGAAAAATGATGCTTGATGGCGCCCATTTCGGTGACGAGATCGGCCGCCTCGATCATCGCCGGCTTGGCGTTGCGGCCGGTGACGATGACATGCAGGCCATCGCGCCGCGATTTGAGCCGCGCCACCACGTCTTCGAGCGGCAGATAATCATAGCGCAGCGCGATGTTGAGTTCGTCGAGCACCACGAGATTGATGGAAGGATCGTCCATCAGCCCCTGCGCGATATCCCAGGCACGCTGGCAGGCTGCGATGTCGCGCGCCTTGTCCTGGGTCTCCCAGGTGAACCCCTCGCCGGCGGTGTGCCAGACCACGCGCTCGCCGAACGATTGCAGCGCAGTCTGCTCGCCGGTCACCCGTCCCTTGATGAACTGCACGACGCCGATCCGCCAGCCATGGCCGAGCGCGCGCAAGGCAAGACCGAAGGCAGCCGTGGATTTGCCCTTGCCGGGGCCAGTGTTGACCATCAGCAGGCCCTTGGTGATGGTTTTGGACGCCTCTTCGGCATCCTGAACCGCCTTGCGTTTGACCATTTTGGCGCGGTGACGCTCGGCTTCTTCGATATCGATCTCGCTCATGGGAGTCCTGCGGTATAATCTGACGGATAGCGACAGGATCATATCAGTCCCATCGGGGCAACCGGTCAGGCCTGGCCGCATGGTTCCCGGAGGGATTGACTTGATCGCGTTTCCGTCTGATTAAATCTCCAGCCGACGGTGTCCCGTCTTCGGACCGGACTAAGAGGGAATACCGGGCGCATAAGGCACGGGACCAGTTCCCGGGTCTTGGCGAAGCCGGAGCTGCCCCCGCAACTGTGAGCGGAAAGCCTGCACTTGATGCCACTGGGTTTGGCCCGGGAAGGTAGTGCTGGCGATGACCCGCGAGCCAGGAAACCTGCCGTCGCCTGCCATATCGCCATTCCGGGCGGGGCGTCCTGGAGTGAGAGGGTTGGTCGAACGGAGTGCAGGTCCGCTCGCCGCTTGTCTGGCATCCGCATCTCGAGCGGAGGCCATCCATTGACGGGCTATGTTATGGACCGATCTGCGCCTGCTGTTTGCATTGAAGATCTAAAACCAGATACCGGCGATGTCGCCGTCACGCTGCATGTCTGTGTCACCTGCCGCGCCGGGGAAGAAGGCGAAGATATCGTGCGGCCCGGCCGCCGTTTGCACGACGCGCTAATTGAGGCACAGCGCCGCGACGACGGCCCGCGGGACTTTCGCATCGTCGAAGTCGAGTGCCTCTCCAACTGCAATCGCGGCTGCAGCGCTGCGCTTACCGGGCCCGGCCGCTGGAGCTATATCTACGGTGATCTCAATGAAAGCTCGGTCGACGATCTCCTGACCGGCGCTGCGCGCTATGCCGCAACCGCCGATGGCCTGGTGCCATGGCGGGAACGGCCGATGATTTTCCGCAAGGGCGTGATCGCACGCGTCCCGCCATCCGCCACGCCAGTTTAGGAATTGTCCGATGTCGATCGAAAAAATCCCTGTCACCATTATCACCGGGTTTCTCGGCGCCGGCAAAACCACGCTGGTTCGCCATCTCATGCAGAACCCGCAGGGCCGCAGGCTGGCGATCCTCGTCAACGAGTTCGGCGACCTCGGTATCGACGGCGACATCTTGAAGGGCTGCGCCGACGCCAATTGTCCCGAGGACGCCATTGTCGAACTCACCAATGGCTGCCTGTGCTGCACGGTCGCCGATGATTTCGTGCCGACTATCGCGGCGTTGCTGGCGCGGCCGCAGCCGCCCGATCACATCCTGATCGAAACCTCAGGCCTCGCGCTGCCAAAGCCGCTATTGAAGGCGTTCGAATGGCCGGACCTGCGTTCCCGGATCACGGTCGACGGCGTCATCGCCGTCGCCGATGCCGAGGCGGTGGCGGACGGCCGGTTCGCGCCCGATCTCGCCGCCATCGAACGGCAGCGCCTTGCCGACGAAAGCATCGATCACGACACTCCGCTCGGTGAAGTGTTCGAGGACCAGGTCGCCTGCGCAGATATCGTGATCCTCAACAAAGCTGATCTGGTCGATCCCGATCGCCTCGCCGCCGCGCGGAAAGCCGTACTGGCAGAAGCGCCGCGCAGCATCCCCGTGCTTGACGTCACGGAAGGCCGTATCGATCCGCGCGTCGTGCTGGGCATTGGAGCTGCCGCGGAAGACGATCTCGACGCGCGGCCGAGCCATCACGAGGATCATGAAGAGCATGAGCACGACGATTTCGACACCATCGTGGTGACGCTGCCTCCGGGTCAGAGCGCCGAAAGCATCGTGGCGAAGGTGGAAACGATCGCGCGCGACCACAATGTGCTGCGTGCCAAGGGTCATGTCGCGATAACAGGCAAGCCGATGCGGCTATTGGTGCAGGGCGTCGGCACCCGCGTGCGCGCGCAATTCGATCGGCCCTGGCGTTCCGACGAGGAACGGCTGTCGCGGATTGTCGTGATCGGCGAGCGCGGTTTCGACCACGCCGCGGTCACCGCTTTGCTGACGGGATAGCGCATGCATATCCTGCTGCGGGAAAGGCATGGACTTGAGGAAGCGGCGGCCGCGGAAGACCTCGGCCAGGCCGCGGCCGATCTCGTCGTGCTGTCCTTTGCAGACAGCGATCTCGGCGCGTTCGCAGCCGCCTGGCGCGCCGGGCGCGAAAGCCTGCCGAGCCTGCGGCTAGCCAATCTGCGCCGCCTCGCCCATCCGCTCTCCGTCGATCTCTATGTGCAGAACACCCTGTCCGGCGCGCGCGGCATTTTGATCCGGCTGCTCGGCGGGGTCGACTATTGGCGCTACGGTGTCGAGCAGGTCGGCGCGCTGGCGGCAGCGAAGAACATTGCGCTTGCGATCATTCCCGGCGACGGTCGTCCCGATCCACGGCTCGACGCTGCCTCCAACCTGCCGCCCTCGACGCTGCGCCGACTGAAGACGTTGTGCGACCATGGCGGTACGGACTCGGCACGTGCGGCGCTGGCGCAACTCGCACTCGCCGCGGGTTTGCCGGCTGTCCCGCCAGTCGCCCGCGCCGCTTTGCCCAGGCAAGGCTTTTACGTTCCCGGTAGCGGTGTGGTCGAACCCTCCGCGCTCGATCTTTCACCCGATGGCGCACCGATCGTGCTGGTCGTGTTCTACCGCGCCATTCTTGCGGCTTCCGATACCGATCCGGTCGATCGCATGATGGCCGAACTGGCCCGTCAGGGCATACGGCCCATCGGCCTGTTCGCAACAAGCCTGAAAGATCGCGAGTGCGATGGCTGGCTGCGGCAATGGATCGCGAAAGTCGCGCCCGATGTGATCATCAACGCGACGGCATTTTCCGCGCGCGGCGATGAGGGAGCCGGCTCTCCGCTCGATGTCGTCGACGCGCCGGTTTTGCAGATCGCGCTTGCCGGCTCGAGCAGGGATATCTGGGCACAATCGGATCGTGGCCTGTCGCCGCCCGACCTTGCGATCCATGTCGTGCTGCCGGAACTCGACGGCCGCTTGTTTGCGGGGGTCGCCTCCTTCAAGCAGGTCGAGGCCGCCGATCCGGAGCTGGGCTATGCCCGCACGGTCCATGCAGCCGACCACGGCCGTATCGCCGCGATCGTGGCGCGCGCCAAGGCCTGGATCGCGCTGCGCCGGACCGCAGCCGCCGACAAGCGACTCGCCGTGATCTTGTCGGCCTATCCGGGTCGCGTTGATCAGATGGCGCATGCCGTCGGTCTTGATGCGCCCGAGAGCACAATTCAAGATGTTAAATGACCTGCGCGATCAGGGCTACAGCATCTGCGGGCTGCCGACGGACGGTGCGGCGCTGATCGATCGGCTCAAAAGCGAAACGATCCGCTGGCCGGTCGAGTTCTACCGCGCCGCATTGGCTGCACTCGATCCTGAATTAATCGCCAGTCTCGAAGCACAATGGGGACCACCTGAGAGCGATCCCGCGATCGTTGATGGCCACTTCGTGTTCAGGGTCGTGCAGTGCGGGCGCGCGCTGATCGCGTTGCAGCCCGATCGTGGCCGGCGCGCGGACCGCGTGGCCGAATATCACGATCCCAGGCGAGCGCCGCGGCACGCCTATGTCGCGTTTTATTTGTGGCTGCGTCAGATCCAGCAATGCCACGCCATGATCCATATGGGCGCGCACGGCACGCTGGAATGGTTGCCGGGAAAATCGGTGGCGCTTTCATCGATGTGCTGGCCAGACGCCCTGCTTGGCGCGACGCCGGTGATCTACCCGTTCATCGTCAACAATCCCGGCGAAGCGGCGACCGCCAAGCGGCGGCTCGGCGCTGTCACCATCGGACATGTACCACCGCCGCTCTCGACAGGGAAGCTGCCGCCCGGTTTGCACAGGATCGAACGGTTGCTCGATGAATATTCCGTGGCCGATGGTCTCGACCCGCGCCGTCGCGAGCGACTGGCGAAATCAATCATCGAGGCAGCCCGAGAATCCGGCCTCGACCGCGATAGCGGGCTACACGAGGCGATGACGCCGCTGGAGTCCGTGGTGCGGCTCGACAGCTTTGTCTGCGACGTCAAGGACACGCTGGTTGCTGACGGCCTGCATATTTTCGGACGTATGCCAAAGCACGTCAGCGAAGGCCAGCGTGAAATATCCTACGAGGCCTGCGCGGCCGGCGAGCGCGCCGCGCTACTCGCAGCGCTCGACGGCAAGCATGTCGCGCCAGGCCCCGCCGGCTCGCCCTGGCGCGGGCGGCGCGACGTGCTGCCGACCGGGCGTAACCTGTTCACGGTCGATACCCGCGCGGTGCCGAGCCGCAACGCCACTGAGCAGGGCAAGCGTCTCGCCGAGGCGTTGCTGACCCGCCATCTGCAGGACCACGGCGACTATCCACACCATTTGATGCTGGATCTCTGGGGATCGGCGACCATGCGTACCGCCGGTGAGGAATTTGCCATGGCGCTGTACCTGATGGGCATCGCGCCGGTGTGGGACGCGACGTCCGAGCGGGTCACCGGCTTCGACGTGATCACGCTGGCCGTGCTGGGGCGGCCGCGCATCGATGTGACGTTGCGGATTTCGGGCCTGTTTCGCGACGTGTTTTCGAACTTGCCGGTACTGTTCGAACAGGCCGCCAGCGCGCTGGCCGCGCGCGACGAACCTGCCGAGGAAAATCCATATCGCAGCTCGCAAATTTCGCGGGTATTCGGCCCCGCACCGGGCGACTATGGTGCAGGCGTGGACGAGACGTTCGGACAATTCACACCCGACACTATCAACGATGCCGGCGAAGCCTGGCTCGCCGGCAGCTCCTTCGCTTATGGCGGCGGCAATGACGGCGTGGCCGCCCGACCGGAGCTGGAGCAACGCACCGCCGCAACGGACGCTTTCGTCCATACCCAGGACCTTCCCGAAACCGATTTGCTGAGCTGCGCCCGACTACGTCGCCCATGAAGGCGGCTTTGCCGCCGCGGCACGCAAGCTCAATGGCGGTGCGCCGGTGCTGTATCACGCCGATACGACCAGGCCCGACACGCCGCGGATGCGGACGCTCAACGAGGAGATCGCCCGCGTCGTGCGCGGCCGCGCCGCCAATCCACGCTGGCTGCAAGGCCAGATGCGGCACGGCTTTCGCGGCGCCGCCGAAATCGCCGCCACGCTCGATCAGATGGCGCAATTTGCCCATCTGACGGGTACGGTCGAAAGTCACCATTTCGACCTTTACTACGACGCAACGCTGGGTGATGACGAGGTGCGGCGGTTCATCGAACAAGCCAACCCCGAAGCTGCGAGAGTCATGCGTCAGCGTTTTCAGCAGATGATCGATGCCGGTTATTGGACGACACGTCGCAACAGCGTGATCGAGCGGATCGCCGGCGCGTCCGCCGAGACCGCGTCATGAACTACGCCTACGAGACCGACGGCGCGGCGATCTACCAGCGTTCATTTGCCATTATTCGTGCCGAAGCGAAACTCGACCGCTTCGATGCCGGCGACGAAAAGGTCGCAGTGCGGATCATCCATGCCAGTGGCATGGTCGACATCGCCGACGATATCGTATTCACGAAGGGTTTCAGCGTCGCAGCCTCCCGTGCCCTGCATGCGGGTGCACCGATCCTTTGCGATGCGCAGATGGTGGCCCACGGCATCACGCGAGCGCGGTTGCCGGCCGACAATGCCGTGATCTGTACGCTGTCCGACCCAAGCGTGCCCGCACTCGCGGCAAAGCTGAACACCACGCGCACCGCGGCCGCCGTCGAGTTGTGGCGGGAGCGGCTGGCCGGATCGGTCATCGTGATCGGTAATGCGCCGACCGCACTGTTTCGGCTGCTCGAAATATTGCAGGAACCCGGGATCATTCCGCCAGCCGCCGTGATCGGTATTCCCGTCGGTTTCGTCGGCGCCGCCGAATCCAAGGAAGCGCTCGCCGCCTTTGCTGGCGTGCCCAGCGTGATCGTGCGTGGACGGCGCGGTGGCAGTGCGATGGCGGCGGCCGCGCTAAACGCGGTCGCGAGCGAAAACGAATGAGCGCGCCCGCGACCATCTATGGCGTCGGCCTCGGACCCGGCGATCCCGAATTGATGAGCGTCAAGGCGGCGCGGCTGATCGCCAAGGCCGGCGTGATCGCGCATTTCCGCAAACCCGGCCGTCCCGGCAATGCCCGCACCTTGGTCGAAGGAATGCTCGCCGCTGGCGTGATCGAGGAAGCGCTGGAATATCCGGTCACGACGGAGATCACGCTCGAAGACCCCGCTTACGCCGATGCGCTTCGAAGGTTCTACGACGAGTGCGTGCAGCGGTTGTTGCGACACGTCAGCGCCGGCCGCGACGTCACGGTGCTCTGCGAGGGCGATCCGTTCCTCTATGGATCGTTCATGCATTTGCACAGCCGTCTCGACGGCGAGGCGCCGATCGTGGTGGTGCCCGGGATCTCCGGCATGTCCGGCTGCTGGACCGCGAGCGGCATGCCGATGACCTTCGGCGACGACGTGCTGACCGTGGTGCCGGCCACGCTTGACGAGGCAAGCCTGACCGAACGGATGCAGTCGATCGACGCGCTGGTCGTGATGAAGCTCGGCCGTAACCTGCCAAAGGTGCGCCGCGCGCTTCAAGCGACCGGCCTTGCTGAACGCGCGGTCTATGTCGAGCGCGGCACCATGGCCGGCGAAAAGGTGCTGCCGCTCGCTGAAAAGGCCGATGACGAGGCGCCCTATTTCTCAATGATCCTGGTCCATGGGCGCGGACGGCGACCATGAGCGGCTGGCTCGCCATCGCAGGCCTTGGCCCCGGCGCCGCCGACCTGGTGACGCCGGAAGTCACGCACGCGTTGGCGCAGGCGACCGATTTGATCGGCTACGCGCCCTATGTGGCGCGGGTGCCCGAGCGGGCAGGCCTTGCCCGACACGGCTCCGACAATCGCGAGGAACTCGATCGTGCCAGGCTCGCGTTGAAGCTTGCGGCGGAGGATCGGCGCGTCGTTGTGGTTTCCTCGGGTGATCCCGGGGTGTTCGCCATGGCCGCCGCGGTATTCGAAGCCGTCGACGAGGGCGATCCGTCCTGGCGAAATCTCGACATAAGGGTGCTGCCCGGCATCAGCGCGATGTTCGCCGCCGCCGCAAGGATCGGTGCACCGCTGGGCCATGATTTCTGCGCAATCAACCTGTCCGACAATCTAAAACCGTGGGATCTGATCGAACGCCGGCTGCGGTTGGCGGCACAGGCCGGATTCGTGATCGCGCTCTACAACCCGCTCTCGAAGGCGCGGCCCTGGCAGCTCGGCCGCGCGCTCGCATTGCTGAGCGAGGAATTGCCGGAAACCGTTCCGGTTGTCTTTGCAGGTGCGGTCAGCGACGCAAAGGAAACAATCGACGTCACGACTTTGGGCGACGCGGTGGCCGAACGCGCCGACATGCGCACACTGGTACTGATCGGCTCAACGCAAACGCGCCTGATCGCGTGTTCTAATGGCAGGCCGTTTGTCTATACGCCCCGTTCTGCCGGAGCTTCGTCGTGACCGAGCCAGCGCAATACCTCGGCAACGGTCTCGACCTTTGGCCGGTCCGGAATGAAGGGACGCCGCACCATCACCACCGGCAGGTCGAGCTCGCGTGCCGCGTCGATTTTTGCCGAAGCGGAATCGCCGCCGGCGTCGCGGGCCACCACAATGTCGATGCGATGGTCCGTCAACATCGCTCGGTCGCCGGCAAGATCAAACGGCCCGCGTGCGATGATTACTTCCGCCTTAATTGGAAGCGGCACGCGTGGTCGGTCCACCAGTCGGACCAGATAGAAATGCTGCGGATGCTGAGCGAACGGCGCGAGTTGCGTCCGGCCGATACCGAGGAATACGCGGCGCGAAGCAGCGCCCAATGCCTGTCCGGCCGAGACAAAGTCATCGACCTCGATCCAATGATCCCCGGCGACGCGCTGCCAAGGCGGGCGCTCAAGCGCAAGCAGCGGAATGGAGAGAGCCGCGCAAGCCGCAATCGCATGTGCGCTCATCTGCGCAGCAAAAGGATGCGTGGCATCGACCACACGCGCGATCTGTTCGCGGCGAAGATAGTCGATCAGCCCATCGACGCCGCCAAAGCCGCCAACACGCCAGGCAATCGGCGGCTGCTTCGGGCTTTCGGTACGCCCGGCGTAGGACAGAACAGGATCGAGGCCCGGATCGCCGGCAATCGCCGCCGCAAGCTGATTGGCATCAGTCGTGCCGCCAAGGATCAGTACGCGCAATGGTTTGGCCGGAGAGGACGTCATCATGCCCGTGAGCGATGACACGCCGAGACCCTGGCTGTCCATCGTCGGGATCGGCGAAGACGGTCTGGATGGCCTGTCGGTAGCCGCGCGAGACCAACTTGCTCGGCGCCGAACTGGTCGCGGGCGGCAAGCGACATCTGGCGCTGGTCGCCTCGCTGGGCAAACCGACGCTGGAATGGGACACGCCATTCTCCGCATCCCTCCCAAAGCTGATCGCGCATCGCGGCAAGCGCGTGGTCGCGCTGTGCTCCGGCGATCCCTTCTGGTACGGCGCGGGCTCGACCTTCGCGGCGGTTCTTCCCGAAGAAGAGATCGTTGCAATTCCAGCGCCTTCGACGTTCGCCTGGGCCGCAGCGCGGCTGCGCTGGCGGCTGGAGGACACGGTCACGCTCGGTCTGCATGCGCGACCGATCGAATTGCTGCGTCCGCATTTGCGAGCCGGCGCACGCCTGATTGTGCTGGTGCGCGACGGTGTCGCAGCCGCAGAGGTCACGTCCTATCTCAATGACAACGGTTTTGGCCCGTCGCGGGTTACGGTACTGGAAGCACTTGGCGGTCCACGCGAGCGTATTCGCGCTGCGACCGCGGCAGGCTTCGCGCTGAACGACGTTACGTCGCCCGTCGCGCTCGCAATCGAGGCCATCGCTGAACCAGGCGCGGCGATCGTGCCGCGTGTCGCGGGGTTGCCGGACGAGCTGTTTGCCCACGACGGTCAATTGACAAAACGCGAAATCCGCGCGGTGACGCTGTCGACTTTGGCCCCGCGTGGCGACGAATTGTTATGGGATATCGGCGCGGGCGCGGGCTCCATCGGTATCGAATGGCTGCTGGCCCACCCGGCCAATCGCGCGGTCGGCATCGAGGCGCGCGAGGATCGCCTCAGTACGGCGCGATCGAACGCGCGGTCGCTCGGCGTGCCGCATTTCGATCTCCGGCTCGGCACCGCGCCGGACGCGCTGAAAGATCTGCCGACTCCCGATGTGGTGTTCGTTGGTGGCGGCGCCGGTCGCGACGGCGTGCTCGACGCAATATGGCAAGCTCTGCCGACGGGCGGCCGGCTGGTGGTCAATTCCGTGACGTTGGAAACCGAGGCGATCCTGATCGCCGGACAGGCGCGCCACGGCGGCGCCCTGCTCCGGCTGACGGTCGAACGTGCCGGCGCGGTCGGCGGTCGTACCGGTTGGCGCGCGGCAATGCCGGTCGTGCAATGGAGCGTGACCAAATGAGCCGACTGGTGATCGGACTGGGGTTTCGCGAGCAGGCGACCGCGCAATCGATTGGCGAGGTTTTGACGCGTGCCGTCGAGCATGCCACGCGCCCCGGCGCTGCGACCTCACTTGCAGTGGTCGATGGACAAGGCGGCCCATCCGGCGCTGGTCGCGGCGGTAGAGGCCTCGCACTATCATCTGGAAACCATCACCGCCGATGCCATGCGCCAGGCCGATTCACGTATCGCAACGCGCTCGGAACGCGTCATCAGGCAGCGCGGCGTGGGCAGCGTCTGCGAAGCGACCGCGCTTGCCGCTGCCGGACCTAACGCGCGGCTCGTCGTCACTCGCATCGTGTCCGCCGACCACACCGCGACCGCTGCGGCCGCCGTAACGGAGGATAGCGCGCCATGACCGTGCATTTTATCGGTGCCGGCCCTGGCGCGCCCGACCTGATCACGGTGCGCGGCCAAAATCTGGTGTCGCGCTGTCCGGTATGCCTCTATGCGGGATCGCTGGTGCCGCGTGAGATCATCGCGCTGTGTCCTCCAGGCGCCCGCGTGATCGACACCGCGCCGCTCGATCTCGACGCCATCACCGCCGAATTCGTTGCCGCGCATGAGGCCAGCCTCGACGTCGCGCGGCTGCATTCCGGCGATCTCTCGGTGTGGAGCGCCATGGGCGAGCAGATCCGAAGGCTCGAGGAGCACGGCATTCCCTACACCGTTACGCCCGGCGTGCCGTCCTTTGCGGCGGCCGCGGCGGTGCTCGGCCGCGAACTGACCTTGCCGGGCGTGGCGCAAACCGTGGTGCTGACCCGCACCTCGGGCCGCGCTTCTGCCATGCCTTCAGGCGAAAGCCTCGCCGCCTATGCCGCGACCGGCGCGACGCTTGCGATCCATCTATCGATCCATGTGCTGGACGACGTGACGGCGACGCTGATCCCGCATTACGGCGCAGACGGCGCGGTCGCGGTGGTGGTGCGCGCGAGCTGGCCGGAACAGGTCATCATCAGAGGCACGTTGTCGACGATCGCCGCGCAGGTCCGCGCGGCTGCCATCGAGCGCACGGCTTTGATCCTGGTCGGGCCGGCGCTATCAGCGCGCGATTTCGCCGATAGCGCGTTGTACAGTGCGGATTATGATCGCAGGTTCCGACCCTCCGCCGAGACCGGCCGTGTCCGCAAATAGCACGCCCGGACTGATCATCGCCGCGCCCGCCAGCGGCAGCGGCAAGACGACGCTGACGCTCGCGCTGCTGGCCGCGCTGCGCCGTCGCGGCCGGGTGGTGCAGCCCTATAAATGCGGACCTGACTATATCGATCCGGCGTTTCACGCGATCGCAGCCAATCGCGCCTCGTTCAACCTGGATTCATGGGCGCTGGCGCGCGACCGCTTCGATGCGCTGCTGGACGCTTGCCGATGATGCCGATCTCGCGCTCGCCGAAGGCGTGATGGGACTGTTCGACGGCGTCGCCCTGCGAGGGGCCTGGGGCAACGGCTCGACCGCCGATGTCGCCGCCGCGACCGGGTGGCCCGTCGTGCTGGTAATCGATGTCTCGGGCCAGGCGCAATCGGCCGCCGCCGTCGCGCTCGGCTTTGCGCGCTATCGCGAGGACGTCGATATTGCCGGCGTGATCCTCAACAAGGTCGCGAGCGACCGGCATGCGGCGCTGGTGCGCGATGGATTTGCGCGGATCGGCATTAAGGTTTTCGGTGCGATCAACCGCGACGATGCCCTGACGATGCCGGAGCGGCACCTCGGGCTGGTCCAGGCGCAGGAGGATTCCGCGCTCGCGGACCGGCTGACGGCGCTGGCCGATCTGGTCGAGCGCAACGTCGACCTCGCAGCGCTGGAAGCAGCGGCACGCCCGACGCGAGTCCCTCGCCGACCGAATGCCGCGGCTCGCATCACGCCTCCGGGACAGCGCATTGCGCTGGCCCGGGACGTTGCGTTCTCGTTTGTCTATCCGCATCTGTTGGAGGGCTGGCGCGCAGCAGGCGCGCAAATCGTGCCGTTCTCGCCGCTGGCCGACGAGCCGCCCGATCCATCCTGCGACGTCGCCTGGCTGCCCGGCGGCTACCCGGAATTGCACGCCGGACGCCCTCGCCGCCGCGTCGCGCTTCGCCGAAGGCATGCGCAGCTTCGCGCAGACAAAACCGGTTCATGGCGAGTGCGGCGGCTACATGGCCCTCGGCGCAGGCCTGATCGACGCAGCGGGACAGCGTCATGCCATGCTCGGACTGCTCGGACTCGAGACCGACTTTTCGAACCGCCGCCTGCATCTCGGCTACCGGACCGCGAAGCTGCTGGCGCCGATCCCGGGACAAACGGCGGGAAGCGCGCTGCGCGGTCATGAATTCCACTATGCCCGCGTGGTGACACAGCCCGACGAACCGCTCGCCGAAATCCGCGACGCCTCGGGCGCTTTAACGGCCGAGACCGGCAGCAGGAGGGGCAACGTTACCGGAAGCTTCTTCCACATGGTCGATGTCGTCGCCGAAGGAAGGCCATGACCGCACCCGACACGGCGACGCAAGGCAGCATCACCTTGATCGGCGGCGGTCCCGGCGATATCGACCTGTTGACGCTGCGCGCGGTCGAGCGGCTGCGCGCCGCCGACGTCATCCTCTACGACGACCTCGCCGGCGATGAAATCCTGTCCTTTGCGAACCCCGACGCCGAGTTGATCGCGGTCGGCAAGCGCGCCGGGCACCCTTCGCCCAAGCAGCAGGAAGTCAGCCGGCTGATGATTGCTCATGCCAAGCTCGGCAAGCGCGTGGTCCGGGTGAAGTCCGGCGATCCCTCGATCTTCTCGCGCGCAGACGAGGAGATCAGCGCGGCCCGCGAAGCGGGCGTGCCGATCGAGATCGTGCCCGGCATCACAACGGCGACCGCGGCCGCCGCCTATCTCGGGACATCGCTGACCAAGCGCGGCGTGGCGCGGCGGGTTCAGATGATCACCGGCCACGATGTCGATGGCAAGCTGCCGGAAAACCTCGACATAGCGGCGCTCGCCGATCGCGGCGCCACCACCTGCGTCTTCATGGGTAAGGCGACATTTGCGAGCCTCGCCGACAAGGTGATCGCCCACGGCCTGTCTGGCGACACGCCGACGGTGGTGGTCGAGAGCCTGGGCTCTCCGGCCACCACGGTGACGGCGGGAACGCTGAAGGAGATCGCTGCCCGCCTCGCCGTGGCAAAACCCGCGGGTCCCTGCATGATCCTTTATGGCGAAGCACTCGCGGGCCTGGATCGCGACAAGGTGTGACGGATCACCACTTCGCCGACGCCGACAACTCGAAGGTTCGCGGCGCGCCGAGCAGGACCTGATCGGGATAACCCGGATCGGACCAAGCGGCATAGACGGCATTGGTGATGTTGCGCACCTGGAACTTGATCCGCATCGTGTCGAGGCCTTGCCACGGCAAATCCCTGCCCGGGATATCGACGAACGCGAACAGGTCGGCCGTAGTGTAGGCCAGCATGGTGGTGGCGTCGTCGTTGTACAGATAGCGGTTGCCGACATGACGAACCGAGCCGCCAAACTCGACTGGCCAACGCCATTTGCTCAAGCGATAGGACGCTCCGGCATTGACGATCACGGGCGCGACGTCTGGAGGCGTGTTGCCGGTGAAGCCTTCGAAATCAAAGTTGACGTAGCGCGCCTGCGTAAATGCGACATTGCCCCAGAGCTTGAGATCGTCGATCGGCCGCACAGCTCCGGCCAGCTCGATGCCCTTGGTACGAATTTCGCCGGCTAGTGCCGATTCCGTATTGCTGATCGCTACATAGACGTTGTTCCGCGTGATGTCGTAGGCGGCGAGCGTCCACTCCGCCCGGTTGTCCCAGAACAAATGCTTGACGCCGGTCTCGTAGATCTTCGCGCTGGTCAAAGCGAGCGAATTGCCGGGCGAGATCGAGAAGATTCCGGCCGCTGCCGGATCATAGGCGGTTGCGAACAGGCTGTAGAACATCAGTCCCTTCACCGGCTCGAACGTATAGGCCGCGCGATAGGATACCGGCGTCCAGTTCGCGGTGAAGGGCTGCCCGGTCACGGGCGAGCCATCGAAGTTGCTGCCATCGCGCGACAACTGGAAATCCTCGAACCGGACACCGCCGATCAGCGAGAACATCGGGTTGATCTTGAGGCGATCCTCGACCGATCCCGCCAGCGTGTCGAGATGGCTGTTTCTGATGTCCGTTGCCATGGGACCATAGAGGCCGGGATCCGGATTGATGACGGAAACCGCATCTTGAGGGTATCCGCCGTTGCCTTCCTCGCCGAATCTGATGTCGTTGCGGCTCACCTGCAATTGCGCGGCGAGCCGGTTTTCCATTCCGAAGAAGCTGCTGTTCCAGATCAAATCGGTGTTGTTGCCGAAAACATGCTGATCATGCGTGACGAAGAAGCGATCGCGGTCGATCATGTTGGGAGCGATCACGGTGCCGGTGTCAAATGCGTAGGTTTCACTGTCATACCAGTGCCGCTGGGCTCGATAATCGTAGACCTGGTCCTTGACCGTGATGTCGCTGTTGACC
Source organism: uncultured Alphaproteobacteria bacterium (assembly GCA_963806075.1). Classification (GTDB taxonomy): domain Bacteria; phylum Pseudomonadota; class Alphaproteobacteria; order Rhizobiales; family Xanthobacteraceae; genus Bradyrhizobium. The sequence continues at coordinate 99,211 of CAWDWT010000015.1, forward strand.
GCCCACTCGAATCCGCTGCGCAACCAAAGCTGGTTCGCACCGATGGAGTTGTCGGCGACGTTGTAATTCGTAGTCAGCGTGCGAGAATCCACCGTCAGCGGTCCGAGCAAGCCACCGTCGAAGGCACTGGTTGCGAAGCCCGAGACCACGCCGCTTATGGCGAACGGGCCAGCAAAACTGGTCGGAACCAGCGGCGTCCCCCAATAAGCGTGTCCCCGATCCTGGTTATACTCGATCGCGCCGAACACCTTGAAGGAGTCGGTGACGCGGTAGTTGAACTGCGTCGAGAAGTTGGTGAGGTTGGTGTAATCGCCGTCGATAAAGCTGTTGATTTTGGACTGACCGATGTCGACGCGATAATCCAGCCCATTGATCGTCGTGCTGCCGCCGGATCCGTAATGGGTGCGGTAGGTGCCCGAGTGAATCGAACGACGCGTCGAATTCGTTCTTGATCGGGCCCGAGGTCGGCTGCCGCGTCACGTAATTGACCGAGCCGCCGATCGCGTCCAGCCCCGACATGATGGAAGACGGTCCTTTCAGGAACTCCACCCGGTCGAGATTGGACGTGTCCATGATGCGCGAAGTGATGTCGCTTGGGCCGATCCAGATGCCGTTGTAGAGGATATTGATCGCGCTCGTGGTGAAACCGCGCATCGAGAAGCTCCCGAACGCGCCACCGGAATCGCCGGCCAATACACCGACCGCGCCCTGCGCGGTTTCGGTGGTGGTGCGATAGCCCTGCTCCTGCATGGTCCGCTGATCGACGATTTCAACGCTTGCCGGCATCTCGAAGGCGGTGAGCCCGAGCCGGGACGCGCTGGTCGCTACCACATTGGAGTTGAGCGGCGTTCGCGGTGGCTCATTGGTCGCGTTGGACGGCCCGGCCGCAGGCGCCGTGGTCGTCGTTGCGCGGGTGCGGCCCGGGGTGCGGGCATGGACACGCGTCCGCGCGGTCTCGGCTCCAGCGCGTTTTACCGGCTTGCGGTTGGGCGACGTGACGACCACGGGACCGATCGAACTGGGATCGCTCGGCAGCAGGCGGCGCCGTTTGCCCAGGCCCGGCTGCGCAGTGCCGGCGAACAGCAGCGCAAACAGACCAAGCGGCGTGAGCGACGAACACGCACGCGCAAATACCGGCGCAAAACGCCGATCACGAAAAAAAACTGACACGGTGATAATCCCGACGGCGAACGCAAAACCGTCACCCGCGGTTGCCGCCAGATCCTGCCTTCGCCCCTGTGGCAGGAATAGCAAGCTACTTCCGACCCATCGGAGCACCCCGCCCGACGCGTTCGCGCGTGACCATGACCGGCAGCAGGTTTCCTGGCTCGCGGGTTGTCGCCTCGGACCACCTTCCCAGAGACGTGTCGGTCCCCAGTGGCATTAACGGTCGTCAGCTATCCGCCTACAGTTGCGGGGGCAGCCGCGGAATTGTCCGAGTAAATTTATGTACCCGGACGCACCGCATTCCCTTGGTTAGCCCTCTCGAGCACTACCGATCACAAACGTGGCATTGCCGATCGTCACCGCGTCAACCGTCGAGTTGGTGTCAGAGTCAAGATCCGGCGAAAGCTTGCGCCGGACGATTGTCACATCGTGCCTTCGTCCGTCGCTACGGCTTGCGGCAGAAAATGAACACGTAACCTCCGCCAGCCGATCACGACTCCCGTCACCGAGAAGATAAAGCCGAGCGCGCACAGGATCACGATCAGGGCGCTTCTCAGCCGCGGATGATCCAGCAGCACCGGAAAATCCAGCGTATGCAGACCGGTGTAGAGCCATCGGTAGCTTCGCCGCGACGGATCCAGCCGCTCCATCATGGCGCCAGTCCCGCCGTCGACGTGAAACCAGACATCGCCGCAGACCGAGCGATAGACAGGGCGCATCGGGGACCAGCGAGGTCATCGGATAGCTATCGCGCGGACCGACGATGATGGGCGCGGCGCAGTCAGCCGCAGATCGGCCGAACAAAGGCATCAACTTCTTCGGCAGCTCAAAAACGGACGTGCCGCCGGTGAATTGCCCGATACGGAATCGATCGCGAAGATCGATTGGGAGCGCAGATCCGTTCGTTCGCGCCGGTAGAATTGATTACCCAGCGCAAACCATTCCACCTCCCTGGCTGACGAGGCGATCAGGCTTTGATCGCCCTTGAGACTGCGCCAGTCGGGTGTTGCCCCCACCCTCGCCGCTTCCTCCGACGTCAGCCGACCGCGCGAGAACAGTAGGCCATCGTCCATCGACAGCCAGCCGCTGAAAATCCATGTCAGCACAAAGGTCGCGGTGAGAAGGCCGAGGATGTGATGCCAGGCGTGCCAGCCGCGGAACGGCGAACCCGAGTCGGCCCTGCGAAAACCTCAATCGGGCGATGCCCAGCACGGCGCCGGCAGCCGCTGCGATCAACGCCATCAGCGACAGCGTCCACACGGTCTGGCTCCAGGCCGCCGCGTGTTTGCGTAACCCCGTCGGATAGATCCAGTGCGCCACGCTGCCGAGATAATTCCAGGCCCGCTCCTTGCGCGTGGTCGCGAGCACGACTTCACCCGTGGTTGAAGAGACGTAGAGTTCGGTACCCGCGACATCGTGTAACGCCACCCGATACAATGGCCGATGATGGTCAAAACGGTTCGGCACGCTCCATTGATCGTAGTCGGCAACGCCGTCCAGGGTCGCATGCGCGGTCTCGATCCCGCGTCGGCGCGCATGCGCCTGAGCGATGTCGAGCGCGAGCTGTTCCGATTTCACCGATGCGTCGGACAGATCGGTGGCGTGAACCGCGACAAGCCCTGAACCGCCGGACGTGATGTAGACAGGTCCGTCCATCCGCTGCAGCAGCCGCACCCGGCGAACCTGCCCTCTATCGCTCGCCGCCGCTGCTTCGTCCGGCCCGCGGAGAACCTGCGACAGATCGATCGGCAGCAGACCGGCAAAGCGCGCGTCCTCGTCAAGCGAGGGAAACGGAACGAAATGCATCACGATGCCGCTGGCAAACCACATCGCAAACAGCAGGCAAAACCCGATGCCGAGCCAGCGATGAAGGAGGACGAGCGCTTTCATGGCCGCTCGGTCCTTCGAACGGCCAAGCGAATGCGTGGGCGCAACCGGCGTTGCGCTAACGAACATCGTACCCCTTCAGGCGATAGACCAGGAACGATACGCCCCAGCTCACGACGAACAACGCGACGATGCCATAGCCAAGCGCGCCGAAATTTTCGTTGAGACCGGAAATCGCATTCCAGAAGGTGCTATGAAGCTGCAACTGGCTTCCAATCAATCCCAGCGTTTCGATGCCACCGACTACCAGTGCCACCAATACGGACACAGACGTGATGGTGAGATTGTAGAACAGCTTGCGAAGCGGGTTGCGATAGGCCCAGCCATAGGCGCCGAGCATCAATACGCCGTCGGTGGTGTCGACGAGCGTCATGCCGGCGGCGAACAGCGCCGGGAAAGCCAGAATAGACCAGCTCGACACGGCGTCCGAAGCCTGCGCCGACAGCCCGAACAGGCTGATCTCGCTCGCGGTCTCAAAGCCCAGCGCGAACAGCAGGCCGATCGGATAGAGATGCCAGCTTTCGGAAACGAACCGGAACAGCGGCCGGAACAGCCGCGCCAGCCAGCCGCGTTGATGCAGCAGCGCATCGACTTCCTCTTCCGTCATGGCTTCGCCGCGTTCAGCCACCCGGAACGCGCGATAGACCCCGCGCAGCACGATCAGATTGGCAATGGCGATGATGAACAGAAACAGCGCGGACGCCGACGTTCCGACAATGCCACCGATCTCGCGGTAGGAAACCAGTTTCGCGCTCAGCGCATTGGCGGTCAGCGCCACCGCGAGCGAGGCGACCATCACGACGGTCGAATGCCCGAGCGCGAAAAAGAATCCGACCGCGACTGGCCGCTTGCCCTCCTGCATCAGCTTGCGCGTGACATTGTCGATCGCAGCGATATGGTCGGCATCGATCGCATGGCGCAGTCCGAGGCTGTAGGCCAGCACGGCGGTGCCGATCAGGACCGGCTGGTGCGCGAACGCGACGAAGGTCCATGTCCAGGCCGCCAGATTAACGGCAATGAGAAATGCGTAGATTGCAACTATCCGCGCGCGAAAGCCGAGCAGTGCGGATTCGGCGCTTTCGGTGGGCAGAATCGATCTTACCAGTGCGGCCACGGTGGCCCTCTCTCGCGCGAGACATTTCCATCGATGTCATCACAGCGAAAGGCCGCCCCATGCACGCGCACCGCATGCCGGAAGGATGACTTGTTCAGGCCGGTCTCCTGGCTTGCGGATCACTATCCTCTTTCGCCTTCCCAGGCCTTTTTTGAAAAAAGCGTTTCAAAAAAAGCCCAGTGGCCTACCGAAAAAGGACTAACCGCCTACAGTTGCGGGCGCAGCTTCGGATTGGCTTGCCGCAAACGACGAGCAAACATCACCGAATTCCCTTTGCCGGCTGATCAGAACCGGCATCCTGAACGCCGGGCACTCGAAACCAGCGCGGGTTCGTTGTCAAGGCACGACCGGCCAGCGGCCGCGAAGCAGCCAAACTTAAATAACTAATAATATCAATTATTTAGATGGAGGCCACGACCAGAATTGAACTGGTGTACACGGTTTTGCAGACCGTTGCGTAACCACTCCGCCACGTGGCCCCATGGGCCGGATCAATACAGAGGCCGAAGCCGTTAGGCAACCGCCGCAAGTTTTCCGATCCTTGACGAACATTCTCTATAACGGGCGCTGCAACTCTTCTCGGGAATACAGGCGAATGATCGCGTTCATCAAACGTAGCGGCGCCTGGCTGATCTCGCGCAAGGTGGAACTGGGACTGGGCCTCCGGGTAACCGTGGCCGCCCTGAGCGCGCTCGCCATTGCGATGGCATGCGGGCTTAAACTGCCGCTATGGGCGGTTCTTACCTCGCTCATCGTCACGCAGATGAGCGTCGGCCGATCATTGAAGGCGACCCGCGACTATCTGATCGGCACTGTCGGTGGGGCCATTTATGGCGGAGCAGTCGCAGTGCTGGTCCCGCATACCGGCGAAAGCGCGCTGCTCGCGGTGCTGGTATTGGCGGTAGCACCGCTGGCATTCATCGCGGCGATCAATCCGAGCCTCAATGTCGCGACCGTCACCGCCATCATCGTGCTGCTGTTGCCGGCCATGAGCCACAGCAATCCGCTGGACTCCGCGATCGACCGGGTCCTGGAAGTCACGGTCGGCGCCATCACCGGCCTTGCGGTATCCTTTCTGGTGCTGCCGTCGCGTGCGCATCAGCCAGATCCGGCTGAACGCCGCGCGCGTGCTCGAATTACTGGCGGCGGCACTCAATGAATTGCTGTCCGGCCTGACCCGAGGCCGTGACAACGACGCGCTTCATGCGCTACAGGACGGCATCGGGGCGGCCATCGCCGCGCTGAATGCTCTCGGTGTCGAGGCCGAACGCGAGCGCGCAGCCAAACTCTCCAGCGGGCCCGATACAGGGCCCTTGTTGCGCACCATCCTGCGCCTGCGCCACGATATCGTGATCATCGGACGCGCCAGCGTGGTGCCGCTGCCGGTCGAATTGCAGACGCGCCTTGCCACGCCGCTGGCCACCGTCAGCACCGCGACGACCGAATATCTCAGGTCGATCGCAGCGGCATTGCGGAGCGGCCGCGGCGCACCCGCGATCTGGCCGGTGCAGTCGGCGCTGGAGACGTATGCCGCCGCCGTCGCATCCTGTCGCGGCGAAGGTTTGACGCGCGGACTCGCGGGCGACGTGATCGAGCGCTTTTTTGCGCTGGGATTCTCGCTCGAACAGATGCGGCAGAATCTGAAGGACCTGGAGCGGTGCGTCTCGGATTGGAGCGAGTCCGCAGACGTCGCGGCCATCGAACCGACCGGGGTCAAATAGTATCAACCGCGCCTGCGCCGCCTGTAATCGCGCTTCGGTTTCGGCTTCGGCGTCAGTTCCGGCATTGCAGTTTGCGCCTGTCGGTACTTCGCCAGCATCCGCTCAAAGCTCGCATGCAGCGTCGCGGCGATCTCGGAGCGTTTCTCAAGGCGCGCGAGCAACATCGCGGCCGCCTCGATGGTGGATAGCCCGTCGCGGCGCGGTTCGCGGCGCAGCTTGCCGTAGCGGGACGGGTGCGCCGGATTGAGGATCACGCGCTGGCATTTCAGCATCCACGCGTTACGCCACCACAGCGCCTTGGCCTGGCTCCATGTGCCGTCGAGCAGCACGATGCCCTCGATATCATCCAGGATGGCGCGCTGATGGTCCTCAACCTCGCCCTTGCGGTTGATGGCGACGATATCGCGATCCGTATCGAGGTCGGCGACCTTGGCCGAGCCGAGATAAAGCACCGCCCAGCGCGAGGGATCGACGACCGGTCGCCCCAGCGCCTTCGACAGGCTCGGCCATGACAGGCCGATCTTCACGACCGCATTCTGGAAATGCAGTGCGGTCAACCGCGCGGTACCGAGCGCCCTGTCCTGCTCCTGCGGATGTTGCAGGATCAGAAGTGAAATCGCGCTGTCGATCGGCTCGATACTGTCGCAGACGCATAGCGGCAGCGGCTTATGGCATCGCGGACAGTCCACGACGGTTTCCGCCGCGACATTGGTTTCGGCCTCGGAGTGATGTTTTCTGGGGAACATGCCGGTCATATTAACCGGACGATGATCGCGCGGACAGCTGTTAATGCTTGTTCCAGGCATTGTTCTTCGTCATCCAAGACTAACCCGAGACGCTCTGGGGTGCAAAAGCAGCTTCCACTTCGACCGATCGCGATCTAGGGTCGTTTCCTGATTGGCAACAGAATGGCAAGCTATCCGCAGATGAAGATCAACAAGGACGTCATTGAAGCGATCGGCAATACGCCGCTCATCAAGTTGAAACGCGCCTCCGAAGAGACCGGCTGCACCATTCTGGGCAAGGCCGAATTCATGAATCCCGGTCAGTCGGTCAAGGACCGCGCGGGCAAATGGATGATCCTGGAGGCCGAGAAACGCGGCGACCTCAAGCCCGGCGGCCTCGTGGTGGAATCAACCGCCGGCAATACCGGTATCGGCCTTGCGGTCGTGGCCAGCGCACGCGGCTACCGGACATTGATCGTGATCCCGGAAACCCAGAGCCAGGAAAAGAAGGACATGCTACGGCTATGCGGCGCCGAGTTGGTCGAAGTGCCGGCGCTGCCCTACGCCAATCCAAACAACTATCAGCATGTCGGCAGGCGTCTCGCCGACCGGCTGCGCAAGACCGAGCCGAACGGCGTGCTGTTCGCCGATCAATGGAATAACCTTGACAATGCGAAGGCGCACTACGAGTCGACCGGCCCGGAAATCTGGGAGCAGACCGGCGGCAAAGTCGACGGCTTCATCTGCGCGATCGGAACCGGCGGAACGCTGGCTGGCACCAGTCGTTTCCTGAAGGAAAAACGCAAAGACATCATGGTCGGCTGTGCCGATCCGTGCGGCGCCGGAATGTATGAGTGGTTCAAGAACGGGGCCGCAAAAGCGACAGCGGGCGGATCGATTACGGAAGGCATCGGCCTCAACCGCGTCACGGCGATCATCGAGACGGCCAAGGTCGATGAAGCCTATCTCATTCCTGACGAGGAAGCCGTGCCTGTCATCTTCGAACTGCTCGAACACGAAGGCCTGTGCCTCGGCGGTTCGACCGGCATCAACGTAGCCGGAGCGGTCCGGCTCGCCAGGCAACTCGGACCCGGCCACACCATCGTGACCATGCTGTGCGATTCCGGAAACCGTTATCAGTCGAAACTGTTCAATCCGGCCTTCATGCGCTCGAAGAACCTGCCGGTGCCGGAATGGCTGGAGAAGCGCAGCAAGATCGAGGTACCGTTTGAGAAGTAGAGTAGCGAATGGAATTTTTCTCTATTCGCCATTCGCCACTCCCTATTCGCTCCCTTCGCTACCTCAGTATCTGGCTCAGGAACAGCTTCGTCCGCGCGTGCTGCGGATTGGCAAAGAAGTTCGCCGGCGTGTTCGACTCGATGATCTGGCCGGCATCCATGAACACGATGCGGTTGGCGACTTCGCGGGCAAATCCCATTTCGTGTGTCACGACCAGCATGGTCATGCCCTCTTTCGCGAGATCCACCATGGTGTCGAGCACTTCCTTGACCATTTCCGGATCGAGCGCCGAGGTCGGCTCGTCGAACAGCATGACCTTCGGATTCATGGTCAGGGCGCGCGCGATCGCGACGCGTTGCTGCTGGCCGCCCGACATCTGGCCCGGATATTTGTTGGCCTGCTGCGGAATCTTCACCCGTTCCAAATATTTCATCGCCGCGACTTCGGCATCCTTTTTTGGAATATTGCGCACCCAGATCGGCGCCAGCGTGCAGTTTTCCAGCACGGTAAGGTGCGGAAACAGATTGAAACTTTGGAACACCATTCCCACTTCGCGCCGCACCTCATCGACGCGGCGCAAATTCGGCCCCAATTCGATGCCGTCGACGACGATCCGGCCTTCCTGAAATTCCTCAAGCGCGTTGATGCAACGGATCAGCGTGGATTTGCCGGATCCCGAGGGGCCGCAGATCACGATGCGCTCGCCTCTGGCAACGTCGAGGTTGATGTCTCGCAGCACATGAAAGTCGCCATACCATTTGTTCAAGCCGGTAATGCTGACGATGGCGTTTTCGCTCATGATTATTTCGCTCAATTGCGGCGGTGTGCGTTGAGGCGACGCTCAACGAATAATGAATAGCGCGACATGCCAAAACAGAACGAAAAGTAGATGATGCCTGCGAAGGCGAAGCCGGTGAACAGCATGGTCGGAGTTGCCCAAACGGGATCGGCAAACGAGGCACGCACCGTGCCCAGCAAGTCGAACAGCGCGACAATCGAGACCAAGGACGTATCCTTGAACAGCGAGATGAAACTGTTGACGAGGCCGGGAATAACGTGACGCAGCGCCTGTGGCATCACGATCAGCGCGGTCGTCTTCCACCAGGAAAGGCCGAGCGCGCTTGCGGCCTCGCCCTGCCCGCGCGGGATCGCCATCATGCCGCCACGGATCACTTCGGCATTGTAGGCTCCAGCAAATACGGCAATACCGATCAGCGCGCGCATCAATCCGTCGATCGTGAAGTTGGCGGGAACGAACAAAGGCAGCATATAGGTTGCGAAAAACAGCACGGTTATCAACGGCACGCCGCGCCAGAATTCGATAAAGGCGATCGAAAAGATCCGGATCAGCGGTATCGTCGAGCGACGTCCCAAAGCGAGCGCGATGCCGATTGGCATCGACGCGACAATGCCGGTGACCGATACCACCAGCGTCACCAGCAGCCCGCCCCAGAGCCTGGTGTCAACGATCGGCAAGCTGCCTGCGTCGCCCATCAATCCGATGACGATGCCGATCGCAACAAACCAAACGAGGCTTGCGGCCAGCGCCGGCCATCCGGTACGGGTGCCGCCGCTCACCAGGAATAGCAGGGTCGAGACGATTGCACCGCTCACCGCAAAGGCAATTATGCCGCCGCCGTGCAGCAGGAAAAATGCCACAACGGGAAAGGCAACGAAGAACAGGCAGGCGTTAAGGGCCTTGGCCGGCAGCCGTGGAATCAACAGCGGCAACAGCAATAGCGCGGCCAGCAGGAAGGTTAGATTGACCCGCCATCGCTCTGTTTCCGGGTAGAAGCCGTAAATGAACTGGGTGAATTTCGCCCGGACGTAAGGCCAGCACGCTCCGACCGGATGGCCGGCGTTTTCCGCAAGGCAGGCATTGCGATCGGCGCCATGCCAGACCGCATCGATGAGCAAGAATCGGATCGTGGGCACCACCGTGAACCAGATCAGCAGCGCGCTCAGCACCGTCAACAGGGTGTTGGTCGGCGAGTTGAACAGTCGGGTGCGCAGGAAGCCGACAAAGCCGGTGGTTCTGATCGGAGCGGCGCGCTCCGGAACAAGCTCCTGCCGAACAAAGGCGGCTTCGTCGCTCACGTGCCCATGCTCCGGCTGATCCGCCATCCGTAAAAGTTCATGATCGCGCTGGTCACCAGCGAAATCAGCAGATAGACACCCATCGTGATCGCAATGATCTCGACCGCCTGCCCGGTCTGACTCAGCGTGGTCCCGGCGAACACCGAAACCAGGTCCGGATATCCAATCGCCACCGCGAGCGACGAGTTCTTGGTGAGGTTGAGATATTGGCTGGTAAGTGGTGGCAGGATCACCCGCAGCGCCTGCGGCACCACGATCAGCCGCAGGGTCGATCCCCGTGACAGGCCAAGCGAGGCTCCGGCTTCCATTTGCCCCTTGTGCACAGACTGGATGCCCGCACGCACGATTTCAGCGATGAAGGCCGCCGTATATAGCGATAGCGCAACGGTCAGCGCCACGAATTCCGGAATGACGCTCGCGCCGCCGGCGAAATTAAATCCCTTAAGCTGCGGAAATTCCAAAATGAACGGCTTACCGAACACAAGCCCTGACAATAACGGCAAGCCAACCAGCAGACCGATAGTGTAGGGCCAGATCGTGATCGCCTTGCCGCTGTTGAATAATCGCCAACGCGCGTACTGGCGAAGCAACAATGCGCTGACAATTGCGAGCAAGCACCGCGAGCGCGAAGGCGTCCAGGCCTGAACTCGCGATCGGCTTTGGAATAAACAGACCGCGACTATTGAGAAAAAAGCCATTGAATAGCGAGATGCTCTGGCGCGGATTCGGCAGTGCGGACAAGACAGCGAGATACCAGAACAGGATCTGGAACAGCACCGGCAAATTGCGGATTAATTCGACATAGGCGCCCGATATCCGCGACAGCAACCAGTTCGGCGACAGCCGGCCTAATGCGACGATGAATCCGATCAGCGTAGCAAGGAAGATGCCGATGACCGAGACCAACAACGTATTGAGCAAACCGACGAGGAATACGCGGGTATAAGTGTCGGACCCGGAATACGAAATCAGCGTCTGGCTGACGTCGAACCCTGCCGTATTCGAGAGGAATCCGAAGCCGGAGGCAATGCGCTGCGATTGCAGGTTGGCACGCGCATTGGCAACGATCTCATAACCTATCCAGGCCAAAGCCGCGACGAACAGGATCTGGAGGACAAACCCTCCCCAACCCGCCCTGCCGCCAAGCGCGCGTCGCAGTTTGGCTGCAAACTGTGACGGTGGCGGTCGGGTGTCGGTGCTCATCGTTGGGTGCGGCGGCGCCTGCCGCGATCAGCGGATTGGCGGCGCGTACTGGATCCCGCCCTTGTTCCAGAGCTGGTTGAGCCCGCGCGCAATCCCGAGCTTGGAACCGGCGCCGACATTGCGGTCGAATATCTCGCCGTAATTGCCTTCGGCCTTTATGATCCGCGATACCCAGTCCTTGGTGACGCCGAGCTGTTCGCCGAGATTGCCATCGGTACCGAACACGCGCTTGAGCTCGGGCTTATCCGATTTTGCCATGTCATCGACGTTTCTCTGGGTAATGCCGAGTTCTTCCGCGTCGATCATCGCGAACAGCACCCATTTCACCAGATCGAACCATTGATCGTCACCGTGGCGCACCATCGGGCCGAGCGGCTCCTTCGAGATCACCTCGGGCAGCACGGCGTGATCGGCGGGATTGGCAAGTTTCAGGCGTTCGGCATAGAGCTGGGAAACATCAGAGGTGAAGACGTCACAACGGCCGGATTCATAGGCCTTCACCGTTTCATCGGCGCTGCCAAAGGCAATCACCTCATATTTCATGTTGTTGCTCTTGAAGTAGTCGGCGAGGTTCTGCTCGGTGGTGGTGCCGGTCTGCACGCAAATCGAAGCGCTGTTCAGTTCCAGCGCGGAATTGACCTTGAGCGACTTCTTCACCAGGAAACCCTGGCCGTCATAATAGGTCACGCCGGTGAAGTTGGCGCCGAGCGACGTATCGCGAGAAAGCGTCCAGGTGGTGTTGCGCGAGAGCACGTCGATCTCGCCGGATTGCAACGCCGTGAAGCGATCCTTGGCCGACAAGGGCACGAACTTGACCTTGCTCGGATCATTGAAAATCACGGCCGCGATCGCGCGGCAGACGTCGACGTCGATCCCGGTCCAGTTACCCTTGTCATCCGGCGACGAGAAACCCGGCAGGCCCTGGCTGACGCCGCAGGATAGCATGCCGCGGTCGGTGACCGTCTTGAGCGTCTGCGCGCTCGCTATTTGCGTCGAAAGAGCGACAGAGAGAGCAAGAGTAAAAACCAGGGATACGCGTTTCATGGCAAAGCCTTTCAAGAATCGTCCGGGAATGTTCGCTGTATCGTCGCGCGTGCCGCGGGCCAGCCTCGATAATCCACTTGATGCTGCAGACGCCATTCGGCGGACCGTTTGGCATGCGGCTCAGTCAAACGATGAATCCAGGTCGCGGCAGCCCCTCAACTTGCGGCGACGGAATAGGAGGTCGCGCATCACAGAACGACTGGCGCGCCGGGTCAAGGGGTTGACGGCGGAGTTCTGTGTCCCGTTGTGAACGAACGCAACCTTGGCCCGGCCCTCTGACGGCTTATCCACGAAATTCCCGTGCGACGAAATGTCTTTGAGGCAGACACATAAGCCCTATATGCCGCGGTGAAGTGAGCCAATGCAAGCTCAAACCGCGCCGGTGATGTCGGAGGCGACAGCAACGCACAGAGTCGGTTCGTCCAACCAGCCGTTGGGAATAGTTCCACCATGACCCGCCCTGCGCGATTGGCGCCCGGTAACGTCATATTCGGACAAAATAGCCCAAGACGGCGGCGTCGGGCTGCCGCGAGCAAGCTCGTACCCGCACGTCAGACCCTCAATTTTGGGAACACACCGGCGGACAAAGTGATTGATCCGTCGCCGCTCGACGATAGCATCAGCCCTTGCCCAAATTCGGAAGCGAAAATCAATGGGAAGTCTGGTTCTTCTCGATTTGATGGGTGGCGTTGCCCTGCTGCTGTGGGGCCTGCATATGGTCCGCAGCGGAATCCTGCGCGCGTTCGGTCCCGACCTCCGCTCGTTGCTGGCGAGAGCACTGAAGAACCGCTTCGCCGCGTTTGCCGCCGGAATCGGCTTGACGGCGTTGTTGCAAAGCAGCACGGCGACTGCCCTGATCGCGAGTTCGTTTACAGCCGATGGCCTGGTCAGTCTGGCGACAATCCTGCCAGCTATCGCCTGCCGGTCGGCAATCTGATCAACCGCATGATTGGCGTTTTGCTGGTCGCACCGTTCCTGCGGCCGATTGCCGACTGGTTGCAGAACTGGCAGCCCGATCTGGCAAAGATGACGGCGGAATTTCACACCATCTTCAACATCGCGATAGCGATCCTCTTCATCGGCCTGCTCGACAGCATGGCCAATCTGTTGAAAAAGCTGCTGCCGAGCCGGATCAAGGAACCTGACCCGTCGCGGCCGCGCTATCTCGACGAGAGCGCGCTTGAGACGCCATCGCTGGCGCTGGCCGACGCCGCACGCGAAACCCTGCATATGGGGGATCTCGTCGAGGTGATGCTGCGCAAGGTCATGGCGGCGATGATGACGGACGATCGCACGCTGGTCGACCAGGTCTCCAAGATGGACAACAGCGTCGACAATCTCGACGAGGCGATCAAGCTCTATGTGACCAAGCTGACGCGCGGCAGCCTCGACGAGCGCGAGGGCAAACGGGCGATGGAGATCATCTCCTTCACCATCAATCTCGAACATATCGGCGACATCATCGACAAGAACCTGAGCGAACTGGCGACCAAAAAGATCAAGCGCCGCTTCCAGTTTTCGCCCGAGGGCGCCGAGGAATTGTCGACGTTCCACAAGCGCACGATGGATTCGTTGCGGATCGCATTCGGCGTCTTCATGTCGGGCGACGTCAATGAGGCGCGCAAGCTTCTGGTGGAGAAAGCGTACCTGCGCAACACCGAGATCGCCGCCACCGAACGGCATCTTGACCGATTGCGGGAGGGCCGACCCGAGACGATCGAGACCACCTCGCTACATCTCGATGTGCTGCGCGACCTCAGGCGGATTCATTCGCATATTTGTTCGGTCGCTTACCCGGTGCTCGACGCGGCCGGCGAATTGCCAGCACACCAGAACGCCGAGAACGATCTGGCCGCGCTGCCTCTCGGGCTTTCCGGCAAGGTGAAAACCGGATTACGCTGAGAGGGCCCGGCTGCCCTGCTGCGAGGCGTCTTCATCACCCGCATTTTGCTCGCGGGTGATAACCTCTCATTCACCATGAGAGCAAATCCCGGGCCTGCCATCCGCAAACTCCTGGCGGCCGCAAGCTCGCTTATACCTTTGCTACCTAGTGATACCTACAGGCGAGGCTGTAACTCACGTGCAGCCCCCGCGTCGCCTGCGTAAACTGTAGTGAAGCGTATGTATACTGCGCGTATTATCGTCCTGATCATCGCGCTCGGCGCCGGCGGCATTGCCGCATATCTTGCGAGCGGATCCAACAACAATAAACCCACCGAGGTCGCGCCGGTCGCCCAATTGCAGACCGTGGACGTTCTCATCGCCAAATCCGATATCGGCCTCGGCCAGTCGGTCAAGCCCGAGGACCTGCAGTGGCAGACCTGGCCGGCGGCGACGGCAAGCAACGTCTTCATTCGCCGCAGCGAACGGCCCGATGCGACGACCCAGATCGTCGGCGAAATCGCGCGCGCCCCCTTCATCGCCGGCGAGCCGATCCGCGAGCAGAAGCTGGTGAAGGCCGACGGATCGGGCTTCATGGCCGCGATCCTGCCGACCGGCATGCGCGCCGTCTCGACCGAAATCTCCCCGGAAACCGGCGCCGGCGGCTTTATCCTGCCCAACGACCGGGTCGACGTGATTCTTTCCAAACGCGAAAAGAACCCGGACCGGACCGGCACGTCCGATATCGGTCAATTCCGAAATCATCCTGACCAACATCCGCGTGCTGGCGATCGACCAGGCGCCGAAGGAAAAAGACGGCCAGACGACCGTGGTCGGCCGGACCGTGACGCTTGAACTGAAGCCGGAGCAGGCCGAGACGCTCGCCCGCGCGCGCCAGAGCGGCACGCTGTCGCTGGCGCTGCGCAGCATTGCCGATGTCAACATCGTCGAGAGCAATGCCGACGATCGGGCTCGCCGGCGCAGCGACAGCGTCAATGTCGTTCGCTACGGCGTATCGACCCAGACGACGACACAGAAGTGACCAAGACGACACAGAAGTGACCAGAGGACGTTCGACATGAGATCCGGTGAAAGACGGCCGACCATACGGGCCTTGATGGTTCACGCCCTGTCATTTTCGGCGGTCGCGGCGCTGACGCTCAATCCCGTAATCCCCGTCCTGAGCCCGGTCGTCGCAGCCGACCACGCATCGATCGCCAGCGGACAGTCGCGTTTCCTCTCGCTCGGAATTGGCAAGTCGGTCGTCATCGATCTGCCGCGTGACGTCAAGGATGTGCTGGTCGCCGACCCCAAGATCGCCAACGCGGTCATCCGTTCCGAGCAGCGGGCCTACATCATCGGCGCGGCCGTCGGTCAGACCAATGTCGTGTTCTTCGACGCGTCCGGCCAACAGATTGCCGCCTACGATATCGCCGTCAAGCGTGACCTGAACGGCGTGCGCGCGGCGCTGCGGCAGGCGATGCCGAACTCCAATGTCCAGATCGAGGGCGTCGGCGACGGGGTGATGCTCACCGGCACGGTCGCCACCCCGATCGAGGCGCAACAGGCGGGCGACCTCGCCGCGCGCCTGGCGGGCGGGCCGACAAGGTCGTCAATTCGATCGTCGTGCGCGGCAAGGACCAGGTGATGCTGAAGGTCACGGTCGCCGAGGTGGCACGCTCGATCATCAAGCAGATGGGCATCGATCTCTCGGCCAGCCTGAATGTCGGCAACTCGGTCGTAACCTTCAACAACAACAACCCGTTCACCGCCAACAATGCACCGCTCGTCCCCGGCAACGCCCTCACCGGGTCGTTCGGCACGAACCCTTCCGTCCAGGCGACCATGCGGGCAATGGAAAGCGCCGGTGTCGTGCGGACGCTGGCCGAACCTAATTTGACGGCGATCTCGGGCGAATCCGCAACCTTCGTCGAAGGCGGCGAATTTCCAATCCCGACCGGCGTGACCTGCCAAACCACGACCGCGGGCGCGATCGGAAATTGCGTTCAGACGGTCAGCTTCAAGAAATTCGGTATCTCGCTCAATTTCACTCCGGTGGTGCTGACCGAGGGGCGGATCAGCCTGCATGTGATGACCGAAGTCTCTGAAGTCTCCAACGAAAACGCTTTGCAAGGCGGCGTTGGCGGAACGACGATTCCCTCGATCAAGACCCGCCGCGCGGAAACCACGCTGGAGATTCCATCGGGCGGCTCGATGGCGATGGCGGGCCTGATCCAGCAACAGACCAAGCAGGCCGTCAACGGGTTGCCGGGCCTGGATTCGTTGCCGGTTCTTGGTGCAGCTGTTCCGCAGCCAGGATTTCATCAACAACCAGACCGAGCTGATGGTGATCGTGACGCCCTATATCGTCCGCGCGGTCGCCCAAAAGGAATTGTCGCGCCCTGACGACGGATTTGCGCCCGCCTCCGACTCCCAGTCGGCGCTGCTGGCCAGCATCAACCGGATTTACGGCATTTCCGGTCGCGTCGTCCCGATCGGAAGTTACCAGGACAATTTTGGCTTCATCATCGATTGAAACGACTGCCCGACTGATGCATCGCGCGAGGCAAAAATGACGACAACCAGATTATCTGCGGCGCCCATCGGCCCCTGCTTCTGCTCGGCGCGCTTATCGGCCTGTTTCGATCACGTTGGGGGCGTGCCAGGAAACGGCAAAAGAACTCGTGACGGCGAGCACGCCCGACGATTATCGCTTCCGTCATCCGATCGCGATCCAGGAATCCAACCAGTCGGCGGTCATCTTCGTCGGTCACGCGCGCGGCGGTCTTTCAGCGGACCAGCGTTCCACCGTGCTAGGTGTCGCGCAAGCCTGGCGAACGCGAGGCAACCGGCGCGATCAGCGCCGACGTGCCGGTCGATACGCCGAACGCAGCCGCCGCAGCCGATGCATTTCAGGCAGCGAGGTCGCTACTCGTCGCCGCCGGAGTGCCGCCGCGCGCGATTACCGTTCACCACTATCGCCCGGACAACCCGCGCCTGCTGCCGATGATCCGGCTGAGCTATACGCGAATCTCCGCCGTCGCCGGCCCCTGCGGCCTGTGGCCGGAAGATCTCGGTCCTTCGATCAACAACCCGGATTATTCCGACAACCGGCAGTACCACAATTTCGGCTGCGCCTATCAGCGCAACATGGCCGCAATGGTCGACAATCCTGCGGACCTGGTGCAGCCCCGCTCCGAAACAGTCGCCTACACGGCGCGGCGCACGGAAGCTTTTGAAAAATACCGCAAAGGCAATACGACGACGACCCTCTATCCCGAAGCCGACAAGGCCAAGCTGAGCGACGCTGACAAATGATCCGCGCACGTAAAGAATCCGAAGATCACGTAGACACCGCCCCGCCGCCCGCGGACGACTATATCTCGCCGGCACCACGCGTCGGCGTGCAGGCCTTTTGCGAGACCGAGGAAACCGCAGCCGCCGTGCGCGCGGCTGGCGAAGATCGACGCCTCGGCAAGACACGTCTTTCCGTTCACATGGGCGGGATGGTCGCTGCGGTCAAGGCATATAGCACCGCGCCGACGCCCAACGTGATCATGCTGGAGGCCCACGGCAGCGACGACATCCTTGCCGGCCTCGACCAGCTCGCCAGCGTATGCGACCCCGGAACCCGCGTGGTGCTGATCGGCAAGCCCAACGATACCGCTCCGTATCGCGAACTGGTGCGCCGCGGCGTCAATGACTACGTCGTCGGACCGGTCACAACCCTTGACGTGGTGCGCTCGATTTGCAGCCTGTTCTCGGCATCCGAGGCTGTCGCCGTCGGCCGGATCATTGCCGTGGTCGGCGCCAAAGGCGGCGTCGGCGCGTCCACCGTTGCGCACAATGTGGCCTGGGCGATCGCCCGCGATCTCGCGCTGGATTCCGTGGTGATCGATCTCGACCTCGCGTTCGGCACCGCCAGCCTCGACTACAACAAGGATCCACTGCAGGGCGTGGCCAATGCAGTGTTCTCGCCGGACCGGCCCGATACCGCATTCATCGAGCGCCTGCTGGCGAAGTGCACTGACCACCTGAGCCTGCTGGCCGCGCCAGCCACGCTTGATCGGGTCTACGATTTCGGCGCGGAAGCTTTCGATACGATTTTCGATACGCTGCGCATGACGACGCCCTGCATTGTACTCGACATCCCCCATCAATGGTCGGGATGGACACGGCGCGCGCTGCTCGGAGCCGACGATATCCTGATCGTCGCAGAGCCCGATCTTGCCAATATGCGCAATACCAAGAACATCCTGCAGATGCTGAAGACTTCGCGGCCGAACGATCGGACGCCGCTATATTGTCTCAATCAGGTCGGCATGCCGAAACGTCCGGAAATCAGCGCGCGCGCCTTCGCCAAAACCGTCGATACGCAGCCGATCGCCTCCATTCCATTCAATCCGCGAATGTTCGGCACTGCGACCAACAATGGTCAGATGATCGCGGAAATCTCGGCCAGCCACCGCATCACTGCAACGTTTCTGCAGATCGCACAGCGTATGACGGGCCACGCCGAGACCAGGCCACGGCGCTCATTCCTGTCGCCCCTCATCGAAAAGCTCCGCGTCAGCGGACGTTCGAGCGCGAGCCGCGGAGATCCGGAACGTTTAGGTCTTATCGGTCCTGACTTGAAAAAGAACCGATCTCCAGTTGTGTTTGCAGGTGCCGTAAGCGATCGCTGGTCCCGAATGTCTCGTGCAGGATCAGTCGGCATGTGCGGTGGCGCGCGGCGGCTTTTTGGCCATCTCCGCATGAGCATTCTCTTTCCCGGGGAGTAATCGCCGGAGATAAGCGACGTTGGCCTCCGCTTCTTCTGGCGACCGGTCGGCCTTGACGATGCTTTCGGCCTCGGTCATGCGGCCCTGCAGGCCCACCACCAGCGCCAAATTCTGCCGAACGCGCGGATCGGCATCCTGGTCACTGTTCGCGCGGCGCAGGGTTTCCTCGGCCTTGGGCAGGTCCTTGGACAGCATGTAGGAAAGGCCGAGGTTGGACAGCACCGAAGGGTCGTCGGGGGCGATTTTCAGCGCGCTCGAATAGTATTGCCGCGCTTCATCATGCCGTCCGAGTTGATCGAGGGCCGAGCCTTGGGCTGAAAGGATATGCCAATCCGGATCTTCAGGGGTATGGGCACGGCTGAGAACGTCGAAGGCTTGCTGGAAATTGCCGTTATCCGCCAGTGCGCGACCATAACCGGCGAGCAGAGCCTTGTTGCCGGGGTGATCGATCGTGGCCTGCTCAAGCACTGCGACCGCTTGGGCCTTTTGCCCCGTAGCCCGCAGCGCCCTAGCATATTGCAAGGCCAGATCGGGATCCTTGGAATTGGCGCGAAAGCGTTCGCGATAGGTATCGACCTCGCGCCGCGGGTCGGCGGCACGGTTTGCCTCGGCCTTGTCGCCGAGCGATCCCGTGATATCGAGATCACCAGCGGTCTGGCAACTGCAAAGACCCAGCACCAAGACCGCTGATGATACGATCGATACGCCAGATTTTATGAAATGGTGGGATCGGCGCAGCTGCGCGAGCATGTACGTTGGCCTGTGATCAGCGGCTGGCTGACACCACCCTCACAGCTTAACCCTAAATTCTGGTTAAACCGGCCCACCTTGCGGTAAGGCTGTATGGTATGGCCGGCTTCCTGCTTCGCCCGAATGCGTGGGCCGTCGATATCGTTAGTCGATGAATTCAGCGCCGAGTTCACAGCCGATCCGCCATGCAAGGCGGCACTGTCGGGGTCCGCCCGTCGAAAGGATGATCGTGAACTCAGGGGGAATCTGGACGTATTCGGCGATCACCTTCACGCCGCCGGCCGAAATATCGGTTACCTTGCAGTCCCGAGGCAGCGTGCCGGTGCCGAATTGAATCTTTGCGAGGCTGTTGCATAAACGCCGCTCGCTTTTACGTCGGTTGGCCAGCATGTCGAACCCTTCGCCTCACTCCAAAATGCTCTTGCGGTATTCCAGCAAGCTTTAACGGGCAATTGTTGGAGTCTGACTAGCAGAATGGTTAGGAATTGATCCGTTCTTGTTGAATTGTCTTTACCGACAAGCGCCGCATTGCTGGAAAGGCTGCGAAATGCAGCAAACAAAGGCTCAAGAGCGCATACGTCCAGTCTTTCGGACAGAATCGCTCCGGCGGAAATCCGTGCGCCGATGCAGCGCTATCCGCTGTTTTGCTTAAGAATTAAATTCTGATTCTTTGCTTTTCCGGTGTCTGGCCGTTTACCAAGACACGGTGATACCGCTCAAACCTTCGCGGAGCTCTGCCGGCCGGTGAGGATGATGAAATAGAGATTGCGGATATAGACCAGCAGACCCAGCGCCTGCCCTGCGATGAAAACGGGATCGCGGCGATACAGCGCATAGATCAGCAGCAACGTGCCGCCGCCGATCGAGAAAAACCAGAACGCCACCGGAATCACGCTTTTGCGTGCCCGTTCGGATGCGATCCATTGCACCAGAAAGCGCATGGTGAAAAACGCCTGCGCCACGAATCCCAGGACGACCCAGCCGTCGAACTTGACGACGAATACATCATGCAAGTAGGCGACGAGCGAGTTGAACAATTCCGTCATGAAGTGACCTCGGTCGCAACAGGTGTCGGTTTCTTGCGGCGAATCAGCCACCACACGCCCGCAAGATCCATGATTCCGATCCAGAGCCGGTCGAAGAAGCCGTAATTCGAGACGCCAGATCGGCGTGGCCGATCGGCAACCTCAACATAGGCGATCTCGTATCCCTCGCGACGCACCAGCGCCGGCAGGAAACGATGCAGCCCATCGAAGTAAGGCATCGCGAGAAACACCTCACGGCGGAACGCCTTGAGGCCGCAGCCCGTATCGCGAGTGCCATCGCGCAGAATGGCCGCGCGAACGCCGTTGGCGATGCGCGACTGGATTTTCTTGAACCCGGTGTCCTTGCGCCCGACACGCTGGCCGGCGGCAAGGCCGACGCGATCGCCGCCCTGCTCGATTGCCGCAATCAAGGCCGGCAGAAACGCCGGATCGTTTTGACCATCGCCGTCGAGCGTCGCCACGATGGCGCCGCGCGCAGCCCGGACTCCGCTTCGTACTGCCGCGGACTGGCCGGACGAGACCGCATGGCTGATCTGACGCAGATTGCCGCGCTGTTTCATGGCGGCTGCGAGATGGTCTGCCGTCGCATCGGTCGAACCATCATTGACATAGATGATCTCGTAGACCCATCGACCGTCGAGGGCCGCGGTAATTTCCGCAATCAACGGCGCCACGTTGTCGGCTTCGTTGCGCACGGGCACAACGATGGAAACGGACACGGTCTTGGGATTGGATGAGGACAAGTTCAGCGCTCGGTTTGCGTGATTTTGCGGCGCCCGCTTCTTATGAGGCGGACGCCTTGCGGGCAACCCCTTTGCGGTTCCTAGACAGGGCCACGTGATGGCAATATGGCGCCATCGTGGCCGATCGCGAAGCCGAGACAATGGGCCGCAAACCAATAGCGCACGGCCATCGCGCCGATCACTCCGAACAAGGCGCCTGCGACCACATCACTGGGATGGTGGGCAAGTAACACCAGTCTGCTGGCCATAATCAGCAAGGCGTAGATAATCATTGGAATGCGCAGCCCCGGCCACAGCGCCGAGACCGCGAAGGCCAGCGCAGCGCTGGTGATCGCATGGGCCGATGGGAAGCTCGCATAGGCCGACGTTCCCGCAAAATGCGAGAAGTAAAAGGCATCGGCATGCTCACCGACAAATGGCCTGCCGCGCCCGACGATCCATTTGATAAGCTCACCGGCTGCGTTCGGCACAAGCAGAGCCAGCAACAAATATTGCAATTCCGTCACCAGGCGAAGCAAGCGGGATCGCAAGCTGTCCCGCACCATTGGCGCGACAAGCGTGACCACAATCAGGAGTGCCGTGATGAACCACAGCACAAAAGCCGCCTTGCCAAAGTCGGTCAGGATACGAACCGGCCACAGGCTCGGGGTGCCGCGCGGCGGCATCAGACCGATCTCGCGAACATCGAACCCGAACATCAGCACGACGATGACGATCGCACCGAGCGCAATCAATATCGATGCCTGACGCCGCAATTTTCGCGCAGCGTCGTCTGATTGCGGCGCGGACGGCGGACGCAGCAATTGGGTGATCGACAGCAGCAAGGAAGAGAGCCGCGCGAAATAACCCGCTGCCTGGTCGCTGATGGCAGGCGTGGGCATTTCACTCAGTGCCTTCGGAACGGAAGATGGCGATCGAGACCACCCTCCCTTGCGAGAGATTATAGCCCTCGATCCGCTTCGCCATATTGTAGCGCAGACCAACCGCCTCGGCCCGCTGGGCAAAGGAACGCTCCGAGCGCGCTTCGACCAGCGCGAACCTGCAACTACCTTGGTTGAGAAAGTCAGCGGCACCCGAGCCGTCCGTCAGCAGGGTCGATGTGTCCGTCATGAACACCAGGCTCGGCTCCTGGAAACCGGCGGCTGCCGCTTTCGGCCCGACGCAAACGACATTGCGCAAGGCGCGAGCGATTTCGGCGCTCGGAAACAACGGCGTCAGCGCCGGAATCACCGCACCATAAAGCGCCGCCGACAGAAAGATCGCGGCAACTACGGCATTCAGCAATGAGCGCTCGGCGCGGTTGTCGTCGTAGAGCCACCACGCGAACAGTCCGAAGATCAGGGCCGCCGCCACGAAAGGCCATGCGAGGAACACCGGCTGCCTTGTCAAGATCACGGCGCCGACGACCGCAATCACCGAAATCAGCGCAGGGATCACGAACCACCACGCCGCCCCTCGCCGCAACCATGATCGCGATAATGCCCGCCGTTCGAGCGCGCCGACGGTCAGGATGGCGATCGCTGGGTAAAGCGGCAGCACGTAGTGTGGCAGTTTGGTCAATACCAGTTCGAACACGATCCAGGATGGCACCAGCCACGCCAGCAGGAATTGCACGCCGGATTCGCGCCGCGTCCGCCAGACCGCCGGCGCCGCCATGCCCGCGAGTGGCGCACCGGGCCAGAATGTCAGCCAGAACAGCAACAGATAGACGCCAGGCGGCGCGCCATGGGATTCCTGCGCCGCCAGCTTGCTCAGCATGTCGCCGCCGATCGAATCCGCGAAGAAGGCATCGCCGGCGCGCCAGAAGATCGCGACAAACCAGGGAAGCACCAGAACCAGCATCCAGATCAGGCCCCAGACCGGACGCAGGCGCCAGATCCACACCGCTGACCGATCAAGGATCGCGAGTGTTGCGATAGCGAGGCCCACGAACATCAGGATTAGCGGCCCCTTGAGCAGGATGCCGCCCGCCAGCGCCGTCCAAAAAACTATCGGCCAGGACCACGGTGGATGCGCGGGATTCTCACCGCGTTTCCAGGACAGATATGCCCGTGCCATCGCGCCCATCGCCGCGACCACGGTAAACAGCAGCATCGCATCGGTCTTGGCAAGCCGGGCTTCGACGCCGAGCAGTACCGAACTTGCCATGATCAACGCGGCGAGCACGGCGCCGCGCCGCGTCGCGAAGGCGAGCGCCGTCCAATAGGTCAGCAGCACGGCGCCGATCGCGCCGGACAGCGACGGGATGCGATACAGCCAGATGCGCAATTGCGCGCGCGGCAGGCCCAGCGCCGACGCCGTTTCGATCACGGCCGACTGCAGCCAGTAGATGCCGACCGGCTTCTTGTAGCGAACATCGTCCTGGAAGCGGATGTCGACGAAGTCGTCGCTCTCGACCATCTGTTTGGTCGCTTGGGCGAACCTTGCCTCGTCGCGATCGATCGGCGGGATGTTGAAGAAGCCCGGCAGGAAAAGCAGCAGGCAGCACAGCAGCAGGAATGCGATCGAGCGAACATGACCGACCGTGACGAACTCGATCACGCGCGTCAGCCGGCTACCGGGATTCACCCGGGTTTTCGGCTCACGCGGCTCACCAAACCGGGGGCGTGGGTAGGTCTCGGCCATCGGTTCCGCATAGACTGAAACCGCTATCGCGACAACCGCTTAGGCCACTTCTACTGAATTCGGACAACAACTGTGTCCGCCGCGCCCGTAGCGTCGATCACGGTGAGCCGGACAAAGCCCGGACCGGGCGGATCGACCAGCCTTTGGCGACGGCTGTCGATCTCTCCGGCGGCTTTTCCGTTGACCATCATGGTCATCGGCAACACGCCGCCGGCAATCTTGACCGGCATGGCTGAAAACTGGGCACCATCGGAACCGGAGGCATCGATGCGCGAGCCGTTGAGCGGGAACTGGATGCGGGGCGCCTGCTCGCTGCCGGTTCGCACCAGTTCCCCGATCGGGCGAAACCGGCGCAGCGGCAACGGCAGCTTGGCGTTGCTGGCGATCAGGACACCCTTCGGCGCCTTCGGCAGCGGCGCGGGCAACTTGCCGGTGCGGGCAAACGCGTCGAACAGGATCGGCGCTGCAGCGACGCGCCCGACGAGACCCGGAACCGGCGCGCCATCAGGCCGTCCGACCCACACCCCGATGGTCATGTGGCCATCAAATCCGACCGACCAGGCGTCGCGGTAGCCGTAGCTGGTGCCGGTTTTGAATGCGATCCGGTGCTGTGGGGCATTTTCCGGTGGCGGTGTGCCGATCAGAACGTTGCCGACCTGCCAGGCTGCGGCCTGATCCATCAGCCGCAACGGATCGCGCGATCTGTCGTCCATAAACTCGCGAAGCGGCTTGGTCGTGCCGAGCCGCGGAATGCCAGCATAGAGTTGCACGAGATCCTGCAGCGTGACGCCGACGCCGCCCAATCCCATGGCCAGCCCCGGCACCTCGTCCTTTGGCAGAACCAGGTTGCCGCCGGCTTGCTTCAGCCGCGACGACAGCCGGCTGGCGCCGACCCGGTCGAGCAGCGCGACCGCCGGCACGTTCAGCGACAGCTGCAACGCCTTGCGCACCGGCACCGTGCCCTGGAAGGTCATGTCGAAATCCTGCGGCGCGTATTCGCCGAACCGGATCGGCCGGTCGTCGATCAGGCTTTCCGGATGCACAAAGCCGTCCTCGAAGGCGAGGCCGTAGATGAACGGCTTCAGGGTCGATCCGGGCGAGCGCACCGCGCGGGTCATGTCGACCTGCCCTGCCCGCTTATCGTCGAAATAATCGGGTGAGCCGACCCGCGCCAGCACGTCGCCGCTCTCATTGTCGACCACGACGATGCCGACCGAGACATTGGGACCGAGCACAACGGCGCGATCATGCGCCAGCGCTTCAAGGTTCTTCTGCAGGCTGTAATCCAGGGTCAGCGAAATGACCGGCATATCCTTGAACGTCGAGATCGCCCGATCGGCGGAATGGGGTGCCAGGATCGGGATCGACTTGCGCATCCGCGGCACCGGCACGGCCTTGGCCGCGACCGCATCCTCGTTCGGAGATGGTGCCGTCCTCGACCATTCGGTCGAGCACCCGATCACGCGCGACGAGCGCCACGTCCGGATGACGATCGAGCCTGCGGTTCTCAGGCGATTGCGGCAGCGCGACCAAAAGCGCGGACTCCGCCAGCGTCAGCCGCTTCGGCTCCTTGCCGAAATAGGCGATCGAGGCTGAGCGGATTCCTTCAAGATTGCCGCCATAGGGGGCCAGGGCCAGATAGAGGTTGAGGATCTGGTCCTTGGTCAGTTGCCGCTCGATTTCGACGGCGCGCACCATCTGGTGCAGCTTGGCGGACAGCGAGCGCTCGTGCCGCGGTTCCATCAGCCGCGCCAGTTGCATGGTGATGGTCGAGCCGCCGGAGACGATGTGGCCCCGTGTGACGAGCTGAATCGCCGCGCGGCCCAGCGCCAGCGGATCGACGCCGACATGCGAGTAAAAGCGTTTGTCCTCGTAGGCAAACAGCAGCTTCAGATAAGTCGGATCGACATTGATCTTGGCGTCGACCGGCAGCCTCCAGCGGCCGTCCGCCATTGCATAGGCGCGCAGCAGCTTGCCGTTGCGGTCGACCACCGTCTGCGACACCTGCCGAGCTTCTTGCAACGGCAGTGGTCCGAGCGAGACCACCCAGGCGGCCAATACGCCGATCGCGATAAAACAGACGGCGGCGAAGATCGCCGCGACAATCCGAACGGTCCGCCACCGATTTCCACCGTCATGGCCGCGCTTGTCCCGGCCATCCACGACTTCACCAGCGTCCGCAACAGACGTGGATGCCCGGGATAAACCCGGGCATGACGAAGTACTATGTTGGGCCGCGCTCATTTCGCCGGACGCACCTCGACGGTTCCGGTGCCGGTACGGCCGTAGCGCGAGGGATTGTACATGTCCTCGACATAGGCCTGCGGCAGCACGTATTTTCCGGGCGACACCGCTCGCACGACGTAGGCCACCGTGAACACCGCCTTGTCGCTGGCGGCGCGGTCGATCGCGGCCGTGAAGCGGTCGTCGCGGAATTCGGTGTTCTGCGGCTCCTGGCCGTCCTCGATCCAGTCCAGCGTACCGGTATCGCCGGACGAGACCAGATGCGGGTTGTCGATCTCGAGCCCTGCCGGCAGATAGTCTGCCACCATGATGTGACCGAACTCCGGCTTGGGTTCGGTGATCTTCAGCACCACCGCGAAGCGATCATTCTGTTTCGCCTTGGAGACATCGGCCGGCTTGCCGTCGAGCGTGAAATAATTGCGCTCAATCTTGAAGCCGTTCGACGCTGCGGGCTCCGGCGTCACCGGCGCGCCGCTCACGGATATCACCGCCTGCACCGAGGCATCGCCGTCATTGGTGATCTTGATGGGCTTACCATTCAATTCAGCGGCCTTGTAGCTGCGATAGAGCGCGGTCTTGACAGGTGAGCCGTCGATATCGAGCACCATGGTTTCCTTCGAAAGCGCGCGCGATGCCAACACCAGCCAGGCGTTTTCCTGGGTCGAAGTGTATGGCGTCAGCCCGCGCGCATTTTCAACGCGCAACACCGCCTGGTTCAGCGTCGCGCGCGGCGCATTGCCTTCGCTGGCAAGCGACACCAGCGCCGCCGCATCGCGTAATTGCGAGCCGTAGTCGACGCGGCCGAATTCCAGCACAGGCTTCGGCATCAGGCTCTCGAGCGCCGCGGCATAGACCCGCTCCGCCCTGGCCTTGTCGCCGACCAACGCGAGCGCTGCGGCAAGCTGCGATTTCGCGATCGAGGTCGAAAGGTTGTTCAGCTTGGTGTCGGCGAGATAACGCAGGTCACCGATCGGCGCGGTGCCGTTACGCGCCAGCACGTAGAGGCCGTAAGCAAGGTTGGCGCCGCCATCCTTTTCCGGCTCCTCGGCATTGACGACCGAATTCCTGATGCGGTCGAGCGCGTTCTTGAACAACACGTCCGGCACGACAAAACCTTTCTCGCGGGCGCGGGTCAGGAAGTCCGTGACATAGGCGTCGAGCCACGCATCATCGCCGCCGGCCGACCACAGCCCGAACGAGCCGTTGGAACCCTGGCGGGCCAATAGCCGGTCAATCGCATCCTTGATGCGCTGGTCGACCGCGGTGTCCGTCGCCAGATGCGCGCCGGCCGCGAGGTCATTGACGTACAACAGCGGCATCGCACGACTGGTAATCTGCTCCGAGCAGCCGAACGGATAGCGGTCGAGCGCTTGCAGGATCGTGGCCGCATCCAGCGCCGTGGAGAGGCTGACGGAAGCCGAGACGCTGCCGGTGCCCGGCACCAGGTCGGCGAACATATCCGGCGACAGCGTCAGGCTCTCACCCTTGGCCAACGTCCGCACCGTGCGGCGCGCAAGGATCTGCGTCGCCGCCTTGACGTCGAGCGCGTAGTGCCGCGCCAGGTTCAGGCCGTTCGGTCCCTTGATATCGACGTCGAACTGCGCGGTGCCGGTGCCGGACGCATCGAGCGCCAGCGACATCGAACTGCGCTGTTTGGCGGCGAGCTTGACGTTGGTGACCGCGTTGCCGCCGACCCTGACCGGACCGGACGCCTTGACGTTGACGCTGTAATCGCCAGGCGTGCCTTCGACATTGTCGATTTCCATGTTCATGGTGCCGTGATCGCCGTTGAGCAGGAAGCGCGGCAAGGTCGCGGTCAGCACCACGGGATCGCGCACCGTGACGTCGGTGGTGGCGCGGCCGAGTTTCGTTGCAGTCCACGCCACCGCCATCACCCGCGCCGTGCCGGCGAATTCGGGAATGTCGAAGCTGATCTCGGCGGTGCCGTCGGCACCGACCGTGACGATGCCGGAATAGAGCGCCAGCGGCTTTTGCGTGGGCGGGCTGCCCTGCAGTTCGGCACCGGCGGCATCCCCACCGGTCTTGAGCTGGCCGCGAGTGCCCTGCATGCCATCGATTAACTGGCCATAGATGTCGCGGATCTCCGCCGTCAGGCGGCGCTGGCCGAGATAGTAGTCATCGGGCGCCGGCGGCTTGTAGTTCGTCAGGTTGAGAATGCCGACATCGACCGCGGCAACGACGACCTTGGCGTCTTCGCCGGGGCTCAAGCCGCCAAGCTTGACCGGAATCTTCAGCGTGGAGTTCGGACGCACCAGAGCTGCCGACGACAGATTGACCTGCAGCGTGCGCGCCGTCCTGTCGATGCCGAACCATTTCAGACCGATCGCCCGACCCGGCATCCGCAACGCCGCGGTATCCATCGGGCGGCGCAGGGTCGCCACTACATAGGCGCCAGTGCCCCAATCCTTGCCGACGGGGATTTTGACTTGGGCCGTGCCTTCCTTGACGTCTGAAGTCTGCGTCATCAGCAGCCGATCGCCCAGTACGTTGACGGTCAGCTTGCCGGCCGTGCGCGCATTGACGGTCACCGTCATGGTGTCGCCGGACTGGTAATCAGGCTTATCGATCGAGGTCTCCAGCAGGTCCGGCGTGTCAGCCGAGCCGTCGGAATACCAGCCGACGTCGAACTGCACCGAGGTGATCGGGCCGTCGGTTTCATTCGACTTGACGTCGAGGCGATAGCGGCCCGGCTGCGGCGACAGCGTCAAATGCGCCGGCTTGCCGGCGGCGATGGCGAGATCGCCGTCCGCCACCCGTGTCGTGGTCTTGACCGGCTCAAAGTCCCACGACGAATTCTGCCGGTACCACTGGTAACGCGACTCAAGTTTCAACAACTCATAGCGGAGACCGTCGCGCGCCAGCGACTTGCCGTCGGGCGAGACGAAGACCACGTCGAAATTGGCCTTGTCGCCTTCGGCCACGTTCTTGTCGGCAAATAGCGGCTTGACGCCGATCATCGCGCTGGTCGGCGCGATCGGCAGCACCAGCTTGCGCTCAACCGCCCGGCCGCCGGCTTCCGCCATGCGGATGAAGATCTGGGCTTCCTGCGGCCGGGTCGAGGTCGGCGCTTTCGCCAAGCTCACCGGGAAGGTCGCGACACCCTTGTCGTCGGATTCCGGCAGGTTCTCGATCGGCGTGCGCTCGTTGCTGGCGGTCTCCTCGTCGTCGACGCCGAACTGATAGCCGGTATAGCCCGGCCGCGCCTCGGCCGGCGCCACCAGCATGTCGCCCTCAAGCTGCAGCCCGGAAGCGGGCGCGCCATAGAGAAAATGGCCGTCCACCTTGAGTTCTGCAGGTGCATCAACCTTGATGCTTTTGTCCTTGCTGGATAAGTCGAATTCGATCCGCTCGGGGATGTAATCCTCGACCATGAAGGTGGTTTCGCCGACCGGCGCCGCCTTCGGATCGGTGAACGCCCGCACCCGCCAGGTGCCGGCCGGAACGGCCGAGTTGAGGGCAACGGACAGGCTGCGGCCGCCGGCCCCCTGGTCGGTCAGCACGGCGCGGCGGAATTCGACACCGTCCGGACGCTCGATCACAAGGGTCAGCGGGCCGCCGGTCACGGCATTGCCCAGACCGTCGCGCAGCAGCGCGGTGAGATAGACGGTTTCGTTGGAGCGGTAGACCCCGCGCTCGGCATAGACAAAGGCATCGGCGCCGACCGGGATCGCCCTGCCCGAGACGCCGCGATCCGACAGGTCGAACGCATCGGTCTTCAGGCTCAGGAAGGCGTAGTCGGCCTTCTCGCTGGTGACCGTCAGCATCGCCGGCGACAGGCCGCCCTCCCCGCGCGCAAGCCCGGCCTCGAACAGCACATGGCCCGACGCGTCGGTCTTGCGGGTGGCGAGCACCTCGTTGTTGCGCGCGATAAGGCGCACTTCGGCATTGGCAACCGCGTCCGTCGAGGCCAGTGAATTGACGAACACATGAACGCCGTCATTGCCGGAAAACGCCGTTAGACCCATGTCGGAAACGATGAACCATTGGGTGGCGAGCTGCCCTTCATCGTCGCTCGCGGTCGGCCCCTTGGGGGCAGCGGTCATCACGTAGACGCCGGGCTGCAAATCACCGAGTGCCTGATCGACTGGGAAAGCGGTCGTGACGTCCTGGTTCAGCGCGTTCGCGGTCGCGAGTTCGCCGGACCAGACCTTGACGCCACGCTCGTCGCCAAGGTCGGAAAGCTGGTACTTGCTCAGCGATTGCTGGAAATCCGAGCCGATCACCGTGTTAATCAAATTGCGGTCGCCGATCCGGAATACGTTGACGTTCACAGCGGGCGTGTTGACGCTGACCACGGGAATGCCGCGCTGGCCCGTGCGCGGCAGCACATAGGCGCGGCCGGTGAAGCGCACGAACGGTTTGCGGTCGCGCACATAGATGTTGAACTCGGCCGATTTCGGCAGCGTCTCCTTCACCGTGGACGGCAGGCCGGCGCGCAGATTGATGTTGTAGCGCTCGCCGTGCTTCAGGCCATCGACGCAAAGCTGCTTGCCCTCCGCTGACAGCGCCGGCTTGTCGTTGCCGGCCAGCGCCAGGAACGGCGCGAAGTCGGTGCGTTTGGCCAGATCCTCCGAGAACTGGAAGCAGGCCCGCGGTGATGCGGAATCCGAATCCACCGTGTAATCGAGCAGACGGAATCCGTGCTCGTCGCGCATCTTCTCGTATTGGCCGCGCACGTCGGCGACCTCGCGTAGGTCGAGCGACAGCCGCAGCGCGTCCAGCGCCGGGCGCCACAGTTTGCGTTCGGACATCGATTGGCCGAGCACGGCCAGCGAGTCGGCCTCCTGCGCCGGATTGCCGGCGCGCTGGTAGGCGATGTAGGCTGCGGTCGAGGCCCGCTCCAGCAGGAATGTCTGCTCGCTGGAATTCGACGGCTTGACCTGGAAAATGGTGCGGGCCAGCCGCAGCCAGTTGGCACTGTCCTCGGGCGCCGTGGCGGCGATCTGCCCCAGGATTTGCAGCCCGGTGCGGAAATCGTTCCGCCTGAAGGCGGTATCGGCATCGCTCCGCAAGGAAGCCGGCGGCTTCGAGACCGGCCCCGCCTCGCTCTTGATTTGGGTCTCCAGTTTGATCGCGGAATCGGCCAAGTCGTCACGTTTGAAAGCCTTGTCAGCCGCCTGCGCCGCCACGAGGCCGAACGCCAGCGTGGCGCAGATTGTCACGGCGCGAACAAAACCGATCATGATGGAGCTCCCGGGCACGGACGAATGCCGCTTATTGAACAGAAATGCGCGAAAAGGTGACAGACTCATGGCCGCGGAACGGGATAGCGAAAAGTCGCATGCGACATGGCCTCAAGGCAAATCCGCGCGGATTCCCAGACCGGACGCGCAGCTTTGCAATCAGGCGGGCCGGCAGCCCGGTCCGCCACCCTGCTTTTGTCGACGAAGCGATCAAAATGGTTCGGAACAGGCTTGGCGGAGTTGCGGATTTTTCATATTGGCAATGGTAAAAGGCGTCCGCGACCCGGTCGCCCGACGGTCCCATAGCTCAACTGGATAGAGTAACGGATTTCTACTCCGTGGGTTGCAGGTTCGAATCCTGCTGGGATCGCCACTTCACTTTTTGCCCCTAATGTTTTCAATGGGTTGATCGTCAATTTGGCTCACAGGGTTGATCGGTGAGCCAATTCCTGTTCCTGAAATGAGCTTCCCGGCCGCCATCGCCATGCGCTTCCGGTTCGCTTCCTTGGTGTAGACCTGGGCTTGCGAGATAGACGCCCAACCAAACCACGCCATGAGTTGATGATCGGTTGCGCCCAACTCGGCGAAGTAGGTAGCCGCCGCCTTTCGCAGACCGTGAGTGGTACAACGCGTCGGCAACTTGGCCGCGACACAGAGATCACGAAAGTAGTTCCCGAAGCCCGCTGCCGTGAACGGCTCGCCCTGCCCGGTTACCAAGAACGTCAGGTAATTGCTCTCAGGCATCGCGTCGATCGCCGCCTGCAGTCTCGGTGTGATCTCGACATTAAACGGAACACCGGTTTTTTGCCGGCGCATCGTCATCATGCCCTTGCGGATATGCTGCCGACCCATGCGAACGACGTCGCATTTTGATTGACCTGCCTGTAGCAGCAGCTCGTATGCGAGCCTTGCCCTGGTGCCGACAGCGTGATGAACCTCGAATTGCTCGCACTCCCAACTTTCCCAGGGATGGTGGCCTATCGTTTTGATCTTGGACAGCATGACGCCGGACAGAGGATCTACCGTGATCATATCTAGCGCCAGGCCGTGATCGAGCAACCCGCGCATTGCCTTCTTCCAATTGCGCTGTGCTGCCGGCGTCTTGCCATTGAGAATGTTCTGAAGCGCCGTTTTGTGCATGAGATGGAGGCGCTTCTCGCCGTGATCGGTGCGAAACCGCTCGAGTTCAGCCCGGCGCATAGTCTGCGAGCTCTTCGCGAGATTGGTGAATGCAGTCGAGCGATAGTAGGAAACCAAGGCGGCGTTCACCGTTCCCGCCACGGTACGCTTGGCGCCGATCTCGATTTTGGCAGACGATAAATCACCGAGGGATAGTTCGCGTGCTGCCATAAATTCTGGCGACCAAGGCAACCCGGGAAGCGCAACTTTTTTGAACCCCGCGCGACGCAGGTAAAATCGAGGTTTGCCGTGCTGGTCAACATAGCCGTGAGTGTACCGCGGGAGCTTGCGCTTCACTTCACGTCGTCCCATTCGTTGTGAGCTTCGACCGCAGCGATCCCGGTTTCAGGATTCCCCGCAAACACGACGATCTTTCCATCCATGACCTCGACGCGGTCAACCTTCATCCCGGCCTTAACCACGGCTTTGACAGCCTTGGTCACGTCCCGTTCTCTGAAGGTTTGCGCGCCGCGGGACATCAGCTGGCCGTCTGCTCCTGGAGCTGCTGCCTCTTGGCGAGCCGGATGCACTTAACGATCTCGGCGTTCTGACTGCTGAAGTTGGCCTTGGCTTGCGCCTTGATCCACTCTTTGTCTTCCTCGGGCAGGCACACGAGAAAATTGATACCGCCTTCACGAGTTTTTGCCATCGACCTGCATCCGCGCTACGGGTTTGCGAACCACCCTCATAGGGGGAGCCTATGGAGGCATACGACACGAATCAGACCAACCGGTGCG